>JAWLGR010000016.1:0-117829 GCA_041684965.1 Mariniphaga sp.
AATATACAATGGGACACCCATTTTTCAAAGATCAAATCAGTATCTGACTGTTTATGTGTCAATTATATTTTTATCTAAAAAACAATCCGGAAAACAGGAGAAAGGCATTTTAACAACCATACGCGCATCCCGGGGGGAAGACATTTACGCTGCATGTGGTTTGCTATCTACTAAAAATCTAAGTAGCTCCTGACTTCATTTCTTACTTTTTAAGACAGGAAACACTTTTCAGGATGTAAGTAAATCTAAGAAACCCGAGCTTATTATTAGAGTTTTTAAGATAGAAATCAGTATTGTGATTGGAGAGAATGTACTAAAAGTATAATGGTGTTTTGTTATTGAAGAAGGTTTTGCAATCCGTTTTCATTAATTGTTTTGAGATTTTTGACAAATGTTATTTCTAAAAAATAAAAAAAATTACCTGAAAAACAACATTTTATCCACATATATATCCTGGAAATCGGGATAACCTTCCAGATTTATATGACAGGTTTTATTCAATATATTTTTAATAAATCTTTCGTCCTTAAACAGAAACATTTTTGCACCAATTAAGGAGGTATTGCCCATTTTCACAATTTTCTCCTCTAAAGTTTCAATAATACCGGTCTGAATTACATTTTGCACGTTCAGGAAATTACCGAAACCGCCTGCAAAGTATACATTTTCTACTTCATTAAACGTAATACCGGCAATCTTAAGCAATATTTGTAATCCGGCAGCAATAGCAGCCTTTGCCAGTTGAAACTCACGGATATCCTGCTGGGTCAGAAATACACCAGGAGTTAGTTCAACTTTTTCTTCATCCGAATTCATTTCTCCAAACATACCAATTATCCCCTGCTGCACTAAGCCGGCTATTGCATCAATCAGCCCGCTGCCACAAATACCTCTGGCAGGAACATTTCCGATAACATCACATTTTAGTTCATCGTTCTCAACATGTATTGATGATATGGCCCCGGTAACTGCACGCATTCCCTGACTGATTTTTGCACCTTCAAATGCAGGCCCGGCAGCTGTGGAGGCACAGATAATTTTCTCATGGTTTCCCAGAACTATTTCACCATTGGTTCCAAGATCGACCAGAATGGAATAATTTTCACGTTCTGCAATATTGGTGGCAGCAATTCCCGCCAAGATATCGCTTCCAATAAAACTTCCGATAGATGGGAAAAAGCGGATCCTGGCATTGGGAAGCATCTCCCATTGTAGCTTTTTATAAGAAAAATGCTGCATAAAAAGGTTGGGTGATTCAAACGGATAAAAAGATAGCGGCTGCACATCCAATCCTGAAAAGATATGATGCATAACTGTATTGCCAACTATGACAACTTTTGAAACATCAACCGGATATTTATCCAAAATTGTTCTTATCATCTCCCCGATTTTATGATGTATTAATTTCTGCATTTTCATTTGATTCCCATCCAGGCAATTTTGAATGCGGGAGATAAGATCGGATCCAAATTTAACCTGGGGATTTAATGCAGGAACTGCATCCAGAACAGACGAAGTTTTTAAATCAATTAACTGGGCAACAATGGTGGTAGTTCCTAAATCAACAGCAATTCCATAGCCTTCCCCTGGTGTGAACCGGAAACGGGTATTATCAGCCAAAATAATATTTTCAAACTGTAAAACCTCGAGAACCACATCTGAATTAACATGACAAAAGCATGCCAACCGCCAGTTGTCATCCAAACCGAGCTCCTTCAGTTTCACCCTCTGCACTGTATCTATCTCCAGTTCTCCATCAAGCACCTTTACCCTGCACCTGCCGCAGGTCCCTTTAGCACCACAGGGAAATTCCACTCCATATTCATGAAGCACATCAATTAAACCAGCGCCACGGTCGGCAATCACATTTTTACCCAGGGGAAATAGGGTAATGGAAACTTTTTCATGCATGAATTTCAACAAAAAGAACTATAAAGATAACTTGTTCATTATACGAAAATAATTAATCCTGCAAAGTTTATAAAGTTGAGGAAGAAAATGAGAACAAATTAGCCACAGGTACGGAAAACAGGTGTGCCTGATTTGATTTTTTAACAATCGTTTGTTGCTTGATTATGAAACTATTTATAATTTGGCAGCCGATTTATATGAAAAAAGGAACAACAATATTATTCTTTGCAGTATTTACATTTTTTGCCTGCAGCAAGCCACCGGTTGAAAAACCTGAAAACCTGATTCGGGAAGACCGGATGGTCGAAATTCTGGTAGATGCCCATATAGCAGAAGCCGCTTTCAACAGCCGGAGACATCGCGATACAATTGTAGGAAAAAGCAGTTCTGCTGATTTTTATTACTCTATACTCCAGAAACATGGAGTGCAGGATTCTGTGTTTGAAAAATCATTGATTTTCTATGCCAGTCAACCTCGTCGTTTTGAAAAAATGTATCGACAGGTAATGAACCACCTTACCCAATTAGAGCATGAATTTTCAGGCAGAAAGGAAGATTTGCAGGAACTGGATATTAGGAGAAGACAGTAGTGAGGAAAATTTCAGCAACCTATATTTTCCCGGGCAATCGTCCTCCCCTAAAAAACGGAATTTTATTATGTGAAGAAAACGGGACCATCGTTGATATTATTGAAACGAGTGGAATAGTTCGGGAACAGGAGAGACTTGAATATTACAGTGGAATCCTGGTTCCGGGATTTGTAAATACCCATTGCCACCTGGAACTTTCGCACCTGAAGGGAAAAATAGCTGAAAATTCTGGTCTGGGTAACTTTTTGAGTGAAATTCACAGGTTACGAAACAAAGAAACCGAACCCGATGAATCGGCACTGGCAAGGGCTGATTTTCAAATGGAACAAAATGGAACGGTTGTCGTTGGTGATATTTCAAATTCAACTGCAACACTTGAAATAAAACGAAAGAGCAAACTTTATTACCATACTTTTGCAGAAGCTTTTGGTTTTCACCCCTCACGGGCAAATAAGTCATTCCAGATTGCTGAATTTATTGAAGAATTGTTTCTCAGGGCAGGGCTTTCTGCGTCTGTAACTCCCCATGCACCCTACTCGGTTTCTGAAACTCTTTTTCAAAAACTAAAAGTAAAAGCACAAACATCGAATGGCATTCTGTCAATTCACAATCAGGAAAGCCAGGATGAAGAAAAATTATTTAAAAGCTGTAGTGGACCAATTTGGCATCACCTAAATCAGACCCTTGGGCTTGATTTGTCACACTGGAAATCAAGGCAGGAAAATGTGCTGAAATTGATTTTACCTTTTTTACCCATAAGCAATCCGTTGTTACTGGTTCACAACACGTATACGATGATTGACGATATCACAGAAGTGAAAACTCACCGGAATCAGGAAAACACTTTTTTCGTGCTATGCCCCAATTCAAACCTTTACATTGAAGGTCGGCTACCCCAGGTCCCCCTTTTTAAACAGAAAAATCTAAATCTTTGCCTTGGAACCGACAGTCTGGCATCCAATCACCAGCTTTCTATTCTACAGGAGATGGTAACACTTCAAAAACATTTTCCCGAAATTACAATTCAGGAATTGATTGAATGGGCATGCCTGAATGGTGCACGTGCTTTGCGGGCAGAACATCGCTATGGTAGTTTTGAGAAGGGGAAGCGACCAGGAATCAACCTCATTACAGGAGTTGATTTGCAGCGATTGAAGCTGACGCCAGCCAGCCGGGTAAAAGTATTGGCATAAAGTATTATAAAAAAGGAGGTGCTTTTCAGGCCTTTCAGATTTTGTCAGGTGGTATTCTGGGAAAAGCTTTTAAATGCACCTCCGGTATCTGGTTATAATGAGAATGGCCTACCATCCTCCCCGAAATCCACGACGTCCATATCCGCTCTGCCAACGGCCTCCCTGCCGGCCAGCCATTAAGTTCCTGCGGCCATATCCATATTGGGCATGCAGTAAATCATACTGCTTTTGCTGTTCCTCTGTCAGAAGTTTACGCACTTCATTCCTGTGTGCTTCAACTTTTTTAAGCATATCCGCCCGAATAGCATTTTTCTCAACCAGGTCATATGTTGACCGTTGTTTTATGCGTAATTCGGCCATTGCTTGCTGATGCGAAGATTCCAGTTCCGATATATCGGTTTTCTGGGTTTCTGATAAATCAGTCAAAACGGTTAAACAGGTTCCCGGACCAGATGCGTTGCTGTATACAACGCATCTGCGGTTGAAGCGACCTTGTGCAAAAACAGTAGTTGAACCTACTATGAGGGCAATTAAAATCCATACAAATTTCCTTGTTTTCATCACTTCATGTTTTTTTAATTTATCCATTAACTCAATCAAAATTTTTATATTTAAATGGGATCTGTATGATTCACCTGTTGTTTCTATATCTCCTACCTCCCTGGGGAAGTCTTACGTCTTCATTCTTTTCAAGTATTGCATTAAATATATCATTTAGTTTTTCCTTCTGTTCCTTACTACAAGCTTCCTTCATTGCCATATAGTAATCAATTGTTTCGTTTTTCAACTGTTTATGAAGTTCTCCAATTTTTGCTGCTATCGAATTGAGTTTTTCTTTATCAGGCTGCTCATCTCCCAGTTCATTAACAAGCTGAATTCTCAAGCTGGACAATTGATGCTGTATATTCCAGGCAGTACGGTTAAATTCCCGGTTTAATTCCCTGAATATTATCACTTGCCGTGGATCAAGGTCCAGCTGTTCTCTAAAAAAACGTGTACGTTGCTGTGCAGGAACCTCCAATTTTTCTTCCTTTACTTCGTACATAAGCTTCTTATCCTGCTGCCTGTGATATAAAAAAGAAAAACCCATTGAAAGGTTAGTGGCCACAAGAATAACAATCACCCATAACAGCATGCTGTATTTATTACGTATTGTCATTTTTTATTCCATTAAAAAAGTTTCAAGGGGCTCAGCCTCCATTTCGTTTAAAAAAGGAATTAGCTCCGTTTCAGCATGAACAGATGAAGAAAATCCGGTATTGGCCTGGCTGCCAATTTTTATACCGGTATAAACGCCTATAAGAAGAAGAAAAGAAAAAATAGCAGGTTGTATAATTTGGTTCCAAACCAAAGATTTCCTGTCCGGTAAAGTTTCCTCCTGTTCTTTTTCCATACGTGCTTTCAGCCTGGTATAAAAAAATGGTGTACCCGGAATCTGTTTTTCCCATTGAACAACCTCCAGTGTTTTCTTCATTTCTTCAGCAAATGCAGCACATTCAACACATTCATCAAGATGTGCTTCCGCTTCCTGCATCTCCTCATAAGGCAAATCACCTTCGATGAAAAAAATCAGTTTTTTATGGAGCGTTTTGCAATTCATTTTTGTAGTATTTAATTGATTTGACACGTATTTCCTAAAAATCCTGCGCTTAGATGCATTTATTTTTATAATAGTGATACAACTTTTTCTGAAGATTTTTTTTTGCACGATGAATAAGTGACTCAACAGCTGAAACTGAAAGGTTCATTACTTCTGCAATTTCCTTATTTCCCAAATCCTCGTATTTATTTAATATAAAGACTACCCGCTGGTTCTCGGGCAGTGAATTGATTGCCTCATGCAGCACTATAGATCGCTGCTTGTTTTCCAGAATAAATTCAGGATTGTCATTATTACCAGTAATTGTTTGATGCAGCTTTTCTATTTTTGTTTTTATCTCTTCATCAAATGACCGAAACCAGGAATGTTTTCTGTTATCTCTTAAAAAATTAAGTGACCGGTTTACTGCAATCCGGTAGAGCCATGTAGATAATTTTGAGCTTCCCCTGAATTTTTGTATCGATCGATATACCTCAATAAAAACTTCCTGGGCTATATCTTCAGCATCCTCAACAGAATGAACAAAACCAATACAGGTATTTACTACCATCTGATGGTATTGGTCAACAAAATCTCTGAAAATCTTTTCATTTCTCTTAATAAGACCATCTATAATTTCTGCCTCTCCCATTCAACCTTTTGTTCTCTTTAGTTAGTTATAAGACACGGTGTTTAAAAAATTCCTGCGCAAATTTTTCCAATCTTCTAAAAAATAAAATACTGAATAGCTTTCAATGAGGGGTGTTAATTCGTTTCCCCCGATAAGAAAAACGATCAGACATCAGATTTAGGATTTCATTGGCCGTGCTTTCTATAGGCTTATTGGTCACCGTAAGTACAGTAAATCCGGCATGTTGAAATACAAACAATGAATGTTTAATTTCTTCTTTAACTGATTTTTCATCGATGTACAATTCATTTTGTTGATTTATCCAACTTTCCATTCTTTTTCTCCGGTGTGAAATTAATTGTGGAATTCCAATATGCAATCCAAACACGCGCTTCGGATCTACTTCAAACAATTCTTTGGGAGGTTGAATTCCTTTTACCAGTGGGACATTTGCTACCTTCCAGCCAAACATCGCCAGGTACACACTTAATGGTGTTTTTCCAACCCGTGAAACACCTGTAAGTATGATTTCTGCTTTATGAAGCCTTTCATGTCCCATTCCATCGTCATGTGAAAGAGTAAATTCAATGGCTTCAATCCGTTCGAAATACTCTTGATTGGCTTTGCGATAGAGACCAGGATGCAACAAAGGTTCAATGTCAAGCTGCTCGTCAAGATAATCAGCCAACTCTCCCATATAATCAATGTTACGTACACCATTTATCCCGCAATAACTGATTAACATTTCTCTAAGTTTCCGGTCAATCATAGTGTGAGTGATTAAAGCATTTTCCGCTTTAGCCTTCTCTACCACATTTATTACCTTTTGTTCATTATCTATCTCAGCATGAATTACAACGGGAATATTGTTATTGGGATACTGAATAAGCATCGATTGAACAATATGATTTCCTGTAATCCCGTGACCTCCTGATACCACATATATCGGTGGTGGTAAATCCTTTCTCGTTTCGTTCATATTATCATTCTTTTTATTAACCCTTGAATTTTTCCTCTTTTTTTTCATTTAAAAACTGCTAAGGCAGCAACTTCATCCTGTACCTGGCACTCTTTTCAACTTCATCAGGAGTAAAGGAATCGGAATGATAGCTGTTCTCAAGATACATATCAAGCTGATCAAGATAGTAATCACTTGCAGGAATTCCACTGGTACCTGTAGGGATAACTGTTTTTGATGCATTCCAGTTTCCCAGGTCATATATATACCTTTGAGATGCACCATGATTGACATTATACAAATTGTTGTATGAATAGGAATAGGGTGATACCGTGTGGTAGCTCCCCGGAACGCTGTAAGGTCCCCTGTTGAATCTGAAGGCCTTATTCAAAATATTGACTGAGCCCAGTGGATGCCTTAGAGTAAGTGTATGCAACCTGCCCCATTCCCAGTCTTTAACATCCTCCCCAAACTGTAGGCTAAGTTCATCAACTGTTTCATAAAACGCCTTATTTACAATGACTTCCCAGTTTTCAGTTTCCGGTGTTGATTTATTATCAATCCAGGCAGATTCCTTTGCTTCAGCCACATTTTCCATCAGGTTTTCGAACAATTTACGTTCTCCCATAAATGCCTGAAACAATTCGGACGATAAATCATCTTTTATAATATTTTCTCCCACTTTGCGAAACAGGATTTCAAATATGGATGCAGCGTTACTTTCCTTGTTTAGCACATAATCCCACGCCTCCAGTTCCGCTAATGCAGCCTTATGTATTTCTCCTTCTACCAATTGCAGAGCATCTATAAAACGGGGAGTAAATCTTTCGGCTTTCTTCGATTTATAATCACCTTGCATGAGTATAAAGTCTTCCACATCAAATTTCTCCTTCTCTTCCAACATTTCACGAATGCGATCAATGCGATCAGGCAATGAAAACCAGGTACCGATATAATGCGGGTAATCCTCCTGAACTGTTTTATTATTGGCTGATGAAACATATCCCCGTTCAGGATTATATTCAAAGGGAAGTTCATCAAAAGGCACAATTCCTTTCCAGTCATAAAGACTCGTATCACCGGGAAAAATACCAATACCCGCCATTTCCCTCACTGGTACCCCTGCTGCAGTTTGCAAACCAATATTTCCATTTAAATCGGCATACACTATATTTTGGCTCACTGATCTGAAAGTTGATACTGCATTTCGGAATTCATCCCAGTTTGCTGCACGATTCAGCAGGTAAACAGCCCGTAATTCATTGCTCAATTCATTGCCCATCCACCTGATAGAAAGAGGAGTCTCCTGATCATTTTTGAAATGGTTTATAATTGGTCCGCGATGGGTGAACTTCTGGCGATAAACCACATCTTGTCCTTTCCGGGTAGCAATTATTTCCTCTTTCACCAGTAGCTCTGTCCATTTTCCATTAAGCAGGTATTTTGTAGAATCCTTATTCAGGGTTTCAGCATAAAAGTCGAGATCGTCAATTGATACATTTGTCAGCCCCCAGGCAATGGAATCGTTATGGCCGCATATTACAAACGGCTGGCCCGGCAGCACCAGTCCGGTAACATTCAGACTGCCTTCAGCCACTTGATGCATTTGGTACCATATTCCGGGCGAATTAAACCCAAGGTGAGTATCATTTGCCAAAAGAGGTTTTCCAGTTTTACTTTTATTGCCCGCTACAGCCCAGTTATTGCTTCCATAAAAAATTTGAGCACCCAGTTTTTCCAACTCTGCATTGGCTGACAATAAGGTTTCACTTATTTCGGTAGTAACAGAAACTACCGGAAATACGAAAGTAGAATGAATTTCAGAACCGGGCAATAGTTGCCGGAGTTGATCAGCTGATACTTCACCTGAAAGCCGATGGAGCAAATATTCCTGATTCCATCCAGAGGAAAGATCCCACGACATATAGCCAATCAGATTAACAGAATGAACCGGCTGCCAGGGATCAGGTTTGTATCTGAGGATTGTGAACTCGGGCGGTAGCGGATGGTTATTCATATAAAAATTAACTCCTGCTGAAAACGATTCAAGAGCAGCCAGAATTTCGGGAGAAGTATTGGCAAGAACTCTTTCTGATTTCTCCTGTATGCGCAAAGCGCGCATAAACATATCAGTATCCAGCTGATCTTTTCCCATCACTTCAGAAATCCTTCCCTGAGTTACCCTTCGAAGCAAATCCATTTGCCACAAGCGATCCTGTGCCATTGAAAAACCAACAGCTTTATACAAATCGGATTCATTGCGGGCATAGATATGAGGAATGGCAAAGGAGTCTCTTACTATTACAACTTCCTCTGTCAGACCAGGAATACGAATATCTTCCGAATATTCAGGAAGGGAATGTGTCCGAATATGTATCAATAAAATATAACCGGCAATGAATAGAATTAAGAGCAGCAATACAATTGCCAATAGGGGACGCAAAAAAAGTTTCATAATTGTATATTGTTCAGTCTGAAAAAATTAGTAAGTGTACATTTTGATCAATTTAAAAATCCTACTTTTAAGATTTATAAATTTAATAATCAATTTGATATTTATGAAACAACTGGCAATACTTTTAATTCTTGGCATATATGGATTTGCCGGGATTGCTCAGGAAGCAGACAGAATAAAAGGCATCTGGTGGAATGATGAAAAAACTTCAAAAATAAAAGTGGAAATGAAGGATGGCAAATACATTGGAACCATCGTTTATATGATTCCTGAGAAGTACGAAAATGGTAAACCGCCAAAAGATGATAAAAACCCTGATGAAAAGTTACGCAATCGTTCATTGGTAGGACTGCAAATCCTGAATGGTTTTGAATACGATTCAAAAAAGAAGGAATGGACAAACGGAAAAATTTACGATCCCAAAACAGGTAACACATACGATTGTTATTCATGGCTGGAAAATGATGAACTGCTGAAGCTGAAAGGTTATGTTGCTGGAATCAGATTATTAGGCCGGACTTCTGAATGGTACCGGACTGATCTGTAATTGATTCTTTAATCACAGAGAGAATTACAAATCAGCAATATAACGCGACTTGCTGCATTCTGCCTTTTGAGCAATTTTTACATAAAATAAATCATTGGTGTCCGGTAAAAATTAAAGAAAAACTATGAACAAGCTGGTATTGTTACTTTCCTAAGGAACAATAGGAGTTAACTTTGATACTAACCATGTTAAATCCGTATACTTACTGTCCCGTTAGGGATGAAATGTTGGTGGAATACTAATTACGATTACCCCAAAGTCCCATCGGGACGGAATATTATTTTACCGTACAACATTGAAAATTAATAAGAAATCTGAACCTCCAGTCCACAATCATTCACCCGTTTAGCAATTGCATTCAATTTCCCCGGCGAAATTTTTTCAAGAGTATTGACAGGGGTATCACGAGCAATAGTATAAATCATAACTTTCTCAGGATTAATTTTTTTAAGCAACTTCAGCCAGGCTTCAACTTCCCTGTCGGTGGAGTTATCTACAGGCTGACCTTTAAAGCTGCCTTTCACGAACAGAGTCTGAACAATTACTTTCCTATTGAACCTGACCAGCTGATCAACCACCTTGTGCAGGTTAAAGTTTCCACGCGGGCAATCAAGCAAAGTCAGAGTTTCCTCGAATGCTGAATCAAGTTTTTGAATATTGTCATCTATGGTTAAAAGTGCATTAAACACTTCAGGTTTATGCAGCATGGAGGCATTGGATAAAACAGCTATGCGGGCAGCGGGTGTCAGTGAATTGCGCAATTCAACAGTATCTTTTATGATTCCTGCAAAATCAGGGTGCAGGGTAGGCTCCCCATTTCCAGCAAAGGTGATTACATCGGGTAGCAGGTTTTCACCAACCATCCCCTGTAGTTTTTGTTCAAGTTTCTGCCTGACTTCGATACGGGAGGGAAGTACCGTTTTTTGGGGATATTTTTTGGGAGTAAAGCCACATTCGCAGTAAATACAATCGAATGAACACACCTTTACATTTACCGGAAGCAGATTAACTCCCAGTGAAACTCCCAGACGCCGGCTTTTTACAGGACCAAAAATTATTTCGTTAAAAAGAAAAGTGGCCATAAATATCTTAGTAGTTCAGCAATTACTATTGTTATTTGCAGTTTTAGAATATCGCTTGAAAATTAGCTAATTAATACGTAATAAGAATCTTACTAATAGTTGTCAAAAACTTTCTCTCCTGCAATCCAGGTGCTTTCAACTCTGGCTTTTAAAACCTCATCCGGTTTGGCAGTTATCAAATCAGTATCAAGAATCACAAAATCAGCATATTTACCAGGTTCAATGCTACCTTTTTCCTTTTCCTCAAAGGAAGCTTTGGCTGCCCAGCAGGTAATGGAACGTAATGCCTGCTCGCGCGAAAGGCTTTCCTCCGGCTGCCATCCTCCTTCAGGTATTCCATTGTGGTCGGTACGGAATACCGAAGCATAAAACGTATACAACGGATGAATATATTCTACAGGAAAATCAGTTCCATTTGGCAGCCAACCGTTTTGCTGCAACAGATTTTGGTAGGCATATGCGCCCTGCAGCCTTTCTTTACCCAACCTGTCGCCTGCCCAGTTCATATCCGAAGTACAATGTGTTGCCTGTATGGAAGGTATTATAGAATAATCGGCGAATTTTTGAAAATCATCGGGATGAATTACCTGAGCATGCTCTATACGCCAGCGCCGGTCATTTTTGCCTTTCAGATATTTTCCATATGTACCAAGTACAAGTCGATTGCCTCCGTCGCCTATAGCATGCGTGGCTACTATAAAATTATTATCATATGCCAACTGGCAAATTGTATCATAATACTCTTGAGGTTCGATTTGCAGCCCACGGTTACCTGCATCATCCGAATAATCCTCCAGCAGCAATGCTCCTCTGGAACCCAAAGCCCCATCAGCATAAATTTTTATGGTATTTACCACCAGCCGTTCACTCTTTTTCGGTCCGTTCTTCACAAAAAAAGAAAAATTATCCTTTGTTGGATTGAGCATTGCATTAATACGCATCTTTAATTCATTCCTGCTTTGCATTTCTTCAATAAGTAATACAGTACTTTTATCCAGGCCACAATCAGTCACCGATGTGAGTCCGACTGCAAAACAATTCTTTTGGGCTTCCAGAAGACCGAGTTTCTGCTGCTCCATGGAAACCGAAGGTATCAGGCGTGAAACAAGATTCATGGCATTGTCAATTAAGATGCCTGTGGGTTTCCCGTTTTTAATTTCCACCAAACCACCTGTAACTTTTGTTTCTGAATTTATACCTGCTAATTCAAGCGCTTTTGAATTACACCAGGCGGCATGCCCATCCACACGAACAAGATAAACCGGAATAGTTGGAAAAAGCTCATCCAGCCGCGTTCTGTCAGGGAATTCCATTCCTTCCCAGTCGTTCTGATCCCAATTGCGGCCTAATAACCATTCACCTTGAAATTTTGAATGATGTTCTGCTATCATTTCATAAACTTCTCCAGGTCCGGCAGTTCCCCGTAAGTCGGCATATTGCATCAAATTTTGTCCGTATCCTGAAAAATGACAGTGGGCATCATTAAATCCGGGATATACCCATTTCTCTTCCAGATTCAGGATATTTTCAGAAGAATACTGAGCCAGAATCTCTTCAGTGGTTCCAATTGCCACAATCTTTCCATCTGTAACCGCAAAGCTTTCCACTTTTGCGAAATCTTCATTTATTGTATATACCGAAGCATGGGCAATAATAATATCTGCCGGAATTTTGGTTGTACAGGAACCCATAAGTGAAAATATAAATAAAATATAAAGCTTGTCTATCCTCATCTTAAAATGATTTAACCAATAGATGGATGGCAAAGATAGTGTGATTTTTTTTTACTAAGAGGTTCCAAAAAATGAAGGATTACAGATTAATATCGTTGATATATCATAATCCTCTTATTGATATTTTTTATTTATAGATTAAATTTTAAAAAGTTAAACAGTAATACAAGTTATTTTTTATACTTTAGCGCGTTGATAAAACGATCAGAAAACACATGTTTACATTCGGCATATTTACCACGCATTTACCCTACATCGCCCTGGTGGTGTTCTATGCCTTTTTTTGGATTATAGGGATAAACAAAACCTCTTCAGAAGATATTCAATTTGATGGAATTAAAGTATCACTGGAATCACCTTTAGATGAAGGTATTGGAGAAACTTTTAAAGAGTATCTTAATGATTCTCAAAACTTTTGTTATCCTGATTTTTCTCCACCAGGTTCTAAAAAAGATTTTACAGTTCGTAAGAAGCTAAAATATAAAGGCTTTCATCCTGATAAATACCGGCAATACTGTTTTTATACTGCACTGTTTAGCCGGCCACCTCCATTTCTTTCTTAATTAAATTGATTACAGGATTAAACAAAAACCTGAATTGCTGGTTTTTTTGCATAAATATAAATGCATTATCCTGTTCGTAATTATCATTTTTCATTTAAACTTCTATAGAAAGAACTTAATTATGGTAGGTCTGACAGGGATCAGTTATAAAACTTCAACGGTTAATGTAAGGGAACAATTTTCACTATCAAAAGAGGAAATCATTCCATTTTCAGAGCTCCTTCAAAAGGAAACAGATATTTCGGATATTGTTGTCCTATCGACCTGTAACCGAACTGAGATTTATTTTTCTCAGAATAAATATGATTTCCCCCTGGCTGCCAAAATGGTTTACAAAGCACTTAAGCATTTCAAGGGGATTGAAAATAAATATTGGCATTCATTTTACAGTCTGGCAAATGATGAAGCCGTGAGGCATTTATTTGAGGTAGCCTCAGGTATTGACTCAATGATTGTTGGAGAAGATCAAATCATCGGGCAGATCAAAGATGCTTATATGTTTTGTACGGAAGCAGCCTTAACCGATGCAGTACTTATGCGTCTGTTTCAAAAATCGTTTGAAGCCGGTAAACGCGTTCGTACCGAAACTAAAATTAAAACGGGCACTACCTCGATAAGCAGCGCAGCGGTTCAAAAATGTTCCCGGCTTTTTGAAAATCTTTCGGATAAGCGGGTGCTTCTAATTGGAGCAGGGGAAACAGGAAGTTTGGTTTTACAAAACTTCAAAAAAAACGGAAACCCCAAAATTACCGTAACTAACCGCACACAGGAAAAGGCGGAAAAATTGGCTGCAAAGCATAACTGTACGCTGCTTCCATTTGATCAGGTAGAAAACCATCTTTATCTCTATGATATTGTTATTGTTGCCACAGGATCACCCTTACCGCTCGTTACCCGTGAAATGATAGAAAGGTCAATGGCAAAAAGAAATGAACAAAACCAGGTGCTTGTTGATATTTCAGTTCCGAGAAATATTGAAAATGAAATAGAAAAAATGGAGGCCATAGAACTTTTTACTATTGATGATTTGCAGGAAGTTGTTGATTCAAATGTGGGAAAACGGAAGGAATGCATTACATCAGCAAATAAAATTATTGATGAAATTGTTGACGATTTCAGTGAATGGTTTGCAAGTCGTTCATTAAAACCTGCTATTAAAGCTATTACTTATAACATATCTAAGGTGAGCAAGGAAGAACTTTCCGGTTACAAAACCGGTTCAGAAGAAGTCAAGCTGGCTATTGATGAGTTTTCCAGACACCTGACCCAGAAATACACCAGGTTGTTCATTAAAAATCTGAAGGAGATGACCGCAAACGGTAAAAAGACCGATTCTTTGAAATTGGTTAATGAACTGTTTAACATGAACAACTTATAAACTTTTGGATGGAAAAAAATACTTTAAAAATAGGTACGAGAGGAAGCCAGCTGGCTTTGTACCAGGCAGAACTTACTAAAAGTAACCTTATTGAAATATTTCCTGAATTAAAAGTTGAAATAGTAGTAATTCAAACCAAAGGCGATAAAATACTGGATGTTTCCCTTTCAAAAATTGGTGATAAAGGGCTGTTTACTAAAGAGCTTGAAAATGCTCTGCTGGAAGAAAAAATAGATATTGCTGTTCATAGTCTGAAAGACCTGCCAACCAACCTGCCGGCGGGGCTAAAACTGGGTGCTGTGCTTCAACGGGGTGAATTCAGGGATGCCCTGGTAAGTAAAGATGGACGACTGCTGGAAGAATTAAATGCAAATGATGTCATTGCCACCTCAAGCCTGCGCCGCAAAGCCAGCCTTTTACGTTACAACAAAAATTTTCAGATTATTGATATCCGTGGTAATGTCAACACCCGCATCCGCAAAATGGAGGAGGGTTATTGTGATGCAATGATTATGGCAGCTGCCGGTTTGCAACGGCTTGGCCTTAATAAGTACATTACACAAATCATAAACCCTGAAGTTATTATTCCAGCAGTTAGCCAGGGAATTATAGCCATCGAATCCAGGCTTAATGATGCAATCACAAATGAATACCTGAAATCTTTGAATCACACCGAAACATGGATTGCAGGTGAAGCAGAGCGTGGATTTCTGCATGCCATAGAAGGTGGATGCCAGGTGCCGGTTGGCTGCTTTTCAAAAACTACAGGAGACCACCTCTTTCTGAAAGGTTTTGTGGCCTCAATGGATGGAATGGTATACCTCCTTGAAACGGAAAGCGGATCAATAACAAACCCCAAAGCAGCTGGCGAAAAACTTGCAGAACGTTTACTTGCAAGAGGAGCAGCAAAAATTATGGAAGAAATCAGGAAATTATGACTCTACCCCTTCAGGATAAATTTTTTATTTCCACACGACCCGAAGGTTCTTCTGAAGAACTGATTTCGCTGCTCAATTATGAAGGAGCAACCGTCCTTCAACTACCCCTTATTGAAATAAAACCTACACAAATTACTGAAAAAGAAAAACTATATTTTACCATCCCGAAACAATTTCAATGGATTGTTTTTACAAGCCCCAACGGAGTAAAATTTTTTTTTGAAACATTAAAGGAACAAACCGGGAGTTATGAACTTCCTGAAGAAATACAATTTGCAGTTATCGGTTCCAAAACAAAAAACATACTTCAGGAATACGGGTATAAGGCTTCCTTTATTAATCCGGGCTTGACTGCCGAAGATTTTTCCGAACCTTTTTTACAACACATAAAAACCGGAGGTACATGGCCGAAGATCCTTTTACCACTTGGTAATCTTGCCCGTACCGTTATCCAGGACCATCTGAAAGATGTTGCTCAATGCATTCGTCTTAATGTATATGAAACTGTTGCCCCTCAGCAATTGGATGTGAATATTATTCAACGGGTAAGAGAGAATAAGTACGATATGATCTTATTTACAAGCCCATCTGGAATACAAAATTTTCTAAAAGCATACCCGGAAGCATCAAAAGAAAATATACGTATGGCTTGCATAGGACCTGTCACCTCTCGCGAAGCAAAAATAAATGGCTTTTACCCTTTGGTAACAGCTCAAAATAGTTCAGCAAAAGGAATCGTTGATTCCATATTAAATTATTATATTTCAGAATTATAAAAAATTTCATAACATGATTTTTCCCGTAGTCAGACTTCGTCGGTTACGTCAGTCACCTGTACTTCGAAACATGGTACGTGAAACCATTCTTACACGCAACGACCTGATGATGCCATTGTTTGTTTGCCCCGGAACCAATGTTAACAACCCTATTTCTTCTATGCCCGGCAACTCCCAGTTATCAGTGGACAAGTTGGTTAAAAAGGGCAGGGAGCTGTTTGACCTGGGTGTTCAGTCGGTACTTCTTTTTGGCATTCCTGAACTTAAAGATGAAACCGGCGAGGTGGCCTGTCAGCATAATGGAATCGTTCAGCAGGCTGTCAGGGCCTTGAAAAAAGAAGTTCCTGAACTGTTCCTGGTTGCAGACATCTGCAACTGCGAATATACCTTGCATGGGCACTGTGGAACAATAGTAGATGGCGATGTACATAATGACCTGACACTGGAAACTTTGGCAAAGCAGTCGGTTTCGCTTGCAGAGGCCGGAATCGATATGGTTGCTCCCAGTGATATGATGGACGGTCGTGTACAGGCAATCCGCCATGCACTCGACGGAAAAGGGTTCTACAACCTACCCATCATGGCTTATTCGGCAAAATATGCATCTGCCTTTTACGGACCTTTCCGCGAAGCTGCCGAAAGTGCCCCACAGTTTGGCGACAGAAAAACTTATCAAATGGATCCGGCCAACAGCGATGAAGCCTTGCGTGAAGTTGAACTTGATATTGAAGAAGGTGCCGATATTGTTATGGTAAAACCAGCCCTGAATTATATGGATGTTATTTACCGTGTAAAATCAACTTTCAATATCCCTGTGGCAGCATACAACGTCAGCGGAGAATTTGCCATGGTAAAAGCAGCTGCAGCTAATGGCTGGATAGATGAAAAACGAATCGTGCATGAACTCCTGACAGGTTTAAAACGCGCAGGTGCTGATATCATAATTTCATACCATACTCAGGAAATTATTCAGGATTTGTAGGTATTCATCTAAAAAATTAAATGCAACCGGTATAAAATTATATACCAGAACATATATAATATAAAATGAACAATCAAAAAAGTCTTGCTGCATTTAAGGAAGCACAGCAGCATATTCCGGGGGGAGTTAATTCACCTGTACGATCTTTCAGAAGCGTAGGCGGTAATCCCCTTTTTATTTCTCAGGCCGCAGGTGCAAAAGTGACAGATATTGATGGAAATATTTATATCGATTATGTAGGTTCCTGGGGCCCTATGATTTTGGGTCACGCCCATCCCAAAGTGGTAGAGTCCATCCAACAAACTGCTGCACGGGGAACCAGTTTTGGAGCTCCCACACTTGCTGAGACAGAAATGGCGCAACTGATAAAACATCTGGTACCGTCAATTGATTCCATACGAATGGTAAATTCGGGTACAGAAGCAACTATGAGTGCCCTGAGGTTGGCAAGAGGTTATACAAACCGTAACCTGGTAATTAAATTTGAAGGCTGCTATCATGGACACAACGATAGTTTTTTGATTAAAGCGGGCTCCGGTGCATTAACCTTTGGGACTCCCGATACACCCGGAGTTACAGAAGGCACTGCCCGTGATACTTTAACGGCCCAATTTAACGATCTGGATTCAGTGGAGCAACTGTTCGACAAACACAAAAACAAGGTTGCAGCAGTGATTCTCGAACCGGTTACCGGGAATATGGGTGTAATCGTACCGGAAAGAAGCTTTATTAAAGGTCTGCGCAAATTATGTGATGAAAACGGTACGGTGCTGATTTTCGATGAAGTGATGACCGGCTTCCGCCTGGGAACAGGAGGGGCACAGGCGCTTCTGGGTGTTACGCCTGATTTGACCACTTTTGGAAAAATAATTGGTGGTGGTTTACCTGTTGGAGCTTACGGCGGAAAACAGGAAATAATGGATTTGCTTGCCCCCAAAGGTCCGGTATACCAGGCAGGAACGCTTTCGGGAAATCCGCTGGCCATGACTGCCGGTATAACTACCCTGAACCTGCTTAAGGAAACTCCCGATTTCTACGAAAACCTGGAGAAAACTTCTGCAATGCTTGAAGAAGGATTGCGCAACAATTTGAGAGAGCTTAAGATGACAGGTGTCATCAACCGTGTGGGCTCAATGTTTACCCTCTTTTTCACAGAAGAAGAACGTGTAAACTCCTTTGCCGATGTAATGAAATGCGACACCAACAGGTTTGGTGAATATTTCAGGTTGTCACTTGGAAACGGCATATATCTGGCTCCTTCTCAATTTGAGGCAGGATTTGTTTCAGCAGCTCATTCCAAAGAAGATATTGAAAAAACAGTAAAAGCAAGCTATGAAGCTTTGAAAAAACTAAATTAGCTTAACTGCCATAAACAAATTAAAAATTCATTGAGTATTGATAGCTGATATCAGTTAATGCGGTTGTGCCAGCCGGAAACAAAATAAGCAGCATTTTTAAAAGCTTTTAAATGATCTCTCAGGAAGCTGAGAGAAAAGCAACAACCCGAAAAAAATAAAGTAATTAAAAAAAAATAATCCATGCAGGAATCCATTCTTTTGCAAACATTAAAAGGAAAAACCACCTCCCGTCCTCCGGTTTGGTTCATGCGGCAGGCAGGACGTATATTGCCGTCCTACATGAAAATAAAAGAAAAATATACTTTTTGGCAGATGATGCAAAATCCAAAGCTGGCTGCTGAAGTTACTCTTTTGCCGGTTTACGATTTGGGTGTGGATGCCGCTATCCTGTTTAGCGATATACTGGTCATACCTTATGCCATGGGTATGGGTCTCGACTTTACCGATTCAGGACCGGTGTTCGAACACCCGCTGGCTGGTCGCAACAACCCCCTGGAAGGGCTAAATCCCGATCCATCCAAACTTACCTATATATATGATGTGGTGGATGAAATAATCAAAACCCGCCCGGCCAATACTCCACTCATTGGTTTTTGCGGAGCACCACTAACCGTTCTGCTCTTTATGTTGCAAGGGTTGGGCCGCAAGGGTGATTTTCCGGATGCGGTGAAGTTCATCTACCAACAACCTGAAACTACTAAAAGGCTGGTTGATGAAATTACCGAACTCTCTGTTGTATATGCCAAAGAACAAATAAAGCATGGAGTAGAAGTTTTTCAACTATTCGATACACACGCAGGATTAGTGCCTTTCGATCTTTATAAGAAGTTATTCCTGCCGGCTACAAAAAAACTAGCCGCCACGGTAAGGCAGGAAAATGTTCCTTTCATTTTTTTCCCCAAAGGCCTGGGAACAGGCATTGCCGGGATAACTCCTGAGCATTGCGACTACCTGAGCATCGACTGGCAAACCTCACTGCCGGCAGCCAGAAAGCTGGTGAATCCACAGATAGGTCTCCAGGGAAACATCGATCCGCGTTTGCTTTATGCCAGTCAACATGAAATGGAAGAAGAACTTAACCGTTACATCGATTTTGGAAGCCGCAATCATAACTGGATTTTTAATCTGGGCCATGGGTTTATTCCGGGACTTCCATACGAAAATGCTAAGTACCTGGCCGATTGGGTTAAAAATACCGACTGGAAAAGAAATGTTTAACAGAAGAAAAATAAAGGCTGAATTCCCGGCAGATACGATGACTGGTTCCCAAAATGCATAACGGTTTATCCGGAGAAACAAAGAGAATGCAAAAAATAGACAAAATAGCAGAGGCCTATCAACTCCTTCAACAGGAAATTATCGGGGACATAGAAGCGGCCGACGGGAAGGGAGTCTTTTCAAGCGATAAGTGGAGTACAGAACTGGGAACAGGCGATACTTCTGTAATTCAGAACGGAGCCGTAATTGAAAAAGGGGCTGTCAATTTCTCCTTTGTAAAGGGGAACTTTTCCCAAAAAATGGAACGTATTTTAGGTGAAAGCGCACAATCTTATGCTGCTACCGGGATATCCTCCATCATTCATCCCGAAAACCCATGGGTACCTATCATTCATATGAATGTCCGCTATTTTGCTCTCGATAACGGAACTGCCTGGTTTGGCGGGGGAATAGACCTCACACCACATTTTATTAACCCCGCCGATGCTAAATTATTTCACCAGACACTGAAGGATGTATGCGACCAATATGATGCCGGCTTTTACCCTGCGTTCAAAAAATGGGCTGACGATTACTTTTTTCTTCCCCACAGACAGGAAACCCGTGGAATAGGTGGTATCTTTTTTGACAGACTTAAACCTCAAAATGAGGAGGATTTTGAAAAACTGTTTCAGTTCACTGTAAGCCTTTCTAAATTGTATCCGGGGATTTATGCTGATTTTATGAAAAAGTACGCAAAAAAGAATTATTCCGGGCGCGAAAAGAAATGGCAGGCGCTGCGTCGTGGAAGGTATGTGGAATTTAACCTGATATACGACAGAGGTACAAAATTCGGTATCGAATCGGGTGGTAATACTGAATCGATACTGGTAAGCCTTCCGTCAAATGCAACATGGGAATTTAACTATGTTCCGGAACCGGATAGTTATGAGGACAAAACATTGAAACTGCTAAAGAAAGAGATGGACTGGATTAATTTAAACCTAAATACGGAATAGTTATGCTTCCTGAGCTAAATATATTATTCAGCAACATGCTAAGCCTTGAGTGGCGGATATTTTATACCTGCCTGGCTACAATAATTGTGAACCTGCCCTTTGGATACCTGCGGGGAGGGTTACAAAAATTTTCCGTTTGCTGGTTCATTGCCATTCATGCTCCCGTTCCACTGGTTATCCTTATTCGCGATTTTCATGGACTTGATTTAACCTGGACTTTGGCCCCTTTTCTGCTGGGCAGCTATTTCATCGGGCAATTCTTTGGACGTAAAATCTGGCAGGCATTAAACAAAAGGAAAAAACAATATGCATGTATCATAAACAGGTTTTTCTTCTGAGACAATTTATCTGAATTAATAAAATTGTAAGCCCCAAAATTTGAAATCCCGTTAAATTAACGTAAATTAATGCTTTAATTCACAAACAACACTACTATTATGGAAGCATTAATTGGAATTATTGCATTAATCTGTGCTATTTGGGTCATTTATGATGTATGGGCTGTAAACAAAAGAATGAGTACCGGAGCTAAATTACTTTGGACAATCTTTGCACTCCTTTTCAGTATCATTACTGCTATAGTCTATTACTTAGTTAAAAAGAGATAACAGAAATGCTTTTAGGGTACTTTAATCCAAAGAAGAAATTATTCGAAAGAATTAAGCATTTTCTTTTCATCGAAAAAATCAGGTTTTTATTTGTTAAAAGGATAAAATAAGCTTCAAATTACTGTCGATAGTTTGATTATTTAGTCAACTGTAGCCAGTTTCATGTATAAATTAAAAATGGGTCATGACTAATTTAAATTATTTTACAGCCACTGTTTTAACATTCATAAATTCCCTAATGCCAAAAGACGAAAGTTCCCTGCCGTAGCCGCTTTCCTTTATTCCACCAAAAGGAAGCCGGGGATCGGATTTCACGAAATCGTTTACAAAACAGCACCCTGCCTGCAGCTGAACCTCTGCAATCTGCTGTGCCCTGTTTATATTTTTTGAAAATACTGCAGCGCCCAGTCCAAATACCGATTTATTTGCCACCCTTACAGCTTCCTTTTCATTCTTTACTCGTATTACGGATGCTACAGGGCCGAATAGTTCCTCTTCATACGCAGGCATTCCCGGTTTGACATTCTCAAGAACAGTAGGAGGATAATACGCTCCTTTACGTAAAGGTTTCTCACCACCGAGAATAATTTCGGCTCCTTTTTTTACCGAATTGGCTACCTGCAGGTGGAGATCATCACGGAGTTCGGCACGGGCAAGCGGCCCCATCGTTACTTCCGGCTCATAGGGATCACCAAACGTGGCTTCATTCATCTCCTGGGTGAAGTATTCCAGAAATTCAGAATAAACATCTTCAACTACAATAAAACGTTTTGCTCCTATACAGCTCTGACCAGCATTAACCAGCCGCCCTGTTGCACAGGTTTTGGCTGCAGCCCTGAGATCAGCATCTTCCAGAATCAGGTAAGGATCGCTCCCTCCCAGTTCAAGAACGCATTTCTTTAACTCACTGCCTGCAACAGTTGCCACACTTTTTCCTGCGGACGTACTGCCGGTAAGACTAACACCTCTGATGGCAGGATGCCTGATTACCCTTTCCACCTGAGGACTTCCAATAAGCAGAGTCCGGAATACATTCTCCGGAAAACCAGCCTCCCTAAACAGATCCTCAATTGCCAATGCACAACCGGGCACATTACTCGCATGCTTCAATACAGCCGTATTACCAGCCATTAACGTCGGCGCAGCAAACCGAAATACCTGCCAAAAGGGAAAATTCCACGGCATAATGGCCAATATGGTTCCCAGGGGCTGATAGTGAACAAACGAATTGGAAAAATCAGTTGCAATGGTTTCATTCTCAAGAAAACTTTCAGCATTGCTGGCATAATAGTCGCAAACCCATGCACATTTTTCAATTTCGGCAATGCCCTCCCGAATTACTTTTCCCATTTCAAGGGCCATTAGCCGTGCCAGTTCCTCTTTTTTACTTTTCAGCAAAACAGCAAGACTTTGCATCATCTGGCTGCGGTGGTAAAAAGAAGCATTTTGCCATTGGTGCCAGCGCTTATCAACCGAATTAATAATCTTTTCAACTCCCTGGTCTGTGTGTGATTCATATACATGCAATGTTTCACCCGTAGCAGGATTTACCGATTTCATCATAATTGAAGTAATTGAATTAAAAACTAAAGTATAAAAATTACTACGAAAATTACCGGTAACAGGTTGTTTAAAAAAGAATATTAATGCATTGGAACTACAATTGCCAGCAAATGTGCAGGTTGTATAATATGTGATTTAAGCCAGGCGCGATCTGCAAAACCCCTTTTATTTGCCTCATGAATTATATAATCCATAGCAGGCGTTTTTAACGACAAAACCCCGGTGAATATCCGGGGTTTTGTCAGCAATAGATTTTAAAATTTATTCTGTTTTTGATACGGTTCCTCCAGATGCATTTGCTTCTATATCGAAATTAAGAGTAAATGTATCGTAAATAAGATTATCCCCCAGGTTAGAGAAGAACCGGCCTGACCTGAATTTGATATCATAAAGTGTGCGGTCAACTTCCACCTCTCCTTTAGCTTTTAATTTCTCGTCTTTAACATCAACAGTTGCATCAAAGGTAACCGGATGGGTAATGTTTTTGATGGTGAGATCTCCTGTAAAAGTATATTCATTTCCGGATTTAGCAACCACTTCCTTCAATTCCAGTTTGGAATCGGGAAAATTATCTACAGAAAAAAAATCATCTGATTTCAGATGCCCGACAAGCTTCTTGTTCATTGCTTCATTAGTCAAATCTTCGTCCGTAATGGAAGTCATATCCATCACGATTGCTCCTGACTTTACCTTGTTGTTTTCAACTTCCAGTGTTCCGCTTTTTATGTCTACTGTACCATAATGTTCACCGGTTACTTTTTTACCATTCCACTTTACAGTGCTTTTCGATTTATCAACTACGTATTCCGTTGCCATAACCTGAATGGCCATTAACGCAGTCAAAACAACTGTTCCCAAAAGTTTTCCTGTATTTTTCATTGTAATCAATTTTTGTTTTTATTTTTTAATCATTCTTACAACAATTAAATACAAAAAAGTCTTTAATTTGTTCAATAGAGTAAAAGAAACATAGATCAACGGAATTAGACAGTCTTATCTTGCTGTAATTTTTCAGGAAATACTAAGTTTTATCTATGATTAGATCATTGCATCAGCATTCCACCCAATTTACAGTTTTAGGCAGGAAGACAAATTTTAAATGGATGATTCCGATAAAGAAAACAGGCAAAATTATTTAATCGATTATGCTGATTTCAGATTCAAGTTTCATGGCTTTTCTGTAAACTGCAGTCACTCCACAATATTTATCTTCTGAGAGTTTTACAGCTTTCTCCAGTTTGTCCAGAGGTAAATTTTTCCCTTTAAACTGGTAAATCACTTTCATTTTTGTATAATGCTTTGGATGATCATCTGTAACATCGGCTTGTATTATCACATTGAATGCCTCAGGTTCAACCTTCATTTTTTTCAGAATCATAATTACATCAATGCCCGTACAACCGGCAAGAGCTGCAAGCATCAGCTTCTTGGGCCGTACTCCCAAATCACTGCCGCCACCTTCCCCGGTCGCGTCAACTACTAGTTTATGACCGTCCATATCGGCTTCAAAAGCCACTTTATCAGTCCACGACATGTTTACCTCGTGTATCATCTCTGGTTCTTTTTATGTTGCTCTTCAGCTTGTTTTCCTAACAAATATACTACATTCGACCTTCTGCGTAAAATTGTTTTTAATATATTGACTGAAATTGTATCTTTAGAGGATTTAAAAATCCTCCCTGTTAACATAAAACACTGAAAGCAGGGATTGTATAACTGACAGAATTATTCAAAAATGAGAAGCATATTAAATAGACCAACCGAAGAGGAAACAGATTTAAGCGGATTTAATTTATTCAGGAAGCTTGATGAAGAAGAATTTAACAAGCTGAATTATGATAAAACCTGTTCACTTTATAAAAAAGGTACGGTAATCTATCGCGAAGGCAGCAGACTTACCGGTTTCTTCTGCGTTACCCGGGGCATTGTGAAAATTTTGAAAACAGGGATCGATGGTAAGGAACAAATTATCCGTTTTGCCAAAAGGGGTGAAATTATTGCATATCGCTCCCTGCTGAGCCAGGAATTGGCATGTACTACGGCAAAGGTTATTGAGGAAGCTGTCTTATGTCACATCCCATACCAGACTCTGTTGTTTCTAATTAAAAACAATTGGCAGTTTTCGCACCACATGCTCCAGATTGTATGCCGTGAATTACGTGAAGCCAACGATTACATCACAGATATAGCCCAGAAAACTGTTCGTGAACGACTTGCAGAAGTATTGCTTTTACTGAAGGAGAATTTTGAACTTGATAACCAAAACACACTTCAAATATCATTAACCCGTGAAGAGCTGGCAAATATAGTAGGTACAGCTACAGAATCGGTCATCCGTCTGCTTTCTGAGTTCAGGCAGGACAACCTTATAGAACTGCACGGTCGCAAGATCAAATTCCTGGATACACCTGCTCTAAGACGTGTTGCCAATATTTAAATTATGCAGGAACGTCATCAGAACAAGGAGCAGTATTTTACCGAACAGGGTGCTACCACCGAAAAGTTTGTTATCCCTTATCTCTCGGATTTGCTGGAGTTGACCCCACAGACTGAAGTGCTTGAAATCGGCTGTGCCGAAGCAGGTAACCTGAAACCATTCCTTGACAGAGGCTGCAAAGCCACAGGTATCGACATTTCATGCGGGCGTATAGAACTGGCATCTGAATACTTTGCCCACCATCCAAACAAAAAAAATCTTGTACTGATATGCGAAGACATATATAAAGCTGACCTGAATGGTAAAACATTCGACCTGATTTTAATGCGCGATGTGATTGAACACATACCAAACCAGGAACGGTTTATGAATTATGTACAAAAATTCCTGAAACCGGGCGGTAAATTTTTCCTGGCTTTCCCACCCTGGCAAAATCCATTTGGAGGGCATCAGCAGGTATGCCGGAATAAAATACTCTCAAAACTGCCATGGTTCCACCTGCTTCCCAAAAGCATTTACAGGAAAATTCTCGACCAAATAGAAAAAAATCCAAAAAAAACAGAAGGCCTTCTGGAAATTAAGGAGACTGGCATTTCAATTGATCGGTTTGAAAAAATTCTTAAAAAAGAAAATTACACCATCGAAAAACGAACCTTGTTCCTTTTCAATCCCAATTACCATACAAAGTTCGGCATTAAACCCAGGGAACAGGCAAAACTGGTGGCCTCAATTCCCTGGCTCAGGAATTTCTTTACTACGGCTGCATATTATGTAATTTCAAAATAACAGGCTGTAGTTTATGGCCAGACATAAAAATCCTGATTCTCCGTAAATAAAAATATCCCTCAGATTTTACCCAAACTTTAAAATTCAATCATCGGGGAATTAAAATAATTGCCCTGATCAATTTTATGGTGCCTGTATGATTCGCCGGGTACTGTTTTCTCATGTATTGTTTCTCATTTATACATAAAATAACAAGAATTATCCAAATTCATGCCTGATCGGAAAGTTTCCAAAACCATACCAACACCTTCTGAAATTGAATTTATACCGAATTTATACTGGACAAGGTATGGACCTGGTAAGGAAAAAAAGCTATTGCAATCAAAAGAAATTTAATGTTAGTGAATAGCTTTATTTGATACTTGTAACTGCTGACCGGGTAAACTGAAACAACAAAAATGTCAAAATGAAAATTCAGGATGATATTTTTTTCTGTCATAACCATTTTTTTAATATGGAAACAAAACATTTCCGTGTGGTGAAAACCAGAAACTTGAGAAATTAATGTATACGATATTTATTTAGACTGAATAAAAAAAGTGATTTTTTTTTATTCAGAATTGAATTATTGATTTACATTTGCACTTAAGAATTGTGATTGAATAAGTACTCTTTAAAGTAATTAAATATAGTAGTGAAAAATTCTTCGCACATAGAAATGAACCGAATGGCATACATGGCATGTATGTGTGGCTCATTATTATTATGTGCAGAAGGAGAGATATAAACTACCATTAATCGGGTTATTTGTAAAACAAAGGCCCTTCTGCAACCAGCAGAAGGGCCTTTGTTTTTTAAACAGGTTATTTAAAAACAGTGATTGACAGAAACCGAAAAAGAGCAGGAATAAAAATGAAAAAGAACTTTTTGCCCATTGCAATAGACATTTCGGAAGAGAAAATCCTTATTGTGGGAGGAGACCGGAGTGCATTAAAGAAGTTGGAAATTTTACAGCGGTATGGTGCCGAAGTAGAAGTACTTGCAAAAAAGATATGTACTGAAATCAGGCAAAAAGGTATAGTTTTTTACGAAACAGAATACCATCCAAAATTCCTGAAGGACTACCTGCTGGTGTATTCATGCACCAATAATGAAGTACTCGACCGTAAAATTTCTGAAGATGGCAAGGCAGCAGGCGTTTTAGTGAACATTCACGATAAACCGGCAATGTGCAGATTCATTTCACCGGCAATATTCAGGGAAAATAATATTTCAATCGCTGTGAGTTCAAATGGCGAGGATGTTTACGAATCAATCAGGATTAGAAATTATATTGAGAAACACTTAAAAACAAACAACTCTACACAATGAACTTAAAAACGAATCCATTAACTTCAAGTCAGCTCTCGGCGCTGGAGCAGGTAACCCGGGAACTTACCCCGGAACAAATTCTATGGTTGAGCGGTTACCTCGAAGGAAGACTTGCTGGTATTCAGTCAAATGGTAAAGAAACGACTGCAATAGCTGCTATTGACAGTCCGGCTGAAACATCTGCAAACCTGACTATATTGTTCGGCACTGAAACCGGAAGGTCAGAAGCCCTGGCTGCAAAACTTGCAGAGAAAGCCACAGGAAAGAATATTAAAGTACACGTCGTCAGTATGTACGATTATAATCCCCGAAAGCTGAAGGAAGAAAATAATATTGCAGTTATAGTAAGTACACATGGGGAAGGTGAACCCCCTGCAATGGCTGAAGATTTTCATAAATTTATAACCAACGGACGCGCAACCCGGATGGAAAATGTAAATTATTCAATCCTGGCCCTGGGAGATAAATCATATAAGCATTTTTGCCAGACAGGAATGGACATCGATTCTGCTTTTTCCAGGCTTGGAGCAGAAAGCATAACACCCCTGATAAAATGTGATGTAGATTATGAAGAAGAAGCCGAAGCCTGGATGAACCTACTTTTACAGAAAATAGCACCTGCTAAAGGAAAAACTAAAAACGGAAGGGATGTAGTTAAGAAGATTGTTACTGATTATTCAAGAAACAACCCGTTCATGGCTACCCTGCTGGAAAAAGTAAAAATTACGGGACGGGATTCAGACAAGGAAGTTTACCACCTGGAACTTTCACTTGAAGGATCGGGGTTAAACTATGAACCGGGTGATGCAGCAGGTATTATTACTCAAAATCCGGCATTGCTGGTAGAACAGATAATTCAAAAGGCTGGATTCAAATCATCTGATACCATCACCCTGAAAACAGGTGAAATTAGCATCGAAAAAGCATTCACACACCACCTGGAAATTACATTGCTGACACGTGAAGTAATTCAAAGCTATTTTATAAAAACTGGCAATAATGAATTAGAAACTCTTCTTGGCAATGACCATCTGCTTGATGAGTATCTTTATGGCAATGATTTACTCGACCTGCTGGAAGATTTTCCCTTTGAATGGGAGGCGCAGGATCTGGCAGATATATTAAGGCCGTTACCACCCCGTTTGTATTCCATATCTTCAAGTCAGGAAAATGTTGGAGAGGAATTGCATTTAACCGTTTCGGTAGTGCGCTATCAGCGGAAAAACCGGAATCGTACCGGGGCCTGCTCATCCTACCTGTCGCTTTGCCTTGATAAGGGACATAAAGTACCGGTTTATATTGAAAAGAACCCGAAATTCAGACTACCCGCAAACGGATCGCCCATTATAATGGTAGGTGCCGGTACGGGTATTGCTCCTTATCGCGCCTTTATGCAGCACCGGGAAAGCCTTGGAGTAGATGGAGATTCATGGCTCTTTTTTGGAGACCGAAGATTTCAATCCGATTTTTTATACCAGCTTGAATGGCAAAAGCTCCTGAAAACAAAACATCTTAAAAAAATGGAAGTAGCTTTTTCCCGCGATCAAAAAGAGAAAGTTTACATACAGCATAAATTGTTTGAACACCGGACGGAGATTTTCCAGTGGCTCGAGAAAGGGGCCTACTTCTATTTGTGTGGTGACCGGAAAAACCTGGCAAATGATGTCAATAAAACCTTATTGGAAATTATCCGGACTGAAGGCGGTGTAAATAAGGAGGAAGCAATAAGCTATGTAAAGCAGTTGAAACGCCAGAAACGATTTCAGTATGATGTTTATTAAATTTAACAGTGAAAACCATGAGTGAAGAAATAAACTGGAAAGAATTATCGGAAGTTGAGAAAATTAAATACAACAGTAATTACCTGCGCGGCACCCTGGAGAAGAGCCTGTCAGATCCGTTAACCGGTGCAATCTCCCCTGCCGACAGCCAGCTATCCAAGTTTCACGGCACCTATCTGCAATGGGATCGTGACATTGATAAGGAACGGAAACAACAAAAACTGGAACCGGCCTATTCATTTTTAATCAGGGTACGCATACCCGGAGGTCTAGTCAACCCGCAGCAATGGCTTAAAATAGATGAGTTGGCCGATAATTATGCCAACAGTACGTTAAAGATAACCACCCGCCAGACCTTCCAGTTACACGGAGTACTAAAGAAAAACCTAAAAAAAACTATCCGCCAGATAAATGATAGCCTGCTCGATACAATAGCTGCCTGTGGTGATGTCAACCGCAATGTAATGTGCCATGCCAATCCGGCTGAATCGCCGCTGCATCCTGAAATCATCGGACTGGCTATTGAAATCGGGAGCCATCTCATTCCACGGAGTACAGCCTATCATGAAATCTGGCTCGATAAAAAGCTGGTGGCCGGAAGCAAGGAAGAAATTGAACCATTGTATGGCCGGCGTTACCTGCCCCGTAAATTTAAAATAGGCATTGTTGTACCTCCACAGAATGATTGTGATATTTTTTCTCAGGACCTGGGATTTATTGCCATTGTGGAAAAAGAAAAAATAACGGGTTACAATGTGGTGGTGGGTGGTGGCCTGGGCTCAACTTTCGGTATGCCTTCAACTTATCCCCGTACCGGTAGTATTATAGGCTTCTGCAGGCCGGAACAGGTGCTTAAAATTGCAGAACAGGTAGTAATAATCCAGCGCGATAACGGTGACCGTCAAAACAGAAAGCTGGCTCGTTTAAAATATACTATTGACCGGCTGGGACTTGATTGGTTTATAAATGAGCTTCAAAAACAATCCGGCTGTTCCCTAAGCAAAGCAAAACCTTTTAAATTCACCCGGAATGGTGACAATTACGGATGGAGGAAAGGAACCGACAACAAGTGGCATCTGACTTATTTTGTGGAAGGAGGCCGTATAAAAAACAATGGCAAAAGCCAGTTAAAAAGTGCCCTGCGTGAAATAGCTTTTATCAGCGACGGAAATTTTATACTCACCGGCAACCAGAATGTTATTGTTTCAGGAGTTTCCGAAACAGTAAAAACAAAAGTCGACACCATCTTGAAAAATCACAACGTTTCACCAGGCAGCATCTCCGGGATGCGTAAAAATTCCATATCATGCGTGGCTTTGCCTACCTGCCCTCTTGCTTTTGCAGAAGCCGAACGGTATTTACCCTCTCTGATAACCAAATTGGAAAAAAAGCTAAAAGAATATGGATTGATGAAAGAAGAAATAGTTATTCGCATGACCGGATGTCCAAATGGATGCGGGAGGCCTTCACTTGCTGAAATAGGATTGATAGGAAAATCGCAAGGTTATTACAATTTGTACCTGGGGGGCAGCTTCAACGGAAACCGGTTAAACAGGCTTTATAAGGAAACACTGTCAGAAAAACAAATCCTGCAAGAGTTGCACCCTATTTTTAAAGATTATGCTGAAAACCGTAATGAGCATGAAAAATTCGGAGATTTTGTAATCCGTACCAATTATGTTGCTGAAGTAAAGGAAGGAAAAGAATTTCAGCATTAAAAAAAGATATTAACAATAATTTATTAAACAGAAACATCATGCGTAAAAATATTTCAATATTAGGTTGTGGTTGGCTGGGCACTGCCCTGGGGTTGTACCTCTCTGCCAAAGGTTGGGGAGTCAAAGGATCGACCGCATCACAAGTAGGCTGCAATCGTCTGGAAACATTGGGCATTGATACCTATTACATTAAAGTAGAACCCGATTCGGTTGAAGTGGATTACATGAACTTCTTCAATACCGATGTACTCGTTATTTCCCTGCCTCCACAAAGAAAAGAAAACATCAGGGAGCTGTTTCCGAGGCAAATCGATCAGGTAATTCAGTACATTCATCATTTAGATATCCCAAAAGTAGTGTTCATTTCCTCAACATCGGTTTACAGAAATACCAATGATACGGTGCGGGAAGGGGATGAAGGATTCCCTGAAAAGCCTGTGGGCTATGCATTACTGGAAGCTGAAAACAGATTGCTTGGTTTGAAGGGAGTAGCCACATCTGTAGTGAGATTTGGGGGTCTCATTGGTACCGATCGCAATCCGGCCCAATACTTACCCGGAAAACAGAATGTGCATGCAGGAGCCCCGGTAAACCTCATCCATAGAAACGATTGTGTAAAAATTATTACAGAAATCATCGTGCAGGAAAGATGGGGAGAAGTATTCAACGCCTGCTGCCCGGATCATCCAACAAAACTGGAGTTTTATACTAAAGCAGCCCAGATACGAAAGGTGTCACCTCCGGAATTTACAAATGGCACCGGGAATTATAAAATTGTCAGCAGTGATAAGCTAATCGGACAACTGGGATATACTTTTGAATATCCTAATCTTATGAACTATTTAAAAGAACTGGAAGAATGGGCTTATCGTATCTGATATCAATAGTGGGAGCCGGTCCCGGCGACCCGGAATTGTTAACAGTAAAAGCAATGAACCGGCTGCAAAATGCCCAGGTGGTTTTATACGATGCCTTAATTAGTGAAGAATTACTTGAAATGGCACCACCTGAGGCCATTAAAGTGTATTGTGGTAAACTAAATAATGATGGACAGGACCCCCGGAAACGACAGGACGATATCCATCATCAATTTTTATTCTGGGCTGAAAAAAACAAACGGATTGTCCGGCTGAAATCAGGTGACCCTATGGTATACAGCCGGGGGGTGGAGGAAATTAACTTTTGCCGCAGGCACCAGCTAAACTTTGAGGTAATTCCCGGTATTACTGCTGCTCTGGCCGGAGTCTCACTGTTTAATACTCCACTTACTCAGCGCGGGAAAAATAATATGATCCTTTTTTACACCGGAAGAAAAAACAATTGCGGATATCCGCAGGTAGAGTCGGTGGTAAATGTTCTTAAATCCGGCTCTCCTGTAATAATTTACATGGGATTGAGCCATCTGGTTGATTTGGCTGAATGCCTGATGAGCTATGGAATTGAGAAAACGATTCATGTGCAGATACTGTGCAGAATTTCACAAAATGGACAAAAAAAATACCGGACAACCCTCGGTGAAGTGAAAAGCTTTCTGGAAATTAACAGACCCGAAACACCATCTATAATTATTATGGGAAAAAATTTAGAAGTTTTATAAAAATATGTATTAATTATTACTGAACTCAAATGAAAACCATTGGTTTGCCATTTAAGACGATTACAGAAACGTAGTATGAATTGCAAGAATCAATGTAATAAGTTTTAAGTTCTATGTATTTTCTATATTAACTTCTTCGCATCCCTGGTAAACCTTAAAAATACAATTCCATTAAAAGAGTATGATTTTCTATTTCGGATTTTATTATTTTAGAATTAGCTGGTTTTTTTCCTTACCTGATATGTCTGTTCTTTACTTTTATCTGAGTCGGTAGAAAGTTTAACAATCAGCTGTGATACGGTAAATAAATTCCTATTTACTCAACCACTCTTCAGGATTTAGCTTTTGGTTTTCATTCCAAATCTGGAATTTTAATATTGTTTTATTGCCATCATCGGGATCAGTATAAACTGTACCGATGGGTTGCCTCGCAGATACTTTATCACCGGTTTTCACAGTTACCTCACGCAGATTGGAATAAACTGACAAGTATTTCCCATGTCGAAGAATTATCGCCGAGTTTCCGCCGGTAATCCCAAATACACGCGATACTTCCCCATTAAATACAGCACGTGCTTTAGCTCCAGGTTCGGTGGCAATATTAACTCCATTGTTTCGTACCTGCACTTTTTCGAGCACAGGATGCCTGTGAATACCAAATTTTTCAGTAATAATTCCTCTCTCAACGGGCCATGGCAGTAGTAGCCGGTTTTGGGCAAAGTTATCACCCACCAGTTTCTGTTCTGGTGTAAGGCCATAGGCAGGTTCACCGGCAGCCCTCTTTCTGCTTGCTTCCTCCTCAATTATACTTTGAATTTCGCGTTCAAGCTGTTGTTCTATTTTTCGCTGCTGTTCCAGCTTCTGACGCAGATCGCGCTGCTGGTTCTTTAATTTTTGCACTTCCTGTGACTGCTGTTTCTGTTCGTTTGTAAGTTTACGGGCTTCCTCACGCGAATCGGCCAGCAGTTTTTCCCGGGCCTGCCTTTGTTCTTCCAGTTGTTCAGCTTTTTCATTCATCAGTAACTGCAACTGCCTCATAGTCTCTGCCTGACTGAGTCTGACCGATGAATACCTTTTCATATACAATAACCGTCGGTAGGCCTGGTTAAAATTTTCGGCCGATAATAAAAACAACAGAGGATTAACAGAATTATTATTTATATATGTCAACCGGATAAGTCGTGCATACTCAGCTTTCATTTTTTCCAAATCTTCGGCCAACAAAGAAATTACCAACTGATTGTTGCTAATGGATTCACGGTAAAGCCTGATTTCGGTATTAAGCTCTGAAATCAATTGATTACGCTTATTAATGTTGTTGTTTATTAATTGCAACCTGTTCACCGATGCTTTTTCCTGTTGCTGTACCTGATTCAGCAGACGTGAAGTGAGTTCAATTTCTTTGATTGTTTTTTGTTTTCTCTCCTGCAATTCGGATAACGGTTGTGCGCGGAGAGAAACCTGAATAAAAATAAATACCACTGCAAGTACCGGAATTACGAGGCACCGGGGAATTGAGCAATGATGCTGAAGATCTACCTGTATTTTCACTCCACTATTTTTCGCGTTATTTATTTGAATTGAAACCAAAGATAAAAAAAAAGGGACCTCTGGATTATTGCTTCCGGTGTTTATCTTATACGGATCTGCTGGTAACGATCAGGAATATTTAATTCCACTGAATCTACTTTCTCGGTTGAAAAACCTCTCAATCTAATATTTAATTCGGTTAATTCATTCTCTGAGAAAATTTTCATGTCAATGGCCCCGGGGTAATCATAACCGTCAACTTTTACAAAATCACTAAAATCAACTTCAAGCTTCCGGTCCTCTGAAGTATCTTCCATTATCATTCTTTCAAGAACAAAATTTTTCGGATTGAACATCAGTTTTCTGACTACTAATTCCTTGTTTTCATCATCTCCTCTTGTTCTGTGGTTCCTAACAGAGTACTTCTTTTGCTCATTGACTAAAACATTCGGGTTATTTACCTGATGCAGAACATACATCCCGTCCTCGATCGAGGTATCAAATCTTCTGTAATCTCTGCCTGACCCGATCAGATTTGATTTTACAGGATTTGATAAAACCGCCTGAAACACATCGAAATTTAGGTTGAAGTTTAACAGATTACTCAAATAGGAATAATCACTGTAAAAATAATTTTTATCTATGTAATTCACATAGGTTATGTTATCAGGTGTAAGAAGTATTCTTCCCACGGGAATGTTCAGCTTACTTACAGATGCAAGAATTTTTTCATCTTTTGTGGCTCTCAGGCTGGCACGGAAACTTGTTTTGCTCTCTTCATTCTGAAACTGAACATTAATTCGCCGGATAGTCAAATCTTTGAATTCAAAGGCATTTTGTCTGGCCTGGTTCAGTAACTTATCGGCAGGAATGGGTTTCAGGCGAGCAGCAGGTATATCACGCGCCGTACGGCAAGAATACAACCCCGCCAGGACAGCAATAAATGACAGAATTAAAAATCTTTGGGTAATCATCCTTTTTAACATCTGCTAATCGAAATAACTGCGTTTGTTAATTTTTTTTTCAAGCAATTCGGAATATTCACCCAGCTCTTTTGCTTTTTGCCAATATTTTACTGCTTCCTCGGTTTGTTGAAGCTTAAAAAGGATATCACCATAATGTTCCAGTAATGTAGAATTCCCTTCCCCTCCATTTTTAATAGCCGATTCCATATAAAAGCGGGCCAGTTTATATTCTCCTTTTTTAAACAGAACCCAGGCATAGGTATCGAGGTAAGTGGGGTTATCAGGAAATTTTTCTATCACTCTGCCACTCATACGTTCTGCCTGATCGAGTTTCTCACCTGCGAGTGAAAGATAATAGGCATAATTGTTCAGAGCAATGTAGTTATCCGGATCCAGCTTTACTGTTTCATCAAAAAATTCAAATGCCTGTTGTATTTTTCCCATTTTATAATATGCTTCGCCTTTAAGCATCATAAACTGGCTCTCCATCTTTATATTATCAACTACATACATCAGGCCCTCATCGGAAATTGCAATAGTTTCATCGTACTTTTCAAGCTGAACCGTAGCAATGGCATTTAAAAAATAAACCTGTGGTTGATTAGGAAACAATTCCATCGCCTGGTTGCTGTGTTTCTGCAGGTTTTCCCATTCCTGCAAATCGTTGTCGATAAAAAGCACCCGTTCCCACAGCAAATAATCATTTGGCTCCATCTGGAGAGCATTTAGAAGTTCGGTCCTTGCTTCCTCAAGATTTCCTTTCTTTAAAAGTGATTCGGCTCTTACAGTATGCAAAAGGTATTCATCCGGGTGCATTTCCATAAGAATATTGATCAGCTCTTCCTCCTGCCCGGCTTGAACACCTGATTGAGCAGGATTTGCAGTCAGCATCAGATACAACTGAAGCTTTGTTTGAATGTCAACATCTTCACTTCGAAAACCTTTTTTTGTTTCTTCGTATGACTTCTGCAAGTCACCATTTTTTAAATAAAAATTAGCCAATGAAAAGTGAACAAAGCCATTACCAGGATCTAATTCCATAATTTTCCGATAATACTTCATTGCCTTGGCTGAGTCTCCCATACTTTGATACAGATCGGCCATTAAACCATAGTAACGGGGCTCCTCCGGATCGTAGCTGATAAGTTTTTCAATTTCTTCAATTGCCTTCCCCGATTGCCCGCTTTTCAGATAAAGCTGCTGTTTTTCAACCGCAATCTGTTCGTTCATCCCAACTTTTCTTTCCAGCTGGCTGTATGTTTCCAAGGCTTTTTCAATTTCTCCTGAGCTGGTGTGCAGCATTGCCTTCATATAAATGAATTCCAGGTTCTCGGGATCATTCTGCAATAATTTATCGTATATTTTAGCAGCATCCTCCAGGCGGCGCATTTGCTGATAAATTTCAGCCAGCAACAGATTGTACCATTTATTCTCAGGATTGAGAGAAACAGCTTTTTCCAGTATAAGAGATGCACTGGTAAAATCACTATTTTCAGCATGAATAGTAGCCAATTCATACATAGCCGCAGATGAATTTGGGTCTATTTCAAGGCATCCTGATAAATACTGAATTGCTTTTTGGGAATTTCCAAGAGCTTTTTCCTTCAAGGCTTCAACAAACAGGTATTCAAACTCCATTTGTTTCTGTTCCTCGAGTTTTAGCATCTGCTCATCAATAATTATTTCAGATCCGACATCCTGCTGAGCAATACTTTTAGATCCCGAGCAAGATAGAAAGTATATCGGTAAAAGGGTTATAAGCACCCACTTTATTATTTTTCTGTTCATTGTATTTTCAATTTTTCCCGGTGTGCCCAAAGCCACCTGCACCTCTGTGGGTTGCATTCAGTTCTTCTACCAAATTCCATTCCACAGTTTCGTGCGAGGCAATCACCATCTGGCAAATACGTTCACCGCTTTCAATAACAAAATCTTCATGCGAAAGGTTAATAAGAATAACCCTGATTTCTCCCCTGTAATCAGCATCAATGGTACCAGGAGTGTTTAACACAGTAATTCCTTTTGAAATAGCCAATCCGCTTCTGGGCCTTATTTGTGCTTCAAATCCTCCGGGCAATTCTATGAAAAGACCTGTGGGAATAAGTTTTCTCTCCAAAGGCTTTAGAACTACAGGTTCAGCCAAATAAGCACGCAAATCCATCCCTGCCGACATTTCAGTACTGTAATGTGGTAACGGATTATTCGATTTATTCAAAATTTTAACAACCATTTACCCTATATTTTTTTAAGACCCGCTAAGATAGAATTTTTAATAACAGCCACCGTCCGGCTATAGAAGCATTAACATTATTTAATCAAATCAGAAGAACATCCAATGATCTGAATTGTAACTAAATAATCATAAAGTCAGCCATCAGGTTGTCCGAAACAAACAGACCATCACGGGTTAAAACATATCTTCCATCATCTTCTTTCAATTTGCCTGAGACGATATAATTTTTTGCGGTTCTTTGAAAATATTCTGCAAGTTTACTACCAAAACGTGAATGTATTTCAGAAAGATCAATTCCCCACCTGGTACGGATGCGGGTTAAAACAAATTCGTTGTATTTTGTATTTTCTGATAATTGTTCTTCACCGAAATAGGAAGCATCCTTTTCAATACCCGTAATATAAGCATCCAGATGTGCCACATTCCAGCGTCTGGAGCTGCCATCGTATGAATGAGCTGAAGGTCCAAGCCCCAGGTATTTTTCTCCGAACCAATATGCTGTATTATGTTCTGAATATTTTTGATTCCGTGCAAAATTCGATATTTCATACTGTTCAAAACCTGCATGATTAGTCTCATCAAGCAAAATGTGGAATTGCTTTATGCTACTATTCTCAGATAGCTCCTTCAGCGTACCCTTTTTTAACCAGGTAAAAAAAGGTGTTCCCTGATGATAGGTTAAATGGTAGGCGGATAAATGAACTATGGGAAGCTGAAAAAGATACCTCAAGTCTTCTTTCCATTGCCGGCTGGTTAATCCCGGCAATCCATAAATCAAATCAGTGCTCAGGTTGGAAAAACCCGCTTTGAAAGCAAGTTCTATTGCATCTTTTGCCTGAACAGACGTATGCCGGCGATTCATCATTTTCAGGTTTCTGTCATTAAATGATTGTATGCCAATGCTCAATCTGTTTATTCCAATCTTTTTTATCGAATTTAGATATGCAGGAGTCAGGTCATCGGGATTGGCTTCAAGAGTGATTTCTGCATTTGCATTTACCCGAAAATAATTATTCAAATGAAGTAAAATGTCTTTCAATTCATCTTCCTTAAGAACCGATGGTGTTCCTCCACCGAAATATATAGTTTTAATAGGTTCTCCTGAAAGATATTCATTTCTTTTTACCACTTCAAGTTTAAGGGCTGAAAGAAAATTTGCCGTCCGGCTGCTGTTAATTGTCTTGTAAAAATCGCAATAATAGCATTTTTGACGGCAAAAAGGAACGTGAATATAAATTCCTGCCATTGATTTTTGTTACTTTGCCGCTTTAAATTTTTTACGTTTATATGAAGTTTACTTATTTTGTTAAACCCATTATCTGGTTGCTCATAATCTGTTACGGATTATTCATTCCAGCTAGTAATTTACCTAAAAAACCTTTTCTTGCTATTCCCCATTTCGACAAACTGGTTCATTTTGGATTGTTTTTCGTTTTTTGCCTGTTATTGTTTGTACCATTTAAAAAATTGAAAACAAATCATTTATTTTTCGCACCGGCTATTTCAATCATTTTATCTGCAATTCTGGAAACTGTACAACATATAATTTCTTCATCGAGAAGCAGTAATTTTTATGACTTCCTTGCAAACACTGCCGGAATATTGACATCGGTCCTATTTTTCCATTTTTTAATTTCCGGCACCCGTTACGAAAAATATGTATAAGATGCTGCAGTCTGGTTAAAGCTTCACCAGGTCTTCATATTTTTCTATATCCTGACCGACAATTTCAAGGGTGGTTCCCTGATAAAAACCTGCAATTTCAGTTCTGAGTTTATCATACTGGGCATGCACCGGGCAAAGCGGTTTTGATTCGTCGTGGGTACGACAGGGTTCAAGTCTGATAAGACAATTAGTAAAGAACTCTTCTCCGTCGATTTTAGTTACAATGTCCCACAAAGTAATATCAGAAGAATTTTTAGCAAGAGCAAAACCACCATTAGGGCCTTTAGTAGAAATTAAAAGCTTTTGCTTTACCAGGTTTTGCAGAATCTTCCCCAAAAAAGGTGAAGAAAGATTCAAATCCTCTGAAATTTTTTTTATTCCAATCATTTTTTCTTCCTTGGAAAATTTGGCAAGATAGATTAAAGCCCTTAAAGCATATTTACACGTGTTAGACAGCATATCAAGAAATTTTAATTTTTATTCTATACAAATGAATAACTTATCTGAATCATTTCAAAGGAATTTTAGCAATTCTGGCAGAATGTCGTCCGTCCTGAAAATTTGCATTCAAAAAAGCCTTTACAATAGCAATTGTTTCTTCAGCAGAAACAAAACGAGCAGGTATGGCACAAATGTTAGCATTATTATGCTCTTTTGCCAAAGCACCAATTTCAGCATTCCAACACAATCCTGAGCGAACATTCTGGTGTTTGTTTGCTGTAATACTAATTCCCTGGCCACTACCACAAAAAGTAATACCTGTTTCGTATTCACCTGAATCAATTGCTTTTGCTATTTTATGAGCAAAATCCGGATAATCACAACTTTCGTTGGAGTAACAGCCAAAGTCTTTATAAGGAATTCCATTTTCCTCAAAATACTTTATAATTATCTGCTTTTTTTCAAATCCTGCATGGTCACTGGCAAGAGCAATGATTTTTTTCTTCAGATCTTTCATCGCGGCAAAAATAATACATTTTGATATTTAATTCATTTATTTATTGGATTTTTGCTTAAACAAACCTTTAAGCTGGTATTTTTCCTTTTTATAAACCGAAAAGAGAAACACCATCAGCAATATTGTATTTATAGTGTATCTAATTAAAAAAGGTTGGGAAGATGAAAAAAGAGACACTATATAAAGCACAATAACAATCGAGAAATAGGTACCTATCCGCCTCAAATTATATGGAACAGGATAAAATTTTCTTCCTAAGAAATAAGAAATAACCATCATCGCAAAATAGCTAAAAAGAACAGCTACAGCCGATCCCATATATCCCCATACTGGAATAAGAATGAAATTTAGCGTAAGAGATACAGCCGCTCCAATTAATGCGATGTAAGCTCCATAACGGGTCATGTCTTTAAGTTTATACCACAGTGAAAGAGCAAAATAAATTCCAAAGAACAAATTACCCATCAGCACCAGGGGAACTACCTTCAACCCATCGTGGTATTCCGGATCGATAATTATTTTGATTAAATCTATGTATAATACCATCCCAAGGAAAATCAGCAAACCAAAAACAACAAAATAGTTCATCACTGTTGCATAAATCTGTGGGTCGTTTTTTGATGTTCCACGTGAAAAGAAAAATGGTTCAAAAGCATATCTGAAAGCCTGAATGAACATGTTCATTAATACTGCCAGTTTAAAATTGGCACCGTAAACACCCAATTGATGCATAGGATTTTGGTCTTCACTTACCAAAAAGGGTATTAATATTTTGTCAATATTTTGATTTACCATGCCTGCCAGTCCCACAATTAATACAGGAAAAGCATAATTAAGCATGGTTGTCAACAGTTTTTGATTAAACCGGTAAGAAACTTTAAATATTTCAGGTAACAGCAAGAGCAGGGTAATAAAAGAAGCAAGTAAATTGGAAATAAATACATACCCCACCCCTGTATCTGCTGAATAAACAAGACTTATGATTGAATCAGGATTTTTCTCCAGCCAATTTGGTGCAAAAGAAAGAAAAAATAAATTAAAACCAATATTAAAAACAATACTTACAATCCGGATAAAAGCAAATTTTATTGGACGATTGTTTAAACGAAGACGTGCAAAAGGGATAGCAGTCAGAGCATCAATGCTCAAAATAACGGCTAACCATTTAATATATTCAGGATATTCAGGATATCCAATAAATGAAGCAATGGAGCTGCTAAAGGTTAGTACAATTACAGCAAAGAGCATTGATGTAAAAAACAATGAAAAAAACGATGTAGAATAAACTTCTTCCGGATTTTTGCTTTTCGAGGCATATCTGAAAAAGGCCGTCTCCATTCCGTAAGTGAGCAGAACCAGAAAAAATGCTACGTAGGCATATAAATTGGTAACTACTGCAAATTCTTCAGTAATAAAAACAAAAGTGAAATAAGGGGCCAGTCCCCAATTTAAAAATCGGCCTACTATGCTGCTTATGCCATATATGGCAGTATCACCTGCCAGTTTTTTAAAAGGATTCAATTTTTTAATTTATTTAGGACAAATATAGTATTGATTTGCTTTTGGTAGAAACCGTTTGTACACTTCATTTTATTATTGACTTTAGAAAAAAACATTTATCTTTCAGCGGATGTTACTGGTTAAAAAATACAGAAAAATAAAACTGGTAATAAATGAAGTATCTCTTTTCGGATAAGTTTTTATAATTTATGTAATTTCATCTTGTGTAAATTTATTTAAATTATTTAGTAGTCAAATGAATAAATCAACTTTCTGGTTTCTTTTATTTTTATGCATAATTGTTGCTTCCTGTTCTTGTACCAATCAATCAAAGCGTTCACGTAAGCCTGTCAGCAACCTAACAATTCAACCAGCTGCAAATAATTATAAAATAGGAACAACCATTGCAGTAAAAGTTCAGACAAAACTCAGGGACGGTGAAATTGAGCATATTAAATTATTTCTCAATGGAAAATTACTGGAAGAAAGTAAAAGTTTAGATTTTACTGTTAGTGGAATCAGACTGGAGGAGCTTGGTAATAACACATTTCATGTGGTTGCAACAAAAACGGACGAAGTAAGCAATACACGATCAGTCTCCTTTTCAGTGTTATCAGATGTAGTACCAAAAAAATACACCTATAAAACCGTAAGGGATTTTCCTCATAATAAAGAATTTTACACACAGGGTCTTGAGTTTCATGAAGGTTTTATTTACGAAGGCACTGGTGAACACGGCAAATCTGGAATATTTAAGGTAAATCTTCAATCTGGTAAGATTGTCAGAAAACATTTGCTTGATGTAAAGTATTTTGGTGAGGGTATAACCATATTAGATGATAAACTGTATCAGCTTACATACCGTGCTCAAAAAGGATTTATTTATAATCTTGATGACTTTTCGGTTGTTGACAGCTTCAATTATAGATCGAAGGAAGGATGGGGTTTAACAAATGATGGACAAAATTTAATCATGAGTAATGGAACTCATGAGTTAATCTGGATAAATCCGTCAGATTTTACAGAGGTAAAAAAGGTACAGGTAGCGAATCATTTGGGTCTGGTAAACTATATAAATGAACTTGAATATATAGATGAAACTATATTTGCAAATATATACACTACAAATATAATTGTACAAATAGAACCTGAAACAGGAAAGGTGCTTTCAGAAGTTAACATGGATGGAATATTAAAATTATTCGCTCATCCTTCTGATACCATTGATTATTTAAACGGTATTGCTTACGACCAAAATAATAATCGATTATTTGTAACAGGCAAATGGTGGCCCCGCTTATTTGAAATTGAACTGATAGAATCAGAATAATGTAGGATTTTCAAGATGACCGCCATAGTTAATTCTTCCCAGGTGCTTGTAAGCCAATTCAGTTGCTTCCCTGCCTCGTGGGGTACGTTTTATAAATCCTTCCTTAATAAGGAAAGGTTCATAGACCTCTTCAATGGTACCGCTGTCTTCACTCACTGCAGTAGCAATGGTTGAAATACCGACCGGTCCTCCCTTAAACTTATCAATAATACAAAGGAGAATACGGTTATCCATTTCATCTAAACCATACATATCAATATTCATAGCCTTGAGAGCAATTTTTGTAATATCAATGTCAATTTTCCCTGTACCTTTTACTTGTGCAAAATCCCGTACCCTGCGCAGCAGTGAATTTACAATACGGGGAGTACCCCTGCTACGGCCTGCTATTTCAGAAGCAGCTTCGTTATTGATTTCCACCCCTAAAATAGAGGCTGAACGTTTAACTATTTCTTTCAGAACATCGTTATCGTAATATTCAAGGTGCGAATTAATTCCAAAACGTGCCCTCAAAGGCGCTGTAAGCAATCCTGAGCGTGTTGTAGCACCTATAAGGGTAAATGAATTCAGTTCGATCTGAATTGACCGTGCACTGGGTCCCTTGTCAATCATTATATCAATTCTGTAATCTTCCATTGCTGAATAGAGGTATTCTTCAACAACAGGTGACAAGCGATGTATTTCATCAATAAAAAGTACGTCCCGTTCGTCAAGATTGGTAAGCAGTCCGGCAAGATCACCCGGCTTATCCAATACTGGTCCTGAAGTAATTTTAATACCGACGCCCATTTCATTTGCAATAATATGCGACAGAGTAGTTTTTCCTAATCCGGGCGGACCATGAAGCAAAACATGGTCAAGTGCCTCATTTCGCATGGTAGCCGCTTTTACAAATATTTTTAAATTTTCAACAATCTGCTTTTGACCACTGAAATCCTTAAACTGCAGAGGACGTAGTTTTTGATCCAGTTCTTTATCAGTTTCAGGATAATTATCTCCTCTAATATCAAAATTATCAATCATTTATCTTTTTTCGTATATCGCTTAACTACATCATACAATTCATATGGAGTAAATGGTTTTGGCAAATAATCATTCATTCCGGCCAGAATGCATTTTTCTTTATCATTATCTAAGGTATTTGCTGTAAGCGCCACAATTGGGGTTTTTTCTTTTTTTCCTATTTGCTTTTCGTATTCCCTAATTTCAGATGTAATTTCAAAGCCATTTTTTTCAGGAAGCATAATATCCATCAGAATTAAATCAGGCGGATTATTTTTTATCTCTTGCATTGCTTCCTGCCAGTCATTGACACAAATTATATCGTATTTCATTTTTTTTAAATGAAAACTTACAACTTTTTGATTTAGTACATTATCTTCAACTAAAAGTATTTTGAACACTCTATTTCTTTTATATTATTATTGATTGTAAAAATAAAATATAATGCAACTAATAATAGTTTGTTGATTGCTGTTAATTTAATTTTCTCATATTTTATTCAAAACAATTACTACAAAACTATCAAAATACTAACATCAAAAATCTTATTAATATTTTTAAATTCAGGAGAATAATTTTTTTATCAACATCTGTTTATAAGCAAATCAACTTTTTATTTAATTTTTTAACCAGTGAATAACTTGTGGAAATTTCAGATGAACTTTAGTGCTTAAATATTTTATTGTTTCAAAATTTTTATTATAGTTTCTAAAACCTGATAAATCAAAATATTAATGTAAAAGATTATTTTTGTTTTTTAAGAGGTTTATAAACATTCCTAAACATTCAGGAGTTCTTTTAATAAGCTGCCATAAAAGAAATTAAGAAAATGATTACAAAAAATTTCAACATACTTGTTAATAAGCTTAATCACTTTAGAGCCAGATACTATACATTCAGGCTGCTTAAAGGAATTATTATAACTTTTTTATTATTACTGGCTTTTTTTACAATTTTCTCAGTAACTGAATATTTTACTTATTTTTCTTCAGATATTCGAAAGATACTTTTTTTTGGATTTATTGTTTTTGGATGTTTGCTTACCATTCAGTTTATAATAGTTCCTTTATTACGATTATTGCAAATTTTAAAACCAATTGATTCTAAAAGCAGTTCTGTAATTATACAAAAGCATTTTAGTGATATTAAAGATAAGTTGATTAATGTAATTGAATTATCTGAAATTAATGATACAATTTCATCGAAAGAAATTGTTATAGCAAGTATTGACCAGAAAATTAATGAGTTGAAAGTATTTGATTTCAGTCAGGCAGTGCAATATAAGAACCTGAAATTGATATTAATTTATTTTTTGGCTAGTTTAAGTATAACTTTTTTATTGTTTGCTATTAACCAATCTATTTTTACAACGGCACCCAATCGTATTATTCATTACAATACTCATTTTGTAAAACCTGCACCTTATGCTTTTTATTTGCTGAATGAGGAATTGAAGGCAACAAAAGGAGAATCTTATAAAATACGTATGGAAACTAAGGGTGTGGAAATCCCTCAGGTTACTTACATAAATATTGAAGGAAACAATTATTTGATGAAAAATAATGGTCCTGGTATATTTGAATTTGAAATGGCTTCGGTAATTAATCCAGTAAGGTTTTATTTTTCAGATTTAAAATATAATTCTGATGTTTATTCCCTTGAACTTTTACCTAAACCTGGAATAAACCATTTTGATGTAGTTATTACTCCTCCTGTCTATACCGGACTTCAGATACTTAATTATGAAAATATCGGTGATTTACAGGTTCCGAATGGTACAAATGTGGAATGGGTTTATAAAGGAATTGATATTGATACACTTTATCTTCATTTGGGTGATTCAGTATCTTTAGGCGCTGACAGAGAGGAAAATGTTTTTAAGCTGAATCATAATTTTTATAAATCATCAGGTTATCATGTATATATTAAAAATAAACTTACTGAGGCTCAATTGGCTCTTTCTTATTCAGTAGATGTTATTCCTGACTCGTATCCTGAAATAAAAGTTTTGCGCCTGCAAGATTCACTAAAAATGACCCGATATTTTTTTAAAGGTCAGATAGGAGATGATTATGGATTTTCTAATCTTAAATTTCATTACAATATTAATAATGTTGATTCTACTGTTTCAATCCCCTTTTTAAGAAATTTAACCGATCAGGATTTCTATTTTAGTTTTGATTTTGCAAATCTGGGAATAACATCAGGAACTGTGTCCTATTATTTTTCAGTTTCTGATAACGATGCTATTAATGGTTATAAAACTACTACATCTGATAATTATATTTTCCATCTTCCTAACCGGCAAGAGATAGCCGAAAATGAATCGGAACAATTTCAAAGGATTGAAAACATGCTTGAGGAAAGTGGAAAACTTGCTAAGGAAATTCAAAATGATTTACAGAATCTTCGTTTAAAAAACATGGACACCAATGTTTCGGAGTGGGAAAAAACTCAAATGGTAAACGATGTACTTACAAAACAAAATCAGCTGGAGCAGTTGCATGAAAGAATAAAAAAAGACAATGAACAGTTGAATAATTTCATGAATTCCTTTAACCAGCAAAATGAACAATTAATTGAAAAGCAAAAGCAAATAGAAGAATTACTGGAAGAAGTATTTACAGAAGAATTAAAAAAATTATTGGAGGAATTCCAAAAACTGGCGAAGGAATTTGACAGCAAAATGCTTAATCAGCTTACTGAACAAATGAATTTTACCTACGAAGATTTACAAAAACAGCTTGACAGGAACCTTGCCATGCTTAAAAAAATGAAGGTAGAACAAAAATTTCAGAATGTTATTGATAATATAAATCGAATGGCAGAAGAGGAACAGCAAATGGCTCAGGAAATAAGTGATAATGCAAATTTTGATGAAATTAATGAAAAACACGATCAGCATCAGATGGAAATGGAAGATACTCAAGAATTACTCCGGGATGCCATTGAAATGAATAATGAACTTGAAAAACAAATGAATTTTGATGATTTTAACGAAGAAATTGAGGAAATTCAGAAAAGCATGGAGAAAAGCCGGGATGCATTACAAAACGAAAATCAACAAAAATCAGGAGAAAGTATGAAAGAAACTTCTGAAAAAATGAAGAATACAGCATTTGCTATGCAGCAAATGCTTGATTCAAATACAAGGAAACAAAATATGGAAAATATACAGAACCTCAGACAAATTTTGAGCAATCTTGTTTATCTTTCATTTGAGCAGGAAAAAGTGTTAAAAGAATTATCAGGTATTCATGGTATTGATCCTATTTTAAATGAGTTAAATACTGTTCAAAAGCGAATTAAGGATCAGAGTCTTATTGTTAAAGATTCGCTGTATGCTTTGGCAAAACGAACACCTCAGATAAACAGCATAGTGAACAATGAGTTGATTACCATGGGATTGAATCTTGATAAAGCAATATATGAAATGAACGAAGGGTTGTTTCCTAATGCAAGATCGAGCCAGCAATATGTAATGACTGCAACAAATAATCTGGCCTTATTGCTTAATGAGGCTTTGGAAAATCTTGAACAGCAAATGGCAAATGCTCAGCCAGGTGATCAGGAAAGTGACAGTCCCGGGCAGGGAAAACCGGGAATGGATCTTTTAAAACAGCAATCAGAAAACATAAAGGAACAATTACAGCAAATGATTGAACAGATGAAAAACGGGCAACCGCAAAATATGAATCAACAGTTGGGACAGTCATTGATGCAGCATGAAATGATGCAACAGATGCTTAGAGAAATGATGAACAGTGGAGGAATGGGTAATGAAGCACAAAAGGCGTTAAAGCAGATTGATGATATTCTGGAACAAAATCGACGTCAAATAATGAACAAGAATGTAAATTCCCAAATGATAGCAAGACAAAATCTTATTACTACACGACTACTTGAGGCAGAAAAAGCTGAAATGGAACGGGAATTTGAAGAAAAAAGGGAAAGTAAAACTGCTGAAGATTTTTTCAGTAATCCTGTTCAGTTTTTTGAATATAAAAATGAAAGAAATTCTACCCTTGAATTTTTAAACAGAAATTCTCACAAGTTGAGTAATTTTTATAATAACAAGTACAAACAATATATGAACAACATCCAAAATGATTAAGGATGAAAAGCTACCCTGAAATCCTGGCAATACGGTCTGATAAATCTGAATTAATAAAAGTTGAAAATTTTCTCAGACTGCTTTTTAAGGAGGAAGATCTTCCTGAAAAGGAGTTTAATAAAGTATTTTTGTGTGTTTCTGAGGCTGTGATAAATTCCATTGAACATGGTAATAAGAATGTAAACGACAAAATTGTCACCATAGAAGTAATTTGTCTCAATAATTATATAAAAATAGTAGTTTCAGATGAGGGAGAAGGATTCGATCCTAATAAAATAATAGACCCTACTGTTAATGAAAACATTAAAAAAGAAACTGGAAGGGGAATTTATATCATGAAATCAATTTGCAATAATCTGCATTTTCTCGATAGCGGAAGATGTGTGGAGATAAAAATAGAATTAACGTGAATAGAATAGATGTTTATTATGAAAATGTAGAGGAATTAAATATAAATCTTGACATTCTTGAAAAACAGGTAAGGGATATCATTAATAGTGAAAAAAAAGAATTAGGGGATATTGCAATTATTTTTTGTAACGATGATTATTTGTTTAGATTAAACGAAGAATACCTGAACCACAATTATTTTACTGATATAATAACGTTTGATTATTGTAAAAATTCTTTGGTTTCTGGTGACTTATTTCTAAGTATAGAACGAATTGCAGATAATGCAGATAAATATGGTACTACCTTTAAAAAAGAACTGTACAGGGTTATTTTTCATGGTATATTACATTTGGTTGGGTATAATGATAAAACAAGTGTAGAACGAACTAGTATGCGTAAAAAAGAAAATTATTATTTGAAAGGAATGGATTTTGATAAGGAAAGCATATGATTTTTAAATACGATGTTATTGTTGTTGGAGGAGGTCATGCAGGGTGTGAGGCAGCAGCTGCTGCTGCAAACCTTGGTTCAAGTACCTTATTGATAACAATGGATATGACCAAATACGCACAGATGTCTTGTAACCCTGCAATGGGAGGCATTGCAAAAGGTCAGATAGTTAGGGAGATTGATGCTCTTGGAGGATATTCAGGAATAATTTCGGATAAAACAACCATTCAGTTTCGAATGCTTAATCTTTCCAAGGGACCTGCAATGTGGAGTCCCAGATCCCAAAACGACAGACTGCGTTTTACCGAGTTGTGGAGAAATACCCTGGAGTCAATAAATAATCTTGATTTATGGCAGGATGCTGTTGATTCACTAGTTATTGATGGTGATCAGGTTAAAGGTGTCCGAACAAGAATGGGAGTTGAATTTAAATCCAATACTGTTGTTTTAACAAATGGTACTTTTTTAAACGGCCTTATGCATGTGGGAGCTGCAAAGATGAAGGGAGGACGCATTGGAGAGGCAGCAGCATATAATATTACTGAACAGCTTATAGATGCCGGGTTTCTAACCGGCAGGCTTAAAACAGGAACCCCTGTTCGCATAGACGGACGCACAATTGATTTTTCTCTTCTAACTGAACAGAAAGGCGATGACAATCATTTTTCATTTTCATATCTTCCGGATACCAAATCAAAACTTAAACAGCAGTCGTGCTGGATCACTTATACAAACAGTGATGTCCACCGTGAACTAGAGAAGGGATTTGACTTCTCACCAATGTTTGATGGTACAATCCAGAGTACTGGTCCCCGTTATTGTCCAAGCATAGAATCTAAACTGATCACTTTTTCAGAAAAGGAAAGGCATCAGCTTTTTCTGGAACCGGAAGGAGCATCCACCGTTGAATATTATCTGAATGGCTTTTCATCCTCACTACCGTGGGACGTGCAGTATAGAGCTATGCAGAAAATACCTGGATTAGAAAAAGCTAAAATATTTCGACCAGGCTATGCAATCGAGTACGATTATTTTGATCCTACTCAACTTCACAGCACCTTGGAAACCAAACTTGTAAAAAACTTATACTTTGCAGGTCAAATCAATGGGACCACCGGTTATGAAGAAGCAGCAGCTCAAGGTTTAATAGCTGGTATAAATGCTCATCTTAAATGCCATACCGTATCAAATGAGTTTACTCTGAAAAGGGATGAAGCATATATTGGAGTTCTGATTGATGATTTGGTTACAAAAGGTGTGGATGAACCTTACAGGATGTTTACCAGTCGGGCCGAGTTCAGGATTTTACTACGTCAGGATAATGCGGATATAAGATTAACTGAAAAATCAAATATAATTGGACTTGCTTCTCCTGAACGCATTAATTTATTACATGAAAAAATAAAACTTATTAATGACATTATCCTGTTCACAAAACAAAGCAGCATTAAGCCAATCGCTGTAAATCAGTTACTTACAATGAAAGGAACAACCGAATTAAGGCAGGGTGTCAAGTTGTACGACCTTATATTAAGGCCTCAGATTTCAATATTTGATTTAATCAAACATATTGAGCCTTTCCGTGCATTTCTCAATAGAGTTCCTTATCAGAGAAAGGAAGAAATAATTCAGGGCGCAGAAATACTTATAAAGTATGAAGGCTACATTAACCGTGAAAAAGTTTTAGCTGAGAAACTGGATAAATTCGAAAATATTGCAATTGAAAATAAGTTTAATTACAAACAGTTGAAATCAATATCTACAGAAGCAAGACAAAAATTAGATAAAATTAATCCGAAGACGATAGGCCAGGCAAAAAGGATATCGGGAGTTTCTCCGTCCGATATTAATGTTTTATTAATTTTGCTCGGAAGGTAATTGTTTCACGTGGAACAAAAACATCAATATTCAAAAATCATAGAATGGATATAAAAAGCAAGATTAGAGAAATTCCTGATTTCCCAACAAAGGGAATCAACTTTAAAGACATCACAACTTTATTAAAGGATAAAGATGCATTGAGGTTTGTAACTAATATTATCGTCGAAAAATTCAAGGGTAAGAATATTACTAAGGTTTTAGGTATTGAATCCAGAGGTTTTATTTTTGGTGGGATTCTGGCATGTGAATTGGGTGCAGGATTTGTACCAGTCAGAAAAAAAGGTAAGCTTCCAGCTGAAAAAATATCAGAATCTTATCAGTTGGAATACGGTACCGACTCAATTGAAATCCATCGGGATGCGTTATTGCCTAATGATATTGTACTCATTCATGACGATTTACTCGCGACTGGTGGAACTACCAATGCCGTTTTAAACCTCGTGAAGAAAGCAGGAGTTTCGACTATTTATTTTAGCTTCATTTGTGAATTGGGATTTATTGAAACACTTCATAAAAAGAATCTTCAACAATACAATCCTCATATTCTTGTTACTTATTAACAAGGATAGGTTCTTTCTTCGATTCATAAGGCTGCTATAATAGTTATAAAAGAAAAGTCTGTGAGATATAATTCAATAAATCCGAACATCGATTATTTAAAAAATTTGATTTCCGTGCTTCCCGGAGATCCTGGAATCTACCAGTTTTTTGATTCAGAGGGAAAAATTATTTATATTGGAAAAGCTCTGAATCTAAAAAAAAGGGTTGCTTCCTATTTCTCAAAGTTACACGACAGCAGAAAAACTGCACTTTTGGTACGTAATATTTCTGATGTCAAATACCTGATTGTAGAAACAGAACAGGATGCACTTTTATTGGAAAATAATCTTATAAAAAAATATCAGCCCAGGTATAATATCCGGCTTAAGGATGATAAAAGTTTTCCCTGGATTTGCATTAAAAATGAACCTTTTCCTCGCGTATTTAAAACACGCAATCTGGTAAAAGACGGTTCCAGATATTTCGGGCCATATACTTCAATTTATACTGTAAGAACCCTACTTGAACTTTTTAAGACGGAATATAAATTAAGAACCTGTAACTATCATTTAAATAATGAAAATATCGAATCTGGTAAATATAAAGTATGTCTTGAGTATCATATTGGTAACTGCAGGGGACCATGTGAAGGTTTAATATCTGCTGAAAAATACAATCAGGGGATAGAAGATATCACAAAAATACTCAGAGGAAATATTTCGGAAGTTATAAAGCATCTTGAACAACGTATGAAGACAATGGCTGATTCTTTGAACTTTGAAGAGGCACAGGAATTAAAAGAAAAATACGATTCCCTTAAAAGATATCAAAGTAAATCTACCATTGTATCTCCAACCATTTCAGACGTAGATATTTTTTCTATAGATCAGGATCAGAAATTCGCTTACATAAATTACTTAAAAGTCATTAAAGGGGCAATAATTCAAACCTATACACTCGAAATTCAAAAAATCCTGAATGAAACAGAAGAAGATTTATTGTTGGCAGGGATTATCGATATCAGAGAAAAAATATTTAGCAACGCAAAGGAAATAGTAGTACCTTTTCTTCCTAAGATTCAATTGAATGGAATAGTATTCAAGGTACCATCCAGAGGTGAAAAAAAGAAACTTCTTGAATTATCGCAAAGAAATGCAAAATATTACCGCCTTGAAAAGGACAAACAGATGGTTTTTAAAAACCCTAAAATAAGAGATGAACGCATATTAAAGACAATTCAGAAAGACTTGCAGCTTCCTGTATTGCCTGTCCTTATTGAATGTTTCGATAATAGTAACCTTCAAGGGACCAACCCTGTTGCTGCCTGTGTTGTCTTTCAAAATACGAGACCTTTGAAGAAGGAGTACAGACATTACAATATAAAAACAGTGGCGGGAGCTAATGATTTTGCTTCAATGGAAGAGGTAGTTTACAGAAGATATAACCGGTTAATAAATGAAGGGAAAAGTCTTCCTCAACTTATAGTCATAGATGGGGGAAAAGGTCAACTTTCTTCTGCTGTAAAGGCACTTGAAAAATTGAACCTGAGAGGTAAAATTGCTATTATAGGTATAGCAAAAAAATTGGAAGAAATATATGTACCCGATGATCCTGTGCCAATTTATATTAATAAAAATTCTGAGAGCCTAAAAATTATTCAGCAAATAAGAGATGAAGCACATCGATTTGGAGTTTCATTTCACAGAGCGAAGCGCTCTAAATCAATAACTACATCAGAATTAAATAATATTAAGGGTATCGGAGATAAAACAATAAAAAAGCTTTTAAAGAATTTTAAATCTGTTAAGAATATTAAAGACGCTGATAAAGAGTCTATTGAACATATGGTTGGTAAGTCGAAGGGGAAAATTGTATATAATTATTTCCATACTGAAGAGTAACTGAGGTACAACATAGAATTTAAATTAAAGGTAAAGTGGCATTTAAGTTTTATTATTACCCTGTTGTTAGAATCTTTTAATGAAAATAGAAGCCACTGTAATTCAGATGGTTAAACCTGTAGATAGGATATATTTGGACTCGTTACAGTTTTTATGTTGATAATCGTGTTGTTAGTAAGGAAATTGTTGAGGATTTCGATCGTTTCTGATTATCTAATATGGTTTTCGGTATTTATCATCCCCCTCAAGCAAGCCAAGATAACTTATATACCGGCTATAGGCCACTTTCCCCGATTCCACTGCTTTCTTTACAGCACAACCCGGTTCATGAGTATGAAAACAGTTGCTGTACTGACAATCCTTTGATAAGCGGAAAATTTCAGGAAAATAATGTGATATTTCCCACGGTTCCATTTCAAGCATTCCGAAGCCTTTAATGCCGGGTGTATCAATTATATAGCCACCAAAAGACAACTTAAAAAGTGCAGAATACGCTGTAGTATGTTTCCCTGTCTGATGCATTTCAGAGATTTCCCTGGTTTTAAGATTTAATCCCGGTTGAATACAATTGATAAGAGTTGACTTCCCTACCCCACTGTGACCATTAATAACATTGGTTTTGTCCTTCAACTCCTCCTTAAATATTTCTATCCCTGTAAAATTTTTTGCAGATACTGAAAGGCACCTGTATCCAATTTCACTATATAGAGTTATGCGTTCATTTAACTGGGCTTTTTCTTCTTCATTGTAAAGATCTATTTTATTGAACACAATAAGAACAGGTATTCGATATGCTTCAGCTGATGCCAGATACCGGTCAATAAATGTAGTAGTTGTAACAGGCGAAGTAAGGGTTGCAACCAGAACAGCCTGATCTATATTGGCTGCTATAATATGTGATTGCTTTGAAAGGTTTGGTGACCGGCGTACAATATAATTGATTCTGTCTTTTATTGATGTTATCCAGCCTGTTTTGGTTGACTTATCTTTTTGGTCATCATGGATAATAAATGCTACTTTATCTCCTACGGCTACAGGATTTGTGCTTTTAATATCTTTTATCCGGAAATTACCTTTAACCTTGCAATCATACAATTCACCTTTTTCATCTTCTACTGTATACCAACTCCCCGTTGTTTTAATTACCAATCCTTCTTTCACTTTCAGTCACTTTTTTGCTACGTTATATTTTTTCAAACGAGACATATGAAATTTTGTTTAAGTTGGAAACTATTTGAATGTAAGCCATATTTAACGTTATTTCACGTGGAACAATGATATTTAATCCCATTCCAGAATTATTTTACCACAATTCCCTTCATCCATAATTTCAAATGCCTTTTGAAATTCCCCGGCATGGAAACGATGTGTTATAATTGGAGTAATATCAAGACCCGAAGTAAGCATCATCTCAGTCTGATACCAGGTTTCATACATTTCTCTTCCATAAATCCCTTTCAATGTTAATCCTTTGAAAATTACCTTATTCCAATCAATCAGGGTATTTCCAGGCAATATACCAAGCAGGCTTATTTTTCCCCCGTTATACATATGATTCACCATATCATTAAAAGCAGCAGGAGAACCTGAACATTCGAGGCCTATATCGAAACCTCCAACCATATTATGACGAGCCATAGCTTCCCTAATGCTTTCATTCACAGGGTCGATAACTCTTGTTGCTCCCATTTTACGTGCAAGGGCTCTTCGATAAGGACTTAAATCGGTGCCAATTACATTTCTGGCACCAGAGAACCGGCAAATAGCAGCAGCCATTGCACCAATAGGCCCACCTATTCCTGTAATAAGAATATCCTCTCCCAGAAGCGGAAATGACAGAGCCGTGTGTGTTGCATTACCCAACGGATCCATAATAGCCATTATTTCATCTGGTATACTTACATCTACGTGCAATACATTTTTTGCCGGCACAGAAATAAATTCTGCAAAGCCACCATCACGGTTTACTCCAATACCAATGGTATGATCGCAAATATGTTGCCTTCCTCTCCTGCAATTCCTGCAAAAACCACATGATATATGGCCTTCTACTGTAACCCTCTCCCCTACCTTCACCCGATCGACTTCCGAGCCGGTGTCAACAACAACGCCCATGTATTCATGCCCTATTGTTACCGGGGTTTTAATGGTTTGTCGGGCCCAATCATCCCATTTATAAATATGCAAATCAGTGCCGCAAACAGCAGCTTTTTTAATTTTTATTAAAACATCATTTGGTCCGACTTCCGGAACAGGTACATCCATCATCCATATTCCTTTTTCTGCTTTGCTCTTAACCAGTGCTTTCACGATTATGAATTTAATTGGTAAATCTTAAGGCAAAATAAAACAAAAATTGCCTGCAAATTATAACGAATATCAGCATAATGACCGTTAGTGTGCTGAATGTTATAAATTTTCGTGCTGGATGAAACGTTGGGAAATAAATCGAACAGGATACCAGGAAGCAATGAACCCAATTCCCAATACAACGCCCAAAATAATAAAAATATCTGCCAATATAATCTTTACTGGATAAGCAGTAATGATGAATGAACCTTCACCAGGAAGACTTATCAGCTCATAATGAATTTGAAGCCATGAAATAAATACCCCAAGAACAGTGCCTATTAAAGCGCCAAAAAATGTTATTAACCAGCCCTCAAATAAAAAAATTTTTCGTATCAGTTTTGAATCGGCTCCCATTCCACGTAATATAAAAAGATCTTCTTTTTTATCGATTATAAGCATCGATAAACTTCCAAGCATGTTAAAGGAAGCTACTATGAGAATAAAAACCAAAATTAGATAAGCTGCCCATTTTTCCGATTGCATTGTTTTATAAATGAGATCGTGTTGCTGATATTTATTTTTTACTTCAAAAGAGTCACCTAAAATATCCTGGATTCTTTTTTGTAATCTTCCCGTGCTTATATTTTTGTCAAGCCCCAATTCTATTGCTGAAATCTCACCTTCTGTTTCAAACAATCTGGCAGCAAAATTAAATGGTACGATCATGTATCTGGAATCAATTTCTTCGAGAACCGAAAAAACACCGGAAGGGAATATATAATCAAAATTGAGGGCACGTGCCGGATTTATTGAAGTTTGACTTCCTTTTTTAGGTACAAATACACGAATAGGATCTACAAAAGACAATCCCAGTCCCAGATTATATGCTACTCCCTGTCCTACTACGGCATAATCCATATTTCCCTCTTCCAGCATAAAAGCCCCGTCAATAATCAGGGTATCAATGTTTGTATACCGGGCATAGTTGGCTGGCACTCCTTTAATTGTGGCAACATATTGTTGTTTGTTGTATTTCAACAATGCAACTTCTTCAATAATTTCTGCATAGTGAATCACACCTGGTAGTTTTTTTATCTCGGAAAAGTTGCTTTCCGAAGGAGAGAACATTTTACCCCGCGAAGCCGTAATCTTTAAATCAGGATCAAAATTACTAAAAAGGCTTTCTATCAAGCTGTTAAATCCATTAAACACTGACAGGACAATAACAAGTGCCATAGTACCAACAATAATTCCCGTTACAGATATTGCGGAAATAATATTGATAATGTTTTGCTTTTTTTTTGAAAACAAATACCTGAGTGCTATGAATAATGGCAGATTCAATTTCTTTTTTACCAAAAACGTACTTAAAGGAATATTATTTTTTGAGAAGATCGTCTATATGTTCGATATAATCCAGACTGTCATCAATGTAAAACTCTAATTCAGGGATTACACGCACTATTTTTCCAATTCGTCTTCCAAGCTCTCCCCTGATTGACCTGGTGTTTAACTGGATATCACTTAATATTTCCTTTGCGAAACCTGAAGGATAAATGCTAAGGTATATACGTGCCAATCCCATATCTTTTGTTACCCTTACAATTGTTACACTTATAAGTTTTCCCTGGTATTTGGTTTTTGTTAGCTGAAGAAGAATATCCGACATCTCACGTTGTACCAATCGTGAAACTTTATTTTGTCTTGTACTGAACTGTTCCATTGTTTCGGCTTTCATATAATATTGGTCAAAATTAACGAAAATACTTTGATTCGGTAGTTTTTTGAGTTCTGAGGATAAGCCAAAGTCATCTGAAAACCATTTGGAATGCCCGGTATAAGAATGATTAATTTAAGTATTATCAGGTCTTGTTTGATTTTGGAAAAAATAATATGCACTCGATTAACTTTATTTTTCTGCTGAAAATTTTTGAATTGCATTCCGGAGATCTTCATCGGGTTTAATGATGTTGTAATTCTCCCAAAAATACGGGTCATAACTCCCAATCATTTCTACAAAAATATCCCGGTGTGAAAAGGATTCATCCCGATTGAATTTTTTGAGTACTGTGGGTTGGATATCAGTAACCAGTAAATCGGAAACACTGTGAAATTCAGAATTGATTCTCTCACTTCGGCTTCGTATTTTAAATTTAATATTTGCATGTGCTGTTGCCAGCTGCCATTTGCCTTGGTACTTTTGATAACTTACCTGATATTCTACAAACGATGGTCGTGCTTTCACCCCAGGGGGTGTACGCTTTACAAGCACTGGAGTGGCTTTTTTTAAGCCATCCCGGTTTAGGCCGTACCTTGCATACACAACGGCAAATGTTTCACGATGAACAAAAATTTCGCCTGTATAGCCATGAAAATCAATTCCCGGTACCGGTTCGAATGCAAGCACATAAACAGGAACTTCATTGTACCATATTACTTTTGATATTTTATATTTGTAATGGTCTTCATACGCTTTATCAATAAATGTTTCCATCATTTTAACCACATCGAGCTGAGTAATTGTAAAAGGGCCGCCTTGTAATTTAAAATTGATCCAATTTAAAGGCTGGATGTCTGGACTTTGCCTGCCTTTAATTAATCTTGTGAGATCGTTTCTGGCAGAATTATAGGGAGCTTTTAATATTTCTGTCACTGCTTCAGAAACATTGATGTAATTTCCATCCTGTCGAACGGTTTCCCTGTAAAAAGCATTCATTAACTTGCTGTATGATGTATAATTGTTATCACGATTTGCCCTTATATTTTCCAGCAATTTCTCAGGTGTGGTTGCAGTTACCTTTATTTCACGAATCCGGATTGAAACAGGCTCCATCAGGATTAAATCTTCTTCCAGCAAATGACTGGCAGGAACAGCCATTCGGGCATAACCCAGATTTGAAATTATCAATGTGTCATCTATGTATTGTGGGTGAAGCTTTAGTAAAAAATCACCATCCTCATTGGATATGGTTCCAAGAGGTTTATTTTGTACTGAAACTGATGCATAGGGTAAAGAATTTTTCTTTTTACTGTCAATAATTTTACCGGTAATGAAAAAAAGCTTTTTAGGAATGCTGTCAGAAGTGAATAAATTACTTTCTTCGTATCTTTGTTTTGAAATAACAACTTGATTATCAATTTCTGTGAGAAAATACTCGTTCGGGTTAAAAAGTTGTTTCATGACCCAATAGAGAGATTTATCAACGGCTTTTATTGTATGTTCTTTTGTAGATTCTATCTGTGAAGCATCATAGGAAAAGTACACCCTGGACTGCCAGCTTATCTGGTCAAGAATCACTGAAAGTGGCTGATTTTCGAAGTGAATGGTAATGCGCCTCTCAAAAACAGAACCATCCTGTTGTTGCCCTGCTGAATGCAGGCTGTACAACAGGATGATAATAATTGTTTTTACGGCTTTTAATTGCATTAAAAAACTTTTTTCAAATCAAATGAAGTCTTATATTCTTCCCCATCACGTAAAACTTTGATTTTAATTTTTTTATTTTCTTTGCTTTGCAACAACAGATTGATATCATTTAGTTCGAGTGATTGATGGTTGCTGTTGTTAAGCGAAAGAATCTGATCGTTTTCCTTTAGCCCGGCAAAATACGCCGGAGAATTTTCGCGGATATTAGTTATGGTGAAGATTGGCAATCCGGGCATTGGATTCATTACTTCCATGCCACTCATATTGTAGTTGAAATCTTCTTTAACCCTGGATGTAGGCCGCATGGTAAGTCTGTTGTTCCGGTAATCCAACGTAACTATAAATCTTCTAAGAATTTCTGCCCCAAGGGTCCCATTACGATCATTGGCAGTAATCAGTTGTTCTATGATTTCTGAATCTGGAAATGCCACGATGGGCTTGGGCAATATCAGGGGTCCTACCCAAATTCCGTCAATCCTGCCTTTCATACCGAAAAGGTCACCACTGAGGCCTTTCCCCAGAAAGGTTTCAATATGATTTTGTGGAAGACCTATACGTTCATCAGAATTTTTTGACAACCAAAGAGCATCACTGGCACCTGTATCAACAAGCAGTTTTACAGGAACTTCCTGAAGCTCATCGGTTACAATGCTGGTGCGGACAAAAGGCTTATTCCCTTCCAGGTGCAGAGGAAGTATAATGTCTTTTTTTCGATCACGGTATTTGTGGTGCTCGGGACGGTATAGTGTCAGTTTTTCATTTATATAATCAATTCTTACTACGTAATCTTTAAAAAGATTAAAACCAATGAGGCCATGGACCGGTAAACCCAGCATATGGGAAATCTGGAAACTGTCATCAATAATCATTTGAACTTCCTGGTTCCAGGCAGTCAGCCCGTTTAATCTGATATTATTGTTGGCCGACCGGTAGGCTGTCAATGCCCCACCCTCGCCAAGCCCCTGTATCTGAATTGGCATCAGGTAGTTTAAGCTCAGTTTGTTCACAAATGGTAATTCTGTAATTATCGGATATTTGACACCCGTATCAAGAATAAAATTCAATGTATCTGATTCATTAATGGTTACCGGTATTATTATCAGGTTGCTTGCTGATTTGAATTTTATGGTGATGGATTTGTCCCGGGGATTATCAAACAGGAAACCACGATTAGCACTTTGAAACTGGCTGGTATTTTCCATACTTTTTTCAAGTGGTACATAATCTCTCACAACAAGGATATTATCCTCAATTTCAAACAACAGGTAAAAATCCTGCATTAGCTTGTCAAGTACGAATTTTATTGGCTTGTTTGAAATATTTAAATTAACCTTTCTGCCTGCAACAATATTTGAATTGTATGAATAATCAAGGTTTAGATACTTACATATTTTCTCAATGACATCGGAAAGTGGTTCATCTTCAGCATAGATGCTGATATTTTGATCCAATGCCTGGTTTCCAGGCTGTTGGGCAAACACTGCATTTGGCTTTAACAGTAATAATGTTAATGCTAGTGCAAATGCAAATCTTAATTTTATTCCAATTGTTTTCATGATCTTTATTTTATTTATTTCTGGTCGATTTAGATGAAAAAAACCAAATACCATTTTCATTGGTAAGTTCAAGATCAAACGTTAAACGTATGACATTAAGAATGAATTCTGGTGATTTATCCTCGAACTGAGCGGTTAAAAGCAAATTTTCAAGCTCTTTATTTTTTAGCTGGATTTCTGTGTGGTAAGTATTTTTCAGGTAACGGAGAACCTCAGGCAGTGGTGTTTTTGCAAAATGTAGGGAATTTGTTTTCCAAGCCAGGTAATTCAAATCGGCTTTCATTGTTTTTCTGAATTTTCCATCGTAAATGGAAAGAATTCCTTTTTCCCCTGTACTCAATAAGTGCTTTGATGGTATTCCAGGGTCTTTTTGTTCGCTGTAAATTATCTGAACTGTACCTGATTCAACTGTAATTTCAACAGAATCTGACTCCGGGTAGGCATTTACATTAAATGAAGTACCTAATACTTTGATCTGAACTGTCCCTGCGTCAATAATGAAAGGATTGTTGGGATCGTGTGTTACATCAAAGAATACCTCGCCGGTAATCCGTACCTCACGTTGATTTTTTTTAAACCTGGCAGGAAACAGCAGGTGTGAATTTTCATTTAGCGTAACCACCGAACCATCTGGAAGAATATGATCGTTTATCACCTGCTTTTCGCCAGAAACAATTTCAGTATAACTTGAGTAGCCTGAATTTTCTCTGATAATGTAATATCCTGATATTCCCAATAGAATAAACAGGAGTATGGATGCAGCATATTTAAAAAAGAAGCTTGCAGCTTTTATTTTTATTCCGGAAAACCTGGAAATGGAGCTTTCATGTTTTATACGTTTTTTTACTTTACTCCATGCCAAATTTGTATCAAAATTTTTCTGCTGATACAATTCATTGGTTTTTTGGACAAGAAATTTAATTTGTTCCAGTTCTTTCAGGTTTTGCTCTGTAGCTGTGGCCCAGGCTTCCACTCGCCTGGTTTCAGCCTGGCTGGCTTCTCTGAAGACATATTTGCCAATCAGCTCCCAACCTGGTTTTTTAATTGAATTATTTGCTTTCATCTGCTGTAATGACAACTAAGAACCATGTTACCCTGAAGCCTTGTTAATAAAAATTTCTGATTGAGAACTAAAAAAAAGGTAGGAAGTCCCTGAGTTTTTCCCGTAGCATTTTTATGGCAAGTCCTATTTGAGTTTCAACCGTTTTCATCGAAATATTTAATTTTTCTGAAATTTCCCTGTATTTTAAGCCTTCCTGACGGCTTAACCTGAATATTTCTCTCCTTTTTTCGGGCAATGAAGCGATGCTTTCTTCAATTTTTTGGAGAAGTTCCCCATGATATTCAAAATCCTCATCTATATTGGATTTTTTTTCTTTTTGGATTTTTTGGTTATGTATTTCTTCAATTTTTAAGTGCTTCAAATAATTCAGACATCGGTTTTTTACCGAACGATACAAATAATTTTTAACTGACGATTCAATATTTATTTTAGTTCTTCTCTCCCACAATGTAACAAATAGCTCCTGAACGATTTCTTCGGCCGCAGTGGCATCTTTTGTCAATCTGGTGGCATAAAGACACAGAATAAAGTAATATGCACTGAAAAGTGCCTCAAATGCCTTCTCGTCGCCTTCCCTGATTTTTTCAAAAAGAATATGATCAGCCTGTCGATCCATTTTATACCCCTGAATTATTGGTCCTAAAATAATCAAACCAGATGATTCTTTTACCCGGATGCTCTGGTAATTATATGTTAATGTTTGTAATAAGGTGCAGGATAAGTAAAATTCCACCTGCAAGAATTGCAAGGGTAAGCATCCCTGAAAGCAATGATGAAGATTTATACGATTGCCTGTTGATCTGTTTCTCAACTTTTTTATACTGATAATATGCAAACGGTGGTAATGCTACACCTAAAACGACAATTACAACACCAATAACAGCAGAAAATCCTTCTGAATCAGGAATTACCTGCTCATGAAAGAGCAGTGAAATTTCCTTTAGAAACAAGGCAAATTTCACAATTACAAATCCAAGACCGATTAATGCCACGGAGGTTCTTACCCATGCGAGGAAAGTCCGTTCATTGGCCAGATGTTCCCGAAGTTTGGTATCATTTTTCTCCATAGACGATTGTTTATATTGCAAAGATAAGCTTTGGTTAATGTCAAATCAATACCCTTTGACGCTGAATTTGCACTTATTTAGAAATGAAAAAATAACAATGTAAAGATACGGTGAGTTCCAGTGGAAAATATATACGAATGTTAAATTGTCTGTTCCAATGTTGCAGAGTGGGAGTTCGAAAGGAATATTAATCAATCTTTTGTTCACAGTAAACAAATCCTGGATGTATTATGTATATGCCCTGTCAAGTGAAATCCGGAATTACATTTATGTTGGGTTAAGTTCGGATTTGGAAAAACGCATACATGCCCATAATTCAGGATATGAGCGTACCACCAAACCCTATCGTCCGTTTAAACTAATTTATAAGGAAGAATTTTCAACCCGTGTTGAAGCACGTGAGCGGGAGAAGTATTTTAAAAGCACAACCGGCAAAAATTACTTAAGGGGACTGCTTAAAAAAATATGAATTGAGTTAATTAGAATTTTGACATTTTCAATGAAATAATTAGCTTTGCACACCATTTTACCAAATGGAAAGGCCCGGGTGGCGGAATAGGTAGACGCGCTGGATTCAAAATCCAGTTCTGGCAACAGAGTGGGGGTTCGATTCCCCCCCCGGGTACAGGAATAAGTTCTGTCAGTGATGATCTTTATTTATCTTCATCAAACGAATACGGCTAAACAGCCACTCAATGATGTCAACCTTCTGTTTGAAACTAAAAATTCCTGCTTCTTTCCCTGAACTTTAGGAAATTCATCTTTCATCTACAGTTTAGCAAAAATGAGAAAACTTGATACGCAACTAATGCACCCCCGTGACCAGATTACCTTAATAATAGACAAAATTTACCGGAGCGGGCTCACCACTACTTCAGGGGGAAATGTTTCGATTATAGATGAGCAGGGAGATATCTGGGTAACTCCTTCTGCTGTTGACAAAGGTTCGCTGCGTGCTTCTGATATCGTTGTAATCCGCAGGGATGGTACAATAGAAGGAAGGCATAAACCATCATCTGAATATCCCTTTCATAAAGCAATCTACGACAAACGGCCTGATATAAAAGCCATTGTCCATGCACATCCGCCAGCACTTGTATCATTCAGTATAGTCCGTCAGATTCCGGATACGAATATCATTCCCCAGGCAAAATACATCTGTGGTGATATTGGGTATGCGGTTTATGAATTGCCTGGAAGTGAAACTTTAGGACGGGTAATTGCCGGGGAATTTGTCAAAGGATTTAATGCTGTGATTATGGAAAACCATGGGACAGTTGTTGGAGGAACCGATCTGCTCGACGCTTTCCAGCGGTTTGAAACCCTGGAATTTTGCAGCCGTACCATAATTTTTGGTAATACAATCGGAACTCCCTGTTACCTTGATGATGAACAAATAGAAGAATTTGAAAATCAGATTCCAAAATTGCTCCCGGAAATGGAATATGTTGAACATCCTTCCGATGAACGGGCGTTGCGTGAAGAGATTAAAAAAATAGTGCACCGTGCCTGCAATCAGGGATTGATGATAAGCTCGTACGGAACGGTTTCGGTCCGCTGGCGGGGCAATGACTTTCTTATTACACCTACCGATGTAGCCCGGTGGAATATTCAAAACGATGACATAGTCCAGATAAAGGGCGGAAAACGTGAACCTGGTAAACTGCCCAGCCGGGTCACCTGGCTTCATCAGGAAATTTATAAAAGAAATCCGGAAATAAATTCTATTATCCTGACGCAGGCTCCATATATCATGGCCTACAGTGTGACTCACAAAAAGCTTGATGTACGTACCATTCCAGAAAGCTGGATCTTTTTGCAGGACATTCCCAATCTCCCTTTTGGTTCTCATTTTGCCGGAGAGGAAACCATCCTGAACCAGCTTTCGAAAAATACCCCTGCTGTAATTATAAACAACGATTCAGTATTGGTGACCGGCGATAAACTGCTTGGAACGTTTGACCGTCTTGAAGTTGCTGAATTCAGCGCCCGATCGCTTACTATGGGTGCCTCCCTTGGTAGCCTGATTCCCATTAACGACAAACAGGTGGCAGCTTTACGGGAAAAGTTTCTGGATTAAAACTTATATACTTCGGCAATGGATTACGTTCATTGCAATACTCCTTTTAATGGTGGTTTACCCCTCTGTTAATCTAATATTGGAACCGATCTTTAGTACCTGTTTCGAAGGGTAATGCATAGTAATCTTGTGGTTTTAAAATTTCTTTATTCTAACTGGATTTATTTCATCAGGGTGATTTTTCCTGTTGAAATTATCTGTTATAATGGTTAATTTTCTGACATGTTTTAAACCATACCCAGTCCATGTTTGATCGAATGGATTGCGAATTTGATCTGGAGAAGGTATTGAGTTGAACTCTTCAGAAACCACCTCTTCCCTTTGTTCAGAAAATCCTTTCAAAGGTGAAATGAACTCAATCTACTTATTGTTGGTTTTTTACGGATACAGCTGAAATTATTTTTTTTTCGCTGTAAAATTTTATTAATAGAATTATTTTGTACGAGGGTTCAAACTAAAACATTTTAGCATGAATATGCTTTAGAGGAAGATAATCAATTTTGTGTTTAAGGTTTGAACACCAGAATTATTCAGTAAATATGTATTACTTTAGGATGATTATTTTACAGGAAAATGGAATGCAATGAAAACCGCTCTTATTACTTATATTTTATTTACCTCGGTTTTGTTTGGCAATGCCCAGCTATTGAGTAATGATACTTTGAAACCGGCAGATTCATTCCTTTATGAAAAATTATACCTCCACATCGACCGGGAGCTTTTTTCTCCCGGTGAACGTGTATGGTTTAAGTCGTACCTGGTGAGTGGAATTGACCATAGACTTATTAAAGGGTATAAGAATGTTTATGTACAGCTTATTAATGATAAGGGTGATATTGCTGATCAAAGACTTCTTTTGTCGTACAATGGTGTTGCAATGGGCGATTTCTTCCTTTCTGATTCAATTGATGATGGAAATTACGTGGTGAGGGCATACACAAAGTACTTGCAAAATTTTGGGGAGGAAAGTTATTTTCATAGGAAAATTATAGTTTCGGGGGCAAAGAGTTCGCTTGAACTGAATGGAAATTTCCGCGAAGAGAAGGCAACTGAAATTGATGTGGCATTTTTACCTGAAGGAGGAAGCCTGGTATTGAATGCTATTAACCATGTAGCCTTTAAGGCAATTGATAAAACAGGTAAAGGGGTATCGGTTTCAGGGAAAATTGTAGATGAAGACGGTAATGAAGTAGTTCCATTCCGGACAAGGTATAAGGGTATGGGGAAATTTATACTGATGCCACAGGAAGGTAAAAGTTATTTTGCACAGGTCGATGGGTTCTCGAATTTCAGTTACATGTTCGAACCAGCCAGCGAAAAGGGAATTTCTCTTAATTACAAAGCTGACGGAAACTATCTTCTTTTTACACTCTCACGTAATTTCAAATATTCCAGACCTCAGGAATATTTACTGATAGCACTGCACAAAGGAACTGAATTATTCAGCACTCAAATTGCAATAAATGAATTTCAGCAGGCTGTCAGGCTTTATAAAGGCTTGTTTCCTTTAGGCGTATCACAGATCACCGTATACAACCGGGATGGTGAAAAAGTGGCAGAACGGCTGGTTTTCGTGCGAAATGCCAATGACACCAAGGTACAGATAAATTCTTTCAAAAGTGAATATAAAAGCCGTGAAAAGGTGGAAATTAACCTGTTGTCGCTTTTACCCGACAACGACAGCATTCTTATACCTGTGTCGGTTTCAGTAGTGAACGAGGATTATCTCAGCGCTGCAGGTAACAATCAAAATATAGAAAGTTATTTATTGCTTGATTCTGAATTAAAAGGTCCGGTGGAATCACCTGCAACTTTTTTTACTGATGAACCAGGAATTTCTGCCGATGAAAAACTCGATCTTGTAATGATGGTAAACGGATGGCGCAGCTATTACTGGAATGAACTTGATAAATTTACTGGAGTGAAACTTCCGGGGTGGGCTGATTACGGCCTGGTCATTGGAGGGAATGTTACCCGTACCTGGGGAGGAAAACCAGTTAATGAGGGGAAAGTGGTACTGGGTCCTTTTTCCGGCGGATTTCTGCTTGAAGAAACTACCACCGACGAAGATGGCAATTTCAGTTTTGAAAAACTGTATTTAAAAGATTCGGCATTGGTTATGATTAATGCTGAAGCAGAAAATGGAAATAAAAGAATAAGAATTGACATTGAACAACCCCTGGGATTTGATTCACTGGTAGCCGACGGGCAATTCAATAAAATATGCCCTGATATTCAGGTGCCTATGAAATTCTACCGCGAAATCTATTACCGGCAAATGGCAGAGCAGGAATATGAAAAAGAGCTGGGGACCATCCTGCTCGATGAGGTAAATATTGGGGGGAAACGAATGTCGCGTACAGACGGGCATTTCAGACTTTATGGAGAACCCGATATTTCTTTTTCGATTACACATGATGACTGGACATTTGCAAGCATATCAGACTATTTGGAAACCAAAGTACCAGGAGTGGTAGTAGACGCGGATGGCATCAGTATAAGGGCGGGAAGCGGAAACCCATTGCTTCTGGTTGACGGGCTTGAGGTGACCTGGGATTACGTAAATTACCTTCATTTAGGTGATGTGGATAAAATTGAAATCCTGAAAAGCCCCGGCCTTCTGGCCGTATACGGTTCACGTGGAGGAAATGGTGTAATAGCGGTCCTTACAAAAATGGGCGGAGGTGAACTGAATGATGAATTTGTGCGCAGGATCCCGGGAAGAATAACACCCCGCGTAGCAGGTTTTCATCAGCCACGGCAGTTTTATTCACCCAAATATTCACCAAACACTATAAATGATCCAAAGCCTGATTTCAGGCCAACACTTTACTGGAACCCCGAAGTTTCATTTAATGGCAGCGAAGCAAAAATAGAATTCTTTACTTCAGATAACCTGGCACGATACCATGTTTTTGTGGAAGGAATCAGCAAAAACGGAAAAATTATTTATGGGACCGCGGTAATATCGGTATCTGTACCGCGTTAGGATGTTTTTTTAGCTCATTTTTTCATTTTCACTCAGAATCAGCTCTATGGAGTATTGTTTTTAGCAAAAAATGGCACTCCGCTCCTTCCCTCTTTTATAGCCTCGAGGTATGATTCGGAAACTTCTTCAGCTGTTAAAAATGGAGCAGGATCCATCCCCATTTCTCTTGCTGTTTCAGCTACAAGCGGCGGGTGAATCACAATGACTTTGTTGTTTTTTGGAGTTTCCAGGGCTGCAGCACGTACAAAACCTTCCAATGCAAGATTAACCATAGCAATGGCAGCTGAACCAGGCATCGGCTTGTAGGCAAAAATTCCACCTGTCAGGAGAATAGTACCTCCGGGATTTAAATAAGAAAGTCCTTTCTGAAGCAACTTTACCTGACCCATTAGCTTATTGTTGATGGAAAGGTCAAAATCTTTATCCGAAAGATTTGCCAACTCACCAAAAGCAGCATTGCCGGCTGCACAAACTATTGCATCAACTTTACCTGTATGCTCCAGCAGGTTTCTTACTGAAACTTCATCTTCGATGTCAACCGAATATCCTGAATTCCGGGATGCCCCCGTAACCTGATATCCTGCCTGTTCCAGCTTATTTTTAACCGCATTTCCAATTGTACCGGTCGCCCCAATGACTATTGCTTTCATACTATCTGTTTTTCGGTTTTACAAAGAATTTTAAATAACAATATTCGCTTTTAAAGAATTCTCCATTATGTTTTAACAAACAGAACAATTGGTTAAAAGTTGGTGAAAAAAATTAAATACACGCTGAATCTTCCATTTTCACATGATAAACAGAAATATTTCCATTCTTTTTTAAACAGATCTGGAGTAATTTGCATTCTGGCAGAAAAATATGAACAAACATATTTCTGCAGTTATATAGGGAATTTAAATGTTAAACAAATTAAAAGAAAGCAAATTATGAAACACTTATCGAATGCAATTTTGATTGTTTTTATCGCTACTGGATTGTTTTTTTTTCAATCCTGTCAGAAAGATGAAATATTGACTGAAAACTATGAGAATTTAAACAAAGATGCTGAATTGAAAAAGGCAGATAAAAGCCGTATTTTTTACGGACCAACAAAACCTGTAGGAAATGGGGTTGCCCGTGCGTGGGTGAAAGAAGATTCGGAAGGTAATCCGGTAGAGGTAGGGGTAAATATTTCTGCAAAAGCTCTTGATAACCTGCCTAATCATCATGCGGCATACGTCTTGCCTTTCCATAAAAACAAGGGCAAAAACTTTTATGACCATGTTTTACTCGACTGGGGGCCCGAAGGGCATGAACCACCTGGAATCTATGATATTCCTCATTTCGATGTTCATTTTTATATTACATCGGTAGAAGAACGTATGGCCATTGAATTTCAGCCCGATGATATAGATCCTGATGGAATGTACATACCGCAGGATTACTTCAGACTTCCGGGAGTTGTACCACAAATGGGATCACACTGGGCAGATATGTACTCTCCTGAACTGCCTCCTACATTGGATCCTTTTACCCATACCTTTATCATTGGTTCATACAATGGTGTATTTACCTTTTGGGAGCCTATGGTTACAAGGGAATTTCTGTTAACGAAACCTAATGTGGAGAAATCGATTAAGCAACCACTTGCATGGCAACAAGATGGCTGGTATCCTACTTCCTATAAAATTAACTGGTCGGATCGCCCGGGAGAGTATAGTATTTCACTTTCCGGCTTAAGATGGCAGGAAGCACAATAACAATTAAACCAGACTTTTATATATAAGCCTGCAGGAAATTATCTGCAGGCTTTTTTTATAAAATGCAGCCTGTGACATAAATTTTCAGAGTGCTATAACTGAATTTACTTCTCCCGGACCTGTGTTATTCGGTTCAAATTTATCTGCTTCCGGCTCATTTCTCCACTCGGAATCGTTTATCAGGTATTTGAACTGATATGCATTTCCGGCATGAAATTTTAATGTTTGGGTGAAACCACCTGATTTTAATTTTTTCATGGGCTCACAGTTGGTGTCCCAATTGTTAAAATCACCAGGAATTCTAACTATTTCAACATTTTCTACGTCTTCTTTAAGGTTGAAAGTAACTTTACAAACCTCATTATTTTTCAGGTACTGTTTTTTTATACTCATTATTCGTGTATTGGTAAATGATTGTATTGATTAATTCACAAAAATAACATATTCCATTAAATTGAATACATCAACTTTTCACGAATGCGAATTGTTCAGTCTTATGAATATATTTTATTCACATTGAATTAACAATTCGTTCTTAATTAAGAAGATAATTCAACTTACGATTATATATTATTACATGGTAAAATTTCTGGAGGAGGTTATTCTCCCCTGAAATCGAACCACAACCGGATTGGATAATTTTCATCCCCCCTACGTCCTCCGAACATTCCTTTTTGGCTGTTTGGTCCCAGTTTATCTGCTTGTTTGAATTTGGTTCCGATGGGCGGAATTTCATAGAGGAAAGAAATATCACCTTCAGGAAAGGGTGGGTGGGTTCCTCCGGCAACATGCCTGGGTTCCTCCGGGTTGAACAACTGAAAATAAAGGTTGGGTGTTTCAGATATAACAGTAAATGGTGATTCAGTTGTTTCCAGGGTGGCCCAATATAAACTTCCATGATAACCTTTAAATTCCGGATATACCAGGTTATTAAAACTTTCACCGGTAATTGTGTTATTGTATTCTTTTTCCCATACTCCAAAAATACTTCCCTTGAGCCTGTTTTTCCATACCCGGTAAGGACCCTTGCCCATCCATTTTACACCTGTGCATTTTTCTTCCGGATAAAAAAACGAGATGCCAATGAAATCTATACCATCCATCCATTTCTGCAACTGACTTACTTCAAGCTGAACAAGGCCATCCTTTCGAATTTTCCAGATTATTTTTTCCGGGTAACTGTCAGCTGAAATCTCTAAAAGGAAATTCCCTTCGTTATCATTTTTCCAATTAGTTCCTGTAATTTTTCTGGTTGTTCCTGCCGGAACAGGACCACCAGTAAGGGAAATTTCTCCTGCATTGTTTTTAATTGAAACCAACGTTCCGTCGTTTTTGGAAAAGGATATTTCAAGTCCGCTTAATGAAGCAGTTACAATGTTTTGGTTTTCGCTTACGTTAATATCGGATTCGTCCCAGGCAATGAGTGTGGTCAATTCAGCTGCCTTTTCCCATGGTTGTATTATAGGCCAGCTCCAGGTATTTATTTCATTTCCATAGTGGTCGGTGGCAGTAACTATAAACAGATCGGCTTCCTTAAAAGCGGGTCCGAAATCAATGTCAAGGGCAACTGTTTCTCCGGGTCGTGAAACGGGGCCCGGCAGAATTCCACTTTCTTTTATTTCATTATCAGATTCACCAAACCCTGTTTTCACTGCCTGCCATGCAAAAGAGCAGTCTTTTAGGTTCGTATAAATGAATTTATTTTCAAGAAACAAGATACCATTCCATTTTGGATTGATTACAACCGGTTTGATTTGTATTGGTGACCAAATATCTTTTATGGTATAATAACTACCTTCTTTTTGCCGGTGCGGACCTAATATCCCATCGGGCGCATGATTTCCGTCACTGTCATAAACTTTTCCTTCCAAATCGGTTCTTAAAATTGCTTCATCAGCCAATACCCAAAGAAACCCGCCTGCATGGAGGGGAGATGTCTGATAATTGCGCCAATAATCTTCAAGTCCGGCACCATGGCCTCCGTCGTACAGCCCATGCAGCAGTTCGGTCGCCATAAACGGGTCGTTTCCATAAATAAACCTGCCGGTTGCAAAACGAAATTCGGGATAATGATGTGTATCCATACCATTGCGAAGTAACCAGGGATAAAAAACAGGTCGTTGTTGTATGTCGTATTCATGGAATCCTTTTTCATTGAAAAAATTCCAACCCCCTTCATTTCCATTATTCCATGCTACAACGCATGCATGATTTTCATCGCGCAGAATCGTTTCCTTAACCAGTTTTGGGCCAACTATTGTGTCGTAACCATCCTGCCAGCCGGTAACTTCGTTAAGAACAAAAAGTCCAAGTGAATCGCACAATTCAAGAAACCTTTTATCAGGAACATAATGAGACATGCGAACAGCATTCATATTCATTTCCTTCATCAGCCTGATATCGGTCAGATGGTTTCCTTCACTCAAACAGCGGCCGGTTTCAGGCCAGAAAGAGTGGCGGTTCACCCCTTTAAAAACCACTTTCTCGCCGTTTACATAGAATCCGTCGTGTTTTCGTAATTCCACCGTACGAAACCCGATGCGTTCTGTTTTTTCATGGACAACCTCATCCCCCCTTTTCAGGCTGATTTTCATATTGTAAAGATTTGGCCATTCCGGATTCCAGGATTTAATATTGCTGAATTTTCCTGAAATAATTCTCTCAGACACTCCTTTTGCAATTTCATCCTGCACCTGGCCCTCAACCCTGTTACCATCCAGATCGAACAATTCTATCAAAAGGGTAGAAGTTTTTTTTGATTCATTTTGTACAACCAGCATTTTGAATGTACCATCGGCTCTGGCGTCGATTGCTACACGTTTCATATGTGTTTCGGGCAGAACTTCCAGAAACACGGGTCGGTATATACCTCCAAATATCCAGAAATCGGCTTCCCGCTCAGCTTTGTTTACCGACTCATTGGCCGAATGTTTTGCTACATCCACTTCAAGTAAATTTTCCCGGCCATACCTTATAAGGTTGCTAATATTGTAGCTGAAGCGGTAAAATGCTCCCTGATGCACTGCACCCGCTGATTTTCCGTTTATTTTTACCCGGGTATCGGTCATGGAGCCATCGAATACTATATTTATTGTTTTACCTTTCCAGTTTGACGGGACATCAAATCTATAACGATATAAACCATGCTCCTTTCCCAGTTTTTTATTTTCATTGCGCCAGTCGTGGCCATAATTGTAGGTTCCAAAACCCTGCATCTCCCAGTTAGAAGGAACAGGAATGCTTGTCCATTCACCGCTTTTCCTTCCATCGGTGCAATAAAATTCCCATTCAACTGTATTATCGGCATCCGTACCTGAAAGATATACTATTTGGGTGGATTGTGAAAAAAGGGAAATTGAGAAAAGCAAAGCAAGTGCGACAGATATCAGATATTTCATTTTATTAGAATTATTTTAAAATTGTCTTAATCAAAAGATACAAATTTCCGTAATTTTCAAATTACAATAAATTTTATTCATCTTTTTTTATTGAACTTCCCCACCAGTTATTCCCCGGATCGTAATCTTCGGACAGAAACATAAGGCGTTGTTTATTTAGTTGCTTCATAAGTTTCGTTTCGACCTGCTCAAGGTATCTTTTTTCGGCTTCTTCGTTGTAATGAGGGTCTGCTGCTGGATATCTGGCTCCTGCTTCGTTGAGAAAGTTAAATAGTTTCTCATGCAGCTGCTCAGTTAATTCTTTATATTCGGTTGAAACGTCTGTGGTTTCGGCCAAATCGTATTCCAGGTTGTATAGTTCTCTGCGATTATCTTCGTAATAGTGAATCAGTTTCCATTTACCTTGTCTGATAATGGAAGACGGTTCTCCCCCCTGATTTCCGTAATGTGGATAATGCCATACAAGAGGGCGTTCGGGAAGTGTGCCGCCTGAAAGCACGGGTACCAGGCTCATCCCGTCGATATGTTCATCCGGTCTTAATCCGGCACCTGACAGCTCAAGCAGGGTAGGGTAGAAGTCGGTTCCGGTAACCGGTACGTCGGACTTTTGACCTGCATTGTTCAGCCAGGGTACTTTGATAAAATAGGGTTCACGAATGCCACCTTCAAATTGATAACCCTTCCCTGCACGTAAGGGTTTGTTTGAGGTTGCAAATGCATCTCCGGCAGCTACACCACCGTTGTCGGAGGTAAATATGACAATAGTGTTATCAGCAAGACCCAATTCATCGAGCGTATTCAAAACTATACCAACAGCCTCGTCCATGGTTTCCACCAGGCCGGCATAAACAGGATTATCCTGCACCTGCCGGATGGGAAGAAAACGACCCATTTCAAATCCGTTTTCTGCAATCCCCCTATCTACTGCTTTCTTTCTGTATTTTGCCCATTTTTCCTGTGTAGTTTGCAGAGGTGCATGAACAGCATAAAAAGAGAGGAAAGCGAAGAAGGAAGTATCTTTATATTCTTTTATGAAACTGGCTGTTTCATTTGCCAGGCGCAAAGTGAGGCTTTCGCCATCCGGGCCACTTTCCAGGCGGGGGTTTTCCCAGGGAGCATAAAAACCTCCTACAGGGCTGCCTTTTTCCCAACCTCCCTTATTGATATCAAAACCATGATCTTCTGGCCAGGAACCTTTACTGCCCAGATGCCATTTTCCTGCAAAAAATGTTTTGTAACCTTCCTCTTTTAAAGCCTCTGGAAGAACTGTGAATTCTTGTGGCAGGTTATTCACATACTCTGGTGGAAGCAGTTTGTTGAATCTTCCGGCTTTACGCCATTCTACTCCAGTGCGGGCACCAATCCAATCGGTTATTCCATGCCGGGCGGTAAATTTTCCACTCATAATACTCGCTCTTGAAGGGCTGCATACCTGACTGGCAGCATAACCTTCAGTGAATACCATTCCCTCTTTTGCAATCCTGTCGATGTTGGGAGTCTCATAAAAACTACTCCCCATACAACTTAAATCATGGTATCCCAAATCATCCGCGAGAATAAACAGAATATTGGGTTTTTGAGCATATGGGAGCTGCTTTTTGGAACTCTGGCAGGAGGTGAGGAAACAAAAGGCAGCAGCCATTATTGAGGATGATTTATACATGATTGTTTCTGATTTTCAGTATTAACTATTTTATCAGGATAACCGGAATTTTCAGGTTAAAATAAGATATCAATCGAAGGAAGTTTTTATTTAATAACTGTTTTTGCTTCAAATGGGAAGATGTCTGATTCGGTGCGGGCCGTTTTCATTATTGATGTTAATTCTTTCACTATGTCCGGATGTTCTTTGGCGACATTTTTTTCTTCTCCCGGGTCATTAGCAATATCATACAATTCAACGGTTGTCTTTTCCGGATTAAAAACATTGTTATTAATCAATTTCCAGTTTCCTTTACGCAAAGCTTTTTTTCCACCCTGTTCATGAAATTCCCAATAAAGATAATTATGGTTTTTCTGTTGGCTTTCATTACCTGTCAATACAGGCAAGAAAGAAATGCCATCGATGTTCTGAGGAACGGCTGCTCCTGTTAGTTCAGCCAGAGTAGGAAATACATCCCAGAATGCGGAGGTATGATCTGTTTCTGTTCCCGGTTCTATTTTACCTTTCCATACAGCAATCATTGGCACCCGGATACCGCCTTCGTAAAGGTCACGTTTATACCCTTTAAAATTTCCATTGGAATTAAAATAATCGGGGTCGGCACCACCTTCGAGGTGCGGGCCGTTATCAGAGGTGAACAGGATGAGGGTATTCTCCATTATGCCAAGTTCTTCAATTTTGGCAACAATTTCTCCAACCTGGTCATCTAAAATATTCACCATTGCTGCAAAAGCGGCATGTGCTTCCGGTTGGGAGCCATAAGGGCCCAACCGGTAATTTTCACCATTGTCAACCCCAATGTATTGTTTCTCGGGTTCGTATTTCCCCCGGTGCTTCTCCATATATTTCTCAGGTGCAAGCAATTCGGCATGAGGAATAATAGAAGGATAATACATGAAGAATGGCCTGCCTTTATTTTCTTCCAGAAATTTCAGAGCCTGTTCATGAATTACATCCGGTCCGTATTGTCCCGTTTTCTTTCCTTCATTGCCGGAGAGCATTACCTTTTTCTGGTTGTGCCACAGGTGGTAAGGATAGTAATTATGGCCCATTCGCTGGCAGTTGTATCCAAAGAATTCATCAAATCCCTGATTATTGGGATCGCCCTCAGAACCGGGGTATCCCAAGCCCCATTTGCCAAAGGCGCCCGTTGTGTACCCAGCATCTTTTAATGCTTCAGCCAAAGTAACCGCATCAGCATTCAATGGATACTGGCCTTCCGGCTGCCATTCCTTATTGCCCCGGATATAGGTATGTCCGGTGTGCTGTCCTGTCATGAGTGCAGATCGTGAAGGTGCGCAAACGGTGCTGCCTGAATAGTGCTGGGTGAATTTTAATCCTGCCTGGGCAAGTTTGTCAATATTGGGTGTTGAGAACAACTTTTGTCCGTAACAGCTCAAATCGGCATAGCCTAAATCGTCGGCAAGAATGTAGATGATGTTTGGTTTCTGATTTTCTGCTGGTTGGTTTTTTTGATTTTGACAGGTAGTAAACAGCAGTAAGGTAGCTGGAAAAAGAATAGTAGTTGCATTCATAATGTATTGATTTTTCTCGGCTTATAAAAAAAGAATTTTTTGATAAGATTGAATTATGCTAAAAATACGTATTTTAAATGAGAACTTCTAGTAATGTATTCGGGTGAAAATACAATTAGGGTTGCCCGGAATAAGAATACTAATTTATTTGTAAATGTACTTAATTTGTAAATTTGAACCCGAAAATCCCTTTCAATATGAGCTATAATTAAATTCTTAATCATTAAGTATAGATCCATGGCTACACTGAAGCCATTATGAACTGAGAAATAAAAAAGAATTATGAAATTATAGTAAAGTAAAGGTTCGACGAGGTGTATACAAAAATCTATCTACTGTCAAATTGCTTTAGGTTTAGGTTTAAATCAAATTGTTGATTTGAATAAAACATTTCATCCCAGGTAGTTTTTTCTTTTGATGTAGCACTCATTCTTCCCAGAATTGCAGATAGAGTTGAGGTAGCTCCTGAAACGGTTTCATTAATATAAATTCCTGTTTCGATGCTATTTATAAATGCTTTTACTTTATTTGGAGTTGAATCGTGCAAAGCAGAGGTAAAAGCCCCGGCTGCACGTTGTTCAGGAGTGGGTTCCTGTCCGCGCAGAATGCCTGAATCCCAGGGATTTTCCCCTTCAATAAAAACTCCACGGCTGTAGTGAGCTTCTGCAGTCCCTTTAGTTCCCAGAAAACGTGCACAAACATCGCCAAATTTGGGTCCGAATTGTGTAGAATGAATACTTACATTTTTTAATTGCGGATATTCATAAACTACCTGATAGTTGGTGTAAGTGTCCCCAAAATCAGGTTCTCCTTTACGGTTGCCCATTCCCAATGCCCATTCTGGTTTTTCGTTTAAAATCCAGTTGCAAATATCAATCATGTGTATTCCCTGGTCCAGCAGTATACCTCCCGAAAGCTCACGGAAATGAAAATGGTTTCGTATCATAAATTCTTCGGGTGAATTTCCAACCGGCTGGTTCTTACTGGTCCCGGAAGAGAAGTAATAAAGTTGTACATTCACTATTTCACCAATATCTCCCTTTTGAATACGCTGTGCCATTTTTACAAAAGGGGTGGCATGTCTTATTTGAAATCCAATGGCTATACTTAGGCTCCCGCTGTTGATCTGTCCTGCACGAATTACCTGTTTACACCCGGCAACATCGGGAGCAACCGGTTTCTCACAATAGACGTGTTTTCCCGCAGTCACTGCTGCTTCCAGAAAATTGGGATGGGTGAAGGCGGGAGATGATATTAAAACTGCATCAACACCCGGATTATGTATCAGTTCAAGGTATGCCAGCGAACCTCGATAAACATTTGTGGTATCAATATTTACACCTCCATTATCAATGTTCAGTTTATCGAATCCCGGTTTTGCTTTTTCAATCTGGTAATCAAACAGGTCGGCCATAGCAAATATCCGGGCATTGGCATGCTTAACCATATCTGATATGACAGCTGTTCCACGGTTACCACATCCGATAATGCCCATTTGTATAGCTGAATTAGCAGCTGTTCCAAAAACTGTAGACGGTTTTAAAACAGTAAACGCTGATACAGCAGCAGTGCGGGTAATAAAATCTCTCCGGGTAATCATAATATTGGTTTTTTAATTCCTATTCAGACCAAAATTAATAAGAAGTGGTGAGAAAATTGCCTGTTTTAAAAGGAGAAATATTTTTCATTTTTCTTAATGCCATACAAAAAAAGCCGGGCAACAGCCCGGCATCAATGAACCCAGGGTATATGTTGTTAAAACAACCTTTTGAATCCAACTACTTTTTTTACTTCGGCCATGGTTTTTGAGGCCGATTCACGTGCTTTTTCTGCACCTGTTTTAGCAACATGTGCAAGATACGAATCATTTTGCAAAATGTCAATAATACGGTCGCGGATAGGAGAGGTGTAGGCAATGATGTCTTCTGCAAGTTGTTTTTTCATGTCGCCGTACCTGATTTCACATTTGTTGTAAAGGTCGTTGAAATGAGTAACGGTAGATGGTTCTGAAACAATTTCCATCAGTTTGAACAGGTTTTGAATAGGTTCAGGTTTTACCTGGTTCAACTCTGTGGGGCCTGCATCGGTTACTGCCCGCATTACCTTTTTACGAATGGATTTGGGGTCTTCATACAAATTGATTGCATTGCCTTCCGATTTCCCCATTTTGCCACTGCCATCGAGACCAGGTACTTTTATCATATCCTTCCCATCGAAGGTATATGGTTTTGGTGTTGGAAACACTTTTTTCCCATACATGCGGTTAAACCGCTTTGCAAATTTTCGGGCCATTTCAAGGTTTTGTTCCTGGTCTTTTCCAACAGGCACATAATTAGCTTTGTGGATAATTATGTCGGCTGCCATCAGTACGGGATAAGTCAGGAGTCCTGCATTTACATTATCGGGCTGTTGGCGTGCTTTTTCCTTAAATGATGTCGTACGTTCGAGCTCACCAAGATAGGCATTCATGTTTAAAATCGTATACAATTCAGTAACCTCCGGAACATCACTTTGAATGTAAATGGTGGCTTTCTCAGGGTCAATTCCACAGGCCAGGTATTCTGCGAGCACCTGTTTCACCCCAGCCTGCAGGTTTTCCGGTGTGGGATGTGTGGTTAGTGAATGAATGTCGGCAATAAAAAAGAAGCAGTTAAAATCCTCCTGCATCCGGATGAAATTTCGTACCGCCCCAAAATAATTACCGAGGTGCAGGTAACCTGTTGGCCTTATTCCGCTGAGAACTGTTGATTTCTTCATCTTTAATTTCAGAATTTTGAGAAGTCACAAAAATAGAAAAAAAAGCGGGTGATAAAAGACTAAAATATTGCAGGAGACTTGCCGGAAAAGAAATTTAACTACACATTGAAGTTAATAGTTTTTATTGCAGGGATTAAAACCATTATTAATGGTTTTTACTTCCGGTTTTATTTCATTTCGTCTGGGCACAGCTTTTTTTTTAAATTTGTTTAATTATTAACATCGTCCAGGGCTGGAAAAATTACAGGATTAAATATATTGCTTCATTTATTCGTAAAATTTTAAGGCATTCAGCGGCTTTATTTTAATAAAATGAAATTCTATGTCAGACAACAACCGGAATAAACTTTTTTTAGTCGATGCCTATGCATTGATTTACCGAAGCTATTATGCATTCATTCGCAATCCGCAGTTTAACTCAAAAGGGGTAAATACTTCCGCTATGCTGGGTTTTACAAATTCACTGGTTCAATTGCTGGAGACAGAAAATCCTCAATACATTGGGGTGGTATTTGATGTTTCAGCACCCACTTTCAGGCACACTATGTTTAAAGACTATAAGGCAAAACGCGAAGTAATGCCGGAAGATTTACGCACTTCTATCCCTTATATCCGGAATATCATTGAGGCTTTTAACATCCCGATTATTGAATTAGAAGGATATGAAGCCGATGATGTAATAGGCACACTGGCCCAAAAAGCTAAAGCTGAAGGTTTTGACATTTATATGATGACTCCTGATAAAGATTATGCACAATTAGTGGAACCCAATGTGCGGATGTATAAACCTGCCAGACAGGGCGGTGCCGCTGAAGTTTGGGGCCCTGAGGAGGTGAAAAAAAATTTCGGAATTGGAAGTACCCGGCAAATGATTGACCTGTTGGGATTGATGGGGGATGCCTCAGATAACATTCCCGGGTGTCCGGGAGTTGGGCCTAAAACAGCCCAAAAGCTTATATCTGAATTTGGAAGTATTGAAGGACTCTATGAGAATCTGGATAATATTAAAGGTAAACTTAGGGATAACCTTTTGGAAAATAAGGAATTGGTAATGCTTTCAAAAAAGCTGGTGACCATCATCTGTGATGTTCCCATCGAATTTGATAAAAAAAGCCTCACCAGGGAGGAAATAAATAAAGAAGCATTAAAAGCTGTGTTTGATGATCTTGAGTTCAGAAGCCTCACCAAACGCCTCAATCTGGAAGCGGTTAAGCCAGCAGGTGCTTTACAGCAGTCGCTGTTTGGTGAAGATATTGCAGTACAGGCGTCCGTGCCTGTTAAACTAAATATTGAAGCCGTCCCTCATCAGTATTACCTGGTGGAAAATGAAATGCAACGTGCCAGCTTAAGAGCAGAATTATCAGTCAGTGATGCATTTTGTTTCGATACGGAAACTACAGGATTAAATGCCCTTACCTGCGAAATTGTATGCCTTTCTTTTGCTTTTCGTAAACACGAGGCTTATTGTGTAACTTTACCTTCCAACCGGGAGGAAGCGCAAAAAATACTGGAAGAGTTCAAGGAAGTATTTTCGGACGAAAAGGTTATGAAGATCGGGCAGAACATGAAGTACGATCTGCTGGTTCTCGGGAATTATGGAATAGAAGTCGAAGGTAAACTTTATGATACCATGCTGGCGCATTATCTTATACAGCCTGAACAAAAACACAACCTCGACCATCTCTGTAATGTCTACCTGAATTACGAAAAACTGACAACTGAAAGCCTTATTGGTAAAAAGGGAAGTGGTCAGCTAAGCATGCGTTCGGTGCCGATTGATAAGTTGTGCGATTATGCCTGCGAAGATGCCGACCTTACGCTTCAATTAAAAGATGTGTTGGATGGGGAGCTGGATAAATTTGAAATGCGCGGGTTGTTTGAATCGGTTGAAATGCCACTTGTGCCGGTGCTGGTTCATATGGAACAGGCAGGAGTCAGGCTTGATTCAAAGGTACTGCATGATTATGCCCATGTGCTGAGAGCACAAATCATACAAATCGAGAAAGAGATCTTTGAACTGGCAGGGGAGGAGTTTAATATTTCATCTCCTAAGCAGATGGGGCCAGTTTTATTTGAGAAACTGGCCATCGATACCAATGCCCGGAAAACCAAAACCAGGCAATATTCCACCTCGGAAGAAGTGCTGGTGAAGCTTGCTGATAAACACCCTATCGTAAATAAAATCCTTGAATACAGGGGATTAAAAAAACTTTTAAATACATATGTAGAGGCATTGCCACTTCTGGTAAACAAAAGAACAGGAAAATTACATTCCTCATTCAATCAGGCCATCACAGCAACCGGCCGGTTAAGTTCCATAAACCCCAATATCCAGAACATCCCGATCAGAGACGAAAGCGGACGGGAGATCCGCAGGGCATTTGTTCCCTCCAATGAGCATCATTTATTTCTGTCAGCCGACTACTCACAGATTGAACTGCGTATTATGGCTGCACTGAGCGGCGATGAAGAAATGATGAAGGCGTTCAGGGAAATGAAAGACATTCATGCCATTACTGCTGCAAAAATCTACAAGGTGACTGAAGAAGAAGTTACACCGGATATGCGGCGTAAAGCAAAGACCGCCAATTTCGGTATCATTTACGGCATATCAGCTTTCGGGCTGTCGCAAAGGCTTAATATTCCAAGGTCAGAAGCAAAGGAATTAATTGACGGTTATTTTGAAAACTTCCCAAAAATTAAAGCATTCATGGACAATCAAATAGAATTGGCCAGAAAGAACGGATATGTGCAAACAATTAAAGGACGGAAACGTTATTTAAATGACATTGGCTCTGCAAATGCTGTGGTGCGCGGAATGGCAGAACGAAATGCCATCAACGCACCCATACAGGGTTCAGCTGCCGATATCATTAAAGTGGCAATGATAAATATTTATGAAAAGTTCAGAACAGAAAATTTAAAGTCGAAAATGATATTGCAGGTACATGATGAACTGAATTTTGATGTGTTATTGCCGGAATTGGAACGAGTGAAAGAAATTGTTAAAAATGAAATGGAACATGCAGTGGAGTTGGAAGTGCCGCTGACTGTTGAAATGAATGCAGCATCAAACTGGCTGGACGCACATTGATACTATGCAAAGAATTATTGAAATACATACCGAAGAAGATTACCGCGATGCACTTTTGCGATTTATAGATTTATGTGAATCACAAAAAACGGATGAAGATCTTAAAGAATTGCTTTGGTTAACCAAGCAAATGGAGAGATATGAATTAAAAAATTGCGGTTCAAATTAGGCCGTTGGAACATTCATTTTAAATTTAAGTGTTTTGGAATACTTTTTTGCCTAATCAAATAATCTTTGAAAATGATTTTCCAGGTGATTCCGCTTAGCGGAACGGAATTCATCGGGAGTCCCGTGTTTTAATACCTCAACCAGGCCCTGATGCGATACATGTTTTTTCTTATGAATGGGCTTATTTATAATTCCGCTGTCATATATATAATTAAATACAGGTATTAGTATTTGCTGGAATTCCCTGAGGGTATTGTTTTTGGTAATTTCGTAGAGTTTGCAGTGAAACTTAATTTCATGTTCCCTGTCAAACAACACATCATCCGACTTTTTAGGTTCATTGTCAATTATTTGTTCCAGTTCCCTTATGTCTTCAGGGGTAATGTGCTGAAAAATCAAATCGGCCATGCCAATTTCTATAACCAGGTGTAATTCAACATTGTCATTAAGGGTTGCATTATCCAGGATGTGTTTGCTTAACAGGTTTGACGAATCCTGGATTTTTATAAAGGTGTCCTTATGTTTTACAGATTCAAATAATTCTTCTGGCTGTAAAGGCAAACAGGCTATCATCCATATGGATCAAGTCATACCGGCAAAAAGTAATATGGAGTAATTATAATAAGAAATAGAGGATTTGGAAGCTGTTTTTGACAACAGCTTCTGGACCCTGTTATCTTTTCTGGTCCCTGCCCTCTGATCTTTCGTCTTTTAATACATTGATAAAAAAGATACATTTACATGTTCAACAATCTAATATTTTAGGTACAATGAAATTACATTTTATATTTCTGAATGTATTGATTCTTTCTTTAATCTTCAGTTGTTCTGTAAGCAGGAAAATTGATAACGACAGGATCGGTAATGCAGAATTTTCGCAGGCACGGGTTCCATTATTTATGGAGCGTGCTAATAAAGAACTGATGACTGTTACCTTTGATGTTGCTTCAGATGACAAGCCAGTTACCCTTAAATCGGTGGAAGTTAAACTCAGGGAGGGATACGATATGAGTGGCATTGCTTCGTTTACCGTTCATCATTCTGCATCTGCTTCTTCCGGTCAGATGGAAGTTATTGGCAATACTTCATTAAGAAGAGGAGCAGCACGGCTTGCAACAAAAAAAGATCTTAAACCGGGAACTCATTTATTTCAGTTTGATGCAGTATTGAACGAAAACCCGGATATGCTTTCCCGCTTTCAGGTGGAAAAACTTACACTTCATTTTACAAACCATAAGAAGGTGGAGCTTGAACCCGGAAGCGGCTTTACATACAGAATTGCGAACGTGGTGCGTGCTGCCGGACAGGATAATTGCGATACATACCGGATCCCTGGTATGGTCACCACCAACAGCGGTACGTTGATGGCGGTTTATGACAACCGTTACAACAACAGTAAGGATTTACAGGAGGATATAGATGTTGGATTGAGCCGCAGCACCGATGGCGGACAAACCTGGGAACCCATGCGTGTGATCATGGATATGGGGGAATGGGGTGGCCGGCCGGAAAGATTAAACGGGATTGGAGACCCGGCTGTTTTATACGACCATACGAGAAATACAATATGGGTTGCAGGTTTATGGGTTAGCGGATTTTCGGAAAAAGACATGCTCTGGTGGACCTCTCAACCGGGGATGCGTCCGGATGAAACCGGTCAGTTTGTGCTTGTAAAAAGTACAGATGACGGACTTACCTGGTCGGATCCTATAAATATTACGGGTCATATAAAAGACCCCCAATGGCAGTTGATGTTCCAGGGTCCGGGTATGGGGATTACCTTAGATGACGGCACTCTGGTTTTTCCGGCACAGTTTAAAGCCGACATAGGGGAAAAGGCACTGGACGGTGGACAATATACCGCCCATTCAACTTTGGTTTACAGCAAAGACAATGGGGAGACATGGCACATCGGAACGGGTGCGAAGCCAAATACCACCGAAGCACAGGTGGTGCAGCTCACTGATGGCAGCCTGATGCTGAATATGCGTGACGACCTGAACCGGAAAGTTAAAGATAAAACCAACGGCAGAGCTGTAGCGGTAACATCTGATTTTGGCCAAAGCTGGACAGTGCATCCATCTTCAAATTCAGCCTTGCCTGAACCAAATTGTATGGCCAGCATTATCTCTGCTGGTATGGATTTACAAGGATTAAAGCAGCGGGTGCTTCTGTTTTCCAACCCTGCTGATAAGCACTCGAGGATTAATTTGACGATTAAGGCAAGTTTTGATGAAGGGCATACATGGCCGGAAGAATATCATGTTTTGCTGAATGAAAATCAGGGTTTTGGCTATTCCTGCCTGACTATGGCCGATGAACATACTGTTGGAATTTTATATGAAGGGGTCAAGGAGCTTTACTTTCAAAAGATTCCATTAAATGAAATCCTGAGAAAATAAATCAAAGTGTCTGGAATGCCAAAATACGGGAGTTTATATTTTTTCGTTGTTGCTGCATTATTGATGATTGGTTGCAGCGGACAAAATGACTACCAGCCTGCATTAATACCCATGCAGCAGGAAATAATCTGGAACAACGAGCAATACGATTTGGCTGGTAGCAGTCTGACTATTGTCCGACGCATTATAGAATATTTGCCGGGAGTTAAGCTGAACAGGCAGGAAGCATATATTTTGGTGGTTACCAATTACTCAGCGATCCTTTCTGCATTGACGACAACAGGTCTGCCCCATGGCATGAAAACGCCAGATGCACCTTAGAAAAAATTGAATAAAATATAATTATATGAAACTGCTTAAAATTGCACCACTAATATTTTTTTTGATAAGCCAGTTATACAATATGCCGGTTTCAGGCCAGGAAAATTTCAGGTCAACCTATTACGAGCAGCGCAGGACATTATTTGAAAGCTTGCCTGATAATAAAAGGGAAATCATATTCCTGGGGAACAGCATTACTGATGGAGGAGAATGGTCGGAGCTTTTCCGAAACAAGAGGATTAAAAACAGGGGGATAAGCGGTGATGTTACTGAAGGTGTTCTTTTTCGTCTGGATGAAGTTACCAATTCAAAACCGTCAAAAGTATTCCTGCTGATAGGAATTAATGACCTGGCGCGTAGTGTTGCCAAAGAAACAGTCTTTAATAACATTTGTCGGATTGCCGGTGAAATTGAAGAACGCTCACCAAAAACCAAAATATATATTCAAAGCATTTTGCCTGTAAATCCGGCTTTTGGAAAATTTGAAGGGCATTGCTCCAAAACAGAGGAAGTCATCTGGATCAACGAAAAGCTGGATGCATTTTGTTCCCAATCAAAAATTCAGTTTGTTGATTTGTTTTCCCACTTGAAGAACGATGATGACAACTTCATGAATCCATTGTTTACTAACGACGGATTGCACCTGACCGGGCAAGGGTATATGGTATGGGCGGATGTTATACGACCCTTTTTATAAATAAAAAATAGAAATTGGAATCAACTTGATTATCATTCAGAAAAAAAATAAAAATAACAATTATGCAAAAATTTGAAGGACTGATAGCTGCGCCGTTTGCCCCGTTTAATGAAACAGGTGCTGTAGTTTATGAGCATATAAAAACATACTATGATTTTTTGAAAGGCAATAAGGTGGTTGGAGCATTTATTAACGGATCTACCGGCGAGGGGGTATCCTTAACCCCGAAGGAACGGATGAAAATCACGGAACATTGGGTGGCTGCTGAAAGAGTTAATCCGGGAGTGAAAATAATAAATCTTATTGGAGGAACCTCATATCCCGAATGCATTGAGCATGCCATTTATTCGGAGGAATCAGGAGCAGATGCCATTGCTGTTCTTGCACCCTATTATTTTAAACCTGCTGAGGCCGGTCCACTGGTAGAATTTTGTGCCCGAATTGCTGAATCTGTGCCAAATATGCCTGTATATTTTTACCATATCCCTGTTCTTACCGGCTCTAATGTCCCTATGTATACGTTTTTAGCAGAAGCTGCTTCAGCCATACCTAACCTGGCAGGCATAAAATATACACACGAAGATTTCATGGACTTTCAAAGCTGCATAAATTTCATGGACGCGAAATACGATATGCTGTGGGGTCGCGATGAAAACCTTTTGCCGGCTCTGGTTCTGGGTACCCGAAGTGGTGTGGGAAGTACCTACAATTATGCTGCACCCCTTTATAACAAGTTGATAAAGGCTTTTGATGAAGGAAATTTGGTCCTCGCACGCCAGCTTCAGCAAAAAGCCATTGACATGATCAGGCTCCTGGGTAAATATGGAGGCATAGCAACCGGAAAAGCCTTTATGAAGCATTTAGGATTTAACCTGGGTGAATTCCGCCTTCCTGTAAAAAATATGAGCAGCTCTGCATACGAAAGTTTTCAAAAAGATGTACGCTCATTGAATATGGATGAGTTTTTTTCTGTTCTTTTTAAAATTAAATAAAATGGATTTTAAAAAATTGGCAAACCAATATAAAAACGAATTGCTGACCAATGTGATTCCATTCTGGGAACAGCATTCGAAAGACGAGAAACATGGAGGTTATTTTACCTGTCTCGATCGTACTGGGAAAGTATTCGACACGGATAAATTTATCTGGTTGCAGGGAAGGGAAGTGTGGATGTTTGCGACTCTGTACAATAAGGTGGAGCAGAATCAACAATGGCTTGAAATGGCAGTACACGGTGCTGAATTTCTTGAAAAATTCGGTCATGACGGAAACCTGAACTGGTATTTTTCACTTACGCGTGAAGGCACACCGTTGGTTCAGCCTTATAATATTTTCTCCGACTGTTTCGCCACCATGGCTTTCGGACAACTTTTCAAAGCAACCGGGAAGAAAGCATATGCACAAATAGCAAAAGATACCTTTGAGAAAATCTTAAGCCGCAGCGATAACCCCAAAGGGAAGTACAATAAACTGGTGCCTGGAACAAGGCCGCTTAAAGGATTTTCATTGCCCATGATTTTATGTAACCTGTCGCTTGAAATCGAACATTTACTTCCAGAGAAACTGGTTAATGAAACCATTCAAAAGGTATTGCATGAAGTAATGGATGTATTTTATCAGTCCGATTCCGGTCTAATCCTCGAAAACGTAAAACCGGATGGCAGCTTTTCAGATTCATTTGAAGGCAGGTTGTTAAATCCGGGGCATGCTATTGAAGCTATGTGGTTTATTATGGATTTGTCGGTACGCCTTCAGCGGCCTGAGCTTGCACAACAGGCTGTGGAGATTGTTTTGCGTACCCTGGAATACGGTTGGGATAAGGATTACGACGGAATTTTTTATTTTCTTGATATCAAGGGAAATCCGCCCCAGCAACTGGAATGGGATCAGAAACTTTGGTGGGTGCATATTGAAACCCTTATCAGCCTGATAAAGGGCTATTCCCTTACTCAGGATACCAGATGCCTGGAATGGTTTAGAAAAGTTCATGATTATACATGGGCTCATTTTGCCGATCCGGATTACAATGAATGGTTTGGTTATCTTAACCGGCAGGGAGAAATCCTGTTGCCTTTAAAAGGGGGAAAATGGAAAGGATGTTTTCATGTTCCAAGAGGGTTGTTTCAGGTATGGAAAGCATTGGAAGCATTGTGATAATCAGATAAAAGAATTTTTTCAAAGCGGGTGGGATGTTAAAAAAAGGCTTGAATATATTTTTGTTCTTCTTGTTGGTTACAATTGGAAATGCAATTGCTGATAATCCGGTAAATCTGGTCATCCAAAAAAACACTCCTCTTTTTGAACGGGTGGAAACTGTAACGGGTGATGAAGGTCTTGCCGGTGCATTTGCCGGAGTTCACAATAATGTATTATTGATTGCGGGTGGAACATCCTTCCCTGAAGGAAAGCCGTGGGAGGGAGGGCAGAAATATTTTTCGGATGTGATATTGGCTATCACGCACAGCGGTGAAGGGTTGAAAGTTGCAAATGCATCTGCGCGGCTGCCTCTGCCCCTGGGGGAAGGAGCATCGGTTTCCGTTACGCAGGGAGTACTTGTTATTGGCGGACAGTCATTTGAAGGATTAAGCAACCGGGTATTTCTTCTGAGATATACAGGTATGGCGGTTGAGACCATTGAGCTGCCTTCACTCCCTTTGGCTGTAAAAAGTCCTGCTGTTGCAGCAATTGGCAGTGCAGTATACCTGATTGGCGGTGAAAATGAAAGTGGAGCAACCGATCAGTTCCTTAGGCTCGACCTTTCCGAAGCTGCTGAAGGCTGGCAAAAACTGCCATCCCATCCTGTAAAGGTTTCGGGAGCTTCAGCTGTCGCCCAGATGGACGGGGAAGAAATAAGCATACATGTATTCGGTGGCAGGGCAAAAGAGGAAAACGATGTCACCACCACCTTTTATCCGCATGTTTTACGATACAGGCTCTCCCAAAACCGGTGGGAGCAAAAAAAGGATATGGAGTTGCCACTGGCGATGGCTTCTGCCGCACCTGTTGGTGCTTCTCATATTTTAATAGCGGGGGGTGATTCGGGAGAAACTTTTAACCTGATTGAAAGGGCAATAGCTGAAATGCAAAAGGGTGAAGTGAATGCGCGGCAAATGAGGGATTCATTATGGGTTAACCATAAAGGATTTAGTCGCGAAATTAAAATTTACAATACAGTAACCGATACCTGGTTCAACGCAGGTGAATGGGACGGTAGTCCTGTAGCTGTGGCCCCGGCAGTGGTCTGGAACAATGCCGTTGTGATACCGGGAGGTGAAATCAAGCCGGCTACACGAACACCCGGATTACATGAAATTCAATTTGTAGTTATACCGGTTTTCGGATGGCTGAATTACCTGGTACTGGGCGTTTATTTTTTTGGGATGCTGCTTCTGGGTTTTTATTTTATGCGACGGGAAAACAGCACCGACGATTTCTTTAAGGCCGGTGGACGGATACCCTGGTGGGCTGCCGGGATTAGCATCTTTGCAACCACGCTCAGTGCCATCACGTTCATCGCCATTCCAGCCAAATCATATGCTTCCGACTGGCGCATGTTCATGTTTAATATGACGATAATCTTAATAGCTCCTATTGTTATCCGCTACTTCCTTCCTTTTTTCCGGAGGTTTAATTTCGATACGGCATACCAGTATCTTGAAGTGCGTTTTAACCGGCCGGTCCGCTGGCTTGCCTCTGCACTGTTCATAATTTTCATGGGAAGCCGCATTGCCATTGTCTTGTTTTTGCCTTCCCTGGCCTTGAATGCGGTTACCGGATTTAATATTTACTGGGCGATAATCATAATGGGTGTGGTTACCATTATTTATTGTACCAGTGGAGGCATCGAGGCTGTTGTTTGGGGAGATGTCATCCAGGGATTTATTCTGGTAGGTGGTGCCTTCACAGCCCTGGTATTTATGATTGCAGGTGTGGATGGGGGCCTGCCGGGCTTTTTTGATATTGCCGCAGCCAATAATAAATTCCATACTTTTGATTTCCGGTTTAATTTTTCGCAGCCGGTGTTCTGGGTGGTGCTTATTGGTGGTCTTGCCAATACGCTTATTTCATATACAAGCGACCAGAGCGTGGTACAGCGGTATATGACAACCAAAGATGAGAAAGCCACCGCGCGCAGTATCTGGCTTAATGGTTTCCTGAGCATTCCCGTAACCCTTGTTTTCTTTTTGCTTGGTACAGGATTGTATGCCTTCTATACTTCCAATCCTGGACAATTGTCGGTTCTTAATCCGAACATTGATTCGGTGTTTCCGCAATTTATCGTGGCACAGATGCCTGCAGGAGTGGCCGGACTTCTGATAGCTGCTGTGTTTGCAGCAGCGATGTCAACCCTTTCATCAAACATCAATTCTGTTTCAGCAGTTATAACGTCCGATTTTTATAAAATCCTTTCAAAGAAAAACAATCAAGGTAGCAACATGCTTGTCGCCCGGTTATCGGGAATTGTTGCAGGGGTTTTTGGCATTCTTATGGCCCTGATGCTTGCAACCTGGAACATTGCCTCATTGTGGGATCAGTTCAATACATTCCTGGGACTCCTGACCGGTGGCCTGGGTGCTTTATTCGTGATGGGTATATTTTTTCCCCGGATTTCCGGCAGAGCTGCTATCGGAGGAGTCATTGGAGGACTTATTGTCCTGTTGCTGGTAAAGGAACAAACTTCAATTTCTTTCCTTTTATATGGATTTACAGGACTGGTCTCAAGCATTCTGCTCGCATTGATATTTTCTGTTATCCTGCCTAACAGAAAAGAAATCAGAGGATTTACATGGAATAGCAGAATCGGCAGGCAATAAAAGCAGTATTTGGATCATCAACTAACAGAAATGTATTGTTGCCTATGCGGGCGTAAAACTTAAATATGGGCTTCCCGGTATTTTTTTGAAATACTTTATATGGGGTAGAAAACACGCAATTTTAAAATTTCCCAATATTTTTAACTGTTTAAAATCTATAAGAATCAAAATAAATGGTATCAAGTATCAGGACAAAGAAATTCATGCTTGTTACCTGTGTCTATATGGATTGAGAACCTTTTCCTATTTTGAAATCTCCAGCATCCGTTCAATCGGGATGCGTGCCAGTTCGATAACGTCCATTGGAAGGGTAACTTCCGGCTGTTCATATTTCATGCAGATATAGAGCTTTTGCAGACTGTTCAGCTTCATATAGGTGCAGTCGTTGCATCCACACGTTGAATCAACCGCAGGGGCGGGAATGAATAGCTTGTCTGGGCAGGCTTTTTTCATCTGGTGCAGAATGCCGCTTTCGGTTGCAACAATGAATTTTTGCGCAGCACTGCTTTGCACATAGTTAAGCAGACTGGTTGTTGATCCGATATGTTTTGCCAGCAGAAGAACCGGTTTTTCGCATTCAGGATGGGCAATAAATTCAGCTTCGGGATATTTGTCCATCAGATCAATAATTTTTTCAACCGAATATTGTTCGTGCACCATACATGCACCATCCCATAATACCATGTTTCGGCCGGTAATACTGTTCAGGTAATTTCCAAGATTTTTATCGGGGCCAAATATCAGCTTTTCATCTTTTGGAAAGCTATCTATTATTTTTTTTGCATTGGCTGAAGTGCAGACAAGATCTGACATGGTTTTTAATGCAGCCGTGGCATTTACGTATGTAATTACTTTATGATCCGGGTATTGTGCCTTAAATTCAGCAAAAGCATCTGCTGGCGCTGACTCTGCCAATGAGCAACCCGCCTTAAGATCGGGCAGGATTACTTTTTTGCCGGGATTGATAATTTTTGCTGTTTCGGCCATAAAATGCACTCCCACAAATACGATCATCTCTGCATCGGTATTTGCGGCCGCCTGTGCGAGGCCAAGACTGTCGCCTACATAATCGGCAATGTCCTGTAGTTCACTTTCCACATAAAAATGACTTAAAATAACAGCATTCTTTTCCTTTCTAAGCCGGTTGATTTCTTCCACCAGTCTGATATCCGGATTTATTTTCTCATCAATAAAACCCTTATCCTCCAACATCCGATCGATTTGTACCTGTTCCATTTCAAATAGTTTCGAATTTGCTCAATAAATCGGCAGCAAAATTAAAAAATTCATTTTCAATAAAACCTTTTTTTGTCTTATTTTAACAAAAAGTATGCAAAACATACAAAAATTCCTTCACTATTGGTTTACTGATGCTTCCCATTATTACAATTTTTGATTATATGGTTTAATTTGCAACTGTTGAAGATTACATGATATGTTGCAATTTAAATACATTAAAAAAATCATGTAAGCACATGATAAAATCCAATTTTTATTAATGTTTATTATGGTATTTTTGATGCCTTTTAAATAAGCTTTTTTATCATATGATTAAAACATTATTTATTATTACCCAATCTAAAAGGTTAAATCAGAACTATATGAATCATATAATTTAATGGTTCTTTAATTAATAAGTAATATAATTATTAACATTATTCAAATAGGTTAAATTAATTTTGTACCGGATTTAAATGAATTCAAAGCATTAAAGGATACCACATTTAAATATTTGGTACTTCAATATTTATGGAAAAAACTATTGCAATTTTTACTCTTACCGTTTCGAAATTTGATATCAAATGAAACTTAAATTTAAAAATCAAATGAAAATGAATTTACTTCGATTTGCTTTTGCTTTATGCCTGATGCTGTTTTTGAGTATTCAGACTTTTTCACAGGTAACCACTTCCGGAATGAATGGAGTAGTCCGGAGCGATCAGGGAGATAGACTTCCGGGTGCTACAGTTGTAGCAGTACATGAACCATCGGGTACTCAATACGGCACAATTACCAACGTTGAAGGTCAGTTTTACCTTCAGGGGATGAGGACCGGTGGCCCGTACAGGGTAGAAATATCTTTTGTTGGATATGCAAAAAAAACTTATGCAGATGTCAGATTGCTGTTAGGTGAGGCATTTGTGCTGGATGTTGTCTTAGCTGAAAGTACAATAGATGTTGGTGAAGTTTTAATTGTTGGCAGAAAAGCATCTGCCTTTCAGACAGATAAGACAGGTGCAACAACCAACATTTCGAATGAACAGTTGAATGCAATGCCTACAATAAACAGGAGTATTTCCGACATAGCGCGCATTTCACCGTATGCCAATGGGTTGAGTTTTGCCGGAGGAGACGGACGGTCAACCAATTTTACTGTAGACGGTGCTAATTTTAACAACAACTTTGGATTGGGTGAAAACCTTCCTGGCGGCGGTAATCCAATATCTATTGATGCTATTGAAGAGTTGCAGGTCGTAATTGCTCCATTCGATGTACGGCAGACCAATTTTATAGGTGGTGGTATAAATGCAATTACCAAATCAGGTACAAATAAATTCAGAGGTTCTGCTTATTCCTATCTGACCAATCAGGACATGAGAGGTAACAGAATCGGCGATATTGATTTTGGTGAACGCGATAAAGAATCCAGAAAAATTTATGGTGGAACTTTGGGTGGTCCCATAATTCAAAACAAATTGTTCTTTTTTGTTAACGGAGAATATGAAATTCAGCCGGGACAGGTTGTAACCTGGAGACCTTCTGAAGATGGAATTTCCAATTCCGGTTTGATGCTTTCCCGAGCCAGTGTTTCGGATATGGAAAGGGTAAAACAACATCTTATCAATAATTATGGCTATGATCCCGGGTCTTATACAAACTATCCTGCAGATGAAAGCAACAAAAAACTGTTGGCGCGTATCGACTGGAATATCAGTAATGCCAATAAATTGAGTTTGCGGTACAATTACACAATGAATCAGGCATGGAACCCTACAAACCCAAATTCAACCGACGCCGGTTTACGAAACCGTGTGATGGATCGAATATCTCAGTATTCCATGGCTTTCTCCAATTCTCTTTATTCAATGGATAATGTTGTCAATTCATTTTCTTTCGATTTAAACAGCCGTATCTCAAATAAGGTATCCAATCAATTCCTGAGTACCTACACTAAACTAAAAGATATGCGCGGTTCCAATTCTGATCCATTTCCTTTTATAGACATTATGTATGGAGTTACTGAGGACGGAAGACAGATTCTTGAACCATACATGTCGGCAGGTTATGAGTTGTTCACCTGGAACAATGGGGTAAATAATAACATTTTTAATATTACAGACAATTTAACATTTAATTTAAGCAACCATAAGATAACAGCCGGAGTAAGTTATGAATACCAGATGGCCAATAACTCTTACATGCGTAATGGGACAGGGTATTACAGGTATGCAAGTGTCGAGGATTTCCTGAACCAGGCTGCTCCCAGAGACTTTGCCTTGACTTATGGTTACGATGGAGAGAAGAATCCGGCTGCAGAAGTAGCCTTTAATCAGTTAGGTATTTATGCCCAGGATGAATGGAATATAACCTCTGATTTCAAATTATCATATGGCCTACGAGCCGATTATTTAAAATATGTAGACAATATCATCCGGAATAATGCAATTTATGATTTGGATTTTGGCGGCAGAAAAATTGATACCGGCGAATGGCCAACCGCTAAAGTTCAGCTTTCTCCGAGAGTTGGTTTCATCTGGGATATAACTGGCACCCAAACATTGAAGCTTCGGGGAGGTACAGGTATGTTTGCAGGAAGATTACCTTTGGTATTTTATACCAATATGCCCACCAATTCAGGAATGGTACAGGGAAGTTATGCTGCTGTTACAACATACGAACCCGATGGTACAATTGATAATATAGATCCTGCATTGGCATGGCTGGCCGGGCCAATGATAACCGATGTAAATGAAATGATACAAAGATTGAACCTGCAAACGACCATCGCACCGGAACAGGGAGCTTTGCCACGGGATATTAATGGTATCGATCCTGATTTTAAAATGCCGCAGGTCTGGAAGAGTTCTCTGGCTATTGATTATGAAATTCCGGTTGAATTTCCGTTTATGGTCACCCTGGAAGGAATTTATACAAAAAATATCAATGGTATAATGCTTAAAAACTATAACCTGAAACAACCGGATGATAGCTGGCAGCGTTTTAATGGGCCTGATGACAGATACATTTATCCGGGCAGCAGTGAAATAACTTATACCTCGAAAAATGCTTATGTGCTGGCAAATAACAGCGAAGGATGGGGTGCAATCGGAAATATAACTGTAACTGCAGAACCTGGTCCAGATTTGAACCTGATGGCAGCCTTTACCTTTACCGAATCAAAAGAAATTTCAGGTATGCCCGGAAGCAATGCAGCTTCTGCATATAATGGGCTTTTTCAAATTAATGGTCCTCATTTGCCCAGAGTTCAGCGCTCCCAATATGTGGTACCCGCCAGAGCCATCGCATCTGCTTCTTATAGAATTCCATGGATGAACGATAATATTAATTCTGCAACCATCCTTAATTTATTTTATTCAGGATATTCTCCGGCCGGATATAGTTTTATCTATTCAAACGATATGAATGGCGATGGACATGTCACAGATTTAATTTATATTCCAAAGGAAAAAGGAGAAATCAATTTTGTGAGTGAAGCCGATGAAAATGCTTTCTTTGAGTTTGTGGAACAGGACAAATACCTGAAAAGACATAAAGGTGAATATGCTGAAGCATATGCTGCAAGGGCACCCTGGGTGCATAAATTTGACTTGCGTATTGCACGGGAGTATTACCTGAAGGTTGGAAACACAACCAATACGCTTCAATTCAGCGTTGATTTCCTGAATTTTGGTAACCTCCTTAACAGTGAATGGGGGGTTAATAAAAATATGTTTGATGCAAATGACGGACAAATATTACGGTATGAAGGAAGAGCTGATAATGTACCCAGTTTTTCAATGGCAAAAGATTCCGATGGAAATTATTTGTCAAAAACATACTCTACTTTTTATGACTACAACCAGACATGGAGGTTGCAACTTGGCATACGCTATTTCTTTTGATTTTCAATATTAAAAAACAAATTCAGAAAAGGCTGTACTGCAAAAAAGCAGACAGCCTTTTTTCTTATTTGCAGTATTGATAAATGCAATGGGAGTAAAATATAACAATTTCATATGAAAGGCCACTACTACAAAGCGAAATGAAATTGAATTTGAATTCGGTGAAGGGAATAAAGCAGTTCATATTTTTTTAAGCTCCGTGTAACGAGAACGCATGGGTTATATGAGAAAAATCAAACTGAAATTGACGCTTTTAATACTCTTCGTTTTCGATTAAACAAAAATATGCTTCAGCTTTTTTGCAAGTATATTATTGAATATCAACGGTTAATATTTTAATAGAAATTAATTTTAAATTTTATTAGTACTTTGTGTTGCATAGTACTAAAAATTATTCATATATTTGTATTGCCAACATCAAGGTAAATAAAAGTAGTTTTTTTAAAAAAGTTCTTTACAATTTGTAACACTTAAGAAAAGAAAGCGTCATAGAAGCATAAAAACAGAAAACAGAAAAATTTTAAAAACAGGAGCCATGAAAACAAAAACAAATTTTCAGAAAGCAGCAATTCGTTCAGCAGCCGTAGTCGTTAGCTTTGTACTGATAAGCTATACAGTGAGTGCCCAGGAATTTTGGATGAAGCTTTTAACCCACAGCAGTTTTAATGAATTAGCTATTGCTATGGTTGAAACAAACAAAGGGGAAAAGGTATTGGAAGATTCAGGGGTAGCAATTGGTAACTGGAATAATTTTGACAGAGCTTTCGACCCGGCGCTTGAACTGGAAGGATGGATGTCCAGCAAAAGTCATTTCGAAGTAAAGGATTATCAGGATATTACAGAACAAGATGTTCCCTTTAACCTGGAAATGGCATTGTCTAACCTTTATTACAGTAATGATAAGGAAAAGGCATTGGAAATGGAAGATTGGATGTTACTGGAAGGTACTTGGTCAAAATGAAATACCATTCGGGGTTTATGGAAACGGATTCTGCTGTGGGTAATTAAAAATTAAAGAAAAAATCAAAAATGAAACTGGAGAATACAAAAGCACAAATGAGGAAAGGAGTACTTGAATACTGCATTCTTCTGGTGTTGGATGGTGAGCCGCTTTATGCAAGCAACATCATCCAGGCATTAAAAGAAGCTAAAATGATTGTGGTGGAAGGTACCCTTTACCCATTGCTTACTCGTCTTAAAAATGACGGTTTATTGGCCTACCGGTGGGAGGAATCTACACAGGGTCCTCCCCGCAAATATTATGAACTCACGGAAAAAGGACGGAAATTTTTAGGGGAACTTGAAGATTCATGGTCCGAATTAGTTGATGCTGTGGGAAAAATACGAAAGAGCAGGGCTTAAATCCGGGATTTATAAACCAATGCAAATTTATAAGAACAATAAGAAATGAAAAAAACATTTACAATTAATATTAGCGGGACAATATTTCACATTGAAGAAGATGCCTATGAAGTGCTGCAAAAATACCTTTTAAATCTGAAATCACATTTTGGTTCAGAGGAAGAAGGAAAAGAAATTCTGGCCGATATCGAAGCCAGGATTGCTGAAATCTTCATTGAAAAATCATCGGATGAGAAAAAAGTAATTACCCTGCAGTGGGTTGAAGAGGTAGTGGAAATTATGGGTACCCCCGAGGATTTTGCACAGGATGAGGTGGATGATGATGAAACTTATACAGCCGCTTCAAAACGAAAACGCAGACTTTACCGGGATCCTGAACAAAGGGTTGTAGGCGGTGTATGTAGCGGACTTGGGGCTTATTTTAACATGGATCTGGTTATTATTAGGATTATTTTTATCGTTTTGGCTTTTGTAACTACCGGAGCTGCGGTACTTGCTTATATTGTGCTTTGGATAGCCGTACCTAAGGCAGTTACCACTGCCCAGCGGCTTGAAATGAGGGGGCAGGAGGCAACGGTGAAGAATATTGAGAAATCTTTCCGCGATGAGGTGAAAGAGGTTCAGGAAAGTTATAAAAAATTCCGGCAGTCGGATGCATATGCCAGGGGCAAAAAAAAAATGGAAGGAGTTGGTGAAGTCGCATACCACATCCTCCGGCTTTTACTGAAAGTAGCAGTTATTATAGTTGGAATTTTGCTTATCATCTTTGGGATCCTTGGACTTTTGGGCTTAATTTCCACCCTTACTCTTGGACAATCATTGGTTCAGGGACTACCTTTTGTTTGGGGACCTGATATTTATTTTCCCGATGTACTGGAATACTTTGTTGATGCCGGAACAGTGAAACTGGGTATGATTGCCCTAGGGTTCATTGCAGGACTTCCACTGTTGGCAATGTTATACATAGGTTCAAAACTCGTTTTCTCGTATAAATCAAACAATACAATGGTAGGACTTGGAATGACTGGTATTTGGCTTATCGCCCTTATCGTATTGTTTGTTATTTCAACCAGTCAGCTTCGTAACTTCAGGAATGAATCTTCGGTGGTTGTAAGTAATACAGTTCCTTGTGATACCTGCCAGACATTATATTTACTGCTGGGTGAAGATATGTATAAAGGTTATGCTGCTCGTAGTTGGGATTTAAACCACCTGAGAGTAATGCAGGCTAAAGGTGAAAAAATAATGCTGGGAACACCTCAACTGGATATTGAAAAATCAAGCAGCGATGAGTTCATTGTCTCAATAAGAAAAACCTCAAGAGGGCGTACACGTGAAGATGCCCGTGATTATGCGGAGGATATTGAATATAAATATGAATTAAAAGATACTGCATTGGTTTTCGATCCTTACTTTTTTCTTAAAGATGATATCAAATGGAGGGATCAAAAGATGTTTATTACCTTAAGGGTGCCCGAAGGGAAAACCATTTATCTTGATAAACAAATGGTTGATATTATTTATGATGTTCAAAATGTTACAGACACCTTTGACAGGGACATGGTAGGCAACTACTGGGAAATGCGACCTGAGGGTCTTACGATGAGAGTCATGCAGGATACCCTGAAATAAAGTCATTAAACAAATTCTTTAGAATACCCGCAATGAAAACAATACAGCTGCGGGTTATGTGTCCAATTCCATGGTTGGTAACCCAGCCTGTTTTTGTGCGTATAGCTTAACAAAAGGAATTTGTATGAAGCTAATAGTTTATTTATGGTGTATGTTTTTTTTCCTGAGGTTATGCGGTCAGGATAATGATTCGTTTTTTTCTCTTCGAAACCGGATGGTAAAAACCCAAATAGAAAGCCGGGGTATTACCGATAAGAAAGTACTTGAAGCATTTCGAAATGTGGAGCGTCACAAATTTGTCCTTCCGGAATACATTTCCTATGCATACAATGATTCCCCTCTGCCTATTGAAGAAGGACAAACAATTTCACAACCTTACATTGTCGCTTTTATGACGGATGTACTTAGTTTGAATCGAACCGACAAAGTACTTGAAATAGGCACCGGTTCAGGATATCAGGCAGCAATACTCGCTGAAATATGTGATTCGGTGTTCACTATCGAGATATTTGAATCATTGGGAAAGAAAGCACGGAGAATCTTTAACCAGCTTGGTTACGATAATATTATATCAAAAATAGGTGATGGTTACAAAGGATGGCCGGAGCATGCTCCCTTTGATGCTATAGTTGTTACTGCATCTCCGGAAAAGATACCTGAGCCGCTGAAGGATCAGTTGGCCGAAGGAGGACGGATGATTATTCCTGTTGGTAAGGATCCGGTGCAGCATCTGGTTTTACTGAGAAAAAGAAATGGTAAAATCAGGGAAGAACGCATTTTGCCAGTACGTTTTGTCCCTATGATTGATTCTACAGGGGTAAGATATTGATCTACGATCCGTTATAGCCAGGAATACTTTTTTAATCACCCATGGTATATACATAGCTGATAATGATGGGTTGGTTTATGCTGTAATTATTGGTACTGTTTCCCAGCTACAGAATTTGTGAACCAATCCTTTCCATCCTGGCATTTACCGATAATTATTTAATCATCAGGCACTGAAATCAATTATTGGGCATTTTGCAACACTACTGAAATATAACCAGATGCAGAAAAGCTAAACAGAATTAAAAGGTTTGCATATTTGGGGGAAACCTGCTATTTTGTCCGGCATTCTCAAATATTTCTTTTATTTTCGCATCTCTTTTTTTTATTGATTATGTGGCTGAAGGTTTCTGGCATTATCCTGCGAAATAAAATATTATTGCTATGTACAATAGTGGCTGTAACTATTTTTTGGGGATATCATGCCCGAAATGTTGCGATGTCTTATGAACAATCTCCACTTCTTCCAAAAAAAGATCCTGCTTTCAGAGAATATCAACATTTCGTAGATGTGTTTGGTGAAGAAGGAAATCTTATAATCATTGGTATTCAGGATTCGAACTTTTTTCAGATTAACCGGTTTCAGCAATGGGAAAAATTAAGTGAGGAACTATCACAGGTAGAAGGAGTGGAAGATCTGTTATCAGTTACCAATGCATATAATCTGGTAAAGAATACGGAAGAGCGCCGATTCGAAATCATGGAGATTTTCCCTGACACTATAACTTCACAGGATGTGCTCGATGAAAGGGCTGAATTGTTTAAAAGTCTGCCGTTTTATCGAAATTTGCTGTACAATCCCGAAAGCTATTCCTATCTCCTAGCCATAACTGTGAACAAGGATAAAATGCACACAAAGGAGCGGGAGAAAATGATTAAAAACATTCAGCATATAGGACGCACCTTTGAAAAGGAGCAGAATGTTGATTTGCATTATTCCGGGCTGCCTTATATACGGGTTGTAAATTCAATCAGGATTAAAAAGGAATTGTATTTTTTCAGTGTCCTGGCACTAGTTATTTGTATAATAGTTCTGTTTGTTTTTTTTCGTTCATTTAAAGCAGTTATTTTCCCCGTTATCATAGTGCTAACAGGTGTGGTATGGGCTCTTGGAATGTTGTCATTTTTCGGATATAGGATAACACTTCTCTCAGGAATGATTCCTCCTTTGCTTATTGTAATCGGTATTCCGAACAGCATTTATATGCTGAATAAATTTCATTATGAATTTGTAAATCATGGGAATAAGGTAAAAGCTCTTCAGCGGGTGATTATTAAAATCGGAAATGCTACCTTCCTTACAAATCTTACCACTGCATCGGGTTTTGCTACATTTATTATAGTTAAGAGTGATGTCCTCAGGCAGTTCGGTATAGTGGCATCATTAAATATTATGGGCCTGTTTTTATTGTCGCTACTTCTCATTCCTATAATTTTCAGCTTTGTAGATCCACCTTCACCAAAAAATGTTAAGCATCTGAATAACCGCTTTGTGTCAGGTTTAATCAGAAAGCTAATCCATATAACCAAACACCACCGAAAAACTGTCTATATATTTGCAATGGTAATCCTTGGACTTGGATTTTATGGTATATCACTTATAAAAAGTTCCGGATATATGGTAGATGATATACCCGAAGATGACCCTGTATATAAGGACCTTAAATTTTTTGAAGCCAACTTTGAAGGATTGTTGCCATTAGAAATTATGGTCGACACCAAACGACCAGGGGGTGTAATGCAATTGGCAACATTTAATAAAATGGAATTGCTGGAACAAAAAATTGCCGGCTATCCCGAAATATCGCCTTCGCTTTCCCTGCTTAATCTGGTTAAGTTTTCAAAACAGGCTTTTTATAATGGTAATGAAAAATATTACAGCCTTCCCAACAACCGTGAGATAAATTATATACTACAGTATACCCGGAACGAAGAAACCGATGCAAGCCTCCTTCATTCTTTTATTGACAGTGCCCAACAGGTAACGAGAATAAGTATCCGTATGAAAGATGTGGGGACCAACCGGATGGAGGAGCTTTATACAGGAATAAGTACCGATATTGATTCTGTTTTTCCATCAGAAAATTTTAACGTGACAGTGACAGGTTCAAGTATAACTTTTTTTAAGGGAACTCAGTACTTGCTCAGGAGTCTTTTTTCCAGTCTGGGGCTTGCAGTATTTCTGATTGCATTGTTTATGGCAATAATGTTCTCTTCCTGGCGGATGGTTATAATGTCGTTGATACCTAATATTTTTCCACTAATTTTTACAGCGGCAATTATGGGTTATTCAGGAATACCCATTAAGGCATCAACTATCCTGGTATTTAGTATTGCTTTTGGGATTTCAGTTGATAATACCATTCATTTTTTGGCAAAATACCGGCAGGAACTGATAATTACCGGTTGGAATATAAGGCGTTCTGTGGTACTGGCTCTGAAAGAAACCGGTGTTAGCATGTTTTATACATCGGTTGTACTTTTCTTTGGATTTGGTATATTTTCTCTTTCGGGATTCGGAGGAACCCAGGCATTGGGTATTTTGGTTTCCCTGACACTTCTGGTGGCGGTTACTGCAAATTTAATTTTGCTTCCTTCCCTGCTGACATCCCTTGACAGATTGAGTACTACACGTTCTTTCAGAGAACCCCTACTTCATATTTATGATGAGGAAGAGGATATTGAACTGGAAGACCTAAAGATTTCAGAATCAAACAAAAATAAAAAAGCATGATATATCCCATTGAAGAACTTCAAAATAAGGTAAACAGGGAGATCGAAAACCGTATAGCATTACTGAATCTTCGTAAACCTGCCGGGTTATACGAACCGGTTAGTTATTCGTTTGTGGGGGGTGGAAAGCGGTTACGGCCATTGTTGCTGATGATGTCGTTCAATATGTTCTCTGAAGAAACAGAAGCCGCTTTGCCTGCAGCAGTTGCTTTAGAGTTTTTTCATAACTTTACTCTCCTCCATGACGATATTATGGATAAAGCAGAGGTCCGTCGAAATAAACCTACTGTTCATATTGAATATAGTGAGAACAAAGCTATTCTATCGGGAGATGCAATGGCTTTTCTTTCCTATCAGTACCTTATGGAATGCCGTAGCGAAAGGCTCTTTGAGGTGATCGAATTGTTTACCCAAACGGCACTTCAGGTTTGCGAAGGGCAACAGTACGACATGGATTTTGAAAAAAGAGAAGAGGTACTTGAAAAGGAATACCTGGAAATGATTAGGTTAAAGACCGCTGTGCTTATTGGTTGCAGCCTCAAGGCAGGGGCTATGCTTGCCGGTGCTCCGGAAGAAACGGTAGTTCAACTTTATGAAATGGGCATAAACCTCGGCCTTGCATTCCAGGTACAAGACGACTGGCTTGATGCATTCGGTAACCAACAATCTTTTGGGAAACGGATTGGAGGAGATATTTTGACTGAAAAAAAAACTTATTTGCTTATTAAAGCATTTGAAAAGGCCAGTGATATTGAAAAAGTCGATCTGATTAACTGGCTTAATGCAGGAAATCATTACGCTGAAGAAAAAATCAGATCTGTTGTCCGTATTTACGAGCAGCTTGGTATCCGACAGATTGCTGAAGAAAAAACCAGCTTTTTCTTTTCTAAAGTATTTGAAATACTCAACAATATTCCGATTGATAATTCCCGAAAGGTTCAGCTTTTTAATCTTATCGAAAACATGCAAAAGCGTAACAATTAATAAGGGCTCAGAATTTAAAAGTATTGGATTGCCAGGAAGTAATCAACAGAATTAAATCCTGGTTTTTTTTGCCGAAAACTTAAATTATAGCCTGGTAAATACTAATTTATCTGAATTGTTATATATCAATGAAAATTTATTCATGTGATATACAGTTAAATTTAATTTAGGATATAACTTTGGGCAGCAAAAATAATATCGGTATCTTTTTGCCGCTTTTTAAATATTAAAATCATATGGACCAAAGCATAGGAAAAATAATACAGGTAATTGGACCTGTTGTAGATGTTGGTTTTGAAAGGGATGAAAACGAACTTCCGTCAATTTATGATGCACTTGAGGTGAAAAGGGAAGGTGGCGGAAACCTTATAATTGAATGTCAGCAGCATATTGGGGAAAATACTATCCGGTGTATTGCAATGGACTCAACCGATGGGCTCAAGCGAGGGATGGAAGTAGTTCCGACAGGAATGCCAATCATTATGCCTTCTGGAGAGGATGCATTGGGCAGGTTGCTGAATGTTACCGGTGATTCTGTTGACGGATTAAAACAATTGCCTAAAAATGGCTTTAAGATTCATAATGATCCTCCGGAGTATAAGGAATTGCTTACTCAAACGGAAGTACTTTACACGGGAATCAAAGTGATTGACTTGATTGAACCGTATGCCAAGGGTGGTAAAATTGGACTGTTTGGTGGTGCCGGTGTTGGAAAGACGGTGCTTATCCAGGAACTAATAAATAATATTGCGCTTGCCCATAGTGGATTATCGGTATTTGCAGGTGTTGGAGAACGGACACGCGAAGGAAACGATCTTTTACGTGAAATGATTGAAGCCAAAATTGTAGATTACGGTGATGCATTTCGTGAATCGATGGAAGAGGGTGGATGGGATTTGACAAAAGTGGATCCGGTAGCACTTCAGAAGTCCAAATTGGCAATGGTGTTTGGGCAGATGAATGAACCACCGGGTGCACGTGCACGTGTTGCTTTATCAGGCCTGGCTATAGCTGAAAGCCTTCGTGACAGCGTAGGTGCTGTAGGTGAAGGAAGAGATATTTTATTTTTTATTGACAATGTATTCCGTTTCACACAAGCCGGGTCTGAAGTGTCGGCTTTGTTGGGTAGAATGCCTTCCGCTGTGGGTTACCAGCCTACTCTGGCAACTGAAATGGGAATTATGCAGGAACGTATTACATCAACAAAGCATGGATCCATTACATCTGTACAAGCTGTTTATGTGCCTGCTGATGATCTTACCGACCCTGCTCCTGCAACTACTTTTGCCCATCTTGATGCCACTACTGTACTAAGTCGTAAAATCGTTGAATTAGGTATATACCCGGCAGTTGATCCTCTTGATTCCTCTTCACGAATTTTAACCGCTGAAATTGTTGGTGAAGAACATTATACATGCGCGCAGAATGTAATTCATTTGCTTCAGCGCTATAAGGAGTTGCAGGATATAATTGCTATTCTGGGTATGGATGAACTTTCTGAAGAGGATAAATTGGTAGTCCATCGTGCTCGCCGTGCCCAGCGCTTCCTCTCCCAACCGTTCTTTGTAGCTTCACAATTTACCGGTCTCGAAGGTAAACTGGTAGCAATTGAAGATACTGTGAAAGGATTTAATATGATTCTGAATGGCGAGGTTGATAAATATCCTGAAAGTGCCTTTAACCTGGTTGGAACAATTGAAGAGGCAATCGAAAAAGGTGAACGTTTGCTTGCTAAAAAATAATTTGTTAATATCATGTTTCTCGAAATCATAACACCCGATAAAAAAATATACCAGGATGAAGTCAAAAGAGTCAGACTTCCGGGAAGCAGTGGGTCGTTTGAAATTCTGAATAATCATGCACCTATTGTTTCAACATTGGGAAAAGGGATCATCCGTATAATCGATATAAACGATCTTACCCTTACCTTTAAAGTAAGTGGCGGGATTATTGAAAATAAGGACAACAAAATCATTGTATTACTTGAATCAATTTGAAGGTCAATTTTCTGGTCATACGTTTAAGTTCCATTGGCGATATCGTTCTTACCTCACCGGTGGTACGCTGCTTAAAACAACAGGTTGAAGGAGCTGAAATACATTTTATTGTTAAGAGCCGCTTTGCCCCGCTGGTTTCATCAAATCCATATATCGATAAAATTCATCTGTTTAAAGGAAACATGAACGACCTGATTGCAAGATTGCAGTCAGAAAAATTTGATTATATTATTGACCTGCATAACAATTTCCGAACCAGCCGGTTAAAGAACCATCTGAATGTTCCTTCATTTACCCTGCAGAAATTGAATATTCAGAAATTTCTGCTTGTTAATTTTAAAATTAACAGGTTACCCAACAAACATATTGTCGATCGATACATGGATACATTGAAGCTCTTTGATGTGGTTAATGACGGAAAAGGACTTGATTTTTTTATACCTGAAAAAGAAGCATTTGAATTATCTGACTTACCCACTAAATTCAGAGCGGGATATATAGCAATTGTAATTGCAGGAACCTGGAATACAAAAAAACTTCCGGCAGAAAAAGTTATCGAGATATGCAACCGGATAGAATACCCGGTTGTTTTGCTTGGTGGGATAAATGAGAAGGAGACAGGAGAAGAAATTCGTTTGAAATCCAGAGGAAGCATATTGAACTTTGCAGGTAAATTAGAATTGCTTCAATCGGCCAGTCTTGTGCGGGATGCCAGGGTGGTTTTAACAAATGATACCGGTCTGATGCATATTGCGGCCGCCTATAGGAAAAAAATCCTTTCGTTTTGGGGAAATACAGTCCCTCTTTTTGGAATGACTCCCTATCTCACCGATCCTGCTTCTGTAGGGATGGAAGTTCAAGACCTTAAATGCCGGCCTTGTTCTAAACTGGGCTTTAATTCCTGCCCTCAAAAACATTTTATGTGTATGGAAAACCAGGATATTGAAAAAGCGGTAGATTGGATTAATTGTAATTTTGAAACGAAATTTTAATTTCTTTGTTTATAGTGCAATGTGAGAATAGGAACAGTATTTTTTGTATAATTTTAAGCTTTTGGTTATATTGTTTCTTAGAAAGAAAAAATATATGAATACCCGTACATACACCGTCATAACCGGAGCCAGTTGCGGCTTGGGAAAAGAGCTTGCCCGTGAATGTGCACGAAGGGGAAGAAATTTAGTGATTACAGCTTTACCTGGGGAAAATATCAGGAAAGTGGGTGAATTGCTTGCCCGTGAAAATAATGTCAATGTGGTGGCTTTCGAGGCAGATTTGACTAGATCTGATGAAATTGTAAACCTTGCCCGGGTAGTAAATAATAATTATGAGGTGGATATGCTAATTAATAATGCCGGATTGGGTGGGGCCCTCCCTTTTCTGGAAGCTACACCTGACTATATCGAACAGATAATTCTCCTTAACACAAATGCACTGGTGATGTTGACACGGCTGTTATTGCCAAACCTGATAAGACAGGGTGAAGCTTTTATCCTTAATATTGCCAGCCTGGCGGCATTTAGTCCAATGCCTTATAAAACAGTTTATCCGGCCTCAAAAGCTTTTGTATATTCATTTTCCAGGGGACTCGATGCTGAACTTAAAGAAACGGGCGTTTCAGTTAGTGTTGCACATCCTGGTGGAATGAAAACCAATGCCGAAGTTTCATTACGGATTGAAAAACATAACAGGTTGATTCAGGCAACTACCCTCTCAACAGAAAGGGTGGCGCAGATTTGTATAAAACGTGTACTTAAAAGAAGAAAAATAATCATTCCTGGATTTTTTAATAAGTTGTATTGGCTCCTGTTAAAAATTCTACCGCTTTCAGTCACCTTGTTTTTATTGAGGGGCTTGTTTAAAAAAGAATTCCAAAGAAGAAAACAAAATGTTCAAACTGCCCCATTAATTCCCGATTAGCATGAAGGTATTGGTAACAGGAGCAACCGGGTTGCTGGGACCTTACATTGTGAGGGAACTTTTAAAAAATAAATATCCGGTCCGGGTGCTGGTTCGCCCCGAAAGTGACCTTTCCGTCCTTGCAGGTTTGAGATTGGATGTTTTTAAAGGACAACTGACTTTTTTTAAGGATGTAGAAAGAGCTGTTGCAGGATGTACGTATGTAATACACGCTGCAGCCCTTGCTGTTCACAAACCTACACGGCTGGAAGCTTTCAGGAAATTAAATATTGAAAGTACCCGGTATATAACAGAAGCTTGTAAAAAAAATGGAGTTTTAAGACTAATTTTTGTGAGCACGGCAAATTGTTTTGCAAACGGAACAAATTCAAATCCTGGTAATGAAGAAGGCAGGTTCCTTTCATGGATGAAAAAATCAGGGTATGCATACAGCAAATTATTAGCTCAGCAACAGGTACTGGAAGAAACAACAAAAGGAAATCTGGATGCAGTGGTTGTTAACCCTACTTTTATAATTGGTAAAGATAAAAAACCTGAAGGGGGTAGAATTTTTTCCTTTATTCTGAATAAAAAAATTGCGTTTTATCCAACGGGAGGTAAAAATTTTGTGGATGCTGCTGCGGTTTCGGTTGGTATAGTAAATGCTATGGAAAAGGGGAGGAGTGGCGAATGTTATCTTCTTGCAGGGGAGAACCTCTCATACCATGAGTTTTTTAATATTGTAAAAAATATTACGCGGCAACAAACGCTCCTTGTTCCTGTGCCTTGTTTGTTCTTAAAATGGGCAGGGAGTGTGGGGGATGTTATTGAAAAGCTATTTAAAGCACCGGTTGAACTAACATACGTAAATGCCAGGATGCTTTGCCAGGAAAATTATTACACACCAGCTAAAGCAGTAAAAGAGTTGGATTTTCCGGTTGTACCAGCCCGTAAGTTTATAAAAAAAACACTCAGGTGGTTTGAAAAACGAAGCATGGGATGATATCTGTGCGCAAGGTGGATTATCCTTTTTAACCACCAAAAGGAAACAAATAAAAGTATTTTTACTTCTAAGACTTTTCCATAGTCTCAAATGCAGTTTTTAATCTTAGCAAACCTTGCTCAAGGATACTCCGTGGACAGCCAATATTCAGACGCATCCACCCATTCCCTCCTGTGCCAAACCTGGCACCGTTATTTAAACCCACTCCTGCTCTTTCTACGATAAACTTGTTAAGTTCTTTATCATTCATACCGTATTCTCTGAAATCCAGCCAGATTAAATAGGTTGCTTCAGGCTTCATTACTTTAACCCTGGGCAGGTATTTGTTGAAAAATGTTTTCAAAAACTGGTAATTTTTCCAAAGGTATTCCAACAGTTGGTCAAGCCACTCGTCGCCATGTGTATAAGCAGCTTCCAAAGCAACTGAACCAAATAGATTACCCATTCCCAAATGACCGGTGTTTAAAATTCGTTCAAAACGTGCAAACCGGGTTTTATCTGGAATTATTACAAGTGAAGTTGCCAAGCCTGCCATATTAAAGGTTTTGCTGGGAGCCATACAAATTACAGAGTTTTTAGCTGCTTCAGGTGAAAGCGACGCGAATGGTATGTGCCTGTACCCCTCGAAAATCAAATCAGAATGAATTTCATCGGAGATAACCAGAATGTCATTTTCAAGGCAGATTTCCAGTAGCTCCTCCAGTTCTTCCTTTGTCCAGGCCATTCCGCCCGGATTTTGAGGATTGCACAACAGCAACAATTTTGTATTTAAACTAATTTTTGATTTTAAATCATTAAAGTCAAAGGTAAACCGGTTATTCACCAGCTTTAACGGGTTTTCAACTAATTTACGTTTTGTACCCTTTACAGATTCAAAGAAAGGAAAGTAAACAGGAGGCTGCACGATAACCTCATCCCCTGGCTTGGAAAATGTTTCAACAGCAATGGTTAAACCTGCAACTACACCAGGGCTCGATGAAATCCATTCCTGCTTAATATCCCAATTGTGGCGCCGCTTCATCCATCCAATTACCGATTCATAATAAGATTCGGGTTTGAAGGTATAACCGTAAATTTCGTGTCTCGCTCTTTTAATTACAGCATTTACAATAAAATCAGGCGTTCTGAAGTCAGTATCAGCAACCCACAGCGGGAGGATATCTTCTTTCTGAAAATACTTCTTGCGGGCATCGTACTTGATGCTGTTTGTGTTTTCACGGGGAATAATCTCATCAAAATTATAGTGTTTCTTCATTTGGTAATATTTTATTACACCATTCTAAAAAGGAGGTTCAACTTTTCGCAGGTAACTTCCATTGCCATTTTTTTCCACCTTTAATACAAAATTAAAACGATCAAGGTTGAGGCAAAGGTTGAAATCTTCCTGAGGTGCCCAATCTTGTTTTGTTTGATCGAAAAACCGGTTTCCTGAACCCTCACGTATCACTTCAACCATATCAGTAAATACCATCGGCAAATTCTGAAGCGCATTGCTAATATAGTGAGCACAAAGTGTGTCTTCATCGGTCGGATATTCACAGGCATACCCCATGCATACAAGAGAAACCTGCCCTGGATTTTTGCTTCGGATATAATTTACGATGGCTCCTGCGTTTACAAAACTGCCAGTAAGGATTTCTGTGGCACCGGTGGCAGCTTCTATCCCCTGGGTTCCTGAACTGGTTGTATGGATAATGGTTTTGCCTTCCAGACCTGATGAAGGTAATTGTGACGGGGAATTACCATAATTGAAACCTGGAGGCTTAATCTCATTCCGTTCCCCCATCAGTAAGTATTCCGGATGTTCCTCTTTTAACCTGAACGCTTCATCAATAAGTCCTACCGGAATTATTTTTTTTGCCCCATACCCGAATGCATAGCATGCAGTAGAAAAAGCACGGAAAACATCTATAATTACAGTCAGTCCTGTCGCATTTCGTGCCCCTTCAAGTAAGTCAAAAACCTTTATAATCATGCCCTCCTTTTATCTGAGTTTTACTTTAAAATTCAAATATACCCGATTGTATCATTTGCAGTATTAAAAATGTAAAATAAATAAAGTGTTAATAATGCATCCTGATTACAATTTTCCGGGATCTTATCCCAGTGTATTAAATGTAACCTTAATAAAAAAGTAACGATCTTATTTGGATTTCGTAATTGTGTAAAATGGCAAACTACTTTTTTAACAATATAAAAGGTAGCAAAACAGTATTTCCAATTCAAAATAGGTGAACTGAAAAAAATCATTAAACCAGGAAATGTGAATAAAATAAAATAATTTTAAAACAAAAGTTATTCCTATATGTTTTAAATACCTGGTACAAAAATTGCTAGAATAGGAAAATATAGATCCGTTAACGCTTAAGAACTTTTATATGGAAAAGAAACAACCTCATCAGATTGTTATCACAACTGGGAATGAAACGGATAAACAAAAATTACCATTTAACTTGTTGATTTCTTTGGCAGCTGGTGCAATTACAGGAGTCATCGCAATTTTCGGACTCATCTGGGGTATTGAATTTTTAATTGGTCTTTAATACAATTCATGTAAATTAAATTGCGCTAAAGTATATTAAAATATAAAGCAAACAGGAAGCTCTAGAATTTTTTAGTTGTTTCGGTTCATTTCCTCCAAAACACTACTTGCCTCTAGGTAAACCTTATGGTATCGTTTATTGCGGAAAATACCCGTTGTCATTTTTTCAAGTTCCCTGTGGATACCTGCCAGAGAATTAGTAATGGTCGTTCGAAATAAATCTGCACATTTGGCACAAGAAGGTTGTTGTAATTCATCTGTTTTGTAATAGGCGTGTTTTAATAATTCGATTGCTCGCAAATAATTTTTTTCACGCTGATATTTTGATGAGTCAAGGTAGTTTTTATTAATTACTGCAAGTGGTTTTTTGCAATTGTTACCACCAAAAGGACAACCAAGCAGTTCCAGTTTGCTTTGTCCGTCGTTCATATATTCTGAATCTGATTTGGAGAAAGAAAACAGGCCATTAATTCTCATCTTATGACATATTTAGTGCCCTACTAAGTAACAACTATTTTCTTAGCTGTAAAAATATTTGAAGAGTATTTTGTATTTTTTTATTAACCAAAATATTAACAATTTTACAAATGCTTAGAATTATTAGCCCTAAATGCAGGTATGATATGAGTTGAACCAATATAATGGGAAAGATATAAACAGTTAATAGTTTAATCATTGTACCTGGAAGGAAGATTAAGCCTTTTCCTGGTTTAATATCTTCTCAATTTTACTAAGTTCCTCTTCACTGAATTCTTTGTTTCTTAACATATTTACATTGTCGTCGATTTGCTGCACCGAGCTTGCACCAATGAGTACCGACGTTATCCTCTCATCCCTTAGTACCCATGCAAGTGCCATTTGTGCAAGCGATTGTCCTCTGTGCTGTGCAATTTTATTCAGGGCTGTAACTTTTTCATGGACAGCTTCCACATCTACTTTTTTAAGAAACACTTCACGGGTGGCACGTGATCCAAATGGTATACCGTTCAGGTACCTGTTGGTGAGCAAGCCTTGTGCAAGAGGAGAGAACGGGATACATCCAATACCCTCCTCTTTGAGTACATCAAGAAGCTGTTCTTCCACCCAGCGCTGAAACATGGAGTAACGTGGCTGATGTATCAGGCAGGGGGTACCCAGTTCCTTAAGAATTCCTGATGCTTTTTTTGTCATTTCGGCCGGGTAATTTGAAAGACCGGCATAAAGAACTTTCCCTGAACGTACCGCCTGATCAAGAGCCATCATAGTTTCTTCAAGAGGAGTATCCGGATCGGGACGGTGCGAGTAAAATATATCAACATATTCCAATCCCATGCGTTTCAGACTTTGGTCGAGGCTCGATAACAGGTATTTTCGGCTGCCCCATTCTCCATAAGGGCCGGGCCACATTAGATAACCTGCTTTTGTTGAGATAACCAGTTCATCGCGATACCTGCTGAAATCCTGTTTCAGTATTTTTCCAAAATTCTCTTCTGCTGAACCCGGAGGGGGACCGTAATTATTTGCCAGGTCGAAATGTGTTATTCCAATGTCGAATGCATGATGTAACATTGCACGGGCATTTTCTAACATGTCAATCCCCCCGAAATTGTGCCATAAGCCAAGTGAAACCGCCGGAAGTTTCAATCCCCATCTTCCACAGTGGTTATAGGGCATTGTATCATAACGTGAATCTTTTGAAATATAATTCATAGTCTGTAAAATTATTGGTTGTTTTAAATCTGATATTTTCCTGAAAGTTATCTTTTTTTTGGCATTTTACCCGATGTAATTTTAAAACTTATTGAAATCGTTGTAAAAATGGTGGTGAGGTAAAAAAATAAAGGAGGGAGAATCCCTGGTTTTGCTAAACCAGTTCTTCCTCCTCCTTGTGTGAACGGGTATATCCTGATGTACACTTTCACCGCTGTTTTAACCTATTTCTCTATCTCCACACTGATGCTGCCTATGTAGATTTCAGTGTTCGTTCCAAATGATTCTGCACCTACCAACAACCATAAATCCCCGTCATCATTTGTAATTGCTGTTATTGGAGTTTCGGTTGAAGCGGTATGTAAAGTTACATTAATGTCAGTAGTGTCACCGGGGAATGACCCAATCACAACCAAATCATTACCGTCTGCTCCAGGTTCACCAATATCAATGCCTACCAGCTGCAGAAAATCAAAATCATCTGCTTCCGTTACCAGTTCTTCATTTGCTACACCCGCCTTAATAAATACCGTATCGTTGATACTGGTATAGATACCCGTTGTGTCAACACCTGTAGTATCAGTACCCAATCCGATGGTATCTGTAACAAAGCCAGTTGTATCAACCACTACCAAAGAAGCCAATTCAACTGTAAAGTTTATATTGTACTGGGTATTGGGCTCAAGGCCTGTAATTTGTTTACTTGCATACATAAAAAGGTGGTCGTTTGGGTTTGAAGCAGAGAGTTTTAATACACCTTCATCTTCATCGAAGGGCGCTGTCGTTTGCTCCACGTTAAAACCATACAAATCTTCCTCATCTATAAGAAATCCTGCAATCCCTGCATCCCAACCTTCATCGCCCGAGTCAAAATTATAATTTAACTCCACGGTCTCATCTCCTATTGGATCATCAATCCTGTCCACATCTTCATCCTTGCATGAATAAAAGCTAATTGCCAGAACTCCCATAATCATAATTACGATTGTCTTCATAATTTTTTCATTTAATTTTTACTACTAATTATTATTATCTCTTTTCATTAAATTGTTCTACAACAATTAATTTAAAGTCTATAGAACTCATAATCCGAAGGAGTTCTTTATAAATAACCTTGCCAAAAAAGAACTTTCATTTCATTTCATTTCATATATTGTTGATAATTAATGAAATAACGTGAATATAATGTCTGATTTATTTCACCAGTTTATTTTTTTCCTGTATGGGGAAATGTACAACGGTTGTTGATCTATTCCACAGGCTTGTCAAAATTCTAAAAGCACCCTAATACAGGATTAATCTGAAAATTTATCGAATTTATTGCGATTGGTATATTGAGTTTATTGCATAATTGTTATATAGTTATTTATAAACCTCATGACCTGTTTAGCGGAAAATAGCAGAAACTGATATAAGATTAAAATTGAATTTTGAAACTTGGAAATCTATACAAATATATTTCCTCATAAAATGTCTGCCTGCAATTATTTATTGTGATTTTAATTTTATAAGTGGCTATTGTTGCAGAACCATTGTTTCTCTGGTATCTTTACAATAAAAAATAGCTGACAAGTAAGAAATGCACCTATAGAAACGGGATGTTTTAGAATGCATTTCGAACATTTGCATAAAATTATGACATTGTCAAACAAAATATCGGCCCGTAATTTTAATGCTTTTTTATGGCATGCCGGATTTTTGGCATTGGCTAAAAATTTCATTGATGTTGACACCGTTATTCCTGCAATGATTATTGAAGCGGGTGGTAAAGCAGTTCATATTGGTATTATGACTGCCATTATGTTGGGAGGGGCAAGTTTCACCCAAATATTCTTCGCCCCTTACATTAGTAATATTAGTTTCAAGAAAAAATTTCTACTTATTGGAATTAATTTCCGAATAGTTTCTCTTTTTTTCTTAGGATTCATATTGTTCCATTCCGGCACACTTAAATCCGGCCATTTATTTGGCCTGATCTTTCTTCTTATTGCATTGTTTTCTTTAAGTGGAGCCTTTACGAACATAAGTTATGTGGATGTTTTGGGGAAAAGTGTGAATGAGAATAAAAGGAAAACATTCTTTTCAAGCAAACAGATTATAGCAGGTAGTGTTATGTTGGTTTCAGCTTTCATAGCAAAAAAGATTCTTACCTACTATGGTTACCCGTTCAATTTTTCATTTCTGTTTATTATCGGGGCTTCATTGCTTTTAGTTGCTTCTTTTGGATTTTGGAAAATAACTGAAACAGTTCCGTCCACTTTAAAGATTCACGGAATGAAGGATTTTTTCAGGAAAATAAGAATCGAAATTTTGAATAAACCTGAGCTTGCTTATTTTATTGGCTTTATTAATACCCAGGGCATTATCATTTCGTTCCTGCCTTTTGTAGTTTTATACGGAAACGAAACGATGGAAGCTCAAAGTCTCGACACTGGATATTTTTTAATCTGTAAAGTAATCGGTGTAATTTCGGCCAGTCTTATTGTTTTTCTTATTTCAAAAAGGATTAAGTACAATTTTCTTCTGTATCTGAATGTTTGCCTGTCCTTATTACTTATAATTTCTACATTGCTTATCAATAACATTCAGACACTCAGGTACATCTTTTTTTTAGGTGGAGTTGTTTATTCGCTTTATTTAATTACAATGAATGGATTGCTTCTCGAAATTTCGGGGAAGGAAAACCGGGCAATATATACCGGTTTTACCGGCGCGGGGAATATCCTGCCTGCTGTTTTTCCGCTGGCCGGAGGCTGGATCATCAGTCACTGGGGATTTGAAACATTCTTTTTATTAATAATGGTCCTGGTAGCATTATCCGCCCGGTTTATATACAAGATTAACTGTTTTAAATAAATGAGCTGTATTAAATAAAATATCCGTATGGAATTTCACCCCGGGTTCATTTAACTTTTAATTTTCTATTGTCCAATATTTGTTTTTTAACCGGTGGCCGTTGATTAACCGGTTCTACACTTTTCGGATTAACGAGCATAACTTTGTTTTGACTCCTGGGTTGTGCAATTTTCAGGGAGGAATTGCTGAGATAAGTTTCAATTTTATTTTTAATCTGAAGAAGTGATTTGTAATCTTCAACCATCATTAAATAATTTTTGCTGTTAATTTCATTAAGGTAATCATTAAAATCGTTCATAACCGATTTATCCGGAACCAGCACATTTACTTTTTCGTTCCAGGTTGTGTCAAGAACCATATGAAGTTCAGTATGGGAAGAATAAGCATAGGGTTTGGGGCTTTCGTCCAAACCGATTATGAAAGGTGGAAACAAAGCTTTGTTTTCCTTGTTTAAAGCCACAGCCTTAAAATATTTATCGTACGGACTGCAATCAATACTATCATTAACAGGTAATTCTCTAAAAAACCGGTAAGCATTTTCAAGCAAAACTACCATTTCATACCTTTCATTTTCTATAGCGTTATCGGTTTGTATGCTCAGAAGGTTGTAAACATTTTTAAGTTCATCCGGGGAAAACTCCTGACCAACAGAGATGAGAGTGTATGAGAATAAAATTAGCGTCAACACTATTGTTTTCATAATATAAAATTATTATTTGGGTAATTCTGGTCTTATAATTTCACTTTTGGAATTTAGAGGGTTCTCATTGTAAGAAAATTTATCTTTGCTTTGGATTGTCATAATAATTAAGAATCCACCAACTAAAACAGCTATCAGGCCTGGAGAGGCAGTAATCAATGATGCCCCCCAGCCCGTACCTTCAAGTTTTAAAGTAGATTTTTCTTTCACGGTATAAAATGCCACTCCCAGTCCAAGTAACATTATAATGAATCCGGATAATAATCCTACAGAACGTTTTATCATACTGCTGTGCAGGTGATATATCTGCATTCTGTAATTGGAATTACTGTACTCAGGACTTAATACAGCTTCATTTTTAAACCAGTTAATATTATTTATTAAAAAGAGGGCTAACAGTACGATTGCAATTGTACATGCTAGAGTTAAAAACCAAGGGATTATTTTGTTCCAGTTTGAGCTATCCATTTCTGTAGAACGATTTATTGGAACATACAATTTAGTAATTAATTATCTAAATTTCAAGGTAATATGTAAAAATTTAAATAGATTATATACAAAAGTTCAATTTATTCAGGCAGATATTATCCTTTTCCGAGGGTTACGCCCCCAGAAACCGGGCTTTAGTAAACAATATTTAATTTGAATCTAAAGTAGAAGTTCTTGAACTTCGTGGACATGTGCATAATGTCCACCATTATGCCTCAAAGATGCTTCAAAAAAGATTCTGGATTTCCCTTATTGTATCAATTCCTATTATTTATTACTATCTTAAAATAATTAATCTTCTGGTATTTTGCTTCTATCTTTATTTCCTTTACTATCTTTCCAATGAAAAAACCACTTTTCTCCTGCAAAAACCAGGATAATTCCTATTGCTGAAACAATAACAACTAAAATGTCAGAACTGGCTTTTACCCATAAAAAAGCAATTAATACAACTAAATCAAGAATTATAGCCGATATTAGTATTATCCCATTTGCTTTTACATCTTTTCTTAAATGTTTAAAAACACCCCAATGAACAATCATGTCCATCACTAAGTAAAAAATTGCTCCTATTGAAGCAATACGCGATAAGTCAAAGAAAATGGTTAAACTAATAGCGATTACAGCAATATAGACCAACATATGTTTTTGAATGCTTCCTGACATTCCAAAATGGCTGTGTGGAACAAGCTTCATTTCGGTTAGCATTGCAGTCATACGGGATACTGCAAAAATGCTGGCAATTACTCCTGAAATAGTAGCTACAATTGCTATTCCTACTGTAAAATAAAGACCGTAATTTCCAAATGCTGGTCTTGCTGCTTCTGCTAAAGAGTAATCTTTTGCATCGACGATTTCGGGAATTGATAGATTACTAATAACAGCAATGGCAACTAAAAAATAAACAACTGTACAAATGAGTAATGAAATGACTATTGACCTGCCCACATTTTTGTGCGGTTTGACTAATTCATCCCCACTGTTTGTGATGGTTGTAAAGCCTTTATATGCCAAAATAGAAAGTGCAACAGCGCCTACATAACTTGCAGCTGAATAGTTGTTTGTATTAGCTGTTTCTGGCAGTAAATCAGTAAATGCGAATTGAGCAGCCCATAAACCGACAATTGCAAAAACAACTATTCCTGCTGTTTTCACAAAAGCCATAACTTGTGAAGTTTTACCGATAACCTTATTTCCTGAAATGTTTATGATGTATGCAAATATCAGTAATGAGACTCCTAAAACCTGCACCCAAAGAGAATTCTCCTTTACATCAAACAGCTGCAGGGTGTATGATCCAAAAGTCCTTGCCACCAGACTTTCATTTATAACCATAGATAATGCCATCAATACAGAAGCTGCTGCGGTTATTGTTGTTTTTCCGTAGGCTTTCATTAAAATCATGGCAATCCCTCCGGCTGAAGGGTATGTATTAGAAACTTTAATATAGGAATATGCACTGAATCCGGAGATAATTGCTCCAATAATAAAAATATATGGGAACCAGGTTCCAGATAGTTCGGCTACCTGACCTAAAAGTGCAAAAATTCCGGCCCCAATCATTACTCCGGTGCCAAGAGCTACTGCACCTTTAAGCGTCAAACTATTTTTTTTGTAACTGTCCATTTATAAATGGTTCAAATAGAAGATCTAATGTTAAAGCTAAGTTTGCAAATGTTTGAACTATCACTTACTTTCACTAAAATAAAACAATACTCTTCAAATTCTTTGCCTGTAGTTAACTTGATTGAATAATTCACGTTATAACGGGTGTTTC
>JAWLGR010000112.1:0-3408 GCA_041684965.1 Mariniphaga sp.
TTCCATAGAGGAATAGGAATAGAATCAAGATTTGATTTAGTTACTGTTATCGTATAATTTGCGTCAAGTGAATAATTTCTGCGATAAAAGAAATCTATTAATTTTGAATTTAGTATACCTAAAACATATTTAAGATCCCAAGATGAATCCTTTAAAACTAAATTGTTAATAGAATTAAATGTATAATACTGCGATTCATCATATTCTAACTGGAAAATAAAACTGCACAGTTTTTAGAAAATAAGAATACACAGTTTTTGGTAATAATGGTACACAGTTTTTTTCCTCATTGGGGCATGCCCCAATGAGGAAAAAAGTCAACTTTACCAGGTTAATTAAAAACCTGGAAATATGAAAGAAATTTATAACAAGTTGATTATGTACCATCAGATACAACAAATGAAACGAGATGGCTGGTCCATCACAAGAATTGCTGATTTTTTGGTTCTAAACCGGAGAACAGTAAGCAAATATTTACAAATGAGTGAAGGGGAGTTTTATCATTATCAATCTTCCCTTAGAAATCGGCAAAAAGAACTCCAGGACTATGAGTCGTTTGTAAAACTCAAACTTGACCAATACCCGGATGCTTCAGCTTCCCAAATCCATGATTGGCTGAAAGAGCATTACGATAATTTTCCAAATGTTTCGGCAAAGACCGTCTTTAATTTTGTTCAATGGGTACGACAGCAGCATAATATTCCTAAAATAAAGAAAGTGCGGGAATATTTTATTGTTGAAGAACTACCCTATGGGAAACAAGCCCAAGTTGACTTTGGTGAATATAATATGCGTAATGGCCAAGGCAAACGGGTCAAAGTATATTTTTTCACGATGGTTTTATCGCGTTCAAGATACAAATACATGTATTTTTCTTTAACCCCTTTCACTACAAGCCTTGCAATAACAGCACACCAAAAGGCATTTGAATATTTTGGAGGCATCCCTGAAGAAGTCGTTTTTGATCAGGACAGTGTATTTATTCATGACGAAAATAAAGGAGACCTTGTTCTTACTGAAAAATTTATGGTATACTGCAAAGCTATGCCATTTAACGTTTATTTCTGCAGAAAAGCAGACCCCGAGAGTAAAGGCAAAGTCGAAAATGTTGTTAAATACATAAAACAAAACTTTTTATACAACAGACCATTTGTAGACATTGAAACGCTAAATAAGGAAGGTTTTGGATGGCTAATGAGAACGGGCAATGGTATGGCTCACAATTTTACAAAAAGAAAGCCATATGATATGTGGCAGGAAGAAAAGTCCTACCTAAAACCTTTTGTTGCATATGCCTTTGAAGAAGATAAGAAAATATATACTGTCCGCATCGACAACTCAATACTCTTCAAGGGAAACTATTACTCCCTCCCCCAGGGAACCTATAAAGGCAAAAATAGCCTTGTGGATGTCTCCCTGCAAGACGAGAAGCTGATAATAAAAGGCCTAAAAGGTAATTTTATTTGTGACCACAAACTATGTACAGAAAGCGGGAAAAAGATAACCAACACAGATCATAGGCGTGATAAGTCTAAGGGCATAGACGAGCTGTTGCTGGAAACAGCAATGAGGTTCCCTGAATATGAAAAAGCCAAAAGCTTTCTTCAGGAAATCAGAAAACGAAAAAGCAGGTATGCAAGAGATCAGTTAGGCGCTATTAAACAGGCAATACTCCCTGCCTCGCCAAAAGCTGTTTCAGACACTCTTAAGTACTGTATGGACAATGCTGTCTATAGTGCTTCGGATTTCATTGCTGTTTTAGAAAAGCACACTGCTTACAGCAAACAAAAAAATGGTTTTAAAGAACCACTTAAAATACAATCCCCTTTGACAAAAAATCTAACAGAATTAAAACCAGACATAAGTAATATTATTGATTACGAACAAATAATGAAAAATTAGTATGGAAAAGAAAAAACAAATTACCACCTATTGCAGCCGCTTTAAATTAGGTGGTATTAAGGAAGGCTTCGATGAAATTATCGAACAAGCTCAAACCAACCAGGTAAGTTATCTGGAGTACACCTTGCAACTGTTCTCTGCCGAGGCAATCCACAGGGAACAAAAAGACAAGCAACGCAGGATGAAAGCTGCCCGGTTGCCACAGAATCATCGGTTGGATACGTATGATTACACCTATGAGAACGGGATAAATAAAACCAGGCTCTCGCAATTAAGAGAACTCGATTGGTTAGATAAGCTTTTTAATATCGTTTTCATGGGGCCTTCAGGAACCGGAAAAACATACCTTGCCGCAGGCCTGTGCGCGGATGCCGTATACAATGGCTATAAGGCTTATTTTTGCACTATGGAAGAGATTACCAACACTCTAAAAATGAAAGATATTACAAGGACGGCGACTACAGAGTACAAAAGGCTATTAAAAGCTGACCTCATTGCCATTGACGATATCATGATGTTTCCTGTTGAAAAAGATATTGCAGTAAAACTTTTTAACTTTATTAATACAATGTTCGAGAAAACATCTTTTATTATCACAACAAACAAAGCCCCTGGAGAATGGGCAGAAATGCTTGATGATAAAGTGCTTGTAACAGCAATCCTCGATAGGTTACTTTACCGGTGTGAAGTAATTAATCTGTCTGGGAAAAGTTACAGAATGAAAAACAGAAAGAAAATTTTTAATGAGTAATTTTTTTAATACTTTTGACTTGAAAATTGTGCATTATTGTTGCCATTTTCTGAGCATTCCTATTTACCAAAAATTGTGCATTTGTAATTTCTAGTTACAATCATATGCACAAATTAATCTTGATGAAACACGTTTTATCATTATTTTTGGGGACAAAAATGTTTCTTCTTTTCTTGGTCTATGTAGCAATTTTTTATTGTAATTAATATAAACACCAGGCCATTTATAACCATACCTAAATATATCAGGGGCTTCTAGAAGTTTTTTATAATCATTATTCAATGGTTTTGAAGATAAAAAACTTTTTTTGCCTGATTTAGTGGCGATTCCATTTCGAACATCTACAATTGAGCCAAGGGGTGTTTTATTTTTCTTCAATTTTTCGAAAATTTTCCTCTCACTCTTATTACTTCCATATACAAATCTATATTCTGGAGTACTCAAAAAATCTTTTTGATTTTCAATGTATTTCTCATATTCTTCAATGGTGGAATGCTTATAAAAATATACTTTGTTATTTTCATTATAGCTTTTATGAATTATCATTGTAATAGTTTCTGCTGTTACATTTTCAAATACTCCAATGCCATAAATATTTATACTAACTAAATTGAAATTATTTATTAAATAACTTCTGATTTCTGAATAAGTACTAGTTCTAATAAAAGTTTCAGGAGTTATAAAACCGAGTCTGCCTTTGGTTTTAAGCAAAACATCAACAGATAATTCAAGAAAAACACTGTATAGATTAATTT
>JAWLGR010000112.1:3418-3765 GCA_041684965.1 Mariniphaga sp.
TCATTATTGATATTCAATTATTTATACGGGTGTTGCAAAAAAGTGCGGAAAACAGGAAATAAATTCATTCAAATCTTGTAGATATTTATTACCTCTAGTAAATACATAAGGTGGATTTCCAATTACAACATCAAAACCACCATTATTAAATATTTCAGGAAATTCTTTCCTCCAACTAAAAGCTTTATCACCAGCCACTTCCGGGTCGTCAATTAGTGAATTACCACATTTTATATTATTATTAAGCTTATTGAGTTTTCTGCCTTTTCTTGCTGTTCGTAGCCAAAGTGAAAGCTTGGCAATTTCAATTGATTCCTCGTTTAAATCAACACCATAAATATTATTTT
>JAWLGR010000113.1:0-3608 GCA_041684965.1 Mariniphaga sp.
AGAAATAACTGAAGTTGATCCTACATTTTATCAGGTTCCTCTAAGGTCAATTATTCCCGGAAAATATGAAAATCTGATGATTGCAGGGAGAATGCTCGATGCAAGCTTGATTGCTTTCTCTGGAATCCGAGTAATGGTTAATATGAATCAGTTAGGTGAAGCAGCGGGGGTAACCAGTTTCCTTGCTTTGCAACAGAATAAATCCATTCAGAATGTGGATTACAATGAAGTTAGAAAGGAAATGGCAAGAGGTGGTTCGATTATAATATAAAGAAATAAGATTGAGGCTTTTAATTATTAAATAACTTAAAACTATAAAAGATGGATCGAAGAAATTTCATTAATACATCAGCACTTTTTGGCATAGGGTTATTTACTGATCCTTTAAATAATAATTATTCTCAAAAAGAATATTGGCATTCATTAGACGAAAAAAGTGAAACTATAAATTTCCCTTCAAAAAAATTACCAGTAATTTATGATGCCGATGTTGTAGTAATTGGTGGTGGGCCTGCAGGTTTTGGTGCAGCTATGAAAGCTGCACGAATTGGAATGAATACAATATTAATTGAACGTTTTGGAGGGCCGGGGGGTGCAGCTACGAGTGGATACATGTGTGTTACTGGGCAAGGTTCGACTTTTCCTCTTCATACAGAATGGGTTGAGGGGCTTAAAAAAGAAGGTTGGCTCTTTGATGCTTGGAAAGCTTATCCATGGTTGGAAAACAATGTATTGGTACATCAATCTGGTCGAAATAGCTTTTATCCTGATGATGGAGCTTATGTGATGAATGAAATGCTGGAAAAAGCAAAAGTAAAATTATTGTATCGTACATCGTATATTGATTCAATTCTTATAAAAGATACATCTGGTGAAAGTAAGATACAAGCTGTAATTGTGCACAATAATTCAGGACTGCAGGCAATTAAAGGAAAAATTTTTATTGATTCTACGGGAGTTGCTGATGTTGTTGCCCGATCAGGGTCACCCTATATTAGTCCTGGAAATGAAAAAGGTCAACCTGTACCACCTTCTTTAATGTATAGAATAAGTGGTGTTGATTATGAAAAACTTTACAATTATCAAAAAAATGATCCTGCCTTATGGGATGCTATTACTAAAGCAAGAGCATCCGGTGATATTTCAGAGGAGTTTTATTTACCTTATCAATATGAAATAGGTGGAGGATGGGGAGGATACAGAGGATGTCCTCAGCTCAATATGTGTGCAGTACGGGGAAATGGAGAAATGCTGGTTTGGGGGTTTCCCCCCAATGAAATGGCATTAAACCTGGCAGAAAGTGGTTTTGATGCTAGTAGGGGAGAAATCGAAATGAGAAAAATAAATATTGCTGAAGTTAAATTTTTAAAAAAATATATACCTGGTTTTGAAAATGCCTATCTTTCAGGTATGGCACCGTATTTGGCAATCAGGGAAGGTCGCCATCCTCAGGGAGAATATGTTCTTTCATATGAAGATATTATCAACGAGCAGAAATTTGATGATGCTGTTTTGCAAAAAAGATTAGGAGACCCTTTAGATTGGAGTGAAGATATGGTACGACGTCCAAATGAAAAAGGGGAAATGGTATGGAAAAAACCTCCAAGGAAAGAAAGAAAAAGTTATACATGCGATATTCCATACAGGGCTCTGTTACCTAAAAATATCAATAATTTAATTTTAGCTGGTGAATGTCTGTCAAGTTCATATGAATGGTTTTATGGCCGACGTTTGATCCCATGGTGTATGAGAATCGGTGAAGTGGCAGGGACTGCTGCATCATTGGCAGTAATGAATGATATTAACGCGAAAGATGTAAATTGGACCTATGGGTATTATAACGATAATGTTCTATAACTTTCATTGATCCAGTTTGCAATAAAAATAATGAAATACATAATTATTTTAGTAGGAATTATAATCTTTTTTTCATTCGGATTCATGAGGGGTCCTCAGAAAAGTGGACTTACTGACTTTTGGTCGATGAAAGGAAATTTAGTAACTCACATATATATTGAGCAAAAAGATTCTCTTTCAGGCCCGGAACTATTCGAAATGCAGAACGAAAACGGGCTACCCGTCTGGTTTGGCCGTCATATTTTTAAGGATGTGTGCATTACCGGAGAATGTAAAATGATTCATATTTGGATATTTTGGGATGGAGCAGGTAATTATTTAGGATTTCAATTATATGAAGAGCAAATTCCAGAACCATGCACATTGCTCCAAACTTATTATTCTTATCCGCTCACCAAATCGGACCATACCGAATTTGAGCCGGCAGATTACGAAAAACTAAACGACATCCTCCGGGATACGGCTTCCATTTTAAAAACCCTGAAACAGGAAGATCTAATTATTGTGTCCGACTCCATCGACCCTTATGAAGTGGACGGATATACAGCAGCCACCCAGCCTACACTGATCGATGTGGTGGTAAAAGATGCCGTTTATACCTGTTATACCTTATGGCATACAGTTTACGGCCCTGTTCAAAACGAGATTTTAAGAATACTTGAGAACCGCATTAGTAAAGAATTCCTTACCAAAATGTTCGAAAGTAATAAACCGGAATACATTTCCTGGGCCATTGAAAGTGTTGAAAAATATCCGGAACATCATGAGACTTTTTATTCGAAGATTCTCCAGCTTATCAAATCTGAAAATTCCGTTTTGACAAATCAAGCTCTGGATTATTTTCGGCCCGAATTACTGACAGATACTGCAATACAACAACAGCTTATTCAAGTTATGACTGGTTTGGACATGTATCAAAAAAATCAAATCATTTGGAGGTTTATCAATTTAAGAAATGTTGATAGTCAGGTTGTTTTGAGCCTTTTGAATCTATTTAGTGATAATATTTTAGGAGTTGAATCTTATAATTTGATATTGAGACTCATAACTCCCGAACATTTAAAAGAGAACGAACAGATTGTACATATTTTAAATAACTTTTCTGAAAATGAGAATGGTTATGTACGAAACCTTTCAAAAAGGGTGCTGGATGAAAAAGGGAAAACGATTTCCCAATAACCACAATTCATATAGTAATTTGTTTATTAGTGAAAAGAATTGAAAAACAAAACTTATGATTACACTTATCCTTTCCATATTCATTTTAATCATTGGGTATTTCGTTTATCCCAAATACATCGAGCGGGTGTTTGGCGCAGATGGAAACCGGCCAACCCCGGCGGTTACCATGACCGACGGTGTTGATTACATGCCCATGCCCTGGTGGAAGGTTTTTCTGATTCAGTTTTTAAATATTGCCGGTCTGGGGCCAATTTTTGGCGCTGTGGCAGGTGCAATGTGGGGACCAACAGCCTACCTTTGGATTATACTGGGTTCTGTATTTGGAGGCGCTGTGCACGATTACTTTCCGGAATGCTTTCCATAAAACACAACGGGTTAAGCATTACTGAAATTATTGGCATTTACCTGGGAACAACAACCAAACAAATCATGCGGGCATTTACTGTTTTACTCATGGTAATTGTGGGAGCCGTTTTTATTTTGGGCCCGGCAAAAATTCTGGCTGGATTAACACCCGATTACGCCACCATGACTTTTTGGGTTTGGGTGGTTTTCGGGTATTATATTCT
>JAWLGR010000114.1:0-3597 GCA_041684965.1 Mariniphaga sp.
CTTCCAGAAATTTGGTTTGGATGGCATGGAAGTGGTTGAAGACGTTTTCGAATCAGAACACTCCATTGTATTCGATCAGGCCGAAAACCGCCTGCATACCATTAAAGCCGTTATGGTTGCTACTTTGGGTAGTTAATCAGGCTTTATGTAATTAAAGAAAGAGCCGTGGCAATTGCTGCCACGGCTCTTTTAATTTAAAAAACTTAGGGTTATTAATTAACATTAATATTGCCCTGATTTAAAAGCCTAATGAAACGCCCAACGAAAAAATGCGTGGGCGAGGATAGGCCGCCATATCAATACCTGACGGAACTTCGGGGTCAATACCTTTGTAAGGTGTTATTACAAATACATTTTGAACATTGGCTGAAAGTGTAAGACTGAAGCCCCCAAAGACCTCCCAAAAGTGGTAACCAAGGTTGAGGTAATCCATACGAAAAAAACTGGCATTTTGAACATAATAATCGGATAGGTAATACGGGAAATCAAAATTTAATTCCAGTGCTTCAGTAGTAATGTTTCCCAAAAACGGCCCTTCAGGCCGGTACAGTTGCCGGTAAAAACCAAAAGATGAACTGGTGTTATTGTAAACATAGTTTCCCAGGCTGGCCCTGCCAGAAAAGCCCAGTGACCAATTTTTCCATTGAACCATTGAGTTAATTCCTAAAAGAAAATCGGGCGAAGGGGTTTCTTTTCTGATTTTGTCCCTTTCGTCTATGAATCCGTCTCCGTTTTGGTCTGCAAAGATACCTGGTATAGGATTTCCATTTTGATCGTAAATATTCTGATAAACAAAAAAACTTGCGCTGGGGTGGCCATTAGTATAAATGAATATATCGTTTCCAATACCTCCTGCTATAGATCCCCAGGTCGATCCATTGAAGTTTGGTCCGGCGTTGTACATTTTAATGATTTTGTTCTTTAATTGGGCAATATGGCCGCCCAACTGCCAGCTAAAATCCGGGATGTTTACAGGAATGGTGTTCAGGGAAAACTCCCACCCTTTGTGTTCCATGCTTCCCTCACTGCTAATAAAAAACCCTCCCATGGGTAAAAAGTTTAGGATGGCCATGTTTTCGGTTTTATTTTGAAATAGTTCGAATGAACCACTGATTCTCCTGTTTAATAATGCGAAATCAAAACCTGTATTAAGCATATTTGATACAGCAGGTTTAATATTTGGGTCATACATCCCCTGAAGAGAAGGTTTAATTCCACTTGATCCATAGCTGAATCTCAACTTAGTTTCATTTATAAAAAAATCTTTACTCCAAAAGCTTTCATTATGTATGAGCCATGCTGCTGCCACTGAATGGTAACTGGCTGATCTGTTAACCTCTGAAAATAGTGAGTATGTGTCGTTTCTGACATTATAATTAATTAAATATTTTTCTTTGTAGGAAAAGCCCAGGCGTGCAAACCGTGATAGCATTTGTTCTTCAGACATGCCAATTTGGCTTTGAAAAAAACCAGGCGGCTCAATTATAATACTTGAAGCTACCATGTTATATGAATTACTGATCTTTTGCCTGGAGTAACCTGCCATAATTTCAAGCTGACTCTCTGTGCCTGGTATGTTTTTCTGATAATTAAGCCAGGTTTCAAAAAAAGTATTGGAGAGGGTATCCTGTCTTTTTTCCTGGCGTCCTCCCATTAAATAAACCCATGAGGCGTATTCAGGTACTAATAGATTTCTTTCAGCCATTACCTTTTCGCTGTAATTAACTAGGTTAATACTAAGTTCAGGCAAAAAATGCAAACGATAACTTAGTTGAGCGTTCCATCTTTGCGAAACTATTTGGTTTTGATTATCAGTGAGCTGCAAGCGTGCAACCGGATTAACAGACAAAGGTGAGGGGTACCCAGAATTTGTATAAGTAAAAAAGCCTCCAAATGGGCTGCCCGGATCTTTTACTGGCTGGGTGGGGTCAAAGCCAACGGCATGAAAAATGGCATTATGCGGGGCAAGGCGGTCATTTAACTTACTGAAATTTGCCACCAAAGAAATTTTCAAATGGTCATCAAATAATGAAGGGGCAATGGATAGCTGGCTGCCAAGCCGCTTCATTTGGTCGGTATCCAAAATACCGTTTTGGTCAGAAAGGTTCAGGGAAACCCTCCACGGGATGGAGTAAACAGATCCGGCAGCAGATAATTGATGGTTGTGAGCAAGGGTATTCCTGAAAATTTCATTTTGCCAATTGGTGGTTGCTGAGCCCAATAAATTTAGCGCTCCAGTGTTGTTTGCATATCGGGTACTAACCAATTGTCTGAAGCTTGCTGCATCGAGCACATCGAAGGTTTTGGCAGGGCTTAGAAATGATAGATTTGAAGAATAAGAAAAACTGATTTCTTGATTTCTGCTAGCCTTGCGGGTAGTAATTATGATTACTCCGTTTCCGCCATTCATACCGTATAAGGAGCGGGCAGCTCCATTTTTTAGTATGGCAACCGACTCAATATCGGCCGGGCTTAGCCAGTTAAGGGGATTACGATCAGTGGCTGAAAAGTTTTTTATGGGTAAGCCATCAACAATAATCAGGGGCATTATATTTTCAGTGGGCTCCATATAAGTACGTGAAAATACACTTGTATTACCGCCCGGGGCACCTCCGGTATGGCCGATAAATAATCCGGGCACCCTGCCTTCAATGAGCTGCCAAACATTGACTATGTTTCCCTGGTTAAAATCTTCCTGGGTGAGAACAACAATACCCATGGCCTGGTCAGCAATGGGAAGAGACATGCTTCCGGCTATTTTAGCCATTTCCGTATTGGGCTGCTCTGCGGTTGTTTTTGTTGAAACTTGCGAAGTATCTTGAGCAGTTTGTTTTAATAAGGCGTTTGCCGAAAACCTTTCTGCCCCATTAACAAAACCTTTAGCGGTTGAGGCAGCAAAAAGAAACAATGCAATCGTTAAAAATTGCATCATTTTTAAAGAGAAAGATTTCATAATATCAACAAAAAATTAAACGTCCTATTGCAAATAAAATGGCTTAGGCGGCTTTGTATCTAAAAATTTTGACTAAGAATATTTTTCCCAAATATAGAATAATTTATTGTGTAGAACGCCTTGGTTTAATTGCAAAATAATGTAAAAAGGACCATTTTCAAAACCATGGTTCGTTTTACAGTGATCAGGCAATTAAAACCTTCCCTAAAAGCCAGAGAATCAATTTTTTTCTTGAAATCAGCAAGACAGAAAATTGAAAAACAAAAAAGGCCGTTGCATTATTTGCGACGGCCTTTTTGTTAGGAAACTAACCTATTTATTTTTTGTAGTGTCAGGAAATGCTTTTTCCAGGGAGTCGAAAGCTTCGTGCAATATTTCGTCGAGCTTTATTTCCTTCATGGTTTCTTCAATCACAGGGCCAATTCTCTGGAGGTTTTTGTTCAGTTCTTCCATTGTTTTTTGCATTTCCAGCTGGAACTCTTCAGAATTAAAGTTTTCTCCTGTCTCTCTTCTGGCTTCTTCTATGGCCTTGCGTACTTCTTCTTGGGCTTTTTGCATTTCCAGCCTGAATTCATCCGTGTTGAAATAGTTACTGGTCTCGCGCCTGGCTTCTTCCATGGCACGGCGTACCTCTTCCTGGCTGC
>JAWLGR010000057.1:0-19959 GCA_041684965.1 Mariniphaga sp.
TTGCATGGCCAGAATAGTTTTTCCGGGGTTAAGTTAGTTATCCTGCCCGGAAAAACCACCCCGCTGAATGAAAATACCACCAAATATAAAGTATTAAGCGGTAAGTAATATTTAGAATGGGTATAAATAAGGGAGTTGGTTTAAAAAATGTGCGGGTTGGGGAGAAATAATTGAAAAAACTAATTACAGATCTTTCTGACACATAGGCAGGTTCTGCGGAAAAAGGAAAATTTATCTTGGATTGATGGGGAAAGGATTGGATTCCAAAACAAATAAACCCGGCCTGGTGTGGGAAAATCACCTTTGGCCGGGTTTTGCAACGAAAAAAAAGGTGTTCAATATAATAGGGACATTTTAAAACAGCCTCACTAAGATGCTTTTAGTCCTTAATGCAACGGACAGAAAACCCCACTCTCTTATAGGTAGTACCCTTAGAGACATTCGAAGAGGAAGAAGACATCCCCATGAACAAAGATAATTCTGCATTATATTCGGCTGAAGTTCACCAATGTCCGAACTGCCCAAGATTATCATAAGGTCCGTCCGGACCGCCAACAAACAAGTTAAGCCCTTGATTTTCAAGGGCTTTTTTGTTTTCCGCCACAAATTCCGCCACGGGCTGGTATATTTATAAAAGGTTTACCTTATTTATAGTATTGAACCATTTTCTTTCTTTAAATGAATATAATTCCCCATTCCAATAATTATTAACATCTTCATTCCATTCAAAACCGGGAGTATACAATTTATAGAAGGTGTTATTTGGATTCAGGGTTGTTTTGTCTAGATATACATAACCTATTTCGGGATAATTAAAAAAGTGAGCTTCCGAATAGTTGAAAGTTCAGCCTCGGAACTTTGATATACGATTTTAGTAGCGGCTATCGCACCAATAACCGTTCTTTAAAACTCAATGTTTGGAGCAGTACGAATAAATCATCCGATAAATAAAAAGACCAAACTTTTCAAACTAATTAAAAGGATCATTTCCGTAAACGGGATACTATATTAATCTTCTAACTGAATTTTTTATTTTCATTTCAGGCTTTAGAAGAACCTGATTTATCATATGGTCACTACCATTTATCCCTGAAATAAGAAACTTTACAGCAATTTTGCTGATGTCGCTTACCGGCTGGGCGATACATGTGAGCGGAATTTCCAAATAATCTTGGTATGGGTGTTCATCAAAAGTAATAATTGATATATCCTTCGGAATCATTAAATTCTTTTCTTTAAGTGCTTTAATACAACCCATAGCAATGGTGTTGCTAAGACTAAATATTGCTGTAGGTAATTGTTTCTGTTCCAGCAACAGTTTTGTTTCCAGGTATCCATTTTGTATAGTAAAATCATCACCAACAACATTATACGTTCTGATTCCTGACTCATCCATTGCATCTTTAAAACCTTTAACTCTTAATCTGTTTGGTGTTGATTGCTGAACACCCTGAATGCAGGCAATCATGGAATGTCCATTTTCAATAAGGTATTTAGTTGCAGTATAGGCACCATCATAGTTATCCGTAGAAACATAAGGTATATCCAGGTCTTCGAAATACCTATCAATACATACTATTGGAAGTCCCAGTTCATGAAGTTTTTTTATATGTTCATATTGGTCTCCGCAGGGTGCAATTATTAATCCTTCTATGTTTCTAGAGACCATTTGCTGCAATTCTAATTTCTCAATCTCACAGCTTTCGTCACTATCCCCAATAATACTGATATAATTAAACCTACGTATCTCTGAATTAAGCTCGCTTGCAAGAATTGCAAAAAACGGATTCATCAATGATGGGACAATTATTGCCACAGAATTGCTTTTCCCGGATTTCAGATTGGCAGCAAAATGATTGGGTATATAATCTAATTCTTCTGCTGCATCTCGGATTATTTGTTGAGACTTTTTACTTATGCGATATTGTTCGGCTTTTCCACTCAGCACCCGGGATACTGTTGTAATTGAAAGCCTTGTTTTGTTTGCGATATCATTTAGATTTACTCTCCGTGTAATCATATCTATTATTGTACAAACGTTATAGCAAAGGTAGTATTTTTTTTTTATTTAAGAGTTTTGATAAGGAAAGAAATAATATTCTTCAATGGATTCCATGACATCTCATTTATTTGACAATACTCATATAATTAGGGTTTTTGCCGGAGGAACAAACAAATTTTATAATATTTCGAAAAATAATTTTTAAAAAAAAATAGCTCAAACGTTTGTTCTTTTAAATTTATTTTTTATTTTTGATCCGAACTTTTACTAATTTGAAAAATTGACAGCACAAAATTCATATAACTACCTGTTAAACAGGGGCGAACAATTTTCCTGGTACTTATTAGACAAAGTAAATGATAGAAGGTGTTAGTCCAGGGGCATAAGTGCATAACATAAAAATTGTGGATTATCAAAACAAATATGCACAAAACACATATTGTAAGAAATTAAGAAAAAGATGATATTAAACAACACTTCTAATCTAATTTTCAAACCTTAAAGCCAGCATATATGAAAGAAAAACTTCCTTCTCAAAAAATTACCTTTTATTCTCGAAAGGAAATCCTTTTTCCTTTAAGAATAATGGCGATTGTCATGACCATGGTAATCATGCAACTAAATGCTATTGGAGCACCGCTTCAGCAGCAGATTAGAATCACCGGGACAGTTACAGACGTGACTGGGCAGACTTTGCCAGGTGTAAATATTGTGGTAAAAGGCACTACAATTGGAGCTACCTCCGATCTAGACGGAAAATACTCTATTTCAACAACTGAACAGAATGCAATTCTTGTATTTTCATTCATCGGTTATGTTACACAAGAAGTTCCTGTTGACGGGAAAAATGTAATTGATGTTGTTCTTTTGACTGGGGTAACTGGACTTGATGAAGTTGTCGTTGTTGGCTATGGCATCCAGGATAGAGCTACTGTTACCGGTGCAGTGAGTAGTGTCCAATCCGATATTATTACCAGGACGCCTACTGTAACAACTTCAGGCGCTCTTGTGGGAAAAGTGCCGGGAATTAACACACGGCAAACTGATGGAAGGCCAGGAGGAATAACTCAAATTCAAATACGCAATATGGGCAATCCTTTATTTGTTATTGATGGTGTTCCTTCAAATGAAGCTGATTTTAACAATCTAAGTGCTGATGACATTGAAAGTATTTCAATTCTGAAAGATGCATCAGCGGCTATATATGGCTTTCGGGCATCTAATGGAGTTATTCTGATAACTACAAAAAAAGGCAAAATAGGAGATAAAGTTTCAGTTAATGTAAAGAGTCACTATGCTTTACAAAACTATACACAGCAACCTAGACCCCCTGATGCTTATACATATATGCGGGGCTTGGCGACGTCGAATCAAAATTTGGGAATAACTAACCCGTCCTGGCTAAGTGCTGAAGAATTAGCTAAATGGGAACAAGGCACTGAAAAGGGCTACATCAGTACGGATTATTATGACTTTATGATTCGCCCAAATGCCCCAATGACTTCTGCTACAGCAAGTGTCTCAGGTGGCGGTACCAGCAGCAGGTATTATTTCTCATTTGCTGATCTAAGCCAGAAATCACAATTTAATATGGACGATGAATCCGGGTATAGGCGTAATACATTCATGGCAAACATAGAATCAAGCCTTATGGGTGGACTAAAGTTTATTACTCAGATTAATGGCCGGTTAGAAACGAGGCAACAAACTGGTACGCCTTCAGGAAATGATTACTTCAATCATTTCTTTACAATATACCAAATGTGGCCTACGGAACGTCCATATGCCAATGACAATCCATTATATCCTAATGCGGATGTGCATAGCATTAACGTTCTCCCTTCAACATATACGAGGGATATAGCAGGTTATAAAACAGATAATATCAAAGCAATTTCGCCATTATTTGCGCTACAGTACAATTTTGATTTTGGGCTAACTGCTAAAGCAACCTATTCGTATAGCTATCGTACTCAAAGTTGGGAAACCTTCCAGTATTCTTTTAACACCTATCGTTATGGGGCTTCAACTGATACATATGAACCCAGGCCGGGCAGAAGCTCCGGATCTAGATTCAGCAGAAATCAGGGGACTGTCGGAAGATTTGGACAATTTCAGTTGAATTATAACAAGGCATTTGGCGATCATACAATTTCTGCTGTGGCTGCATACGAAAGATCTGATGAAGAAATTACAAACCTTCAGGTCAATTCATTGCCACCAAATAATACAGTAGATATAATTTACTTTACAGACCAGACCAACTTAAGCAATTCCTGGAATGTGTCGGCACGGGCGGGATATGTAGGCAGGTTAAACTATGGCTATAAGAATAAGTATTTAATAGAAGCTTTAGCCCGTTATGATGGTTCCTATTTATATGATGAGGATAACCGTTGGGGCTTCTTCCCGGCCATTTCAATGGGGTGGAGGCCGCTTGAAGAAAACTTTATGAGCGGGGTGAAAAATGTACTAAGTGATCTTAAATTGAGGGCATCATATGGCCAGACAGGTAGTGAATTAGGTGTTTCTGCTTTTGGTTATATGCAAGGGTTTGATTATGGACAGGGTAATAATGCTTTTAATAACGTCCTTTATACAGGTGTTCGCCCAAGAGGACTGCCAGTTACAGATCTAAGCTGGGTGACCAATATTTCATCAAACATTGGTGTTGACTTCGGATTTTTAGAAAATAGGTTTACTGGAGCATTTGATGTTTTCCAAAGAAGACGGGAAGGTCTCCCTGCTGCAAAATATGACGTTTTGCTTCCTTTGGAAGTAGGCTATAGTTTACCAAATCAGAACCTTAATTCTGATGCACACATGGGAATTGAAGGAATGTTGACTTATACAAGTAAGAGAAATGAAAGTGGGTTTAATTACTCGATAAGTGGAAATGCTACATTAGCGAGGAGAAAAACCTTAGAATCATATAAACCAAGATTCGGAAATTCGTGGGACGAGTACAGAAACTCAGCCGAGAATCGTTTGTCAGATATAAACTGGGGATACCAAGTAATTGGTATTTTCAAAAGCCAGGACGAGATCAATAACTATCCTATAATTATTGACGGGCAAGGAAACAGAACACTACTTCCTGGTGATTTCATTTTTAAGGACGTGAATGGAGACGGTATCATAGACGCCCTCGATATGAGACCTCTTGGTTATGCAAGAGGAGCAACACCTTATTTAAATTTTGGGCTTTATTCAACTTTCAATTATAAAAGGGTTACATTGAGCCTTGACTTTGCGGGTGCTACGCTTCAAACTTATGAGCGCAGATTTGAAAACCAAATCCCCATGCAGTTTAATGGCGCGGGTGTAGGACTCCTTATAACGGACGCATGGCAACGTGCCGACCCTTACGATCCTAACAGTGAATGGATACCCGGTTCTCATCCGGCAGTCAGAGTAAACCAAACGAATCATCCAAACTTCCTGAACAGGAATGATTTCTGGTTTGTAAATGTTCTTTATTGCAGATTAAGAAATCTAATGTTGAATTATGAGGTGCCCAAAACAATTACATCTAAGGTCGGTATAGGACAATTAAATGTTTATGTGCAGGGAACCAATTTATTTTCTTTGGACAATATGAAACAATATCAACTGGATCCTGAGATTGCTGCGGTTAATGCCTTTGTTAATCCTCCGCAACGCTTATATCTTTTCGGTCTTAATGTAACTTTTTAAAAATTAAAAACATGAGAAATATACTTAAATATGCCATCTTTTCCCTTGCTATATTTTCTTTAGCGTCTTGTGAGAAAGATTGGCTTGAGAGAAAATCACAAACCATCCTGGGAAGTGAGCAGGTAATGAACGATCCTAATTTAATTGTCGGGCTTCTTGCAAATTATTACAACAGGTTGCCTTCTGATTATAACCTTGGTTCAAGTGCCAATATGACAAGGTATGACGATGCAGTCTGGGGAAATTCCACCAATCTCAATGAGCAGATAAGGAACGAACTGATTGAATATAATATCAATACCTGGACTCTTTGGGATTATTCCTTAATCAGAGATATTAATGTTGCCATTGAGAACCTTGAAACTTTCGGCAATAAACTTACCACAACTCAAAAAGAGCAGTTCAATGCAGAGTTCAGGTTCCTTAGAGCTTATGTTTATTTTGAAATGGTTAAAAGAATGGGTGGCGTACCTCTTATAACTAACCAGTTATTAACAACAACAGGAGATTATGAGAGTTTGAAAAAACCCAGGAATAAGGAATCGGATTGTTATGATTTTATAGGCAGTGAGTGTAATGCCATAAAAGACAAAATCGGTAATGCCGGAAGCACAACCCGTGCAAATAAGGAAGCTGTACTTGCTTTAAAGAGTAGGGCTATGTTACATGCGGCATCACTTTGCAAATATAATAATCTCCTAACCCCAACTCTTACCTTGCCTGGCGGGGAAGTGGGTATGCCTGCTTCAAAAGCTGCTGAATACTACCAGAAATCGCTGGATGCTGCAATAGAGATTCTGACAAATGAAAATTATAGTTTGTATAAGGGTAACCCTTCAAATTTAGGAGACAATTTTTATGAAGCAATAACCAAAAAGTCGGGTAACCCGGAGATAATATTAGCTCAGGATTACTTATTGGCTAAAGGTCGCGCTCATGATTTTTCCTATCATAACATAGCGTTTTCGCTTCTTGAAGATGTTTTTGGTGGATCATCCACTACACCTTCTTTAAATCTAGTTGAAAGCTATGATTACCTCGATGGAAGTCCTGGTATTTTGAAAACCCGTACTGCAGATAACAGCGACTTTATTTATTATGACAACCCCCAGGACATTTTTGCCAATAAAGACGCAAGATTATTTGGAACGGTAATAGTGCCTGGAACCAGTTTTAAAGGGCAAGATATTGCATTACAGGCAGGTGTAATGGAATGGAATGAAGCGACAAATACTTACATAGTAATTGAAGGAGCCTATGGTTCTGTTTATACAGACGGGGAAACACTGACAGGTCAGGGTGGTCCTACCCGTACCGGATCAATGATTTCTCCCACTGGTTTCTACTTAAAGAAATATGTTGACAATGCCACAGGCTCTGCTACCCTCGCCAGAAAAAGTGATATGTGGTGGGTACTATTCAGAATTGGTGAGGTATACCTGAATGCATGCGAGGCAGCATTTGAATTAGGTGAAATTCCGGAAGCATTAGGTTATATAAATACTTTAAGAGAAAGAGCCGGATTTCCTCCCAATAGCCTTTCCACATTAAACCTGGAAAAGATATTGAATGAAAGAAGAGTTGAATTGGCTTTTGAAGACAATAGACTCTGGGATCTCATTCGTACAAGAACAGCTACTGAAGTTTGGAATGGAGATGTCAACAGTAAAACTGCACAGCAAAGAGCGTTATATGGTTACAGGGTTATCAGACCCGGTGATCCTGCTAGAGATGGTAAATATGTTTATGTTGAACTAATGCCGTCTCCAAGATTTACACGTCCACGGAACTTCAGGATACAGAATTATTATTCTCAAATTCCGCAAAACGCCATCAACGCAAATGATTTATTAGTTCGTAACCCGTTTCATTAAAAATTTTAAATATGAAAAACAATATATTAATAGCCCTAATTACACTGGTTAGTATACTTGCCGGTTGTAAAAAAGATAATTATGATCCGCCAACTTCAATACTGAAGGGAAGAATTGTTTATCAGGATCAGGCGATTGGTGTCAGGACACCAACAATAAACCTGAACTACAATGTAGGAGGTAGAAGCAGTGGTATAGAGGTTGAAATATGGCAATACGGATATCAATTACGTACTAAGATCCCTCAATTTGTTGCATACGATGGAACCTGGTCTGCGGCATTGTTTGACGGAGATTACAAAATTACCCTCGTAAAAGGGAATGGACCATGGGTAGATATGACAGATACAATAAGTGTAAGTGTCAGAGGAAATGGAACTTTGGATATTCCTGTTGTTCCTTTTTACCTTATTAAAAATGAAACCTTTCAAAAAACAGGAACAACTATAACTGCAACTTTTAACGTGCAAACGGTTAATACGACAAAAGCGCTTGAATCAGTTAGAATTTATCTTAATAAGACTATTCATGTTGACCAGAATAACCAGATGGCGACCGGGACGACGCTGGCTTCTGCAATACCTGATTTAAGCCAGCCGGTTACCGTAAGTGTAACAATTCCCGCGTCCCTGGCTAACGCAGATTATTTGTTTGCCAGAGTGGGGATAAAAATTGCAGGGATGGCAGAACTTTGTTATGCTTTGCCGCAAAGAATTGATTTAAAGTAGTAGTTTGAATTTTCATTATTAAATGGTTGCCCACTCGATTTGGGCAACCATTTATTAACACCTTTTCTATTGGTAGAAATTACCAACAGACATGAATTAACTTTAGGCAAATTAATCAATTGGCTTCAAATAAGGCTCAAATAAACCGGTTCATCTAAAAATGAAGGTAGTGTGGCGCATGAGTTTTGAACTTAAATTAATAAAATCGGAGTATCAAAACCAGATAGTGGCAATGATGAAGCAGTAGTTTATTAATTTAAATATCACTATGAATAATTTTCAATTTAAAAAAAGCTTCATCTTTTTTATTTGTAGCATATTTATGTTGGTCCATTTTACTTATGGACAAAAACCAATTGAAGAACAAAACGAAAAGAGTGTAAAAATTTGGATAGAAGCTGAAAATGGCGTTATAAATCCCCCCATGAAAATATGGGATGACAATACAGCATCTGCGGGTTCATATATTGAAGTAGAAAGTGGTAACGGAAGTGAAGAAACTGCACCGGTGGATGGACATGCAATATATAAATTTTCGGTTCCGGAAACTGGTTTGTATAAAATATGGGGCCGGGTAATTGCTTCAATGGACGATGAAGATGCATTTTGGATAAAAGTAGATAATGGCGATTGGATTATGTGGAGAGATATTTCCATCTCTTGCCGGTGGCATTGGGATGAAGTACATGATAATTCTTTGAATAATATCCCGGTAATATTTAAACTCGAAAAAGGGGAGCATACTTTAACTGTTGCTTATTTGCTAGATCAAACCCGTTTGGATAAAATTTTAATTACTAATGATATGGATTTTGTTCCTTCGACTGAAGGACCCGGAGTTGGTGCCCGGTTTACATTTAATCCGGAAAAAAGCATTTTGAAAAAAGATATACTTTTCGATGCAACAGGATCCTACAGTACAGAAGGGAAGATTATTCGCTACAGTTGGAATTTTAGTGATGGACACAAAAGCGACGAGAAAATATTTAATTATGCCTTTGAACAACCTGGAATATATCATACTGAACTTATCGTTGAAGATGAACTCGGTTATACAGGTAAATCAAAACAAACAATAGAAGTATTTGCTGATGAGCCTGTTGTTCAACTGAAGGCAACTCCTGATCATATCAAAAGTGGCATGGAAGTAATATTTGATGCTTCTTTTTCTTTTCATCCTAATGTTAGAATTAAATCATATCAGTGGGATTTTGGAGATGGAAAAAAGGGGGATGGAAGAATTGTCAGGCACAAATATTTTAATGAAGGCAAATATACAGCCATATTGTCTGTTACTGACGAATCGGGGAAGGTTAAAACACAAAGGAAGTTAATAACCGTAATATCAGATAAGCCAAAGAAAGTAATTTTTGAGACTGATATGTGCCTTGATGTAGATGATGCTGGGGCACTTGCAATGCTGCATGCACTTGCTGACAATGATGAAGCTGAAATTTTAGCGGTATGTTTCAACGAAGTTCATCCTTATGGTGCGTCTGCCATTGATGCAATAAATACCTGGTACGGTAGAGGAGATATTCCAATTGGAATATTCAAGGGTGAATTTGTAGATCCCGATTTTTCTCCATATCTGGAACCTGTTTCAGGTTTTCCCAATGACATTAGAACCAATGAAGTTCCGGACGCGATTGATGTGTACAAAAGGGTTCTAAAAAATCAGGCAGATAAATCGGTTACTATTATAAGTGTTGGTTTTTTGAATAATATCAGTAAACTATTGCGGGAAGAGCCTGAATTAGTTGCCGAAAAAGTTAAAGAATTGGTTGTTATGGGGGGTGTAAATAACGACGGATTTAACTTTTCCCGCCACAATCTTATAAAAGAAACAGAATATGTTTTAGAGAACTGGCCAACACCTATTGTTATAAGCCAACCTGGTAGCCGTATTCTAACCGGCATACCTTTAATGGAAACTCCTATCGAGAATCCTGTCAGGGAAGCCTATTTCAAATTTTTCCATAATAGCTTCTGCGACCGTCCAAGTTGGGATCAGATCGCTGTATTATACGGCGTACGTGGTCTTTCCGATTATTTCGAAATGCAAGAGACAGGGTCGGGTCGACTTCGCAATGGGTATACTTATTCGATGAAACCTGATTGGCGCACATATATTACAACTACATTCTCCAATTCATTTTACGAAGACCTTATTAATGAACTGATGATGCAGTTACCGAAAAACAAATAATCCATAAATGAAGAAAATGAAAAATTCATTATTAATTTTTTTAGCAGTTTTATTTATAGGTGTCAGTTTTGCAGGCAGTTGCACAAAAACCGATAACAGGATACCTGTAATTTTTGACACCGACGCAAATAATGAGCTTGACGATCAACACGCATTAGCTTATTTGCTTTTTAATGCCGATGTGTTTGATACAAAAGCTATAACCGTTAATGCCACAAGCAATGGAGGCGATATTGACGAACAATATGCCGAGGCCCTCCGTATTGTGAAATTATGCAAGGCCGAGGGAAAAGTACCTTTGTTAAAAGGCGCAAACAAAAGCTTTAATGAAATAGAAACTTCATTAAATAATGCAACGTTTGATGGAGCGCCGGCAGTTAATTTTATTATTGAGGAAGCTTTAAAATACTCACCAGATAATAAGTTGGTTTTACTGGCCGTAGGAAAACTCACCAATGTCGCACTGGCTGTAAAAAAAGAACCCCGAATTACAGATAAAATCAGGTTGGTGTGGTTGGGTGCCAATTACCCCGAACCGGGAGAATACAACCTGGTTAACGATATCCCTTCGATGAACTTCCTTCTTGATACAAACATCGAATTTGAAATGGTTACTGTCCGGTATCACAAAGATTCAGGTACCGACCATGTCAAGGTATTCAAAAAAGATGTTCTTGACAGAGAAATAATGAAGGGTTTGGGGCCTAAAACAGATGTGCCTGTTATTGGAAGGCATGGAGGTGAATTTTACTGTTTTGGAGATTATTCGCATAGTTTGTTTGAACATTGCAAGTTTCATGGGGAAGAGCAATACCGGGCTTTATTTGATATGGCTGCCGTTGCGATTGTTAAAAATCCCGTGTGGGCAAAAACCACAGTTATTCCTGCTCCCATAATGATTGATGAAAAATGGGTGGAACGCTCCGAAAACGGAAGAAGGATTGTATTGTGGGAATATTTTGACAGGGATGCAATAATTGAGGACTTTATGGAAAGTTTGAGAAATTTTAGTTTGGTAAAAATTTAATTTAAAGATTTTTATATGGGAAAAATATTAGTCGTCGGGAGTTCAAATACCGACTTGATAGCCAGGGTGAAAAACTTTCCCCGGGCGGGTGAAACCATAGAAGGAATTGCATACATGCAGGCCATGGGTGGCAAGGGGGCAAACCAGGCAGTTGCAGCTCACCGGTTAGGAGGAGAAGTAAGTTTTATCACCTGCCTTGGGAATGATGTCAATGGGAAAAATACACAACAATATTATCAGGATGAAGGACTGGATGTTTCCTCTTCACTCGTTGTCGAGGGCGTTGCATCGGGTACTGCAATGATTTGGGTTGATGAAAAAGGCGAGAACTGTATTGTGATTACTCCAGGAGCAAATAATAAGTTGACGCCTGAATATATTTTGAAAATCGAAGAAAATATTGCCAACGCTGAAATTATTATGCTTCAGATGGAGGTTCCGTATGAAACCGTTCAAAACGTTTGTAATTTGGCTAAAAAGCACAGGAAGAAAGTCATTCTGAATGTTGCCCCTGCCCGAAAATTAGATGATGAAATATTAAAAAATGTTGACATCCTGATAGTAAATGAACTTGAAGCAGAAACCATTTCGGGGGAAAAAATAGCAACTGTTGGAAAGGAAGCTGTGATTGCAAAACTAATTAAAATGGGAGCATCAACAGTTGTCCTTACGCTTGGGAGAGAAGGATGTTTGCTACAAAACGAGCAAATAGAAATTAGAAAAGAAGCTTTTGTGGTTGATGCTCTTGATACAACTGCCGCAGGCGATACTTTTTGTGGTGCCCTGGCAGCCCGCCTTAGCAAAGGAGAGAATTGGGATGATGTACTAACATTTGCATCAGCAGCATCAGCTATTTGTGTCACACGCATGGGAGCACAACCATCTGTGCCAACTGAAAAAGAAGTACTCGTTTTTTTAAAGGAAAATAAAGTTAATCTTAGTCATTGAATCTACTAAAACAATATTAATCAACTAAAACCAACCACTATGTTTATCGTAAATAGTTACTCGTTGGCCGTTTTGTTTCTCTTCATTACCATGTTATGTTGGGGATCATGGGCAAATACCCAGAAGCTTGCCACTAAACAGTGGCCCTTCCAGCTTTTCTATTGGGATTATGCGATCGGTGTATTACTTATTTCATTAATCCTGGCTTTTACTGCCGGAAGTATTGGTACAAACGGAAGAAGCTTCATTCAAGACCTCTCACAGGCTGAACTCTCCTCGCTGGGATCGGCTTTTCTCGGAGGGATTGTTTTTAATATTGCCAATTTGCTCTTGGTTGCAGCAATTGCTATTGCTGGAATGGCAGTGGCATTTCCAATCGGAATCGGACTGGCACTTGCACTGGGAGTTATAGTAAACTACATTGCCTCACCCCTGGGTAATCCGATGATTCTTTTTACAGGAGTCATATTTGTGGTAATTGCAATATTGCTTGACGCCAAGGCTTATCGGAAGCTGCCCTTATCAAAAGATTCGCCAACCAAAGGTATTGTGATATCTCTGCTTGCGGGATTACTTATGGGCTTTTTCTACAGGTTCGTGGCAGCCTCCATGGTGAGTGACTTTGTCAATCCCGAAGCTGGCAAGCTTACTCCCTACACCGCTTCGGTGATTTTTTCCCTGGGATTGCTTGTGTCCAATTTCCTATGGAACTCGATCTTCATGTATAAGCCGCTAACAGGGGAAAAAGTTACCTATCGCGATTATCTTAAAAGGGGCGACACACGGCTTCATCTTATCGGTATCCTTGGAGGGGCCATATGGAGTTTAGGGTTTACAGTTAACATAATTGCCGCTGAACAAGCCGGTTTTGCAATTTCTTATGGCCTTGGACAGGGAGCCACCTTGGTGGCCGCATTCTGGGGAGTTTTTATCTGGAAGGAGTTCAAGGGAGCCAAAGGGGTCAATGGGCTGCTCACCGCGATGTTCCTGTTTTTTATTGTGGGTCTGGGACTGATAATTGCTGCAAGACTTTATTGATGGGTATATCCATAATTGACCGGGCCTTGGGATAATTACAGAGCTTTCCGGCGCAGGTATCGAAACGATTGAAATTTTTAACAGTTAATAATTAAAATTTAAGAATAATGAAAACATGTAATTTGAAGTATTCTAAAGTTATGATTGCAGAAAGAATTATACCAATTTTTATCCTTTTGCTATTCTTTTCTTCATGTACTGCAAAAAAAACCCAGGAGCTTCAGGACGCAGGCTTCAAACATCATGTTATTTTTGATACAGATGCAAACAATGAGATTGACGATCAGCATGCCCTGGCCTATCTCCTTTTCAACGGCGACGTTTTCGCTGTTGAAGGGGTCACTGTCAATGCAACAGCCGGCCCCGGGCATGGAATTAGCGGTCATATAGATGGACAGTATGATGAAGCAAAAAGAATTATGCAGCTTTGCACTGTATTTGAAGATATTCCGCTATATAAAGGCGCAAACGGTTCATTCGAGGAAATAAAAGACCATATCCATGAAACGGAATTTGACGGGCACGAGGCGGTCAACTTCATAATTGAAGAGGCATTGAAGTATCGGGGACAGGAACTGATACTGCTGCCCGTGGGCAAACTTACCAACATAGCGTTGGCACTTTTGAAGGAACCTGCAATTGCAGAGACTGTAAGGATAGTATGGCTTGGGTCTAACTATCCAAAACCGGGAGAGCATAACCAAAATTATGATATCCCTGCGATGAACTATATTCTTGATGTGGATGTTCCATTTGAAATGGTGACGGTTCGCTATGGCGAACCATCCGGCACAAGTGCGGTGAGAGTTACACAGGCACAAATCCTGCATAGAATGCCCGGCAAGGGTCCAAGGATATCAGAGCCCATTGCAGGCCGGCATGGGGGACAATTCGACAACTGGGGTGATTATTCGGTAAACCTGTTCGAGCAGTATAGAATGAGTGGTAATCCTCCCGGCAGGCCACTTTTTGACCAGGCTGCCGTGGCAATAATCAAGAACCCAGATTGGGCGAAAAGTTATGAGCATCCTGCTCCCATCTTTCGATTGGAAGGCCGCCAATCCACATCTGCACGCGCAGCAAATGGCGAATGGGTTGAACGACCCGATAATCCACGTACGATTACAATCTGGGAATGGTTCGACACTGATGCCATCATAAACGATTTCTTCGTCACAATGGAGAACTATGTAATTGCGGAAAGGCCTTGAAATGAGAACAAATAATTATCTATTCTTATTTCTGCTATTTTTAACAAATAGCGTTTTTGCGAGTTTAGAAACAAGAAGCACTGAACCTCCGGTAAACGTCATTTTTGAAACCGATATGTGTTTAGATGTGGATGATATGGGTGCACTGGCTGTGCTGCATGGGTTGCAAACAGAGGGTAAAGTGAAAATTCTTGCTGTATGTTATAATGAAGTGCATCCCTTCGGTGCGGCCGCCATCGATGCCACTAACACCTGGTACGGCCGCGGCGACATCCCCGTCGGTGTTTATAAAGACACCCTTTTTAAGCCGGATAATTCCTGGTATTTGGAGGGGGTTGCAAAATTTCCGCACGATCTTGATAACGAACGTGCGGCCAGTGCTCTGGATACGTATCGACAGGTTCTGGCAGATCAACCGGACCGTTCGGTGACCATCATCAGCGTTGGTTTTCTCAATAACTTGTATGACCTGTTAAAAGACCCAGAGGGTTATGCCCTGGTAGAAAAGAAAGTCAAACTGTTGGTTACCATGGGGAATGTGCTTAATGACGGTTTTAACTTTTCCCGGCATGGCCTTGTGGACCAGACTCAATATGTCATTGAAAACTGGCCAGGGACTTTGGTTACCACATTAGTGGGTAGAAGGATGATTACGGGCCAAACACTGACCGCCACCACACCGGTAAGCAATCCTGTGAGAAGGGCATATGAATTACGTCAGGGACCCAATACTGGCCAATCGAGCTGGGACCAGGTGTCCGTGCTTTATGCTGTATATGGAACTCAGTGGTACGATGAAACATGGGAAGGTGGCGGCCGTCTCATAAATGGATATACCTGGAAGTTTAAGGAAGGTTACAGGGGTTATGCAGCGCCCAAAGATGATAGCCAGGTTAAAGATGAAATCGAACGACTGATGACTCTACCCCCTCACCCTGCTCCTGATATCAAATATGGAAGTAGTTTTACCGACCCCCGCGACGGCAATGTTTACCAAACCGTTACCATCGGAGACCAAGTATGGATGGCAGAAAACTTAAGGTACTTGCCAAGTGTATCAGGACCAGGAACAGGTTCGAGAACAACTTCTCACTATTATGTCTATGACTATAATGGAACCGATGTAAATGCAGCCAAAGCAACCGAAAATTACGCTACTTACGGCGTATTATATAATTGGACAGCGTCTTTAAGTGCTTGCCCAACTGGTTGGCGTTTACCAAGTGATGCCGAATGGACACAATTAACTGATTACTTGGGAGATGATGCTGGCGGTAAATTAAAAGCAACCGGAACTATCCAAGCAAAAACAGGTTTATGGCATGATCCCAACACCGGAGCAACTAACGAAACAGGTTTTACAGCCCTTCCGGGAGGCTACCGTGGCAGCATTGGTACATTCCACTACATTGGCAGCAGCGGTGCCTGGTGGAATGCTACCGAGAGCAGTAGCGGTTCCTGGTGGAATGCTGGCTTTCTCCGGTACATGTACAACGTTTACAGCAGTGTCTACAGTTACGGCGACTATAAGGATTTAGGGTTTTCTGTCCGTTGCGTAAGGGATTAAGACACTTTGACTATTTGACACATTGATTATTTAGGGCAAAGGGCGTTTTTATCTGGAAAGAATTTAGCGGCTTCACAAAAAGCACCAACTCCTTACTTGTCGTAATGTTTATAAAACAAAATGAAAAATATAAAAATTAACTAAAAAGGAGTAACAATAAACATGAAAAACTCAGTCAATTTTGTACTTATTATTGGATTAGTTTTTCTTTTGTTTTCATGTCAATCTGCTAAAAATGAATTGGTAGTCAGTAGATTAGAATACAAAGATCGTTTGAAAGGATTTTGGTTGGGTGCATGTATTGGCAACTGGACCGGCTTACCAACAGAAAACAAGCGTACTGATTTTCCATTTTTTACAGACTCAGATTTTGGGCCGGGAAAATTTTACTATGTTCTGGATCAAAATCCCTGGGGAGCTGATGATGATACTGATATTGAATATGTATATCAACATGCAATCGAAAAATTTAATAATTACAAACTCACCGGCGAAGAAATTAGTTCAGTTTGGCGAGATCACATAGGATTGCCATTACTCTGGGTTTCTAATTTGGCTGCACTTGGTCAAATGCAAAATGGAGCAATCCCTCCTGCAACCTCTTTACCCGAAAATAATCCAATGTGGGATATGATTGACGCACAACTTACCACTGAAATTTTTGGAGCACTCGCACCCGGACGTCCTGATGTGGCTTTAGATATTGCTCATCTACCCATTCGAACTACCGCTTATCTCCATTCAGAATGGGCTGCTGAATTTTATATCATCATGCATTCATTGGCAGTTGTGGTTGATAAATCTTGGTCACGTAAAGAACAACTTTTCTGGATGGCAGAAAAAGCTCGATTACGCGTGCCTCAATGGTCATATATTGCAGACATGTACGATTTTGTGAAAGCCGAGTACGATGCAAATCCGGATAAGGATAACTGGGAAGTTACACGCGACAAAGTCGCCCAACGCTATCAAAACTCGGTAACTGCCGGATATCATTACAAATACCCCTGGGATGCCGGAATCAATTTTGCAGCGTCTATGGTCAGCCTGTTTTATGGTGAGGGTGACTATAAAAAGACGATACGTATTGCTTGCATGTGCGGATGGGATTCAGATAATCCGGCAGCAACCTGGGGTGGTTTATTAGGGCTACTTTATGGTTACCAGGGTCTTCAAAAACACTTTAATAAAACTGACTTTTCTGATGATTATAACATAGAACGTACCCGTTTTAATATGCCTATTCCTCTAGATAATTTTACGGATATGGCTGAGCGGGGAATCAAAATAATTGATGCAATTGTAATAAACGAAATGGGCGGGTCAATTGAGGGAGATAATTGGATAATTCCTGGAATAAGCACAGATAAGGTCGCGAAATATATTGAGACAGCCGATGTGCCGGAAACAATTGTTCCATGGGTAATTATTGAAGATAATGATCCTCGTTGGAAATATCAAGGTTTTAAAACGGAAAGAAGGCAATGGAATGCATCTGGTGGAACACTTACGTTTGGTTACCAGAACTGTAGGGCTGAAATAACGTTTGAAGGGAAAGCTGTTCAATACTATGCCTTCAGAAGCCCAAAGGGAGGTCGTGTTAAAATTACCCTTGATGGAATTTCTTATGGGGAATTTAGTTTGGAAAACCATTCCAGTATTCATGGGCAACACTATATCAAAATATTTGAAAAGCTGGATTTAAGTCCAGGCCCTCATACACTCATAATTCAAGGAGACGAAAACAACACAGAAAAAACAATTGATATGCTTCATATCATAAAATAGAATGAAAAATACAAAGTCGGTATCCTGTGTGAATAAATCAATTTAATTTAAACTTAAAAATTTATATATCATGAAAAAGAAAACTATTTTTTACCTGCTTTTAATAAGTGTTATGCTGGGATTTTCAAATTGTGACTCAGGAGCCCAGACGAAGAGAGTACCGGTAATTGCCCAGAATAAACAGCCGAAAAAGATAATCTACGAGACAAATATGTGTGTTTCTGCAGATGATGTTGGTGCTCTTGCCATGATTCACGGCTTGCAGAACAGAGGTGAGGCTGAACTTCTGGCAGTATGTTTAAACGCAACTGGCGATCCTGACGGTGTAGCTGCTATCGATGCCATCAACACATGGTATGGTAGGGGCGACATTCCCGTGGGTATCTGGAAAGGTCCATTTCCGGAGGAAACTTCTAAATATTTTCATGCCCTGACCAGTTTTCCTCACGACCTGGATAGTAAAAGTGCGCCAAGCGCACTGGAGGTTTATCGGGAAGTTCTGGCAAAACAACCGGATCATTCTGTGACGATCATCAGCACCGGCTTTCTCCAGAACCTGGATGAACTGTTGAGAAGCGAGCCGGACCTGGTCGCATCAAAGGTGATAGAACTGGTGCTCATGGGTGAACTCCATAATGATCATTTGCATTTCGATGCGCACAATACGGCAAAAGCAGCAAAGAATGTAATCGAAAACTGGCCAACCCCGCTTGTATTTCAAAGTTCTGGTGCTAGGATTATGACAGGTTACGTACTTAAGGACACGCCTGAAGGGAACCCCGTGCGGATGGCCTACTATCTGCAAAACGATTCCAAATTCGCTGATTTCCCAAGCCATGATCAGATGACCGTCCTGTATGGTGTGAGGGGAGCCGCAGGTTATTTCAAACAAAACACCACCGGTACGGGAATGTTAATAATCGGATATAAATGGGATCTGGAAAAAAGGGGTGATTCCTGGTTGGAGTTACTTTTACCGGAAGCAGCTTATGCAGCGATTATTAATGATCTGATGCTGGAAGGTCCTGTAAGATAGAAGAGAAGGAAATTCGAAAAATTTGAGTATTAACAATAAGATTTAACAATGCCATTCTCTATGCTAAGAATTAAACTTAAAAATTTATATATCATGAAAAAGAAAAGTATTTTTTACCTGCTTTTAATAAGTGTTATGCTGGGATTTTCAAATTATGACTCAGAAGCCCAGACGAAGAGATTACCAGTAATTTATGACACCGATATGTGTTTAGATGTGGATGATGTTGGTGCTCTGGCTGTGCTGCATGGCTTGCAAAATGAGGGTAAGGTAAACCTTTTAGGCGTAATGTTCAATGAAGTGCATCCGTTAGGGGCATCTGCAATCGATGCTATTAATACCTGGTACAATCGCGGTAACATTCCCATTGGTATTTACATGAATTACGATAATGCTTTTAAAGATCCTGACCCGTCGGATTACTTTAGCCACGAGCGTTCCTTTGATCTTGATAATATGCCGCATGATCCGTTTGATAATATTGGAGGCTGTGCGATAGCGGTATATAAACATATCCTAAAAAATCAGGCTGACAACTCAGTTGTTATTATCAGCGTCGGTTTTCTCAATAACTTGTATGACCTGTTAAAAGATCCTGAAGGTTTGGCTCTTGTAAAGAGAAAAGTGAAATTGTTAGCAGTAATGGGAGGTTTGAATAACGACGGTTTTAACTTCTCACGCCATGGTCTTGTGGACCAGACTCAATATGTGATTGAAAACTGGCCGGGTACTTTGGTTACTACTGATGTGGGTGGAAGGATGATTACGGGCGAAACACTTACAGCCACCACACCGGTAAACAATCCGGTCAGAAGGGCATACGAATTGGAATGGA
>JAWLGR010000058.1:0-19955 GCA_041684965.1 Mariniphaga sp.
CAATGGACACCCTTGCTCTTGGCTAATGGTTGGTAACTACAAACCCCCATAGTGGACTTACACCACCAAGTTATTTACCATGCACGGCACACAAAAAAACCCCTGCCATACTGAGTATGACAGAGGTTTTAAAATCTGCTATTTATGATTCACCGTTACCAATCCTGATTGGAATTATTATTTTCTATCATCTTTATCCAACTTTTTATCCTTTTTATACTGACCATTAGAATCATAATAGACAGCTACCTTATCATCATCCTTTTCAAGCTTAACTTTATAAGATCCATCTTCTCCTTTATATGCTTCCTTTACATCATGGTCTGGATACAATTCTTCCAGAGAGTCGGTTATTGAATCAGGAAGATCGTTTTTCCGAATTTCTTCATTGTATTCTACATCATCTTCTCCGGCTCTTTGTGCCTGTTCCTGTGGGAATGCGGTTCTCTGATCCTGGCCCATCGAACGGTCCTCCTGAGTTGTTCCATACTGACCCTGTGTTCCAGTTTGACTGTCCCTCATGTTTCTATCCTGTGCACTGGTTCCCTGCTCACTATGGGTTCCATGCTGGCCTTGTGTAGCAGAACGATCACGTTCCATAGTTCCCTGGGTTCCGGTACGGTCACCGGTACCTAAATCACTACTGCTTCTGTCTTCACCCTGGTCATGACTTCTCTGACTTTGTTCCTGCGGGTATGCAGATCCTTCACTATCGTCTTGTGTTGTTCCCCACTGACCTTGTTGAGTTCCCTGCTGCTGGGTTCCACTCTGGGTTCCTCTGTTCTCAGTATCGGTTCCCCACTGACTTTGCTGGGTGCCCTGCTGATTTGTACGATTATCAGTTCCCCATTCTGATTCGCGGGTTCTCTGCCCTTGTTGCTGTGGCGAAGCTCCCTGCTGAAGATCATTAAGATTACGGGCTCTCAGAAATGATCCTTCAGAATTATAATATACAACAGCCTCGTCGTCTTTATTCTTAACTTTTACTTTATAGGAATCATCTTCTCCACGATGTACTTCCTCAATTTCGTGTGCGGGATATAACTCATCGAGTGAGCTGGTAACTTCCTGCGGAAGGTCGCTTTCCTGCATCGTCTCACTGTAATTTACTCCCTCATCTACATCCTGTGAACGAAAATCATCATCATCTGTCCGTTGATTTTGTTCCTGAGGATAAGTTTGAGATTCATTCTGTCTGTCACGTTGGTTGTCCTGAACCTGTGCAAAAACGGTTGAACTCATAAACAATGTTATGACTGTTAGTGCCGTTATTTCGAAAATTCTTTTCTTTACATTTTTCATGATTAAAAACTTTAAATTTTACATTAAATAATTTACTTTCTCTGTTATGGCACTATCGAATAACTATGCCAAAAGGCTTATTTGAGTCTTTAACCCCCTACTGGTTCCTTATTATCAAACTGTTATACACTGAATGGTTTTATCTGCTTTACTAGCTGGCAATCCGTGGATTACACATTATATTGTAGAGAATTTCTACGCAGATTCAACCAAGGAAAGAATGTATTAAATCAGGCACATACCAGATTCAGCAGAATATTTTTTACAGGGAAGTCTCATTACGAATAAAAACCTTAGCTATTACTTCAATTTTATACACCCAGCAAACTGCCTAAATAAATAAATTTGTAAAAAAAGTTTGAACACTGGTAAGAGACAAAGCCGGACAATCTGAGTCATGTATAAAATCAGCTGAATCTTCTAATTTTAAAATTAAACTATGCAGACAGATCTTAATGGCATTATTAATGTTGTACCTGAGAAAATCATTTCTCATCCGGTATTGCACTTAATAAAGGAAGTAAGCAACTGGTTGGAATACTTTCCCGGAGAAGGATTATTTAAAAAGATTAGAGGGCATTCCCCTCCTCACTAAAAAGTACAGTCTATTTTGCTCTGACAGATTTGCGCTTTATTTTTAAAAAAGGCAACGATAATAAAAAAAAGAAGTGCCTCCACAGGCTATTAACAAACCAAGGCACATAAAAAAACCCCTGTCACTAGGAGTGACAAGGGTTCGTTAAAAAAACCTGTTCTGATCTACTGCTGCCTTTTTACCAATCTTTATTTCTATCTTTATCTTTATCTTTAGCGTCTTTCTCCTTTACAAACGTTCCATTTGCATCATAGAAGACGACTGATTTTTTATCACCATTCTTAACTTTCACTTTGTAAGAATTATCAGTACCCTTGTACACTTTTTCTACTTTATGTTCAGGATACATTGTTTCAAGTGATGTAGTTACTGTAGCGGGAAGTTCAGTTTCCTCTATTTCCTCGTTGTAATCAATTTCTCCGAGTTGATTTTGTTCCTGAGGTAAAACTCCTTCTTCCTGTGGCATCATATGTTCCTGATGATTTGGCCTCATATGTTCCTGTTGATCCTCAGGTAATGTTTGCTGTTGCTGTTCCTGTGGATACATTTCCTGCTCTTCCTGTGTTCCTAGATTAGGATCCTGGGTTTGTGGTACCTGAGCAAAAACAGAAGTAACAAAGCCCATCATCATCATCATTGCGATTATTGTAAATCCTTTTTTCTTAATTCTTTTCATGACTTCAAAATTTAATTCTACATTTATTAATTATTTCTTATCTCTTGCCTGTTACTATAGGAATAATGTGCCAAAACGTTTCCAGAAGCAATTAATCCAGATAAGTGCTTATAAACAAGCATATTATGCGCTGAAATAAAAAATATCAGGTTTACATTTCGCGGACGTGGATTACCCAATAACCTGTAGATTTATTCTACGTAAAGCAGAACATTACCGGTTTTAAATCAGGTTTGAGACGAACAGCAGAATTAAAAAATCATTCCTTTAAATGAATTATTAATTGATCTGTCATCTATTCAGAAAGCTTTTTAATAAATGATCTCATTATGGCAAAAGGTTATCTGCCAATTCATTCAGATAGAATTCAATATACGTATATCCCTTGTGCCTGTTATCCTTTGAAGCCGAATCAGGAACAATATTGTTTGCATCATCAGGATCTGCAGGATTTAATCCGTGAAGCTTCTCCCATTCATCAGGTATTCCATCATTGTCAGTATCTGCAGGTGGGGCCAATACAGTTAACCCTTCCATGAACCAGTCATCAGTTGGCTCCAGAGGTGCATTTCTTCCCCATGCTCCGGATTGGTTTTTCACCTCTTCAATGGTTCTTTTTGTAACATGATCCCTGGGCCAGCAACCCGCCCTGGAAAGCACGATTGAATATATTTCTTTAGCATCCTGCATTGTAATTGGCGGGCAGGATGCAGGTTCGTCTATTTCATTTCCATTGTTGTTATACTGAATCCATCGTGGCACACCCCCTGGCTGATTGGCAGGTTTCCAATGCCTTGGATGATCCTGATACCCCCAGTCTTCAAAAAAATTATCCCTTACATAATAACTCATGGAAGGAGATAACGCATATGGATACATTCTTTCCATTGTCTGAGGGCCTCTTTTATAATAATTCCGGTGAAGATTTACCGGGCTGTTTGCTCTTTCTCCATGACCATCGTCGGTATAACCACCACGGCAATTATATATTAAATTGTTACTAAAATCACCTGCGGCATTGTGCCTATATGGAGCTATACAGGGAACCCTGCGGTAGTGATGGGCAAATAAATTATGATGTACCGATATTGCACCACTGTTTTCAGCTGTGGCTATTATTCCATAATTGTGTGGCCCCTTTCCATGTCCTTTATCATCCGATTCTTCAATTGTGCACCACTGAACCGTAATATCATGGGCATGATAAAAATCGATTGTTTCATCATTCCCCCAGCTTAATGAAAGATGATCGAGTATGATGTTGTAGGTACCTGTTTTCTTTGGCCCCAGTCCTCCAATTTGAACAGCATCTCCGCCACTGCCCATATCTCTTGGCCTGCGGATTCTTATATGCCTGACAATTACATCGTGAACACCATAATCATAACTTCCCAGTTTCCCCTCAATGGTAATGCCGGCACCAGGAGCTGTTTGCCCTGCAATCGTTATATAAGGTTCTTTAATTAACACATCGCCCCGAATCACACCGCTGACTTCAAAAACAACAATTCGTGGCCCTTCCGTTGCGCAGGCTTCTGAAAGACTGCCTGGACCAGAAGAATTTAAATTGGTAACTTTAATTACTTTACCATTTCTTCCACCCTGAGATACAGCCCCCCACCCTTCAGCACCAGGAAAGGATTTTAGTGATTCCTTACCGGCAGAAGAACTGAAACAATTACCAGCGAAGAACAATGCAAAAATGAAGGTTAATGATGTGATAATGATTTTCATTTGCTTAATATAATTTAGTTAGACATCTGATGTTATTTAAATAGTATACTTCAAAGATAAAAGGAATCTTTAAAAGTAATAATTAAAGTTGGAAATTATAGCAGCCCACTCAACTGGCTCTGTACTTTTTATCTGGAATGCAATAATACATTTCATGAGTTTTGGATAAATCCAGTTTTTCTCAATTCTGTAAAAATGGTTTTATTAACACCTGTATAAAACATGGGGCTTAATTGTATTAAGCGGGTGTTGCTTTAAGCGGGTGTTGCTTTTTTTAATCGAAAGCAGATAAACAGGAGAATTTGGAACTCCATTCTTTCAGAAATATTTCATTTAATAGAATTCAACTACACCCAAAGGCACATCAACCCAATTATTTGATTCTCAAATTCCAATCTTTCCACTGAACATTTCGGTATATCCATTGTAATGTTTATGAAATTATATAATAACCGCTATGAAACAGCAAACAGTTCTCACCAGGGAAAACAATTCTGTCGAATTACCGGAAAATAATCTCAGAAAATTTAAACAGAACTTTAGCGGAAAACTTTTATTTGCAGGGGACAAGGGATACAATGAAGCACGAACCGTTTGGAATGGTATAATTAACCGTCATCCTGCCATTATAGCACAATGCAGATCCCGTAACGATATTCAGGCCGCTGTGAATTTCGCCAGGGAAAACAATCTGTTGTTATCCGTAAAAGGAGGTGGTCATCATGTAGCAGGTGGTGCAGTATGCAACCAGGGTCTAATGATTGATCTCTCAGAAATGAAAAAGGTGACTCCTGATTTTGAAAATAAAAGCCTGAAGGCAGAGGCCGGAGCAACCTGGGGTGATGTAGATACAGCGACTCAAAAAAGAGGAATGGCAGTTCCCGGCGGCTTAGTTTCCACGACAGGTATTGCAGGCCTCACTCTGGGCGGTGGACTGGGGTGGCTTCGAAGAAAACACGGATTATCAAGTGATAATCTTCAGTCCGTTAAAATTGTAACAGCCGATGGCAATCTGCTCACTGTAAATAACCATTCGCATTCCGATCTTTTTTGGGCTGTCAGAGGAGGAGGTAGTGGTTTTGGTATTGTAGCATCATTTGAATATAAGATGCACAAAATTGGACCGGATGTGATGATCTGCATGGTTTTTTATCCCATTGAGGAAGCTGAAAATGTCCTGAAGTTTTACGTGAAACATTCAGAGAAAATTCCACATGAAACAAGTGTACTCATGATTCTGGGGACCATACCCCAGGGGCACCATTATCCTGAGGAATGGCATGGGAAAAATTTTATTTTAGTAGCTGCCATGTATGCAGGCGATTTAAAAGAAGGAGAAAAAATTCTAAAGCCATTTCGTGAACTCGGCAAACCCATTACAGATATGAGTGGCCCGATGAAATATACTGAAATGCAAACATTTTTTGATGACGACTATCCAAAAAAAGAACTCAATTATTACTGGAAATCACTTTTTTTCGATGATCTTTCGGATGATGCCATAGCCAAAATTATTGAATTGGGAAAAAGCCGTCCTTCCTCATTAAGCACTGTCGATATCTGGCAAATGGGTGGTGCGATCGATGAATTCAGTAAGATAAAAACCGCCTTTCCACATCGGGGTGCAAAACATTTACTCGGTGTGGAATCAAACTGGCGAGGTGAGGTTACAAACGAAGTAAACATTCAATGGACAAAAAATGCAATCAGTAATTTCATGCCTCTCCTCGGGGGGAATTCATACATCAACTTTGAAGAAAATGATAAAGCCAATCTAAAAAATGCTCTGGGTAAACATTACGAAAAGCTGCAATCGATCAAAAACAAATACGACCCGGAAGGAGTATTCCAAACCATGACAAAGCAGAGATGATTCTCAGGAATATTCTAAGGAACAGTTTTTCACCTGGGTAATACCGAATTGAAAATATCAATAGTGTACTTACCCCAACTTTTTATGTGAAATTTATTATTATTCATTAATCTAACAATTGCATCCCAATTGCATTATTAATAAATGCTTTCAAATCCATAGATTGGCTGCCTTTGAAGGGAAAGAACTCAAATAGTATCCTTTTGATATATCTGATAATTTTAAGCAATTAGAGAAAAATCTTCTTTTGCAACAAGTGTCACATACCGTCATACCTGGTACGGTACCTGTCATATAATCTGCGGTGTTTATCATACATATGCACTTCCCTGCCCTGAATGAATACCTGGTTGACAATAGTCGACAATTCAAGCAGATTTCCATCTGCAATTATCAACGATGCGTCCTTTCCCACCTCAATTGATCCCATTCGATCATTTATACCCAGAATCTTCGCGGGATAGAGGGTAAGCGCCTTTAAGGCCTCTTCCTGCGGCAACCCAAAAGCAACAGCAGAAGCTGAATGGTGAGCCAGGCGGATTATATATGCCGGGCTGAAATCACCGGCAATACAATATTCAATTCCGGACTCATATAGCATAGAAGGCAGGCGGTAACTTCTGTCGTATTCCTCCCATGGCCGGGAAGGTCCGTCAATAACCGGAGTCACTATAACAGGTATGTTTTTTTCCTTTAGCTGAGGCAGAATATATCCTGCATCCCTGCCTCCTACCAACACCATTCTAACATCTTCCTTTTCTGCCCAATTAATAGCAGCCTGTATTTGAGTAAGTTCATTTGCATTTATATGAACCGGAATTTCCCTTTTAAGCACAGGCATCATGGCTTCCCACCTTACATCCATTCTGTGATGAGGCACACCGTTTTCACCGGCTGCACTTCTTGCCTGCATATATTGCCTGGCCAGCCGGAATGTTTTTGTCAACTCCACGAGCGTGGTATCTCTTGTCTTTTTGTTTGACATAACAGGCCAGTTAATCACCATTGCAACCGGTGCACGCAAGGTCATTTCCTCCCAATTCCATCCATCGGTCAACATTGCGGCCGACATGCCTGATATGAGCCCTCCGGTGGGAGTAGCCACTGTTACTGCAATCCCGTGGGTTCTTGCAAGTGGTATATGCTCACTTTCAGCATTAAAAGCTACCTGAGCCCTGATATTCGGATTTATTATACCATGTTCCTGCAAATCAATGGTCTCAGTCACCCGGGCAATTTCAGACAATCCTGCAGAGTTTCGGGCATGAATTAAAGCAGGATAAATGTATTTGCCTTTTGCATTAACTATAACTGCTTCTTCCGGCATGGTGGAATTGTCACCTACATAAGTTATTATTCCATCTTCAAAAACGACCATACCATCCATTATATTCTCACCTGACACAGTGACTATTGTTCCACCTTGCAGGACAACCGGCCGGGATTGATTAGGAGCCGGAATTTGAGCAGTCACCTCGGTTAAACATGAGAAATACACTATGGTAGTTAGTACGGATAAAAAGCATTTTATTTTCATGATTTCCTTTTTATAATTTTTTACTCATACACTGAACTTGATAAATTTGAAACCTTGCAGTACTATTTTCAGGCAATCTACCAGGAATGGTTATCTGCACTTACTGATTTTTCCTGGCTGGCACTTGATTTATGCCTGGCAGCTTTTTGAATAAGCAAGGCTCTTTCTGCTTGTACCTTTTTTCTGTTTTCCAAATCCTCCACGCGATCAAAATATTTCCTGCCCTCAATCCATGTTTGTTCGGCATGTGTAAATCCCGACATGGGATAGCCACTCCAGATTACGAAATCGGCATGCTTACCTGGTTCCAAAGAACCAATCATGTGATCGGCACCGATAATTCTTGCCGGATTGATGGTGATCAGGTTCATTGCCTCAATTTCCTCAACCCCTGTCGCCAGTAGCTTTCCGGCTTCCCAATTCATGCGTGTTGCAAGCTGGGTATCATCAGAGTGCAGAGAGGTTAGCACACCTCTTTCCAGCAGTGTCTTTGCATTGCCAAGGATACCGTCTGCAGCTTCTACCTTGAAAGAACTCCAGTCGGTCCACACTATCGCTGCAGCACCATGCTCACGCAGTTTATCGGCTACTTTATAACCTTCCAGTGTATGCTCGAAGGATGCAATTTTAAAACCAAGTTCTTCTGCCAGCCGGATAAGCATAAGCATTTCATCCTGACGGTAGGCATGGGCATGAATTATTCTTTTGCCATTCAGAACTTCAACAAGCGCCTCCATCTGTAAATCTTTCCTCGGAGGAACTGCCCTGTTGCCGTCTTCCCATTTTTCCCATTCCCGAATGTAATCTTTAGCTGCCTGAAAGGCATCACGTATTATCTGCTCCGCTCCCATCCGTGTATTTGGATACTGATCGGGGTTGCGGACAACATTTTCTCCGAGAGCAAGCTTTAATCCGGGGCTTGCACCCTGAAGCAGCATCTCATCAGGGAGGCTCCCCCACCGCATTTTAACAACTGCATCCTGTCCCCCCACAGGGTTTGCAGAACCATGAAGCAGGTTGCCGGTTGTTAACCCGCCTGCCAGTAAGCGATATATCCATATATTATCGGACTCGAGAACATCACTTACCCTGGTTTCAGGCGTCATGTTATTGCCCACTTCATTCACCCCGCCACGAATATTGCTGTGGAGATGGGGATCAATTAGCCCCGGTGTAACATGTTTGCCAGTGGCGTCGATTACAACAGCATTGCGTCGGGCCTGTAAATTTTTTCCAACCTCCGCAATTTTCCCTTTGCTCACCAGCATATCTGCATTTTCAATTTTTCCCAAAGGCCCCTGCGTCCAGATTGTAGCATTTTTAATAAGAATATTTTCAGGCATTTGAGGCTTTTCTTCCAGGCCATATTCCATTGATGGATAAAGCATCTTTAATTCCGACTTAGCCAAAGATTGTTTTGATTCTTTTGCTGGCTCTGTGAAACCATCGGAACGGCTTGCTTTCCAATTAAAAAATCTGCCATCCGGCATTTCCCCAATTCCGTATAGTTCATTTTCGGAAAATGAAGCAGAAAGCCTGATTATTCCATTATGGCCTAAAGAATCTCCCTGGAATACAATGCTGACCCTGTGGTTATCAAATTTAACCGTATTTAAAATTATTTTCCTGTTGTCTTTTTCAATAACCCCCCTCAGCCGGGATTCTGTACCAGATATATTAATAACAGGATTGTCAAGTTCATCAGACTTGAGAGCCCATTTTCCCCGAGGACTGGCAAGAGCAGGTTTATCGTTTTCATATTGGATGCCTTCAATCCACACTTCTTCAATTTTTGTTTCCGCATTAAATAGATTGGAACTGGCCACAATAAAACATGCTGCCATCCCTTTGTGCAAAGAACCATACAAGTTATCAATGCCCAAAAGCCGTGCAGGAATAACAGTGAGCGCTGCAAGAGCATCCTCCCGCGCCAATCCTCTTTCAACAGCTTTTTTTACCTGTTCATAAAATGGCTGATTGCTTTCTGTACCGGTTGCAGTAAATGCAATTGTAATGCCTGATTCCACTAACCTGGCAGGATTCTCAGGGGCCAAATCCCAATGCCTGAGATTCTGTAAAGACATACTCATTGCCTGCTCAGGGGCTTCTACATCCGGTAAGGATGGAAAATTTAAAGGAACAATTACAGGTACACCTGTATCTTTAATTGCCTGCAGCCTTCTGTATTCATGCCCGCTTCCCTTCATCCAGAGATTCAGTCCAAACTCCCTGGCAATTGAAAAGGATTTTAAAAAATCAATTTCATCATTTGCTTCAAAAATAACAGGTTGACGCCCTTTGCCTGCATCCAGGAGAGCTGCAAGTGCGAGATTAATCTCAGGACGCATCTGGCTATTCGAATTGTCAGAATAGGCAAACCGGGCTCTTTCATACCAGTCTGCATCATAGAAAGTTTGCCGGATTAATGAAATCGTTCCCATCAGAGAAGCTGGATATGAACCGCCCAGATCACGCGATTTTCTATAACTCATCACCTGCGCTACATTCGGTTTAATAACATTTCCGCTCCGGGTGTTCTCTCCAAGTGTTACCACAGCCGACTTTCCACGGAATATACCAGCCGAAGGAACGACATTGGCAATCACAAAACCTTGTGAGCGGAGTTTTTCAGCACTCTTTTCATCGTATTTAAAACTGGAAGCAGCATCGTACCAGGATCGCACCTGGGGATTCCAATGAACTGCCCCCTGAGGTGCATCCTTTGAAGCGACACTTGTCTCAGCCCATAAATCAATGAAGCCTGAATAGACAGACTTCCCCTTCATGTCTTTTACCAATGCATCGGCAGGTGGTATTATATTCGTTCCAACGGCTTCAATTAAACCGTCACGAATAACCAGCGTTCCGTTATTTATGGTATTTCCGGGGCTTACAACAATTCTTGCATTTGTTAATGCAAAAACATTTGGTGTGTGGCTTCTGAGCCCCATAACGGGCCGGGTCTGAGCAACGACAGCACTCTGAATAATAAGTAATATCACCAAAAGGAAATAAGAAGGTTTCATCCACATTTAGCTTAAAGTTAACAATCAATTCTTTTAATAGATATACCGGACATAACTGTAATTATCTGCCGGTTTCTCTGAAATTATATATTATTGAAACCCGAAAAATACAAAAAAAAACGTACCGGTTTCTGTTTAAAAGAGACTTTCGATTTAACCCAACTCCCCGGGCACATCAAGAAAATGTTAAAAACGAGGCATTAAGGAAATAAAGTCCTGATTATAACCAACTATTTTGATTAGCAGCTGAGTAAATAGTCTTCCTTTCCGTTGAAGTACTTTCTTGGTATAACGAGAATGCCATTGAAATTCAATATAGACAACCCTTTTAATAACACTAGTGAAAAGTAAAGTGAAACGAAAGTGGGCTTTTTCCAATTTAGTGTCAATATTTATAGCTTCCAGAGAATCCAGAAGGCAACTGGTGGGAAATTATAAAACAAAATGATATGAAATATCATAATTGCGCTATTCCCGGAAATTAGAGGGAGCTTACTTTTAAATATGAAAAACATAATAACTGATTATCTGGATGTTAACAACAGATAATTATAAATATTCCGGTTTTCCGGGCAACAATGATTAAAAACAGGATATATTTGTACGAGAATAAAAAATTAAGTTAAATAGCAAATATTAAAATTAAAGATTCTTGTTGCCATGTTTTATTTTTTATAAAAGTACTTTTTGCAACATAACGGTTTAAATATGAATAAAAATATAGACAAATCGCGCAGAAAATTTATTGGAAAATCAGCCAAAGCTTTAACCGGAATGTCTGTTGCCAGTATGAATCTGCCATTCTTGTTGTTTAATGAAAAGCGATTATTACAACCAACTAAAGAGAATAATACAAACAGCGAAATTCATGCAGGAAAATTGAATGCTGATGAAGTTGCCAAAGCGTTTAGTGAATTAACGATTGATACTTCTCCGGAGAAGCTTTATACATTATTTAATCAATTCTGTCTTACGCATTTTGGTGCTGAAACAGATCCGCTTATGTATGAAGTTTTAGGAAATGAACTGAAAATAGAAGAAGGCAGCAGGTGGAATTACTTTTCTGAACGATCTGCGGTAATTGCCTGGTCAACAACATTACCATCGAAAACATATGTTGAGTTTGGACCCGGAAAATCATACGGTAGGAAAACTGAATTTCCTGAACGGTATTATTATACTCATTTGCATTATCTTAAGAATCTGGAACCTGACACTCTTTACCATTACAGAATTATTTCAAAGGATGAACGTGGAAACATTACAGAATCTGCTGACGAGACATTTAGGATAAAAACTATTCCTGAAGCGATTCATATTCCTGGTGATCAAGGTTTCCCGCCATATATTCTTGACAAACCCAATGCAGTTTATCTTATTACAGAGAATATTAATGCCCCGGGAACGGCTTTTAATGTTGAGGCTCATAATATAACAATTGATCTTGGAGGGAATACTGTTACACACGGCAATGAACTTATCTCCAATCTTGATTATACACAACTTTTGTCTTCAGGATCAGGGATTCGGAAGATTGGAGGCGGGCAATTATCGGGACTTAAAATTCTAAATGGCATTCTGAAACAGGGAATAGCAGAAAACAATTTAGAATATTATGCTGCAGAAGATATGTTAAGACGGGAGCCTGCCGAAAGAAGAAAGAAGCTGGCGAAAAATATGAGCCGCGGTTTTAACAATATAGAGATGGCCAATGTTGGCGATGTTGAAATTGCCGGTATTACTGCAGAACATCGGTGGCATCAAATCTGGGGAATGCAGTTCGACAAAGCCTTTGGAACATATAATATTCACCATAATGTATTCCTTGATAAAGGTATCCAAATGTTCAGCAGACATGGCGACGGGACTGTCCGTTCTTTAGGGTTCCGTAATCCGGCAAATGACGACTCATCTTCAGGTTCATGCAATAATATACAAATACATCACAATCTTGTTAAGCGTGCCCGCCAAAATGCCCTGAATGGTGCACATCGAACATTTGACAATGAAATCTATATAGATAGCTGGGTTGTCAATTCATTTGCAATTTCACCTTGTAATTATAAGGGAGAGGTTCGCAATAATAAAATATTCATGACAGGATATTACGGTTGTGGAATAACCTGGGCAGTTGAAGAGCTGAATGTGTGTGATAATTTTATTCATATGGAAAGCATAAACACAATGATAAACCCTCCTTTGGAAGGGAGAAGATTGATTGAAACCTGGGGAGAGCAGGATGTATTAATTGGAATGCGATTGACAAATTATGGTTCCGGGGGACAAAAAAGGAGCAATTTTACGTATAATAATAATGTGATTTTTGGCAGAAGCCGTGGTGAAGTGATAATGAGGGGTACAGCACTTTATTCTGACTATACTGTAGAAAATTTCATATTAAAAAATAATATAATTAAAATCCTGGCAGAAGATACGATTGTTCGGAAAGCAGCCTGTGTTGTCACTCAGGGTGCCAATAATAATCGTTCTGACCACTTGCCAATGTACTATATAGATAGTGTGCTTGAATCTAATATTTGCAATGTTCGGTTTGGAGATGAATACGGAAGGGGAAGTAATCACCGGTTTGTGAATTGCAATATTATTAATACCGGAGATAATCCGAATTATCATACGTTTGTGTTTGATGGCGGAACTTCGGTTTTTAATCATGTATTTCTTGATTGTAATTTCTTCGGCGGAGCATCATATTCTGATGTTTACTGGAATAATACACGCTCAAAAAGCAATTACAGTATAAACTGGACACTAAAACTGGAAACTGATTCGGAAGCGATGGTTACCATAACCGATAAAAATGGAAATGAAGTATTTACAGGCAACTCCGGCGATGATGGAATTATTTCGGTACCCCTGGTACAAAGCATTATCCGGCCTGTTGAATGGAATCCTGATGGAAAAGAGGTTGCGGTAACGATAAAATCTCAATACCAGGAAGAGCAATTTAACCCTTACACGGTAAACGTTGAGAAAGACGGCAAACAAAAATCAAAAACCATTAACTTGAATCAAAAAAGTACAATTAATATATAAATTACGGGTATAGATTTTTAAGGCAGATCAATAGGTGCCTTGTTGATTAATTTGATTATCAATGCATTGTAGGCACAATAGGAAAATGTAGGAAATAATCCTTTTTTTGCCTGTTTTCTGGGAAAATATTAATGATTTAATTTTTATTATTATTCGTTGCCAAAATTGCAAAACTTTAAATCGAGTGTTTACTGCTCACTTCTTGAACTTGCCTGACGTAAGTCAGGTTCCACTTCGTAATAGACACCCTTACTATTGGCTAAATGGTTGGCAACTACAAACCCCATAGTGAACTTTCACCACCAAGTTATTTTAATATGCACGGCACACAATAAAAAAGAGCTACAAAATCTAACTTCTGTAACTCTTTCATTTTTAAGTGAGAACAACTGGATTCGAACCAGTGACCCTCCCGCTGATAAGCGGGATGCTTTGAACCAGCTGAGCTATGCTCCCATTTTTATTTCATCTCTCAAACCACCTGTTTTCCGCACTTTTTCGGGACTCCCGCCTAACTATATGGAAATCAACTACAATTTCTTAAATTTGGGTGTCCCATTTTTAGTGTTATGTTTATTCGAAAGAAGCCGTTTAGTGAGACTTCTTTGTTTTCCCTTGTTAATGGGGCAAAGCTCGTTGCTTATCGACAGTATGAGTTTATCATAGTCCACCATCTTGTATATAGTGTGATGTTTTGGCATAATGACACAAATACGCCTTTGTGTCCCTAATCATAATCAGTGCGCACCTAATCCCTGACGCAACGCACACTATGACCATATCCCTTATATAATATTGCACTGTAAGAATGAGGGAAGTTATTATCCAAATACCTAATATATATGTCATCATAAAAAAAGTATTCAGTAGAGCTCCACCAGAAACCTGCATATCCAATTTCGTCGAATAAATCATCACCATGGTAACTAAAACCACCCGGAAAGGCTGAAAAACCACTTTTATTATTTAGAGATAAGTTATTGCCAATAGCTCCAATTAGGGTGGATGAATTCCATAATTTCGAAGCCGCCATTGATTTGGCAATTGAATTGTCATTTGTTGTGCCGTCAAAATTATAACCGTTTGCTACCAGATAATTCTCAAGTTGTGTCCACTCAACATCGCTGGGTAAATGCCAACCTGTCGGGCAAATTCCTTGCACCCCACTGGGATTGGCACTGCTGCTGGCTCCTCCTGCCATAGCCGCAGGCCAGTTATATAGTACGCCGTAGGTATTGTAATTATAGGTGGCTTTGGCGGCAGAAACTGATGTACCCTGATAACCATAAACGTAATAGTGTGGCGCAGCTTTTGAGCCCTGAGATGACGGACTGACAGATGGTAAGTATGCTAGATTTTCAGCCATCCATTCCTGTTCCCCAATTATAACAGTTTTGTAAGTTTTTGTTTCACCACCACGGGTGTCGGTAAGTTGCCCATAAACGGGACCCTGGTCTTCCAATGTTGTAAACTGCGATAAGTCTTTAAAATATGATTTTTCTTGTTCTAACCATGTGTAGAATATTCTTCCGTTAAATGAATACAATTTACCTTTTTCAAGTCCTGTTACTACAGTTTCGTATTTATTTTTTGCTTCAGCAAAATTTATTTCATGTTCACTTTTGAATGTTAATAAATTGTTTCCTGTACCAACGCGAAATTGAAAACCTGTAACATTAGTTAGACTTGGAACATGAGCAGTAAGCTTCGCTGAACTTGAAGTAAGGTCAGAAAACTCCACGTAAAAGTAGGGTGAAATGATGTAACTTTTTATTTCGCTTGTTGCTGTTCCAAAACTATTTGTTGCTGAAGCATAAAAAATATATTCAGAGCATTCTTTTTCATTTATGGTTATGCTAAATTCGTTGTTTACTGGAGTAAAATACTCATGATTGAAATTTGTATCTCCCAATTTTTTATATGTTATTGCGCAAACAGTAACAAAAGAATCACCTTCATCTTCAATTTTACCTGTTACAGTAAATGAATAATCAGAATCACTATACTGAGACTTTAGACTTACCTTTGGCCTTTTGGTGGCATTTTGGCCATATAGTTCTTCTAGTATTCTAATGTCACAAATTGACAAATAACTTCTTTGTCCTCTGAAAGTTGTTCCGTCAAGCCTTGTAATTGTAGGATGATAATCTTCTTTTGCGAAATCAGTAGAACTATATAACATCAATGAGTTGAAATCAAAATTACCCTTGTTTATACTACTTGTTACCTTTTCAAAATTATGTCTTTTAAGCAATTCAACATTTTTGATTATAATTTTTACAGAATCATCTCTATCAGATCTTGAGTGTTCATGTATTAATCCAACAGCATGCCCCATCTCGTGCATTATTTCGCCATAAGTAAAGTTATTGCCTATTTTGATTGGCTGTCTACCAATTATCTTAATCATACCAAGAAAAGAAGATCCTGAATCATCATTGCTATTTTTAACGAATTCCACATAATTTTTTTCATTTGATCTTTCAAAAAAGGTAACAGGAGAATTTATATTCCAATATGTTATAGCTTGCTTGATACGTTCATCATCCTTCAGTTCATCACTGACAGTATAGTATACCTTGGCATCTGGCCAAAGATTTATCCCTTGCTTTGAAGCGCCTTTTAATAAGTCAAGTCGAAGATGATCCTCTGTAAGGATGATGTCGCCTTGATATATATACTCCCCATTTATTTTTACACAATATAACGAGTCCTCACCCCAAGCAAATCTAACCACTTTTCCAGTTGAATCTGGATAAGCTTCTTCAATTCTTTTGGAATAATTAATATTTTCGAATTTGAAATCAATACCCTTAGATTCTTGTATTCTGAAATACTTCGGAAGGGCATAAATATCTTTTCTAAAAGCCCAAATACGAATACTGTCATTTTCTTCAAATGTGAAATCGCCTTCCCCAAAAATGGTTGAACTTTTGACGGTTACTGAAATATTTGATTTAATATCAGCACCATCATTTATTCTTACATCATAGCCACTTTGTTTTGAATTACCAACGATTTTAAAGGTTTTAGTCTGTTGTGGCAATTCTACTTTTACGAAATACATTCCAGCTGGCCCAACATTTACCTGTAAAGCCTGATTTGGGATTAAGGTCAAATTATCTTTCCTGTAAAGCACCTGCCCATTACTATTTATCACCGATACTTTTGCATTGCCAGGTGAATTGCCACCATATGAAACTGATAAAAATCCTGGAGTGTTAATTAGTTCCTTGAAAATGTGTGATTCTTTAATATCAAATGCACTCACTGTTCCCCAAAAGGAATTCTTCGTAAGATTGATTTGGTAAAAATCATGCTCAGGTAAATCTGTGAATGAAATACTTGTCCCATTTGTTATGTTATCAATTACTATTGAATCTAAAGGAGTTTTCCCAACATTATAATCACCACTTATGGTATAAATGACATCCTGAGCAGATAATATAGAGAATACAAAGAGTAGTATAAAGGTTTGGCAAAGCTTGTTCATAATGATTCAGTTTTCTTTATACTAAAATAATAATCTTATGTGATAAATTATACCATGCTTATTTATTTATAATCATTATAGACTAAGGGAATTAATTCTAATAAAAGTACTATTTTAGCCAATGAAAAGTAATTTTAAATTAGTTGTAAAGCTTGTCCATCCATCCATTCTTCCACAAATATTGCGGGGGTATGAAATTTTAAAATAGATTGAGGAGGGTAGTTTTTCAGAAATCTTCAAAATATTTTCCTTTACTTCCACTAAGATCAAATGTGAAACCGCACACCTGACCATACACGTGGCACTGCCTTTTTCTAAACGCTCAGCAACATGTCTTTTAAAAACAGCGCCTTTAAGTGGGTTGATGCCCACTCATGACACCGGTGGTTCTGCCTTTCAACTGGCATCTACTATCTCAATTACAGTATGCAATGAACTTTGTTTTGCCGAATCATTGCTTCCCGGCACTATGCTATTTGTTTGGGATTTTTTCGTAACTTTAATATAAAAACTACGAAATAACAACCATGAAAAAGGCATTTTCAATAATGTTAAATTATCTGGTTTTTATGAGTACTGGTTCTTTAGCCCAAACAACTATTTCGGGAGGAAAAGTTAATGGTATATGGGAATCGGCAAAGTCGTCTTTTTTAATTACAGATAATATTACTATTCCAAATAATTCAACTCTGATTATTGAATCCGGAGTAAAAGTTGAATTTCAGGGTCATTATTCACTGACAGTTTTAGGCCGATTGCTGGCAGTTGGTACAAAAACAGATTCTATTTTTTTTACTGTTAAAGACACAACAGGATTCAGCATTCCTGATACAACTCTTGGCGGTTGGTATGGAGTTCGCTTAATCGAAACACCACTAAGTAATGGTTCGTCGAAGTTTGTGTATTGCTGTCTTGAATATGGTAAAGCTGTGGCTTCTGTTTTGTATTCATATGCAGGTGGTGCGATTTGTATTCTTCAATTCGGCAAGGTGATCATTTCAGATTGTCTGATTAGAAACAACTTTGCAGACAGCACCAGTGATGAACAAGTTATTGCGGGGGGGTTATACTTTTTCAAGTCTGATATCATTGTTAAAAACAATACCTTCGTTAACAACCGGGCTTACTCAGGGAGAGCAATTTATTGTGATCAATCAAATCCAACATTCATAAATAATACCTTAAAAAATAATTCTGCTTTTTATGGAGTAGGAATTTCATTGGATGGAGAAAGCATTCCGACTTTTACAAACGACAAAATAATAAATAACATAGCCGAAAGCAATGGCGGCGGTCTTTTGTTTTCGCAAACTTCAACTTTTAAATGTGTAGCTGGTGGAGAATTACAAGCGAAGAATTGCATTTTCTCAGATAACCGTACTGAAATTTGGGGAGGAGGTATTGCCTGTGATAATAGGAAACTGTCAGTTCATAATTGCACATTTACGCACGATCCATCAGACTGGGGAAGCGGCGGACTTTACATGGTTCATGCAGCAGCAGAAATTACGAATTGCACATTTAAAGAAACCAGTGCTGTATTTGGCATAGGATTTCATGCTGTGTTTAGCCAGATTACTTGTGAACAGAATGATTTCTTTAACAAAACCGCCGAAGGTGCTGGTGAAATGCATATGGAAGACAGCGATTGTGCCATCAATAAATGTTGGTTCCAGGGAAATCAGGCATTAAATGGTGATGGTGGTGCTATTGAATATCTCGTAGATTCTGCAATTTTTGGCAGGAGTTATAAATTCGGGTTGAGAAAATCAGACATTATTGAAAATATTTCATCTGTACGATGCGGTGCTGTAAAAATTGAGCAAACGAATTCAGACTATTCATTGGCAGATGTAATTCTGGATTCATGTTAAATCTTAAAAAATCATTTAGATGTATATGGCTCACTGAGAATAAGTGGCTACTTTGAAGATTTCCAGGTATCAATTATATTATAAAACAGTGGCAATTTTCATTTATAAAAAACTAAAAATTCCGCGCCATGAAAAAATCAATAATCCTTTTAATGAGTTGTATTTTAAGTTTGGCTTCGTTTGCGCAATATAACTGGGACTTTGAAAAATGGGAAGACGGGAAACCCACGGGATGGACTACTTCCTGGAATACGACTCAAGACACAACGAATACTACAGGATTCTGTTGCAGATTTGAACCTTTCCTTTATGATAGTATTCACCGCCCAACACTTATTGGTAAATTTGTTGTTAATTTCAACGATCGTCCAATTTTTTTTTCTTTTAATCTGAAAACTGAAGTTCTATATAAAACCTCTACCCGTTTTTTTTTGAACTATTCCGTTGTGCTGCGTTATGGTGATGAAGACCCTAAACCATGTTATAGTATAGCGTCGGGTTCTGCTTTTTTTAAACTAGGTTATTGTCCGGAAGGTTGGAGACAAATAGTCGTGCCGATCCCTCCCCCATCTTGCAGATCTGGATTTAATCTTGATTCTGCTATCTTATTAGAAAATGTGGAAGTAGGAATTGGATTTGATTTATTTCAGGATCATGCATTCTCATTAAATGCTTTGGGATTGGCTTGGATTAATGGAATAACACTGAGCTCTGTGAACCCACAAAGTATGTTTTCCAATCTTGATTATAAGGACATACTCATTTCAGGGGAAACAGAAACAATTAAATGG
>JAWLGR010000059.1:0-19117 GCA_041684965.1 Mariniphaga sp.
TTTATTTATATAAGAATCAGGAACAAATATTCAAAGTCCTGCTTGCATTTATCGAAGAAGTTACAGCAAACCGGGGACTAAAAATTACAGCTAGGGAAAAAGAAATTTTTCAACTGCTTTCATCAGGCTACTCAGCAAAAATGATTGCCAATAAATTAAATATTTGTGAAACTACAGTCATTACCCACCGGAAAAATTTAATCCACAAACTACATGTAAACAACAGTGCTGAATTAATTAAAAAAGGATTCCATCTGAACTTGATTTCTTAGCACAACCCTCACGAAATTCAACACAAAAAATATCCTCATAAATGAGGATGGAATTGGTTTTATAAAATCCTTATTTTCTTTTTGCTCAATCTAAATGGGACTGAGATAGCGGAGCAGTATAAAAAATCTACAACTTAAAAGTACAGTTTTCACTTATTTTCTTATTCAATTTTACTAAAAAACAACCATCTTATCATCCAAAGATACTGATTTTATGAATGGAATACAAAGCCAGTCAAAAACTAATCAGGAAGAAAATGTTGATTCTGGCCGTTCTCTAAATCAAAGTGCGCTAAAAGAATTGCATACCAGAATTCCCCAAATTTCCTTGCCAAAAGGGGTAGGTGCTATAAAAGGTATTGGTGAAAAATTAGCTGCTAATTCGGTTTCGTTAACAGGATCGTTAAATTCACTCAATTCTGTTAGTCCTGGCTGCTCCTGCTTTAATCGGCAAATCTCCATTTCTGTGAATTCCACATAATTAAAAAACTGTACAGTTTTCGGTGGAATTCTTTGTTTTCATCTATCGCTTTATTATCGGACAAATTGAAAAGGAATTAAAATGAACAAAGAAACAGAAAACCAAAATACTTCCTCCCAATTCCTGAAAACCGATGGAGTAAAAACTGAATCAAATGCGATCCAGATCCCGCAGATAAGCTTACCAAAAGGCGGTGGTGCCTTTAAAGGTATTGACGAAAAATTTGAGGTAAACGCTGCCAACGGAACTGCCGGTTTTTCTATTCCGCTCCCGATTACTCCCGGACGTAATAATTTTTCCCCGCCTCTTTCTCTATCCTACAATTCAGGAGGTGGGAATGGCATTTTTGGCTTAGGGTGGTCTGTTGCTTTACCTGTAATCCAAAGGAAAACAGATAAACGATTGCCGAGGTACCGGGATGGATTGGAAGAAGATATATTTATGTTTTCCGGGGCAGAAGACTTGGTGCCTTTTTTAGAAAAAGATGATAGTGGATGGAAGGATAAAAATTATCCTAACAATGGTGTTGATGGCTATACCATAAAAAGATACCGGCCCCGGATCGAAGGTGGCTTTACCCGGATCGAAAAAATCCATCATGAAGATCATGGCTTTTACTGGAAAGTAACAACACGTGAAAATATTGCTACCATTTTTGGAAGAGGTCCGAATGCCCGAATTGCTAATCCTGAAGATAAAACTCAGATTTTCCAGTGGATGCCTGAATTTAGCTATGATGACAAGGGAAATTGGATAAAATACCAGTATAAAAAGGACACGAATATTAACGATGATGGATCATTAAACAATGATGATAGCATATCAAATACTATTTATGAAAAGAATCGGAAAAACGGGATTGCTCCATATACAAATACCTATCTTAAAAGCGTAAAATATGGTAACAGGATTGCCTATTATGCAGATTTTAATAAGCCTTATGATCCTCAAACACCTGACGATAAAGGACATTTCTTTGAGTTAGTGCTGGACTATGGAGAACATGGTATTGATAATCCCAAACCTGATGATGCGGGCCAATGGAACTATAGAGCGGATGCTTTCTCATCTTATCGTTCCGGTTTTGAAATCAGGACCAATCGATTATGCAAACGAATATTAATGTTTCATCATTTTAAAGATGAAAAACAGTTTGTTGGCACACCGGAAGAAGGAACTTTTGGTGAAAACTATTTGGTCCGTTCATTAGATCTGGAATACAAACCTTCGTCTATAAATGACTCTGGACAATCCGAAACAACATATTTACTATCCATTACTCAAAGCGGCTACATTCGAAAACTGGATGGAACGTATTCAAAAAAATCACTCCCACCTATGGAGTTTTCTTACGAGAAGCTTAACTGGAATAAAACCATTAAAAAAGTTAGTCCTGAAAATATTATAAATGCACCGGTTGGATTGACCAACAATTATCAGTGGGTGGACTTACATGGCGAAGGCATTTCAGGCATTTTAAGCGAACAGGGTGACGGGTGGTTTTACAAAAGCAACTTTGGCGATGTGAATGAAGATGGAAATGTTGCTTTTACTGTTGCAAAACAGGTGATTCCCAAACCTTCATTTACAGGCTTGTCCGGGGGACTACTTTCCATTCAGGACCTGGCAGCTAATGGTGAGAAACAGGTTGTAGTTAATAGCGAAGACATAAAAGGGTATTTTGAATTGACCCATGATAACAATTGGAAGCCCTTTATGCCTTTTGAACAAATTGTCAATGTTGATTTACAGGACCCGAATACCCGTTTGCTGGACTTAAACGGAGATGGACAGCCGGATATTGTTATCACGGAAGAAAACGTTTTTACCTGGTATGCTGCTGATGGGAAAAAAGGACATCAGCCTGCAGAAATTGCGCATAAAACCTTCGATGAGGAAACAGGCCCTGCTATTGTTTTTGCAGATCAGTTACAAACAATCTTCCTGGCAGATATGTCGGGCGATGGACTAACAGACATTGTCCGCATTCGCAATGGAGAAATTTGTTACTGGGCGAATAAAGGATATGGAGAATTCAGTGCTAAAATCACTATGGGCAATTCACCGGTATTTGATAATCCTGACATTTACAATCCGCAATTTTTACATCTGGCAGATGTTAGCGGTACAGGTGCTACTGATATTATCTATCTGGGCAGGAATAGTTTTAAATCCTATATCAATTTAAGCGGAAATGCCTGGAGCGATGCCCATGAAATTGAACCATTTTTTCTCATAGACGACCATAGCAAACTTTCCGTAACTGACCTGTTGGGAACAGGTACTTCATGTATTGTCTGGTCATCAGACTTACCTGCTTATGCAAATGCGCCGATGCAGTATATCGATTTAATGGATAGCAAAAAACCGCATGTACTTGTCCATTATAAAAACAATTTTGGGAATGAAACAACCATTCAATATAAAAGCTCCACCCATTATTATCTTAAAGATAAAAAGAAAGGTAAACCCTGGATAACGAAACTACCATTCCCGGTGCAGGTGGTCAGTAAGTTAGTTGTCGAAGAGAAAATTACCGATGTCCACTTTTCCAGTAAATACCAATACCACCATGGTTATTATGATCATCCAGAACGGGAGTTCAGGGGCTTTGGAATGGTGGAGCAAACAGATTCTGAACATTATGCAGAATGGGTTAGGAACAATGCAACCAATCAATTGGAAAAAGCTGAGGAATTGTTTCAAAAACCTGTACTAACCAAAACATGGTTCCATACAGGGGCTTTTTTAGACAAGGAAAGGATACTCACCCAATTCAAGGATGAATATTGGTATAAAGAATACTACAAACAATTTCCGGATTCACCTCATACTATTGAAGAATCTGAACTTCCGGATGCCCATCTTTCAAATGATATTAAAGCATTACTGGGTGATGAATACAGGGAAGCGTTACGGGCATGTAAAGGGATTATGCTGCGGCAGGAGATCTTTGCATTGGATGCGCCTAAAGATTCAACGGATGCTGAGTTGCAATTGCAAATGAAACCATATTCCGTAGCCACGCATAATTGCAATATACAACTACAGCAGCCCAAAGACAAAAACGAATTTGGAGTCTTTATAGTTACCGAAAGTGAAGCTATTACCATTAGTTATGAAAGAGACGTAACCGATTCCAGGATAGCGCATACACTGAACACTAAAATTGATGAATTAGGGAATATATTGGAAAGCGCTTCAGTAGTTTACGGAAGAAATCAGGCTAAAGCAGATGTCGATTTTCAGAATCTTTCAGATAACATCACCGATTTTTCAGAAGATGTTTTGAACAATGATTCAGCACAAAAAACACAATTGAGTAATGCATTTAATGCAAACATCCAAGCAGCAAAAGATGAACAGACTAAAACGCATATCATCTACACTCAAAACAGTTTTGCTAAATATAACGATGGGATTTCTGATTTTGATGATATTGACCTGCCACATGCTTACCGCTATCGTTTACCACATGAAACCAAAACTTATGAATTAACCGGATTTACACCTTCTTCAGATATCTTTAATCTTTCCGAATTGGAGAATGCCTTACCGCAAGCCACCGAAATTGGATATCATGAAAGCCCGGGAGGCGGAAAGAAAATTCGATTAATTGAACATATCAAATCCAACTATTTAGATGACAATTTAAATGAGCTACCTTTTGGTTTCTTCGATACTTTGGGTTTGCCCTTTCAAAACTACCAGTTGGCTTACACCATTGATTTGGTAAAAGATATTTACAAAAAAGATGGAACTGAACTGCAAGTGGACGGTGATGATGTAAGCAATTTCATTCAGGCCAAAGGAAAATATTCTGTCATCGGTGGTAAATTATGGATCCGTTCCGGTATTATACATTTTAAGGCCAATGCTGGCGAAGCAGTTGCAAATGTAAGAGACCGGTTTTTCTCACCCCTTAAATTTGAAGATCCATTCGGTGCAATTACAGATGTACAATACGACAACTGCTTTTTGTACATAAAAGAAACCGAAGATGCCATCGGGAATAAAATGGTAGTTGACATTTTTAATTACCGTACCCTGTCTCCCAACCGGATGATTGACCATAATGCCAATCCTTCTTCTGTATTAACGGACGAGTTGGGTTTGGTCAAAGCCTTGGCCATTGAAGGGAACGGAGATTTTGATGGTACCAATTACACCCTGGCAAATGCAGATAAAGCGGATGAGCTTTCAGGTTTAAAGGAATACACGGATGAGGCAGAAATAACTCTTATTAATGAATTCTTTGGTACTGCTACATCCGAAAGTACGGACACAGCCACTTTACGAACCAAAGGCAATGATTTACTGAAACATGCCTCCGTTCGTTTTGTTTACGATTTTGATACATTCCACAATACGGGTAACCAGCCTGTTGTTGTGGCTTCTATCACGCGTGAAGATCATTATGCCGAAAATAATAACAGCAAAATTCAATTCAATTTTGAATATTCCGATGGATTGGGCAAGGTAGCTATGAGCAAAGTACAGGCAGAGCCCGGAACAGCCTGCTATATTGATGCCGTCGGAATTAAACAGGAAAAGGATACTACACCTGAATTGCGATGGGTAGGCAATGGCCGGACTGTATTAAACAATAAAGGCAATCCCGTAAAACAGTATGAGCCCTATTTCAGTACTAATTTTCTGTACGAAAGTGAATCCTCACTAGTGGAATGCGGCGTAACACCTGTGATGTATTACGATGCTTTGGGTCGTCTGGTAAAAACAACCTTCCCAGATGGGACCCTTACGAGGGTTGAGTTTGATTCGTGGAAACAGTTGAATTTTGACCAAAATGATACGGTTAAAGAAGATGAATGTTTGTGGTTTTTGCAGCGGACAGACAATACACGCTCAGACTTTATTAATGATTCAAAAGAACAAAGGGCAACAAGCCTGGCACAATCCCACGCCAACACACCATCCTCCCTTTACCTGGATTCCCTGGGCAGGTCTGTATTAAGTATTGCCAATAATGGAAAAGACGCCTCTGATAAGGATAAGCTGTACACGACTTTTAAACAATTGGACATTGAAGGAAATGCCCGGGCGGTAATGGATGCACGTGGTAATTCAGTCATGGCATATAAATACGATATGCTTGGACACCGTGTGTATCAAAATAGCATGGATGCCGGAGAACGATGGATTTTAAATAATCTGATGGGTAAACCTATTCATCGATGGGATAGCAGGCACCATGTTTATAGTTTTGAATATGATGATATTCAAAGGCCAGAAAGCAGTAAAGTAAAAGGCGGTGACGATGTGGTCATGGACAATATTTTTGAATTTATTATCTATGGTGAGGGACAAGCCGGTGAATACCTGAATAATTTACGGGGACAGGTTTTTCAAAAATATGATACCGCTGGATTAATTAAAAATTCAAAGTTTGATTTTAAAGGGAATCTTATAGAGACTTCCCGGGAGCTTAATGCAAATTATAAAGAAGTTCCTAACTGGATACCGGCAAATCTCAATAATGCAGATTTATTTGATACTGATGATTTAACTGAATTCATAACAAAATTTGAGTTTGATGCACTCAACCGTGAAATTAATACAACCACATCGGATGAAAGCGAAACCAAATCCGGTTTTAATGAGGCTGGTTTACTGGAAACAATGTCGGTTGAAATGCTACCAGTTAATGGTTCTATAGTAAAGCAAATGAAGGTTTTTGTAAAAAACATAAATTATGATGCGAAAGGGCAAAGAGAAAAAATTGTCTATGGCGATAAAGACAATAATGACTTAGCCACCACTACTTATACCTACGATAAAGAAACTTTTCGATTGATCCATCTTTGTACAGAGTCCAATGGGAAGGTAGTGCAAGACTTGTATTACACCTACGATCCGGTAGGTAATATCACTGAAATAGAAGACAAAGCCATCCCTACAAAATTCTTTAATAATTTCAAAATTGAACCCAAAGGATTTTATAAATACGATGCCCACTATCGTTTAATTGAAGCCACTGGTAAAGAACATGCAGGACAGGCGATCGATTTTGGACAGTGTGATAACTGGCGAGATAAGGAGTTCCTAAAATCATATAATCCTGTTCCAGGTCCCAATGATGATATGGCCTGGCGAAGTTACACCCAAAAATACAGTTACGATCCCGTAGGCAACATCCTGATAATGGATCATAAAGCCAATGGGGGTACTGGGAATTGGACACGAATCTGTACCTATGAAACTGATAACAACCGGTTGAAAAACACTAAGGTTGGTGGACAGACTTACACATACCCACATCATCCAACACATGGTTTTATTAACTCCATGCCGCATCTCTCGTTAATGCAATGGAATTTTAAGGATGAACTTCAGGCTACTGCACGACAGGCCTTTTGCAAAACTGACGATTCAGAAGACAATCCGCCCGAAACAACTTATTATGTGTATGACAGCAACGGGCAGCGGGTACGAAAGGTAACAGAAATAAATGGTGGCGGTAGTAAAAAAGAAGAAAGTGTTTACTTGGGCGAAATTGAAGTTTATAAAAAACACACAGGAAACAACAGAGGCTTAGAACGGGCCACCTTGCAGATAATGGATGATACCAAAAGAATTGTCATGGTAGATACGCAAAATGGTGTGGATACAGATACTGACTTAAGAACAGTCCGATTCCAGTTTGGCAATCACCTGGGATCGGCCAGTTTGGAGTTGGATGATAGTGGGAATGTAATTTCTTATGAGGAATATCATCCTTTTGGAACCACTGCATACCAAGCAAATAATGCTACCATAAAATCAGCAGCAAAGCGATACCGCTATACAGGCATGGAGCGGGATGAAGAAACGGGATTGGAATATCATTCAGTAAGATATTATTTACCATGGTTGGTAAGGTGGATGAGTGCAGATCCATTTGAACTAAAAGGAGGTTTCAACCTATATGAATACGTCAATTCCAATCCTATCAAATTAAGTGATATACATGGGACAATGCCTTTTGGCGGAAGCAAGGAAGAAATTCAGGCCATCGATAGATCAATACCTCCTTCAGTGAAGGAAAGAGTAGGTAAAGCAGTAAAAGCAGGAGCCTCAGCAACAGGTTCTTTTGTATGGAATTTATTAACTCAAAATTTCCTTTATCAATCTATTGCTCAAGTTCAAGACATTGCTGTTTCTGGCTTTGGAGCGGCAACCGGTATTGACACAAGTAAAGCAATGGTTAGTAACATTGGAAGAGATGCAGCTTCTAACAGTAATTCAGCTGATTACGCAAAAAACAGTGCCATTCAAATAACACGAAATGTACTAGAAGTTCCATTATTCTTTCCAATGGGGATTTCCGGTGGTGCAATTACTCCGAAGACCTCATTACAAGAAGGAACAGAAACTCTTTATCACGGTACCCCAAGAGTGATAGAAGGTCAAGTTAGCGTTCTTAAACCCCGGATGGCGGATTTTGGTCAAGGATTTTCATTAACAGATGATATTGGTAATGCCGCTTTGTATGGAGGTAAAGAAGGAGGCAAAGGTTTTTTCCTAAAGATAGAAACCTCATTAAAAAGACTTGCAAAAGATGACTACCTTGATTTTAGACCTGGAGGTAAAGATCGGGAATTATATAAAGAGATAACAAAGTACATTGATAGTTTTAGGGAAGCACATTTCCCAGGAGCGCAAAGATTAAGTTCAGAGATTCAAGGAGGATTGGTAGAAAATTTTTTAAAAGAAAAAGGTCTAAACCCAAAATTAATCATTTCTGAACTTGGCAAAACTCGATATGACTCTGGAATTGGGGTAGGAATACAGTATTTAATTCGAAGTCAAGATTTTCTTAATGAAATTTTGAAATCAAGCTCATGGCACCCTTTCTGATTATAACATTGACAATTCTCAAAATGAAAATATGAAATTAAAAATGAACTGAAATAGAAGAATTTAAGAATTTGAAACAATAAAGTCTACTTAAGAACTTTCCCCAACTTGCTCAAGTTTGTAGTATGTGTAATAAAAGTAAACATAAAAATAAAAAAGCAGGAATAAAAGTTAGCGACATAAACTAAAATGAAATATTAATTTTTAGAAGACAATTAATAAACGAAAATTATGATAGATTGTACTAACCTAATAAAACTAATCGACATCCTTATCTGGCCATTAGTTGTAATTGGTGCCTTGTTGATTTATCGCAAGGCTTTATCAAATTTTATTAGCGGGTTCAGCCAGCGGATAACAAAACTTTCAGTATTTAATGTATCTGTTGAAATGGCGGCATTATCAGCCGCCACCCCTCCCTGGTCAGACTCTAATATTCAGCAGAGTTCTGAAATGCTTGGAGGGGAAGTATCCAGCACCACTTTAACAATGCTTTTTAATCAAATAAGTACAGATAAATCCTGGGATTACCTGATCGTAGATTTAAAAGAGGGGCGTACCTGGTTAGTTTCAAGACTCTTTATTTTCTCTGTGTTTTTAACCGCAATGCGTGGACTAAAATGTATCGTTTTAGTGCAAAGTCAGGGGGAATATTATCGTCGGTTGCTTGGTTTGGCGTCACCTGAAGCTTTACAAAAAAACCTGGCACAATCTTATCCATGGTTGGAAACATCGCTGAATGATGCATTAAATCAACCCAAGATAAATCATCTAGGGCCTGAACTCAAGCCGACTATCGCAGGAGAGATAATCCGCACATTCATTGAAAACCAAAATATGCGGCTCCAATGTGATCCTGAAGAGGTAATTAAAACCGAAAATAATTGCCAGACACCAAAAGACCAACTTCCACCGGATGTTAAACCAGGCGATTGGGTGCGTCTGGGAGATTACGAAATATGGGAACACACGCATTGGTTAAATCTTGATATTAACCGGGTGAGTGTGGCAATTACAAAAAGTTTCTACGAAAAAGATTCTGCAAGCTATACCAAATTACCGGGTGAATCAAACGAGAAACAAATAAAAGAATTAATGCAGCATAAAGCCCCGTTTGTTGCATTAACAAACAGTAAGAATGAATTTATATCGCTTATAGATCGCAATAAACTTGCAGCTCTTATTGGAGAAAATTTAATGAAGTAAAATCATCAAAATAATAGCGTCATGACAAAAGATAAAATAACCATCACCGGCAGTATCATCAGTAAACAAACAAATGAAGGAGTCCCGGAACTAAGAATTGAAGCATGGGATAAAGACTTGCTAATTGATGATTACCTGGGAGAAGCAGTAACTGATCAAGGCGGTAATTTCAAAATTACTTTTACCCAAGAACGATTCAAAGAATTGTTTTTTGACAAAAATCCCGATTTATACTTTAAAATATACAGGGATGAAAGGCTGATTCACAGCACCGAGCATTCGGTGCTCTGGAATATAAAAAATCATATTGAGAATGTAAGAATCATTGTAGATATGGAAAAGGTGAATATCAATCCCGGCAAAATTACCTTCAGAGGTAAAGTAGCGCATACCAACGGAAATGAAATTGGCAAAATAAAAGTGGTGTTAAGTGAACAACTTTTGCGCACCACAAAAATGCTTGGCGAAACGACCACAAATTCGGATGGTCATTATTCTATAACCATTACGGCATTATCAGGCAATGCTGCTTATATTTTAGAAGTTAAAGACAACAACGGAAAATCGCTCGCAGTGTCTGATAAGATTTTTCAACCCGAAGAAAATAATTATGTGAATCTGACAGTTGCAGATGTGTATTACAAAGGCACTCCTGCTTTCACTTTGCATAAGCCAATTCTAAAAAAATATTTCGAAGAATTAAATCAAGGCTCCGAAAAAAAACCATTGAATGTGGAAGATGTCTACTTTGTAGCTGAGCAAACGAACCTAAAGCCCCGGGAAACGTTTTTCTGGTTGCGTGCGAATGAGTTGGAAACCGAAACACAAATTCCTGCCGAAGCATTTTATGGTCTGTTTAAGCAAGGTATGCCCACCAATGCCAAAAGTCTTTCTTCAAAAGATGGCAAAGCCATGAAAGAGGCATTGATGAAAGCCGCTGAGAAAAGTCATATATCGGATACAACAGCCGCTAATAGCGATAAAGTTGTAGAACAGTGGAATGATTATATCGTTGGAAAAACATTGGATGAGGTACCAGGTAAAATGGATGCTTCATTTGGGGAAATTTTAGGGACGGTTGTTCACGACAAGAATATGCAGAAGAAAGTATTAAATGCTTATTTGAGTTACCAAGGACCTGTAAAGGAATTTTGGGATAATTTGTATAAAATCACTAATGACACAACAATTACAAAAAAAATTCAGACAGCATTACAACTAGCCGTATTAACTGGTAATCAGCCCGATATGATTAAAGCATTATTGGATGAAAATGCCGAATCAGATAATACCTTTCAAAATTTAGCGGCTAACGATAAAGATGAATGGATAGCATACGTTAATGATTTGTCGGAGAAGAAAAACAAATCTATAGTACCTACATTTATCGAAGGTAAAGATGAGAATGAACGGATTGAAAAATATGCTGCACGAATTTCAGAAACACTTGAAACAGCTTTTCCTACGCATTCTTTTTTTGGGAAGTTGGCAAAACAAAATCCGCAAGAAACAGCATTTGCTTCTTCCTATAACGATTTAACTACTTTTTTTAAAAATAATTCTTCTTTCGATATTAAAAACACCCCTACCATTTCTATTCTGGAAGAAGGTTCCAATTTCAATTTTGCGGGGGTAGACGACAAAAACCTATTGGCAAGCGAACTTCAGAGTATCCAGCGTTTATCGGCATATACCAAGAACTTTAAAGCAATGTCGCAGCTAAAAATGGATGGATTGGATTCAGCATACCAAATTGTCACAATTCCGCAAACAACATTTATTCATAACTATACATCTGTTTTTGGTTCGGTAGAAGCTGCTACTCTTGCTTTCAAACAGGCCGAAAAAAATTATATGCATAGCGCAATAATCTGGTCAAAGTCACATCCAGGTCTTAACCTGGAAACAACTGTTACTTCGGCCCCAATTTCTGACCCAACATTGCGTACTATGTTTGGAACCTTGGATGCATGTGAATGTAAACATTGTGCATCGGTATTTAGCCCCGCAGCTTATTATACCGATATCCTGAATTTTTTATACAGCCGTACACCTGATGTTTATAATGAACTTATCCGTAGACGACCCGATTTGGTTCACATCGAATTAAGCTGTAAAAATACCAACACAGCCTTGCCTTATATAGATTTGGTAAATGAACTTCTTGAAAATTTTATACTTACACACAAAACTCCTCAGAAAACCGTTGAAAAGTCATATCAAACCACATGGCAGCAGAATGAATTGGCAGCAAATCCGGAACATTTGCAATATTCTGCTTATAATGAACTGAAAACTGCAGTGTATCCTCATATGTTGCCTTTTAATCTTCCAGTCGAAGAGGCCCGTGTTTATTTGAAACATTTGGGTGTTCAACGTCATCAACTAATGGCTACTTTTTTTGCCGGTACAAAAGAAGAAGCATTTGATGATTTCGATATATGTATGGAGCGGATTAATATTTCCTTGCAGGAAGGAAAAATTCTTACAGGAGAAATAATCGGAGATGGTTCCGTCAATTCAGGATTGTGGAATTTTTACGGCTTTGATAAATCAAACGGTTATAAACCCCTTACAGACCCGGCTGATTCAAGTAAACAAATTTCAGGCGGTTTGTGGTCGGTTGCATTGATCGGGCGTGTAGATGTTTTTTTGCAGCAAACTGATTTGGAATATAAGGACATGCTTACCATGTTGTTGTGCGATTTTATAAACCCTGTAACAGGGAAAGATTCAGAAGGAAATGATATACGGACAATAACAATACAGGTTAATTGCGAATGTAGCCCCGATACCTGCGAACTTTCCAAACTCGAACTGGTAGGTGTTACCTCTGCACACTTGCAAAAAATTCATTGCTTCCTGCGCTTATGGCGCAAGTTGGGCTGGACTATGTTTGACATGGACAGAGCAGCCATGGCTTTCAATTTAAGTTTCGGAGCCGATATTGCTCAAAATAAAACAAATTTAAAGAAAATATCCCAGGCAGTTTTTCTTTCAAAACAGCTCAATTTGACACTTGAAAACACACTTGCATTGTGGTCAGACATTGGTTCAACTTCTTATATCAATTATTTTAAAGATGATTATCCACCTATAATTTCGCTTTACGAAAAACTATTTATAAATAAGGCTGTTTTAAATCCTATCGATACTGCTTTTGAAGACCCGACGACTCTTTCCGGTTCAATGGATGACCATACCACCACTATTTTTGCGGCACTTCAGATTAACTCTACTGACTATGATTACTTAATAGAAGATTCTACGGTTGTGGCCAACACAAATCTCACATTGGCTAATTTATCTTCGCTTTATCGTTATGCATTGCTTGCACGAAAGTTAAAGCTTAGTGTAAAAAATTTTTTAAACCTTAAAAAACTAATTGGAACAATTACCGATATTTTTGATTCGCCACTTGCAACTTTTCAATTTTTGTTAAAAACTGATACAGTAAAAACTTCAGGTTTCTCCGTTGACCAACTCAACTATATTTTGCGCCACGATTATTTAGAAGAAACTGCTGTTGCCCCAGAAGATGATACCATAAGCGTATTTTTATCAGAGTTGAGAAGTTCGCTTCGTGCCACTAAGACCTCAACTGCCGAAGAACAGCGAAATACGATTGTTCAAAAGTTTTCGGAAAAATTAAAAATTACTGCCACAGCTTCAGGTTTGCTTTTGCAAAAATATTTGAAAGGAATTGCAAATCCAGCTAAAGCTATGGTAGAAGATTTTCGTGCTGACGATTTTTCAATAAATAACTTTTTGAAAACTTATACTGATTATAAAGACCCGGGCAATCCAATAGATTTTGAGCCGATTTTTGTTCGAGAAAATCCCGATACAGATGCGTCACTGAATGCACAACCAGATTTGTTTAATGATTACATAAAGCTCGAAAAAATTGCAACTATCATCAACAAACTAAAACTGACAAATGATGAACTTGAATATATTTTAAATGAGAGTGCAACATTGTCATGCACAAATCTCACCAATCTTCCTGTTGTTACGGCTCCAGCTGATTTTAATCAGTTCGAAACACTTATCGATCTAATAAAAGCGCGTGATGCAATGCCAATTGGCACTCCTGATTTCTTCGATATCCTTGATGATGCGATTGGGTCAAACAACAAAGGTTCATGGTTGGAGGATTTATGCACACGTACCAACTGGGACAGAACTACACTCGAAGCCCTTGTTGGTAATAGCTCAACAACAAGTAATTCAGGATTATTGAAAACAGAATTTCCAGGTGACTTTGTTAATGGCGATTTGATTTTACAGGTAAAAGGCTGTATCGTTGCTCTTAAAAAAATCGGCTTAAGCTCTAACCTATTAGAGGATGCAATTCAGACTGATTTTGACAGCACAGTTTCCAATGCTATCAAAAATGCCGCTAAAGCAAAATACGATGAAGCACAATGGTTGAAATTGGCGAAACCTCTGCGTGATGATTTGCGCGAAAAACAACGCGAGGCATTAGTGGCTTTTGTTGTGGCACACGCGAATTTCAATACAAACGCTGGAAAATATGAACGTTGGAAAAACAGTGATGAACTATACGGATATTTATTGATTGATGTCGAGATGAAACCAATCAGCATGACATCACGCATAAAGCAAGCTATTTGTAGCGTCCAACTTTTTATCGACCGCGTGTTAATGAATCTGGAACATCCAAATTCAGACCCAACTCAGAAAGCATTGAAATTAGAGGGTGATCAGGTTGAAGAATGGAAAGAATGGAGGAAGTTATACCGCGTCTGGGAAGCTAACAGAAAAATATTCTTATATCCCGAGAATTGGATTGAACCAGAATTGCGGGATGATAAGTCGCCGTTTTTCAAAGACCTGGAAGCTCAGTTAAAACAAAATGAGCTTAACGATGCAAATGTTGAAGATGCTTTTTATGCTTACCTGGAAAAGCTGGATGAAGTAGCCCGATTGGAAGTGGTTGGCTTTTATCATCAGGTTGAAACTGGTATTCCTGATGAAGACGAAATTGATATCCTTCATGTTTTTGCACGTTCATATAGCGATCCTCCTAAATATTATCACAGGACACTAGAAGATGGTGAATGGACCGCGTGGACTAAGCTCGAAATAGATGTGGATGGCAATAATGTAATCCCTGCTATCTTCAATCGTAAATTATGTCTTTTCTGGCTTTTCTTCACACAGGAAAAAGAGGAAAAGAGTAGCGTTGACGCTACAGAATCAGTTCCAGCACCTCATATATGGTGGAAAATTCAAGTAGCATGGAGTGAGTTTAAAAATAATAAATGGACAGCAAAGAAACTTTCAAAGAATTTTACAACTACTGATAATACTACCATGACTCAACAAAATGAATTAGATAATTTGAAAAATAATATTTGGATTAGTGCAACCATTTCTGATGACAAAATATTTATTAAAGTTGATCATGATAATTTTTATTATGGGGATTTTTTCGTTTTTAATAATACAAATACTGACCCAGTTGATGGTTTTATGCATTCCTTTCCATTGACAACTACTAATGCTGAAAATACTTCTTCAATTAAACAAATGAAAACTGCTAATACAATAGGTCAGGAGTTAAAATTTCTCACTAAATATTATAAATACGATTCAATAGAACAATTTAAAATTAATTGTAATGAAGAACAATATATTGTATTAGAAGAATCAAAAGAAAATATTTACAAATTAGTCTTGCCATCAAATGAAGATTATCCATATTCAAAAAATTTCTTTTTCCAGGATGCAAAAAACACGTTCTATGTGAAACATACCACAGATTATATAGCTGAATTTACTAAACCGGATTTTGGGATAAATGATTGGGAGGTAGGGACAATTAAAGTCTGGAATGACTTGTATTATTACAATCCGGAAATCGATCCTATTGGCCCTGTGACGAATCCGTATTTAGATATTGACCAGTATTTTCAGGATCCTTTGGTTGATAATTATAAACTATCGGATATAATGATGGATGTGCAGATAAGCCAATTTAATAACAACATGGAAAATATCTATGGTAGTAATGTGCAATTAGCTACTATGAGTAAGGTATTTTCTGAACCGAGATTGGAAAGTGCTTTATCAGAAACATCCGCTGTAGCCGTTAGTAATATGTCACTAACTTATTCTTATGCCAAGGCAAAATTCGGATTGCTTGATTCAGGGGCATATTTTGGCATTAAATATAGTGAGGCGGATCAATTTACATTTTTTAACTTCTATCATGCACATGTAAAAACATTCATTAAATATCTGCTTAAATTAGGGATTGAAGGATTGTTAACGCGCTACATACAAACCCAGAATGACACCATTCTATTTAAAGATACGTATGCACCAACTTCTCTGGTACCTGTAAATACATATCCTACTAATAAAATCGATTTTGATTATGGTGGAGCATACGCACAATACAACTGGGAATTATTTTTTCATGTGCCCATGCTTATTGCGTGTCGCCTTAAAGACGATCAGCGTTTTGAAGAAGCGCGTAAATGGTTCCATTATATTTTCGATCCAACGAAAAGCGAAGGAGGTAACAAAGAAAGATTCTGGCAGTTCAAGCGATTTTATGAGGAGGCGGGAACTCAGATAGAAACGCTTGAGGATTTACTTAAAAACGAAACAGAATTGGCAAAGCAGGTTGAAAAATGGATGGATGATCCTTTCAAACCGCACGTGATTGCTCGCATGCGCATCAGTGCCTATATGAGAAATGTGGTTATGAAATACCTTGATAACCTTATTGCATGGGGTGACAATTTATTTAAACGCGATACTATTGAAAGCATTAATGAGGCAACAAACCTTTATATTCTCGCCGCAAAAATTCTTGGAGAACGGCCAGCCGATATTCCTCCTCGCGCCGAAAATGATGAAACTGCCTTTGACAATATTAAGGATGATTTGGATTCTTTCTCCAATGCTATGATGCACATTGAAACTATGATCTCACCATCAGTTACTCCTCCGAGTATGAGCAGTTCCGACAGCCCTAATGCACTTGGTCAAATGTTCTATTTCTGTGTGCCACGCAATGAATTTTTGATGAAATATTGGGATACTGTTGCGGACCGATTATTCAAGATTCGAAATAGCATGAATATTGAAGGAGTGGTACGCACACTTCCTTTATTTCAACCACCTATTGATCCTGCAATGTTGGTACGTGCAGCAGCGGCCGGAATGGATTTGAGCAGTATTTTGAGCGATATGAATGCTGAATTGCCCAATTATCGTTTTAACTTCATTCTGCAAAAAGCCATTGAGATTACAAACGAAGTAAAATCGCTTGGATCGGCTTTATTACAGGCCTTGGAAAAACGTGATGAAGAAGCATTGTCATTGCTAAGATCAGCCCATGAGCAGAAAGTGCTAAACGCTGTTTTGACGGTGAAAGAAAAACAGGTTGACGATGCTAAAGAATCATTAGCAAGCGTTAAGAAATTAAAGGAATTAACCCAATTAAAATACGAGTATTACAATTCACGTCCCTATATGAATGATCATGAAAAACAACATTTAAACAGTATTCAAATAGGGATGATCTTATCACTGGTTCAGGGCGAATTAAATACAATTGGCGGAGTACTCAGTGCTATCCCTAATTTTAAATTAGGCTCACCGTTTTCTATGGGAGCCACTTGGGGAGGGCATAATTTGGGTGAAATGATGAGAGCAATAAGTACCTATATGGGTATTTTTGCAAGTATTAATACTGCACAGGGGATTATGTCCTCCACTCTAGGTGGATACACTAGAAGAATGGACGATTGGAAATTTCAAACGAGTACCGCCTCAAAAGAATTAGAACAACTGGATAAACAAATACTTTCAGCAGAGATTAAACTGGATATTGCAGAAAAAGATTTGCAAAACCAAAAATTACAAATTGAAAACAATGAAGAAGCCGACGCGTTTATGCGTAACAAATTTACCAACCAGCAATTGTACGACTGGATGATCGGACAAATTTCTACGGTCTACTTCCAGAGTTACCAACTTGCATACGATCTGGCAAAAAAAGCTGAAAAATGTTATCAATATGAATTAGGTGAGTATAATAACACCTCATTTGTAAAGTTTGGATATTGGGATAGTCTGAAGAAAGGCTTGTTGAGCGCCGAAAAACTGCAATATGATTTACGCAGGATGGAGACTTCATATTATGATAATAACGCAAGGGAATTAGAACTGACAAAAAATATTTCGTTGATGTTATTGAATCCACAAGCCATTCTCGATTTGCGGAACAATGGCACCTGTACTTTTATTCTTCCTGAGGCACTTTTCGATCTCGACTTCCAGGGTCATTATTTCCGGCGTATAAAATCAGTTTCGCTTAGCATACCATGTGTCGTCGGACCTTATACAAGCATAAATGCAACTCTTCGGTTGTTAAAGCATACCACACGTATAGATACCTCGGGCGCAACTTACGAATCGAGTGATTATTCAGCAGATATCCGTTTCCGCCATGTTACTAAGGAAACACATTCTATTGCTACCAGCAATGCCCAAAACGACAGTGGAGTTTTTGAATTTAATTTCCGGGATGAGCGATACCTGCCGTTTGAAGGTTGTGGCGCATTTGGCGAATGGCGATTGGAATTAAACACAGAAAAAAAATTAAGAATGTTTGACTACAATACAATCCGCGATATTATCATAACAATGCGCTACACTGCCCGTGAAGATTCTGGCCCTTCCAAAACAGAAGATTCTGGCTCTTTCAAAAAACTTGTGATAGGATACTTGAAGTCGTTAATTGAGTCTACTGGTGCTCCAACCGAAACATCAAGCGGAATTGAACTGACTAGGATGTTCAGTTTGCGGCATGAGTTCCAGGGTGAATGGCACAAGATGTTTCATCCATTGGATGGGAAAACTCACGTAATGAATTTTGAAATATCAAAAGAATGTTTTCCATACTTTGCGCAAAACAGGATGGTTGACTTCCTAAAAATTTACATTTACGGATTTTTCAATAACAGCGACGATTACTTGGCAAAAGTTACGTCAAATGGGGCTGATGTCAATATCAACCTTCTTAACTCAGCTCAACATGAAGGCTCAGACTCGGCAACATCTTTTGCTTTAGGCGATTTTGCTTTGTTGTTAACGAAAGGAGGTGTTGATGTACAAGAAAAAGACATAAAAGATTTGATTATTGTTTTATCATATCAACTTAGCCTGATTAATTCATAAACACAAATATTGCAATATTTTGGAAAATTACGGTTCGTAAATTTTCCATTTTCGGTGCTACAATTGTATGATGAGGTAT
>JAWLGR010000060.1:0-18892 GCA_041684965.1 Mariniphaga sp.
TGCGAACACCGCTTTTCTCGATTCTCTCAATATAGTTTTGCTGCTCTTTCCTGTCTAAGTCAAGAGTTTTAAGCAACTCTGTAAAACCCAGGATGCCATTCATGGGTGTTCTTATTTCATGGCTCATATTTGCCAGAAAGGCCGATTCCAGTCTTTCGTTTTCTTCGGCTCTTTCTTTTGCTTTTATTAATTCGTTCTCGGCGTGTTTGAGCTTTGTAATATCAACCAGGGTAACCAGGCATTTTTCGTCTATATTACTGATAATTCCACTTACGTGTATGTATTTCATTGAATCATTGCCTGTTTCCAGCTTAAGTTCACAGGTTTCTTTTATTTTACTATTGAATGTAACTTGCAGAAAACGATTATAATCAGCTCTGGTATCTGAAGATACAAAAAACCCAAAACTACTTTTTATGAGTTGTGAGCGATCCTTCCCCAATAACTGCTCTGCACTTTTATTCAATTCTGTAATTTCACCTTCCTTTGAAAGTGTTATATATCCTAATGGGGCAATGTCGTATAATTCAGTATATTTTTTTTCTGCAAGCTCAGCTTCTTCCTTAGCCTGTTTAAGTTCTTCATTTTGCATTTCAAGTTCTATCTGGTGCAGTTCAAGCTCATGAATTAGCTTTAGATTATCAGACTCAGGTAACGGTTTTTCCAGTCGCTTCTCCTTCTTTATAAGCAACAACTCTGCTTTTTGACGTAACTTGAAAAGTTTGGTTGCTGTTTTTTTTAAATTATCCATGTTTATAAATTTTAGATATCCTATTGCCTGATTAAAATTTAACTTCCTCGAAAAATTTCTAACAGTCGGAAGAACTCAGTTTGGTAAAAAATGCAGGGTCAAAAACAGTTGCATCATTTTATTTTAGACCCGGTATTAGTATTGACTCGAATATTTGGAAACTTTCTCTGATTCAGATGCTATCACACAAAAAACTCTTAATCTGCATTCGACCCAATATTCCCGTGACTTATTTGTCACCAGTAAGTACATTCCCTCCAATATCTCCCTGGGCCAGAATTATATTGGATTCACTGCTGCTCTTATATACTTTTACAAACCCGTCGTATGCTATTAATTCTTTATAAGTTATAGTCTTTACAACAGTCGAGCTTAAACCGGAATCATCTGCAGGATTAAGTTCAACAACAGGTGTATCACCTTCAGCTGCTGAATTCGTATACAGTGCTGCCGGATGAGATCCTGAGGGTGCTCCGGACAGTTGTATTGCAATGGTTGAAGCAGTAGTGCTTGTTTCTATAAAGGTTACAATTCCTGTAACCCCAAGTACATCTTGAACTTTCAGGTTGTATCTTGTTTCCCTGGCTGGGTCTTCATCTTTTTTGCACCCAATGCCCGGCATTAGCAAAATTACTGCAACAAATAGTGAGAGTACAATATGTAAATTTTTTGTTTTAATCATTTTTCTTTGCATTAGTTATTTCCTGCAACTGGCAGGTCAGTTTTTTAAATTGCACACTACAAAATACCCTATATCCTTAAATTTGTATATCTTCAAGGAATCCAAATTCTTTCAGCAGCCAAATCACCAGAAGGATTACTACAACCGCATTCAGAATACCTTTAATGGCGCGTTGCATTGGAATGTAACTGTTCACCAGCTATCTTTTATTTTTATTACTACTCAAAGGTGAGGATTAAACTGCTAAAATGTGTTACATCATTTCTTTAAAGAGTTACATTATTCACACATTTCATGAATATGAATCATCATTTGTTCATAAAAGTTGGGAGATTAGAGACAGTATATATCCAAATAATTCATAGTAAAGAAATGTAAACTGGTGTATCCTGTATTTATATCCTTAACTATGTATTACCTGAAAGAAAGTTTTATGATTAATAAGATCAGATGCCTGTGTTTGATTTTTTTAACTCATTTAAGAGTTCGCTCAGATTAACTGTAGCATACGTTGAGGCATAATCCGACATGGCATAGGGAATTATCAATTCGTCGTTATGAATCATCGAACCGCAGGAATAAACCACATTGGGAACATATCCTTCACGTTCTTCGGCGTTTGGAACCAGCAGGGGAGATGTTAACCTCCCGATTTCTTTCTCCGGATTATCCAGATCGAACAATGAGGCTCCCAGGGTATATTCGCGCATAGGACCAACACCATGTGTTATTACAAGCCAGCCTTCCGGGGTTTCAATTGGTGAACCTCCATTTCCAATCTGAACGAATTCCCAGGGAAATTTAGGCTGTTGCAATAATTTGGCTTCACGCCAGATGTTGATATTATCAGAATAAGAAATGTAATTGTTAGAACCATCCAACCGGCAAAGCATGGCATATTTTCCATTCACTTTACGGGGGAAAAGCGCCATGCCCTTGTTTTGGGCAATTTCACCATGGAGAGGCAATATTTTAAAATGATAAAAATCCCTGGTGTCAAGCATTTTAGGCATTATGGAGATTCCATCATAGGCGGTATAAGTGGCATAATAAATGATTTCGCCGTTATCTTCAGTGAATTTCACAAAACGGGCATCTTCAATTCCGTTCTGCTCATTTGTTGATACCGGAAATATAACCCTTTCCGAAATGTTTGTATCCAATGAAAAATCGAGTTCGTAATGGGAGCGAGCCAACCATATGATTTGATTGAAAAGAATTTCTTTATCGGCAGCCAGGTGAAGTGATTTCCGTGCATCTTTTATGCAGTCTCGGAGTTCACCATAGGAGAATTTATCGTTTAACTTATTTAGTATTAAATCCGAAGGAATTAAAGTATGAAAGTCCTTCATATCTTCGAGTTTTTGTTTAAACGATGCTTTATCGTAAATGTGTTTTTTTATGTGTTTGGCTTCTTCCAGCATTTTACCAACCGGTTCAACAGAAAGGTTGTTGTTTCTATCAAGCACCCCGGTACGAAAAACAATTGATGAAATATGCCCTTCGCCGGTTGCCCTGAAACTGATTATTACTCTTTTTTCTTCAGGGCCGGTCTCCGACTGATCGGGATGTTCAACTATGGATGGATTAAAAAAAGCGGCCGATTCAATGGAATACTCCATTGTAAAATAGGAGCCTATAAGTGTCTTTTGTGAAATGTCGAGCGTATCGGGATCAACATCAAGCAACTTTAACAAATGGGATATTTTATTATAATGTTTCTCAAAAATGTGTGAAATATTCCTGTGCCGCCATGAGAAATCCCTCAGAATGGGATTCAATGCCTGCGATGCCGAATACCCTGTCATATTTAAGACCGAACGTATGGTATTGAGGGCCCTTTCTTCACTGGTATAAAGAAACCGTGCAATTACCCTGGAAGAGTCGGGGTGAAATTTTATGCTTTTCCTGTTAATTGTAACCTGCATTTACTATCAGCTTTTTAAATTTTGCCAAAGATAATTCCTTATATGGATTATTTGTCTTTATATTTTTTCAGACTTAATTATTTGCTGGTTTTATGACTCTTGGAATAACTGAAGAAAATATTTTTTAGGTGCATGTTAAAAGTCAGCTATGCAATCAGTAACAGGTCGTTATCAACGTCATCGAATAGTCCTCTTTAAGTGAGTGAACAGGGTGGGCATCCAGTTCAATAAATATTTGGTAACGCTTCTATTTTCTGATTTGTTAACCATTACCTGTTATAATTTGAAAAGATAATGGAAACTAAAATTTGTTTTTTGAATAATTTTAAAAAGTTAACACCTTAGCATCACTTTTCAGGTAATCTGTTAGCGGTTTGCCCATACCTCTTACATCGAAATCCAGCATTTCCAGGTCTTTGGTAACACCATAAGCATCGGCACAAACTATGCAGGCCCTGATTTCCACCCCATCCTTTTGCATGGCTTTAAGTTTGTCCTGAATCTTAAGGTTTTCTGAAACCAATTTGGCTGAAGGGCCCCATATTATTAAAGTAACTTCACTGAACCACCCTGCAGTTTTGGCGGCGTGAGTATACATCAGGGCAACCCGCTCGGCCACATAAGGGTCGTCGCTGGTCCAGACAACTACAAGTTTATCGATAGGGTTTTCCGGGGTTTCATTTTGTCCCATAACGTTTATTGTATTCAAAAGCACAAATGCTGATAAGAAGGCAAAATAGACTTTGGTTTTCATATTGGATTGATTTTAATAATACTTTAATTATTCTGTTCGATTTTCAATTGTTTCAAGACTGCCATTAAAAGACCGGCACTTACGTGGTTTTTATAATCGGGATTGATGTATTCAAATTCGATATTTCCTGAAGTATCAACTATAAATACTGATGGAACAGGAAGGTAGCCTTCATTCATTCCGTTTGAATATTCAAATAACCGGGCTGCTGACCGTTCGGGTGCTTTAAAGGCAATTCCAATGGCTTTTGTTAATCTGCCGTCACCGTCGGAATAAAGGCTGTAATTAAGTTTGTTCTTTTCGTCAGTAGCCTTCAGATTATCTGGTGAATCGGGACTGATGCCGATAATCTGGTAGCCAAGCTCAACTATTTCGTCTTCTGCTTCCTGTATTTCTGCTAAGTGGGCATTGCAGTAAGGACACCATCCGCCTCTGTAAAATAACAATACCGTTGGCTTTTGGCTAAACAGTTTCAATATTCGATGGTCATTTCCATCAGGTGCTTTAACTAGAGTGTCAGGAATTTTTTCGCCAATCAGTAAAGGCGAAATGTCTTCGGCTTTCTCAGGTAGTTGGGCGCTTGCCAAAAAAGTTGTAAATCCTAAAAACAGAAAGAATTTCGATATATGTGTTGTCATACTATTTATTTTTACTCTATTCCAGGCACATGCTTAGAAATTGATTAAAAAACTATTTCAATTGTGCCAGTGCAATACTAATGAAGTCGTTGAGCCGGGTCTTATCCATTGTTTTACTGGCAACTGAAACTCCCTGCATCACTCCCAGGAAAAAACCGGCCTGTTTTTCTACATCCGTATTCTCCGGAATTTCCTTTTTTGCCACCGCATTTTGCAAAACACGCAAGAGCATATTGCGGATAAAATCGTAATAAAGGTTTAATTCATGTGCAATTTCAGGATCTTTTTCACCCAATTCTCCTGCTGTATTCACTATCAGGCACCCTTTCTTAATTTCTTTGCTTCTTTTTAATGTGGTAAGATTGAGCAGAAATCTTTCCAGTTCTGCAAATCCTGCATGTTCTTGTAACAATGGCTGAAAGCTGGTCTCAATTACTAATTGCCGGTATTTTTGCAAAGTGTTTATAAAAAGGCCCTTTTTATTTTTAAACGATGCGTAAATGGAGAACTGGTTAATGCCCATCTCTTTTTCGAGCAAACGCACCGAGGTGGCTTCGTAACCATGAACCCAAAAAACATTCATGGCTTTTTCAAGCACCAGATCATCGCTGTATGATTTATTTCTTGGCATGGTATAATATTATAAATGCGAATCTAAGCAATCGCTTTGTTATATCCAAATAAATAATAAGGTTCCGTGTGTTTAAAAATGTATTTATATATAAATTCAATTATTCAACAAAGTTCTTGAATAAGTATTATATTTGCAAAAAATAATTCTATTTATGAAAGGACGGGAATTTAAAGATGCCATGTATAATGGCCTTGCAAAGCTGATGAAAGCTTTGTCGAATCCTGCACGGCTGGAAATAATTGAGATGCTTTCGCAGGGAGAAAAAAGTGTAGAGGGGATCGTGGAGGCTACCAGCCTTACCGTTGCAAATGCCTCACAACATTTGCAGGTTCTCAAAAATAACAATATCGTTAAATCACGAAAAGAAGGACATTATGTGTACTATTCACTGGTCAGCTTTGAATTTTTAGGGCTCTACCAGCATATTACAAAGTATGCCATTACTGAAGTTGCTGCCCTGGAAAAAGTGTTGAGCCGGCAAAGGGAAGATAATAAAGCTTCAAATTCCGTGAGCCTGGATGAGCTTGAGGAGATGATTTCCAATAAAAATGTTTTGTTGATGGATGTAAGACCTTCAGCTGAATATGAGTTCGGGCACATTACCGGGGCGGTGTCAATTCCAATGGATGAGTTACTGTGCTGTCTGAAAGATTTTTCAAAAAAGAAAGAGATTATAGCCTATTGCCGCGGACCGTTCTGTGTTCTTGCAGATGAAGCAGTAAGGGTGCTTACAGAAAACGGGTTCAATGTCAGAAGACTTGATGAAGGTTACCCGGAATGGAAGATGAATCAGCTTAAGGACCATACTGAAAATTAAAGAATGAAATCACTTTTATAATTTGTACAATGAAGAGACTCCTTGCTTTTCTATTAATTTTTATTTTATTTCTTGTTGTTTTCTCCCCTGAAAATGCCTCATCTCAGGATAAAGTAGATATCGCCTTTTGGAGCCAGGCCTGGTATCAGAATGTTGAAAACGGAAATGGAGACAATGGGCTTAACGACTTTATGGTTCGAAGAGCCTATTTATCAGTAAAAGGACAGCCCACCGGTTATCTTGGATTTTTTACCCACATTGCAGTTGACCGTTTTGGTCAGGATGGGTTGAACAATCCTTCAATGGGACTCGGCAGCGGACTGACCTTTCGCGATTTGTGGATTACACTGAACCTGAATGAAGGTTTTATCGTTCAGGCAGGACGAATGTATGTTCCCCTTACCCGGAATTACGGAACTACTTCCACCAGGTCGCTGCTAACAACGGATCTATCTTTTTTGCAGGGTGGAATACGGGGTGGTATTTTCTATACCAGCAAAGTGGGCAGAGATGACGGGGTAACCATATGGGGTAATCCTTCCGACGGCTTATTTCAATACCGGCTGATGATTTCTGAAGGAATGGAAGGCAGCAGTAATCCCGATGACAACCTGCGGTTTGTAGGCCGCGCGGTTGTTAATCTGCTCGAACCTGAGACGGGGTGGTTTAACCAGGGTACTTATCTGGGGCAGAAGAAAGTTTTTAGCCTGGGAGCTGCGTTTGATTCCCAGAACAACCTTACCCTGAACGATCAATCCGGCCTGAATAATTTTACATGGACCATTGATTTGTTTTTTGACCATCCGGTCGGGAATGGGGCTGTTACAGTAGAATCCGCCTGGATTTCTTTACACAACAGCACACAGAATAATGGTTTTGTGCAACTCTCCGAAGCTGATAATGCCGGGTTATTTTATCTTCAGTCGGGTTACTATTTTGGCACTCCTGTCGGGTGGGGCAATATCCAGCCCTATTTCCGGTATGAATCCGCTTCAGTAGAAACAAAAAACAATACCGGTATATTAAGCGGAGGCCTTAATTATTACCTCAAAGGGCACAATGCAAAGGCAAGTTTCGATTATACGGTAATCAACCACCCGGAGGCAGATGCACAAAGTATAATTACCGTGCAGCTAGCTGTAGGAATTTAAAACCGAATTACTATGAAAGCACCCGTTTATCTTGATTACAATGCAACCACCCCCATATCAAAGGAGGTAGTGAAAGAAATGATGCCTTACCTTCGTACCAATTTTGGAAATCCATCGAGTGGTTATGAATCCGGCCGGCTCACCAAAGAAGCCATAGAAAAGGCACGGTTGCAGGTGGCGGATCTTATAGGAGCGTCACCTGAAGAAATTATTTTTACCAGTGGAGGTACTGAATCAAACAACCATGCCATCCGGGGAGCTGTTTTGGCGAATGCGCAAAAAGGAACACACATCATTACTTCCGCGGTCGAACATCCTGCAGTTACTGAAGTATGCAACTATCTTGAAGAACAAGGTTATGAAATTATCTGGCTCCCGGTTGATGCTTTTGGAAAAGTAAATCCCGCTGATGTTGAAAAGGCAGTGCGGCCCGACACGGTTCTGATTACGATTATGCATGCCAATAATGAAGTGGGAACAATTCAACCCTTAGAAGAAATTGCAGCTATCGCCCATAAAAATGATATCCTTTTTCATACCGATGCAGCTCAATCTGTTGGCAAAATTGAAACCGATGTAAGCACTCCTGGAGTGGATTTACTTTCCATTGCAGGGCATAAATTGTATGCACCAAAAGGAATCGGGGCTCTGTACATTCGGAACGGAGTAAAGCTGGAAAACCTGATTTATGGGGCAGGGCAGGAGAATGGAAAGCGTCCCGGAACTGAAAATGTATCCTTTATTGTTGCACTGGGCAAAGCCTGTGAACTGGCCAAAAGAGATCTGGAGGTGAATAAGCGGTACTTGTTTCAGATGAGGCAACGGCTGTTGGATGGATTGAAAGCCAAAGCCCTAACCGGAATTAAGCTGAACGCCGACCTGAATAATTGCCTTCCAAATACTTTAAGTATTGCATTCGATAGTGTGGAAGCGCACACGCTGGTATCATTTGTCAGCAATCGCGTGCGTTTTTCTACCGGCTCGGCCTGCCATGCCAATTCCATTGATATGTCACCGGTGTTAAAAGCCATGAATACCGACAAAAAAACAGCAGCCGCAACGGTGCGCATTTCAACTGGAAAATTCACCACAAAAGAAGAAATTGACCATGCTGTTGAAGCTATTTCAACAACTGTAAATCAACTAAGTCATTCCAAATAATCATTAATTTTAATTAAATAAACATGAAAAAGACCATTTTATCGCTCGCAGTCATTTTGCTGTTTCTTGCCAACAGCGTTTCAGCACAGGCAGAGTTTAATCCGCAACAACAAAAGCAAAAGCATCTTCCAACATCAATCGGTATGGTTATTTATTCCAACGATGTGGAAACGGTCTGGAATGCTTTCCGGCTGGCTAACCATTCAAAGAATCAGGGCGATACCGTTCAGGTTTTCCTGCTTGCAAAAGGGGTGGAAGTAGATAACCTGGTAAAAGAAAATAAGGATCTGGAAGAACAGGTGGACACATTTTTGGGAAAAGGAGGTGAGATTCAGGGCTGCGGTACATGCTTGAAAAGCAGAAACATGGATGGACCCCAGATTTGTTCTTTTTCTTCTATGGCCGATTTATACGCATTGGTGCGAAAAAATAAAATTGTATTAACATTTTAAATAAACAGATATGAATAATAAAGAAATGCAGACAGAAATGTCACCGGAAAAATTGATTGAAATGTTCACTCATGAGGTTAAAAGTGACCAACCAATAGAAGCGGTAACGGAGAAAGTACCTGCAGCATGTGAGCAAAACAAATTTGCATTGCTGCAAACGTATGTTTATCATGATATAGTTGAGAGTAAAGGCTTTCCCATCGACCGCAAGGTGTTTATTTATGAGATTTGCCAGGCAAAAACAGCAGCAGCCATGTTGACTGAATTTCCGCATTTTTCAATTTTTATGCCTTGCAAGCTGGCAATTTACGAAGACAATGGAAAAACGGTTATTTCAACTATGAACATGGAAATGATGCTGAATGCCGTCAGTTCAAATCCTGAACTTTATAAGGACACAAACACAATGTTTGGCACACTCAAATCTTTGATGGATTCAATTTCATAAACTAAAAAGTATTTAATATTTAAAACAAAAAAAATGCAAAAAATTCTGATTTTAATTAACGACGGACCTTACGGAACTGAGAAAGCTTACAATGGATTACGCCTTGCCAACCAGTTAAACAAAGCCCACGAAGATGTGGAAGTACGAATTTTTTTAATGGCCGATGCGGCATCGTGCGCTGTTGCAGGACAAACCACACCCAATGGTTATTACAACATCGAACGCATGATGAAGTTTTCAATTAACAAAGGTGCGAAAGTAAAAATCTGCGGCTCGTGTGCCGATGCCCGTGGCCTGAAAAATGCCCCCCTCATTGAAGGCACAGAAATCAGCACAATGGCCGAATTAACCCAATGGGTGGTCGACAGCGACAAGGTGGTAACATTCTAAAAAGCATAGTTTTAAAAAATTTAACTTCATGCTGGTCAGGCTGGCTTAATTACACTCATCCGCTCCACCGTCCCCGGCGTCCCATGTGTCCGCCCTTGCTACACCCGCACATGGGCTGCTTTTTAATTCTCAACCTCCCCACCAATATCTCCTCCAAACTGTTAACTTAATCGCAGGGCAATTCCATTTTTTATTATCTTGCATCATAAAACAAACCAAATAGATGAGTGTAGAGAAAAAAACTCCCGGTCAGGTAAATTTTATTGTTGGCATAGGGGCTTCGGCCGATGGAATCCCAACGCTGGAAAAGCTGTTTGAGCAGTTACCGGCAAATACAAACATGTCGTTTGTTGTGATACAGCATATGTCGCCCACCCGCGAAAGCATACTCGACCAGATTATTCAGCGGAAGACCGGCATGAAGGTCAAGAAAATTACCCTCAACATGAAACCGGAACCTAATGTTGTTTACATACCCCCGGTGGGGCATTACCTGAGTGTTGCCAACAATGAATTTAAGCTCCAAAAATACGATCAGGGAGAAAAAAGCCTGCATTTGCCAATCGATCATTTCTTTCGTTCGCTTGCAGGCAGCTATAAAGAGATGGCAGTGGGGGTGGTGCTTACCGGGAGCGGCTCCGATGGCAGCCAGGGCATTAAGGAAATAAAGCAAAACAGCGGTTGGGTAATTGTTCAGGAACCTGGCAGCGCCGGGTTTGAATCGATGCCGCGGAATGCCATTGAAACGGGCGTTGTGGATATTGTGTGCAATATAGAAGAAATGCCCGATAAACTAATTGAATTGCCCACCAAGCACGACGGGATTAAAAAATTGCCCGAAGATAAAGAATCAGAAAAAATTGTCAACGAAATACTGGAAATTCTGAAGAATACCACCCGGCATGATTTTTCGAATTACAAACGATCAACTGTGCTGCGCCGCATTAAAAAACGAATGATGGTTCGTTCACTGCTGTCGTTAAATAAATATTTTGAAATTATAAAAAAGGAGGAAGGTGAAGTTCATAACCTGTTAAAGGAGCTGTTAATTGGTGTCACATCCTTTTTTCGCGATAAAAATGCCTACGAGGCATTGGAAAAGAAAGTAATTCCTGAACTAATTACGAACGCCGGCCCAAACAAAGACATCAGGGTATGGGCGGCAGCCTGCTCTACAGGAGAAGAAGCCTATTCCATGGCTATCTTATTGTCGGAGCATCTTAAGATACACAATGCCCGCAACCCCATTCGTATTTTTGCTACCGATATTGATGCAGTTGCTCTTGATAAAGCACGTAAAGGAAGCTATCCTCTGAATATTGAAGCAGATATTCCTCCGCAATTGCTTGAAGAATACTTCGAAAAACATGAATCGAATTACACAATCCGAAGTGACATCAGGGATATGGTTGTATTTGCAGAACACAGCCTGATTAAAGACCCGCCCTATTCGAACCTCGATCTTATTACCTGCCGAAACTTCCTGATTTATCTGAACGGAGACATACAGAAAAAAGTGGTAAATACCCTGCATTATGGGCTTAAACCCGACAAATACCTGTTTTTGGGAAGCTCGGAATCAGTGAATGAAAAGCCCGGTTTGTTTGAAGTTATTGACACAAAATACAAAATTTTTAAAAAGAGGGAAAGTCGTCAGGCCATGCGCGATTTTGTTAATTTCTCGCATGAAAGGGGCCGTTATTCCACAACCTTTCCTGCCACTCATAAACAAAAACTTACCTTAAAAGAGTTTGCCGAGCGACGGGCATTAAAGGAATATCCTTTTCCGTTTTTGGTAATAGGAATAAACGGTGAAATTTTGCATTCGATTGGCAGATGCGAAGACTATTTTAAATTCCAGGTGGGTGATCCGGATAACAACATTGTAAATGCAGCCCGCGACCACATTAAAATTCCAATTTCAAATGCCTTGCGGAAAATAAAAGAGAACGGAAAAGAAATAACAATTAACAACATCCGGGACCAAAAGTCAGACAGGAAGTTCGACATTCGCATCAGCCCCATAAGAAAACCCGATGCATTCAACAATCTTTATACAGTAGTAATTTTTCCTCAGGTAAATACTCAGAATGAAACAGATGGCGAGCTTAAATCGAAAACGAAGGCAGATTCTGATGAATACATAACTGAGATAGAAAAAGAGCTCGAAGGAACGCGTGATTACCTGAACAGCGTTATAGAGGAGCTGGAGATCGCCAACGAGGAACTGAAATCGGCAAACGAAGAAGCGCAGTCATCGAACGAAGAACTTCAGAGTGCCAATGAAGAGCTGGAAACTTCGAAGGAAGAGATGCAATCGCTGAACGAGGAACTGGAAACATCAAATGCTGAACTGCAGCGAAAAATAAGAGAGTACTCTGAAGTAAACAACGACCTTTCCAATTTAATGCGCAATACTCAAATCGGTACGTTGTTCCTCAATAAGGAATTAAAAATTCAGCGTTTTTCGCCACAGGTGAAGGATATTATTAGCCTGAAAAAAACAGACGAGGGGAGAAGCATCAGTGATTTCAGCATAAAATTTGACGGAAAAGCACTGGAAGCAGAAGCTGCCAAAGTGCTTGAAAACCTTTCATTGGTTCAGAGAGAAATCGAAACTGAAAACGGCAAGCAATACTGGATGCGGATAAGGCCTTACCGTACCCTCGAAGATATGATTAAAGGAGTGGTCGTTACGTTTATCGACATTACCGAAAAAAATAAGATCCAGAAGATTATAAAAGCCAAGGATGAAAAGTTCAGAAACCTTTTCCATTATATGGATAACGGGCTTGCTGTGTACGAAGTGGAAACTGACAGCAAAGGCAAAATTAAATCGGCACACCTTGTGGAAGCAAACCCGGCATTTGCACATATGATGGAGTTACCGCAGGATGAAATTCTAAAAAAAGACATTTCAGTTACACTCCCCGACAGCGAAATGATTACCGGATTTATGAAATTTGCTCCTCAGATTTTAGATGGCAAAACTATTCATAAAGAGTACTATTGCAAGTCGCTGAACAAATATTTTCATGTTCACTCATTTTCATCAGAACCCAACCAAATTGCTACCCTCATTCAGGATGTTACCCAGAATAAAAAAGAGGTTATAAAATACCGCCGTCACCTCGCTTCTATTGTGGAAGCTTCGGAAGATGCCATATTCAGTATTTCACCCGATGGAAAAATTCTTTGGTGGAACAACGGAGCGGAAGCCTTGTACGGTTACAGCAAAAGCGAAATTGTAGGTAAAAAAGCTGGTGACTTAATATCCATTCCCGAGGGGGACGAGTATTCAATTCTTATCGAATCTTTACTGGAAGGGCACAAGGTAAAAAGTTTTGAAACCGTTCACCGGAATAAAAATGGCAAACCCATTCCTGTAGCCATTACAATGTCGGTGATAAAAGGAGAAGCAGAAGAAGTAATTGCCATATCCAATATTATTCAGGATATTTCACCAATAAAGCAACGGGAAGAGGAGCTTATAAAAGCCCGTGTTGAAACGGAAAAGGCCGCACGTGCCAAATCGGCTTTTTTATCTAACATGTCGCACGAAATTCGTACACCCCTCAATTCGATCCTGGGATTTACAGGTATATTAAAAGATTTGACGAACGATGAAAATCAAAAACAGATCCTTGACACCATTTCCAATTCAGGCAGCCAGCTCCTTAACCTGATTAACGACATAATTGATGTTTCCCGGATTGAAGCCGGTGAACTGAAGATTATTATGGAAAATGTTTCACTCAATGATTATATGAAGCAGATAGAGGATCAATTCAGAGGGATAATCTTTGCACAGAAGAAAAAAAATGTTGAATTGCAGTTATCACTTCCTGCTAATGAGCACATTATACAAACCGATCATCACCGGCTGCAACAGGTGTTGCATAACCTGATAAGCAATGCATTTAAATTTACTTTAGAGGGGAAAGTGGAATTTGGTTACGACCTGAAAAACGGGGAAACCGTTTTGTTTTTTGTAAAAGATACCGGGAAAGGCATCAGCAAAGAGAACCAGGAGGCTTTGTTTAAACGGTTTAGTCAGGGTGAACTAAATCCTGAAGATGCAATAAAGGGTACCGGACTGGGGCTTACCATTAGCAAGGGAATCGTTGAGAAGATGGGAGGAAGTATATGGCTGGAGTCGGAAATAAATAAAGGAACATCAGTCTATTTTTCAATACCCTACCTGGCAGGGGCGAATGAACCGGAGACGGAAAGTGAAGATTTTGATGTCGTAGCCCCTGATCTGACAGGAAAAACCGTGCTGATAGTGGAAGACGATGATTTTAGCTGTGAAATGCTGCGGTACCTGGTACAAAAAACCGGAATGAAAAGCTTAATCGCAAAGGATGGCGAAGAAGCCATCACCCTTTTTGCAAACAATAAGGTGGACCTTGTATTGCTCGACATCAGGCTTCCGAAAAAGAACGGTTATGAAGTGTTGCAATTTATTCGCAGGCAAAACACTGAAGTTCCGGTAATTGCTGAAACCGCACATGCCATGCGCGATGAAGTACTCAATTTTAACAGCCTTGGGTTCTCTGGATACCTGGCAAAACCTATCTCTAAAGATGCATTGTACCGGATATTGCAAAAACATATGATTTAAATGCCGGCGGCAAAAGGCAGTAAAGAAAAAAAGTAAATAAAAAATTGTTGCCGGTAGCTATATAAACACATCATGCTCCTGGCTAATATTTAAATCTGGTCTTGCTTATGAACGTGAAAAATTTTGCACAATCAATTTAATTTTCCTGGGATACCTTGAACAATTGAGACATAGTCACATTTGTCCCAAATAGTCCCTTTAAGTTTGAAGCACAATAATAAATAGTAATAAATAATAACTACAGAATTAATTTTAACTTGATAACAGCAGAATTTTCTTGTTTTTCAGCAAAATATTTTATTCCCCCTCATGAAGGTTATCGTAAACTGATAGCCTATCAGAAAGCAGAAATTGTTTATGATGGTACAATGTATTTTACTAACCGGTTTTTTCATAAATACGACCGCACAATAGGCCAGATGGTGCAGGCAGCACGCAGTGGCAAACAGAATATTGCGGAAGCCAGCATGGCTTCGGGTACTTCAAAGGAAACAGAGATTAAACTTACCAATATTGCCCGTCCAAGCTTAGAGGAACTGCTGATTGATTACGAAGACTTTTTAAGAATTAAAAAGCTGCCTGTTTGGGATAAAGAACACAGGCTGGTAGCCCGCCTGCGGGAACTCAACAGGAGCATTCCCAGGCCCACCTACCAGACTTTTAAAAATGCCATTGAGCATGATAATTCTGAGATTTGTGCCAATACCATGATAACTTTAATAAAAATAACAACCTGGCTGCTGAGCAGGCAAATAAAATCATTGGAAGCTGCTTTCCTTATAGAAGGAGGCCTGCGTGAACGCATGTCTAAGGCTAGAATAGAAATTAGAAATAAAAGAAACCCCTGACCGGCACCACAAAATCAATCATTATCCCATCACCCCCATCCCCTGTGTCCCTATTTTCCAATGAAGCAGCTCATAATTCCCCAAATGTGTGAATTATACAACATTTTTAAGAAATCATGTAACACGTTTAAAGAATCCTATCCTCAACTTTACAACAGTAATTCAGATAAAAAAAAGTGGATATCAGAAACGATAGTATAAGAGTGATGACACCAGAAGAAATGGATTGTACCAATGTACAGATGTTACGAAAAAAAGCTGAGGAATTAATCGATATAAAGAAAGAAAATCTGTTCATTCCTGAAAGCGAAATTGATTTTAATAAGCTCCTTCATGAGCTGAACGTTCAGCAGGCTACTCTGGAATTACAAAATGAAGCATTGCGTCGGGCTAATGAAACTGCAGAAGATGCATTGAAAAAATACACCCTGTTGTTTGACCTGGCCGCAATGGGGTATTTCTTGTTAAATCCTGATGGTACAATTTGTGAATTAAATTTCACAGGTGCTGAAATGCTGCAGGAAAAACGTTTTACATTAAAAGGTGCCAACTTTAATCTTTTTGTTTTCAATGAGTCAAAATTAGAGTTTATGGACTTTCTTCAAAAAATCTATTCAAGCAATGCAAAGCAAACATGCAAAATAATGCTTGGCTATGATGGTTATCCGCTTTGTAAAGTTTTTATGGAAGGAATTGTTACTGAAGATGCACAAAAATGCTTGTTGTCAGTCGTGAACCTGTCAAAATTAAAGCAACTCTGATTCCGGTTCATTTTTTAAAACTTGCTCAACCTCATTATTGTAACAGGTTTTAATATGTAAAATTTCTCCGGTAATGTGTGAATCATGTAATTCATAATATGAATTGTGTAACAATAAGGGACATACCGTCAGTACCTTTACCTCGTGATTTATATTATTTATCATTTAAAAACAATAATCATGAAAACACAACTGCATCGAACAGGAAATAAATCCTTCTCAGGATTTGTAATTATTACGATGATGCTGTTTATGGCATCATGTGTAAGTACAGAATCATTTCTAAACTCATCAGTAGTTCCGGCAGCCACAGGTAAAGTTAAGGTAAAAAAGGACGGGAATCAGAATTATGTCATAAAAGTACAGATCGAAGATCTGGCAGACGTTGAACGCCTCCAGACATCAAAAGATACTTACGTGCTGTGGATGGAAACAGACAGGGGTACAAATGAAAACTTGGGGCAGTTAAAAAGTTCATCCGGTTTCTTCTCAAAGCAAAAGGTTGCTACATTGGAAACAGTATCTTCTTTTAAACCGGTAAGATTTTTTGTTACCGCCGAAAACGGTATTGATGTCAGGTACCCCAACTCACAGGAAATTTTAAGAACAAACAGGTTTAAGAATTAAATTCCCTCTATTATGAAAATTTTATCAAATTGTAAAAAAAGATCTGTTCTTGTTAATTCGTACAGGAATAATTTACCAGTACTTAATACATTTAACGTTAACAATCTAAAATTACATTAAATGCCTGTGAACCAATATCAATTTACCAACAATCTGCTAAGTTTAAGCAATAATCTGCAATTTTACGCCCTTAGTTTAACCTCTTCTTCAGACCGGGCAGATGACCTTTTACAGGACACTATGTTAAAAGCTCTGATGTACCGGGATCAGTTCAGAGAAGACACGAACTTTAAGGCTTGGGTATATACCATAATGAAGAATACATATATAAATGACTACCGAAAAAAACTGAAAAAAAGAAACATTTTTGAAGAATCTGATAATGATTTTCACCTGCTGATTTCGCAAGACAATGTTTATCCTTCACCCGATTCATCGTTCATTTCGTACGAAATAAGACAAGTGATCAATGCTCTTAAGGATGATTTCAGGATTCCATTCAATTTTTTCCTGGACGGATATAAATATAAAGAAATTGCAGAACGTATGGCATTACCGCTTGGCACAGTTAAAAGCCGGATATTTTTTACACGTAAAAAGCTGGAAAAATCGTTGAGAGAGTATTCAATGAGTTAAAAAATATACTTCCCCATACACTATGAATTGGCCTCGTTTTTAGCGGGGCTTTTTCTATAGTCCACAGGCAAAAAGTAAAGTCTTGACAGAATATTGCAGCTTACACACTATCAAGTGAACTGTACGATTTGTTTTTGAGCATTTTGAACCCGGTGGGGGTAAGGCCGGTGAACTTTTTAAACTGGTTGGAAAGGTGTGCTACACTACTGTAATGCATCCTGAATGCAATTTCTGAAAGGTTCAGCTCATCATAAACTATCAGTTCTTTTACCCGTTCAATTTTATGGGTCAGATAAAATCTTTCAATGGTCATTCCGTTTTTCTCTGAAAAAAGATTGGCAAGATAAGTGTAATCATAATTCAATTTTTCGCTTAGAAAATCAGACAGGTTCATTTTAATTTGTTCTTCTGAAAAATGCACCACTTCGATAATTGCACTCTTTATCTTCTCAACAAGAATGTTTTTCTTATCATTCATTAACAACAATCCTGCTTTTTTAAGCTCTTCATTAAGGCTATTGAGTTGTTCCGGTTCCAGGTCTTCTTCAAACTCCGCTTCTCCTATTTTTACGGATATATGGTGTAACCCCAACTTTTCCAGCTCAGAGGTAACTACCATCTGGCAGCGTTTACAAACCATATTTTTAATAAACAGCTTCAATTTTTTAGTAGTGATATTTTTTTTTAAAGATAATAATTAATTTTATTTTATAATTTGAGTTTGAATTACTACGATTATTAATTATTAGTAACTACTCAGGTACTTGTTGAGAACAAATCTAATAAAAATAAGAATCACAATTTTTTTCGTTTAACCCATTTCCTTGAAGTGAAGGCAATTTTTGTGAATTGATTTCATTCAGCCAATTCTCATCGGGGTTCAACTAAAAAATCGCAGTTCAGGCTTAAATATTGTTGATAACCAATGTTTCAGGTGTTTATAAAGAATTGCCAAAAAATTTGCATAGCGATGTTTAACATACCGATCTTTGGATAAAGTCAAAGAAGTAATGGTCTCAAAAGAAGAATTAAGAAAGCTGAGCAAAGAACAACTGGTCGATTTAGTATATGATCTTTTGATAAAGGTTGATGCATTGACAGCACAAGTGCAGACGCTCCAGACTGAGGTCAACAGGCTGAAAACCCGTAAAAACAGTGGAAACAGTTCTCAGCCTCCTTCTCAAGATATGTTCCGAATAAAAAATCAAAGCCTTCGTGAAAAGAGCAATAAAAAACCGGGAGGACAACCAGGACATAAAGGAGAAACGCTATTGATGTCACCTAATCCAGACATAGTAATAGAACATAAGCCGGATGGAACCTGCTCGCGATGTGGCAAGATTCACTCTGAAGAAGCATACCAACTGATTGGCAAAAGACAAGTAATAGACATACCAGTAATTAAAGCCAGTATTGTTGAACACCATATTTTTCAGTTAAATTGCAACTGCGGATGTGCCACTAAAGCAAATTATCCAGCCGGTATAAAGGCCCCTGTACAATATGGTAATAATCTGATTTCTCTGACAGCCTATTTAAGTTCACGGCAGTATGTACCCTACAATCGTTTATCAGAACTTATAAAGAGCA
>JAWLGR010000061.1:0-18440 GCA_041684965.1 Mariniphaga sp.
ATTAAGCCGTTTAAATCCTCAGGAATACGACCTGCGAAAGCTTTATGATGAAAATTAGAAGGAAAGCCGTATGCGGGAAAACCGCACGTACGGTTTGACTAGGGGGCTACAGGGCAAAGAAAGTGCTTTGCTCTGTACTCTACTCTACTAAGACGATTAAAGTAAATGCAGAATCAAACATGCTACAAGCTTGGAAAAAAAAAGCATATTCTTATTTCGAGAAATAACGTGCTACAATTGTGTAGATGACCGGTGAATCGTTAAGCTCACCAGAGCATACCATCATAAAAATATTGAATTACAGCTTTATCCTCATGAGGATGATTACCAAATTGAAGTACCTACTGGTTTGAATAATGCTAATAAGCTTAAATAGTTAAAAATCAACCCAAAGCGTTATCACCATCCTTTCACAAAATTGAATATGCGGAGGCACACTTTAAACTTTTACTGATTTAGTATTAAAAAACAACAAACTCCTGATATTTAATAAAATTATTTTGCTTAAAACTTGACATATCAGATGTTATGACGTAAATTGCATAGACACCATTAAATCAGTACAAAATGAAAAAAGAAGGATCTAAGCAAAACCAGGAAACCTTTAAAGGTAAGCAAAAAGTAAAAGTATCTAAAACCAGTTTGAGCGAAAACATTCGAATAAAAAAGAATCGTATAACGAAAATTCCTGAACGTGTAACACAAATAGATTTATATCCGACTTCTTTGAAAAATGGCACTGTACCTGTTACTTTAGAAAATGTGGAGCGAACATTTAAAGAGTTTTTCAAGGAGCACAAACAATTTTTTGGGATTGATCCTAAAGATTTGAAGATAGTTACATCCAAAAAAATTAACAGAAATTGGTTTGTTAAATACAAACAGTATTACAAAGATATACCTATCCATAATGCAACAGTTGGTATTGAATCATCGGAGGATGGAAAGGTAGCTACTTATGCATCAAGCTATTATCCTGAAATCAACATTGATGTTAAACCTGATTTGAATCTGGATGAAGCAACTAACATTGCATTAAAAACATACAAAAAAAGTGATCGTTCCAACCTAAAAAGGATAGATGACATCCTAATTATTTATCCGGAAGAATCAGAAAAAAAAATCAATTATCATCTTGCCTGGAAATTTCTGATTGTTGAAGAAGAACCAAATCCCGAAATTGAAAAGTACTTTATAATTGACGCCAATGATGGAAGTATTATAAGTTCTTATCCTTCAAGGTTCCCTGGGGCACAAGTCACAGGTACGGTGCAAGGTGAAATTTATCCTGTTAATCCAACAGACTCGATAGCAACTGTGCCTTTAAGGCATGAACATGTGGCAATAAACGATGTTGGGAAAGCTACAACTAACAACAGTGGGATTTACAAAAAACCAGTTAACTGGCTTTGGCAATTATTGAATTTTCCAAGTGGGCAAGCCACATTTAGGTTAGAAGGTCCTTTTGCACGTGTTCAAGATAATGACGGTTCTGATTTCACTGAAATAAGAGCATGCAATACAAATAGTCCATGTGATTTAACGTGGACTGCTACAGACAGAGACCATATAAATGTCTTTTACCACATGAATCTTTTCCATGATTGGTTGAAAGATGAACTTGGATATTCCTGGATTAATCCGTGGGATGGCTCAACTCGTTTCAATGCCAGAGTAAATGATCCCCGCAACAATGCTTATGCAGGTGATCCTATGCTTTTTGGTACCAACAATTTTGCGAGAAGTAGTGATGTAATCTATCATGAATGCACTCACAACATCCTATATGAAATTTATGGCGATTGGATTGGTTTTCCAGCAACCCAAATAGAAGCTTATGCCATGGATGAGGGCTTTTCTGACTATTTTGCAAGTAGCTTTACCAATGAATCAAGACATGGTGAAGGATATACTACAAACCCAAGGGAACTGAATAATACCATGCAATATCCAGGTAAGAGCAGTTATAACATTGAAGGTCACACAGGAGGAACAATAATTGGTGGAGCAGCATGGGAATTTCGACAACGCCTGATTGATATTTATGGTGCTTCAGGTGCCAGAATTGCAGACCAGCTTATTCTTGAAGCTCATCAGATTCTGTCAACTTTTCCGCGAGACTATTTCTTCTCTGACCCTGGTGAAAGTAATCTGCTTTCAGCTCTTTATAAAGCAGCTGACATTGATAATAATCTTCTAAATGGATTCCCATATTTTAACGATATTCAGCGCGCATTCCATGCCCATGCTCTGCTTCAAGCTGTTCTCCAGGAAAATGATAGCTTTGATTTTTCCACAAATGTTCTGGGCACCTTTACAGGAGGTGATTTTTATTATTTCGGAGGTAAATTCTGGGCAAACAATGTTAATCAAAAAGGAGTTATTGATTTAGGAGATATTGGTGATGCTGATCTGGCTGAAGTTAATATTCCCATAACTGGCTATACTCGATTTGGTGTAAATGCGATATCTGGGCACACTTATGTTTCCAAGGCTCAAAAAGGAGAATCTGGGAGCTTTATTGTCTTCCACGTTGATGATATAAGTGGCGATAAATCAAATGTTACCATAAGTTACTTTTACCGCCTGACTCCTTATTGGTATATTGCAAATCTTAATTCGAAAGAAATTCATAAACCAAATTGTAATTGGGTATCTTTAATGGCTCCCAGTAATAAATTGATTTGCAAGAGCTTCGATAAAGTTGCAGACTTAATACAGAACGATGGGTATAACGGATGTTATTACTGTCTTCCAAAATATGATACAGATACACTTTCCAAACAAAAAGTTTTGGAAAACTTAAATGAAGATTTAGTTTAAGGAATTCTTGAATTTTTGGTTAATTTCATAGAGTATTACAATATCATATATTCTATAGTATTACTGAGCCACTCCAAAAATGAAGTGGCTCTTTTTGTTTGCCCTGCATGCAAACACATCCGGCAGTTTGAAAGAAAATTGCGCCGCCTCACCGGAGGGAAGGCAATATGAAGCCAGGTGCGTTGCCGGCAACGGCAGGGTATGAAGGAAGGCTTAGTAAGTACCGTGAACATAGCGAGAGTAAACCGATTTTGGCAGTTAGCCAGGGTAAGGCTGCAAAAAGTGTCGAAGCCCTAAATGTTTCCATTACTATGATATTTTCCTTCTCCCCACCTCCCAAAGCTACATTTACATAACGTGTTATTATATCACAGCCTTGCGAACATCCAACTCGTCAAACCCATAAGCTTTAATATAATCATAGTATGAAAAGAAATTTCCGCCGTACATGTACCATGCTCACATTTATAGTTTTCATTTTTTGTTCTGAACAATTACTTATATAGATTTAACACTTGAATAGTAGGCCTGGCAAAATGAGTTTTAATCACTAAAGCGATAAGCTTTCATTATTGCCTGAAATAAAAAAACGGTTTCACGGGAATAGGGCATACTCAAGTTTCGGAGAATTTATGTAAGAAAATGGCATTGACTTTTCAGCATTTACGTGGGCTTAAACGATGAATTAACCAAACCAATACTAAAAAAGAAGAGCAAGAAAATTGTAACCACTGATAGCATGATAAACTGAATGAATAAATAATTTCAAAACCAATTCCCTTTCTTATCTGTAGAAAGAGACACAGACAATATTGGTGCTCCACCACTTTCATTTCCATCATGTGGTCCATGAAATATAAAGCCATCATATAGAACCACCTTTCCCTCATTTGTAATGGAGAATTCCATAGACAGAGACGCAAAGTCACTGTAAAGGGTAATCTGGTACCCTTTAACTAGATAGTTTTCCAACCTGGAATAAGTTTCATTGAAACTTTCCAGCAAGTCGTGTTCTTTGGCACAGGTACTGATCTCAACAAGCCTGCCATTTGAGTGATCTGTTACCATGGTTTTAATTTTGAGATTTTACAATTCAAAGGACTGATTTAGAGAAAGTTTTTTAAAATTTCGGTTAACTGTTCAGTATAAATGATTGACTTTCATAATTTCTAAGCATTTGCAGATACTTGAAAACGGATAAATACAGGATAATTATAGTTAGTAAAAGGTATAGCTGAAAAATACTCGTGTGAACTTACATCAATTTAATGGGCAGGTTTAAGAACAACAGACAAGAGAAAAACCGAATTCCTAAATTGACACGTCTTAACAGTTAGAACTGTTTTAAAGCTTATTTTTACAAATGGACTAGCGACCATTTTAAAAAACGGGGTACTGAAAAACCAGATGAGTAAGAAAAAAATAAATAGTCATGAAAACGTAAGGGGAAGTGCCATCCAATTGAGAAAATGGATAAATTGATGCTATAGTAACTTAATTATTGGATGTTGATGTCAAAGCTATATTTTGGCAGTTGGTCTAACTGAAATAAACGTTGAAAGATACTTTTAGTCTGACGGGTGTAGTATTCATAGCTGTGTCTTGCAGACCGCTCAGAGTCCAATTTATTGGAGCACGTTATTCTTTTTCTTACTTCTTCAAGGGCGAATGATGTTCATGGACTATCCTCCATCCATTTTTAGTTTTAAGAAATAACAAAGATATTTGTTCGTTCACCACTGCGAGTTCTTCACCAAATTTCAAATGAAAATCGGAGTGAAGAGTTACATTGGCTACGTCACCATAGACATCTACTTTCATATCATTCATGTCAAGTTTCACAACTTCAGTGACCGAGCCGAAAATACCTCTTTCAAATTTTTCATTTTCTGCTCCATCATTTCTAGGTTCTCCATTTCTAAATTCAGTAAACTTGGGGCCGTAAGCATGGAATGATATTAGTCTGTCAATATCATTGTCTTTTATACTTTGAGAAATGCTATCCATTGTTAGTTTAACCTCTTGTTTTGCATCTGAAAATTCATCATTTAAAAGATCGATTTTCACATCTTCAATTTCTGTTTTTTTTTCTTTTTGATTACATCCTGTAATTAAAATTCCTAAAAGCATAATCAATGCCAATAAATTTTTTGTTTTCATAATTTTAATTTAAAAATAATTTCTGACTTAATAAAAGCCGCTAATTCACAAATTTACCCATACAAGTTAAGTATTTTATTTAAAAAAAATACAATAATGTATTTATTTATTTTATTATAAATTAAGAATAAGTAAACTTGTAAATTTTCACAAGACAATCCATACAATTTTAAGGTTGATATCATCCATTTTAAAAATTTAGGCAATAATGATAAAAAACAACTCAAACGGCAGGCTTGATGAGATTAAGACCTTTCATTTTGACAGCATCAACAGCATAAAAATTTCTCTTTTGGAGTGGGGACACATCAACTTCGCAAACCACCATAAACGGACAATACAGACGTTTCACTTTGCCTTTGTAATTCACCATGAGAATGCTGTTTGTGCTGACTATCTTGAAGAGTTCGAAGATGTATTCACGGGCTTCTTTTTCATTTTTCATTTTCAGCGTGCAAACCAATTATTTTCACCAATTGCCTGATATAAGCCATTGCAAATTGGTGACAAAAAATATGAACCAACCAGAATGAGTTTGTTTCTCATCATTAGTTATTGTAAATTAAATTGAAAGTGGTGTAGAGTCGCTGATCAAAGTAACATCAAAGCCATTTTCAGAAAACTTTATAAGTAGTTATCAGCAAGTCCATGTATCTGATCATGACTAGTTAGTTCATCCAGCCTGCCAATTGATTTATCTACTCTCATAGTTTTTTTTAATTAACTAAAATCTAATTATGTATCACAAAAAGCTGTAGAACAATGTGTTATAAAATAAAATATTTGTGTCTTAATATATTTTTTTGTAACTTGTATGCAGTAAGCGAAGTAAAAATGCACCAATTATTATAAAAATTTTAAAAAACACAGTTATGAAAAATTTATTTTGTACTACTAAAAAAGTTTTCCGTACAAAGGCTATAAAAATATTGTTTGTAACAACAATCCTTGTGGCCTTCTTAATCGGAAAAGTTGATGCACAAGACAAGGAGATTCCTTTAATTGGTTCAATAGCCCCTTCATTCACAGCAGAATCAACCAATGGTGAAATTACATTTCCTGAAGATTTTGGCAAGAGCTGGAAAATTCTCTTTAGTCACCCACAGGATTTTACTCCAGTATGTACAACTGAGTTACTAGAACTTGCATATATGCAATCAGAATTTAAAAAACTGGGAGTAAAGATTGCTGTTATTTCCGTTGACAATATACGGAAACACAAAATGTGGAAGAATCATCTTGAAAATATTGATTTTCAGAATCGTGGATTACAAACAATTCATTTCCCAATTTTTGAGGACCCGAATGCAAAATCCTCAATAAAATATGGCATGATTCACAGACCATCAAGTACAAGTAAAGATGTTAGGGGAGTTTTTGTCATTGATTCCAATAATATTATTCGTTCAATTAATTTTTACCCTATTAAAATTGGACGAAATATGAAGGAAATAGTTCGTATTGTGGAAGCTTTACAAACTATAGACCAAGAGGAACATGTTGCTACTCCTGTTAATTGGGAACAGGGAGATGATATTTTACTATTATACAAACCATATAGCCAGAAACAGTATAAATTAAATCCAGGAAAATACGATGACCAGTATTATACTTTGGATGATATGATATGGTTTAGAAAAGCTGAGGAAACTGTTAATGAATAATTTATGGATGTTTTTTGACATTTTCAATATCTGTTAAATCAGGTAAATGCGAGTTAATTTCAATCTATAGAACCACCTAACAAGATGGTTCTATAGATATGCAAGTCAGTTCATAAACCAATGGTTTTTATTTTTATCTGAACAAAAAATCATGATCAACTTAAAAGTTCGTTGCCTGAAATAGTTATTTGTATTGTTAAATTTTAAAAGTTGAATTATGAAGAATTTTGTTAAGAATGGTAGTAAAAAAGCAATAATTAGTATTGCTCTGGCAGCATTAACTATTGGCTTATCAGCTCAGGAAACCAATGATCAGGCTTATAATGAAGCCAAAGAAGAAATTATCCAGACATTTGGATCATTTCCTTCTTTTTTTGATGCATTTCCCGCATATGCCCTAAGTGGAGCATGGCAGTCATTTAAAGAATTACAAAGTCCAGGTAATATTGACAAAAAACACAGGGAACTTATACAATTGGCTGTTGCTGCTCAGATACCATGTGATTATTGTGTATATTTTCATACGGAGTCAGCAAAAGCTTATGGGGCAACAGATGAGGAATTAAAAGAAGCTGTTGCAATGGGTGCACAAACAAGGCATTGGAGCATGATTTTACAAGGTGCACAAATTGATTTGGAAGAATTTAAAAAAGAATTTAAACAAATGATGAGTTATATGGATGATCAGGCAAAAGCTAATTAATATTTTCTTTTTAGTAACCACCCTCAAATTGAGGGTGGTCTAATTATGTCATAAACCAGTGATATTTGTTCTCACCTATAGCTTGATAAATACCCTCAATAAACTGCTGGCACCCTACACCCCTGTCAAGGAATGTATCAATGTAGCTCATTTTATTGGCTCCTGTGAACAGGTTCATATATAATACTACCTTTCCTTAGGACCACTTTCTCTTAATCTTAGTTGTTATTCCCTTGTAAATTAATAATAATGATGATGATGTTTTCTTTGTGTTATATAACCGGAAATAACTCGAAGTAAAACGAAGAGTTTTCTTTTTTGGCTACTTTTTTCTTTTGTTTAAAACTGTATATTCCGGGCCATACTGTACCACTGATTCCGGAGTAAAGTGTACCACTTTTAAGGACGGGAAAGCTGACATTCCGGCGTAAATTGTACCACCCATCAGGATGAATTTGTAAGTATAAATCATGAAATCCAGAATCTATCTTATCCATCATTTAATTCCCCGTCCTCTCCCTTAGGTTCTGAAAAGATTTGCTCCAAACTGATACAAAAACATTTCTATTTTATCAGGTTCAATACCCATTTTGGCTGACAACTGTCTCATCGCTTTTAAATATGCTAGATTATCCTTGGTTCTGGGTGGATACTTTATCTGTTTCAGTTCCTTTAACTCATCATCTTCAAACCTTCTTAAAGAATTAATTACTCGCTTGTCAAAGATGAGGGCACGGTTATCCTCAATTTTCAACCGGAAATATGAACCTGGATACTTTTATTATTAAGGTATTGATGTGGGGGTATCCAACAAAAGGCAGAGGCAAAAATATTGAGAAGTTGCTGGAGATAAAAAATTTTGATAAGCTGATAGCTGAACTTGACCGGCTAAGACAATTGAAAACCATGCTTATCCGGAAGGAAGTGAGAATCCTGGACCACATAAATATATAGTGGTAAATTTTATGAAGACAATACCTGGCGGCAATTTTATGCTACTTGAAAATGAATTGGCAAAACCTGTTAGTGAGGAACTGATTAAAAATGGTAATTGGACTGGATGGACTGTATGGTCAAATATTTTTCCAAGGGGCACAGGTATGGAGTCGGATGTTGTTACAGTGGATCATTTTGCAGATTTTTCAAAATTAGGTTCAGTTAATTACAGGCAAGCATTTGAAGTAGCCCACCCAGGGAAGGATTGGTCTGAATTTACAGAAAGAGCCGGAAATTCAAGAATTATGGTTCGTTCTGAATTGTGGAAAGTAATAGATTCAGAATTCGCTGGACAGTAAAATAAAATCAAATACACAGGAGTAAGAACTTATTACAACTATTTCATAAACCTGTATCTGCTTGATGATGAACTCAATGAGCTATGGTGGCGGTTGGCTGAATGGGTAATCTTGGTGTGTTGGGATTGCCTATACCGCTTACCAGTTTAATGTAATCCGATATTATTCAATTGGAATAACTCCCATTTTCTGCATTAACTGAAGCTGGTCGAAGTTTTGCCAAAATTCCTTTATCTTGCCATCTTTGATAAGGAACAAGTCCATGCCTCCCACACCACTTATATGATTTCCTGAAGGGGGGAAACCCATAATTGTATCAGTATGATCGAAAGAAACATCCCATCTTATGAAAACATAATCTCCTTCAGCTATTGTTTCATAATGTTGAATTTTCATGTTCGGGAATTCAATTCCTAATGATTCTATAGTAGCTTCTTTACCCTTTGCATCAGGCACACCAGGTACATGCATAATAATGTCGTCAGCAAGTATTTCATTGGCAACTTCCCAATTTTTATTCAAGCTCAGATCATCATGCCAGCGAGCTGCTATTATTTTGTTTTGCTCTTCAAGTTGAACTTGAGCTTTAAGTTCATCCAATTCCTCCTGTACAGCTTTCTTTTTCATAATTGTTAATTTTTTGGTTTATCTATATAATTTACAACAATTCCCCGACAAAAACTAAATAAATGCTATAAACATACATTATACTGAAGGGAAATGAATTTTTGCTGGGAAATAATTTAAATAAAAAGAGGGAATTACTTACACCTATGAATATCAAAGATTCTGTAAAAATCATTCTTTCCGATAAAAAAGCAAAGCACCAGAGGCTTCATGTAAAGCATATCACCAGGCATATTCTTAACAGGAACAATAATCTGTTTTGTCATGACTATTAATTTTCAGTTTTGTCAACTACTTTTTCAAACTCTGATTTCAAATGAATGTCTCGCTGGGGAAAAGGAATTTCAACATTATGTTCTTTAAATTTTGCGAATATCTCATAATACAATTCACTTCTCAAAATCTTTGGCCGGTCGATGTATTCTGTAGTCCAGACCAGAACGTTAAAATTTAAACTACTATCGCCAAACCCTTCGAAAAGAATATAGGGTTTTGGCAAACTTAAAATGCCAGGATTAGCAATGGCTACTTCGGTAAGCAATTTCCTTATTTTTTCGGGATCCTCCTTATATGATACTCCAACAGGGAAATTCAACCTTATTCTTCGGTTATTGTGACTCCAGTTAATAACTCTTGAATTAATAAAATCGGAGTTTGGAACAATAACAGCAATATTGTCGTTGGTGATAATGGTGGTTGCCCTGGCCGAAATATCAATGATATTGCCAGCAAGGTCGTCTACTTCAATTCGGTCGCCAACCTTAATTGGTCTTTCGAACAGAATAATCAAACCACTGATAAAATTGTTGGTGATACTTTGCAGGCCAAAACCAATACCAACACCCAGCGCGCCAACCAATAAACCTACCGCGCTCAGATCAATACCAGTGGTCTGAAATATGATTATCAAACCTATAATAATCAACACATAACGCAGAATTGTTGCTATCGACTGACTGACACCTATATCGAGATTGTAGCGTGGAAATATTTTGTTCACCAAAACCTTCCTGATCTTTGAGGATATGTAAAACAACAAAAAAAGTGAAAGTATAAGTAAAATAAAAGTTCTGGTAGTGAATGGACTATCGCCCAAGTGGAACAATTCAAAATTCCAGGTGGTTTTTAACCAGTTTAGAAGTTCTTCAACACTATTCATGATCATTTTTTCTTTATTCATTTATCAAAACTCCATTTCTTAATCCAACCTCATTGCCAGACTGATAATTCTAAAATTTTTTGGTTACAATTTACTAAATACTTTCAAACTATACGACTGATGCAAATTATTGTGTCATAAAAGATTATTATAATATCATGAAAACTACATTTGGATTTATTGGCGAAGGCAATTTTACCGGAAAATCTGGCAGAGTTCTTTGGAAGTAACATGAGAAACTTGCCTGTAGTTTTTATTCTGATGTAAAAATGGAGTCATCTCTTCATTTGATGCGGCGTTTTATCCATCTCTTTGGTTCTGACAGCATCGAATGTTTGCTGGCTGACAGAGAATTTATCGGACAAAACTGGATATACTGGCTTAAATAACTCAGGCATCCGGTATTACATCAGAATCAGGGAAAACTTTTAGGTAGATGTCCCCCGAAACGGGTCATCGTATTAAAGCATTCCGGCTTTTCAATTATTGAAAATAAATCAGCAGGTATATCACAGGCGAATTGTAAAAGTAAACGGGCAGCTATGCTATTTATCCGCTTCAAAAGTATTCAATAAAAAGGGTGTACCCGAGTTTCAAATCGTTGTTCTCCCATTTTTCATTACATTCGCTAAACGAAATAAAATTTGAACCAATGAAACAAATTTATCTCATTTTGGCAATCATTCTAATCGCTTCATTTTCAATGCAGTCACAACAAATGTTTAAAAAATATTCAGGCCAGGATATCGGAAATCCAAAGATGAAAGGAAGTTTTCAGTTTGACGAAAAACTGCAAAAGTTTACAGTTGCCGGATCCGGTTACAATCTTTGGTTCGAACGCGATGAATTTTATTTTGTTTCGCAGGAAGTGGAAGGGGATTTTATCATTTCCGCCAACCTTAAATTTATTGGTGAAGGCGTTGACCCACATCGCAAAATTGGTCTAATGATTCGGAATTCGAATGCTGATAATGCGGTTTATATGGATGGAGCGGTTCATGGTGACGGTTTAACTTCACTTCAATATCGCGAAAAAACAGGTGCTGAAACTTTAGAAAAAGCAGCAGATAGAAAACAGATTCAGAATTTTGTTCAACTTGAAAGAAAAGGTACTCAATATATTTTTCGTGTTTCAAAAAACGGACAACCATTGGTTGAAGTAGGAAAGGTGGAACTGGAAATGGGAAAATCAGTTTTGGCCGGAATGTTTATTGGTTCTCACAATGTTGATGTACTTGAAAAGGCTGAGTTCTGGAATGTACGCCTTGATAAACCAGCTGTGGAAGGAATTGACGGATACCAGACACCTTCGCCCAGCCGGCTTGAAATAATGGATGTTGAAACCGGAATCAGAAAAGTATTGTTCGAAACTGAAACGCACATTGAAGCGCCAAACTGGTCGAGAGATGGAAAATATCTTCTGTACAATTCGGGAGGTAAACTTTACCAATTCAATTTGGCAGACAATAAAATTTCGAAATTAAATACAGGATCAGTCACTTCAAACAATAACGATCATGGTTTTTCTTTCGACGGTAAAATGCTGGCGATAAGTAGCAGCACCAAATACAACGGAGGAAAACATTCGATGGTTTACACCGTTCCTGCACAGGGAGGAACACCAAAATTAATTACTCAGAAAGGTCCGTCCTATTGGCATGGCTGGTCGCCCGACGGAAAATGGCTGACCTACACCGCCAACCGGGAAGATAACTGGGATATTTATAAAATTCCATCATCGGGGGGTGAGGAAATTCGCTTGACTTCAGCAGATGGTTTGGATGACGGCCCGGAATATTCTCCCGATGGAAAGTACATTTATTTTAATTCAACCCGCACCGGACTAATGCAAATCTGGCGGATGAAACCCGATGGTTCAAATCAGGAACAAATAACTTTTGATAATTATCAGAATTGGTTTGCACACCCGGCACCGGATGGAAAACTGATGATTATTATTTCGTATCCAACTACTGTTCCAGCAGCATCGCATCCGCACAATCAACGCGTTATGTTGCGACTTTTACCGATTGATGGCGGTGACATAAAAGTGGCGGCATTTCTTTATGGTGGGCAGGGAACAATTAACGTTCCCTCCTGGAGTCCCAATTCTAAAAAAGTAGCGTTTGTTTCTTACACGTACTAAAATTCAAATTTTTACGACTTGGTATTATTACCGGAACTGGGAAGGGTCCATGTGCGATTTTTGTAGACCACGATGTTTGCCTAAACATTTCCATTGATATTCGTTATCATTGTTGATCATAGATAAATTTGCGGGGGCGGAGTATTTACTGGAGTAGATGGAAATTTTGGAATAGACAAGATCAGCGATTATCGGAGCAGTCAAATGGTCATAATTTAATATATATATATAATACTATTGCTTGCTATTCTTAATTGTCGTAGCTTTAATTGAGATTTTACGGTGTTTTATTATTAATTTTAATTTTTACTACATGAAAAACTTTACTTCTCTTTTAATCATGTTTCTGATTTCCTTTGGATTAAGCGCTGAAAATAGTAATGAGCTTCAGAATAAAATTCAGCAAAAACAGGAAAAATTTTCTGTTATTGCTCAGTTAAGTGCGAAATTAAACATCCTTGCCAAATTAAATGGTTCAAAGATGTATTTAAAAAGTGCGACGGCTACTCAAAAACTCGACAGTACGGTAAATCGGGTTTTGAATGAAGAAACCCAGCTTTGGCAAAATGATTATAAGGATGAAAATCTTTATGATGCTGAAATGAAAAACACAGCATGGATTGAGAAGGAATGGAATCTTACGGACAATACCTGGGATGTTATTTCTAAAACAGAACTGGGATATGATAACAATGACAGGATAAATTCCATGTTAATGTACGAGAGAGATGAACTTACCCAGACATTAATACAAGTTAGTAAAATTCTCATTTCTTATAATTCTGAAGGAATGCAGGATTCGTTAATGATGAATTCCAGTGAAGATAACGGAGTAAACTGGGTTTTGGATATGAAACAAATCAATCATTACAATGAAGCGAAACAATTGATAAAAACGGATTTTTGGGGTATGGATGAAGATTTAGGTGAATTAATCCTAAGTATGAATGTTGTTAATACCTACACCGCATCAGGGAAAATAAAAACTTCAAATATGAATGTGTTTGATGAAGGTGATGAAATGCTTTGGTCAATAACGGAATTCAACTATGATGGTTCAGAAAAATTGACTACAACCGAATACTCGGCGATAAACCTAATGACCTTCACAATGGAAAAAAATTCACGTATTACAAATCAGTACAATGCATCAGGTGGTCGTAACGTTACAATTAATTCATCATGGAACGGCACGTCCTGGGTAGATGAGGGTAAAATTGAATACGAATATAACGCAGCCGGTGATGTTTCGGTTGAAATCTTTTCAATCTGGAACGGCGCTGCCTGGATAGAAGAATGGAAAGATGAATACATATTCGGTACAACCAATTTTTCAGAGGTTACCTTTCCTCAGATTGATTTTATAATGAATGTCTTTTCTTCGTTTTTAAATTTATTTGGGATACAGGAATCAATCGACTTCTCTTATATAAAATTAATTACAGGTGTAAACAGTTTTGAAATGGTTGAGGGAGGCTGGAAAAATACCGAACAAACTACTTTTTATTATTCAGGCGGAATTTCAACAAATATTAATGAATTTGAGAATTCCTTTGTTTCTGTTTATCCAAATCCGGCATCTGAATCGATTAACTTCAGTTGGAAAGGAAACTACGAAGCTCTTTCATTGGAAATGTACCAAATTACAGGGGCCAAAGTAATGGAGCAAATAGTTTATTCAGGTAAGCCGGTTTCAATTTCCAGATTAAATAACGGAGTTTACCTTTTTAAACTATTGAACGGGCAGCAAAACGTGAAAACGGGAAAAATGATTAAAAGATAAATTGCTTATCATTTGAGTTCGATATCCTTTACCTTCAGCTTTAGCTTGGGACTATTCAAATGATTATGAAGGTAACAACATAAATGAAAGGTTGTATAATTGGTTTGCGGTCAATGATGCTCGCAAATTAGCCCCTGAGGGTTGGCATATGGATTGATTATAAGTTTCCTGATCAAATTCCTGAAAACTTTTCTCTAAGGTTTTGGGTTCTTTAAACACCTCTATATCATCTAGAAAAATAAGATAATTATTTCCCTCATAATATACAGTATAGTATCCTTTTTCAACATCTTTTACTATATCTAAAACAGTGCCTCTGTCAACCGGTAGTGCTTTTTTTCTGCTTGCAACATCAAGTAATTTGGTTTTATATATTGTCTTCCCCTGTTGCGCAAAAACTGTTGATGTAATTAGAAGAAAGGCAATAAATACAAAGGTTTCTCATGATTTTAAGTTTCTCAGATTATGGTTGAATCAGCCATAAATTTAATAGAAATTTATTTGATTCTTATACATATGTTTAAATAGTCCATTGCGATGTCATTTTATGTGTGAATTGACCAGCCCACTTCTTTTTCAGTTGCAAGCGAGACAGAAAATGTAGGTGCACCACCATTTCCAAACCCATCATGTGGCCCATGAAAGATAAAGCCACCATATAGTATGAGTTTATTGTTTTCTGTGATGGAGAATTCCATAGACAGAGGTGCAAAGTCGCTGTAAAGGGTAACTGTGTATCCTTTAGCTGAGTAGTTTTTCAACCTTGAGAAAGTGTTGTTAAAACTTTCCATAAGATCATGTTCTTTGGCAAATGCTTTTATTTCAGCAAGCCTGCCGTTACTATTGTCTGTTATCATTTTGTTTGATTTTAAGTGAATAAAAAATAGAAATGCATAATGCATTTTTGTTACATATGAAGACATCCATTTTAAGGGTTGAAGTATAGGTGAGTAAAATATTTTCTCTTCTGGCTATATTAACTACTTAAAAGATGAAAATGAAAATTCCGGGGTGCGGCATATTCCTTATAATTGAAATTATAACTATTCCTTCTGCTTTTATTGGAGTTTATTTGGCAATGCTGATTAAAAAGTTTAAAAAATTAATGCACAGTTCACAAAATTATTAATTGGATTGTGTAAATTGTATCACAGATAGTAAAATACCAATAAACCATGAAAAAACCTGTTAACACTCTCCCTTTTTTTAATGACGGTTTTTGTATTCGCTCAACCAAATACTAATATTAAATGTCGAATTTGGAAACCTGCAAGTTTCTGTGATTTCCCAAGTCAATTAATGTTCCAGAGAGAACAATGATTATTGGTAGAATGCGGGAAACCTTAACATGTGAAATGATTGACAAAACAGATAATTTGGTTCGCATTTGGGTAACCTTTCCAAAAGGTGTGGTATCAGAATTGCACATGACAGATCGACTTAAAAACCTTAAATTGGTTGGTCAAAATCTTAATGATACTATTTATCCCCATTCACTAATTATGAAAGATAACTCACATACCACATTTCAGGAATACTATTACCTGTCTTCCAATACAAAAGCTAAAGATTGCTATGAGATGTTTGGTGAAAAGAAAGAATACGATTTGATAATACTTTTCAATCATGCTGAAATTGGAGATAAATTAATAATCGACAACTTTCTTGAATATTTTGTATTAGAGTAAATACTGTCAGTATTATTTGATGCAATTTCAAGAGTTTTTTGTAAATTAATACCTATTTCAGGATTAAATAAAAATATAGAAAAAAATAAATGCTCTTTTAAAACTGAAAATATGCCAAACGAAAAAAAAGTTATTACGATTAAAAAGTTATTTGGAATTCTGTTTTTTATTTTCCCACCACTTTTCTTATTATTTTTCTATTTCTTTCTGATAAGGTTTGAACAAAACCCAAGCTCTACGTCAGGATTAGCTTATCTTGCAATGCCCGTTGTTGTTGGAATTGGTGTCATTATTGGGTTTGTTTTAAGAATGCTTGGATTGTATTTAGGTGGTTTCATAGCATCCAAAACTAAATATAAATCTGTACCCAAAATTAGTTCCATAGTATATATTATTATTGTTGCTATTCTTGCAATCTCAACAAGTGGATTAAGCGGTTATTATTTGAATTACAGGAAGAATAAAAAGATTGAACCCCGTGTCTTAGTGGAAAATAAACATATTAAAAAGGATGATTTGAAAATTTTGAATGAATTCCAAATAGATAATTGGAAATTTATTGACAATAGGAATGTGTTTAGTTCAGAATTTTCGACAAAGAATATTGATCTTGAAAATTCAAAGTTGACAATAAAAAGACAACTTAAATATTCACATTGGAATGGACAAAAGGTATATTTATGTTTTGACGACGCAAATGCCTATATTTTAAAGGAAAAATCAGAGAATATTTATAATATTATAGCGAAGCACAGCATTCGGAATATAACTTATATTACAAATATTAAAGGGTTTGAGATAGACTTTAACGGTGAAAAATATTTTGTTTTACTTACTGTATTAAGAGCTACTTTACAAAGGTCATTTCTGACAATCTACTCACCTGATTTTGAGATTATATACCAGGAATTGACCGGTAGAATTCGGACAATTAAGACGGTAACTATAAATAATAAAGATTATTTGGTAACTGGAAATGAAAGATTTCCTGAATACGTTTATTATTGGGAATAGCTTAACTTACCATCCAACCTATTGTTGTATATCCATTTTGATAGGATTTAAAAATAAGAAACATGAATAACGAGTACAAAGACTTCTGAAATCTGGTAATTAGTATTGCTTTATTGGTTATTTTCTTTACAGCAATTGGTTCATCAGACTTGAAGTTGAAAAAAAATTAGGAGTACCAGGGAGTATAGAGGAGGGGAAAACATATATAAATACTACTAGTCAGTGGTTTGATAAAGGGCTTAATGTAACATATATGACAAAGGATTCATTGTACTACATGAAGTTCAGTAGAAGCTGTGATTTTTTTTCAATTTTAGTTGTCAAAAAAATAATAAACCAGCCCACATCATTATTATCATCCTGTTACGAAACAGTTTGCAGGTATCTGTGGATAAATACTGGTTTTTTGTGTTTGTATAGCTTTGATTTAGCTATTTTCTTTTCTGGGTGGTAGTTTGTATTGCTTTTGATAGAGAATTGAAAATATGCTATCTCCTGAACGCAAATAAAGGATGTCACTTTTTGGTTTTATATCAAGCTGTGATAATCAGCTAATTTTTTTTGTTGGTATTTCCCCGATACAATCCTTCTTTCCGGTATAAAATAAGCAATTGTGCCAACTTTATCTTCAGCACCAACAGCCAAAATGGCTTCCTGATAAAACCATTGATATTCCATGTAGACCTGACAATCAGGCCACGGGACTAAAACATATGTTTCCATGTGCTTACATATTAAAAGAGTTAATAATTTCTATTTTGAATTTTGTTTGATTATTCAGTAAAAAATGGTTAACTTTTATTGTTTATTCGTCTCTAACCATTTATAGCACTTGTAAACGGATAGATTGTTAATTATGAGTATTTTAAGTAAAAGTAACATTATGCACACGGCTGAGTATTCAAGCGTTCTTTTGTTAGTTAAAAACATTAGGATTAATACAATTTTTTGTTATGCCAAGATTTGTTCCTTGAATTTGTCGTATTTTATTATATAATTTAAAAACATTTCAAATGGATCACATAACAGTACTTTTCATATTATTCTCAGTCATCTTTATTATTATTGTTATTGTCAGACAGGTCATTCAGGTCATTGAAAAACATGCTGTGGATTCTATTCGAAAGCAAGAGAACCTGGAATTTGATGAATGGGGAGAAAGATTAAGGTATTATAGGTGTCGCCGTAAATGTTACTGAGCATCACAGGCAGACAATCATTATACATTTAATGGAATATCTTGTTTTACACGTATATCAGGCTGGAGCAAATTTAATTATATATTTCTTTCGGTCATTATCTTTTAACTAAGCAGGTACTATTATTATGGGCAATACATCAGCAGGTAAAAGAGGTCACAACGCCGAAAAACCAGGAC
>JAWLGR010000115.1:0-3286 GCA_041684965.1 Mariniphaga sp.
GTGGCAGTCTGTTCTATATGGTTTTTATTGAATTAATACTTAATTCGTACTTTAAATTGGACTGACCTCACGCAGCGACAATTGTTGCGCAGCGGGGGAAATTAAACTTAAAACGGCTATAATTGCTTGCTGTTCACTGCCGACTTACGAATATTCTTCCGAAATATTCTATCCTTGATTTTTTCCTATCTTAGTCGCGAGCCACGCAACAAACCATAGCCCAACCGTTAGCCGATGGTAAATCTGTAATTGTTTTAATATCAATTGTAACATTCATGGCTTGTTTCCATGGCCTGAAATGTGAATTAGTAAGAAAGCATAGCTAAAATTGTAAGTAGAGTATTCACCTCATAAAAATAGTAGTGGCAGATATCCACTACTTATATTGAGCACTTTCCATAGAAACTAAACTTTTAGAAATGTAGAATTATCAAACGCATATTTAAGAAACCGCAGAAACCTATGCCATCAAAAAATAAACCACTCAAAACCAGGCTACATAATCGCAATAGAAACCGGGAACCTTATGACTTGAAGTCCTTGGTCGATGCTATTCCAAAATTAAAAAACCATATTAAGCCCAATAAATATGGAGGTGATTCGGTAGATTTTTCAAGTCCAATTGCTGTAAAACTTCTAAATCAAGCGCTCCTAAAGCATTATTATGGCATAAACAATTGGAAGTTCCCTGATGAGAATTTATGCCCACCCATCCCGGGTAGAGCTGACTACCTTCACTATATTGCTGACTTACTGAGCGAAAGCAATGCCGGTAAAATACAAAAAGGGAGTCAAATTTGTGGTCTTGATGTGGGAGTTGGAGCTACTTGCATCTACCCTATTATTGGCGTTACAGAATACGATTGGAACTTTATAGCTTCTGACATTGATCCCAAGTCAATTGCATCAGCTCAGCAAATTATTAATTCAAATCCATCTCTAAAAGACAAAGTTGATTGTAGATTACAAAAAGATCCGACTGCAATTTTTCAGGGCATAATCGATAAAAAAGATAAAATTGATTTCACCATTTGCAACCCACCCTTTCATGCCTCCATTGACGAAGCTCAAAGAGGTAGTCGACGAAAATTAAGGAACCTCTCAGGAAAAAAAGCAACTGAAGCTAAACTAAATTTCTCAGGAGCTAAAAATGAACTTATCTACGATGGTGGAGAATATCAATTCATCAAAAACATGATTCGCGAAAGTGAAGAATTTGCTAAAAGCTGTTTCTGGTTTTCAACTTTGGTATCAAAGCAATCTAACCTTAAGGGTATTTATAAATTACTAGAAAAAGTAAAACCCACTCAGCTTAAAACCATTTCTATGGGAACCGGCAATAAAAGCAGCCGAATTGTAGCTTGGACGTTCCTTTCAAAGGAAGAACAAAAGGTATGGAAAGAAGAGTGGTAAGCTAACAGATCCCCGGCATCATATTCTTATGAAAACTATAGACCGGCTAAACAAATCTGAAACCGGAAAAGTAAAATTTGCCGGAATGGATCCTTACCTTACCTGGAAGATGGAACAGGAACGATTATCTGTAATTAATAGCCAAAGATTAACCTAGGATGCCATAAAAGACCTGAGACTGCAATGGGTATTTTGGTGCCGTACAACTTGAGTTTAGCGCGAGGTCATGAGACCTCACGCAGCGACAATTGTTGCGCAGCGGGGGTTGCGAAAGGTCAACACCATTGGGATCAGACAGGCAAACAAATGCATGCACCTGGCCGCAATAGCTTATAAGTTTAATCGAATACTATAATCGATGAGTTTCATTATCGAACCGCCGTATACGAGACCCGTACGTACGGTGGTGTGAGAGGCGCACTCCGTCAATTAACGGCGGAGCCGTCTACTCGATTAGCTCTTGTTATTTAATGACTTATTATTTAGAGGTGTAACCACCATCAATAACTAATTCACTTCCTGTAACAAATTTTGATTCATCGGATACAAGATAAAGTACTCCATATGCAATATCCATTGATTCGCCAACATGTCCAATTGGATGAAGGCTATCAAGCTGCTCTCTAAATGCCTTAACTCCATCTGGTGAATCCTCGGCAAGTTTTTGGACCAATGGTGTCCATATAAATCCCGGATGTATAGAGTTTACTCTAATATTGTCTTTACCATAAATTAGAGCATCATTCTTACTCATAAGCCGAACGGCACCTTTGGATGCATGATATGGTGGCAAGTCTGAAGCACCTATAATTCCATAAATAGAAGACATATTAACAATGCTGCCACCCGATTCTTTCATGTATGGGATTGCGTGTTTGGTGCAAAAGAAAACTCCTTTTATATTCACATTCATCACTGCATCCCATTCTTTTTCAGTTAATTCATGGGTTGACTTGTTTGCACCTGCTATGCCTGCATTATTTACGGTTGCATCAAGTTTTCCAAATTCTTTGACAACTTTAGCATAAACTTTTTCAACTTCTTTTTCATTAGACACATCAAGATGCCAGTATTTTGCTACTCCATCTGATTGTTTAATCTCTTCAACTAATTCCTGGCCTTCTTTGTCAAGAATATCAGTTACTGCGACTTTCGCACCTTCTTTTGCTAATAAAAGACATGTGGCACGACCAATACCTAATGATCCACCAGTTACGATAACAACTTTGTTTTCTAATCTTTTCATAATTTTTCCATTTTTTTTTATTAATAATAAGAGCTAACTTCTTATATTCAATCCAATTTACCTTTTTAATAATAAATAACCGGGATAAACACATGTTTCGCTAAATATAAAACATTAGAATAAAAGGAGATTACGGAAAACCGTTGAGGGGAAGAGCAAGTTTTGAAATTTGGTTGGTGAGAATTTATTTTACTGGATTTTGTCCAGATAAACTAAAGTCAAATAAATCTTTCGGATGGACTTCAAGGCCTTTAGCAAGCTCCAAAATAGTTGATAACTGAATATTTCTTTCGCCCTTCTCAACTTTACTTATATAGCTATAGTCCAAATCACATCGCTTACCGAGTTCTCGATAAGAAAGATTGCTCTGTTGTCTTATATACTTAAGGCGTTCTCCAAAAATGTTTAAAAATTTGGAGTTTGAAATTTCTATATCCATTGAATTGCTTATATAAGCAATGTTGAAATTTTTAACTTATTTTTCGTGGTAAACTTGTACCACATTTATTTTTTTTATTATATTTACTTCATATTAATATATTTGCGAAACTTCTTTAAGTAAAATATTAGAAGCATTTCGCTTTGAATCTCGTACTAGAAAACTGGTAATTTTTTGTGCAACGAGAG
>JAWLGR010000017.1:0-93576 GCA_041684965.1 Mariniphaga sp.
TTAAAAAGCAAAGAAAGGGCAGGCATTCAAGCCATTCAAGGGTAAAGCAAGCGGCTCCATTCTTCCGCCGCCCTTGACTGGTTTGAATTCCAGCCCAAAGGAGCTTTTACGATTTAAAAATGGAAAAATGAATTAACTTTGAATGAAGAAAATGAATCAGACAGACTTTAAATTACACTCCCTCGGCTGCAGACCTTCCCTGATTATCTGCCTATTCCCAACCTCCTTGTCACTGCAGGCAATAATCTTAAAATAGAAGAAAACATCCTGATTTGATCTCTTCACCTTATATTCAGACTAATATCAACCAGTATATAATATTAATTTCTATTCGATATTTATTCGTAGTTTATTCGTAGTTTATTCGTGATTTATTCGTGGTTTATTCGATGTAAATTCGCGATTTTACGAATTTACATCGAATAAATTACGAATAAATTTTGAGTAAAATCTGAATTTAAATTATCTCACTAGATATTTGTTATGTCTCCATTGTAACCCTGGGTACAGGAAAAATAAAACTATTAACCAGTAATTGTAATAAAAATTTGGTTGGATAACATACCGGGAAAGGGGCACAAAATTGATCGTTTAAACGATTGAATTCAAAGCAAAATAATTAAGGATAAAATGCAGGCAATCAAATCCTTGCCGATTAATTATTTTTTCATACTTTTAAACTGCAAACATTCAACGATATATGTATGCCTGATGAATCAAATATACAATCCAAAGACAATCTACAGTTAAAAGCCCTTGAAAGTTCGTTTTTTTAAATATTAATGGTTCTGTCACTGATAATGGCAAAAACATTGCCTGAATATAGTCCCGGAACATTCCGCAGGCTGAAAATAACTACTACGGGCGGTGCCCATAGCATTGATGTGTCAGGCTTTCAGCCTGGGGATGGAGGGTGAAGGTAGTTATGAGAGGAGCCTCTGCGGGACTATAATACTACGGGCGGTCCTTTGATATAAATACTACGGGCGGTGCCCATAGCATTGATGTGTCAGGCTTTCAGCCTGGGGATGGAGGGTGAAGGTAGTTATGGGAGGAGCCTCTGCGGGACTATAATACTACGGACGGTGCCTCTGTTATAATACTACGGGCGGTGCCCATAGCATTGATGTGTCAGGCTTTCAGCCTGGGGATGGAGGGTGAAGGTAGTTATGAGAGGAGCCTCTGCGGGACTATACCATTCAGCCTGGGGATGGAGGGTGATAAGAGGAAATAATTAACAAAATAAAATACTATGGGTCAATCACTGTCGCAGATGTATGTTCATCTGGTATTTGGAACAAAATTCCGAGAGGGGTATCTTAATCCTGTAATTGAAAAGCGGGTGCATGCCTACATGGCAGGAACATTGCAATACTATGAAAGTCCGGCGCTTATAATCAATTCCGTACCCGACCACGTGCACATTCTTTTTAGGTTATCGAAAAATTATGCACTTGCAAAGATTGTGGAAGAAGTTAAAAAAGAATCTTCAAAATGGATAAAAACCATAGAGGGAGGAACAAAACACTTTAAATGGCAGATTGGATACGGGGCGTTTTCAGTAAGCAGCTCAAAGATAGACGTGGTAAAACGTTACATCAAGAATCAGAAAGAACATCATGGTTACAATACTTTCCAGGAAGAGATTGAAGAACTGGTCACTCAATACGACATCATCGAATACGACTCCGCCTATTTTTGGAATGACTGACATTCATCCACCGCAGGCTGAAAGCCTGCCACACCACAACCTGGGGCATCGTCCCAGGCCATACACCGCAGTCTAAAAGCCTGTCGCACCACATCCCGGGGCCATCGTATGCAGGCCATATAGATAGATGCAGACTAAATGGAGCGGGCATGGTATATCTGTTCTAACTGTGGAAGAGAAGCCTTCTTCAAATCTTCTATGGCCACGGGCGGTGCCCATAGCATTGATGTGTCAGGCTTTCAGCCTGGGGATGGAGGGTGAAGGTAGTTATGGTCGGTGGTCGTAGGCTAGAAAGAACATCATGGTTACTATACTTTCAAGGAAGAGATTGAAGAACTGGTCACTCAATACGACATCATCGAATACGACTCCACCTATTTTTGGAATGACTGACATTCATGCAAAAAAGCCATCCGTCCTACGACGAATGACTTTTGAGATTTGATAACAAAGTTCATAAACTTATGCTTTTATTCAATCAGTGCCCGAAGCATTTCACTATATTCCTGTGAATTATCCGGTATTCTTGCCAGCATATCTATTTCAGTGCTGGTTCCGTTTTTATTTGCCAGGAACTTCGACCTTTCCCAGTCGCGGTTTGCACCGGTTTCATCACCTAATTTAAACTTACATAAGCCACGCACTGCCAGCAGGGTTTCATCATTTGGAAGGAAATTAATTCCCCGGTTTAAATATTTTAATGCTTTTTCGGGTTTATTACTTACAAAAAGCGCCTTAATCCCTTTTTGAAAGTAATTTTTTGCAATCCTGGTAAAATTATCGTCCGGAAAAAGTTTAAATACTACCGCAACTTCAATCGGCATTGCAACGGCTTCTCCATTTAAATATCCGGGTGTCCATCTTCCATTGGTTGTTTTCAGCAATTGGATTACTTCATTATCAATTGCATCGGATACACTGTTAATAATCTCAATGTTTATTAATTCTCCTGTCGGGGTAATTACAAATCCTGCCACAACCGTTCCCTGCCTTCTCTGTTTCAATTCTGTTGCAGGATATTCTGCTCTTTTCTGAACGTATGCATTAATTGAATTGGGAACTTCACCCTTAAAGACAGGAGGAGTTACTTTATGTTTTTTTAACTCCTGATTTTGACCGGTTGCGATAGCTGCTATCAGCATACCTGCTAAAATAAATACACTTCTTTTCATGATTTCAATTTTAAAAAGTTTAAAATATCTTTAATTCGTTAGTGTAAATTTCCGGTAAACGCTGTTGAAATACCAACCAACTATGTTAAAATCATTTTAAAGATTGAAAAATGGAGTTTAAATTATGTTGAAAGGTTTTAACTTATGTTGAAAAATGTGTTGAATGAAAGCGAAAATTCGATTTTACCCACTTTGAAAAAAAAAAATCAGTGTTGCATGTTCGTATGTTGAGAATCTATATCGAGGGTAATATTTGAGTACTAATTTAAGGCAGATGTAAAAGTAATTTCTCCCTTCTCCCTCAGCAGCCTGGCAACACGATTGTGTTCTTTTTGATATTTTTTTTCGAATTCCTTTTTCAGTTTTTGGAATTCAGGTTCGTTTCGGATGTTGTCGAAAAGGGGCCAATCCTCCATATATACAATTATCCACAATGGAATGGTAGAGCGGTTCTTAACTTCCTTCAGATATTTTAGTGCTTTTTTCTTTTCACCCATAGCAGAATAAGTCCAGCTAAGTAACAAATGAGATTCGTATTTTGCTGCCGCCAGCGATCGGGAATCAATATCTTCCTGATATTTGACAATGGCTTCGGAATAATGCTCCAATCCTTTTTGTTTATTACCTGACATGGAGTAAATAAAACCAATTAATTCACGATCTCTGTCCCATCGCTCCAGGTGCCTTGCATAATGAAGTGCACTGATGTAATCATTTAATAATATATAGCCGTAGAACATGTATCGCATGGTAAGATAAACTGATCGAAATGAAGAATCCCGTTCAAGGATTAAATTACCATATTTGATACATTCCTCAAAATTTCCTGTGCATAAAGATCCATAACTTAACCGGCTGTAAAATTCCAACGAGTCATCTGTGCTGGTGAGACATTCCCTCATATATTTTTCTGCCACTTCAGGGAAACCTGTGAAAATAAGAGTATGATAAATGATAGCGTATAATTGCGGGCGAATGACTTCATTTTTCTCCACTTTTTCAAGATAGTTAAAGAAATTATCAATAACCCCATAAAAATTATCGTATTTTTCATCATCATAAAATAAACCTATATAATATGCTTTGTCCTTTATGACAGAAAGTTTTTTTTTCTGCTCATAAATCATTTTAAAACGTTCAATATCACCTTTGTGATAATAATAGTTTCCTTTTAATCCCAGTGCCCAATGATAATTTCTATCCTTTGGTACCTGTTCATACAGAAAAAGAGCCTTTTCGGCTAAAACCAAACCTGAATCCAGGAAAGCATATTTTAAATCTTTATCAAGTGTAAAGTGATGTAATTTATCAGTATATATATGTCCAAGTTGCACATATGCTGCAGTAAAATTTGAATCCAGCTTGATTGCTTTCTTAAACTTTTCTTTTGCCTTGAAGACTTCTTTTATTGATTCATTCCAATGTCTGAAGATTTCATTTTGTCTATTTAGTACCAGATGCTGCAACCCTTGCAGGTAAAAGTTAAGGGCTGCCGGAGATGCAGTCAGCCGTTCTTCCAGTATTTCTTTTTCCCCGGTTGAAATATTGGTTTGGGTATTTTTAATTATTTCAAGTGCAATCTGGCTTTGCAAATTGAGGAAACTGCCTTCAAAAATATTTATACGATAAGATTCCCGCAGCAGGTATGCATCGGAAGCTGCATCAGCCAGGTTTACCTGAAGCCAGGGTTCATTGCCTTTTTGAAACCCCTTCATTTCGATAATGTAATCTACGTTCAGTTCACCGGCAATTTCTTTTATAGGTTTAATGCTTTCTCTATATTGCTCCACAGAGGTTTCGGGCCTGATCCTTAAATTTTCGATTTCCATCAGGTTGTTGAGAAGCAATTCGCGGAAACCGCCTGCAATAAGTTTCATTGAGTCGGAACCTTCAAAATGCATAGGCAAAACGGCTATATTTTTTACAGCATCTTCTTTGGCTAAACTTTGCAGCGGCCGCAAGTGACTGGATTGAGTCACAAACAGGAGCATGAGTAAAAACAGCAAAGCCACCACTGCTGAAATAAGCCATTTCTTTTCCTTTAGTTTTTCCACAGAGGTCAATTCAGGAATAGTATCCAGTTCAGCCCGGTTTCCCACTTTTCCAGGCGGATAGCCATAATAGTCGTGAAAACATTTGGTAAAATAAGATACACTCTGGAATCCACAATCAAAAGCAGTTTCAGAAATAGTTAAAGATTCTTTTTGCAGTATTTCCATTGCTTTTTCTAACCGAACCTGATTAATAAACTGACTTGCAGATTTTTTTGTTAATTTTTTTACCCTGAGGTGCAGGTTGGACCGGCTCATCCCCATTTCCCGCGCCAGTTCCGAAACGCCGAACTGAGAGTTGTTCAGATTGGCTTTTGTAACTTCAGTAAGCCTATCCAAAAAATTTGCTGCATTGAAGGATGAACCACTCATGGGATTATTACCTCAAATTTATCCATTAGCAAGTTACTTAAAAAGATTGATTTAAGCCCTATGGAATTAAAGGTATTTAAGTATGATTTTAAGTAATGTGAAACGATCATGAATTTTGAAATGCAACATTCACAAACACGCATTAACAAAATTCATCGTGAGTTCCATCCGACCATTGAAAAATAAATTTTGTACGGATGAAAATAAATAAAGTTGTTATTGCCTCATTATTTCAGAGAATATTAATATGGGAATGAGAGATGTCAAATTAAAATATCAGGTTTATTTTTCAAGCGTGGCACTCATTTCATCATAGCCCTTTAAAGAGGCCAGTTCATCTAAATACGAACTGGCATCAAAGCTGCCAATTCTGTTAATTCTTTCCCAATCATTGCGGGCCCCTTCCAGGTCTCCCAGTTCGTATCTGCATAGTCCTCTTACCAACAACGATGGAGCATCATACGGAAGGTACTTAATGGTTTGGTCATAATTTTTTAGTGCTTTCTTTAAATTATGCCTTTCCAGGAATAAAATATTTGCTTTAATAAAATGATTTCTAGCCAGTTTTATGAAATAGGCTTTAGGGTTGTTTTTGTTTTTGATTTTCTGGCTGGCGACAAGCATGATCGAAATTTCTTTTTCCATATCGACAGGTTTCATATTGTTTAAGCCTGGTTTCCACATGCCGCTGGTGGTTTTCAATACCCTGATTAACTCTTCATCTACCTCACGGCAAACACTATTAATTATTTCAAAATTGGTTAATTCACCTGAAGGAGTAACATTAAATTTTATCACCGCGGTTCCTTGCATCATGCATTCTAATGCGAATTCAGGATATTTAAAATGTTCTGAAAAATAGACTCCCAACGGATCATTTTGCCCACTTTCAGATTCAACAATAAATTTTTGGATTCCTGTAAATGATGGCGGAGTAACTTTAACTTCAGTTACATTTTTTTGATTGATTTGTCCGATAGCTACTATAGGAAAAATCATTACAGTGAGTAAGAATACCTTTGTTTTCATGGCTTCAAAATTCTAATTTGTTAAACATTTTTAAAAATGAACTTTGGAAAACTTTCCATGAATAAAAGTATATCGCACAGGAATGCAGAGCATATTAATTATGTTGCATTCATATAAAACATGATTGAAATCATTAACTATTGTTGCATGGACATAAATGTAGTTTGTATTGAGGATTATTTATTTTAAAATTCCCTGTTCGTGCAATAGTTCTCCCACACGTTCATGTTCTTTTTGATACTTAAATTCCATATCGGCAAGAACATCACTAAAACCAGGTTCTTTCCGGATGTTTTCCAATAAAGGCCATTGTTTCATCCCGATGATAATAAAAAGCGGGAAAGATGTTTTGCGATTTTTTAATTGCTCTAAATTAAACATGGCTTTCCCCTTTTCTCCCATAGCAGAATAAACACAGGCTAAATTGGAAAGTGAATAATAATTTCGTGCAAAATAATTGTTTAATTCTATTTCATCCTGAATTATTTTTACAGCCTTATTATAATGTTCATTAGCTTCTTTTACCTTGCCATTTTTAAAATAAATAAATCCCAAAATCGTGGCACTTTGGCTATTAATATATTTCTTGCCATATTTAATCATGTATTTATAGGCATTCGGATAATCGTTGAGCCACACGGAATTAATCATAGAAAAATATAGATTATTTATATTTATTGAGTCTTTCTCATAAATTCGATGACAATATTTCATTGCAGTTTTAAAGTTTCCTGACATGGTTTCTATTAGACCCATATTACTGTAATAAGATATAGAATCATTATAAAGATAAAGTGATTTTTGAGCATATTCTTTTGCAACATCCGGGTAACCCATATAGGTTAAAATCCACCCAAATTGCATATATAAATTCGGAGGAATTGACATTTCATCCAAAACTATTTTTTCATAGTCTATAAAACTATTTAGAGCGTTATAAAAATCTTCTGTTCCAAGAAAAAATTTAAATGTCGTCTCATAATATTCGCTCAGATTCGCATCATAAACAGGTAATTTTTCAAAAAGTTTCCGGGCTTTTTCGGGCATTCCTTTTTGAAGGTAATATTGTCCTTCAAATGCCCGAGCCCTCCAGTTTTTTTTATCATATTGCAACGCCTTATTCACCATAATAAGCCCTGAGTCAAGATATTGTTCCAGCAAATATACATTTCCCCAATACCATATCTTATTGAGGTAAATATCGGCCATTTGAACATAGGCATCAGAAAATGTTGAATCAAGTTGAATTGCTTTTTCAAATAGTGTTCTCGCATTAAGTAATTCCTGCCTTGATTGTTTGAGGGGTCGCAGTTCGTACAATCTTATATAATCCAGCCCCCTAAGATATAAATTGTATGCGGTGAGATTGTTCGTGGATTTTTCATTGATCTGCCTTTTTTCGTCCCGGGTTATAAACGCATCAATTTCTTCTGCAATTAATATGGCTAACTCACTTTGTACCGCTAAAATATTTTCTATAGTAACTTCCCGTTCATAAGGTTTCGACCAAAGATGCCTGTCTGTCTTTGTTTCAATAAGTTGCAATCGGATTCTAATTATATTATTGATGGTTTGAGCGCTGCCTTCCAAAACAAAATCGGTACGCAGTTCTTTTCCAATTTCTTTCAAACTTTTTTTTGAATTACGAAAATGCTCAGATGTAGTCCTTGAAACCACCATCAAATCACTAATAACACTGAGTTTATTCAGTATTTCTTCCATTAAACCATCTACTATATAACTGTAACCGGCCTCCGGGCTGTCATCTATAAATGGCAATACCACAATTGATTTTTCTACAATTCGTTTTTTGATTAAAAATGGTTTAACCAGGAGAAATGAAACAACTAACATAACAAATAAGCTTAAGGCCGCGATTAAAAACTTTGATTTGTGTCTGCTTTGTTTACTTGTTGGATTTCGGCCAGAAAAAGAGGAATCAACAAATTCAATTTCAGATTTTCCTCTCTTTGCAAATGCTCCAGGAGGATAGCCAAAATAATCGTGGAAACTTTTTACAAAATAGGAAGGACTTCCAAATCCAACTTTATATGAAATTTCGGAAATGGTCAGGTTTTCATCAGCCATCAGTTCCCTACCTTTTTCCAGTCGTAATTCCCTTATAAACTGACTAACCGACTTATTACAAATTGGTTTTAACCTGCGGTGAATCTGCGAACGGCTCAATCCCATTTTGGCAGCGAGTTCTTTAACCCCGAACTGTTCATTATCCAGATTGGCTTCCACTGTTGCAGTTAAACGCTTCAGAAAAACCTGATCTACCTCGCTATGGGATTTAACAATCATTCTGATTTTTTTCAGTGAATTTTACGATCCTTTCAAAAACAAAGTTACGGAAATGACCTTTCCGGTTTTTTTATGTTTCTGAGATTTGTTCATTTAATCAAAGCTGCAGGTTTCTCAAAATTTTCGATTTTTTGACCTGCAACCTTTGCCATAAGAAATTGTCTATATAAATAATATTGTATCAGAATATAATAAACTTAAATATGAAAAAGCTATTGTTCTCGTGGAGTGAGCTTACAGCCACCTTCTGGTTTATACCGGTAGTAATAATCTTTACCTCGTTGTGTCTTGCTTTTGGGTTGATTTATATCGACAGCATTGCCGAATTTCAGCCGGGAGGAATTGGTCATTATCTTTTAACCGGAAGCCCTGATTCTGCGCGAAGGGTTCTTTCCATCATCTCAGGGGCCATGATTGGGGTTGCCGGTACAGTTTTTTCAATTACATTGGTTGTTTTAAGCCTGGCATCATCACAGTTTGGTCCCAGACTTTTACAAAATTTCATGTACGATCGAATAAACCAGGTGGTGCTGGGAGCCTACATTTCAACATTTTTATATTGCCTTATTGTACTTAACTCAATTAAAGGAAATGATCAGTTTGTATTTATACCTGTGTTTTCCGTATTGTTCGCCCTGATTGCATCCATTGGTAACATTATCCTGCTGATTGTCTTTATTCATCATATTGCAGTGAGCATTCAGGCAGATAATATAATTTCAAATATTTCTGAATCGCTTTCAGGAAACGTAAGGAATTTATTTCCCGAAGAACTGGGACAAGGAATTGCAGAATTGGAGAAGGAAGATGAAGAGTTGTTGAAATCGATGCGGAATTACCGGAATACTGTTTTGGTTGCAAAGAGCGGGTATCTTCAATACCTCGACGGAGAATCATTTTTAAATTTTGCTGTTAAAAATAAAGCATTGATTGAGCTGTACAATCGTCCGGGAGATTTTCTCGTGGAAGGAATGGAATTGGGGACAATCTATTCAGATGAAAAGATGGAAGAGGATGAGCTGAAAAGATGCCAATCCTATTTTCTCACCGGGAAAGCACGGACCCCTCAACAAGACACCGAACATTCAATACACCAAATGGTTGAAATAGCCTGCAGAGCGCTTTCTCCGGGAGTAAATGACCCCTATACCGCTATTGCCTGTATAGATAACCTCACTTCAACCATGTGTTATCTGTCGGGGGTAAAGTTTCCGTCAAAATACAGGTACGACACTGAGGGAACCCTGAGAGTTATTGTTAAACCATTCACTTATGAAGGAGTATTTGACGCTGCCTTTAATCAGATCAGACAATTTGGACATTCCATTCCCTCGGTTGCCGTCAGATTGATGGAAGCTTTTATTGTAATTGATAAGTTTACTAAAAACCAACAACAAAAAGATGTCTTGAAAAAACATGTACGTATGATTCTTAGCATGGCTGAGAAGGCATTTGAAGAATTAAGCGATCTGGATGATCTAAAGAAACGAAGCAGGCTGATTACGGGATTTTAAGATATCATTCATATTGTTTCCCGAAATAATCTGTTGGCTGCTTCTCATCCGGACCACACGTATTGAAACAGGAGATTGCAGAAAACCATGCAAAGTGCAATTAGCCGTAACGGTTATCTGACTGCAGCCGGCAGATAGGTAATATGAAACTTACCGCTTCTACTCTACTTTTCGATACCGTCAAAAATATTGCCTCAAACGATTACTTCTTTTCTTCAATAAGCTTTTCAATTCGCATTGCAATTTCTTCCCTTACACTGTATAGCAGATCCGGGTCAGAAGTGAATTTCTGAGGACCGGCTACAACCTGGCTTGTTATTTCCATATCCCCGCCCAATTGCTTCAACAGATGCAGGTATTCATAATCTTCAAATCCATCCCTCAGATTTGCCAGCCGTATGGATGACAGCGGGAGTGAACCGTCCTTACCAGGATAGGTAAGATAACCATCGCCGTTGTATTTAAGAAAAGTATTTGCTTTCCAGCCACCGCGCAGCCCGGGGGAAGATTCGTTTCCTTTCCAGCTGTTTGGGCTCCAGTATTCGAACCCGGTGACCCCGGTATGGTGGCATATCCAGCCAAGGAGCCGGCCATCTATTGCCGGGTATTCCAGGAAGAAATTAGGACGGTCGACCGGATAGCAACATACAGCCAGCCACGCTTCATCGCCTTCCGCAACACGTTTTACAACACCAGATTTTTCATATTGTGCCACATATACATCCCAGGTATCAGCGTAACCGGCAAGTGCTTCCACGCCTGCCGGAATGTTCAGGCATTGAATTACTTTAAAATCGCTGTTTACCTCCTTCACGAATGAATACATTTCTTTTGCCAGGTGCCAGTGATTCTTGCCCACCTCATCGTAATTGTACACATAAGCCATTCCATCGAGCCAGCCACGCGGACCGAAGCGTTCGGCATAATCTTCCAGCCGCTTGCGAAGTTTTTCCTTGTATTCATCGGAATAGGAATCCTGATTGACCCGCTTCAGGTTTGGAATATTATCAAGAATAAATGCATTCATTCCACGTTCCATACAGAAGCCAAGCATGTCTTCATCCCGTTCAATCTGCCCTCCCGGGCCCAACCTGTGTTTTAACAACATTTCGTAATACGCCTTGCGTGCTTCGCGGGAGTTGTCTCCGTTTATCTTTAATGAGCTCACCCAGGTAAGGGTTTTGATATTTGGCTTTTGAGGAATATCAAATCCCCACACTTGCAACTCGACCGGTACTTTAGTCTTTCCGGCATTTGCTGATGTTAATTCAATTCTTCCGCGGTACACTCCTGCAGGAGTACCCCGGGGAACAAATACCGTCACCCAGAGTGGCTGACGTTCTCCAACGGCAACATCAAGGCTGTTGATACGCAACAACGGGTCGGGCCACCACCCCAGTTCACCGGGATAGTTATCCATCTTTTCAGTGGTTTCAACATAACCAACGGGATTTATTTCAATATTTTCAGCAGTGATTTTTCCTTTCCTGCCCTTTAAATCGGTGATTTTCCAACTAACTTCCTGCAATCCCTCATCTAATCCCGATATTAAAATTTGGAACGACTCGTATTCTCCTCCTGCAGCATTTATTTTTGCAGCATCGGAAGAAACAACTGGTTTATCCAGTTCAAAGGAAACTTTTTCCATGCTCGAAACAACAGCAGAATGAAAGTTGGACTGATTTTGATTGCAGCCGGTAATGGACATCAACAAACCAACAAAAGGCAGAATGATACTATTTAACTTCATAGGATTCAATGAATAATATATTAAAACAGGTGCATGTTTGCGAACCGGATATACTGCTCCCAGTCGTAACCGGTAACGCTGTGTCCGCCTGACCGAATGTGGTAGCCAATGGTGGTCATAACCGGCTGATTGATACCGGGCATTTCTTCCGATTTAAGAGCTGGTTTATTAAAAAGCCTATAGACCGGTGAGGCATGGTAACCCGAGAGATATTCTCCTTTGGGGTCTGCCCATGTATCCTCTTCTGCACTGGCAATGTACACCGGGCGTGGGGCCATTAAAGCAATTAACATATGCTGATCGACAGGCAGTTCATCTTCTTTCCCGTCGTATTTAAGGTTATTGTCGCACAGCCAGTGCCCGAATGCGTTATTCATTACAATAAGCGTTTCACCAAATTTGCGGCGGGTTAAAGCAGCTCCTCCGCAGCCGGAGTTATTGGAAATAACAACAGCAAACCGCTGGTCGAGTGCACCAGCCCACAATGAAGTTTTTCCCAGACGGGAATGCCCCATCACAATAACCTTTTCATGATCAATCCGGGCATCTTTCTCAAAATAATCCAACGCACGGCTTAATCCCCATGCCCAGGCGGCAATCGTTCCCCATTCATCGGGTGCCGGTTCTGTTTGCCCTTTTTTATAGAGTAAAGGATGGACTCCATCAGAGAAATCAATGCCTACCCGGGTTTGTTTATCGGGATCTACATCGCCGCAATACATGGTAGCTAATCCGTATCCGGCATCAATAATTTTATCAACTGCCCAGCGGCTGGCCAATTTTCCACGCGAATTCTCTGTTGGTTTGTTATCTCTGACACCATAGGCTTCATTGTTCCGTGACCATGAAACTGGAACCATAATTGCAGGATCGTCATGAATGGTATGATTGCCGTAGAAATTATAGCCCACAAACAAAGGGGCTTTATCTACATTCCGCGGCAGATAAATCAGCAGGTTTACATCCAGCTCCCTGTTGTTTTTTCTGAACGATAACAGGATTTGTTTCCGGATGGCTTTCCCACCAAGGGCATTGTTTGTTTCTTCAAGTACTTTCCATGAGGATAGTTTCAGTTTTCCAGGAATTTTACCGTACATATTATCTTCGAAAAGAGATACGATTTCAGGACGGCGGATTTTCATCCAGCTTTTCGAATCGGTAATTTTTTTACCTTTTTCAGATATTAATAATTCAGGAAGAGTGTAATCCGGCACCTGGCTTTCATCGTAAATTGCCTGCCCTGATACAAGATTTGTCAGTAATGCCACCAACAAAACGATTGTTAACTTTCTGATACATTTCATAGTTATTTGTTTTTATAGTTTCTTCTGGATATAACTAAATAAATTCATCTGTATGTATAAAAATTTTATTCTCAGGATTCATAAAAAACAGAGATTAAATGACGCTTCTCCTGCTTTGGAACCTGGCTTTCCACTTTTCAAGCTTCAGCAACAGGTTTTCAATCTGGTCCCGGGAATGATTTGCCGACACTGTAACCCGAACTATAAAATTACCGGTTTTAACCGGGTAATCAATTGAAGGAGCAATTATTAAATTTTCTTCCAGGAATGCCGACAAGCTTTTTGCGCTTTGAGCATTATCGAACATAACAGGAATAATGGGTGTTGGTGAATCGGTAGTCATAAAACCCAATTCCATTACCCTATTCCGAATGAATCGGGCATTCTGTTGCATTTTATCCCGAAGCCCGGGTTGCCGGCCTGCGATTCTGACTGCTGCAATGCCAGCCGCTACTATTGGAGGAGGCAAGGCAGTTGAGGCACCATAAAAAGTTGATTTTTCACGTATCTTCTTCACAATCCAATTTCCTGCTGTAATAAAGCCCCCATAAACACCCAGGGCTTTACTCATAGTTTCCGACTGAAACAGGTTATCTTCTTTATCGAGGTTAAAATGCTCAGGAGTTCCTTTTCCGTTTTTACCAATGACACCCGTTGCATGAGCATCATCGACTATCACGATGGCATTGTATTTACGAGCCAGAAGGTATATTTTATCGAGCGGCGCAATTTCTCCGGTCAGCGCAAAAATCCCATCGGTAATAATGAGTGAACGTTGTGTCTTTGATTTTTCAAGCAACTTCTCCAAATGCTTCAGGTTAAGGTGTTCGTAAAAATCAATGGAGGATATATTTCTGGGAATTCCATCCAGAATACTTGGATGGGCCAATGAATCTGCAACAATTGCTGTGTACTGGTCGCTGAGGGCATGAAGCAACAACATATTCCCCACATATCCCGATGCAAAAACAACAGCAGATTCTGTGTTCTTAAATACCGACAATTGATTTTCCAGTTCCAGGTGCAGTTGAGAAGTACCGGTAGTTTGCCTTGAGGCAGAAAAATTGACTCCGTATTTTTTTAAAGCCAGAGCAGCACTCTCGATGATATCCGGATGATTTGCCAGCCCCAGATAATCGTTCCCGGCAAAATAAGAATAGTCTTTATTCTTAAGTTTTATATAATTCCCTACACCTCCCTCTAATGTCACCATAGTTAAAACAAATGATTTAGCCTGATCTGCAGCTTCCCCTTCAATCCTTATCCTTAGAAACTGAAGTAAATACTAATTGGTACAAACTGAACCAAAATGGTAAACCGGTTATCAGAAACTTCCGGGATACCACTTCAGCAAATTCTCAGCATATAGTTTTCTAAGCACTTTATCTTCCAGTTCCAGGCCATTAAAAGCTCCGTTAACGTGAGGGGAGGTCATTTCCTCACCGGTTGAGAAATAGGCCCAATCGGATTTCCATTCATCCAGGAACCGTTGTTTTGTTTCTTCATAATTGCTCTGATTTGAGATTCCAATATCAGTAGCATACAACAGCCTGTCCTGGTATTTATTGATAAAATCCCTTACTTTCCGGTGATCCTGAACCTGGAAATGACATATACGAGCCGACACATCTACAGCAAGATTGGGAAATGCGTCCAAACGCTGAGCCAGTTCATCGACACTCCATTCCAGGCTTGCAAGATGCGCCCCAACAACGCGTAATTCAGGATGTTTGGAAAGCATATTGTCTCTGGCATTTATGAGCGTTTCGTAAGAAGGGTCTTCCGGATGCAGGTACATGTGGTAATGAGGGTTCTCTGCAAAATAATTACGGTCGTTGTTGACGGTCATTGAATCCAACGGCAGCCAGCAATTGCGGGGTTCTCCTATATGTGCCAGCAAAGTTTTATTCTGTTCTGCAATATAGTTGAACACCGGATCGAAACGTTCATCGTCAATCATAATAAAATTGCCCTGGCTATCACGGAATGTCATTCCTATGTCTTTCCAGACTTTTACGCCCACAGCGCCGTTTTCGAAATCTTCTTTTAACTGCGCAATAACCTTTTCCTGCCATCCCGGTTGTTCAAAACCTTCAATTGAAAAGGTAGTAATATAAGCAAGTGCTTCAGGGTATTGGTCGTGCAATTTTTTTGCATGTACACGCTGACGGTCGATACGTTCCTGGCTGGACGAGCCTACACATATGGATAAAAATCTAAAGTTTTCGTCAGCAGCCGTTCTAAAAAAATCAGGGCTTTCAGTCCCTATGTGCACATGTGCATCGATTTTTGGCAAATCTTCGTATTGAAGTTGTTTTTTTTCGGTGCAACCTGTCAGCATTGCCATACATGCTGCCAGGAAAATTATTCCATTTTTTCTCATAATCCTCACGTTGAATTTATTTTAAAAGTCCACTATTTCTCCATTCAATATATTCAGGTGACATAAGCACCATTCTGTATTCCGGGTGGTTATGGCTGTACTCTGACAAACGGGCAAGACTACCCTCCTCCCCCGATGATAATCCCTGATAATAGAGCCTGAAATATTCCACATAAGCTTTAAGCCGTGAAAGTCTTTCAACAACAATTGGTTCTCTTGAACTGTTCATTATCTCACCGATTCGTTCGGCAATCCCGGCAGCTATAGGAACCAGGGACTTATATTTTTCAGTATTGTCTACCCTGCTGTTATAGATCATTAATGATTGGTCGGCCTGTAATTCATACAGAATACTTTGGAAGACTTCTTCTGTATCAGCTGCTGATTTTCCATAGTAGTGAGTGCAGTATATATGCAGGCAACTGTCAATGTTGAGTTCTGTATCCCAGCATGCTTTGGCAAAAAACCAGTTATTAAAAGCCGCACGCCACCAATTCTCCAGCGGCAGGAACAATGAAGTAACACCTCTGAATTCCATATATTGAGCATGTCTGGCATTGTTTACCGCAAGAGAAGGATCCAGCCAAACGTTTGTACGTGAGCGGTAGTTGTCACCCATCAGGTACTCAAACTGATAGGTACCTTGTGCCTGGAGATTCGACTGCCGGGACCATTGTCTGCCCAGACTATCCAGGTCTCCATTATCGGGAATCCAAAGAAACGACATATTTTCCGGCAGCTTATCAGGCGGGGGCTGAAAACCTTTCGGTTTAGAATAAATCATATATTCCACCGCTATATCAGGCCTCACCTCCTTCACTTTTTCTGCCACAATTTCTATGGCATCAAAAAGGACATTGGGATTGTTCTGGCAATGAGAACACTCACACCACTGTCCACCATCACGGGGCCAGGTTCCTATAATATGAAATTCATGGCGCTTTGCAGCATAATCAGCAACTTCTTTTGCATAATATTCAACAGCATCCTTATTGGAGTAACACATCTGACCCGTATAAGGATCGTTTTCATCACCGATTCTTCTTTCTCCTTTAATCAATGCAAACCATTCAGGATGTTCTTCAAACAATGTTCGCGGGAAAAATATATCAATGGTATGTTCAGCCATCTCGATTATAAAACCACGTTTCTGCAATTCCGGAAGAAGTTCAATGTCGACTTCTTTCCAGATTGAGCTGTGGGCTGAACCGGGGCAATCTGTTTTCCGGTCTTCGGAAATGAGAATGTAATTCATCTTGTTTTTCGCCATCCAGTCAATAAAGTCCCGTCCAAGTTCCACTGTACTTGCCTGAAGACTGTATGGGGTAAGGCCACGGTGTTCAAGCACCGGATTAAAAACCCGCTCTCCCGAAATAAATTCAACTGTATTAAGCCGGGGTACCACCTCTTCCTGTTTACCGGGGTAAACAAACGAACATCCCGCCTCTTCAAGCAATTGGTATACTCCATATAAGACACCTCTGGGTTCCCTGGCCTCAACAACAACACCATTATTATCAGCAGTTATCTTAAAACCATCGAGAGTGAGCCTTTCATCCTGACCGGATGTCAGATAAATACCCTTTATTTTCCCATTAACTTTCTCCCCTTCCACGATCGGAAGACGGTCTCCTGTTATCAATTCAAGGTATTCCTGTAGTTCTGTTGCGGCAAATTTAACTTCCGGGGTTGAATTCGCCTCCAATTTGATTTGAACAAGATTCCCATTCTTACCAACGATTAATTTATCGTTGTCTGCACCCATTCTGCAGCTACTTAAAAACACTGCAAGATTAATGAGAACAATCGTAAATAGATTTTTAATCCGGTAAATATTTTTTGGCTTCATTTATCAAAATTTAAATGAATAAATAACTTCCTGTTACTTCAAATCGTAAATTAAAAAAATTACATATCATCTAATTATACGTGTTACAATTTTTTAATTCATTTCGCCGATTGTCTTTGGTATCCTGAAGATGGTTTCCTGATAGGGACCTAGCTTGATATACTTTGCCGAAACTTCAACCATCTTACGCAAATCGGTAATGGTTTTCATATCATAATTGCTTTTTAATTCAAATTCAACATCATCATCTGACAAATTGCTTGCATATACCAGGTAATCCATGTCCCTCTCAACTGCCCGTACTTCTGCTTTAGTAATCAATTCACCCCTTTCATCAACAGCAATGACAGGCCGGTTAAGATTGACTTTTTCTGCAATGGAGTAAAATATCTGATGTAAGTCCTGAGCCTTTAAAGGAGATGCCAGGTAATACAAATTTCCAATCCCAATTTCATTTTTTATAAGAGCAGGATTTCCGTCTTCAAAACGGGCAAGCACCTGTGACCCGTTTTCATCGAGTGTTTGAATTATTCCCTGAGAATTGAACCTTAAAGGCTTCCTGATGTTTTCAAAGACATCATTATCCAGTACTGTAATTTCTTTCTGAATGTTTTCATATTTCACCTTCTGGGAAAAGCTTTGATCGTAATTCTGTTCCCTTTCCCCAAGACCAGCAACAGACGGAACCGTTACATCAAGTATTTTCACCCCAAAATCTACCATCCTGTTGTTATCACGTGCATACTGGTCAAAGATGAATGATTCGGGAACAATCACAACGGTCCCACCGCTATTTACATATTCGTGTATTTTAGATATAACCTCCGGCTGTGAATATTTAACAGCGGGGACAATCAACAATTTGAACCGATTCAGTTTTCCTTCCAGCACCTGCTTTTCGCTGACAAATCCTACCCGGCAGCCCAGGTAACGACTTCCCTCCCAGGCCGTCTTTAATGCTTCGATATAGGGAGTAGTTCCAGCCTGTACCTGGGTTGGAGGTACCTGTAATATGCTTGTTTTGGAATAGAGCAGGGCAACTTCAGGGTCTACCTGAGTAAATGCAGCAATTTCTTCACCCAGTCTTCTCACATCCAAACCGATTTTTAAAACTTCTTCAACATCAGCCAGAGAAATGTTTTTTCCATGAGGAATGGATGACTCATTCATATGCAGATACTCTTTGCTGGGGGAACTGGCCCACCACCATTTGGAAATGTCGGATTTTCCGTGAAGAAATTGCAGTAGTAAACCTTTGGTGCTGCCACCCATTTCAGGATCAACCATTACTTTTGGTTCTTCTGTCAGGCTTGACAGGAGATCGGAGAAAATAGGCGAGTCGCCTGATTCATTCAGGATTACATCATTCACTTCATTGATGATCATTTCTTCATCAATACCGGTTACACCATTCGAAGAGCTTAGCATTGAATGGGTACCTCCTGCACAAATAGGAGTAAGTGGATCAAATTTATGCATTTCCTGTTTTACCCATTTTAAATAATCAGTAAACCGGCGTGTATTGAAATTGGTCCAGTCATACCAGGCTGCCCGGTTTACATCATCCAGCGGACGTGCATTCTGCGTTGGAGGGGCTGTTATTTCTTTAAACGATTTGTAGTTTGTTTCCCAGGTTTTGTTTAACTCACCTGGGTTTCTGTATTTTCCCTTCAGCCAATCTCTGAACATCTGCTGGCTTTTATCGCAATAACAAATGTACTGCAGTTCGTAAGCCATTATGTTGTACAACAAATTGGGGTTGTTAATCCATTCACGGTAATGCAATTGCATAAACTCAAGGATTGCTTCCCGGATATTGTCACTTTCAAGACAAATCACTACATTTTCTTTTTTGCCCCCCATCGCCCACCGGTCTTTTATCAGGTGACCGCACCATCCGTCCCAGCCAACCCGCTTTGCATCATCGTGCTGATGAAAAGCTTTGTATACAGGGGATTCTTCAATATCGTACCTTGAACCGCCACCAACGGTATAACTTTCAATCCTGTGATTAAAGGGTGCAAAATAATCCATTAAAGGACCTTCATTTACCTGTAGCATAGAAAAAATCATGAAAGGTTTTCCGTTTTTATCACGATAAAAACCATCCTTTATTGTAAGTTCCTTTAACGGAGGAAAGGGCGGTACATAAAAAGGATAAGGACTGGCATCGTTCTCCGGTTCAAAAACCGGCATGTTACTTTTTTGAGCAGAAAGTAAGACATGCAATTCCTTTGAGGCATTTTTGCACGATTCAATGATGTGCTTTAACATTCCGGTTTCTTCCTTTTCATTCTGGAACCAGATCAGTCTGCTTCGAATGCCCAGCCCTATGTTGGCGGCAATTAACGGGATTTGTTCATAAAGTGCCTGGTAACCTTGCATTTTTGCTATTTCAACATCCTTTTCAAGAGCCCGGACTGCTTCTGCTGCCTGCTTCCTTAATTCCATGAGCTCAGTCCCTGGCTCGATTTCATCAACAGGCCCTGCAAGTCGCGGGTAAACATACCTGTCGTCGATGGTAGTTAAGCAATGCGTAGGCTGTATATTAGATAAAGTATTTATTGATTCCTTTCCTGATACCAACCGGATGTTATCGAAATACAATGGATGGCGCATCCCTCCAAATGAAAAACGTATTTTCCTGATTTTATCTGTAGCCAAAAAACGGTCTCCTTCCTCAACTTTTGCATTCTGAATCAGAAATTCAAAATGATTCCATCCTGAATTTAAAAACAGCTTCCTTCCTCTGTAACTCTGACCTTGCATTTCGGCCTCCCCATCCGTTGCCAAATCATCAAAAATCTGCAGGTTGCCATAGTACAGATTTTCCGAAGGATTATAAATATCAAACTTTAGAATTTCAAATCCACTCCAGTCTGCCGGAAGACTTTCACTTTCCAGCCAAATACTGCCTGAAGGAGCATTCAGCATGACTCCAAACTGACCATGTGAAGGAAATTTGTCAGAAATTTCAAAAGTTCCCTTCCATTTATTAACTGAAGTTTTACTCTCAAAATCATCAATTACAGAGGTTATCGATCCGAGTGTCTGATTTATGCCTCTTAATGAAAAGAGCAACAGGAACAATAATAAAAGTGTTTTCATCTCGTAGTTATCAAATCATAAAAAATTAGCAGTGCCTGCATGGCTTGCTTATTCGGACAGGGACTTTCCATCTATTAATAAATTCAATGAATTTCAAATTCCTTTTTTTATATCTTTCAACCTAAACAGACTGAATTACATTGGCTATTGTTTTTTACCGTAGTCAACTTTTCTGACAGATTCAAGTTGTTTTTGCCTGTCACCAGTTGTTAATTGAACATTTTCATATCTTTCCATTAATGGCGGATTGGGATCACTCAACATTTTATACAATTCAGGTTTTCTGGATTTTAAATGCAATGCCCTTAAATTGTTTGTGCCATCTATTGTTTCCCACCATTTGCTTTTGGTAATTCTTTCTTCAGAAAAGTCTATTTCTGCCATAATAACCACATTCTCCTTACCGACAGCTTCGGCTACAACATTCCCGTTAAAATCAATTATCCCGTTACCGTCCTTCCCCAGAACTACCGGGGCAATGTAAACAGAATTATCTCGGGCACGGGTAATAAACATTGGAGCAGTATCCAGACTTTCTCCCGGTTTGTTGTCTTTTGCCATGGTAGGATTGAAGATTATATCGGCACCCATTAAGGCAAAAATGGAAGAAATTTCAGGATAAGAAATTTCCCAGCAGGTTGCTATTGCAATGTTGGCAAAATCTGTTTCATATACCTTGTATTCATCTCCGGCTGATACGAGCCAGGTTTCCATTACAGGCAAAAGTGTTTTGCGGTGCCTGCCCATAATATTGCCCTGCCTGTCGAAAATTACGGCTGTGTTATAAACCAATTCTCCCGCTTCTTCATATATAGGAGCAATAATATACATATTGTACTTCCTGGCAATGGCAGCAATTCTATCAGTTAATTTACCCGGCACAGGTACCGCCAGAGAACTGAACAATATTTTACCTGTCCGGGGATCATTTACATTGATGTGCAATCCGTAGGGACCAATATGCTGCATATCTTCCGGTCCGCAAACAATGTCTGCACCCAATTTACCCGCTTCATCAAAAAGCTTAAGCAACTTATCGACGTGCAGGTTCATTTGCTGATCTATTTTGCTTTTATCAAACTCATCAACAAATAAATCCGGAATTGAAGTTGTTTCTGACTGAATAACAGCCACTTTTGCTTTCGTTTTCTGCTGCGATAATGCTCCTGCCGTAAAAATTGCAAAAAATACAATGACAAAAACCAATCTTTTCATATACTTAATTTTTTAGTAAAAATAAGAACCTTATCTGATAATTTTCGGTTTTGGCTTGACAACATGAATGGCAATTTCATCAAATACCTCTTTTGCAGTAGTTATTCCTTCCGGTGCTTCAACAACAACATTATTTTGTGAATCAATAAGTACCATTCCAACAATTTTAGGTTCTACTGTATTTCCAATATCTGCATTAATCTCTGCCCTATACAGTAAGGCAGGTTGACCCAATCCGTATTCATCATGAGTCCTTGCCTCCGGATCGTATTCTTTATACGTTTCATTGTAGTCACCAGCCAGGTTCATTTCAATCCAGCAAATCCATTCACTGCCAGGGCTAACGTTTACCCGGGTTGTAAAATACCCCGGCTTGGGTGTTGCTCCGGAAATAATGATTTCGTCACGCATTTGGTTCTCTCTTTCCGATCGTTGTTCCGCTGCAATTTCAAACCATTTCGGTAAGGCAACCGGAACTTCGGGTTTACCTGCCCAGTCGTTGTTTGCTGCACGATTGGTTACATAAATTGTTTGAATTTTACCTGTAGCCGGATCTTCCAGCCAGATAGCAAAAGTTGGTGATTCACCGTATGCTGATTGATACACCAACTGTTCATTAATATGAATATTAAATTCAAGCTCAGCTTTATTCAGTGTCCGGACGTACGCATAAACTACTGCCAATACGGCAATAGAAATTAAAACCAATATACTTATTGTAACTATTTTTCTTTTAGAAACTATATTCATCTTCTTATACAATTAATCCTCGTGCAATTTCCCTAGAACTATCAAAATTTTAACATCAAAATGCTGCGAAAATTACTTATTAATTAAACATTTCCGGTTACTTCATACCCATTCCTGTACGATCCCCTGGCAAGGGAAGCAGCTGTTTCATCGTTCAACACCGTCTCATATTCAGGAGAAAACAATAGTTGTTTGTTTCCGACGCGGTAAGAAATATTAGCCAGATGAATTAGTACGGAACTGTTATGCCCTTCGACAATATCAGCATTGGGTTTTTTCCTTGATTTTATACAATCAATAAAATTTACAATATTTGCCTGCAGAGGAAAATATCCAGACTCCTGCGCCACTATTTGTCCATCGCTGTCAAATACCTGCCATCCTCCTCCCATACGGCCCACATACATCATCTGTTTGGTTCCCAGAATTTCAATCCGGGTTGCATTTTGCATCCATTCAGGGAACGTTTCCCCAAAACGAACTTCGGGACTGCTCTTCTGCATATAGGGAGTACATGCTCCGGTTTCAAGTGTCATGACATAATTTCCGTAATCAAATGTTGTCATTTGATAATCCGGCATCTCACGATTATCATCAAAAAAATACCTTCCTCCAATGCAGCAAACTGACTTTGGGAAACCCGGATTATCAAGCACCAGTCTTGCCAGATCCACCTGATGAATAGAGCCTCCGGATGTAACGTATCCCCCACTGTAATCCCAATAATAGCCCCATGATTTGTTACGGGTTACATTATAGGGAACTTTTGGTGCTGGCCCAAGCCATAAATCCCAGTCGATGGTATCGGGAGCATTTGTATTTTCAGCTTCCCTGAAAGGTGCAGGTCCATTCAGCAATTCCCGCACGTGCACTGCTACGATATCACCCAATTGTCCGCTTTTAATGTAATCTCTGGCAGTTAAAGCATAATCAGCGCTTCTGTTTTGTGTACCACACTGAACGATGCGTTCATATTTCATGGCAGCTTTAATCATTTGCTGGCCTTCAAAAATGTTGTGCGAAATGGTCTTTTCCACATAAACATCTTTCCCAGCCTGGCAGGCCCAAATAGTTGCCAAAGCATGCCAGTGTCTCGGAGTGGCAATCACCACACCGTCGACCTCCTTGTCATCAAACACCTTTCGCATATCCCGGACTGCAATGGGCCGGAACCCCTGTATTTTTTCAAGTTCAGAAATAGCCCGGCCACCACGCGTATCATCAACATCGCAAACGTACTTAACCTGGATGTTCGCACCGGAATTGGCGGCCTCCAAAATTATGAGTGTACCATAATTACCGGCACCAATTAAAGCAAGGATTACTTTATCATTGGCCGATTTTGTACCGGGAGCAGTGAAATTCGTTTTTATGGAATTTCTGTAATCAGGTATTTCTTTTATAATTTCATTTGCAGTTTCACTGGAACTGCTTTTATCCTTTTGCTCACAAGAGGCTCCCAGTGCCAATCCGGCAGCACCCGAACCTGTCAGATAAAAAAACTTTCTTCGTTTCATTTTATTCCTGGTTTTTTTTAATTATTCCATAGGGAATATGTATTTAGGATTGACAGCTAATTATTTATATATAAAACTTTTAAATCTGTAATTTATTTTTCTCCACCTTAAATAATTACTGCATCACGCAATTAAAATTTTCTTTGGGAATTTTTAAATTACAATTCCCTGTTTCAAAATACTTCCGACAGTAAACAGGAACAGCAAGGATATAGTGTAATTAGTTATTGGTATCCATTCATTCAATTAAAACAAAAGCCCACAAGAATACTACCTGTGAGCTCATGTTTTAATCTAAAACCTAACTATTGAACAGAGTTGCTTTATTCTACTAATTAGGCGGAAATACATTCTGCCGCGGGTGCTCAAATGGTAATCCGGGACGTACATCCCACCATATCCTTGTACTCAGGTTGTCACCCCCAATTCGTGAAGCAGCTTCCATAACATTCTCTTCATTTATGAGATATTCTCTTGTTGGATAGGTAAGCCTTCTTGGAATATGATCCGTAGCGCCCGTCTCATTACCAATCCATATTTTAGGATAACCAGTTCTTCTATATTCCGCATAAGCCTCGTATGCCTGGAAAAAAGTAGCTATGTACTTTTGGTTGATAATTTTTTCGAATTGCTCTTCTTCTGTTCCGCTTAAATCCACTCCTTCCTGGTTCAAAAACGCAGTGATATCGTCCTCTTCAATACCATACTGTTCCATAGAATGTTGAATACCTTCAAGGTACATTGCTTCTTTATCTTCACCGGTAATATTGGCAAGTGCAGCTTCAGCTCTTAAAAAATACACCTCAGCAGCATTGAACACAATAATTTCATAGGTTTCAGCAAATAAAACAGGCCCAACACTTGCGACCGTATCTTGCGCATACCAGGGTGCTTTTTGCCCTTCGGCAAGTTGGATGGGTCGCGCCCTGTAAGTGCCACCACTGCCAGGCATAAAATAGACCGGCATCCTTGGGTCATCATTTGGAATCATGACATCCGCAATGGCAAATCCTACAAAAATTGGTGTGGTAGAAGTTCTTACCCTGTTATACATATAATTTACGTTTGATACATCTTCGGTATCGCTGGGTGGCAGCGTTGTAACAGAAGCATTTTGATTATTATCAACAATAAGAGAAGCGTTAATTACTTCGTTTATATGAGTTGCAGCCAATGCAGCATCAGCAAAACGTACACGAATTGCCAGCCTCAACCGCAAGGAATTGGCAAATCTTTTCCAATTATCAACATTTCCCTGGTATAAAATATCGGCATTACCAATAGGCAGCTGATCTTCCTGCGAACCCAATTGTGCTGCTGCTTCTTTTAATTCTTTGAGCAAATCAGTATAAATTGCCTGCTGGGTATCGTATTCAGGTTGATTAATAGCATTAGCAACACCCAGGGCTGCCTCAGTATAGGGAATATCACCATAAGCATCGGTCATGATATGGTAAAGGTAGGCTTTCCATATCCGGGCCATTGCATTCAAATTTGTCATCCGGGTATCATCTGCTGTCAGGCGAAGAATCTCATTTGTATTAAGAACGTACGAATACCAATTAAAAGGGGATCCGTAATCTGCTGTCTCAAAAAGGTTTCCACTGGACTGACTGGCATAATAACCGGCGAATTCGCCAATTCGTCCACCAGCAGCGCTGTATGTAGCAAAAATTGAATTTTTTAATACACCGGTAAGAATAGCCTGCGGCTGAACCTCTGTTTCCAATACCAGAGAAGGGTTGTCATTCAGACTCTCAAAGTCCCCTGTACATGCCCCTGCCAGAAATATTACCAGAACCGCTACGGCAACATTTTTTAATTTATTATATAGTAACATAATTATAAATATTAAATTTGATTAGAATGATAAGTTTACGTTAAAGCCGAAGCTTCTGGTAGTAGGTAGTCCCGCGGTTTCATAACCCTGAGCATAGGCTGTTGTGTTATACGCCGTTTCCGGACTAATTCCCATAAGCTTGAATTCCGGGTCCCTGTATAGGTAGAAAAGATTTCTGCCTACAACGGAAAATTTCGCACTTACAAATGGCGTATTTTGCAGGATTCTGTTCGGAAGGGAATACCCAAGCGTAACTTCCCTCAAATTCAGATAATCTGCACCTATGACCATTGGTTCGTCAATGCCACCCCAGGGGCCTGAACCTGCATAAAACTGCTGACCCAGTAGAGAGATATCATTTTCACGATACCTGACACCGTCAATTTCTATATCGCCTTCCGGATCTACTATGACACCATCATGCACCATATGCTCAGGATCCCTGTTTTCAGTGAATTTACCGGTACCTTTAGCCATTTGATCGTATTTGCTGTTAGAATACACTTCACCGCCAAGCCTTATATCTAATAATGCAGAAAGACTAATTCCTTTATAGGTAAATGAATTGGTTAAACCACCTAAAGCATCCGGCTGAATATTTCCAAGGATTGAAGGCTGTAATGCTCTTTGCATCGTTCCATTTGCCCTTAGAATTAGCCGGCCATCTGAAGTTTTCAGTGGTCTGTATCCAACAATATTTCCATAAGATTCACCCACCCGTGCTTCTACAAAGCTTCCAAGCGAATGAGCCTCAATGCCTTCAGCCAAAGCAATAACCTTAGATCTGTTTCTTGACAAGTTAAGAGTCATATTCCAGGCAAAATCGCCCGCTCTAACCACAGTGGCATTGACTAATAATTCCATTCCCCTGTTTTGAACTTCTCCTGCATTAATGGTCCTGTTACTAAAACCTGTTGAACTCGACACATCTATGTTTAAAATCTGATTTTGGGTGGATTGATCGTAATAAGTAAAGTCTATACCCAATCTGTTATTAAACAGTCTCAAATCCGTTCCAATTTCATAAGAAGTTGTTAACTCATTCCTCAAATCCAATAATGGTATCCGACCCGATATAGAGGCCATACGCAGGCCGTTAAATTGAATACTGCTGTAATTATAACCAGCTTTCGTTTGATAAGGAGGGGCGTCATTACCAGCCTGAGCATAAGATGCTCTCAGCTTTCCAAATGAGAGTACACTGGAATTAAGTTCCAGGGCATCAGTAAATACAAAGCCCATACTGACTGATGGATAGAAGTATGATTGATTGGTTAGTCCCAGAGTAGACGACCAGTCATTTCTTCCGGTAATATCCATAAAAAGATAGTTCCTATAGGCCAGTTGCCCTGCAAAATAAACAGAATTAACCTGCTTTTTCTCAACATAATTCCTGGGTGTAACCAGCGATGCATATTGAATGTGATAGACATTGGGAACGCTCATGTTTTGACCATGAACTTCAACCACTTCCTGGTCCTTACTCAAATGATTGGCTCCAATTGATAATAAACCGAAGAAATCACTGGAAAGGTCACCGTTAGCTGTCAGCAATACATCGCTGTTTTCCTCTTTCACAAACCACGAAGTATTACGAACCTGTCCCCTCTCAAAAGCAGCTCCCCAGGTACCCTGAGGAATCATTGCAAATCTCCTGTCGGTATAAAAGTCGGTTCCTGTCCGGGCCTGAATACCAAGCCAGTTAGTGAAATCATATCTGATGAGTGCCATTCCCATAATACGGTCCCTGGTATCATTGTTTTTAAAATTCTCAGTAAGAAAATAAGGATTATGAGGTAAGGTTCTGTAATTTAATTCCCTGCCGTCCTCTCTCTGATATTGTTCTTTGGCAATTTCGAGCGGAACACTTCGAGCCCAAATTTTCAGGGATGACGGAATATTTATAAGAGCCACTCCGTTTTGAAGCCGGTTATTACCCTCCTGCCTGACATAGTCTATCTTCCCGTCTACAAATAATTTCGCTGAAACCTGAGATGACGCTCTCAGAGAAATTGACTGCCTGTCCAGAGAAGAATGTGGAACAATACTTGTATTTCGCATATCTGTAACAGCAAGCCTTAGCGTATTTTTTTCAGAGCCTCCCGTAACGGCAACCGTATTGGTAAGGGTAGTTCCCGTTTCGTAAAAATTTTTAATATTGTCTTCAGGTTGCGCGGTGTAAGGCAAAACCCCCCATTCCTCTGCGTTCTGATAAAGAATTGGCCGGCCATCCATAGCCCCACCCCAATGGTCAATTAACCATGTAGGCCACACAGAAACTTCCTGTCCATTTACAATCCTCGTACCAAAACTGGAATAATCATCGTCATAACCACCTCCATAAACATTCTGAAAGGTTGGAACTATGTTGGCATTCTCAAATGTGAAGTTGGAATTCACTTCAACACCAATTCCCCTTCTTAGTTGCCCGGATTTTGTGGTAATTAATATTACCCCGTTGGCTCCCCTTGACCCATACAATGCTGCAGCACTAGGACCTTTCAGTACCGACATGCTTTCAATATTGTCAGGATTTATATTACCAACTCCGTCACCATAATCAAACCCATCAAATGAGTTTGGTTGATCTAATACTTGGTTATCGATAGGCACACCATCTACAACAAACAATGGCCTGTTATCTCCTGTCAAAGAGGCAGCACCACGTATTGTTATATAGGACGAACCACCGGCACCCCCCGATGAAGAATTATTAATATATACCCCGGCAACTTTTCCCTTCAGAGAATTTACCACGTTAACTTCCCTGGCTTCTGTCAATTGTTCCGATCGAATTTCCTGAACAGAATACCCCAGGGCTTTCCTGTCCCTTCTGATCCCAAGTGCTGTAACAACAACCTCATCCAATGCTTCGGTTGAGGGTTCCAAAGTAACATTGACTACATTAGAGGTGCCAATGTTCACTGCCTGTGTTTCCATACCAATAAACGAGAAAACGAGTGTTCCTGAGCCTGCAGGAACATTAAGGGAAAACTGCCCGTTTGCATTGGTAACTGTGCCCATAGCAGGAGCATCCTGCACAATTACTGTTACTCCCGGCAAGGGCAAACCATCTGTGGCAGAAGTAACAGTACCCGTAACAGTACGCTGCTGAGCAAACGCACTACCCGCACTAAAGAGGATAAGTGCAAACATAATTAGAAAGAAATTTTTCATACAAATGATAGTTTAAGTTGAAACTCAAAACAGTTATGTTTTGACATCCCAAGATTAATTTTAAAAATTCACACTCTATATTACAACCTATTTACAAATATCAGCAAATATTTCTTTTTAACAAATTTTAAAGAAAAAATAATTAAGAAAAAATTTCATTCGAAAGAAAAACATAAACTCGATATTTACGTTACAAAAGGTTATTACATATGAATTAAACGATTTGACAAGATTTCATTTAATATCGATTTATAAATCAAAAGGATACGAAACATTTGAAATACACCTCCCTTTAATTCCTTCATGTATAATGCATTTCATCTTCGAACATTGACAGTGCCCAACTGATACCATCCATCCGGCATCTTCCCTTCAATTGCCAGATTAATCTTTGGCTCAAGTGTGTATTCATCGAGTAAAGCTATCTGAATATTATACTCCCCATTGGGGGTATCGTTGGGTATAAAGATAGCCTCATCGAAAATAATATCACCCGGCAACCATTCTTTTACGTCAGCACCCGTAAAAAAGATTCTGTTATATCCATCTTTTTGTAATCGAAAGGCCAGTTTATAATCCTTGTATACAGGAGCCACTCCTTTGTTCTCCCACCAGGAGTTCAAATTTACTTTTTGACCGGGCTTCACCACATCCGGCAAAGTGAGCATCCTAAGTACAAACCGGTAACCCATTTTCTTCATGAACTCTTCAAACTGAGGCAGGTACTCTTCAGGAACTGCAGAAGATTTACCATTCACAGAAGAAACATGCCACTTTAATGCCTGGTCGAAAATATATTTCACATCGTCAGCAGTATAGCCCTGTGCCTTTTTCCAGCTCGGAAATGTTCCGCAGATTTCAAATGATACCGGTGCTTTTTTCCATGCATCATTCAACCCATTCTCAACAATTGAGCGAGGATAATAGTCGTACATATGTGTCCATCCGTTCTGATCTTTAGCCCAAAATCCCAAATCTCCCAAACAGTCGGCCCGGTAACCCACATCCGCTTTTGAAATGGAATAGCTGTTGGAAAACTTGTCAGTCAACAACAACTTTACAGGTGTTTTTTTGAATGACTCAAGGTACAAATCCATCAAAGCCATCGACGTTTCAGTCTCCAGCAGGGCGGTTCCTCCTCCCTCACCCCAGGCTCCCACAATCCTCATGTCCACACTTTCCAATGCAGGATGACCATCGTATCTTTCACCGAAGGTACGTATCAGTTTACCATAATGCTCCAGATAACGTGGATCTTCAGGATCAACAAGCCACATATTCACCGGGTTGTTGTGCTTAAAGTTTGTTTCATCACCTACCATTTCCCTGTACCACGGCGGAACATCGTGCCGGTTGATATTGGACCCATATGGCATCAGACTCAACATCAGTGTCTGACCCCTTTCATGAGCCATTTCCAGCGCCCTGTCAATGATATCCCACCGGTATTTTCCCTGTTCGGGTTCAATAAATATCCAGTATATCCTTAAATAAGCAATTGTAGTAAACGGGTAATTCGGATTCCTTAATCTGTTATTCTCATCTGTTAACAAGTCATACGGGTACTCATCATAAAAGTCCCCGCAATCATGGATTGCATTTTTAGGATCCCCGTTAAACTGCTGGAATGTAGTAAATCCAATACCCGGGTTAAAAAGTATGTCATCAATTTCTTTGGGTTTAATTTTCTTTATGTTCTGGGCCATTCCATGATAACCTGTCACAAAAAAAAGAAGCACGAGCAAGCTGATTAATTTCATTTTTTCTAAATTTTATTTTTAAAAATACCAACTGAAAAATAATTATTTCCATTCATTTTTATAAGTTCTGCAGTTTTAAAATTTAATAATCTTCTGACTGCTCCGGTTGTATTGATCAAAAACCGATAAAAAATAAGTACCTGAAGGATACCCACTCATATCAATGGTTGTTTCCTTCGCAAAATCGTTCCTGAATAATTTTTGTCCGTTCATATTTTTAAGTTCAAGGCTTAACAACGATTCAGAATTGGTTGATAAGTAAACGATACCATGGGTAGGGTTAGGCCTGACCCATACCTGAAAATTTGCTTTTCCGGGAATGTATGAAGTACCTGTCGGAATTTCAAAATCGACAGTTACCCCGGATCCCCGCATTCCAACCGATACCGGCAATGAGATATTCTTTTCGTAAGTTTCTCCATTACTTCCAATTGTAACCAGAATGCCGGATTTATTTTGAGACGGATCGGAAACGGAAACAACCGAACCGTTCTTTAGCATTAATGCACAAGGTTTATCAACCTGAACCGACCGGTTTCCAAAGATTAACGTGCCGGCCTGATGGAAAATTACCTGCAGGATATCAAGCGACTTATGCAATACGGCCTGAATCTCAGAATTATTTTGAATGATTTCGATATCTGATACATCATAGGCCTGTGCTTTTTCGGGAGAATCAATGCCCGGCACAACCACGTAGCTGTAGGTTTCATCTTCAGGATTTATTCCATGGTCGACCCAGAGAGAAAACACATTTCCAGCTACAATATTTGTTGAGCCATTGTTGTTGATATCACGCCATCTACCGGTTTGCTGCTTCATGGTATACTTAATGTTTTCCTGGTTTGGGAAATAATAGCCTATTTTTCCATTTCGAATGTATTTTAAATCAGCACTTGAATATTCCAGTGAACTCATGCTCTGTAGGGTTTCACCCGTTTTCCCCTTTTCCAGAATATAAGATGGTTTTTCCATTTTAGCCTGATTAATTGTGGTACGCACCTCAAGCCCACTATTATCGGATATTCCAGCTCCAAGGCAAACAATTTCATCATCAAAAAAGAACCAGCTTTTTTTAGCTTTCGTGGTCCCTTTATCCTGGTCCAACACAGTTGCTCCGTGCATTCCATCGGAAACACCGCCTACAAACGATGTTTTTCCATAATTCCCCCCCCAGTTTGGGCGTGTAGGGAATTCCGTTGTGTGAGGGAATGTGCTTCCCGGTATCATCGACCAATCCCAATAGGGCATAATGTTTTTATATTCATTCCCATCAACGGAAATGAAATTTGCACCGTAAGAAAAATAATTCGCTTTCAGGTTTTCTCCGTTCCCTGACTCCGCTTCAACAGTGCGTGTAGAAACATTCCTTACCGCAAAAAGATACCCGCTCCGGGCATGTTGCGTATAATCAGAAGCCCAGTAATGTTTATTAAATTCCCTGACATTATATTCCGGTGGTTTAACTCCACTCATTCTGTCCAGTGCATCCTGATAAACAGAATTATTCACCGAATCAATTTTAGAATTTATCAGCGTTTTAAGGTAACCTAAATTGGCATTTAATGCATTGCTGCGACTTATTTCACGCCCCATAACACTGAAGTCCCATGAACTTCCCCTGATGGAGGACAATTGTGTTTCCCTGATAAATCCAATTACTTTACTAAAATTCTTGCTATTCACATCAAAGGCAGCAGGTGTATCTGCCAGATACGAAGCAATTCTTAACAGGCCATTACAGAAAACCTTACCATAACTGGAAATTTGAATCTGTGGCCCATGATCAAGATAAACTAAATCTTCTCTGATATTGTCGACAAGAATACTCTCCAGCTTATCGCGTGTCATTAACAACAAGTTACAATCACCTGTAATTAATCCCCTGTAAATGTAATGCTGGGAAATATCAATTGCATTGGCCCCGGTGCTCCATAGTGTGATGTCTTTGATTTCCTGCGGAAAGAATAGGGAAACAATTTTTAATTCATCAATCCCTTCTGAAGAACTGTGGGGAATAAAACCTTCATACCCCCTCATAAAGATTAGAATCTCTCCCAGTTTCTGAGGGATATCAATCTGGTTGTACCACCAGTTTGGGTCTACCGTGTTGGAACCGTACCAGAATTCAAGTCCTTTTAATACTGCATTTTTATACTGCTCATTGTTATACCTGGAGTGTGAAGGTTCCGTTGCGGCTGCTGAGATATGCCAAAGCCTGCCGACATGGTCGCCTACAGTACCTGTTCCAATGGATACCGGTAATTTTCCATACGTCACATCGTTCCAGCTGCCATCCGGATTTTGAGACGAAACCCATTCATCAATAGTGCCTACATAACGTATTCCGGTACGCTGGTCCTTTTGAATTCTGCTCATTATCAATTCAAGGTCACAAGTCTGGGCATTAACGGACGATGGGAAAAACACCGGCAATGAAAATAATATCAGCAACAGCAATTTCCATCCGGCACTTTCACTTTTAAAATTTACCATGATTTATCCTTTATAATTGAACATTCAAAATAGTTTTCTTGTCAAGATTCACAGTTTCAGTTTTCTCTGTGCCTCCTTTGGTTACTTTAATGGTGTAGGGAGTAAAAAACTCTTCCTGATACTGTGATTTTTTTGTCACCTCGAGCTCTTTGCCTTCCGGATTCCATTCCATGGGTCTTATGATGCTTTGAACCAAAGGGACAGAAACGGTTCCCTCAGAACCTGAATTTCCTGAAAATACTTCATTTCCTGCTTTGTCGGAAATGGTAACAACAGCCTCTTCAGCTGTATTCACCGTCAGAGTCCATTTAACACGATAATCGCTTTGCGATAATGTATTGGTCCAATATACATCATCGTATCTTGCCCCTCCAATAAATTCACAGTCGAGCAATCCATGATTGAACAACGAACGGTGGCCATCAAATTCAAAAGTATGGTATTTGGGATGGTCTTCCAGCTTAATAATCCTGCATTCAATAAACTGATGGTTGCTTCCCTGTCCGTAATCATCTCCAAACCGTACATTACAGATATTGGAAATCAAATCATTGTTTTTATAAAACAGGGGAAGATGTGTTGAGCGGTCATTGTATGCACCTTGTGTATCCACACAGGCTGCTTTACGCACCTTATCATCCTGGGCCATAATTTTTATGATGGAATTTTTGCAAACAAGGTTTTTAACTGAATAATCGGAATAAAACTCTGTTCCTCTCATCTCAACATCACCCCTGCACCTTCCAAGGATTACATTATCTGAATAAGTAAGATTATCCCTTTGCTGACCTCCACTGCTGTAATTCGTGAGACGCAATCCGGCAAGTACATCCTGCTCTCCCCAGGTCTCTATCAGCCTTCTGCCCTTGTTCGGTCTTTCAATCATTGTAGTGATGCTTTCCATATGAATGAAATTGTGATGAGCATTGAGGTTGGCAGTAGCCCATAATATACCACAGCCATAATATCCGGTCAGAAAGATGTTATTATTGTATACCTGTGCATCGCGCTGATGTGGCTGAATAGCAAACGAATTTACCACCCAGCTGTCTACATACACTTCATTATCATAAATATTCTGTGCAATATTCAAACCATTTTGCCGGGTACGTTTTATCAGATTGTGATGGATTTGAATCTCATTATTATCATGATTCAGGTCACCGGTTCCAGATCCCACAAATCCCATTGACCGGGCCCCTCCGGCGCCATGCCTGCTGAACATTTGGGTTCCCTTATCCAGGCACACATTATGATGGATGTTAAATTTGCCAAAAGCATTTTCAAAACGCATCCCCCAGGTCTGGTGCCAACGGTATTCAACAGTTATACCGGCAATTTCAACATCTTCATACCAGGCAAGTTCAATGTTGTTAAATCCTTTTCCCATATTGTTGTAGAGTATATCTTGCCTTTCCTTCTCCGGATTCAGCATATTTTCTGCAGCATAATAATCTGTATTGTTCTCAGCGCTCCCTTGTTTCAGGATCCCGTTATAAATTTTTAAACCTGTCTGCTTTTCTCTGCTGCCTTTACGCCTGATTCCAACACCCGACTTTTCCAGTACTGCATGGTTAAGATCCTCAATCAACTCATTGCCATGAGTAATCGTATGACCTCCAAGATCGAGCGTGATATTATTTGCGCGAATTTCAAATGCAGTGCGATCAGCATTTATATCTTCTGTTACAATATAAACTGCATTCTCCTGATCCAACAAGTAAGGTGGAGAACCTAAATTACCGGGAATATAAACTGCGCCTGAAATGCTTTTCGTGGTAAATGTATAATCTGGTGATTCTGATACATTCCCGCGCTCATCAAAGGATACCATCCGGTAATGATAAGTTGTGTTGTTTTCCAGTCCTTTCAGATAGTGCAAATGAATATAAAAATACCTCTCAGGCATTTCTGTCCTTTTCCCATAAGCCGTGGTGGTTCCATATTCAATGTAGCTTTTGGCCGGAAGATTTGTTTTCCATGAAACGGAGGCTGAACTTTCAGAAATATAATCCCACCTGCTTCCTTCTTTTACTTCCAGCCTGTCTCCAAATGTTTCATACACGAGCGGATCAATTTCAGCCCCGTAATGAGTTAGGCAAAACTGATTGAACAAATTATAGAGGTCTTCCGAATCAACATTGACTGTTAACTCACCGAACGCTTTCGCTATCGAATCGGCCCGTGCTCTTTTTAAATCAGAAATTAATCCTTCATAATCGAGATTGATTACACCCCCCTCTATTTTGATACCTCTGCCGGCAACCAGCTGATCCTGCTTGTTGTTCCACAAAGATACATCTGAATTTGTAATGCCACCGGAAGCTGAAGCTTCAAAAACAGGGTCCTGCTCAGCAACTGTGGTTAAAGAAGTTTCAGCCGTTTTTGCATAAAGCGCATAAGGCACACTTAATAACTGACTTGTTCCCTCAATGGTGTAGTTTTCATAACCGTTGAGATCCGTTCTGATTTTCAGATAATAAGGACCTTCGCTCCAGTTAATATCTTTAAAACCTGGCCGCCACCATGATTTGGTTCCTGAACCGATTTCAAAACCGATAACTCCGTTGCCATCGGTAGTGGATTTATGGGTTTCAGTAAAAACAACCGGCCCATCTTCCGAACCCTGGGAAATACTGACTTCTATACCAACAGTTGAATTTGCGATTAAATGATTATCGTTGTTTCGGATAACCGACTGCCATTTGATATTTTGCGGTACCTGCGCCCATATAACCACTGCTAAAAGGAAGGCGGTTAAAGTTGTAATAAATTTCTGCATCATGTCTTTTTTCTTTTTTTATTCGCTTATTTAATGTTTGTTTTCAATAACAGGCAATACAATACAGGAGGGATACTTTTCATTGTGAAAAACCACTTGTTCTGCCTTAACCATTGATGTTTCGTTTGCGAAACAGGTACCTGTATTCAGGTTTCTGTCGAACCGGGGAAACGAACTGCTTGAAATTTCAACCCTGATTTGATGCCCCGCCTTAAATAAATTGCTTGTTGCCCACAAATCAATTTCGTATTCATATACTTCGCCCGGGTTGATATTATTTGGCGTTTCACCGGCAATACGATAACTTGCTCTTATAATCCCTTCACAAAGCCGGATTGCCCTGCCATCGGGATAAACATCAACAAGTTTTGCTGTAAAGTCAGTGTTTATTGCAGAGCTTGAAGCATACAGAATAACTTTAACAGGTCCTGTAACCTCCAAATCCTCTTTCAATGCCGGGGTAGAATAAACCAGAACATCTTTACGCATTTCTATAGAAGATTGGTCCCAGGGCCCCATTTCCTCTTTTGAAACTACCGGATTGGCAGGATTGTAAGTAAATTTATCAGCCGGTTCATTTTTTGCTTTTACCAAACTTAGACTGCCATCACCATTTAATGTATTGGCATTGCCTCCGCTATGGAAGTAATATTTTTGATAATCTGTCCGGGCCAGTGGCCATTCATTCTCAAAACGCCATTTATTGGCTCCCATCACAAATATTTTAACCGGTGGTTCTTCCATAATCCCATTATTCATATCTTTTAACTGACTATCGAACCACCGCAGTTGAAATTCTCTGTTATTGAAAGCTGCATCTTCACCAAAATCGATATCGCCAACCTGTTGCCTGCCCCAATTATGAAGCCATGGGCCAATAAGCAATTTTTGTTTTTTTCGGATTTCAGGAGCAATATCATCACCTGTCATAAATAAGTAATTATCAATTGTATTTCCAAGAAGAATATCAAACCATCCGCCAATATTGCAGATTGATGCATCAATTTTAAAATAGTTGTTTCCTACCTGTGTGGCCTCCCAAAACTTATCACGCACAGGATGTGAAAGCCAGTCACGTAAAAAAGGAATTCTCCAGCCCATTTCTTTATCCTGTTCAATCAATGGAAGCGATTGGAGAACTTTTTGCATTCTGTTTTGCACAGTATCAGCCGGGATAATGAAAGGTGTTGTCATTTCAATGCTCCAGGGCACAAACAATCCAAGCCGGAAGGCCCCGTTTTGATATACTGCACTGTAAAAGTCTGAAAAAGTAACTGCCGGAATCATGGTTTTTAGCAAAGGTTGTTGATAAGGAGCAGGCATCCATTGTGTGAATCCCACATAGGAGCCACCAGTTGTACCTAATTTCCCATTACACCAGTTTTGCTGACCGACCCAATTCTGCATATCGCAGCCATCTTCTGTTTCATGCTGCATTGCATAAAATAATCCTTCTGACTCATACCTGCCCCGGGTATCCTGAACAATGTATACATACCCCCGCTGTGCATAAAAATGCCCGTCTCTATTTCCTGTCCCTCCGTTACCGTAAGGGCTGCGGATTAATATCACAGGAAAACTACCTGCTGTATCCGGCCGATAAATATTGGTTGAAAGCCTGATTCCATCACGCATTTCTACTTTTACATCCAACTCCTCAATGACCTTATATACAGGCATTGATTCTCCGGCGGTTAACTTTTCCTGAGCTGTTAGCCGACCGGCAGTTAAAAGCAGTAATAAAACAGAAAGTAAAAGACTTTGAAATTGAACGCTTTTCATAGCTGCGATTTAAAATTATTTAAGCCTTGAAAACTCTGTCGTATCAAACTACCTCTTTCTCCATTCCTTCAAGAAAATCATTATCAAAGTCAGCCCCTATTCCAGGTGTATCCGGAAGCACCCATTTTCCTTTTCCTTTATATTGTATTCCTCCGGTTACCGGATCTTCGGCATGTGCAAAGGAAGAATCGATATCAAAATGGACGATGTTATTTCTGGCCGCAACCAGGTGTGTTAATGCTGTTAAGGCATAACGGCTTTCCGACATGCAACCTACCTGTGATTTAATTCCTGCTGCTTCACCAACAGCTATAATTTTTAAAGCATTATGAATTCCTCCTGTTTTTGACAATTTAATATTGAAGTAATCACATGCCCCCATACTGGCAAGCCTGAAAGCATCTTTATGATCAAATACGGATTCATCGGCCATAATTGAAATCGGACTGTTATTTCTGACCCTTACAAGATCACGGTTGTTCCAGTGTGGAATTGGCTCTTCACAATGCTCAATATCAAACTTTTCAAGGGCATTAAGCGTGCGAATGGCTGTAACGGTATCCCATCCCTGGTTGGCGTCTATCCGTATAGGGATATCATATCCTACGGCGTCACGGATTGCTTTAATCCGGGCAATATCCTCTTTTTCGCCAGTTCCTAATTTCACTTTAATTGCTGGATATCCTTCTTCTTTGTATAATAGTGCTTCTTTAGCCATTTTTTCAGGTGTACCGAGATAAACAGTCATATCGGTATATATTTCACGGGAATTTCCACCGCCAAATAATTGATACAGCGGCATTTCAGCCTTTTTGGCCAATATGTCATACAGTGCCATATCGAATGCACTTTTAATTGTATAATTACCTGCAATTTCCCGATCGATTTCATGCAGCCTGTCTTCTATGGCAAGTGGGTTCCGGCCTATTAAAACTGAAGCAAGATGTTTGGCTATTTCAAATTCAGATGCCTGTATTTCACCTACTATTTGTCTTAAGGGACTCGCCTCACCAATCCCTGTTAACCCTGAATCGGTGTGGATTTTAATTAACAGGTTCTCTGTTTTATAAATGGCACCCAACGAAATAAAGACAGGCTCCTTTAATGCAATATTTAATTTTATAACTTCAATTTTTTCTATGCTGATACGGCTCATTTTAATTGATTTTTAGTATTATATTTATTTCATTAAAACATAGACTGAAGTAAAATTCCCATCAGATATCCTATGTAATTTCCAATAACATACCCCCATACACCAAGCATTAGTGATGAAAAAATCAGGTTGTGCCAATTTTTGGAAATTGCAACAGCAACGCCATTCATTGGGCCTCCGGAAGTAATGATTGCAGCAAGAGCAAGCTCCTCCAGCTCATATTTGAACCATTTCCCAAGAATAAATGTAACCAGAAAGTTAAAAAAAAGAATGATGGTACAAAACAAAATCATTACTGGCGCTTCGAGTATTACCTGCGATATGCTTGCAGGAAGACCAATCATCACAAAAAACAAAAAGATGAAAAAGGTACCCAATTCTTCATTACCGGCAATATTTTTGGCAGTCTTTGGCATAACTATGGGAAACAATACAGAAAGGGTTGTAAGTATCAGGTACTGTTGTCCCAATAACATTTTAACGATAACAGGCATATGTCCGGCATTGAAATAGCTGCTGATCTTTACTGAAAGAAGGGAGATCAAAAAAGCTACCGATAAGGATTTACCAATATCAATCAGTCCAATAGGTTTGGGTTTCCAGTAATCACTGTTTACCTTACCATTATTTGTTCCGGTAATTTCAATTGATTTGTCTGTTACCGGGAAATACCGTCTGACGATTGCCATTCCGGGTAAAGTTATCAGTAGCAGAAAGTACAGAATCATTATTCCGTTATCGGCTACAAGTGTTGCATTCACAAGATCAGGCGGCGGGTTAAACATTGCAACTACGGATACAAAATTCACGGAACCACCGATATAACTTGCAGTCATTGCCGGGCCTATCAATTCAAGATCATTTATAAAAGTATGCAATGCTGCCACTGCAACAATACTTCCTATAACAGTACCCAACGCACTTAAATGAAATGCACCTGCAAAACGTCCGGTTTCTTTGAAAATTTTCCGGATATCCGTTTTCATTAAAAGAAGTGGAATAACCAGGGGCACTATATAATTCCAAACTATGTCGTAAGAAGGTGACGCTGCCGGCATCAGACCAATATTTGATACCAGCATTCCGGCAACTATTGCAACAGCAGCACCTGTAATTCTCTTTACAAACAGGAATCTTTGCTCAAGATACAAGCTTAAGGCGGCAGTACCTATTAAAAATGTCCAGATAACCCAGTGGTCATCCGGTGAAATTATGCTATTCATCCAGTTCTATATAAGCCTGCGGGTATTCTCCAAAGACCTGGCCGTTGAATTCAATATCTGCTGTAACTATATGAATTCCTTTCCCCGCAAAATTTTCGACACGAATCCTTACAGGAAAATCTTTCGTTTCTCCCGGATTCAGAGTATAATTAATTATTTCATTTTCAAAAGCAATATCCCCATAACTTTTTAATTTAAAATGTCCCGTTACAGGGTTTTTCGTATAATTCTTAAGACGAATATTTTTCTTCACTTCCTGCCCCGATTTTATCTTCGTACGAACAGGATAAAATGAAACCCAGTAGGGATCAAATCCCAAATCCTGGATGGGAGGTGATAAAAGAGCCCGGATTGCATCGGTTGTTACTACCGACCAGTTGTAAAATTCGTATTTATCATCCGGAGCAACAGCAAAAACATTTGAATGAGCTGGTAAACAAATGTAAGGACTGGCTTTTAGAAACGATTGTGCAGTTTTAATTATGCCGGAATTAAGTGACAGTCCATTGTAGCAATGAATGGGGCTGCGAATGCGTCCGTCCCTGGTATATCCGGTGCCATCAGCAACCAGATAAAAGTCCAGGCCATCAACCTTTGCATATAGCCCCATCTGCTGTTCGGTATGAACAGGATGATGGTACACCTGAAAAGAATACCCTCCCCATTCAAATGTTTCATTCTCCTTTAATACCCGGTCTATTTCAATGCTTTGTCCTGTCCAGCAGGTTGTGGGGAAACGTTCCGGATGTTCAAGGTATTCAGCCAGACCTTCCCAAACCCAAACTTCCGCACCTTCTGCATCAGCAATTGCTTCAATACCGTCAACATGATCGTAATGCCAGTGGCTGGGAATAATCACATCAACACGGTCGAAACCAAATTTTGCCTTAGCTTCTTTGAGCCTTTCCAGGGAAAATTCTTTTCCGCAATCAAAGAGCAGAGCTTTTCCATTTTCTGAAACAACAATTTGGGTGGTACTTCCACCATCTTGTATTACATGTTCAGAAACCTGCACTAACTGGCTCCAGTTCCACCGGCCAGCCCTGTTATAATTAAATGCATCTTTTACCCTAAGTAAGCGGGCAGTTAATAAATCAATGTGTTCCTGCGGGCTCTCTATGATTTCTCCGTGAGAAGGCAACAAAATATCTGCACCCGTTTTTGTGATCTTATTAAGTGACACCAGGGAAGTATCTACACCAGGATTTTGAAGATAAACCCACTGCAAACTGTAAAAGTCCCGGACATAGCCCCCATTCATAATTAAATCCCCGGTAAAACATAATTTCTGACCGTTTACTTCAACTAAAAATGAATTGCTTCCCTGTGTATGTCCAAGTGTTGAAATTGTTGTTATAGTGAATTCTTTCCATCTGAAAACTTCTCCATGTGTAAGTTTTTTATCAATCCCCGGGGTTTTAAATGGTGCCAATCGGGTTCCCCAGCCAGGCAATTCTCCATTCAGCAGGAATTTTTCAGGTAATGAAAAGGGAGCATTCTCTTCGGGATTACCCAGCAAACCGGCTTCAGAAGCCCCAATAGCAATCTTAGCTCCTGCCTGTTTTAACATAAAGCTGCCCAAACATTGATCGCGGTGATAGTGGGTATGAAAAACCCATTCCACGTTTTCCACCCCAATATCCGGCAGGTAGTCCTTAATCTTTCCGGAACCCGCATCAATTAATAAGGCCGTGGTACCGGATTTTAAAACATACACATTACAAATATCCTGAAAAAGATATACGTCAGGAGCAATTTTTTTAAAATTGGATTCCAACAAGGAATTTTCAGCTGACTTCACCCCTGGCAGAAAACCAGACAGCAAAACAGTATAGGTAATGACTTTGATAAAAATACCCCTGAAATTCATGTTACCTTGCTAAAACAACTTTATGCTCCGGACCGGTAACCCCGGCAAAGTTCACTGCCCTGAATGCCAGTTCGTACTTTTGATCCTCCAGGTCAATTTCAATTTCGGGGCGAACCGTTTCCCATTTATCTCCCGGTATTTTTCTCATCTGGTATTCTTTAAAACCAGGTGTATCCGAAACCAGTTTAATTTTTGCAGTACCTCCGTCTATCGCAACATGCGATGCAATGGTGTTGGGAGTAAAATAAATCTCATCAATATCTTCAACTACCCGCAAACTTTCCGGGCTCCCATAAATCCAATGCGGTCTTTTCCCCCTAATCCATGTATTGTTTTTGAAATAATCATCTCCATACATGATTAGCAATACATTGTGTTTGGGCCATTGGGTAAACATATCGGTATAAGCGTCCCAGGTAATCCAGGTGTAAGTCTGGGCAAATTCCTCTTTCGACATATCCACCTCATCGTCGTATTCCAGTGGCTTTCTGTCAACTCCTTTTACCAATTGTATATCGGCAGCACTATTCTTCAGGTACTCATTTCTGATTTCCACTGCTGAAAGCGGTACCTCATCCTTTTCAAAATGGTGATCGTATTTTGCATCTGCCAGGAACCATTTATTGAACGTATTGCTCCAGATTTCATTTACCCCGTGATGTTCAAACCGGGTTCCCAGGACACCGGGGCCTGCTCCCAACGACCTTGTAATATGCCCCATAGAGGTCAAAACAGCATTTTGTACCCGCATATAATGACCGCAATGATACCCCTGACCTTCCATTGCATAATCCAGGATGCGTTCAACATTCCCCTCACCAGGATAAGGATCACCATAGTCCTCAATAGGTATAACCGATTTAATCCAATGCCTGAGCTTTAGAATCCTTCTGAATTCATCCGTTTCTCCGGTAACAACTGTATCCAGCTGATATTTTGAAATTAATTGTGCTGCTTGTGGTGAGGTCATATCCTCAAATGCTTCAAAAGCTTTATTTGGTTTGTAAACCGGATTCTCAACCTCAACCAACCGATAGTTACTTTTTTCACAACTGAACAAAAGAATAACAATAACTCCAAGAATTAATCTTTGTTTCATATTTAATTTTCAAATTAAAGTTGACATAATTTTTAACAAATATTAAAATCCCAGCTTAAATCTGCTTTATTTACTGGCAATAACAACCCTGTGCTCAGGTCCTGTAACACCGGCCAGATTAACTGCCCTAAACAAAAGATCATAATTGGGATTTTTTAATTTCAGCTCCAACAGGGAATCTGCCCGGACCCATTCCTCCTCCGGATTTTTTTTCATTTGATATTCTTTCAATCCGGGGGTATTTGAAGTTAACTTTATCCGGGCATTGTTTTTTTCAATTTGCACCTCCGACCGGATTGTATTTGGTGAAAAATAAATTTCATTCATCTCGCTTGTCAGCCTCAGATAATCAGGAGCATTATATATCCATGCCGGTTTACCCCCCCTGTACCAGGTATTACTTTTATAATAATCATCCTCATACATAATTAAAAGAGTCTTTTGTTTCGGCCAACTGGTAAAACGGTCGTTATAGGCATCCCATGTTACCCAGGTATAGGTTTGGATAAATTCAGTTTTTGGTCTTTCCATTTCCTCATCAAAATCAATAGCAATCCGTTTGGGTCCTTTTACCATAAGCACGTCAGCACCTTCATTTTTAAGGTATTCATTTCTGACTTCGAGAGCCGAAAGCGGAATGCCGTCCTTCTCAAAATGATGATCGTACTTGGCATCGGAAAGAAACCATTTATTGTACTGGTTCAACCATATTTCATTTATACCATGATGCCCGTCCCTGACATCCTTTACACCCGGGCCTGCACCAAGAGTTCGTGTAACATATCCAAAGGATCCCATAATTGCACTCTGCACTCTCATAAAATACCCGCAATCATACCCTTGTCCCTGAAGCGCATAATCCAGAATCCGTTCAACATTTCCTTCTCCGGGATAAAATGCTGCGTAATCCTTTATAGCAATAACAGATTTAATCCAGTGCCTCAGCAGCAAGATTCTTTTGAATTCATCTGTTTCCCCCTTAAATATTGTATCAATCTGAAATTTGGTTATCAGATGTTCTGTATCCGGAGTGGCCATTTCATCAAACGCTTCAAAAACTTTATTTGGTTTATATTCAGGGTTCTCAACTTCTGTTACATAATATTCTTTATCGCTGCAGCCTGCCAAAAAAATCACAACGATACCCGTTATAATTTTCATCATTATTCTATTATTTCCTGTATTCATATTAGTTGCTATTTAGTTTATTTATTGCCAATAATAATTCTGTGTTCAGGACCGGACACTTCAGCAAGATTCACTGTACGAAATGCAAATTCATATCCCGACTCCTTTAATTCCATCTCAAATTTCGGTTCAACCCGCGACCAATTGCCATTGGGTTTATTTTTCATCTGATATTCTTTCAGATTTGGGGTGTCAGAGGTGAGCTCTACCGACAGTTTATTCCCTTTAATTTTTACCTCCGATGCAATCGTATTTGGCGTCCATTCAATCGCATCCCTGTCCTGAATTAATTTCCGGTATTCCGGCTTATCATAAGTCCAATGAGGTTTCCCTCCCCAAATCCAGGTGTTGTTCCTAAAAAATTCATCTTCATACATGATATTCATTTCACGATGCTCCGGCCACACGGTGTACATATCATTGTTACCATGGAAACCAATCCAGGTATATGTCTGGGCGCTCCGTTCCTTTTTCGTTCCCGTTTCCGGATCTTCGTCAATAACAACCCGGCCGGGGCCTTTTACTTTGACAATATCTGCGGCCTTATTCTTTAAGTATTCCTCCCGCACCTCGAGGGAGGATAACGGAATGCCATTTTTCTCAAAATGATGGTCGTATTTGGCATCCGACAAAAACCATTTGTTGTATCCGTTCAGCCAGATTTCATTGATCCCGTGGTGTCCGTCGGGTCCCCCCTTTACCCCAGGACCTGCTCCCAGCGTTCGGGATACGTATCCGTATGCATTCATAATGGCATTCTGAATCTGCATGTAATGACCGCAATGATAACCCTGCCCTTCCATAGCCAAATCCAGCATCTGTTCAACTTCATTGTTTCCCGGATAAGGATCGCCATGATCGTCAATTTTTACTTTCGATTTGATCCAATGCCGAAGCATGAGAATGCGTTTCAATTCATCGGTTTCTCCATGAAAGATAGTATCCAGCTGGTATTTTTCAATCAACCTGCCGAATTTTGGAGAGGTGAGATCTTCGAAGGAATTAAAAACAGTATTGGGTTTATATTGAGGATTTTCAACAGCTATTTGGGTATATTCATTCTTCCCGCACCCAATCAATAACAACAGAAAAAATATATAGAATAACTTTTTAGCTTTCATTTCATTTTTATTAGAATTTTTGTAAAATTAAAAAGTTTTGTTTTTTTGCCAAAACCTTATGAATTATAATTTCTTTTAATTTTGCATTCTACTTTTATAAAAAATTAATGAGTATCTAATTCCAATGATAATGACACCAAAAGAGCGTTTTATTACAGCACTGAACAGAAATAAACCCGACAGGTTACCGGTTACTACCCATCATGTTATGCCCTCCTTTCTAAAAAACTATATGAATGGAATATCGGATCAGGATTTTTTTAACACTTTTGGGCTCGACCCCATAAACTGGGTAATGGCTTATGATTGTTCTCCTGGAAATGGGGAATATTTCGATCCGGAACACCTTGAAATGGGATTTCTTGAAGCACGAAGGGTGGTATCGGATAACTGGCAGGTTAAAATAGAAAAGCTTGACGGGCTCTCCTATCCGACCGAACGGTTCAACATTATTACCCCCAAAAAAACCTTATCCATGGTAATGCAATCCGATCAGCATTCAGCGTGGATAAAAGAGCGGTTGATAAAGGAGAAATCAGATATTGATGTGGTTGCAAAATATATGACCAAGCCAAAATGCAACGTCGGAGAAATAAACAAGGCAGCTGAAGAGTACGGCACCCGGGGTTTATTACGTGGTCATATTATGGCTTTTGAAGGATTTGGACAACCGGGGTGCTGGCAGGACGCGGCTTGTTTATATGGAATTGAAAACCTGATAATGGCAACTTTTGAAGACCCCACGTGGGTACACCAATTCCTTGCAATTCTTCAGGAAAGAAAAAAATTCTACATCGAATCGATGAAAGGTGCCAGATACGATTTGCTCGAACTCGGTGGTGGTGATGCCTCCACAACAGTTATCTCTCCCGATATTTTTAATGAGTTTGTTGCACCTTACGATTCTGTCCTGATAGAAACGGCTCATCAGGCAGGGCAGAGAATTGTTTATCATACATGCGGCGGGATGATGCCGATACTGGAAGACATTGCTGCAATGAAACCCGATGCCATGGAAACTTTTACTCCCGTTGATATGGGAGCTGATGTTATACTGGGCGAGGCAAAAAAAAGAATTGGGGACAAAGTATGTATGATTGGCGGATTTGATCAATTCCATTTTTTTAACGGATGCAGCGAAGCAGATGTAAGGAAAGAAGTACGGCGTTGTTTTAACGAAGCCGGCACTGATGGCGGATTTATCCTGTCGCCCTCCGACCATTTCTTTGATGCCGAACTGAACCTCATTGAAGCATTCGCTGATGAGGCACGAAAATGTACGTATTAATACCAATAAGCAATTCTTTCAAGTACTAATTTAAAAACCATAATCGGGCAAACTGGATGGGTTTTAAAAGTTTTTTGTAAGTGCAAAAAAAATCAGGTAACAAGCTGTTCAAATACCTTTATAAGTTTCATATTTATGGAGGACTCTTCAGCTCTGCATTCTTTATAATTATCGGGATAACTTCTATTAATTACAACCACCCCAACCTGTTAAAAAAAGAGAAATTCAGAGAAAAAACCTATTATAAACAGTTTACTTTTAAATCAGACAGTACCGATATAATTGTGCAACACGCTACCGACAGTCTGAAACTTTTTGGTCACCGCCCCTGGTGGATGCAGGGGAGAGATAAGGAAAATAATTTTTATTTTCAGATAATCAGACCGGGAAAACAATACCTGATAGTAGTTCTGGAAGATGAAAAGCAGTTAAAAGTTACAGAACGATCGATGGGAATTATCCATGCCCTTTCAGGAATGCATGTTGCATCAGGCGGATTGCCAAAATCAACAGTATTTTCAATCTGGTCAGTCTATTCCCACGCTGCAGTTTTGACGGGACTCATTTCATTATTTCTTAGTATCTATTTCTGGTTGAAAAAATCAAAACTCAAAAGGTGGCAATGGATAGGAACCGGCAGTGCTTTTGCAATTTCTTTAACATTCATACTTTATATATGGCTAATCGGTTAAAATTCAGGAAAATATTAAGAAAAATCCACCTGGCTTCAAGTATTGTTATTTTTGCCTATCTGTTGATGTATTTTGTTACTGCTTTTATTTTAATCAGGCACGATTGGTTTCCCCATGCCAGTCCTGTAACAACAAGACAAACAGTCGATTTTAAAATTGAATCCAAATCAACCGATTTTACATCACTGACTCCGGCAATAAAAAAACATTTAGATATCACAGGCAGGACAGATATTCCATTTCAAAGAAAAGACGGTTGCTGGGTTTACAATGTTTATCGACCAGGAATAAGCCATCATATTGTCCTGAATCAGGAACAAGAAAAGCTTACAGTGTCAACAACAGAACAACTCACTGTAGCAAGAGTTTCGAGCCGGTTGCATTTGATGCGGTTTTACAAGGGAAGCATTAAATATTACATCTGGGCCTTTTTTTACGATTTATCTGCCATTTCGATGCTTTTATTTGGACTATCCGGAATTCTTATCTGGTTGAAAATGAAAAAAGCATACAGAAATGGCTTGTATTATCTTCTTTCCGGAACAGCAATTTCGGTGGCAGTGTTGGTTTATTTACTGATTTGATGATTTTAAGTTCAACTGTTTGGCTTTTGAAATAAAGCAACTTTTTTGATAAAATTAATAATTAGATGTCATCAGGTAGCTTCAGATATATTTTATTTTTCTTACAATACTAATTAATCTCCCGATGTAAAAACCCGCTCTAAGAATTTCATCGCAGGAGATATTCTTTATATCTTCCCGGCAATCAGCTCCTCTATCCTTCTCCCATTACAAATTCGCTACAAATTCGCTATAAATTCGCTACAAATTCGTGATTTTGCGAATTTGTAGCGAATTTGTTCCGAATTTAATGCGAATTTAAACCGGTGATGAATCAGAGTTATTTCTTCGGAACAGCTCACAGACTATTCCTACCTGACAGCAGTAAGCACTAAAAATTAGTTACAGGCTAAAAACGAAAAATACGGTCAATTACAATAGCAATTAATATAAATATCCCCAATAAAATCAGGCTTGCTGGTGGATATTTGGGAGGAATAAATCACCGGGTTTAACTAACCAATCCCGGGAACAACCTGATATTCTGAGTACCGGAATGACTTCCAATAGCTGGTTGTTTGTAAAACCATTGGTCATTGATATACCTGGAAAGAAGAATCGGCTGTTCAATACTTGGTTTTCACCAATGCCGGGTTAAAGCGCAGTGTAAATAACACTATAGCCTTCTGTCATTCGCTGTAGGAATGTTTTACGGATTCAACATGAGCCTCACTCTCCCGGAGGTTTTCTTCAATAGCTTCCAGCGATAATCCTTTGGTTTCAGGAATTTTCTTTAAAATAAACGGTACGGGGATACAACACAGGGCAAATATAAAAAACGTGCCTGAAGGAGTAAGGTTCTCCAGCATCCATGGTACAACCTGTCCGATTATTGCAGTTCCAACCCATAAAGCAAGTGTTGCAACCGACATGGCACGTCCACGAATCCGGGTTGGGTAAATCTCAGACAACAATACCCATATAACAGGACCGTAACCTATAGCAAAAGAGGTAATGAAAGTCAGGATAAACAACATCAACAGAAAACCGGTGGTTTGCCCCACCATAAACAGTATGCCTACAATAACCAGTGAAACAAACATACCGCTGACACCTCCCAGCATAAGTTTTTTTCTGCCGTACCTGTCAATGGTCATAATAGCATAAATGGTAGCAAGCATATTTACCAAACCTATAATTACCTGACCACCAAATGCGTCGCTGAGTTTCAATCCGGCCTCTTCCATAATACGTGGTCCGTAATAGATAATTGCATTTATGCCTGTAAACTGTGAAAGAATTCCCAATCCAATACCGGCAAACAGTGTTACTTTCGTGCTTTTAGAAAACAAAGACTTCCAGGAGCTGTTTTTCTCTTTCAAAATTGCTGCTCTGATTGATTCCATCTGTGATTGAATAGTATCAGGTGGATTGATTCTTGCCAAGACACTTCTTGCTTTTCCGCTTTTATTTTTTGCCACCAACCATCTTGGGCTGGATGGAACAAAAAACATCAGTATTAAGAATAACAATGCCGGCAAGATTTCACTTCCAAACATTGCCCTCCAGGCTTCATTGATTAATATCGGGTTTAAAAATCTATTCGCTTCAACCATCCCGGTCGTTTCACTAATTCTTAAAAAAAACGCATTGGCAAAATAAGCACTTACAATACCAATTGTAATTGCAAACTGATAGATAGCAACCATTCGTCCACGGATATTTGCCGGTGATACTTCCGAGATATAAAGCGGGGAAACCATAGAGGCAATACCTACTCCCATTCCTCCAAGCAATCTGTACAGAATCAATTCTGTATAGGAAACACTGAAAGCACATCCGATAGCTGAAACTGAAAACAAAAAACCAGATACAATCAATGAACTCTTTCTTCCAAATTTATCAGACATTGCCCCGGCAGTACTAACGCCAATTATACAGCCTACCAATGCCGAACTGACGAACCAGCCTTCCATTGCAGTACTCAGGTTAAATCCTGATTTTACAAAGCTGATGGTACCAGAAATTACTGCAGTATCATAGCCAAACAAAAATCCGCCCATTGCGGCTGTGAATGATATAAAGAATAAGTAGCCCTGGTTGTAGTTTCGATTTTTGGTCATAGTTTATCAAATTTATTTCTTCTCAAAAACAACTTTATGTTCTGGTCCGGGAACTCCTGCAAGGTTGACCGACCGAACTGCAAAAGCAGGATTACTGCCCTTCAATTCCAGTGAAAATACATCATATGTCCTGTTCCAGTTCCTCGATGGGAGTTCCTTAATTTGGTATTCCTTAAAATTTGGAGTATCAGATTGCAATCTGATTTGAGCTGTATTTTTATCAATTTCTATACTTGATTCAATGGTATTGGGAGTCCAGTTAATGGCATCGCGATCTTCAACAAGGGTTAAAATTCCGGGATTATTGTATGCCCAGTGAGGCCTTCCGCTGCGTATCCAGGGATTGTTTTTATGATACGTGTCGTTGTACCACAGCACAGTTTCCTTATGGTTGGGCCAAACTGTAAACATATTGCCGTTGATCTGCCAGGTAATATAGGTGAATGTCCGGATAAAGTCCTCTTTGCTTTCACCGATTTCTTCATCGAACTCCGTTGGAACCAAATCCGGTCCCTTCAGCATTACTACATCCTTACCTTTGTTCTTCAGGAATTCGTCCCGTATTTCCAAAGCCGATAAAGGCACACCATCTTTTTCGAAGTGGTGCTCGTATTTGGCATCAATTACCATCCACTTGTTGTACCGGTTAAGCCACACCTCATTGGTTCCGTGATGCGGGTCAAACTCCCGGGGAACACCCGGGCCTGCCCCCAGGAAACGGGTAATGTACCCATAGGCATTTAATATGCCGTGTTGAACGGTTGCAAAATGACCGCAATGAAACCCTTCCCCCTGAAGTGCTGCATCAAGAATCCCTTCAACAGCTCCTTTCCCGCTGTAATTTGGATTATCCAGATCGATTGCAATATGCGATTTAATCCAGTGACGTAATAAAATGATTCGTTTAAATTCATCCGTCTCCCCATGAAACAGGGTGTCCAGCTGATACTTCTCAATCAGATTAGTAAATTTGGGAGAAGTCAAATCCTCAAAGTTGGCAAAAACAACATTTGGTTTGAATTCGGGGTTTTGTATCTCTGCCTGTTTATACTCTTTTGGACTACAACCAATAAAAAATAAAAAGATTAGTATAAAAAAAAGTTGTATTCGTTTCATTTCATATGATTAAAATTGTAAGTTTTCAATGGTCCGCCAGCTGGCGGATGGAATTCGCATGTCCCGATAGCCATCGGGATTAATAATTTCCGGTTGTTGTATACAACTGCTCACGCTCATTTCATGCTATTAAAATTGTTTGTTTTCTAAGGTATAGTAAGCCTGCCGGTCGGCAGACAGGGAACCCGCATGTCCCGGTTGCCATCGGGATTAATCATCCCCCTGGGCGTAAATATTTTAAATGCTCGTTTCATTTTATTTATCAGTTTGTAAAAATAGAAAGTTTTTACTTTCACGGTATGTTAACTACGTTATTTTACTAAACAGCTAATTAAAACGGATATGCAGTCAAAAATCATATAACTTGGTTTCATGATGCAATCGCGAGGGAGCGAGGGGTATTTCACTGCGCACATACTGAGAAATAGAATAGTTTATCAGGTTACTGATGAACGTTTTCTGGTAGCAATAGTGAATATGTTCCAACCCATACAAGCTTATTTGTCCATTATTTATTTTAAACGAATATAAATATTTGTATCTTCGTTATTATGGAAGATAGGATTGAAAATATAGATAAAATAATTCATTATTGGAAAGAATCTTCCGACCTCAATTATAAGACAATGCATAATCTATTGCATTCAGGGGATTATAGTTGGGCTTTGTTTTTAGGTCATTTAGTTTTGGAAAAATTACTAAAGGCACATTACGTAAAATCAACGGGCAAACATCCATTTTTCACACATGATTTATTGAGGCTATTAAGAAAATCAGGATTAGCCGCAACAGAAGAAACTGAGCAATGGTTAGATGATATTTCGACATTTAATTTAAATGCCAGATCAAACAAGATTTCTACCGGCTTTGTACTAGAGAATTTACCAGCATATGGATTGAAAGAATTGAAATACTAAGAGAATGGTTGATCAGGAAATTTTAAACACAGTAAAACAATATATAAATCTAATACCCAAAGAAATTGGGGTTAAGAAAGCATACCTTTTGGGTTCTTATGCCAGGGGAAAAGAAAGAGAGGAAAGTGATTTCGACATTGCTGTTATCGTGGAAAACATGCCTGACTTTTTTATAATTCAAAGATTGTTAATGCGATTAAGAAGAAATGTTGACCTTCGGATTGAACCTCATCCAATAATGGAAAAAGATTTCAATTCCTCCAATCCTTTTGCCTGGGAAATTGAAAAAAATGGTATTAAAGTTTACCCTGCAAAATGAAAAACTTCTATGAAAGGGCAACCTTCGGCTTGGACTGATACAAATTTCGTGTGGCCCTTGACCTCAGCGAGGTCAAATGTTTATACTTCTATACCGGTGACGAACCGGTTAAACAACAGAAAGCTACTGACATTGCAACTGATACACATACATTTATCAGCACTCAGGTACTTACCGAACTTTCCAATACACTCAGGGAAAAGTTTAAACTGGACTGACAGGCTGTTGAAACAGTTATTTCGGAAGTAAGCTTAAATTTTAACGTATACATAAACAAACCCGCTACCATAGAACAGGCCTGCCGGATTGCCGATAAATACCAGTATTCCTTTTATGATTCGCTGATTATTGTTGCTGCCTTGTCCTGTAATTGCAAAAAGCTGTATTCTGAAGATATGCAGGCGGGAAAGATTATTGAAAACCACCTTACAATAGTAAATCCATTTGAATAAAACCTTCTGGACCGGATTTGCAATCCGTTCTCTTATATTTCAGAATTTTGAAATCCTGCTAAAGTTTATGAATCCAACATTAGCAAGGTCAGGATTACAAATCCTGACCAGCAGCATATTTAATATGATTTTCCAGTGTAATAGCAATATAACCTGTTTTCCGTAATAAAACTCCGCCACTGAATGTTTTCTGTTTCCTTTCTCAGATTTCCCGGATCCTAAAAAAGTAAAAATATGCTATTTTTGTATAAAACATTTTTAATATGGCAACATTAACAATTACAGTAAACGAAAAAACAGTTAAGGGAAGAAAATTTGTTGAGTTCATAAAAACACTTGACTACATAAAAGTTGACGAAAGCCCTTATAATCCTAATTTTGTTAAAGAAATTCAGACAAAAGATTTATGGAAATAATTTAAAATCATAATCGCGTAGAAACTATGGATTTGCAATACATAACAGACAAAAAAGGGCACAAAAGTGCTGTACAGCTTTCTATAAAGGACTGGGAACAGATACAAAAAGAACTCGGTGAATTGAATCGCTTAAGAAATAAAAAGCTGTTCCTGACCGAGCTGGCTGAAGCAGTTGAAGAAATGAAGCTGATTAAACAGGGTAAAATGCAAGCCCGCAATGCATAAGATTTCCTCAATGAGCTTTAACGTTAAAACCATAACCGTTTTGAACGCCAGGCTAAACGCCTGATTAAAAAATTCCCATCGCTCAAAAAGGAAATTCAGAAACTCATAAAAGAATTAAAGGAAAACCCCATAAAGGTACTGCCATAGGCCATAACTGCTATAAAATACGACTTGCCATTTCCAGCAAGGGTAAAGGAAAATCAGGTGGCGCGCGGGTTATAACACATTTTTTTTTAAGGAAGATACCCTTTACCTACTTACTATTTATGACAAATCAGAAATTGATAACCTGACCGATAAAGAAATTATAGAACTGATTAAATTAATACCATAAAAATCTTTAAGTTCATTTTGTTAATATTCATCAAAAGTATACCACAAATAATCATTAAAAGTGTACCACTTTCCCAGCGCTCTCATTGATGAATGAGCGTAGCGAAATGAAGAAATGAGAGCGCTGGGAAAGCTTATTATTAACTTGCCTTTTGTAATATCCATAAACAAAAGGCTAAATGTATCAAATCAGTATGTGGTATACAGTAAAAACACTTCTTGCCAGAGGAAAAAGCCTCAGAGCCATTTCCCGAGAACTGGGCATCAGCCGTATTACGGTAACTAAAATCCGTGACGAACTTCAAAAAGGTATCATTCAGCCAGAGGCAATTGAGAAGTTTGGTATCCTGGATGACTATCACGATTACATTCTGGAACTGCATGAAAAGCAGCTTACCAGTGTACTTATTCACCAAAAGCTTTCACAAGATAAAGGTGTGCTGGTTTCATATCCTACAGTTTTGCGGTATGTAAACCGGCTGAAACAAAGTGAGGTATACGTTCCGGTAGAACTGCCTCCCGGAGAAGAAGGGCAGGTAGATTTTGGCTACCTCGGTGAATTTAAAAAGGAAGGTAAAACTGCTAAACTGTGGGTTTTTTGCATGACACTTTCATTTAGCCGGTATGCTTTTTATGAGATTGTCACCAATCAGAAAACTGATACCTTTATCCGTTGCCACATCTATGCTTTTGAGTTTTTTTGTGGCGTACCCAAAACAGTAAAAATTGATAATTTAAAAGCAGCCGTTTTGGAGGCCAATTTTTACGAGCCGGTATTCCAACAGCAATACAGCCAGTTTCTTGCACATTATAACTGTGCGCCCATTACAGCCCGTGTAAGGCGTGGACAAGATAAAGGGAAAGTTGAATCGGGCATTAAATATGTAAAAAACAACTTCCTGAAAGGACTTGGCCACAGGGATTATTACAAGGCTATTGATGAAATCAGGCATTGGAACGCTAATGTTTGTAACATACGGATACACGGTACTACCCGAAAAGTACCAGCAGAAGTATTCTTTCAAAAAGAAAAAAAAGAGCTTTATCCATTGCCCCAAAAGCGTTATGAAGTTTTTTCGGTGGAAAAACGGAAAGTAAAACCCAATGGTCATTTTTCCTTTCAACTTAACTATTACTCTGTGCCCCATGTGCATGCTAACCAGGAAATCATGGTTAAAAGCAATGATAACCTACTTAGAGCATATTACGGACTGGAACAAATTGCTCTGCACCCCATTGAAAAGTACCAAAAAGGTATTTATATAACCACTGAAGTGCATAAGCCACCGGGCAAGCAAAAAAAGCCTGAAAGCTACTACACTGAAAAGGCTGAACAAATGGGCCCTAATGTGGCTGCTTTTCTTATTGCCCTAAAACAGTATAAGCCTTTTAGCTGGCAAAAATCAATCCTGGGCATCTTTAACCTGACAGGCCAGCATACTGCACCGGTTGTAGATATGGCCTGTAAAAGAGCCTTGTTTTATGGTGCTTACAGCTATCAAAGCGTTAAAAACATTTGTTGTAAAGGATTATATCAGAATCCTGCTGAAATCCTTTCAGTAAAAGGTAAAAATGGTTTTGAACACGATTTAAGCATCTACGATAAATTATCTTAATAAAAATAACAAAAATGGAAGCATTAAAATCAAAATTAAGGGAATTGAAACTGGCAGGTGTGGTAAAATCAATTGAGATCAGGAATAAATATGCTCTCGAACACAACATCTCTTACATTGAATTTGTGGAAATGCTGGTGGAAGATGAATATGCCAACCGCCTGTCAAACTCTTATCGAAACCGTTTCCGCAAATCAAGACTCAACCCAGATAAAAGTATTGATGAGTACGATTTTAAATACCAGCCTGAGTTGGATAAAAAGCTCATTATGGAACTTGCCTCATGCCGCTTTTTAAATCAAAATAAAAATATTGTTTTAATGGGGAAGCCAGGTGTAGGCAAAACTCACCTGGCCAATGCTATCGGACTTGAGGCCATAAAACAAGGCTACAGCGTTGTTTTTATCCATGTAAACGAGCTTATTGAACGCCTCACTGCATCCAGGGCTGACGGAACCTACAGTTACATCCTGAGCCAGTTTTTGAAAGCAAATTTACTTGTACTCGATGAAATCGGCTTTAAAAAACTGCCAACAAGTGGATTGGACGACTTTTTTGAAATCATCCGCAAACGCTATGAAAATGGTTCAATCATTATTACAACCAACCGGAATTTTGAAGACTGGGGAAATGTTTTTGGTGATAATGTTCTGGCTTCAGCTATTATTGACCGAATTGTTCATCATGCCTATATCATCAAAATTAACGGAGAAAGTTTTAGAATAAAAGATTATGCAAAAAATGAATAATTTATGTCTATTTTAGTGGTACACTTTTCGTGAACATTATTGGTATACTTCTTCCTTATTTTAACAAGTTCATTTTACCGTCAGCAGTTGTTTTGGACAGTAAACGATCCATGTGGTCCTTGTGGATGTAATACAGGTTCCCGGAAGCACTGGTCTTGTCAAAAATAGCTGCCAGGCCATCGCTGCCATAAACGTAATGAAGCTTGCGCTCATTGCCCGATGCATCAACCTCCACCTCGTAATTGCCGCCAACGTAGTATTTAGTTTTCTCCAACACATTATTGTTGTACAGCCGGGTAATCTTACGTGCTTCATCAGGGCCGTAGGTGATTTCAAGCCGGTAATTGCCTTCACGTATGGTATCTACCTTACTGAAGGGGGGTATCTTACAATCTGCTGTCTTACATGGTTACTGGCCAGGGTGTCATACTCAACGTTCTGGATTCCCAGGGTGGCCTTAATTCGTTGCCCAGGTGGTAGCATCACTGGTTAAGGTTGAAAACACTTTGCAGCATGGTATCCCATAAATGATTTACCGGATAAATATTCTCTCAGGCTTCTTTTAGATCATAAATCACAGTAAATCCGGGGCATTCAAAATTAATTATTTAATTTTGGGGAAAGTCAAGTAAAAACTAAATTAAATTCTGCAAAGAAAATGTCCGGATTCAATTTTAAAGCGGGTTCATTAATATCCTTCACAGCCTTGGTACTGCTGTTGTTTATTCGCTGTTCTGATACTTCAAATGAAAAACAGTCAAAAACAAAGGTTTCCATAGTAAATAAAAGCTGGTATTTTAACGATGAAATTATCAATCCTGATTCACCAGCTGAAGGATTGTTAATGAATGTCCGTATGGTCAATGCTGTTTTCGAAGACAGGGGCCCTGAACTGGAGAAACAAACTGGCCTTTTTGATCCGGAAGGAAACATGCAGGAGTTTATAGATAAAATTCCTGAATATGTATCCAACGGGGTGAATGCCTTTACAATTTCACTTCAGGGAGGAATGCCAGGCTATGAAGGGGCTGTTAATACTGCTTACAACCCGGACGGGTCAACCAGGGAGGAGTATTTGCAAAGGGTTGAAAAGGTGATCAGGGCATGTGATGCAAACAATGCAGCCGTAATATTGACACTTTTTTACCAAAGACAGCATTCACATGAATCTGCACTTACCGGAAAAGAAAGCATTAAGCAAGCGCTTGAAAATGTAATTAAATGGATAGTTGAAAAAAAATTCACCAATGTTCTGCTGGAGATTTCTAATGAATACCGCCATGGAGGTTACCGCAACTGGCCCGACGGGGACTGGTTAATAAGTGAAGCCGGCCAGGTTGAATTAATAAATCTGGCAAAAGAGCTGGCTCCGGGCCTGCTGGTTAGTACCAGCGGAATGGGCAACGGATTGTTTCATGACGATCTGTCCAGGGCAGCTGACTTTCTGCTTATCCATTTCAACAACACCTCACTGGAAGATTACGCTGAAAAAATTAACAACCTAAAAAAGTATGACAAGCCAATTGTTTGCAATGAAGACGATAAAATAAAAACAGAGGGTGCTGCCGGACTTGCTCTTGCAGTTTTAAACGGCTCAGGCTGGGGGTATATGAACATTGGAGTAAACCAATCCTTTCCATTCACTTTTTCGGGAATTGATGATGACAAGGATGTGTACCGGATGTTCAGGAAAGTTACTACTCCCGGGTACCGTATCGATGCTGATTCCCTGAGACAAACTGCCATTACAATAATTTCCCCAAATGACGGAGATATTTTTCACTTAAGTGAAATAGTGAACATTAAATTATCCCACCTGTATCCGGACAATTCGGTTCCCTTCACAATTGAACTTCATGCCAACAACAATATAGTTGCCCTGGTTAAAGAAAAGCTTCAGGTTTCATGGAAACCGGAAGCCCCTGAAACTTATATCCTGGAGGCCGTTGTGAAAACCAGGCAGGGAATGGAAATCTACCGCTCACCTAAAGTGGACATAATAGTGGGACCAGCACTGCAGAAAGAAAAAGTAGAATAAAGTATGTCCAATATCTTTTAGAGCAAAATATTTACCTGTATGACAGTACTGCTAAAAATGCCTGGATATGTTTTTTTATTGCTCAGTTTATACAGCAGCAATCCAACAACCCTATATACAGAGCAACCGGAGCAGGCTTTACTTCGAAAAACAGAAAAAGCACTCTCCTTTCTTGAAGCGAACTGTGGAGAAGACGGCATTAAAAAAGATTTTTAAAGGCCCTGAGGCTGATATCGCCCAGAATGTATGGTCATGTACCAAAACGTTCACCAGTATCGTCCTGGGCCTTTTAATCGCAGAAGGGAAATGTTCCCTTGACAGTAAAGTCAGTGATTTTCTTCCTGAATTGAAAGACCATTATCCGGAATTAACATTCAGGCATTTTGCCACACACACTTCCGGTTATAAAGCGGCCGGAGATAAAACCGCCGGAGGACACGGTCAGAGCAGCACACCGTTTACCCCATCATCAGACCCGCTGTTTGCACCGGGCTCAGCATTCAAATATTGGGATTCAGCAATGAATGTATTTGCAAAAGCACTAACAATGGTTGCAGGTGAACCACTTGAAGATTATTTTAAACGAAAAGTTGCTGAACCAATTGGCATGGATGATGATAAATGGGGGTGGAAAGATTTTGGAATAATAGATGGAGTAATTGTAAACGGAGGGGCCGGTAACAAGGGAAGGGGAATTTTCATTTCTGCATCCGAAATGGCAAAACTTGGTCAGTTGTATCTGAATAAAGGGAGTTGGAATGGCCGGTAAATTATTTCGGAGAATTGGGTGAAAGAAGCCACTCAACCACAAATTCATAAAATCATTTCAGATGAAAACATTCCTTATGGTTTCAACTGGTGGACTTCAGATATATTCCCCGATGCCCCGGCAGGTACTTTCGCCGCCAAAGGCTTCAACAACAATTTGTGTATTGTTATTCCCGAACTGGAGCTGATAATTGTTCGATTGGGCCTGGATGGAAATATCGACGATCAAATCTGGAATCAGTTTATTAAATTATTGATGCAGATCGACTGGAAATAATAAGACCTGTTCGCTTTTATGAGGATATACCAGGCAATTTACACAAACCGTGTAATTGTAATAAACGATGCTTAAAAACATACTGAACATTTAAATCAAAAATAGGTACCGTTCTATATCAAATAATCAATTCTTTACTGTCATTCTTCCAATTCTTAACACAATTTCTCCAAGAATATGTGATACGGGATACAGGATCTTCGAACATTCTAAGTTTCCTTTCTTTGGAAAATTAATGATAAACCAACGGATATATACAAACAAAAATTGGGAAAAGTATGAACACCTTTCCCAATCCTGATTGAATATTTTTTTTGGATTACATATTTAAACAATTATATAACCCGGATCTAATTATACATCCTGCTTAATCAAAATAATTGATGTACCAGTTTTGTTCATTCAGCAACAGGTTATAAATTTCATCTCTTCTTTCTTCAGGGAACTTTTGGGCGACAGCGTTAGCAAGGAACGAAGGATCGTTCCGGCGTTTGGCCACTCGCATAAGGTCATAGAAGCGTTCACCTTCAAATGCAAGTTCCCTGGCACGTTCGTCCATAATGTATGTTTCAAGGAGTTCCTGTAACTTATTAAATTTTCCGGTTAAATCGATGTAACCTACAACTTCATTTGTGAACGGATCGTGGACATAATTTATATTCCCAACTTTAATTCCATCATTGGAACCACCAAAACCAACACGCCCCCTTACACCTCTTTGCGGACGGTTACTGGCTGAACTGTAATTTCTTCCGTCGTTCACAATATTAACCGAATTGGTAGTAAATGTACTTATAATATTATTTCTTTCAAATGCCCAGTAAACATAAACTTCAGCAAGCCATAAATGAACACCGGCAGCTCGATAAATAATAAAGTTTGCATCCTGATCAAAAATATTCTTATTCCAGGAATATTTCCAAACTACGGTATCGGCATTGTGCCCGATTAAATTTGCATTACGGAAATCGTTGTGCGATTTGAGGTAAAGCATATTTTCAATATCTTCTCTGGGAATAGGCACCCCATTGCGAAGATAAATATAAGAAACACCGTAACCTCTGTGAAAATCACCCGGAGTCCCTTTGTTGGTAGTCCTGGTTCTCCAGGGTTGGCTGTTATTTATCGAAACAGTGTAATTATCCCATATAGTCTCCCAGTTCAGTACAGCCTGTCTTGAAGGTTTTAACATATACTGATGAGGATTTCTAGGCTCAAAAATCTTCTGCAGCTCATTTTGTTGCTGGTTCCCTTTATTAAACCAAAGAGCAAGAATATGTTCACGTGTATCAACGTTTCCAAAAATATTACGCCATCCTGCGTTCGAAAAAGTAGCATCCAGCTGGTATCTGTTGTTATCAGAAGGCAGGTATACAATTCTTTCAAAATAGTGTGCTGCTTTGGAAAGGTCACCTTCAGTAAGATGCATTAACCCCAACAAGGTATTCATAGCATGAACATTCCAAATGGTAACTTCCCAGGTATTGTCATTGTTCTCAATAAAATGATTAACACCAACATCCTTAACTTTAGTTTTCAGCTCATTAGTAAAATAATCAATTACCAGTCTTTCATCAAAATATTGTCTTGTAAGAGTATCAATTGCATTATAAATAGTATCGTTATAGTATCCATCTGGTTTAAATTTTATATCAACATTATGAATATAGTATGACTCCGATTCAAGATAATTTTCAACGTCATCGATGGTTGTAAGTGATTCATGAATAAAAGGAATTTTCCCATAGATTCTCACGGCATTAAAATATGCCCATGCCCTCATACAAAGTGCTTCACCGTAAAGCCGGTCGTAATTGGTAACCGGGCTCTGAGGATCCATAACCTGCGGATGTTCCCGCTGAAGTATTCTTATCAGATTATTACTGGCCGAAATTAATTTAAAGAAATTGGTAGGCGATACGTACTTATTCTCTTTTGATACATTGAAATTGTATATCTCAATCATATCGGCATCGGCATTCTCAGTAACAGAAAGTAAATCCCCCCTCAGTTCACCTAATATTAATATCTGTTCAACCAGTTTTTGCTGAATGCCGTACATTCCCATCGCTGCTGACCGGTACTCATACCAGTCGTCGAATAACTTGTCTTCTGTGACATTAATTTCCTGATCAGGTGTCAAAAAATCTTTACACGAATAAAGGAAAGAAACTGACACTACTAAAGACAAAATTATAACCTTGTATTTACTGAAATTTTTCATGGTATACAAACTAACTAACATGTTATAAACCTAATTTAACACCAACCATAAATTGGCGCGGTTGTGGACTCATTCCATAATCGATTCCCTGATCTGCCTGCCTGAAAGAATAAGCGAATTCAGGATCATAACCCAGGTACTTTGAAAATGTGAATACATTACTGGCAGATATATAAAACTGAGAATTTCTAAAAAACAGGAATTCTTCAGGAATCGTATAGCTTAATGAAAGATTTTTCACTCTGACATAGGAACCGTCTTCAATCCAACGGGTAGAGAAGGCAGCGTTTCCGACCGGATCGTTCCAGAGTGCACGGGGCACTGAGGTTTGATGTCCTTCATACTGCCATCTGTTTAATACACTGGTACTTTGATTCTGCAGGCCGGTCATGCTCTCATTTTTGTAGCGCACATAATTAAATACTTCGTGTCCGTAGGCAAACTGAAAGAAAGCACTTAATTCCCAGCGTTTCAAAGTGAAAGTATTTGAGAAACCACCAAAATACACAGGTAAAGAAGACCCGATAACTGTTTTGTCATAGTTATTAATGATTCCATCAGGTACACCCTGAGGCCCGGAAATGTCAGCAAATTTAGCATCGCCACCACGGAATCGAATCAACCTCTCATTCCGCAGTCCTGAATTTAATGCTTCTTCAGTAGATGTGAATACCCCTTCAAAAATATACCCATAAAAACTGTTGGCGCGGGCTCCCGGTATATTAATAATTTCAGCACCTTCAATTTCCGTTATCAAACGGTTCCCTTTAATTTCCAGCACTTCATTTTTTACCGTTGACAGGGCAGTCTGCATATCCCATTTAAAAACAGGTCTGTCAACCAACCTGAAAAAGATTCCAAGATCAATACCTTCATTTTGCATTTTACCACTGTTTTCAGGCCTGAAATCATATCCGAAATAAGCCTTCAAAGGGGTATAAATGAGCATATTTTCAGTAGTTGATTTATAAAGGTCTACACTGGCCACAAATCTGTTTCCGAACAGAGAAAGGTCAACTCCGGCATTCATTTGTTCAACAGTTTCATAGGTAAGCTCTTCGTTGGGTATTAATGCCGGATACAAACCAACAGTCTCTCTGAATTTAATAGAAGTGTAATAATTTGTTGCATTTGATTCACCAATATCATCATTACCGGTAACACCATAGGTAGCCCTTATTTTTAATTCTTCCAGCCAGGATATATTCCGGAAACCAGGTTCGTTTGAAATGCGCCAGCCTACACCCCCTCCATAAAAGAGGCCAAATGGAACATCATTGATTTTATAGGTATCGGCAGCGTTTCTCCCAAGCCGTGAAGAACCATCAAGGGAAACTGAACCCGAAAGAAGGTACTTATCTTTATAGCTGTAAGAAATATGTTCATAGAAGGAAAGCCAGTTCCAGTTTTTGTTTTCTCCGCCCATTTCCCTCAGGTTGTTTGTACCATCCTGTAACATACGGTACTGGTCGTTCTCATGGGCATTTTTTGTCAACCCCCAGTCCAGTTCAAAATCATTTGTTAACAGGTTAAACCCTGTATTGCTGGATATATGATGGTTCTTACCTATATTGTTCGAATATCTCAGGAATGTATTATTATAAAGAGAGGTAAGCGTATTGGTAGTACCCTTTGATACATTTATTGCTTCATTATCGTAATAGGTTTCCATACCTCTGTTCGGCATAAAAACCAACTCCTTTAATACATTGTAAGTTAAGCCAAAATTAGATTTAAGACTCAGGTTTTTATGAAGTGTAGCCTCTGCTCCAATCGTTGAAATAAAATGCACATTGTTATTGGAAGCCTCATAATTATCTATTATAGCTTGTGGATTGCTAACTCCAAGCTCATCAACCGGAGACAATATAAGAATTTCTCTTCCTTCCCTGTCATAACGAAATGGATTCAACATAGGCGATTTACCAAGACTGGCTAAAATTGGATTGGTTTGTGAAACCTTTGCCGATTCCTTTAAATTGGAAGTACTGTAATTCAAAGACATACCAGCATCCATAGTCAACCAGGGAAATATGTTTAACAGACTGACAAACCGCAGATTAAAACCATCGTAATCAGTTGTTTTTATGATACCGTTTGCATTCATATACCCAAAGGATAAGCCATACCGTGCAATCTCATCTCCTCCTTTAACATTAACGTTTATGTTTGAAAAAACAGCATTACCGAAAATAGCATCCTGCCACCTGGTATCGTGCTGGTAATCGATAAACCGGTCGTCTCTGGGAGTTAAAAACAGGTTAGGAAAGTCAAGAAGGGTCAGTTCTTCGTATTTACCTGAAGAAACCAGCACTTCACTAATCAATGTTTTATGCTGGCCTGCATTTAACTGCGGTATCTGCCGGATAGGAGAAAGTGAGTACCCACTTCGGAAATCAAAATCAATAACTGTTTGAGTTGCAGAAGGTGCTAGTGTTTCAATAAGGATAAGGCCATTTGAAGCCTTAGACCCATATGCAGCAGTTATAGCAGGATCTTTAACAACAGTTACTTTAGATATATCAAGGTTATTAACACTGAGCAATGGATTGTATGAATATCCATCAAGGTTGGAACCAAAAACATTATGCGGAGTTAAAGGTATACCGTCAACTATTATTAGCGGCTGGGTGGATGCATTTAATGAATTTATTCCCCGCAATAACATGAAAGCTCCACTACCCGGGTCACCTGAGCGGCTTACAACATGCATACCTGAAACTTTTCCCTGAAGAAACTGATCGACAGTAAGGGCAGGAAACTTTTTAATATTCTCAGTACTAACTGTTGAAAGTGATGAAACTATATCCTGTTTCAATACAGGCTGCGACAATAATTTTATTTGGTCGTCACCAGATTCTAAATCATTGGAAGTCAGAAATATTTTTATCTCATCCCGATTATTTAGAAAAACTCTTTTTGATTTATAATTACTTGAAGGTTCAATATTTAACCAATCCGATTTTGATGAAGCAACTACAGTAAAATTTCCATCTGCATCTGTCACGGCAGGTAGTTCATACGACCCTTCAACAGCTACTGAAACATTTGGAACAGGTTCATTTATCCCGTTAACTATTTTTCCTTTGACTACAATTGATTCCTGCTCCTGAGCATAAGTAAATGTAAATCCGAAAACAAATAGTATTGTTATCAGGATGAGCTTTTCGAGTTTAGTAAGATTGTACATGTTTTGTAAGCTTTTCCCTTTTGGTTTATTTATGGAACAGGATAATTGCTCCCGTTCCTGTAATTCGGTTTTTATTCTGGTCCTGGTTATTCCACTCATAACAAAATCTTTGAAGCGGTTTAAAGAACAACAATCCGGAATGTATTTAGCATTCGTCATTCTGTATATTTCCTTATTAACATCCATTAATTTAAAAATTAGATGCAGGCACAAAATCGATGTAATCTATAACCAACCCATTATTGGGTACGAACCCAGGGCCTTTATATTCAAACCGGATTTTAGCCCGACCATATTCCTGTATATTATCTACCCACATATCAAACCTGTTAAAATTACCTTGCGGTAAATAGCGTCTTCCGGGAATTACACTCGGCATTATTTGTCTGTACCGTGTATAATCATACCAGTCAAACGTTCTGACAAGTTCATCATTGACATATATATCATAAATACCTCCAATATTCATATGGGTGGCCACAATCATCAAATATTTTCTGGGAAACATCTTTTTGGTATTGAATTCCAGCGAGAATTTTTTGTTGTATCCCTTCGGAAATAAAACCCTAATGATTGTATCGTTTGATGCAGTACTGATGTATTCCTGAAGTGGTGGGAAGAATTGATCACTTTTAACCATATCACTGGTTATCCATGAGTATCTGTTGATCCCCGTTTCATTCAGAAGCCACTCAGCCTCAAAAACATTTGAGCCTGAATGAAGTGAATCAGGAATTTGATAATTTCTATAGTTGTATGCATACCCATTACTTAACAGCACCTTATCGACCGGCTTGTAGAAAATCCAGATACTGTCACCAAGTATATTTCTAAGTTTTAAAGTATCTTTTGCTGATTTGGCAACAAAATCTTCAGGTTCCAGCAGGTTCTCAAATATTCCCTGTTCCAGCAAATGAGGTATCAAGACTTCATTCTGCCAGTCAAGAGGGATGTCAGTATGATCAACATAACCAGGTATTTCAAGTTTTTGTGCCATTTCTGTCAGTGCTCCCCTGTAATCTTCCTCTTTTGGAAATACGATTGTGGCAGTCTGATTCCGGAATTCTTTACTCACAGGAAAAAATTCAGCTTCAAATTTATTGTAATCTATAATTACAGAATCGAAAATTGTATTGCCATTCTCATCAAATCCAATGGGTTTACTCTTTTCCCTGTCAAGAATTACAGAGTCCTGGCTGTCGATATAGTCTTTAAGAATAGGATTCGTTAAAGCAAAATATTCGTAAAGATTGGGTAGTGGCTTTGCTACCTGTTCCAGTATATAAAACTTACCATTCTTATACAAGGGACTTTCCTTACTGATTGTTATCTCATCCAGTTTTAATTCGCCACCTGATTTTCTAAAATAGGCAAACTTTTTAGCCAGTGTTTGTATCTGCCTCGTTCCGACAATATTCCCCGATTGGATGAAATGTGTTGAAATGTGATATTCAACAAGTTTTTTATCAATTTCATTTTCACTTCTGAAAGCCTGAACAGCTTCGTTAGTCGGAAGAAACAAAGTATACGAGTTATCAGTTAAAAAAAGTGTATCGTACTTAAAATCTTTTAAAATCTGTACAAATTCCGATAATTCCGGCTGCTGTTGCACTGCGTTCCAGACATTTTCATTAACCGTTTCGGGGTAAATATCATAATGGTCTTCCCAATCTCTCTCACAGGAAACTATAAAAAGGAAGGCCAGCGGTATTAATATGTATGATTTCAACTTCATTTTGCTAATGGTTTATTAATATGGAGTAAATTGAATGTAATCCCACAAGAGTCGACCAGGTATTAATGAACGGATTTCAACATCGTGTTCAATATATCTGTTAAATTCGATTGTCCCAACTTCGATATTACGGAACGGACTGGTAGGGGAACTACCGACAGATAAATCAATCATACCCCCCACTTTCTTCCTGTCGACAAAGAGTTCAACAACTGCATTTGCAGCATTAAATGATTCAGCTCTTAATATTACCCGGTATCTTCCCTGTACTATCCGCGGAACTTTATAAGTGATATTAAAATCACCAATAATCTGTAAATAATCGTTGTTGGATGCATTTGAGGATCCAGATTCCCCGGCAACATAAAACAAATCGGCACCCGACCACGTGAAGCGGCTTAATGAATTCTCCTCAATCAGGAATTCTCCTTTTTGCTGATAATATTTATTGATTACCGGGTCCTCCCGGAAATGAAAGCTTACACTTGCCCGTGATGGTTGTTTTTGCTTCATAATCTGGTCGATATAATGAACTGCACCACTTTGGGTAACGATGTTGCTTTCATCGTACAAAATCTTAATGAAATTGACAATTGTTGTATCTCCCTGAAATACCAGTGTATCAAAGTTTTCTTTCCCCGGATTAATTGCGATATCCAATCCGCGACCATCAATATGCAATGGAACTTCAGAATAGGTATTGTAATTGGTGTTTCTGTTAACAAAATCATCAATAAAATAATTCCCTGCTAAAAAATGATAAGCAATATAATTGTATAAAGGATTTGCAGGACTGGTATAATTGGTGTTATTCGGACTAATAGCAGAAATCAAATCATTTAACGAATTAATTCCTCTTTTTTGGTACACAGAATTCGGTTCAGCAAGTACTGTAACAGGCAGAGCATTTTGATCAACTTTCATATTATAATTGATCGCCGATTTCCACCCTGTAAGTTCAACAGCTTCTTTGAATATTGAAATCCCGGGATTTTGATCAATTATTTGCCATGAAGTTTGCGTAACCGGCTCAAGAGCTGTTTCCAAATGATGTACAAAACCATTCGAAGTTTCAATATTCAATTTTGCCAGAGAAGCCTGATTATTAATTCTGTAATAGGCTGTATCATCTTCCAGTACAAAATTAACTATAAGGTAATCACCCGAAAGAGTTGGTTCCGGAAATGCACCAAATGGAAAATCATTGGAACGTACACGCATTTTCACAACATGGTACCGGCAAAAAGCAGCTGCCACTTCAGGATTGTTTAGAATATCGTTCAGTGAAGAAAATTGCTGACTCTCATTAATAAGTCTGTTAACAGCATTATTATCGGGAGCAAAAAGTGTATACCCATTCCCATCTGGATTATATGCACTAAGGGTTTGAACGAGATTTCCCTTTTCGAGGATAGCCAGGAAGTTTGAAAAAATATCTTTGTTTGCCTCCAGGTAATCATAAATAGTGAGTTTTAAGGTATCCTCAAAAACAGCTTCACGTTTTTCCTCCCTACAGGAAAATCCGATACTCACAATAAAAAGCAGGAGTATGTAAGTGATATTTTTCATGTTAATAGTCATAATAAGGATTTTGTACTAAATTAATATTCCTTTCTATTTCAATTTGGTATATGGGCAGATACCAACCTAAAGGATTAGATAACTTGGCTGCAAGTACCCTTTTTTGGGTAGATGGTGCATTGGCCACAATAATTTCAATTAGTTTACCTTTACGGGCAAAATTATTTCTCCTGCCCATCCGTAATAGATCAAACCATCTTTTTCCTTCATAAGCCAATTCAAGGGCTCTTTCTTCAAGGATGGCATCTTCAAAGGCTACCGGAGTGAATGCAATGCTCTTGGCTGGAACATTGGCTCTTTCCCTGATTTCTTCATTAACGATTCTCAAAGCCTCATTATACCTTCCCAATTGGGATAAGGCTTCTGCTTTCATTAATAAAATATCGGCATACCGGTAAACAATCCAGTTGGCACTGTACTGATCATTACCAGCACGGAACGATTGTCCGTCGGGAGCGCGTCCTATGTACTTCCAGATGATGTAATTGTTTTCACCGATTTTTGCAATGGTCGCATCCTCACCTCTAAGCAGTTCAAAAGAAAATTCATGTGCAAACAATTCCAACGACTTTTGACTGGGCAAATATTGATTGGCGGTTCGATGAGTTAAGCCATACATATTATTTCTTTGATTCCGGTCACCATCAAACTGAAATTCAAAAATGCCTTCAAGCGAATTCCCGGGATAGAATATTTCGAACCATTTACCGGGAGGCATTAAATCAAGCTCTTCAACAGCATCAATTTTTTGTATATGCTCCAACACCTCCTCGTATTGGAATCGCCACAAAGCGATATCGGCAAGTAATGCATCGTAAGCAGTTTTCGAAGCTCTTCCTTTATTCTCTTCGATTGTTATAAAACTGCCTGAAGGAGCAAATGCACGGTTATTTTTTAAATCCTGAACTATTTGATTCAACACAGCCTCTTCAGATGATTTTGGCACATAGAAATCAACATTGTCACTTTCAGAAGGCCCTAGTATTAATGGGACTTCGTGATAAATACGAACCAGATAAAAATAGCTTAAGCTTCTTAAAAAATAAGCTTCAGCCATATAACTTTGTCTTTGAAAATCTGTAAAGGTATTATCTACTTGCTGCACAAGAGGTGCATTTTTTATTACTTCATTACAATAGTTTATTATCTTGTAAAAGGCGCTCCAATCAGAAAAATTATTATCCGGATAAATATTATTCTCCATGATATTTTGTTCTCTGGAAGATTGGTTATTTCCACGTTGCACAAGATCACCCCTTAGTTCTCCGTGCAGGAAGAGCATTCTGTCCATTGAAGCAAACGATTCATATGCAGCCATCAATACAGCTTCAACATCTTCTTTTGACTTCCAGAATTCTTCCTTTATCAAACCACGCGGAGGTAGAAGTTCAAGCCAGTCAGTGCTACATGAAAACTGGAATAATGCCACCAATACAATTGTAAAATATTTTATTCTGAGTTTCATATTTTTTATTTTAAAATCCGATTCCTAAACTGAAAGTATAAATTTTTGGAGGAGGAGTACGTGCTCTGTCAACACCCATCCAAAATGGGTCGGAAGCATTCTGCCCAACCTCAGGGTCCTGTCCTGTATATCTCGTAAATGTATATAATTTCCTTCCACTCAAAGCAAATGTGGCTCTGCGGATGCCTAACTTGGCACAGGTTTCCTTACTTAGCTCATAACCAATTTTCATGCTGTTAAGTCGGATGTAATCACCCTTTTCCACATAACGATCTGAACCCAGGTTATTTGCAGGATGGTTCATATATGCACGGGGAAGCATACCTTTTTCATCCTGTCCCTGAACACGCCATCTGTTCAAAACTGCTTTACTTTGGTTGTTTCGGTTATTCATACCTTCTGTTTGAATTGCTATGTTATTTACAATATCAAATCCAAGCCTGTAGTGAAACGCAGCAGAAAAATCGAATCGTTTGTACTTCATATTGGTTCCAAAGCCTCCAATAAAATTTGGGTTGGAATCACCAAGGTAAACAACATCATTGAGGTCAATAACTCCGTCATAATTTACATCTTCATAAATCGGGTCTCCACCCTTAAAAGTATATGTATCGGAATAACGTAACGGTATTGGCCTGCCTTCACTGTCTCTCATAACATTCCCATTTCTGTCTCTGGCAACAGCATCTTCATCTTGAACCCACACACCGAGGTACCTGAATCCGAAAAAGGAACCAATAGGTTCACCTTCCTGAACAAGTTGCGGGTATTGGCCATTACCGATAGAAGTTGAACGTTCGGTATTAAAATTATCAGGCAATTTATTAAACACGTTAATATTCTGAGAAGTATTGAAATTAAACGAGACAAACCAATCCTTTGTCCTGACTATCTTGTAATCAAACATTAATTCCCATCCGGTATTTGTCATTTCACCACCATTTAAATATTGTAGTCCCTGAAATCCGGAAGAATAAGGAATAGGATAAAACAGGTTCACGTTCCAATCATGACCAAAAAGAATATCTTTAGTAACTTTTTTATAAATATCACCCTGGAAGTATATCCTGTCTTTGAACAGGCTCATATCGAGCCCAAAATTATCAGACACAATCGTTTCCCACCTTAAATTATCAAGTTGTGGTTTGGTAGGAGCAATAGCAGGATTATTTATATAACTTCCTGTGCCGGTTGTTTCATAAATAGCAAAACGTGCATAAACATCGCCCGGTTTACGTCCGGAAACTCCCCAACTATAACGTAGTTTGCTTTCACCTAAAAATTCAAGTCCTTCTAAAAATGTTTCATCAGAAAACCTCCATCCAACAGAAACCCCCTTAAATAGACCCCATCGGTTATTTGACCCGAAGGAAGAGTGTGCATCTGCGCGAAGAATTGTTTGAAGCATATACCTATCCAGAAATTTATAATTAATGTTTCCTAATCCACTTAATTCCCTACGTTGGGTAGAACTTGAACTAAGGTAATCAATTTGCGCATTAACTGCCGGATCCTGGATATCAACTGTAGGAGTTTTTGTACCATACAAGTTCATAGTCTCAGACCATGCATCATCAGTTATCCATGTTACTGCACCTGAAAGCACATGTTTCTGATTTCTGATTGGAGAGCCAAAAGTTAATTGCGACTCTGTATGGAAACCTTGATTTAAACCATTCGTTTCCCTTGCCTGATTAACATTATAATCTAACCAATCTACACCGATAGCATTGTATGGCAGAAAAATATTTCTTTTAGTTCCCTGATATTGAAACGAAACTGTCTCTCTAAATGTTAACCAATCATTGATACGATATTGCAATACAAAAGTATTTTCAAGTTGATTAACAAGACGGTTATCCTTACCAAGTGTTCCAACCGCAACAGGATTATAGAAAGTTCCTCCATATCCCTGATAACTGTTTATGGGGGTAAAATATTCACCAGTGGGGTTTCCACGGCTATCATATTCCCAGATACTCATGTTCGGCGCTTTTATATATGCCATTTCTCGAATATTCCGGCCCCCAATAGTAACATTTCCCAAGGTTGAGTTATTGGTAAAATTAAATTTAATCTGAAACAATAATTTTTGTGACAGGAAATAATCAAGATTTATACGTGTTGATAAACGCCTTGAGTTGGTATTTATGGTTGTTCCACCCTCATCAATATATCCAAATGAAGTAAAATACCTGGTTTTTTGACCACCACCTGAAATGCTAAAATAATGATCGTGGGTTTTGGCATCCCGTGTAATTTCAGAAATCCAGTCGGTATTTGCTGAATAATTATAAAAATCGATAAAATCCCTGTCGTAAGCTATTTCCGGCGGAACAACAAAAATTCCCCTGCTGTTGTGCCACTCTTCCAACTGAAGCATAATGTATTCATCACCATTTAACATAGGAATGGGAGGCGGTTGAACGTTTAAGTTGAATTTGTACTGGTAATCAAAACGTACCTGCCCCATCCTTCCTTTCTGAGTTTCGATTAGCAATACACCATCGGCACCGCTTGAACCATATACGGCAGTAGAGGCAGCGTCTTTTAATACTTCAATTGATTTGATATCCTGAAGGGCAATATTTATAAGGTTGCTGATATCTTCTGTATCAGCAGAACTTAAATCAAAGCTATCTGAAATTCTGAACTGGGGTATCCCGTCAATCACAATCAACGGCCTGCTGTTCCCCATGGAACTGAGCCCACGGATTACCAGCTGAGAGCCCGATCCGGGGTCACCTGATGCACTGATAATATCAAGCCCGCTCACTTTCCCCTGCAATGCATCGGCTGCAGAAATCACACCCACATCCTGCATGTCCATTAAATCAACTTTAACGGAAGAAGAGGCTCTGTCACGATCTTCAATATTCGTTAAGCTCCCTGTGGTTCGTGCTTCGGCAGTTACGGTAACCTCTCCCAGTGCTACATCGGACGGTTGCAGTTCAACCATGATGGTTTTTGTGGGATCTACAGCAATCTCCAGGGCATTGTAGCCAATTACACTCACTTTAACAGTATTGGCTGGGTTCGTCATCTGGAGCACAAAGTCACCGTTCACATTGGTGGTTGTACCATTTATAACCCTTTCCTCGCTGTCGTATTCTACAATGTTGGCCCCAATAATTGTTGTCTTATCCATTCTATCAATGACCCTCCCCCTGATAATGGTTCTTTCCTGGCCAATTGCATAAAAATTACAGAATAATACAATAAGAAGTATGGTAATCTTTATTCTTTTCATCTCATTCACAATCCTTGGTTTTTATTTAAATCGAATAGTTTTAAAAGTTTATCGTGTATTTAATTCCTGGAAATTTAATACATTATCGACTTCATGAATTACAGCGTTGTTGAAGGTATTCGGAAAAACCTCCGTTCCGGTCCCCTGCATGATTCCACACAGTAAATTAGACCGGGCAGATTCAACAGCTCTGGACTTAAGTGAATAATTCACATCTTTAAAGTAAATAACGTCAATTCCCGGTTCTATGAACACACTTGAATATACAGTTGAAAATGGGGTTGACTTTTCATCAATCCTGGCTGTCTGATAATAATCTGCTCTTGCATTTCCATCTGTAAAAATCAGCTCTCCCTGCACAAAATGAAACAGCAGTACTTTTCTCAATTCATCTATGGGCAGTGCGTTTAATCCGGCACTGACAATGGCTTCCTGAGTAGGAACAAACACAGTATAAAATTCACTGTTTGAAATGAAACTGTATCGTGACTCCTTATCCAGGTCGTATCCGGCTTTTCTTAATAAAGCATGAAAAGCAGGGAACTGGGATGAGATTCTTGCATACAGGCTCGGACTGCCAAAGCTAAACCAGTCATTAATGTCGTAAGTTGTTCCATTGTCTGTTTCAGCCAAAATTCTTGGAGCATCCGTTGAAGGAACAGTACCATTATACCCAACTGTAGTATTGGATGTACCTGACATTTCGCCTGTTTCATTATTTACAATTATGTAATTACCGGCAAGGTTGGCAATAAATTCTTTTCTTGCAAAACCTTTTGGGTTATCAACAGCGATGTGGTTTAGCAAAAGGGTACGAAGATCGTTTTTTGTTAAAAGCCGCTGTGTAAACTGTGCACTGTTTTCCTGTATTTCAAAAACTGAAAACCGGTTGCGTTCCTGGTCGTAAATCAATGATGAGTCGATCGAGGTATTCATATCCGATTCTACAAAGAACATATAATTTCTGTTCTGTCGTTTTAATAAAGGCAATAAATCAGAATTCTCAATCGCGTACATGACCTTTGCATATCCCTGTCTCAGGTAAACAGGCCCGGTTACACTGCTGAAAGCCCTTGGTACAATAGCACTGTTCAGTCCCACAAAAGTACTGTTGCTTCCAAATTCCTTATATATTACATTAGAAGGATCAACCCGTACCAAATCATTTTCCCCGTTGTAAAATCCTTTTATCATATCGGTTACATACACCGGATTTATAGACATATGGGTATTGGCAATAATCCTTCTGATGTGCTGGGGTGCTCCCTGTAATGTTCCCCAGCCATTTGGTATTTTAATATAATCATCTATAAGCTTATTAAAGGCATCGTTTGTAGGTGCCAGTAATCCATGATGATACCGGATGGTAACATTTTGAGGAAGCCCGTAAGTTCCTGAAGGGGGTTGGGTTCTTTCTCCCTTAACATTAAATGTAAGCTGAGGAAAAGTCAAATCAAACAGTGAATCAACCTGTATTCCCTGTTGTGCTCCTTCCTGTGCAAATGTCCTGGATTGGTTGTAGGTAAATCTTGGAAAGTTGTTTATAAGGTCCAGAAACTGGGAATAAGAATGTTCACCTGCAGGTTGTTCCAAAATTTCATAGGCATTCCTGAATGGTTCCACTACCTGATCGATCCTGTAGATAAAACCGTTTTCAGCAAAAATCTCCTCCCCTACAATAACGGCATTCCCAAAATGGATATCCCGTCCTCCACTGAATGGCCGGTCAAAATAAAACTCATAGTCAGAACCGTGCAATTCATATATATCAAAATATTCCTTGAAAAAAACAGGCACGTATTTTCTTGAGTCGGTAATAACCCTCCTGTGAAGATTGGTATTTAAAGTATCCGTTATACGGGTACCTATTCCATAAGCATAATTCCAGCCGAATTTTCTATCCGGTTCCCTAAGCAAAGTTTCCCGTTTAAAACCTCTGGGTTTGTCATTGGTAACATCCAGAGTATCAATCCAGCCAAATACATCGAGCGATCTAAGCTGAGCTTTGGTCCATGGATTTTGTACAATATGATATTTAACCAAATCTGTTAAAACAGAGATTGGTACACTTTCTATAGATGTGTAATTTGGATTTTTTGCAAGCCATTCGTTCATTGCCTGATTGGTAGGGGCAAATATGGTATAACTCCCTGAAACATCTATAATTTTATCATATTCCGTTATTTCAATGCACTTGGCAAAAATAGAAAGTTCCTCTACATCCTGGATTTGGGTGTATAATTTACCTGCCAACCAATCAGGTCTCTCATACTTATCATCGTCATCACGACAACCTGAAATCACCAGGACTGTTCCGAGGAAGATTGCTATTATTAGTTTTAACCGATACATCATAATGGTAAAATTTTTGATTTCCAAATAATAGGTTTTTCAAATCTTTTAAATATTTTATATAAGTATATTTAATTAATTTTCCTTGCGCAAAAGTAGAAGATTTTATGGTTTTGCAAAGAAAAATTAAAAAAATAAAACGAAAAATAAATTTTTTAAAAAAAACTTATTGAAAACCATTTGAATATAAAAAAAAAAAATATAGTTTTGGGTTTTTTAACTTTAATTTAATTACTATGAGATTGAAAGTTTTACTTTTCTTAGTATTATCTGTTGGTATTCTGCATGCCCAGGAACCATACAGACAGTTGATGATCACCGAGGTCTATACTCAAAGGCCCAATCGAAATTATTGTGAAATCACAAACATGGGAAATGAAACCATTAATTTGGGAGAATTTAAATTTGGAACATTAAATCTTTCCCATGGACGAATCTATGATGTTCACAACGACCCATGGGTTCCTCAAAATTTCAACAATGATGTTTTCATGTTGCCCGATGTTGAACTGGCACCTGGTGAATCCTATCTAATCACAGGTGCATATGATTTTGGCCCAAGACAATATAAATTACGCCCTCCCGGTCTTGGCGCCAGCGAACGCCCAAAAAACCCTGAGTGGTACGATTTGGCTGATTTACTGCTTCATTTTCCTGAAACCAACGGTGATGAAACAGACAGCATTACTACAGGCAGATTCCATTACAATCCAATGAACATTTGGGACGGACGTAACAACTATTACCTGGAACATCATTATGCAGAAGGTGACTCTGCAGTTATCGACCAGGTTGGTGGTGTTTTTGATAACGACGGCCGTAATTTTAGTCAGGGGTACGACGTTGCTGGTGTGGAAAACGCAACAGCCAACAGTGTACTTGTCCGCAAGGCTAAATTTACCAGCGGAAACCTTGATTTTGCCAATGCCCGTGGCTTGGGATACGATGATTCGGAATGGATAGTTATTACCTATCCCAGTGGCCATGACAGCTGGCGTGATGTATGGTGGACAGTAGGAAGCCATGGCGAATATGTTCTTGATGAAAACACACTGGAATCAGATGTTATTGATGTCGATTTCGCAAATAAAAAACTTACTGTGCCATGGGGAGTTCGCCGTCTGGACGGTATCATGAACTTCATGGAGAAAAAACCAGGTATTGCATGGCATTATTACCTGAATAACGTACGTGCTGATTCAGTATACCGGTCAGTAAAAACAGGCGATACCCTGGAAGTAATTGTTACGGGTAAGGAAAGGTATGCATCTAAATTTCTGATTGAAGTAAGTGAACCTACCAACGATGCAAATATTGTTGTCCCGATAGCACATCAAAATGTTTCTTTGGATGGCACGGGCCCAATTGTAGGCGGAACTCAAAGCGGCAATCTCAGCTGGCCAAGGGTAACCACCCATGCACATGGAACAGATACCATTTCAGGTTCGGGCCATGGACTAGCCTATGCCATGAGGTCGGACTCCCTATTAAAATATCTGGAAAAACCAGCTAATGCAACCTGGGAGTTTGTTTGGGTCGACGGAGTTGAACGGCCTGATTTGAAAGACGGCGATAAATTGAAAGTAACTGCTGCAAACGGCGATGTGAAGGAATATCACATTGAAGTCAAGCCTCCATCCAAAAGCCACAGTGCATTGTTAAGTGCCATCACCTGGCCCGATGTACCTGAATATTTAAAAGGAATATTTGGATGGAAGGGTGACACTATTCCCGGATTCAGTATGTCGGTTACTGACTACAAGCTTAATATTCCGCTGGAAGTAGATGGAATTCCGGCACTGGTTGCAAAAACCTTCGACATGAATGCCACGGTAGAAGTGAAGCGTGCAAAATCGCTTACCGGAACCCTGGAAGACCGTACCATCTCCTTTATTGTCACTGCTGAAGACGATAGCGTAACCACTACGTACAATATTGAGTTGATTAAGGAAAAAGATCCAAACAAGATTCAACCTTTCTATGGAGATCCCTTCCTGTCAGAATTTATTTATCAAGATCTCTGGTTCAACAATATGGCTGAAGTAGCTAACCCCGGTAACCAGCCACTTGACATGAGTAATTATATGTTTGTAATGGGCTGGGGTAGTGATCCTGCTTCTCATATTACAATGAATTCAGCGCCGGAAAGCTGGTCAAACCGGTATCAAAAGTATATACCGGGTTACAAATGGGTAAATGAAACCCAGTGGCAGGTAACACCTGCAATCGCTGAACCCGATTTGAGCATTAATCCAATTGTTCAGCCGGGTGATGTATTTGCCATGGGTCACATTATTAATTCAGCAGAAAATCGTTTTGGATATATTGTGAACTATCCACAGTGGACATGGGGCGGTTTTAGGGTAGATATTAACTTCGCTACCCGTCCAAACGATCCGGGTTTAAACAGGCACAATCTTCAAAACCCCTGGGGTGAAGATCCTGCACGTGGGGGAACACCTCTTGTGAATCCTTCCAACTACAGTTTCATGATATTCAAAATTTTGAATGATTCTGTTAAAAATGGATTAAAACCGGCTACCGATCCAAACGATTTCCAACTGGTGGATTTGGTTGGAAACGCCCCTGACCAATCTGGAGTCTGGAGAATCGAAGGCAAAGGTTTTAGCAACAGGGAAAGCTGGATGCGTAAACCTGAAGTATGGAAAGGAACTACAGAACCCGGGGAATCTTTTGCCTATGGCAGCAGCTGGGAAGAATCGCAATGGAAATACTGGAATGTAGCCTACTGGAACAGTGTTGGACACCCTATCAATATTTCATGGTTCCACACTGAAACTGCCGTTGCCGAAGATATGGGAAGACATACCATGATTGAACCTACACATTATAAATCAACAGTGTCGTCCCTTGTATATAAAGTAAGTGATGGTTATTCTCTGAATGAGCAGATTAGGGGTGTAAAAACCAATACAACAGCGAGTAATTTTCTGAACAATATTATTAAACAAGATGAAAATCAAACGCTTACACTTAAAGCAACTGCCGATGGTTCAACACTTGCTTCCGATGCAGTATTAACTCATAACGATACATTGGTTGTTCTTTCAGCCGACAGCACCAATACCTCTAAATACATTCTGGAAGTTACTGAAGAGGGATTAAATTCAGATGCAGTCCTGACTTCAAACCTCTATAATGTTACTATTGAAACCGATCCGAATGGTGAAGGGGAAGCAGGAGTTGGCTCTGTTTCAGGATTTGAATACGGAACCCGATTGAGAACTGTACTGAACAACATCTCCGTTCCAATGGGAGCAACTATGGATGTCGTAAACAGTGATGGTGCTTATGTTTCTACTAAAATCCTGAATTTTGATACGGCTTATGTAGATGTAACAGTTAACTCAGGTATTTATCTTGATGTACTGGCAGAAGATGGACTTACTCGTATTAATTACCGGTTGCTTCCATCTTCATCAGAAAACGATGCATTTATTCTTTCTGATTATTATACAATATCCCAGAGCAACAATCTGATCCAACTCGTTCCCCGCGGTTCCAACGTACAAACTTTTCTTTCTTATCTTGTTCCATCTACAGGTGCAACCCTTAAACTGGTTGACAAAATGGGACACGAAAGAGTTGACGGCGGAATTGCCCAGGATGACAAAGTTATTGTTACTTCTGCCAATGGACTGGTAACTAATGTTTATCATCTGTCAATGCTGAGGACTCAGTACATCCTTGATTCCAATTACCTGGCTTACATCCTTTCTAATGAATATGCAGTAGACCAGGTTAGTTACAAAGTTACAGGACCTACCGGAAGTACCGCTGTTGCTGACTTTAATTCAAAAATCACAGCTGCAATGGGCGCTACTGCTGTTGTTGTAGATGCCGACGGCAATGAAAAAGCTTCTGGTGAATTAAGTCAGGGTGACAAAGTGAAAGTAACCTCTGCCGACGGGAAAATGGTGGTTATGTACAGTATCGAGCTTGATGTTACCTCTTCAAGGAAGCTTGCAGAAAGCAGCATCAAAGTTTACCCGAATCCAACCTCAGGAAAGGTTAACATTCAGGGACTGGAACAGGGAACACGCATCCAGGTTTACAACTATAACGGTGCGTTGCTCAGAGATGTAAGAACCAGCTCTACACTTGAAGTGATTTCACTCGACAACCAGCCTTCCGGAATGTACCTTGTAGTACTAACAAAAGATTCCAGACTGGTAGGTCAATACAAAGTGATTCTCAGATAAAAAATAATTATTATAATTTATTATTAAAAAGAACCTGTATTTGCAGGTTCTTTTTTTTTGCAAAATTTTGCTTTATTTTACTATTCTTTAAGCACATGGAGGAGTAACTTCGGTTTTGACCTGAATTCTACCCTGAATAATACCCCACTGAATCCAGGAGAAACCTATCAGGTATACTATAATAAATCAAAAGAAACCAAAACATATATTGTTTCCGGGAATAATATAAAAGATGCAGACCAGAATCCTGTCTCAGAGTTTACCCTGGAGCCATACCGTTCTATCGTATTACGGGGCACAAATATTACTTAAACAGAAATTTAATGCCAGGGGTTTCCCCGATATTTTTTGCTAGTAAATTTCTTTCCTGAGTTCAGATTTCTGATTAATCTTGTTCCTATTTTTTAAATAAAATTGTAATAAATTCTAAATTTTTATAGATTTACTGTTTTATTACCGGTTTGAATTTGAATTATAAACCTTATCCGATGAAACATCTGTTGATTTTAATTATTGTCCTCTCTTTCCCGGCTTTAATAACTGCGCAGCCACCTGCAAAATTCAGTTATCAGAAAGTAATCCGGAACAGCAATAATGAGCTTGTTTTGAATACCAGAATCGGACTAAAAATAGATATACTTCAGGGTTCGGAAAGCGGAAATTCAGTCTATTCGGAAGTTCATACCACTACGACCAATAAGAACGGATTGGCAACCATTACTATTGGTTCAGAGCCAGGTGAAAGCTTAATGATTGAGAACATTGATTGGACTATCGGCCCATACTATATTAAAACAGAAATAGACCCTGCAGGAGGTACGGAATACACCATTTCAGAAACAACTCAAATTCTTAGCCTGCCTTTTGCATTGCATGCAAAGTCTGCAGAAAGATTAACCGGTCCGCTTCCTGAAACAGATCCTGTATATAAAACATCGGCAGCAGCTGAAATAAAAAAAGCAGATACCACCTTCTGGAATCAGAAACAAAGTGTTGTAACAGTCGGCAAAGGATTAAAATTATCAGGAAATGTAATTAGCATCGATGATAAATATTTTAAAGGTGACACTACCAAAGCTGTTGACCAGTTGGGAGAAGGAATTGCTGCCCGGTTTCCCGGGGATGAAGGAATAGAAAACCATGCAGCGGTTGTTTTTACAGAGAACTTTGAAGCCGGAACACTTGCAGCTGTTCTTAATAACTGGACATGGAGCCGGGGTGCAGATGACCATCGGCTCTCACTTGACACAATTCCCGGACCGGAAGGTTCAACGGGGAATAAAAGCCTTAAAATGACGATAAAAAACGGAGTTGGAGGCGATGGTAGCGATTTGCGAAAAATACTGGATGAAGGTCATGAACAACTTTTCTTTCGATTTTATGTAAAGTTTGCTGAAGATTACGGATACAATCACCATTTTAACAGCCTTTCGGGTCAGATTGACCCAACCCCCTGGCCGGTAGGAAGCGCAGGTCAAAAACCAACCGACCGATTCAGCAGTACCATTGATCAGCTAACCAGGAATATCAATTTAACAGGACCTGATCATACACCTCCGGGTTATTGGATGATGTATTCCTACTGGCCGGAAATGCGGTCCTGGCAAACTGTTGAAGGAGAACCCGATGGCCGTCCGAATCCTTATTACGGAAACAATTTTATGCCTTACAATCCGGTTCCGGCAAAACGGGGTGAATGGCAATGCATTGAGATAATGATACGTCTGAATTCCGCACCCGATAAAGCCGATGGTGCCCATGCCTTTTGGATCGACGGAGTACTTGCCGGTCATTGGGACCCAAAGGAAGCAAACCCCGTTGAAGGTTACTGGATAAGGGAAAACTTCCGGCACAATCCAACTCATGCAAGCGCTCAACCATTCGAAGGCATGAAATGGCGTACACTGGAAGATCCTGAACAATTTGAGAAATTAAAAATAAACATTATCCGGCTCCAGAATTATGTATCCTCAACCTCATGGGAAAGTGCCCAAAATTATTTAAACAATAATCCGGGATTTAATATCAATATGGAGGAAGCTACAGTCTGGAAAGACCATGTTGTTGTTGCTACTGAATACATCGGACCTATGGTACCTAAAGAAGAATAATTAAAATAATAATATTATGAATTTAAAACTCATTTTAAATACGGCGCTGTTCGTATTCTTTTTAACCACTGCGAATGCACAGGTTGGTTTCTCAAGTTTTGGGGGAGATGCCTCCGGAACAGGTGGCTCAATCAGCTTTACAGCAGGACAAGTGGTATATACTGCCCATACAGGTGTTTCTGGTTCAATCACCCAGGGTGTTCAGCAACCCTATGAAATTTCATTGATTGCAGGGATAGAAACTCCCTATGATATTAATCTTACGTTGTCAGTTTATCCAAATCCGGTAACTGATTTCCTTTACCTTAATGTCATGAATTTCAGCTCTCAAAAACTGAATTACCATCTATACGATATAAATGGCAGCACCATCGAAATGAAAAGAATTGTTTCGGATATTACAAATATAAACATGAGAAATTTTACCCCGGCTTCTTATTTTTTAAAAGTAATGGATGGTAATGAAATTATAAAAACTTATAAAATTATTAAAAACTAAAAAATGAAAAAGCTTATACTTATTGCTTTTATACACTTTATTATTTTAAACCTGACAGCCCAGGTACCTGAAAAGATGAGTTACCAGGCAGTTATTCGAAACACCGACGAACATCTGGTTGCCAATACCACCATTGGCATGCAGGTAAGTGTATTAAAGGGGTCGGAAGCCGGAGAAGTGGTTTATTCTGAAATACATACACCTAAGACCAACGCCAACGGCCTGATAAGCATTGAAATCGGTGCCGGAAGTAAATCGTGGTGGCGACCTAATTTCAAAGATATTAACTGGTCTGATGGCATTTATTTTATTAAAACAGAAATCGATCTTTATGGTGGTAGCAACTATACCATTACCGGAACCAGCCAGGTTTTAAGTGTTCCGTATGCCCTTCATGCAAAAACAGCTGAAACCATATCAGGTACAATCACTGAAACAGACCCGGTGTTCGGTGCTTCGGTAGCTGCAGGAATAACGAATGCCGATACTTCAAGATGGAACAACAAACAAAATAAACTTATTGCGGGTAAAGGTATTATCATTGAAGGGGATATCATCAGCATCAACCCCAATTACTTTAATGATTCCATTGAGGGAGTTGCAAAAAACTATGTGAACGACAAAAACATTGAATACGATCAGGATGTAATTTTTGCGTCAGGGTTTGAAAACGGTTTCGCGGGATGGAGCTCCTACAATAACAATGTGAGTAAGATTATCAACCATTCCGATTCAGCTTTTTCAGGCAGCAAGGTGCTAAAAACTACTGCTACCAGATATGTAAACACAGGAGGAGACGTTACATTTAAGTTTCCGCAAGGCCAGGATCAGATATACCTGCGCTTTTACACCAAACTGGATGAGAACACGATTATTCCCCACCATTTTGTTAAAATACAGGCTATGAGGGATGGTTTCTGGGGAAGTGCAGGGCAGGCGCCTCCTGGTGATAAGGGATATTGGACGGGAATTGAACCCCGGAGCGACCACACATGGAATTTTTACACATACTGGCACGAAATGCACAGCTGGCAAAGCTGGTCGGGTGTACCCGATGGCCGGCCGAACCCTTATTACGGAAATGTGTTTCACATGCCCGGACAAACACCTTTGGTAAAAGGTGAATGGGTTTGTGTTGAAGCAATGTTTAAAGCAAATACTCCGGGACAATACGACGGTGAACAGGCATTCTGGATCAATGGAGAAAAAATAGGCCATTGGAGAACCGGCGAACCCCTGGGGGAATGGAGGGGTGACAAGTTTACATACAACTACGGCACCAATCCGCAACCATTTGAAGGATACAACTTCAGGACCGTAGATGATTTAAAAATCAACAGTATTATCCTGCGCTGGTATGTAAGCGAGGAACACATGCAAAGTAAAAAGGCAACACACATCAACAACAGCGTATTTTTTGATAATATTGTGATTTCAACAAAATACATTGGTCCCATGTACGACGAGAACGGACCGGTGCTGGGAAAATAATGCAGGATCAGGCAGAGGTTTTATGGTTGTTTGACAGGGTTGATATCGTTGATTAAACGGGTGAATAATATTGGCTATGATACAATTAATACACCATACTGTTTATAGAAAATATCTGATCCTGTTTGCAGGTTTGATTCTGTTTATGGCAGCCTGTAACGTGAGAAATGTTGATTCACTGGAGCCAAAAGAGATGGAGTCCTTTGCAACTGCAACGGTTGAGGGAGGAAACCTGAGGGCTGTGTTTGCCGATAACCAGGCTTTTGCTCCCGACCACCGGGCAGGGTATAACGGAATAGCTGAATTGTACCATACCGCACAGGATTCAACTTTATTTGTGCCTGCGTTTGCCGGGTTCAACCTCGAACACATCTTCAGTGGCGACAGTCTTGAAGAGTTTTTTGAACCGCGAGTACATCCAATGTCCCTGTACAAAAAAAATGACTTCGAAGTGCTGCTTTACCAGAAAACAACTCCGGTATCCGGGGTAGAAAGCATCACTGAATTTAAGCTGGTGCCTCCTCATTACATCGATGTTACTTTCCGGTGCGTGCTGCATGATGATAGTTACTTCCGGCACAACTATGCAGGCTTCTTTTGGGCAAGCTATATTCATCAGCCATCCGATAAAAAAATTTATTTTAAAGGTGTCCGTGAAGGTCAGACAAAAGAAGAATGGGTTTCTGCCTTTTCTGAGGAACACGGCTACAAAAGCACTCATAGAGACATAAACGACGATTTAAACCTGTATTTTATTCCCGGCTTCAGAGCACGCCTGGCCAGCAATTTCTCAGATTACCGGTTTTCTGAACCAATTTACTATGGCCGCTTTCATAATATGGCCCTGGCGTTTTTCTTCGATTCCGATGAAATTATACGATTTACCCAGTCTCCCACAGGAGGCGGCAAGCTCAATCCGGCATGGGATTTCCAGTATATCATCTCCCACCCTGTAACCGGCAAAGAATACAGCTTTAAGGCAAGATTGGTTTATAAACCGTTTCAAAGTAATGCGGATATTGTAAAGGAGTATGAACAGTGGAAAAAGGAGAAGTAAAATAAATCGATTCATCTCACAAATTAATCTTCCGGCTTTTTCTCTGCTCACCCCCGGGCACCAGCATTGCTGTTTTACTTCAGCCAATGGATTACAGATCACAAAACTGCTGAGAGGCTTAAACCTCATACAACCGGACACCAATAAGAGCAGAAAATTTAATTGGTGGGATTTTGGGAATTTGTGATTTGGTGGTAAAAAGAATAAGAAAGCGATACCCCCATACAATAAAAAAGAATATAAAAAAGTGGCTGCAGCCAATTAAAACTACTGCTTGCAAAACCTGCAATTCTCTTTCAAAAAATAAATCAACGACCACGTAATATCCAGGCTTCCGAAAATCGCAATACCCTAAAATACATAAATCTAACACCCAGGCCTGATGCCTTCAATCGAATCTATTCCAAATAACATCAGACTTAAATAAAGGAGATTGTTTGCATCGTTTTTATTCGATATATCTTCGTATTAAATTCGATACAAATTCGCTATAAATTCGCGATTTTGCGAATTTGTTGCGAATTTAATCCGAATTTAATCCGAATTTACAATGGGATATCTATAACTATGAGCTACTGATTAACTTCCTGAAAAATTTTAATCTGCCCCTTACCTGATTGATAACTTGTATAAAAATAAGGCTGTCTTGAACAATAAGGTTATCTAAGCAGGGCATACTAAACATAAAAAAATATTTTTATCTGCAGATCGTAAGGGTTGCACTTATTCCGGGGAAAATTATTCGTTATCTGAAAACGGCAAAGGATGATTTCGTGCAATCACCGTTCCAATACAATCACTTTATAAACCCTGAGGTTTGGAACTTTCAAAGTAACCCTTCCATTTTCTTCAATAAAGGAAACAGGCGACTTTTCTTCCTCGTCGGGTGAGATGCACCAGGCATTCTTAATATTGCCTTTGTACTGAAGCTGAATGCCGGCCACATTCTTCTCTGTGTTGTAATTAAACAAGTGAATGACTTCCCTGTTGGATTGGGTATCGTGCGAGACACCCACCCATTCGGGAGCTTTCACTTCAAGCGGAAGCTTATCTCCGGCTGTAAAATGAACCGCTGATGCAAGCTCATTTGCATTATCAGGCATATGCCAGATGGATTCGAATCCAAGCTTCACTTCACCCCCGGGATGTATCAGTTCCGGGATGTAAACCACTTTTCCCTTTTTGTAGTTAAAGGATAAAGATTGACCGGAAGTTAAATCAATCCCCTCACCTGCTCCGGCAGCTAATTCCTCCAAAAAGCTTTGCTTTCGGAGCCGTCGCCAGCCATCGTACCTTCCGGTGCTTCCTGATAACACCAGTCCGCCTCCGCCTGCCGTAAATGTTTTAATTGCTTCGATATTTTCGTCTGTCAGGCTTTCCTGATTGGCAAGCACCAATACAGCATAATCCGCTAATTTATCAATCTGCTGGTCGAATACAATATCAAAAGGAATTTGTCTCTGCTGAAGAGCCTGCTCTGCCATATTAACTGCCACCTGTGTCTCCAGCGTATTATAAGCCATTGAAGGATAACTCCGGAGGACAGCCACCTTTTCTGCTCCACGGGCATTTGTATACAAATCTTTATTTGCTGTCCAAAAATCAAGATAGTGTTTTCCTGCACCCGAAGGCACACCTCTTCCCAGTGATCCTATCGTCCGGTTCAGTGCCAGATTTTCAGCAAAATCGTTGGGAGAATGATTGCCTGTCATGATAAAGTTATTTGTGGTGCGCCCCAGTTTGTAATGACGGAATTTTCCTATTGCCACGCCATTCTCCCAGCGGGGATTGTTCCTGTCTTCGGTCCAGATAACATTGGTGTACTGCATCAGGTCGGGGTGGTTGATGCCTGCTTCCCAGGCTCTGTTACTGCCCACCAGGCCGTGCGGGTTTACCTCAATTACCACTTCCCTGTTCAGTTTACGGGCAAACCGGGCACATTCGGCAAGTCGATCGGTGAATGTATGGCAACGGAAGTCAATCCATTCCTGGATGACGGGATCGTTTATGGCAATCATTTTATCAGCCGGATTCGGTTCGTTCCACATCGGTGGCAGGACATGAGACACATTTTCAAAACCAAACCGTTCAATCCGTTGTTCAGGAGAATATTTTTCCGTGATGTGGTTCCTGAAAGCATCAATGGTTACCGGATTAAAATCGGCTTCAGGTGGATAATTGTAATCGAAATTATCGAAATGAATGAAATCCGTTTTTACCTTCTCCACCGCATACCGTATGATTTTTTCCTTAAAATACTCCATATACCCGTCGTGGTTGAAGCAAGGCCTGTAGCGGAACGACTGCTGATACCCATAGGTCAGCATGATTGGTTTGCCGCTGACATCGATCTGGTACCACATATCCGTTTTCGCCTCAGGTACCTCCGTAAAGAAGGTTTCATAGGCCATCGTGTTCCACTGGATGTAGGTATCCACTTTCATCCCATATTTATGCGCCAGGGCGGCAGCTTCTGCCACCTGATCCATATATTCTTTTTCAGCTTCGAAGCCAAAACCTTTGTAAAAACCTACGTGGTAAACGGTAACTCCTGCTTCGGCCAGCTGTTTAATGAACTCTTCCGACAGCTGGTATTCAAATTCTTCTTTCTGCCACTGGTTAAACCGGGGATTGTTTCGACGCACCTGAAATATCCAGGGTTCATGAGTTGCTCCGGCATCGGCAAATCCATTTCGAATCCATTCAGGAGTGTACCGGGCTAAATCTTCACTCTCCTGTGCAAAAACAGGACTATTAATATCAACTAAAAGGCAAAAAAAACCAATTGAAAGAATAAGCCTAAAGGAATTCTGCACTTTATCCTTTGTATACATGCTTTTATTTTTTTAATTTCTTATTTTTGGTCATTACAGTTTGCTATGCAAGATAATAAAAAAGCGTGGCAGGCAATAATTCAAACCAATTGTAACATGATTAAAAGATTTTATACAGCCAAACTTATTGTGGCTCTTCTGCTTACGGCCCTGTATATTCTGCCGGCTGTCGCTCAATCGAAGGATTCATCTAACGGAGTTATACCGGTCTCAGAGCCGGGAAGTTACGACCAGCCAGGTGCAGTTTACAGACTAACCAAAGACATTGTAAGTGAAAAAAGCGCTGTTTTTTTAGGGAAAGACATTACGCTTGATCTGAATGGGTATACCATTACTTATGCAGGAGGAAATTATGAGCATTTACCCAATGCAGGTTTTGAGGAAGGACTGAAAGGATGGGACGTTTCAAATGCGCCCGGGGCCAAAGTCGTTAATACAGCCGAAGTTCATTCGTTTATCGGGGAAAAAATCCTTAGTCTTCAGCCGGGCGATGTGATCCGTTCCCCATACATCAATTTACCGGTTGAAGGACGTTCTTATTTTGCCATGTGCGGCCTGACCGGAAGGTATTATCATGATATGAAGGGAGATTTGAACAACGACATGAAAATTAGCATCTATGTGGAAGATGAAAACGGGAACGAAGTAGAATGCATCAATCCGTATGGAGATACAACGATGGTAGGTACTCCGGTACTGAAGCGTTCCACCCGTTTGGGAGGCGGATTTATATTTGCTCATTTGAAAGATATTCCGGCAGGCAAATACCGGGTAAAAGTAAAGGCGGATACCGATTGCCTGGTAGATGAAATAGACATCCGCCCGGCTATGGATGTGGGTATTGGAATTGTGGAGAAAACCCACCCCTACAGTCATTACAGTCATTTGCACGAAGGAGTACACGGTGCATTTTACGATTACACCGAAGATTTCAGCACCGGGAAACCTGTCCCTGGAATACCCATAGCTGAAGGAAGAGGAACCGTTACCATAAAAAACGGGACCATAAGAAGTGGTACGCCCGGAATAGTATCATGGGGAATACAGTCCACAGCGAATGATGTCAGGGTTATTCTCGACAACGTAAAAATTGAAACCGAAGGCATCAATGCTACCGCAGTGGATGTACCCCATGCCACCATTACCAACTGTAAATTTTATGTAGACAATCCCTTTATCATCAACCGTCACGGTTCTTCCTTTTATGCGGTCGACCTGCGCGGCACAACGGCTTCGGAAGTATCCTACAGCGAATTTTACGGAGGCCAGGGGAACCTTGTTGTTAAGGGTATAAACTCCATTGTTCATCACAATTATTTTGTGAATGAGCAATACGTTACAAACCATTACAGCATTATGGCCATGGGTGACGGAACGATGATCTTTGAAAATAAGTTTGAACCCATAATCGGTTCAGGACTGGAGATTTTCAGGCACAAAAACATCGATATTTTTAACAACGAATTTCATATAAAGGCATCTCCTCCCTCGTGCGAATACCATGAACAATACAGCACCAATGCCATCCGGATAGCCGATTACGGTGCGGAATGGGGGTCCCCGCGCGGAGCATACGGAAACCGTATTTACAACAACAAATTCTATATTACAGGGAAAAAGTTTAAGGAGTATCCCAACTACATTCCTTCAGCAAATGCTTTTTTCTTCAGTACCAGCGCAGGAGATAATTACATCTTCGGGAATGAAATTGTGCTTGACCAGCAAGACCCTGATACCGATGCACAGGCGTATGCATTTTATATCGGAAACGCATACGGCGGAAAGATATACAATAACCGGATTGTTTCAAACGTAACCCCAATGTGGGTTGCAAGCGCTTATGGCACAGCATCCGAAACGGAGTTGTACAACAACACATTTATCAAGGCAGAAAACACTGCCACTGAATTTGTTCCTGTAAGAATGGGCCGTCAGAAAGCTGAGAACATTAAATTCCGCTCAAATGAATTTGAGGGGATGGATTTTAAAATCGATGCCTCCGGTTCAAATCACAGCTATACCGTTGCATGGACGTTGAATATTAATACCAGTGCGGGAACCCAAATCCGGATTACAGACAAGACCGGCAATGAAGTAGTGAATGTCACTGCCGGGGAAACAGGACAGGTTAGTATTGAGTTGCCCGAATATTCAGTTGACGGAGCGGAAAAAACTAACTATTCTCCCTATACTGTGGTTACCGGTAAAAAGAAGAAACAAGTTTTAGACTTGAAGAAAAACACTACTATAAACATAATAAATTAAAAATAAAATTATTAAACAAAATTATTTAACCATGATTAAGACAGTAATTATAGCAGTATTAACATTTTTTGTTTTTACATATTGCACCGGACAGAAAAAGGGAAATATTCTGTTCACAGAATCTTTCGAAGATGAAAACCTGAATTCCAGGGAGTGGTACGATGGCTCAGTCGCCCGGATTTCAAAAGATGCATACAAGGGAAAAGGAAGTATTGAATACGAGTGGGTGAAGGGGGTACAAAAAGTACAGGGGTCCAATGGTTTCAGGCGCCTGTTTGAGCCCTCTGAAGAAATCTACCTCCGTTATTACCTTAAACTGTCGAAAGGCTGGCAATGGACAGGTGTAAACTACCATCCCCATCTGACTCATTTTTTGACTACCGAAAATTCAGCATATCACGGCCCCGCAGCGAGTCACCTCACCCTGTACATCGAACCGGTGAACGGCAAGCTGCGGCTGGCTGCCACGGATATCCAGAATAAAGATATGCCCCACGGACTGACACAGGGAGAACTGAGAGGCGGCTTTAACGGAAAATTGTACGATAGCAAAGAAATTCTCTTTGATGACGATGAATGGCATTGCATAGAGGCTTACTTTAAGCTTAACACACTTGACATGACAAATGACAAGCCAAATAAGGATGGTATTATCAGAGGCTGGTTCGACGGCAAAGAGGTAATTAACCTAACCGATGTTGTTTTAAGATCAACCGATTTTCCTGATATGAAATTTAATCAGTTCCTGATAACACCTTATTTCGGGCCCGGTCTGCTGGACAACAACCAGAAGCTCTGGATTGACGAGATGGTGGTGGGAACAAGTCGGGCAGGATGTGAGTAGATGAAGAGGGTTCCATTGTTCCATTGTTTCATTGTTCCATTGTTCCATTGTTTCATTGTTCCATTGTTTCATTGTTTCATTGTTTCATTGTTTTATTGTTTTATTGTTTTATTGTTTGGTGTTTTTAGTGTTTTGGTGGTAAAAAAGAATGGGGGCTGGAAGACGGAAGACCAAAGCAAGAAGGATTTGAATGTTTCAATGTTTGAGGGTTTTAGTGTCTAGGGAAGTTTGGTGTTTTTAGTGTTTTAGTGGTAAAATAAACAATTGTTTGAATTTGAATGGGTAAGCATTTCATTGGTATTAGTCTTGATACTTGATACTCTTAGTCTTGTTACTCGATATCGAAATAAACAATTAAAAATTAATTAATAAATGAAAACTGCTATTTTAATTTTAACGCTTGCATTTCTTTTTGCTGGCGCAACAGCTCAAGGCAATGCTTCAGGAAAGAATCAGGAAGGAATTGCAAAGAATTATTTGCATGACAAGAACATACAGTCCAATCCTGCCGTAATTTTTGCTTCGGGATTTGAAAATGGTTTTGAAGGCTGGACTGCCTACAATGAAAAGATCAGCGAAATTATTACCGATCCCAAAGCTGCATTTTCAGGTAGCAAGGTATTAAAATCAACTGCTACCCGTGGTGTCAATACCGGCGGAGATGTGGATTATAAAATTGTTCCCGGACAGGACCAGATATACGTGCGGTTTTACACCAAATTAGATGAAAACACCGTTATTCCACACCATTTTGTAAAAATACGTGCCATAAAGGAAGGATTCTGGCCCAATGCAGGACAAAAACCTCCCGGCGATAAAGCTTTCTGGACAGGTATTGAACCACTTCCTGACCATACCTGGAATTTATATACCTACTGGCACGATATGCACAGCTGGCAAAGCAGGGAAGGCAAACCCGACGGTCGGCCAAACCCATATTTCGGCAATGTATTCCGGGTGCCGGGACAGGAACCGTTGAAAAAAGGAGAATGGATTTGTGTGGAAGCTATGATGAAGGCCAATACGCCCGGTCAGAATGATGGGGAGCAGGCATTCTGGATAAACGGGGTAAAAATTGGTCACTGGAAAAAAGGAGAGCCAATGGGTGAATGGAGAAACGATCGGTTTGTTATCGGTGGGGATAACCCAAAGCCTTTTGAAGGATATAACTGGAGAACAGCTGAAGATGTAAAAATCAATATGATAAAATTACAATGGTACATCAGCAAGGAACACATGGAACGTAAAAAAGCCACACAGGATGACAACAGCGTTTTTTTTGACAATGTTGTGGTGGCAACCGAATACATTGGCCTGATGTATGACGAAAAGGGTGCTGTTGTTAAAAGGTGAAGAGTTTGAATTTGTCTGACATTTGTAGTTTGAAAAGTTCGAATAGTTTGAAGAGTTCGAAAGAGTTCGAAGAGTTTAAAAGTTTGACCCCTTTAGCGTTCGGAGGTTTGAATGTTTCAATGTTTGAGGGTTTCAGTGTTTAGGGAGGTTTGGTGTTTTTAGTGTTTTGGTGGTAAAAAAGAATGAGGGCTGGAAGACGGAAGACCAAAGCAAGAAGGATTTGAATGTTTCAATGTTTGAGGGTTTTAGTGTCTAGGGAAGTTTGGTATTTTTAGTGTTTTAGTGGTAAATATACAAACGTTTGAATTGGGTATGCATTTCATTGGTCTTAGTCTTGATACTTGATACTCTTAGTCTTGATACTCGATATCGAAATAAACTATTAAAAATTAATTTATAAATGAAAACTGCTATTTTAATTTTAACGCTTGCATTTATTTATGCTGGCGCAACAGCTCAAGGCAATCCTTCAGGAAAGAATCAGGAAGGTATTGCAAAGAAATATTTGCACGACAAGAACATTCAATCCAATCCTGCCGTAATTTTTGCTTCGGGGTTTGAAAACGATTTTGAAGGCTGGTCGTATCATAACAGCAAGATAAGCCAAATCATCAATCATCCCGATTCCGCCTTTTCAGGAAACAAGGTTCTAAAATCAACAGCAACGCGCGGTGTCAATACAGGTGGCGATGTGGATTATAAAATTTTCCCGGAACAGGAACAGATTTATCTGCGGTTCTATACAAAGCTGGATAAGAATACCATTATCCCCCATCATTTTGTAAAGATCAGGGCAATCAGGGAAGGCGCCTCTACACGGGCAGGACAAAAGCCAAAGGGAGACCAGGCTTTCTGGACAGGCATAGAACCCCTCCCCGACCACTCTTGGAATTTTTATACCTACTGGCACGAAATGCACAGCTGGCAAAGCTGGGAAGGACATTCCGACGGTCGACCAAATCCTTATTACGGCAACGTATTCCGGGTTCCCGGACAGGAGCCGCTGAAAAAGGGGGAATGGATTTGCGTTGAAGCAATGGTGAAGGCCAACACCCCAGGAAAGCACGACGGGGAGCAGGCATTCTGGATTAATGGTGAAAAAATCGGGCACTGGAAGACAGGAGAACCCTCCGGAACCTGGAGGGGTGACAAATTTGTTATCGGCGCTGATAATGCAAAACCATTCGAAGGGTATAACTTCAGGACCTCAGAAGATGTGAAGATTAATCAGATAAAGCTGCAATGGTACATCAGCGATGAACATATGGTAAAGAAAAAGGCCACCCAGGACGAAAACAGTGTGTATTTCGACAATGTGGTAATAGCCACTGAATACATAGGCCCGATGTATGATGAAAAGGGCGCTGTTGTTAAAAGGTGAAGAGTTTGAATTTGTCTGACATTTGTAGTTTGAAGAGTTCGAAGGGTTCGAAAGAGTTCGAAGAGTTTGAAGAGTTTAAAAGTTTGACCCCTTTAGCGTTCGGAGGTTTGAATGTTTAAATGTTTGAGGGTTTCAATGTTTAAGCTTAAGGGTTTCAGTGTTTAAGGGTTTCAGTGTTTAGGGAAGTTTTTTGTGTTTTGGTGGTAAAAAAGAATGAGGGCTGGAAGACGGAAGATCGAAACAAGTAGGGTTTGAATGTTTCAATGTTTGAGGGTTTCAGTGTTTGAATGTTTCAGTGTTT
>JAWLGR010000017.1:93676-99724 GCA_041684965.1 Mariniphaga sp.
GGTAAAAAAGAATGAGGGCTGGAAGACGGAAGATCGAAACAAGTAGGGTTTGAATGTTTCAATGTTTGAGGGTTTCAGTGTTTGAATGTTTCAGTGTTTGAGGGTTTCAGTGTTTGAGGGTTTCAGTGTTTAGGGAAGTTTTTTGTGTTTTGGTGGCAAAAAAGAATGAGGGCTGGAAGCCGGAAGACCGAAGCTGAGTAGGGTTTGAATGTTTCAATGTTTGAGGGTTTCAGTGTCTAGGGAAGTTTGGTGTTTTTAGTGTTTTAGTGGTAAAATAAACAATTGTTTGAATTTGAATGGGTAAGCATTTCATTAGTCTTAGTCTTGATACTTGATACTATTAGTCTTGATACTCGATATCGAAATAAACTATTAAAAATTAATTAATAAATGAAAACTGCTATTTTAATTTTAACTCTTGCATTTCTTTATGCTGACGCAACGGCTCAAGGCAATGCTTCAGGAAAGAATCAGGAAGGCATTGCAAAGAATTATTTGCATGACAAGAACATTCACTCCAATCCTGCCGTAATTTTTGCTTCGGGATTTGAAAATGGTTTTGAAGGCTGGACTGCCTACAATGAAAAGATCAGTGAAATAGTTTCCGATCCCAAAGTTGCATTTTCAGGTAGCAAGGTATTAAAATCTACAGCTATCCGTGGTGTCAATACCGGTGGAGATGTGGATTACAAGATTGAACCAGGCCAGGAACAGATTTACCTTCGGTTTTATACAAAACTGGATGAAAAAACCATTAATCCCCACCACTTTGTAAAGATAAGGGCTATCAAAGATGGAGTCTGGCCCAATGCAGGACAAAAGCCCGAGGGCGATAAAGCATTCTGGACCGGTATAGAACCGCTTGAAAACAACACCTGGCACTTCTACACCTATTGGCACGATATGCACAGCTGGCAAAGCAGGGAAGGCAAACCCGACGGTCGGCCAAATCCCTATTACGGCAACAACTTTAATGTTCCCGGACAGACACCTTTTAAAAAGGGAGAATGGATTTGTGTGGAGGCCATGATGAAAGCCAATACGCCCGGTCAGAATGATGGAGAGCAGGCATTCTGGATAAATGGCAAAAAAATAGGGCACTGGAAACAAGGTGAACCACTTGGAGAATGGCGAAACGACCGTTTTGTTACCGGGGGCGAAAATCCAAGGCCTTTTGAAGGATTTAACTGGAGAACTGCCGGAGATTTAAAGATCAATAAGATTGTTCTGCAATGGTATCTCAGCAGGGAACATATGGAACGAAAAAATGCACCCAAAGAAAACACGGTGTATTTCGACAATGTTGTTGTGGCAACTGAATACATAGGCCCAATGTACGATAAAAAGGGTGCAATTGTCGGGAAATGAGGAGTTTGATTGTTTTAATGTTTGAGAGTTTGAATTTTTTAATGTTTCACTGTTTGAGGGTTTTAGTGTTTGGTGAAATTTGGTGGTTTAGGTTTAGGTAGTAGTCCTGCATTTTAGAGACAGAGGGAAAAAGCCACAAAGACTCTAAGACTCAAAGATTCACTAAGTTGAAGATTTTCTTTGTGTTTCTTCCTTAGTGCCTTTGAGCCTTAGTGGCGAAATAATCTATTTCCTGGTCTTGATACTTGATACTTTTAGTCTTGATACCACTTTTGAAATCTGGTGGATTTGGGTTTGGTGGTAAAAAAGGTTAAATATAATTGCCACTAAGACTCTAAGGCTCAAAGAATCACTAAGTTTAACTCTTTTAGGATTTCACCTGATACACATTAATCTCCATATTACATTTTGAGGGAATATTTAAAAATCACAGGATTATCATCTATTTGGATGTCGGTTAAAAGCTCTTCCCAGTTTTTTAATCTTTCAGGCCCAATCTTTTTATCTTCTTTTTCTTCTTTGTATCGTTCGTGCAGGTACCAGGATGATGTACCTGAGTAAATAGATTGTTCATCAATGTGAACGGGTGTAAAGAACATACTGGCATTTTTCATTGACCAGGGCAATCCGCTGAATTCATAAAGTTTATTGGCAGGTTTGTTATAAAGGGCAAACTGAAACCTGTAATTAATCGAATATTGAAGTATAATCCAGTTACTATTTTCATAAAACTTAATGAAACCAGGGATGTAATTCTTATTCGCTTCCTTAAATGTTTCCATCTGTTCATTTGTTGAAGGCGTCCTGCTTTCATTTAATACATTTCTGACATTATCCGGCAAGGTATATGATTTAAAATTTACTGAATAATGTGGTATTATTGTATCGTTGCAGAGTTTATAGATGGTATTCTGAAGAGGTTCAACGAAGGATATACTGCCATCCATTTGAAGTGAGCTGTGCTCATAAAATAAGAGATGAATAACTGAATGCTTTGGACCTGAAATTTTATCGATAATGTTTCCCTTATTATCAAATTTTATAAATTTTAGTTCCCCGGGAGTGCTGTCAATATTTTTTGAGTTGGTAACATTCCCTACAAATCCCCAATAATAATCATCCTCAGCGAGCCCGATGGAATGAATAAAAAAATCAACAGCAAATTCCCGGATAAAAATACCACTGAAATCGTAAATTATTATTTTACGTCCCCTTATGTCGTAGAGTATGATGTTTTCATTTTTCTTGTCAAGAATAAAATCTTCAATTTTAAGATACTCCCCCGGCCCGTTTCCCTCTCTGCCAATTTTTGTAATGAATTTACCATTATCATTAAACTTTGCCAGAATATTATTTCGGCCATCGAGAATAAAATAGTTTTCATCTGCCAACTGCAATTTTGTTATTCCACCAAGCAGACTTCCAGGATGAGTTTCCAGTGGAATGATTTCAACCGATTGAAAAACATCCTCAAAGATGAATCGGTTGTCGGTAATATGAGGTGATAACTCAATAACAGGCAATTCTTTTGGCGTTGAGTGCGGAATACAGGAGGTACCTGAAACTATAAGCAACAACAAAAGCGGGATTATTAACTGGTTATATAGTGCCTTCATTGTGTTTAATGGATTTATTATTTATAAAATCAATAACCAGATTTTGGTTTAATTTTAAGAATCACAGAATTGCTGTTTGCTTCTATAGGATATTTCGTTTTATTTTCAGCATTGAAATAATCATGGCCGTTAATTATCGACAGAGATTCCATTGATGAATAAAAATAGTTGTCCTTGTAATAAGATAAATTTGGAAACCAGGATTCACATTTATAAACTGTTTTCTGATGGGTTTTAATGTCGTAGATAAAGATATTTTTTTGTATTCCATCCCTAATAAACATGGAAACAAAGTGGTTATTAATAAACTGGGCATGCAGGAAAAAAACATAATTTTTCATATTGCTGAAAAGTTCCTGAGGGTTTGCGTATAGCTCTACCGGAATTTCTTTTCCCTCAAAATCTAATTTCAGTGTTAAAGAATCTGGTCGTCCTATGTTGGCATACAAGGTGGAGGTGAAAAAATCGAAATAGGAGCTGCCCTGTTCGTTGTTAAAGAAGGGATTGGTAATTAAGGTTGGCAAGGCAACATGAACTGGCAAGAGCTTTTTTTCTTTCTTCAGGAGGTTAAAATCCCTGTCGAAGGTAAAAAGCAGGAAAGCTTCTTCTCCCGTTAAAACCGACTGGTGGTTTGAGGAAAAGATATAACCATTTTCACAGTTACTGATGTTCCACAATAGTGCTGAAGATGTCAGTTTCTTTTGAAACAGAAACTTGCCGAGGAAATCATAAACGTAAACGATGGACGGATAACCGAGAATAACAATGTTTTGTGTGGCCTCATCGATTGTAAAATCTTCCATGTTTGAATATTCTCCCGGCCCCTTGCCGACGCTGCCGATTGTACGAATGAATGTACCGTCTTCAGCAAATATTAACACCTTCTTACGTTTTACTTTATCCAGGATGAAGTACTTATCATCGTGTACAATTAATTTATTTATGGTGCCGAAAAGGCTTTCTTTTTTTGTTTCTAAAGCTATGTATTCGAATCCGTCAAATAATGTATTCAAAGTAAAATCAAGGCGCGGTTCCTGAAGCAGAAAAATCGTGCTGTTGTTTATGGCATCCTGTTTTTTTTCGGTACAAGAAACCAAAAGATTACATATTATAAACAGACTGAGGATATTTTTCATATTAACCTAATTTTCTACTACCATCTGCAATTTATTAATGGGGTCTTCCGACATTTGTACATTACGATACAAGGATTGTCGTTGTGTGTTAAATTTTTAAGATTATTCCATGAAGAAAGTTTGGGATCCTTCTTAAGTTTCTCAATTAAATTATCCATCAAAATTCCACTGATTGGTGCTATAAGCTTATCTTCATATGACGTATGAAAGAACCCCATAATTTTTCCGGAAAAATTGGTCATGTCATCTTGAAAATTTAATAATTTAGTACTATTCATTGCACCTGTTCTACGATCGTAGAATAAAACATATTTGTTCGCATGATTTAAATATTCCAATATTACCAGATCGTTTATTTCAGAATAGCCAGAGATGCCAATTAACTTTTCATTTTTCAATAGTTTTACTAAGTTATTTGAGTTGGAATTGTCATAAATTTTTACCAATTCTTCTTGCTTTAACTCTTTGTTAGAATTTAAGGTAATTATTGATTTCAAAGAATGACTTTCAATACTATAAACTGTATTCATTAAAAAACTACGAAATCGAAGATTTTTATCTGTTTTAAAAAAAATTGTACCCGGAGATATTTGAGAATTGTCCTTAAATCCTTTGGGATATGTATTAGGAAACCATTCACCTGTTACATCGCCATCAAGGTCTATTGAATACAAAAGATAAGGGGATAAATCGTGGATAAAATTACTAATATAAATTTCACCCTTATATAATTCAATACTCTTAGCAGCAACTTTAGATTTCAGCTGTATACTTTTTATATAATCTCCATTAATACCATATAATAATACTGAATTTAGCCTGCCATCATATACTGCAATTATACCCATTGCTTCATCTGCAGAAATTGAAGATGGAGATAAGTATTCTCCCGGACCTTTTCCTATTCTTCCAATTTTTGTTATGAATTTTCCGTTTATGTCGAATAAAAAAACCGTTTTAGCAATAGAACGATCCAGTACTATTATTTTATCTTTTATAAAACGGATGCTATTAATTTTTCCAATGAGCGATTCACTTGTAGTTTCAAGGGGTATAATTTCATAGCTATCAAATATATCAGAGAAATAAACAATTCCATTAGTTTTCAAATTATCAACATCAATTCCAATACTTTCTGACGAAAAATCTGAATTTCTAATTTGAGAATAACCAAAAAGACAAGCGAATATGAAACAGATTTTAATGACTGTTTTTAAAATTATAGTATTTTTTATTTTCATATTTATTTATTCAATAAAATCTAAACAAAACGTTACCGGAATAAACTGTTTTGGGGAATTGTAGCTGTAGTTTCACTGGGTTGGGTTTCATTTTTATTTTAGTTTTATTTTAAATCAAACATAAGGAAAATATTTTACAAAAAAAAAGTCTGTAGACACCTAGGTTTTATAAAGTAAATTGGGAAGAAATGCCACAAAAGCTGAAAGGCACAAAGATTCACAAATGCTTAGTGATTTCTTAGTGTCTTTGAGCCTTCGTGGCAAAATATCGCAACTAAAGATTACCACGGACGAAAAATCCCTGTCAGCGTCGTGAGACCTCACGAGTATGTTCTGATAGCACACTTTCTAACTTATTTCAAAAAAACAACAACAGGATTACTGTTTGGATCGGAATTCAATATACTATGCATCAATTCTTCTGAAATCAATTGCTTTTTCTCTATAGCCATACTAACGTCAGCGTTGAGCATGCTCACTGAATTAATAATTCCAATGGTGCCATATCTTTTATCATATCCGGCCAATGATATATAACTTTGAAAAAAATCGTTGTATAAAGTTCTTATTATTGGAGGATTATTGTGTATGTAAGTGGTAACTGCAAGTGCACATTTTTTCGTAATCAGGAATGCACAAAAATTGGCAACAGCCGTGCACATTTTTGTTACGGTAAATATAAATAAA
>JAWLGR010000116.1:0-3092 GCA_041684965.1 Mariniphaga sp.
AGCATGCTACGTCTCTACATGTGCAAAAACCCCGTCTTTAGTAGAGACGCAATGCATTGCGTCTCTACTAAAGGTTCACACCACCAATTTTACATAAACATCCCTTTTTTTTATACGGATTGGGTTTTCGATTGTATTTTTTCATACATTTGAATGAATGCAGGGTTATTGAATATGAGCATCATGACCTTCGGGGCAGGAAACGAACAGGAGTTTATCGGAAAACTCAAACAACTTACCCTCGATCATTTGTCAGACGAAAATTTCGGGGGCAAGGAACTTGCTGTTGCCCTGGGGATGAGTTGGTCTACCCTCAACCGAAAGGTGCAATCCGTATGCGGAAAACACATCAGCGAGTTTATTCGTGAGATCCGCCTGCAAAAAGCGTTGGAACTTTTGCAGCAAAACACTGCCACTGCAGCCGAGGTGGCCTACAAGGTGGGCTTTGGCGGCCCCGGCTATTTCAACAAATGCTTTAAAGCTTACTATGGCTTCCCACCCGGTGAGGTGAAGAAAAAAATGGCCGGAGGCTCCCTGCCCCTGCCGGAGGAAAACCAAAACGATGAGGGAAGCCATTTAGAAACTGTGGCTATTCCTTCAACTCTAGGGTTAAACAAGCCTTACCGTATCGCAGCCTTTGCCGGAATGGCCTTGCTGATCCTGGCCCTGGGCATTGTTTTCCTTACCAAAAAGGACGACTCAAGGTATCCTCTTTCAGAACTGGATAAATCCATTGCGGTGCTGCCCTTCAAGAACCTAAGCGCCGAGGCCGACAACCAGTATTTTGCCGATGGCATCACCGAAGACATTTTAAACGACCTGTTCCGGATCAGCGATTTGCGGGTAATTTCGCGCACCACGGCCGAACGTTTCCGCGACAGCGATTTGTCCACCACCGAGATTGCCAGTGCCATAGGAGTAAGGTACATTCTGGAGGGAAGCGTAAGGAAGCAAGACGATCGGGTGCGCATTACCGTTCAGTTGATCGATGGAAAAAATGACAGCCATCTCTGGGCAGAAAATTACGACCGGCAGTTGGCCGATATCTTCTTTATCCAAAGCGATATTGCCAAGATGGTGGCTCGGGAACTCAGGGCAATTTTGTCACCAAAAGAGATTGAAAGCATTGAAAGGCCTTTAACCCAAAACATTGGTGCTTACGATTTTTACCTTCGCGGCAAGGATTTCCTTAACCGGGGGCACAATGAGGAAGATTTCAGGTTTGCTATTCAAATGTTTGAGAAAGCAGTGGGAATTGATCCGGATTTTGCTTTGGCGTGGGCAGGATTGGCTGCCAGTTCAAGTGGTTTGTATTGGTGGGATTTTGACCAAAGCAAAGAAAACCTTTCAAAGGCCAAACATTATCTGGATAAGGCCCTGGCTTCGGCTCCTGAATTGAAGGAAATTCAGATTCAAGAGGCACTTTTCTATTATAATTGCGAACGGGATTATTTAAAATCATTGGAGATTTTTAAAAAACTTGAAAAAAGATACCCTAACGATGAAGCGATATTTGCGAATACTGGATATGTATACCGAAGGATGGGCGAATTCGAAAAATCATTGGAATACAACAATTTAGCCATTTCAATAAATCCATCGGATTGGCTTTATTGGTATAATGCCTCTATAACTTATCAGGTTTTAAGAGATTTCAAAAACGCGGAATATTATAATCAAAAAGCAATACAATTGAATCCTTCTTTTCCCATTCTTTACCTGCTTCTTTTTGATTTGTACTTAAAAACAGGTCAGATAAGAAAGGCAGAGAATTTATTATTTCTTCAAAAAAAACAAATCGGTGATCCATATTATTTTATGCTACAGGCACGAATGGAGTTCCTTACCAGGAACCAAAGCAGGGCCGCGCAATCTGCTCTGTTAATTCCTGAAGAAGATTTTCTGTTTCAAAATTTTGCTGTTTCAAAAAACCTGGACCTTGGGTTAATTTTTCATACTTCCAATAATTCTTCAAAGGCAAAAGAACATTTTGCCTATGCCAGGAATTTTTTTCTGGAAAAAATTAATGATTCGAAAAACGATTGGCGTTTATATTCATGTTTAAGTATGGCCTGTGCGGGTTTAGGGTTAAGGGAAGAAGCACTGAAAGCAATAGCTAAAGCAGATGAACTCCAAAATTTAACAATTGACGCTTTTGCTGGCTTAGACCCTCAAAAGAATTTGATTACGGCATTCATTTTACTTAAGGAATATGATGAAGCGCTTTTAAGACTTGACCAAATCGTTGGGTTTTCGGGTTATTTAATTACCGTTGAAGAGTTAAAACTTCACCCGATCTGGGATCCCGTGCGCGAACACCCGAAGTTCCGGGAGATCATCAATAATCCGGAGTACCAGGTTAAGTTATAGGTTTGGAGTTTGGGGTTAGGAGTTCAAGAGCTTGTCCGCTAACCAGCGGATTCAAGGATTAAGGTTTAAGGTTTATGCCTGCCTGACGGTTTACCCGCCTGTGGAGGCCAGTCAGGGTTTTAGCCTTTCTAACAACAGCTTGATCTCAAGGCGGTGTCCCGCAATTGCGGGATTGGGGTTGCATTTTACCTTATTACCTTAGTAACCTTAAGAATTTCAAAAACCATTAACCTTATTAGTCCGTAGAGACGTAGCATGCTACGTCTCTACATATGCAAAACGGCCTTTTGTAGAGACGCAATGCATTGCGTCTCTAATTATCTCATCTCTACCCATTACCTCAATACCCATCATGTCTCATCTTATTGCGTTTTTCCCAGCGCATCTCCGCTAAAAATAATTGCTCCCGGGGTAAAACAGGTGATTTTCCGTAAAAATCCCCTGAAATTAATTACCATCTCCTGAAACATCAGTAAAATCAGCCCTTTCCCACGATCAAATCTTCATTTCCTGATCAAAAGTTTAGAAATTTTGGAAAAATATTTTAAGCCTGAATGAAATGTGGAAAAAAATCACATAAAATGAAAATTGGCTTTAACAGCTGATCAAAAACTTTAATCTTTTGGTAAAAGGCTTATATGCCCTGGACCCAATACTGCCCTACCTTTATTTTTGAAAGAACCTGGTTTAAGGTCAAACCAAATTATTAACTAAAAACTTTT
>JAWLGR010000117.1:0-2993 GCA_041684965.1 Mariniphaga sp.
ATATTCGCTTTCCTGTCCAAAGGATTGGTTTATAATCATTAAACCAATTAAAATTAAAAATGCATTTTTCATTTTTCGTTTTTTTAAGTAACACACAACGGTTGGCGGTATGGCCAGTAAGGGATTGCGGGCTTTTCACTTTTCATTTTTTACGAAACTTAAAGCGTGCTAAAAACTTCCCGAAACCACTATCCCCCTTATTGGCTATACCGCTTGTTGTGTGGCGTTTTTTTATCATTTCCATTACTGTTATTATTCTTTCAGATTTTCCATTTTCTTTTTCATAATCAAGCTGATATTTAATTGGTTCATATATATGATTCCAACCGCCTGAATACCCAAAATCAAAGTTAACTTCATTTGGAGAATAATTCTTTTCAATTTCAACAGTTCCTATTATTTCAAATTTGTCAGAATATTGTTTTTTGAAAAAGTCGGGATAATACCATGATATATTTGGAGAATTATTCCAATCACCTGCATTAAGGACTAAAATTTCCGCATTTAAAACATCATCAATTGTTGGTTTTTCTTTTTGATTTATTCTTGTCGTTGCAATTAGATTTGTTCCTGTTCCAGTCTCATTGTCTGATTCCAATACAATTGCAGCTCCATAATTTTCTATTTCCAAATTGTAAGTTAAACAAGTACCCTTTTTATAAATAGGTGTTTTAAAGACTGCTTTCTTTCTTGCTTTTGGTTTTAACTTTTCAACACTTATTTTTTCTAAAAAGTCACTTAAAACTTTTTCTCTTTTTGTAACCTGTTGTTTGTCCCCATCAAGTTCCTCCCATAATAGTATGTCATTTCTACTTTCAATTATTTTCTTGACTTTTTCAAAAATTTCTCCACTTAAACTTTTTGTCTCCCATAGAGAAAGGGTAATTGCAAACCAAAAGTTATTTGAGTCTTCATGACTTTTTATCAACTCTTGATTTTGAGCAATAAGTTTTTCTGCTATTTCAGACGGTTCTTCTCCTTTATTATACAAGTCAAAAAACTCTGAATAAATATCAGCAGATACATCATTACTCTTTATTGCTGTTCCCCATGTTCCCATTTGTCGTTCGTTAAAATGCCACACGTTCCTGGTATAGCCACAGTAGCGGATTTGCGGGCCGCTCCCCTGTCCACCGCTACAAAAGCCCACGCGGAGCAGCGATCGTAAAACTACCACCAAGCCCCGCTATTGTTGGCTATACCATGTTGGCAACTGTATTCATTCTATCTCAAAAGTGTCAATCATTTGTCGAAATTCTTTAACAGTTTGCTCATACCCGTTAACTGTAGCCATACAAATTATATAATACATTTTATCATTCTCTACCAGCATATAAACAAGGTTCTTATATGTAAGATTATTTGCTGTATTTTTAAATTCAATCCATTTAGCCTTCTTCCCATTTACGGAAGAGTCCCACATTTGAATAAACTTGTAATTTTCAAATGCTATTGGGAAGTCTTTTATTACAAAGCTTTCCCATAGCTCTTCTAATGTCATTCCATTCGCTGGATATTCACTAATTTGAATATTCTCCCGATAGTTTTCCGAAGAACTATTTAATGGCTTTGCAAAAATTAGAGAATTATCTTTTGAGTAGTTTTCCCAATTATTAGCAGGGATAAAAGAAAAAGATTTTGAAGAATTAAATACTCTGTCTTGTCCAGATACATTGTTCAAGAAAAAAATTGAAATAAAAAATAGTAATAATCTCATGGTGTTTGTATTGTTTATATAGTTGCCAACGTTATTGCTATACCTGCAGTTGCGGATTACGGGCTGCTAAACTATCCCCCGATACAGAAGATAACGCGAAGCAGAAAACCCGAAACCTGCACTGCACCCGCAATTGTCAGGTATAGCATGTTGTGCAACGTTATTCTTCCAAATATTCTGGGCAAAGTTCTAAAATTAAGTCATAAACTTGTGTAAAGCCTAATTTATAAGCTTTGATATTATCCTTACAAGCTTCTTCAAAGAAACCTAATAAACCTTTGATATATCCACGATTGGCATATGCTATTCCTAAAGTAGGATTTATTTCAATCGCCTTGTCCAAATATAATAACGCTTGCTCAAATTCTTCTTGATAAGTCTTAATCCTTGCTAAATTGTTATATGCTTCAAAATAATCAGGTTTATATTGAATTGCTAATAAGTAGTCATCAATGGCTTTATCGTATTCGTTTAATTCAGTCCATAGATTACCCCTATTATAATAGGGAAAAGGATAACTCGGATTTATCTCAATTGATTTATTAAAATCAAGTATTGCTAAAGGATATTTGTCCTGTCCCTGATGTGCAATACCCCTATGTGAAAATGCTTCGTGGTAGTCTGGATTTATTTCTATAGATTTATCGAAATAAAAAACTGCTCTATTGAAATCATCCTGCTTGAGAAATTCTCTCCCGATATTATGGTATGCTAAATAATTTTTGGGGTCTAATTCAATTGCTTTATAATAATCCACAAGAGCTTCATCACTTTTACCTAGGTTTGATTTTGCTACACCCCTAGAGTTGAAAAACACAGCATCTGTAGAATCCAAAGCAATAGCATTGTCTAAATCGGATAATGCAAATAGATTTTTGCCAAGTTCCAATCTAATAGCACCAATGTTATAAAAAGCAAGTGCATTATTAGGGTTTATTATTAATGAAAAAGTAAAATCGATAATTGCTTCATCATAGTTTTCAAGCTTATTTTTAGCAAATCCCCTGTGGAAATATGCAGAAGCATTTAAACTATCTATTTCAATGGCCTTACTGTAGTATTTAATTGCCAAGTTATATTCTCCCGCATCAAAACTCTCGTGACCTAATTCAATATAATCTTTTGGTGATTGGCAGGTAACAGTCAACCCAATAAAGAGAAAAATTATAGTGCATAATATTTTTCGATTCATAATGAATGGGTGTCAATATTTATCATATTTTGCTTTTCTCCTTAAATTGCAGACGGTTCGTGTTCCTATAATGTTGCACAACGG
>JAWLGR010000118.1:0-2987 GCA_041684965.1 Mariniphaga sp.
GAATGAAGTATAATCCGAATGGCAAACAAATCCATCACCTCGTCAAATGATACATTTTTTTTCTGCATTTTATTCCAGATGGAATAAACCGATTTGGTTCGCGCTTTCATGGAAAAACTGAAACCTTTGTCCTTCAGCGTTTTTTCTACCGGCTTAACAAATTCAGCCACAAAACTCTCGCGTTCTTCGCGGGTTTCCTGCAACCGGTTCACCACATACTGGTAGCCTTGTGGTTTTTGATATTTCAGGCACAGGTCCAGCATTTCAGAATTGATGGCATACAATCCCAGCCGATGAGCTAACGGTGCGTAGAGGTGTGATGTTTCGTTCACTAATCTTTGCCGGGCATTTTCGTCGTAAACATCCAGATTTCGCATGACCTGGAGGCGATCTGCGGTTTTGATGAGTATAACCCGCACATCGCCAGCCAAAGCCATTAACAATTTGCGGTAATTTTCAGGATGAAGTTCAACCGTGTCGGTGCCCAAAGCATTGATTTTAGCCATTCCCTCAAGAATGGAATAAACCGACTGACCGAAGTTTTTTTCCAACTCCTCGCGGTTAACCTTCCTGTCCAGTCCGGCATACATTATATTATGGAGCAAACCAGTGATGACAGAATCCGGTTCAAGACCAATTTCTTCTGCAATTATTGAGGAAACCTCAAGTGAATGATTCAGAATAAATTCTCCGGTTTTAAACTGTTTATTGCCAATAACAGTCCGGGCAAACCGGAAAGTATCATCCAGCCGGGCTAAAGCAGTTTCACCCCAGGTTAAACGGCAAAATTCTTTTAATTGCTCATAACGTGTATATGCCTCTTCAAGATAATCCATTTTCGTATAAAAAAAGGCTGCACACCGGCAGCCTCTGGTCATTTAATATTTTGAATTCAGAATCATTCTGCCGTTTGTGTAGTATCAACAAAGGTACGCTGGCGCAGTTCACGATCAAGCATAAACAACCCGTTTCCTTTACCTTCGCCTTCAATTAATTTTAAACTGTCAAGAATTTCAGTTATGTTGGCCTCTTCCTCTACCTGCTCGTCAACAAACCATTGTAAAAAGCTCTGGGTGGCATGGTCACGTTCTTCAGAAGCCACATCTACTAAATTGTTGATAAGATCAGTCACGTGTTGTTCGTGTTCCAGTGTTTTCTCGACTACCTGTAACACGCTTTCAAAATCTGCCGGCATTTGTTTAATTGCCTTAACTTCGGCTTTGCCACTGCGCTCAACTATGTATTTAAAGATTTTGTTGGCGTGTGTCAGTTCTTCCTGATACTGTACATACATCCAGTTGGCAAAACCGGGCAGGCCTTTATCTTCGAACCAGGCCGACATGGACAAATAAAGTAATGCTGAATATTGTTCGGCATTAACCTGTTCATTTAAAGCTTTTAAAACTTTTTCTTTTAACATGCTGTGTAGATTTTAAATGTTCGCTAAAATTATAAAAATCTGAACATATATAAAAAAGAAAGGTTCAAAAATGAGGCTATGTTAATTATGAGTTTTTATGAAGTACTATTTTTTTGAATTTGATTTAAAAATCAATTAATGAAAACCCTCTCTGATTTAACTCAAAGAGGGTTTTTCAGCTTATTACTCTCCACTCCTATTTACCCAATAATGAGCAAATAAATAATTTGATCTTGCAAAAATCTATTCCTTCTTAAAAATTACTTTACCACTTTCAACTTTATCGCCCAAAATTAGACGGTAAACGTAAAATGAACTTACCAATTTTTCAGGTTTAAACTCAGCTTGGTAAAGCACTCCACTTTCAACATCTTGTTCGAAAATTGTTCTTATTAATCTACCATTCATATCTAAGATATCTATTCGGGCATTTACTGATTCAATTGAAATAAATTCAATTCTTAACCTCTCATAGAAAGGATTTGGAAATACATTCAAATCCAACAGCCATTCTATATTATCAATTTGCATTGATGATGTAATTAATTCGGATTTAAACTTCGGTGAATGTATGACTATTGAACCACTGCTGATTTCTGTTTCCATCTGATTGTCATATATCAATTCACCACTATCCATATCCCAGATTCTTATGCGCAACTGATCAGGTGCTCCTTTACTTCCGTCAACAACAGAAATTCTAAAACCATAATTTCCTGATCCGTTAATTGTTCCTGTACCTTGAAACTGAGCTTTTTTATCACTCGATACAACCAACCACTCATAATCGGTGCTGTTGAAATTTAAATTTGCAGCCCGGAATTGGAATTCCGTATGGCCGGAAGGTTTAGATCTTCCTTTTTGATATTTTGCAACAAATCCAAAACTTGCCTTTCCGGTTAGAGATGGATCAGCAAAATAAGCTCCGGGAGGCGACATAAACCACCCTCCCCCGGTTACAAAACCACCATCCGGATCATATACTACAATATACTCATAGATTTCAGATGCAGTATTTCCGCATTCATTGGCTGCTTCCACTGTTACTGTATAAACTCCGGGAGACGGATATGAATGCGTTGCTACAATAAGGCCATCCGTTTCATCAGGGAAGGATTCGGTTACTCCTTCATCCCAAATAATAGTAATATCCACAGGCGAGGTGCTGCTGTAATATACAGTCAGCTCCACTGGCGAATTGATTTCAACAGGATCATCTGGATATGCTGTTATAGAAGTTATTTCTATTTCAGGACAACCGCATTCCGGCGCTGTTACCTGCAAATCAGTAGTACATCCGTTGTCCAATTCCGCCGTTAATGTAACATCAGTTCCCGCCGGAATACCGGTTACTGTTTGGGCCGTATTGTCAACTGTGCCTTCTGTACTTTCAACGGTTCCGTTACTTTCAAATACAATATCCCAGGTCAGCAAATCTGCTGAACAGGTCGCACTGGTCAGACTCAGTGACGGTGTCAGCGGCTGTTCTTCGATTACTGCTACTGTGGCTGTTGAAACACAGCCGTCTGCGTTTTTGACCGTGACATTGTAACTGGCCGCGTTTAAT
>JAWLGR010000119.1:0-2916 GCA_041684965.1 Mariniphaga sp.
TGGGGAGCAGTTGACCTATGATATCTTTTATTTTATTAGTTTAGGCAAAAACAAGCTAATATTATCAATCAACAAAAATTTTTAGAATCTAGCAGAATTGAAAATCTTATTCTTAAGTCTTTAAGATATAAATTGCATTTAAGTACCCGGAAAGAAGCACAATTCGCGTACACATTACATTTAAAAACTCTAGTCCACATTATTAAGGACAAAAAACAAAAACGACATATTATTTCCTCAGAAAGAAAATCTCTTGAAAAATTTTTGTGCGAAAATCTGTCCACGGTTGATTATTCTCAGGTTGTACGATTGGAAAAGAATTTATTCAGTCACGATTTTCGTTTGTCTAGAGAACGTCTTTATAAGAAATTGGAATGTCTGAGGTATGAATCTTCGACGAATCATCGTGTTTATACCCCGAGGTTTACTCCAGGACCCGCTATTGTTAATCTCTCCTCTAGAGCTCTTGAACCTAAGGAAATCCAAACTCTTGAAAAAGGTCCAAAATTTTCTTTTCCACCAAAACAAGTTCCTGTGGCAGATATAGTTTCCTCCTTAGAATCTTCTTTGCACAAACACTACACATCCATTTCTAACCCAGATGAAGTGAGGTCTTGTTTTATTAATACACTTTACGGCAGCCAAAAAAAAGTTACATCTCATACTAATTTGACACCAGAAATTTCGCACGACATGAAAATTTTGTCTAATCTTCGCAAAGACCCTTCAATTATAATAACTAAAGCAGACAAGGGAAATTCACTTGTAGTCATGGATACCTTAGATTACGACAATAAAATTTATTCACACTTAAATGACACAAATACATATACTTCCATGACTCACGACCATACTGATAAGTTTGCGAATAAAATTATAACCGAATTAAAGAATCTAAAACAAAATGGCAAAATCACCCCACAATTGTATAATAAATTTCTCCCCCGAGGTAGCTTTTGCCCAAAGTTTTACGGTTTACCGAAATTACACAAGCAAGGTATTCCCTTAAGGCCAATTGTAGCATGTACGAAAGCCCCTGCTTCCAATATTGGAAAGTGGTTATGTACAGCCTTCAAACCGTTACTTTATTCGCAAAAATCGTACATATGTAATTCAGTAGATTTAGTAGAAAAACTTAAAAGTGCAAGCATTTCAGAAAATACAATAGTAAGTAGTTTTGACATAGTTTCTATGTACACAAATATTGATGTAGCAATATCTGAGCAGTTATTAAAAAATAAAATAGAAGAAAACTATCATTTAATTGAAGATTCAACAACAGGAATAGATTGTGAGGTTTTAATGTCCCTAGTCAAAATTTGTAATAAGTATTCAATGTATTTTCAGTTCCGTAATTCTTTTTATCAACAAAAAAATGGTCTCCCTATGGGTGCGCCGCTATCCGGGTTATTAGCGAACATTTATGTAGAACACCTTGAAAATTGGGCCTTAAATTCATATTTTTTAAAACATGTATATTGGGGGCGTTATATGGATGATGTAATATCGCTCTGGAATTATGGGGAAAATGAACTTAGGGGCTTTCTAGATCACCTTAATACATATGACCGAAATTTACAATTTACCTTAGAAATTGAAAATGCAAATAAATTACCGTTTCTGGATGTTTTAATTATTCGTGACATTGATAAACTGGATTTTACAATTTACAGAAAACCCACACAAAATAACAGATATCTACATTTTAAATCCAATCACCCCCCACAAGTTAAAAGAGGTGTTGTTACATCTCTTGTTGACCGTGCCCTAAACATTTGCTCTGAATCTTACATCACAGATGAACTAAATTTTATTAGAGACATACTTTTTGGAAACGGTTATCCTATTGTCTTTATTAACAATACAATTAGCCGAAGATTGGCAAGACACTCCCGTAAAATTAAGGGTCTTTTGCAATGTGAAGTTCCCGTCAAGCCCTCAAATATAATTTACCTTCCATATATTCCAAAAGTCACTACAAGTTTAAAAAAAGTTTGCACACAAAATAATTTTTATGTCGTATTTACAAATAATTTTAAAATCATGAATTTCTTAAATTCTGGTAAAGATATAACCCCAGTTACTCGCCAGAGAGGGGTTTATCAAATACCATGTGACTGTGGCCATTTTTATGTTGGTAGAACCCATCAAAATTTAGAAAAACGCCTGCAACAACACAAAGATGACATAACTAAAGCTTTAAATTCTAATAGTACAAATATTTCCTTTGATTCTGCTTTAAGCAGTCACATATATGATAACCCTAGTCATAAAATGCTTTTTGAAGAAACTTGCCTTATTAGCAATGATTTAGGCATAAAACAGGTTGTTCGAGAGGCAATTGAAATTAAAATCAAAATAAATAGTAATATTTCTTTAAATAGAGATTTGGGGGAATATTCGCTTAATGCCCTATACACAAATTTAATTAAAAATGATTTGACTAATTATATTAAAAAACCAGTAAATAACTCCACTCAACCTATTACGAATAGACCTTCTAGGCTGGCTGCCAAGAAGGCGAGATTAGCTTTAAAAGCTTGTCTGTAAGTATTTTAATTCCATCTGAATGAATTGTTCTCTGTCCATTTCGTTTGGAGTACCAGTCCTGGTTGAACTTCCTTGAAGTAATGATATTAGGGCTGTTTTAAAACATTTTTTTTAAACAGTTTTAATGATTGAATTTTAATGTAAGTTTCTTTTATAGTGTTTTTATTCTCTTCGTCTGTTTTGCTGAGGACGGCCCTTGGATATAGGGTCGAAATATTCATTTAAAGTTGCGTTCCACTGTCTTGTATAAAAATTTCCCTGTTGTTCTACTTATTTGTTTATGATGGAAAGGCAGTGTGGTCTTCGTCGCTATTTGAGAATAGACAACCTTCTAAGTGACAATTTTGCCGTATGCACAAAAATGGG
>JAWLGR010000120.1:0-2906 GCA_041684965.1 Mariniphaga sp.
CATTAGCCGATAAATCAATTTGTTGTTCATTTATATTGTTACATCCAACAATCAGGCCTGTCAACAAAATTGTGGTTCCCCACAAAAAATTCTTTACTGATTTCATAATAACACCTCCTTCATTTAAAATTTTTTATTTCAATTAACTTTACAATATCCAGCCACAAGTTCGTTACGTTGATCTGCTGTGAAGCGAAACCTGCTTTTAAAAGATTATCGTAGGTACGGCGGTTGATATTGGCGCCATATAAATGCAGCGGGATAAAATTGAACACATCCATCAGTTCGCCAACGGCTCTTTTTTCACTCCTTACATGCTCCAGCATCAAAATATTTCCTCCATTCTTACACACCCGGCTAATTTCCTTCAGCCCTTTTACCGGGTTGGGAACAGAGCAAAAAACGCAGGAAGTAATCACTGTATCAAAACTGTTTGCGTTGAAATCCATGTTTTCGGCATCCATTTCCAGTATTTCTATGTTGCTCTTGTTTTTTGCTTTTTTTCGGGCTATTTCCACCATTTTGGGGCTGAAATCAATTCCGGTAAGTTCGACGTTATCCGGATAATATGGGATGTTTCTACCTGTGCCAATTCCAACTTCCAGCACCTTTCCTTTTACTCCCGACAACAGTTTTTCTCTCCATTTGGACGCAGCCATTTCCATGGGCTTATCGAGTATATCGTAAACCCTGGCAACCCGGTTATACCGTTTTTTAATTTTATTTGTCATTATACTAATTCTTTACCGGTTTCTGTCCTATCCAACAACTTCGTAATTCCGCATCATTCCCATATCCTCGTGCTCCAGGTTGTGGCAGTGATAGACAAAAATGCCGGTGTAATCTTCAAATTTCAGGGCTATTTTCACTTTCATTCCGGGCATTAACAAAAAAGTATCCTGCCAACCTTCGTCAATAAATCCGCCTTTCACTGTTTCCCACACATCCCGTTGCATTTGGGAAATATCCCTTCCAATAATTTGAAACTGTAGCCCATGCAGGTGCACCGGATGCGGCATTCGCATCATATCCTGCATCATTCCCATGCCGCGGCCATTATCGCCGTTTATAAATTCCCAGATTTCCGTGGTATTTAGTTGCACTTTTTCCCAATCGGCTACTCCTTTCATTTCAAAGGTTTCACCATTAATTACCCATTGCATACGCTGGTTGAAAAATCGAAACTGACGTGGAGATGCAGCATTTACAGCTTCTGATTCCGGGATGGACCTTATATTTTGAAATGCGGAGGGTAACGATTTTCTTTCACCACTTTCGGAAGTAACCGTAAACGCGCAAATATCGAAGCCGATGCCGTTTGCAGGTCCTGCTGGCTGCATCATCCTGCCACCCATCATTCCTCCTCCCATTCCCATGGAAGTACCATCATTAAACGAAAGGCTTTGCAGATAAACCTGGTCTTCGGAATTCATTTCTGAAAAGTCTTTCCAGATTTCTACCCGTTCTCCGGGAGCCAACATCATATAAGGTTTTCGGGCAGGTTGCGACAATAATCCGCCATCGGTTCCGATAACAATCACCTCCGAACCATCGCTCCATGCAAGTTTGTAAATCCTTGAGTTGGAACCATTCAAAACACGTAATCGGTAGGTGGATTTTGAAACCTGTACATTGTTTTCGGGATTCCCGTTTACTACGATTTGATCGCCCAGAAACCCCTGTATCCGGCTCATGGGATTATCCGGTAAATAAACAAGCTGATTATTTCCGTCGAATATCCGGTCCTGAATAATGAGGGGAAGATCGTATTTTCCTGCGGGCAGGTTATTTTCGTTCTCTTCAACGATAAACATTCCTGCCAGCCCCTGGTAAACCTGTGGCCCGGTAATTTTATCCGGGTGCGGATGAAACCAGTAAGTGCCGGGACGGTTGTTTACCTCAAATTCATATACATATTGCTCTCCGTTATTTACGGCATACATTGGATGTCCGTCCATTTCAGAGGAAATGTGCAGCCCGTGCCAGTGAATAATGCTTTCTTGCGGAAGTTGATTTTTAAACCGAACCCTGATTTTTTGTCCCTGTCTGACACGAAAAACAGGTCCCAGATAAGACCCGGGTATATTTTCAACAATAGCATTATTTTCTGTAAGAATATTAACATGATAGGCAGAAACATTGGTTTTTTTGCCGGATAAAATTTGCAATTCCGCAGGTGCAGCTGTTAACTCAACATCAACATAAGGTGAAAAATCAGGATTGATATTAAAGTTTCCTGGGATCTTGTTACCCGAGTTATCGGAACTGCAAAATGAAAAGGCTGGCATAATTGCAGCAACTGCAACTCCACTAAAAATATTATTAAGAAATTGAGAACGTTTCATTGTACCAAATCAGAATTAATGACTTTTTCATATGAATATCGAAAACACGTGCCACTTTTTGACAGGGATTTGTATTTTTATAAAAAACTGTAAAACAATATATTGAAGAATATTTTTTAATGTATGAGTAATGGCTTGTGGAAATCTTACTCAATATGAGCAATATGTACCACAAGGCGATTGAAAAAAGGCAGAGTTTATTCACCTGAACATATAAATGCCCATTTACTAATCAAAACTCAATCTTATGACTGATAAAAGGCAGGATTCCCAACTTAATTTTAAATCAGTTTTATTTGAAAATAACCAAAAAGCTATGCCGGATTTTTTGTCTGCAATGCCATGAATGTCAATGACAAGAGTAAGCGTGATTTTGATTTATTCTTCTTCAGCAATAGAATGTCTACTCTGGAGGAATAACCATTCTGATATTTAGCTATACAGGTTCTAATGGAGTAGAATGAAACACCCGTTATAACGTGAATTATTCAATCAAGTTAACTACAGGCAAAGAATTTGAAGAGTATTGTTTTATTTTAGTGAAAGTAAGTGATAGTTCAA
>JAWLGR010000121.1:0-2887 GCA_041684965.1 Mariniphaga sp.
TCGCAGCTTTTTTCCATTCTTCAAACCTCTCTGGGTTAACACTTGGGAAATCTTCTGCCTTCAGTTCACTTAACTTTTTCATTCTACACCTCCTTTTTTTGTATTATAAAACCTGGTTTTTTGTCAGATAACGCCGGCTTCACCTGCGAGCGCAAAACGCTATCAGGTGAAAGCTGTTGTTGGGCCGCTAACAGCGTGCTGCTGTGCGATCGCACTGGCGATATCGTTAAAAAGGGTAAGTGTTAGTTGTGGGTCTTCAGTGCTCACAGACCGGTCAGCTACCAAGGTGAGGACAATCTTTGATTCCTGGCAGACAGGAGGACGGTAGGTGATGTCGAATCTGAACAGCCTGTCTTTAGGGAGCGGCTTCATTCGGCATTCGCTAATTGTCTCAACAGCTTCCAGCCGCGTGACATTACCCTCCTTCTTCTTCGATATCACCTCACCCTTGATCTTCTCGACACAATCGTAAGGCAGTAAGACTGGCTCATTGCTTCCGCGCCCACTCAGCGTGTGGAATAGCCCTATCTCCAGTGCCCCACCAAACATATCTCTGGGGTTGGTAGGTCCAGAATGGACATTCCCAAGAGAAATACTGATGCCGTCGGATAGCGGCTGGACCGTCAGACTTGCAGGGAACATGGCTGGTACCTTCGATGGTTCGATCTTCTCCACCCAACCCCTGCATGGTACTGGTTTACTGGCTCCATTGGAGCTTGTTTTCTGATCTGCAATAAAATTTTCTTCCTGGCCTTTTTTGGGATTTTCACCATAATCATTTTTACCCGGCTCACTGTCTTGCACCATCAAAACGAATAACCATATTACACCAATTATAGGAATTAAAGCAATTAGAATCATCCATCCACTTTTCCCTACATCGTGCAATCGTCTTACTGTAACGGCTAATCCTGGAACTAATACTGCAAGTGTATAGAGAAAATAAAAAATTCCATATGGGAGGTTGTAATAAGTTGTTCCGGCGGCCATATCAATAATGATGGCAGCAAATGAGAAAATGATATTGAATAACGCGAACATCCAATACTCTGTTCTCCTGGCTCTTCCGCTAAATACAGCGTATTTCTTTAAAACTTGTAAATACCATTTCATGATTTTTCTTTTTTTACTTTAACTACAGTTGTGTTTGATAGTCTGTCATGAAAACCATTTGGAGTAAATAGGTATGAGAAATGATCAAATGGAATTAGCCTGCAAATCGTTCTAATGAATATTTCATTGAGTAAAGGTTTACTTCCGTCCGACATTACGACTTTAGTTTTAGTCAAGAATTTTCCGATTGTCCGCTGGAATTTGTATTCCATGAATACGAAATAAAGAAAGAATGAGACAATAAGGAGGATGGAATCCAATAGTTCGAGAATGGTTTCTGAGGGTGAACTAATAAACAAGCCAGCTATAAGTCCGAAAATCAAGGCAATCAAAACAAAACAAAAAAGGTCAACAACGAAATGAATCAGTCGAGTCCATGAAGTCACTTTGCTTGAGTCAAACTCTTTTTTTTTGATCTCTTTTTCAGTCAGTTCTCGTTTTACTTGTTCTATTTGGTCGGGGTTGACTTGTCTTGATTCAAGTTCTTTTTCAGCCGTTTCAACTGCTTTTGGTTGATAGTCGTCTCTTTTTACTTTGACTATTTCGATAAGTTCTTCATTTGTCCGCTTGGACATAGCTTCTGAAAAGTCTTGTATCATGTTCTTTTTAAATCAATGCCAACGTTTTGGTTTCGCAACCCTCACTTTGGTTTTAATTATATTTTTTTATTCGTTCTATCTATAGCTCGAAAAATTGTTTAAGAACCTACAGCAGGAGAGAATGTTTTCTTTGACTGTCTTTTCATAAACATATCTACACTCTAATTATCTTTCAATAACAGAAGTTCACTTTCTTCCCCAACTTTAAGCTTTTCCCCTTCCTTGTATAATTTCCCTCCAAGATTAATTCCTCCTTTGCCAACGTTTATTATTAATCCGGTTGGGAAAGTCATCCAATCTTCTTGAATAGTCAATTGAGATCCTGCTCGTAAAGTTGCTCCTGAGGTTAATTTATAGTTTCCAACCTGCACTTTCAACATCATAGGATTCGTTGACCAATCAGGTACATCTGAAGATAATTCAATTGTGACGCATACTGCTGTATCTTGTAAGAAAACCAGTTCTGATTTATTTGTCGGATTAAATATTTGAGTAGAAGAAAAGCAATGATGTGAATAAATTGAGAAGACTATCAACAAGATTACCGAAAACTTTTTTTTATTTTCCATTTTATTATAGTATTAAATGTTAATTCTTTTTTAAAACCAATCTGTCCAAATTAGCCGAAAATGTACAATCAACCTTTAAAAATCGAAATGAAGCATATCCAATTTCCCATTTTTTATTATAAATGTTAAAACCACCTCCTTTGGGGGTGGTAATGTTTAAAAGGCTATGCCAAAATTTTACTAAATTCGTCACATGAGTAATTTTAAAAAGTTAAGTCATGTTATTTACAGGTGTACCTACCACATCGTTTGGACACCAAAATACAGATATCGAGTTCTTGAAGGTCTTGTCAAGGAATTGCTTTCAAAAGATATTCCGATGTTGTTGGAGTGGAAATCAAGTGAGATGATCGAAATGAACATTCAAAAAGATCATGTACACCTGATTGTAAGTGTTCCTCCCAAAATTTCCATATCTCAACTTATGGGAACCTTGAAGGGTAAAACAGCAATCAAAATCTTCAAAAGTTATCCACAGTTGAGGACAAAACCCTATTGGGGTAACCATTTCTGGGCCAAAGGGTATTGCGTAGATACAATTGGTCTTGACGAAGACAAGATCAAGAAATACGTCAAATATCAAGAAGAGCAAGAACGTCTCGAAGA
>JAWLGR010000018.1:0-87275 GCA_041684965.1 Mariniphaga sp.
TGTGGCGGTAACACCCCGTTTTCAAACTGACCGAATTTTTTCAGGCACACGCACGTGAGTTTCGAACTCGCAGAGGAAATTGTTTTAAAACTTGTTTTTTCCGGGCCAACACCCGGGCAGATAATGCTATGCCGAAAAACAAACAAACTTTCGCAAACTATTAGAATTCATGCAGCAATGGGTTCAACTAATTGTAGAGATTTATAGAGGAAATATAGTAATTTTTCGGAAACGTTTCCGGATAAAGATAACGTTTTCGGAAACGTTTCCGAAATTTTCATTCTTAAAATATTGTTATTGATGTCATAGTTCAATTATTTTGCCGATGAGTATTCGTAAAACTATTTTTAATGGCTAATTTGGACATTTGGGTCATCGTTGCTTTTACCTCGGTTGTTTTTATCTGCGGAATGTCATTTGCCCGGTCAGGAGGCAGCATGAAATCCTTTTTTGCAGCTGGCGGAGCCTTACCTTGGTGGATGAGTGGACTCTCCCTTTTTATGAGTTTCTTTTCAGCAGGCACATTTGTTGTTTGGGGATCCATAGCCTATAGCCATGGTTGGGTTGCAATAACCATTCAATGGACCATGAGTATTGCCGGATTTATCATTGGTTTTTTTATTGCTCCCCGCTGGCGAAAAACCGGCGCCTTAACTGCGGCACAATACATTACAGAAAGACTTGGATATAAAACACAAAGAATTTATACCTATCTTTTTCTTTTTATTTCAATATTTACTACAGCGTTTTTTCTTTACCCAGTTGCCAGAATAGTCCAGGTATCGACTGGAATACCCATTAATATAAGTATTGTAGCCTTGGGAATGCTCATTTTAGTTTATACAGCAGTTGGTGGACTTTGGGCTGTTATTGTTACCGATGTGTTACAATTTGTAGTTCTCACAGCAGCTGTACTGATTGTTGTTCCTCTCTCATTTAATCATATTGGCGGACTGGAGCAATTCGTTCAAAAAGCACCTGAGAATTTCTTTACATTGACAAGCGGGGAATATACAATGGGATTTATTATAGCTTTTGGTTTTTATAACCTGTTTTTTATTGCTGGTAACTGGGCCTATGTGCAAAGGTACACAAGTGTTTCCGATGAAAAATCAGCAAAAAAAGTCGGGTGGCTCTTTGGTGTTCTTTATATGATTAGTCCTGTTATCTGGATGCTACCTCCTATGCTTTATAGGATTGTTAATCCGGAACTGTCAGGCTTGGCCGATGAGGGCGCCTATCTCCTTATGTGCAAAAATGTGCTTCCAGTTGGAATGTTGGGTTTAATGTTGGGAGGAATCATATTTGCCGCCTCCAGTTCAGTGAATACCACTTTAAATATCTCTGCCGGTGTTATTACAAATGATATTTTCAGACATTTTAAACCTGATGCATCCAATCGAAAACTTGTACATGTAGGAAGGTTCTCAACAATTGCGTTGGGATTGATTACAATCTTAATTGCGTTAATAGTTCCTGCAATGGGAGGAATTGTTGAGGCGGTTATAAGTCTTGGTGCAATTACCGGAGGACCTTTGTTTTTGCCTCCGATATGGACACTATTTTCAAAAGTACAAACCGGTCGAACCGTATTGACAGCAACCTTAGCCTCATTAGCAATCAATATAGCATTTAAATTTATTGCCCCCATTCTGTTTGATTTCTCTTTAACTAGGGCCTCTGAAATGATGTTGGGAGTGGCATTGCCGATTCTCATCCTGCTGTATTTTGAATTGAAGCTGAAATTTAGACCAAAATTGAATGTGCAATATGAGCTCTATAAAAGAAATTTATCACGGTTAGATCAGAAATCAGAGAGCGAACAACAGGATGATGTTAAAGCGAATCTCCGCGGGAGCAGGATACTTGGACTCGGAATATTTTCTACTGGACTGTTGATGTTAGGATTGGGGGTTATTTCTACCAGTAGCAAAGGAATGCTATTCGGAATCGCAGCTATAGTTACTGTTATAGGAGGCATGATTGCTTTAAGAGGAATTATTAATTGGAATAGAATAAAACAGAATGTTAATAAAAAACTTTCAGAAAACAGGGCGGGTAAATAAAACTGTTGAATTTACTTTTGATTTGGTTGTAGCAGGCGGGGGCATGGCAGGTTCGTGTGCTGCCATCACAGCAGCAAGGGAAGGATTAAAAGTTGCCCTTGTGCAGGACCGACCGGTATTGGGAGGCAATGCATCTAGTGAAGTAAGGTTGTGGATATTGGGTGCAACATCACATATGGGCAACAACAACAGGTGGGCAAGGGAAGGAGGTGTAATCGATGAGATCCTTATTGAAAACCTTTACCGGAACGGGGATGGTAATGCATTGATATTCGATACCATCGTTTTGGAAAAGGTGATTGAAGAGCCGAACATCACTTTGCTGCTGAATACAGCGGTATATGAGGTAATCAAGAAAGACGACAAGACCATCGAATCTATCAGGGCTTTTTGTAGCCAGAATTCAACTTCTTATATATTGAATTCAACTTTGTTCTGCGATTCTACCGGGGACGGTATTGTTAGCTTCCTGGCTGGAGCTTCCTTCAGGATGGGGGCAGAAACCAAGGAAGAATTCGGGGAGTTATTTGCGCCCGACCAGGCTTTTGGAGAATTGCTGGGGCACTCTATCTATTTTTACAGTAAAAAGACGGATCATCCGGTTAAGTATATCCCTCCATCTTATGCATTAAAAGATATTAAAGAACTTTCAAGGTATAAAATCATAAGTAAGGATGACCAGGGTTGCCGCTTTTGGTGGCTCGAATTTGGAGGCCGGTTAGATACCGTACACGACACTGAAAAGATTAAATGGGAGCTATGGAAGGTTGTATATGGAATATGGAACCATATAAAGAATTCGGGGGAGTACGAAGATGTTGATAACCTCACGTTAGAATGGGTAGGTACAATTCCTGGTAAGCGGGAGAGCAGAAGATTTGAGGGATTGTATATGATGAAGCAGCAGGATGTCGTTGAGCAAACAGTATTCGATGATGCTATTGCCTTTGGGGGATGGGCACTGGATCTTCATCCGGCTGATGGGGTTTATAGCGCTCTTCCAGGTTGCACGCAATATCATTCAAAAGGAATATATGCCCTTCCATTAAGAAGTTACATCAGCAAGGATATCAGAAATTTATTTTTTGCCGGAAGGATCATCAGTGCTTCTCACGTTGCATTCGGGTCCACGCGGGTAATGGCAACATGTGCCTTTGGAGCTCAGGCAGTTGCTATGGCTGCCAGTCATTGTATTGAAAAGAAGATTAATCCTTCGGAGCTGCTTCTGAATGGCCATCTTGAAGCACTTCAGGAAAGGCTGAACTATTCGGGACAGAGTATTCCGGGTATTCCACTGAACCAGGGAAACAACTTATTGTCAACTGCGAAAATTGAAGCTACAAGTGTATATACACTTGACAAACTTTCAGGAAGTGATTCCTGGTTTCATCTGAAAACTGGTGTAGCACAATTACTACCCCTTCAGAAAGATACCCAATACACATTTTCATTCAATGTACTTGCCACCTGTGATACAACTATGCAAGTTGAATTGAGAACTTCGGAGCAATTAGGAAACTATACACCAGACAAGGTGAACGAGGTTCAAAAAATACCATTAACAGAAGGAGATCACAAGGTTGAGGTTGCATTTCAGAGCCGCTTAACAGAAGATCAATATACGTTTGTTACCATTATCCAGAACAGTGATTTGAAAGTTTTATGTTCTGAAGAAAGACTTACAGGTGTTGTTACTGTTTTTAACGGGAAAAACAAAGCCGTTAATAATAATGGAAAGCAAAATCCACCGGAAGGAATTGGCATTGATTCATTTGAATTCTGGATACCAGAAAGAAGGCCTAAAGGTCAAAACCTTGCATTTTCGGTTACCCCTCCATTGAACTTATATGCAGCAGAAAACCTATTGAATGGATATACAAGGCCCTTCCTTAAAACAAATGCCTGGGCAGCCGCGCTCTATGACACTAAGCCTGCAATCAGTTTTAAATGGCAGGAGAAACAAACTATTAATGCGATTAAAATATTTTTTGATACCGATTTTGATCATGCTCTTGAATCAGTACTTATGAGGCACCACGATCAAGTGATTCCCTTTGTTGTAAGAGATTATGATATTATAGATAACACCGGAGAGATTGTCTTCAGTAAGCGGGGGAATTATCAGACAATCAATCAAATCAGCTTTGATGACCCAATAGTTACTGAATCTCTTACAATCAAATTTCAAACCCAGAAAGCAAATGTTCCGATTTCATTATTTCAGATAATAATCAAATAAGAAATCATGAAAGCTAAAACATATATTGATTTGGTATTTAATCTGGATATTACTATAAAACAGTAGAATATGAGAAAAATTGACTATGGTGGCTCTGATGATTTATCTTAGTAATTAGGGTAAATTTATTAAATGTTGTATGAAGGTAAAAAGTCGATCAATGAAACGAGTCATGACAAAATTATTAATAATCAAGCCTGTGATAATTTCACTTTGGCATACCTTAATTCTGATAATCAGTTATGATGAGTTACATCTGACCATTGAAAATAAAATTATAAACAGATGAAAAAAAATTTCTTACTATTACTTGCGACCATGTTGGTATTCAGCTCTTTATGGGCACAGACGCTAAGGGTTACCGGAAAGGTTACAGATGCTCTGAGTAATGAAACTCTGATTGGCGCAACAATTGTTGTTGAAGGAACTACCGGAGGTGTTATAACAGATGTTAACGGGAATTTTACTATAGATGTCAGCGTGGGCGAGCGTCTAATTATATCCTATATTGGATACCGTTCTGAGCAGGTTGTTATCTCTGATAAAACAGAGCTCTTTATTGCACTTCATCCAACAACGGAGAGTTTGGAGGAAGTTGTGGTGGTTGGTTATGGCACGCAGAAAAAGGAGAGTGTCGTAGGTGCAATTACCTCGGTGGGAGAAGTTGAATTGGCAAACACAGGTGTAAGCAACATTACACAGTCATTATCTGGTAAGCTATCTGGTGTGATTACCTATCTGAATAGTGGTCGCCCCGGAGAGGATGAGGCTTCAATACTTATTCGGGGACGGTCGTCCTGGGTCAACTCATCTCCTTTGGTTATGGTTGACGGTATAGAACGAAATTTTGCGGACATTGATCCTAATGAGGTAGAATCTATTTCAGTATTGAAGGATGCTTCAGCTACAGCTGTTTATGGTACCAGGGGTGCCAATGGTGTTATATTGGTAACCACTAAGCGAGGAAGAGAGAGCAAGCCAAAAATCAATGTTACGTTCATGCAGGGTGTGAAAGAGGCAACTTCACTCCCGGGGTACGTTGATGCATACACCACCATGCAACTTGCTAATGTGGCCATGAAAAACGATGGAAATTTTGGAGGATTGTATTCGCAGGAACTTATGGAAAAATACAGGTCCGGCAATCAGCCCTATATCTACCCTGATGTTGATTGGATCGATGAGATGTTTAGGCTGGGCACCACTACAACGGCGAATATCAATTTAAGGGGAGGTACAAAATTTGTAAAATATTTTACTTCCCTTGGTTATAATTATGAGGGGGATATTATGAATTCCAATATAATGGGTAAACTGGATCCAAGGTTCTATTCCAAACGCTATAACCTGCGCTCAAATTTTGACTTTGACCTGACTCCAACATCCCGTATCAGGGTGAACATCGGAGCCAGTCATAAAATTGTGAATGGCAATTCCGGATATTATGGCGATTTTTTCTCGAATATATATCAACTCAGTGTAAATTATTCTCCGTTGTTTTATGGTCCGGATGCCCTTGAATTATATCCGGATGCAGATGATCCAAATGCAGAGGGAATGCGCTTTGCACTTGGAGAGGGGAGCGGCGCCAATCCATATACAGTATTACATGCAGGTAAAATTCTATATGACAATGATATTCATCACATGGATAACTACAGAACATATATCACTGACCTGAATTCCGATATTGGATTTGACCAGGATCTGAGTTTTATCACAGAAGGATTGAAGATTTCCGCTTTGGTGTCATTGAATACGACAGTTGGCTATAATAGGGTCGAAAAGCAGCAATCAACCTCATACCTGCTGAACGAGAATGGAACTTGGCGCAGGGCACCGAATTACGATGTTGATCTTGAACCTCTCTATTTCGTTAGTCATAGATTCGATCAAAATGTTCGCAAGTTATACTATGAAGCGAAGGTCAACTATGAACGAATTTTTAATAACCATTACGTGACGGCAATGGGAATTTTTAATCGTTCTATACGGGATATTAATGATCAGCCATCATTCAAACAGGAGGCCTGGTCGGCACGGGTAACATATGCATATGCTTTAAAGTACCTATTTGAGGTGAATTTAGGTTATTCAGGCTCCGAGCAATTTGCTCCGGTAAATCGTTTCGGATTCTTTCCTGCCTATGCAGTAGGCTGGAACATTTCGGAAGAGAAATTCATAAAAGACAATATTGATTTTCTGAGTAGATTGAAGATAAAGTATTCTTACGGAAAAACGGGAAGCGACAGGACACCGGGAAATGTTCGCTGGCTGTATGAAGATGAGGGATTTACACCTACTTCAATAGGACAAACAGTGGCTGTTTTTGGTATCGTCTCGGGTGCGAGGACCGGATCAACCTATGAGCAGGGTAGGGTGGCCAATATTTATGCGCAATGGGAAGAATCAGAGAAGCAAAATCTTGGTTTTGAATCCGGTTTTTTTAATAATAAATTAACATTTTCAGTAGATTTTTTTAAGGAAGACCGCGATAAGATTCTTATGTCACCTGGCAATGTACCCTATTATGCTCAGGTGGTATTTAAGGAACTGAACCTTGGAAGAACAAAGAATCATGGTTATGAACTGGAACTTGGATATAATAGCAAAAAGACTTCAGGGGTAAATTATTACGTGAGGTCTAATTTCAGTTTTAATGAAAACCGTGTAGTATTCAGGGACGATCCTGTAGATTTGCCAGATTATCAGAAGGAGGCCGGTTTCCCGATCGAAACCCAGCGACAGTACTTGCAGGACGGATTATACCAGTCCGTCGACGATGTAGTAAATTACCTGTACAAAGATCCCTCAGTGATCCAGGGCGATGTTCGTTTCGTAGATTATAATGCAGACGGAGTAATTGATGATAATGACAGGGTAGCCTACAAGGGAACCAGTTATCCGTTATATAGCTACGGCGTTAGCTTGGGAGGAGATTTTAAAGGATTTAATATCCATGCTGTGATCCAGGGAATGGAGGGTAAGAATTCTTACTTCTTTGGAACTCCTTCGGATCCTTTTTACAACTCATTTGACAGAATTTATTCTTACCAGTTGGACAATTATTGGACTGTGAAAAATCCAGAAGCTCTTTATCCGGCATTGCATTATAATGCGTCACTTAAGGCAAAAAATAACAATTATTCCAATACACAACGATATGTCAATACCAGCTTTGTAAGATTGAAGGAATTGCAATTATCATACTCTTTTAAACCTGATTGGGTAAAGTTTCCAGTTGACTATTTTATGTTTTATATCAGTGGAAATAACCTTCTGACTTTTTCAGAAAACGGCGAGATGGGCGATCCTGAGAAGACATCTTTTTCTCCAGGCTCACGAAGCACTGCGTATCCTCTGCTCAGACGGTATAATATAGGCCTGAAGGCGAATTTTTAATGAGGCGTTTTAATGATTATGAAAATTAATGATACTTACAATAAATGATATATTATGAAACTAAAAGAAATTAAGTTCATTTTCGTCTCCCTTTTGATTATCACATCCTCGTGTGAAGATTTTTTGGATGTTGATCCGGGTGCGGTTGGCTTTGATGAAACAAAAATATTTTCTGAGTATGTAGAATACGAAAAGTTTTTGAATCGGATGTATCAAGATCTGGGAATTGCAATGGATGGAAGAATGAGAGCAGACAACAGGGATGGTATAGGGCCTTCTATCTCAGCCTATCCAAATACATTAAGCGACCAGTTTCGGTCGGCAGATAAAAGTGCAGACGAGAATTTACTCATGGATATTGGCTGGGTTGAACGCCATGTCAATGGTAATGGGAGTTCAACAGGCAGCAATATAGCATTGTGGGGTTTAAGCTGGCGGGCGATAAAACAGGCCAACCTTGCCATTGCCAATCATCAACTTCTTGATGACGCAACACAAGAGCAGAAGGACGGTCTGCTTGGACAAGCTTATATGGGGAGGGCACTGGCCTTTCAGTTTCTGCTGGAACTTTATGGAGGAATGCCCTATATTAATACACCTGTTTCTGCGGATTCTATGAACCTTGCTCGGGATTCATACTACAGAACCTGCCTTAATATTGCTGCTGATTGCGATACTGCCGCCATGTTCCTTCCGGAAAGATGGGATGATGGCTTGCCCAGCCTGGGAGATGGTGGCTATGATGCATCCGCCCCGTATGCCCACTCTTCGGATACACGCAGGTTTACATCTGTATTGGCTTTGGGAATAAAGTCAAGGGCATTGTTGTTTGCTGCCAGCCCTTTTGCACAGGACAGTAAAACGGCTGAGGATATGGGAAAAAGTGTACAGCAGGATTGGGAGGATGCAGCTGTTGCAGCAAATGAAGCGATTGTTTTGGCTGAAGATAATGGCTATTTATTACTTCCTTTCGAGCGTATACTTGAGAATTTTTCATTTGCCCAGGTCAATGCTGAGATGCTCTACGCAATACCTGATGGAATGTGGGGCCATCAACATGCTGTGAGCGGTGTATTCGGCAGATTCTCCACACCGTTTTCATTAACACAGCGAACAAGTGAGTTGCAGGCAGGAGTATTGGCAACACATGATATTGCCGAACGTTTTGAGGCAGTGAAGTATAATGGCAATAGCATAGAGTCAGCCATGCCCATTGTAACTTATGATGCAGCTGGCAACAGAAGATATCACGGATCCGATACGAATATATCGGATCATTATAATGAACAGAACCCTTACAACGATCCATTAGATATGAGCTCTGACCTTGCTCCACCCAATCTTGCGAAACCTGACCCGGTTTATCCGGGACATGAGGACTATGGAAGAGACCCACGTTTTTATAAATTCATGATCTATCATGGTCGTGCCATCGACCGCTGGGGCAAACCCGATGAAACATGGGACCAGACATTGAATAATTATGGGGGTGGTGATTTGTGGAAGAACTATACAGGGGATCGCAGACTCGCACGCCGGTTCGATCTCTCGATCGGTTCTTATGACCGAAAGCAAATTCAAAGTCCGACCTATGACAATACAACAGGTTACTTTACAGGTAAGTTTTGGAGCTTGGGTGTAAATAATAATTTGGGAAGTTATACAAGAACGAACCATCTTTTTCCAGTGATCCGGACTGCTGAATTATACCTGAATTATGCAGAAGCTGCAAACCAGGCATATGGAGGTCCGGGAAGCCAATCCCCCGGGGCGAGATATACAGCTGCAGAGGCATTGAATGTTGTTCGCAACAGGTCACTGATGCCTGACGTCGATATTAACAGGTTCAGCAGTAAAGATGCATTTCATGACAGAATCTTCAATGAAAGACAAGTTGAGTTGTGTTTTGAAGCAAATCACCCATTCGTTGATCCAAGAAGATGGAAATTAATTGAAACGACGGATTACCGTGAAATAATGAAAATGAATATTGTGTTGGATGCCACTGGTGATATAACAAATTATCCGACTGGGTATATCTTTACACCAGATGTTTTAGAGGTCAAAAACTATGACCTAAAATTCTATCTGCTACCTGTAAGTAAGCACGATGTGGACAGGATGAGTTTGTTTAATCAGAACCCTGGATATTAATACGATCATGATAAAGAAGAATAAATCCAAATAAGCGAAAGTCTATGAAAAAAATTAATCAGATTACCGTTCTTGTATCATTGCTGCTATTGGTAGGGCCATTAAACAGCATTTACAGTCAGGAAGGTTCTTTCAATAGGGATAGCATCGAATATGTAATCAAGAAGGATGGGAATCTTAATGACGTCGGACTACCTTACAATAAGACGACAGATATACTAAGGACTACCTCCCCGGTAACAGTAATCACCGGAGAGGAGCTTTCCCGTTATCCGACTAATAACCTTATGGAAGCCCTGACCGGATTGATTCCCGGCATGAGAATCCTTAAGACAAACTATGAGCCTGGCGGAAGTAATGATGTTTCATTATTGATCAGGGGATTTAATTATACCACTATTGTTGATGGTGTGGAACGTTCATTAAACAATCTTTCACCTGATGAAGTTGAATCTGTTTCGGTACTTCGTGGAATGAGTGCCCGGGCAAACTATGGTTATCCTGCGGCAGACGGACTGATCGTTGTTAAGACCAAACGTGGTCAAAGAGGGCAAAATGAGATATCTGCCAATGTGGAATATGGGTTGAGGGCCGTAGACCAAAACCGCATACCCCGTTGGTTGAATGCTTATGATTATGCTACTATGTTTAACAAAGCAGCAATTAATGATGGTGCCTCCCCGGATGATCCTCTTGATTTACCATACTCACCTGAATACCTCGAAGGATACAGGACCGGAAAAAATCCGCTGAAGTATTTTGATGAGGATCTGTATAGCCAGGTCTTCAATAATACAATGGATTATAAACGTATGAATGTGAATTACGGAGGCGGCAGCGAGTCGACAAATTATTTCTTTAATTTAAATTATTTTGGTGAAGGTGGCGGTTACCTGAAGCATAAAAGCACTACCTACGACAAGGTAAGTTTACGCTCCAATGTAGATGTTGACATAAATGAAGATTTTAGGTTTTCTTTGGATGCGCTTGCATCAATAGAAATGAGAAAATTTCCCCTTGATATGGGTAGCGTTTGGCCTGTTTTATCAGGGTATCCGGTGAATGCCTATCCGGTTGAGATTGCTCAGGATACTTTCGGTACCCATCCTACATTTTCAAGGAATCCCGTCGCAGATCTCATCAAACGTGATTATCGTAATCGTCTTGATCGCTCCGGTCAGGTTAATGCCGGTTTTGAGTATAATTTGGGGAAGTATATTAAAGGTCTTAGTGTAGATGCCTATTTGTCTTATGATGTATATAATTATATTGAGATTTCCCATAAAAGAAATTTCTCCTATGCCATGTATGAGCCAGTCTGGATCACAACTCCAGCTGGAACTGACAGCATGTATCTAATCCAATATGGCGAGAATCGACCTGATGCTGGTGCGGCAAGAACAGGGGATCGTTTTACCTCCCGCATTGGCGGGTTTGTTGATCTGAATTACCGGAACTCTTTTGGGAAGCATGAGATATGGTCGAATCTTAACGGATATTTGCAGAGCATCACCAGACAAGGAAATCCCATCGATGACAGAAGAGTAAACTTCAGTTATTCAGGGAACTACACTTTTGATCAAAAATATTACCTTGATGTTATTATGTCTTTAACGGGGCACCAGAATATTCATCCGGATAATAGGTTCAAACTCTTTCCGACTGTTGGTTTTGGATGGATGCTAAGTGAGGAAGAGTTCATACAAAAAATATCTTTTATTGATCGATTAAAACTACGTGCTTCTTATGGAACCCAGGGGTTTTATAATAGCGGAAATCCCTTTCTTTACGAAACAAGGTGGAGAAGTTATGGCAATACAAATTTTGAGATGGAACCTGGTGGTTCACAAGTTGTTGGCAGACAAAGGGTGTATGTTGATCATGATGGCAATCCGGAATTGGGTTGGGGCACACTGACTGAGTTTGATGCTGGTATCGATGGAGTTTTTTTTAAGGAAAAAATCAGTATTCAATTGGATTACTTCAATATGGAGAGAACTGGTTATATCCTGCCTGCTACTGTCCCTGATATAATTGGGTTAACCAACTTTTATAGCAATGTTGGAGCATATAAATATTACGGTGTGGATGGTTCAGTAAGTTATAAAGTAAACTTAGGTGACTTCCATTATACTATCAGTTTCAATGGGGGATATAATAATTCTGAAGTTCTGGCAGATAACTTGCCAACCTATCAATATGAGTGGTTAAATCGCATTGGAAATCCTACTGATGCAATCTATGGATTTGAAGCAATAGGACTTTTCGAGGATCAGGAAGATATTGATGGATCTCCTTTGCAAACCTATGGTGCAGTTTTTCCGGGAAATATTAAATATGCTGATTTGAATGAAGATTCTGCGGTTACGTCCAATTTCGATCAGAAGATGATTGGACATTCCAATCCACGTCTTACCTATGGAGCTCAAATTTCCATTGGATATAAAAATATTGGTTTGTATGTCATGGGGTATGGAATGAGCCGCCGTGATGTAAGCGTTCAGTCCAATAATTATTATCACCAGGATGGTTATGATAAGTATTCAGAGTATATCATGGAAAATGCCTGGACCACAGATAATCCTGATCCTGAAGCTCTGCATCCCCGCTTAACTACTGCGAGTTTCAGGAATGATAACCTAAATTCGACCTATTGGCTAAGAAACGCTGGATTTTTCAAAATTAAAAATGTTGAACTGTCTTACACACTGCCAAAAAGTGTAATTAGTAATTTCAACTTGTCGAATCTTAAATTTTTTGTTAGGGGAGCGAACCTGCTTACTTTTTCAGAAATAAAGGAACTGGACCCTGAAAATCTTAATCTCGGAGTAAATACCTATCCCTCTATGAGAACGTTTACTGGTGGTGTATCTCTAAACTTTTGATGTTTTTTATAACGGAATAAAAATATAAATCTTATATAAATGAAATACTTTAAAATATTAGTGATTCTTACTGCAATAACTGGAATAACTTCCTGTGAGGATTTTCTCAATCCTGGTATTACTGAGCAAGGAGAGTATGAAACAGATTTTGTTTGGGACAACCCGGGGTACGCCAGGGGACCATTATATTATGCCTACTCCGGACTCCCTTCTACCTTCCGTACAGTAAGTGGGGAGTATTCAGATATTGCAACAGATAATGCGGTGGCGAGCTCTCCATCATCAGTCATGAGAAACTTCGCCTTGGGACAGCTTTCTGCCAGTGCCAACCCGATGGATCAATGGGCGAATTACTATCGCTACATCCGTAGCTTGAATGTTTTTATGGAGAATGGCTTGAATGAAAATATCAAATACTATAAAGATTCAGTGGATAATGCAAGGGCATTTGCACTTTACCGTGGAGAAGCCCATTTTTTGAGAGCATGGTACCACTGGAGCTTGCTGAAACTTTACGGAGGTAGGGTAGCAGGTGAGCCACTTGGGATTCCTGTTGTGAAGCATTTGTTGACAGAAGAGGAGGCGGTTGCATTGGAACGTAATACATATAATGAGACGGTTTGGGCCATTGCAGCTGATTGTGATTCTGCAGCGTTATACCTTCCTGATGAGTATAAGGGAAATGATGTTATTACTGGTGAGACCCATTACGGAGGACCCACAACACATGCTGCGCGTGCATTAAAGGCAATGGCCTATACTTTTGCTGCCAGCCCGGCCTATTCCGATGGCACGATCACCTGGGATTCAGCCGCACATCACCTTCATGTTGCACTGGAAGCCCTGGATGGGCCGGTGAACGATAATCCGCTGCTTCCCAGAGATTTCTCAAACACGACAGATAAAGATATCATTTGGAGAAGTCATTTTTCTATCAATCAGTATGGTAATGAAGTGCAAAACTTTCCACCGACCTACAGGGGGGAGGGCTTGACAAATCCTTCACATGACCTGGTACAGAGTTTTCCGCTTTCTGATGGTTTTCCTTATGATGAGCATCCTGAAAATGTACTGGAGATTCTTGAATCTTATTCTCCTTATCAATTTAGTGATCCACGACTCAAAAAATATATTTTAACTGACGGCTCTATACTAAATGGATCGGCTAGTTTAGGAGTGGAGGATTTTATAGTAAGTACCTTTGTTGGGGGAGAGGAGTCGCGTGAAAAAAATCTGATAACAGGTACACGAACAGGTTATTATCTGAAGAAATTTGTCACCTCTGAAAACCTGGAACTTTATCCACAGAGAAGGAACGGATCAACGGTTTACTATACAGCAATTAGTAAAACCAATTTATACCTGTTTTTTGCTGAAGCACTGAATGAGATGACGGCAACACCACTCACGGTTTCTGTTTATGGGGTATCGGCAAAAGATGTGTTGAATAAAATAAGAGGCAGGGTCGGATTTAAAAGTCTTGTTAAACCATCTGATACTAAAGACTATTATATGCAACAAAGGGCCGAAGAAGGTAAGGAGTCCTTTAGGGATTTCATACGGAATGAACGTAGAATTGAACTCTGTTTTGAAGATACCCGGTTTTGGGATTTAAGACGCTGGGGATTGGATGTAAATACACCTGTACATGGAATCAGAATAACCCTTGATGAGACCTCACCAAATGGAAAAAAATATGAGGAATATCTTGTGGAGACGAAAATTTTCACTGCTCCATCGCTTCCTATTCCATTTAGTGAGACCAACCTGATGCCAAATCTGGTTCAGAATGAAGGCTGGGAATAAATATTATTAAATTTAAAAACATGAAAAGGACATTTTTATTACTCATCTTTATTGCTTCGCTAACTGCTTGTGAAAATTATCGTTATGATGATTTTATCACAGACTTTGATTACACCGCAGTATATTTTCCTTTCCAGGAGCTGGAGAGAAGCTTTGTTTATGGAGAATTTGACCAAATTAAGGTAGCTGTCCAGATGGGGGGCAAACGAGAGAACAACGTAAATGAATGGGTGGAATACATCATCGATGAAACTGTAACTGTTGACAGCAGTCTGACCCTATTATCTCCTGAGTATTATACATTAAGTGATGATAGCAGGTTTCCTATGCCACCCGGAAGTCTTGGAGGAGAGTTGATACTTACAGTTTCAAAGGAGTTTTTCGAAAGGGCAGATACGACCAGGTACTATATTCCATTCAGATTGATGTCCACCTCTTTGGACTCAATTCTGGAAAGCAAGCAGACAATGATTTTAACATTGAATACTGAGGCTGCCAAATTCGGCAATTATTACCATAATGGTGTAACCCAGGTTGATTCAGTCAATGGAAATAAAAGGACTATAACATATCATCAGAAAGAACCTGTAACAAATGCAGTCAATAACTGGGCGCTTACTACAGCGGCGTATGATACACTCATAACCGATGGGATTTCTAACAGGAAAGCGGGCGCGATAAACTACAGCTTTAAGATGGTTCTGAATGCAGATAACAGTGTTGATATTTATCCCAATATGGCTTCTGAATGGCTTGTGAAATCCAATGGTACGTCTGAATACGATCCCGATAAAATGGAATTTTACCTGAATTATTCTTTTCAGGATGCGAATGGCAATGATTATAGCGCAATGGATACCCTTATTTTCAGGAACCGAATTCTGGATGGAGTTAATCAGTGGGATCTTTAGCCATCTAGTGAAGGTCTGCATCTTGAGTAAAAAAGAAACATAATGATACTATCATTTAAGAAAATATCCATTTTGGCATTGATCTACTTTGCCTTCTCAGTTTCTTATGCCCAGGAAACAAAGGAGGAGTTAACACTTTGGTTCAAAAATCCTGCATCGGAATGGAACGAAGCCCTGCCAGTTGGAAATGGACGACTGGGAGCCATGGTTTTTGGTGGTGTTCAAAGCGAGCGTCTTCAGTTGAACGAGGAAAGTGTCTGGCAAAAGGATGGAGAGCTTCAGGAAAACATGGAGGGTTATAAGATCATTCCTGAAATTCGAAAACTTCTTTTCGAGGGTAAATACCTCGAAGCTGATCAGTTGACTAAGGCCAGATTTTTAGGTGAACGCCGCCTTCCTACCGGCACAAATACCTATCAGACGCTGGGAAATTTATATTTAACTTTTGACGGGGTGGAGAATTACCAGCAATATAACCGTAAGCTGAAATTGGATAGCGCTTTAACTCAATCTACCTTCTATGCAAATCAGGTGAAACATACCCGGACAGTTTTTTCTTCCGCTGTTGATCAGGCTCTTGTGTTTTTGGCTGAAGCCACCAGTCCCGGGCAAATATCCTGTACAATTGAATTGTCACGTCCCGGAGATGGGGAGCAGGTGGAAGCCAGGGAAGGATTAATCACAATGTGGCAACATTTGAGTGAGGGTAAGGGTGTGAAATACAAAACCCAGGTGAAAGTCATACCTCATGGAGGTTCGATGAAAGTCGAAGGGGACAAGATTCGTATTTTGAAGGCAGACCAACTTGAACTTCGGTTGGTTGCAGCAACCGATTACAAGGGAGAAAACCCTTCTAAAATTTGCACAAAACAACTGGATCATATAGAATCAAGAGCCTATGATCAGATACTGGTTGATCATATTGCTGAATATCAACAATATTTTAACCGTGTTTCTTTAGAACTCCCCTCTTCTACAGCTACAGGTTTTGCAACCGATGAAAGAATTGATGCCCAGAAGAGAGGCGTTTATGATCCTTCATTGGCTACTTTGTATTTTCAATTTGGGCGGTACCTCCTGATTTCTTCCTCAAGACACGGATGCATGCCTGCAAATTTGCAGGGAATATGGGCCGAGGGACTTAAACCACCATGGAATTCTGATTATCATATTAACATCAATATTCAGATGAATTACTGGCCCGCTGAGATTACCAATTTATCAGAATGTCATATGCCATTTTTGGAATTCATCGGCAAACTCAGGGAAAACGGCAGAAAATCTGCGAAAGCATTATATGGTGTGGAAGGTTTTGTCGCTCACCATACCACAGATGCCTGGCTTTTCACTACAGCCTATGGGAATACCAATTACGGAATGTGGCCCATGGGAGCTGCATGGTCAGCTACCCATTTATGGGAGCATTTTCTCTTCACAGAAGACAAACAATTCCTGGAAGAATATGGCTATCCAGTGATGAGGGAGGCCGCTCAGTTTTTATCAGAATTCATGGTCAGACATCCTGAAACAGGAAAATGGATCACCGGGCCATCCAGTTCTCCGGAAAACCGTTATCTAACTCCTGATGGGAATAGAGCAGCTGTATGCATGGGCCCTGCCATGGATCTTCAAATTGTCTGGCACCTGTTTAACAACTGTATCGATGCTGCTGAGGTGTTAGATATTGACCTTGCTTTCAGAAAAAAGCTGCAAGATCAGCTTTCAGAACTGACACCTGTAAAAATAGGAGGAGACGGACGTATATTGGAATGGTCGGATGAGACTGTAAAGGAAGCCGAACCGGGACACCGTCATATATCTCATCTCTATGGACTCTATCCTTCATACCAGTACAATTGGAACGATACCCCGGAATATATGAAGGCTGGAGCCAAGGTTATCGAAGAGCGTTTGAAACACGGAGGAGGGCATACAGGATGGAGCCGTGCATGGCTGATTAATTTTTATACCCGACTGATGGATAAAGAAGAAGCATGGAACAACTTGGTTGCATTATGGGCGAAATCGACTTTGCCAAATATGTTCGATACCCATCCCCCCTTTCAAATTGACGGAAATTTTGGTGGTACTGCGGCTGTTGCGGAAATGTTGCTTCAATCGCATGCCGAAGAAATACATATTTTACCCTGTTTGCCTGATGAATTACCCAAAGGGAAAGTGAAAGGATTAATGGCCCGGGGTGGGCATGAAGTTGATATTGTATGGGAAAATGGAAAATTGAAAACGGCGACAATTACATCCAAACTGGGGAATCCGGCAAAAGTGAGGTATGGCGCTAAAGTAATTGAGTTTGACATTGAGAAAGGGGAGAGGATTATTTTAGATGATGACCTGAAGATGATTGAGTCAGGTTAAATCTAAAAATTTAATTAAGAAAAAAAATATTGAAAATGAAGAAGATATTATTATTCGTTTCCTTTTTAGGTGTAGCATTCAAAATAATCGCAGGTGAAGCTATAGCAACTGAATTTAATTCAAAAGAAGATAAAAAATCAACAGCTAAGGAAGCAATATTGAAAAATGAGTTTGTAAAGATTATATTCACTTCTTATACTTTAAATGACCAGCAAAGTATAAAACCGGTTATTGAAGTCAAAACACCTTTGGGCTGGGTAAATACCCAGGTGGATGCTTCCGCTGAATCATACCAGATTCTTTCTGCTGATACCTCACTCGAAATGGGATTGTACAGTGTGATGCACCCGAAATGGAAAGCTGTGCCTGAAGCGACCGAAAAGGATAATGGTGGAAACACGCAGGTGATCTGGGATGCGGGAAAAATTCATGAAGCTGTTATTAAAAGTGCAAGGCAGGATGGACACAGCAGAGTTATTCTTGAGTTTTACCCAATGGCTGTGGGAGAACTAAAAGCTGTCTGGGAGCTTGAACCAACCTCCAGGTCTGCTAAGGTAACAATTAAGTTCACTCCGGGAAAGACTGCCCAATATTCACTGGGATATATGTTGTGTAAGAGCAAAGCTATTGAAGAAGTCGATGAGTTGTTAATGCCCATGCTGGTATCACGCAAACGTTTTCCTCCAAATAATTACACACAACTCCAGGCGGCAGCTCCCACGCCTGTTTCTTTGATGCAAACTACAGTTGACGGACAAGTACTTACCTATGGCGTTTCGGGCGAACCTAAACAGGTTTCTTTTGAATTTCCCATTCCAATCAAATCACATTACGGCTTACACATTAAAAACAAAAAAGGTGAAGTGCACCCGTCCATTTTCGGTCCTCTGTTGGGAACTGAATCAGCTATTGTTGAGGCAGGAAAATCATTAAATTTTTCTTTCCGCGTGTTTGTGGAAAGCGGTGACTGGTATACTACATATCGTGATATTGCTGATAATGTATTTGGCTGGCACGATTATCGCCAAAATGGACAGGTATCCATGACGCAATCTGTTTATAATATGATTGATCTTTACATGGATGACAAATATGGAGGATGGTGGGAGAGGGCAAAAGCCAACTATCAGATCGAATCAAAAAATGGATCTACTCAATCTTCACCTCTTACTATCGCTTCTTTGTATCGCCTGACAGGTAATGAAGAACTATACAGGGAAAGAACTATCCCGACACTCGAATATGTATTATCCCGCGACAATCCGCATTTTTCTCCTGAACCTGAAAACACTGGTGGTTATGCCCGTGGCCATATGGATGGTCCGGTCGATATTTTCGGAGCTACAGTTTTTGCAGGTTTGTGGGAAATGATGAATTATCGTACACCAGTTTTTAAAGATATAGCTTTCCCCGATGGGAAGATTAAACCAACGACATTTCAGCAAAATTTTATACCGCACGTTCAGCCATTTGATGATTTTGTTGGCAAATATTTATATACCGGTGATGAGGCTGCACTGGATAGCGCCATCGTGGGAGCTGATAAGTATATTGAAGAGGTCATTAACAAAGCCCCCGAAGTTTGGATCGCTTTGCGGGAATTCTTTTTAATGGCTTATACACCGGATTGGGAAGGCTTGCTGGCCCTCTATGAAATTACCGGTGAAGAACGTTATCTGGATGCTGCTGAAAAAGCTGCCAGGATCGTTATGACAGGAATGTGGACACAACCCATGCCCAGGGATGAGCTGGTAACTATTCATCCGGGAGGGCATGTTCATGGTGATAAAATGGATCGTTGGTTGCACAGGGGTGAGGAGGAATTTCGACTGGGATTTCCCATCGGAGAAGGCGATGTGAAGGAGAAGAAAGTTTCTGCCTGGCTGGTGTCAAATGCAGGATTGGGTTTTGAGCAACCTTCAACCTACACATACAAAGATAATGGGGGGAGAATGATCCTACAGGCCAACTGGACTGGCGGATTTCTTAGGCTGGCCCATTATACAGGGGATAAACAGTTTGAAACTTATGCAAGGAATGCTGCTATTGGACGGATGGGCAATTATGGCGGATATTACTATACTACTTTTACTGACTTGCTGCAAAATCCCCGTTATCCCTATGAAGGACCGGATATCTCTTTTGTCTATTATCATCATATTCCTGTGCACTTGTCATGGACCATCGATTACCTTGTAAGTGAAGCAAAATTAGCTTCTAAGGGTAAGGTGAGTTTTCCGGGATTAAGACAATTCGGTTATGCCTATTTTGATAATTATGTCTATGGACATGCACCGGGTGAGGTTTACGGAAATAAGGAGGTCTGGTTGTGGTTTGATAAAGATCTTGTGGATGTCGATAATACCCAGATAAATTACCTTACCGCTCAAAGTGGCGATAAATTTTATCTGATGCTGATGAATGAATCTAAAGAAGCACAAATGGTAAATGTTCAATTTCACCCTTCGAAGATTACAAGGGGAAATGAAAAATTTGAATATGCGGTGGTCCCGTCAGATGGTAATAAAAAAATTTCTTTAACAGATCATTCGGGAAAGATAGCAATGGCACCAAGAGGATTTACGTTGTTGGAAATAAACAACCTGGATATTGAAGTTGAAACTCACCAGGAATTTCCTGCGCCTATAGAATCTGAAGCTCCTTATTACCTGGAACTGGATTGCGAAGATAGTACCCAAATTCGTGCAGCTTCTATTCAATTTAAGCCGGGGCCATGGCAGGCCTATGTCTATTCAACAGCGGAATCGAAAACATTGAAAAAAATTACCCTTACCTGGGAGACAGAAAAACGAAAAGGTAAGTTAGTAGATATGGATTATCCTTATGAATTCTCTGTGCCGCTCAATGCCGGGGAAAATACATTTACTTTTTCAGTGGAGGCGGTGAAGAAGGATGGACGAAGGGTTAGAACAGAAAAGGGACTTATTGGTGTGGTTAAATAAAGGGGAGTACTTTAAGTATAAAATGTAATAATGAAAAGAATATTTTCTGTATTTCTGCTATCCGTTTTAGCAAGCATCTTTACAGTTAAACTGTCAGCTGAAAATATTGCAATAAGTACAACAAAAGATTCATTGTACATTTATGATGACTTCAGTATTGAGGGAACCGAATTAACAAATGAAAACGGGTACACAGGTTCAGGTTGGAGTGATAACTGGACATATCAAACCGGGCATTCGGGCGGAGTAGCTCTTGGTGAGGGATATATTTATAATATAAAAGGTGGTTTTGGCGTTAACCGCCATCTTATTAATCCAATAAAATTTGTTGGGTCAACATTCTATGTTTCTTTTTTATTCAAGAAGAACAGCTCCGGAATATTCAGAATTAGTGGGATTCGTGACAGTGATGGTATTGATCGATTTGGTATTCATATCAGGGAGGATGGAAAATTGGGAGCCCAGGCTGGTACAGACTATTTCGATACAGTTTTGTCCTCTGAAAGTTTTGTTCAGAACGAAGAGACCTACCTTGTAGTGGCCAAATATTATTATACTAAGAAGCCAAATATGAATATTTCTGTCTTTGGCATCGATGATGTTGTCCCCGCTGAAGAACCAACTGATTGGCACCTGGAAGCAGAAGGAGCAGTAACAGGGATGGTGGCGATTGATTATTTTCGCTTGGCATTTACCACCGCAACAGTAAGTATTGATGAATTAAAAGTTGGAGATACATGGAAAAGTGTGTCTGATACTGATATCACGTCTGCTTTTTCTGAAATCCCGGAGATTGAACAAGCTAACAGTGATGTACAATCTGTATTCCAGGATTCAACAACGGCTGCACAAACCTGGAGTTATGAAGTGGAAGAAGCAGGGAACTACCAGCTTGGTTATGCGTGGATATGGGTTGATGGAGACGATTGTGAAGTGGAACTTGCAGTAAAAAGAGGGAATAAAACGATTAAGACATTTACTGCCAAATCTGCTGCTGCACCTTATCGTTTCGAAACACGCATGGAGGGTTTATCTGTTGGTGAAAAGATAACTGTTTCTGCGACACCGAAGAGCGGAGCATCCTACAGGTTAAGTTACAGACTGGCTTTTGCGACACCAACATTTGATGATCTGTCGGTTTTTGACGTTGGCTCTTATGGTGCCAAAGGAGATGGAAGCACGAATGATTACGAATCCGTGAAGAATGCCCTTTCCGCAGCCATGAAAACAGGTGGGGGTATTGTTGCTTTCGATGGGTCAAAAACTTATTTTATTGAAGGGCCAGAGAATTATGCCCTGTTTGATTTTCTAAATGTTTCAAACATCAAGGTCGAGGGGAATGGAGCAAAGATCATCCTGCACCCGAAAGGAAATTTTATCCGGATGGATAATTCGGAAAACATACATATAGATGGATTTACAACAACCTATGACCCCTTGCCTTATTTTCAGGGCAAAATTACAGCAATCAGTGTAAATGAGTTATTTCTGGACATGCAGGTAGACGAACGATATGATGCTCCTGTTACGGGCAAGTACAGGCAGATATCGGACATATTTGGACGGAGTTTTTGGAACACGATCCCCGGGACAAAAATGGGAGAGGGAAGGCATCTCTCGGTGGACAGTACGGCGCAAATTGGGGACGATGACCATGCCATCAGGGTATTTTTGCAGGATCATGAAACCGCCGATCTGCAATTCTCGAAGAGTAAGAATGCAACTGATTACATTATCCCGCACAAAGACTACGGTCATACGAATGGATATCGCGATTCGCCATACTGTGGCATCAAGCGTAGCAGTAGGGTGACAATCAGCAATCTTCTTACCAATTCAGTTTGCCACTTTGCCTACACTGTTGGAGGAAATTTTGGTCCGATAACTTTTAGCAACACAGATTTGCTGGCACCCAATGAAGAGGATATGCACGTGGTATGGCGCGATGGTTGGCACGTATGGGGCAATCGATACGGCATTATGATCGAAGACGGCGATTTTGACGGTGGCTATATGTACGATGATATATTCAGCCCGCATGTGATGGTCCCTATTGTTGAAAGCAAATCAGGTACAACAGTCCGGTTACAAAGCAAACCAGGAGAATCTTATGAAAAATATACAGATATGCCGGTCTGGCAGGTTGGCGACCTGGTGAGTTTCTGGGATGAAAATCAAAAAGTTTATTATGGCATGGCCCGTATTTTGGAAGTGAATAAAACGGAAAGTCTTTCATTGATCGATATCACCCTGGATAGCAAAATTGCAGAAGGCGTTGCAGGAACATATGCTATCAATGAAGAGACACTCAACCGGGATATGGTAATTCGTAATTGCACTTCTACCCCCAAGGGCAGAGTTGTCGCAGTCCGCCAGCGTACTCCCATTCTTTACCAGGATTGTGATTTTCAAAATATTCATTTCTGGATCTATTGTGGAGAGCCATGGCGGACGCGCCCTCGTCATGTAAATTTTGAAAATTGTTACATCAATGAGCGTTCGACATTCAATGTGGACGATACATGGAACCTCAATATTAAAAACTGCTCCATCAATGCCGGACAAGTGGATGTGAGCAATTGTCCGCGCATTGTTATGGATAGTATTTATTTAACAAATATTGATGGTGATGCTATTAAACTGCGATCTTTTTCACACGCTTATGTTTTTGGCGACTATGGATACAACGGGGATGCTTCTGCTTTAGAGAATAATTACAGTAAGGATATCTCTTCAACCATTAATTTCTCACAACCTGAGATTTATCCTTCTTATGCTCCTCCTTTTTTAGTTGAATCGAGTGAGGATTTTGTGTATGCAGATGAACCATTCGATTTTATTGGAACTGTACTCAGCAATGAAGGATCAGGTGAGGGGTGGAAAGGGATGTGGAGCACTGCCGGTACAGGTATTAGTATGGAGTATGATTTGAGTCTGGAATATCCCGAGGGAATAAAGCTAAACCCCTCCGGAGGACGCATTCTGGAAACTCAGGATTTTGCCAGCAATGAACGTTTACTGGAATCTCCCATTAGTTTAGCTTCGGGGCAATTTTACCTTTCTTTTCTGGCTAAAAAAAGTGCTGCCGGCTCATTTAAAATAGAGACCAATAACAGTTCTAATCAAAGCCGGTTTGGTATTGAAGTAGCAGCTAACGGAACCTTAACTGCAAAAAGCGGATTGGGGGAAACAGATAGCAACAGCGGACTTTTTTCCGATGAAACAACCTATTTTGTGTTGGTCAGATATACAAACGGTGGTGGAAATGATGAAGCAGTAACCAGCATTAAACTATTCAATAACGGGGATCAACTGCCCGAAGATGATTCCGGAATAGAATGGGATGTTGAAAGTGAACCCAATTTAACAGGAGTAGATCAGGACAGGTTGATTCTTACTATTGATGAGGGTACAGTGGAGCTGGATGAAATCCTTATCGGGAATTCATATAATTCGGTGACGTTTTCTGATTATTATATTCCAGTTAGTATAGAAAATAGGTATATAGAACCTAAGTGTCAACTAATAATTCAAAATTTTTCTGACCGGGTCAAAGTGATACTTCCCGAGCCAGGTGGACGAATCATGCTATATGATTCAGTGGGAAGAAAGCTTTATTCGGAAGTAGTAACGGAAAATCACTATTTTATTCCTGACGCCTTATTTAAAAATAGACTGAAGATGATGATTATTCATTATCAAACTGCGAATAAATATTATAGTGCAAAATATATTAAATGAGATCAATATTAAAATATACTGCAAAAATGATGAATGCGTTATTATTTGTATTTTTATATGTTGTAACCAATGCAAATAGCATTTCAGATAAATCGAACGCAATTCTCATCCCGGATGAAAATTCAACAAAGGAGGTTGCCCACCTGGAAAATGACAATGTAAAAATCTCCTTCATTAAAACTAAGAACGAGGGTAAAAAAAGCATATTACCTGTCTATCAAATAAAGACAGTTTCAGGGTGGTACGAAGTACCTCTTAAAGCCTCTTCAGAATCATATCGGATACTCATGGCAGATACATCTTTGGAAATGGGTTTGCACCATTGGGTGCATCCTAAATGGAAAGAGGCAAAGAGTGTAAAGGAGAAGAGTGAAAATGGGTTTACTAAAGTAGTATGGAAGGCGGGGGAGAATTATGATGCAGTTATAAAGAAAGCCAGACAAGATGGTGAAAACAGAATTATACTGGAATTTTATCCTTTGGAAATCGGAGAACTGAAAGCTATCTGGGAACTTCAGCCAAAGGATAAAACTGTTAAAGTTGAAATGCAATTCACCCCAATTCAGGAGGCACAGTATTCGCTGGGCTATTTCTTATTTAACAGTCAGCCAGTTGAAAAAGTAGAAGAATTATTGATGCCCATGCTTGTACAGCGTAAGCGTTTCCCGGAGGAGAATTTCACTCAATTGCAAGCTTCAGCCCCCACACCATTGTCACTCATGCAAACAAGTTCAGGTAATCAAACCCTTTCCTGGGGTGTTTCAGGCGAACCAACAGAGGTACCTTTTGAATTCCCAATCCCCATAAAGTCTCACTACGGTCTGCATATTAAGAATTCTGATGGAGAGGTGCAGCCTTCTATCTTTGGTCCTCTTCTAGGAACCCCTGCTTCCAAAACAAATGCGGGCGAAACATTAAGCTTTTCTTTTCGCCTGTTTGTGCAAAATGCAGACTGGTATGCTACCTATCGTGATATAACTGACAATCTGTTTGGCTGGTACGATTATCGCAAAAATGGAGAGGTATCCATGACGGATGCTATGTATAATATGATTGACCTTTACATGGATGATGAATATGGAGGCTGGTGGAAAAGGGCAAAGGCCAATTATCAGATTGAATCAAAGAATGGCTCAACTCAGTCATCTCCACTGACCATTGCATCTTTATATAGATTGACAGGCGATACAGCAATTTACAGAAAGAGGATGTTGCCTACCATGGAATATATCCTTTCACGCGACAATCCCCATTTTTCGCCCGATCCTGAGAATACCGGTGGTTATGCCCGGGGCCATATGAAGGGCCCGGTTGATATATTCGGATCAACCGTATATGCAGGATTGTGGGAAATGATGAATTACAGAACACCGGTTTTTAAGGATATTGCCTTCCCTGATGGGGAAATAAAACCCACTACACGTCAGCAGAATTTTATCCCATCAATTCAACCTTATGATGAATTGCTTGGAAAATATTTGTTTACCGGTGATGAGAAAGCACTTGAGGGTGCCATTATACAGGCAGACAAATATATTGAAGAAAACATCAATAAAGCACCAAGGTCCATTCTTGGATTGAATGAGTTCTGGTTAATGGCTTACACTCCTAACTGGGAAGGATTGCTGCGGCTCTATGAGATAACCGGGGAGGAACGTTTTCTGGATGCCTCCGAGAAAGCGGCAAGGATTACAATGACCGGCATGTGGACACAACCTATGCCAGAGGATGAGATGATAACTATTCATGAAGATAATTATGTTCACGGTGATAAAATGGACAGATGGTTGCACAAGGGTGAAGAGGAGTTTCGCCTGGGATTTCCGAGGGAAGAGGGTGATGTAAAGGAAAAAAAGGTTCCTGCCTGGCTGGTTTCGCACACAGGACTTGGCTATGAAACAGCTCACACTTATAATTACAAGGATAATGGCGGACGAATGATCACTATGGCAAACTGGGCACCGGCTTTTCTGAGACTGGCATTATATACAGGCGATAAGCAATTTGAAACTTATGCAAGGAATGCTGCGATTGGGCGAATGGGCAATTATGGTGGATATTACTACACTACTTTTACTGACTTGTTGCAAAATCCCCGTTATCCCTATGAAGGACCGGATATCTCTTTTGTTTATTATCATCATATCCCTGTGCATTTGTCCTGGACTATTGATTACCTGGTTAGTGAAGCCAAATTAAGTTCGAAAGGTGCAATAAGCTTTCCTGGATTACGCCAATTTGGTTATGCCTTCTTTGACAACCTGGCTTATGGACATTCTCCTGGTAAAGTGTTTGGAAATGAGGGTGTTTGGTTGTGGCTTGATAAAGACCTGGTTGATATCGACAATCCTCAGATCAATTATTTAACTGCCCATTCCGGTGATAAATTTTTTCTGATTATAATGAACGAATCACAAGAGCTTCAAACGGTAAATATTGGATTTAACGCAGAAAGAATTACCGGTGGAGCAAAAAAATTCAAAAACGCAAAAGTTCTGACAGAAAACAATTCCACTTTAGAGTTAATAAACAATACTGCTGAAGTTAGTATTGTGACACGGGGGTTAACCGTTTTTGAAGTCGATGACCTGGATATAGAAGTTGAGACCCATAAGCAATATGCCATACCGCAAAAAGGAGACAAGCCTTACTATGTTGAAATAGTATGTGCCGACAGCACAAAGGTAAGGGCAGCTTCTATTCAGGTGTTACCGGAAGATTGGCATGCTTACATATATTCTACTGCAGAGTCGAAATCTTTAAAAAAAATCACGCTTTCCTGGGAAACCGGGACAAACCGGGGAACTGAGATTGACACCGATTATCCTTACGAGTTTTCAATACCCGTTCCCGCAGGCGAAAATAGTTTTAAATTTAGGATAGAGGCGGTTAAAGTCAATGGTGAGATCATAGAAACTGAAGATACAGAAATAGGAATTGCAGGACATTAATTGAATGACTTTAGTTTCTCACTTGGATAAATATTGAAATTTAGTGTAACAAAATTGTAAAAACTGAGCCTTAGCATGGCAAATAAAAATTAAAAATATGGAAAGACGAAAATTCATAGCACGTTCTCTTGCAGGTGCAGCTGGAATATCGATGATTCACAGAGATGTTATTGCCGGAATTCATGATATTCATTATAATAACGGAGATATCGGAACACCAAGGGTTGAGGGTAGTCACTTGGTCCTCGATCCGGTTGATAATGGTAAGGCGTTGATAAATCCTGACATGGGATGGACGTTGCATTATTATGACAATAACATTCAGTTCTATGGAAACAGGTTGGAGCCCTCAGATACTATGGATGATTTCCCTGGCTTGTCTACTGTTTATCTCCGTTTAGCCTGGTCATTCCTGGAACCTGAGGAGGGAGAATTCCAATGGGAAATTCTTGATACTCCTGCCCAGCGTTGGATTGACAAGGGTAAAAAAGTTGCACTTCGAATTAGTGCAAGCGAACCCAATATGAGGTGGGCAACTCCCGAATGGGTTGCTAAAGCAGGTGCTAAAGGAAACGAATGGGGAAAAGGGCGCACTCTTGGTTGCTGGGGGGAAACATGGAAAAGTGAGGAAAGTTTATGGGAACCGGTATATGATGATCCGGTTTTTCTTGAAAAAAAGGAGAATTTTATAAAAGCCCTGGCCAAACGTTATGATAATAATCCTAATGTTGCATTCATTGATATTGGATCTTTCGGCACATGGGGTGAAGGTCATACGGTGCTGAGCACACAAATTGATTATGATATTTCTGTACTTAAGATGCATATCGACTTGTATTGCCAGCATTTCAAACACACCCAGCTTTGTATCAGTGATGATTATGCAGGTTACAATAAGCTTGGACACCGTTTCCCCATAACTGATTATGCTTATTCCAAAGGAGTTACCATAAGAGATGACAGTATTATGGTGGGAGCCTATCCCATACACTGGAGGCACGCTGAAATGGCACAACTATTCTGGCATGATTTTCCTGTTATCCTTGAAACTGACCATTGGGGAGACGGAATAAAAAAGGGGACATGGAAGGATGATCTCTTTATTCGATCGGTAGAAGAATATCACGCCAGTTATATGTCCATTCATTGGTGGCCTAAAGAATTCCTGGAGGCTAACCGGGAAGTGATCGATCAAATTAATTTACGACTGGGGTACCGGTTACAATTGAAATCCATAGAATGGCCCGAAAAAGTTAAACTCGGAGAGCCATTTGAGATTACGCAGTCATGGGCGAATGCAGGAGTTGCCCCTTGTTATCCTGGTGGCTATCCCTGTGTTACCTTGAAAGACAAAAAGGGAGGAATTGTTTCGGTTTTAACTGATTCAAGTCTTAATGTTAAGTCATTGCAAGTTTGGGAGCCACAAAAACCAATACCTGAAAAAATTACAACAATTTTCACAATAGCAGCGGCTTTTGAAGATCCTGTTAAGACATTCTATAGGGTTGCAAAACCGGGGAAATATGATGTGTATGTTTCGGTAGGAAAAAAAGACGGGACCCCTGTTTTTGAGTTGCCATACAACGGTAACGATGGTCATAACCGATATAAGATGGGACAAATAGAAGTGCTGGACAGAACATGAAAATGAACGAAAATCATTGACGTTTTAAATTCTATGGGGTATGTGGTTTTCTTATAATGATTAAATAGTTACGAAATATGATAAATAAAAATGATTGGTGGAAGGTGGAGCTTGAAGAAAAGCCTGATTTTGAAGAATGTATGGAGCGTATTTATGCCTGGTATAATCAGGAAATTATCGACCGGGTACCAGTGCGCTTTTCAGCACATAATGCGGAGTATAATGAGGCGCATCATTTAGCCGGCTATAAGTTCGAAAGTCATAAAGAGCGGTGGTGGAATACTTCTTATAAATTGGATCTTTTTGAACATGAACTGGAGAATTCAGTGTTTAACGCTGAGACCTTTCCTGTTTTCTGGCCCAATCTCGGCCCTGAAGTTTATACAGCCTTTTATGGTGTTGAGCTGAAATACCAGGAAGTAACATCATATTCCGTTCCTGTGATAGATGATTGGGACCAACTTCAAGGTTTAAAGCTGGACAAGAATAATCCTTACTTTCGAAAGATTGAAGAGATGACATTCGCTGCACTCGAACGCTGCAAAGGTAAGTACCTGACAGGTTATACTGATTTGCATCCCGGGCTGGATTGTGCAGCTGCCTTTCGGGATCCGCAACAGTTATGTATGGATATTATCCTGGAGCCAGAGAATGTCAGAGAATTAGTAAGGGTATCGTCTCGTGATTTTGTTGAAATATTTGATCATTTTGATAATATATTGAAGCAACATGGTCAGCTGTCTGTAGCATGGATGGGAATACCTTCTTTTGGTAAAATGCATATTCCCAGTTGTGATTTTGCAGCCATGATTTCACCGGAGCAATTCAATGACCTGGCTTTGCCGGTCATTCAGGAAGAGGTGAAACATATGACACATAATATATTTCATCTCGATGGGAAGGGGGTGGCCAACCATATCGATGTCTTGCTCGAAATACCTGAGATAAATGCTGTACAATGGGTACAGGGTATGGGAAAGGATTTGCCCATTATGCAGTGGATCCCTCTGATCAGGAAGATTCAGAAGGCGGGTAAGTCTCTTGTCATAGATTTACAGGTGAATGAATTAGAGTCATTTATGGCAGAGATAGACCCAAAGGGTATATTTCTTTGCATTGAGGCTCCGCCTGAGATACAGCAGGACATCATAAGTAAGGTGAAAAAATGGAAATAGCAGACAAACAAAAGGGTATGAAAGCATTGAAATTTGCACAAATAATGAGGGTGTTTTACTTATTCAGCTTTACGCTCTTTTTCCCATTTATACTTTGTGCTCAGGATATTATCATTAACTCTACCAATGACTCAGTTTATGTATTTGACAATTTTGACATTATAGGATCACCCATTAATTCTGATAATGGTACTTCAGGATTTGGATGGAATGAATCCTGGCAGGCACCTGCTTCCAATGGTACAGTAAGCTTTTCAGAATCAGGTTTATATTACCTCTCTGGTATGGCAATTACTTCCACGGGAGGCCATGCGTATTCCGTATCTCCCTATGGTCAGGGAATAAGCCGTGATTTGCTTCATCCGGTAAAATTGGGAGAAAGTCCCACTACATTCTATGTTTCTTTTCTGACACAAAAAGATGCCACAGGAAATTACAGGATTGACGGACTAACTTCCACTGGTGCTTCAGCAGGTTTTGCTATTGGAATAACTCCCGATGGACGTTTAAAGGTGAATGCTGGAAATACAGATGGATGGGGTGCTGTTACTACCCAATCTGAAGCCGGGGTGATAGAGGATAATGTGACATATTTTATAGTAGCACAATATACATATGAAAATTCCCAGGCGAGTGTTAAGGTCTCAGCCTTTAAGGAAGGAGATACCTTGCCTGTCAATGATGATGCTTATAAATGGGACTACGAAGCAACCGGTGGCAGCCTTGCAACAAGTCTTCATTCTATCAGACTTGCGTTTTCAAAAGGGTTGGGTCGTATCGATGAATTCAGGCTGGGATCAACCTGGGCGAGTGTCGTAACTCTGGATATTTCTGATCCTGTTCCTGAAATCGGAACTTATCGTTTTCCTGATTTTGACTGGGAGGATTACCCGGATCAGTTTGCAGATGTGGCCAGCCCTGTCAGTTATGAAATTCAAATTGCATCAGATGAGCAATTTACTTCGCTGGTGGATCGCGATACGGTATTGTTGTCACGGTATGTGCATGATGAGCCATTTAATACCGGCACCTACTTCTGGAGAACAAGGAGTATCACTTACGATGGTGAAGTATCGGCTTGGCAGGATACTTTGTCATTTACTATTGAAGCGCCGGAGGAGATCATCACTGTTCCACCTCCAGCAGGAGATGAGGACTGCACTGTAAGTGTCCAGGCTTCTGTGGCTGCTGCAGAAGCATCTGCTGCTGCAGGCAAATCTGTTAGACTGGTGTTCCCGGCCGGGGACTACTATTTTGGGGAAAGCCTTGCAGGACCTGCGATCAGTTTCTCCGGCGTGAGAAATATCGAAATTGAAGGCAAAGGGGCCACGTTCCATTTTTCAAAAAGAAACCAAGGGCTTATTCATGCAGTTGCCTGTGAAAAAATATCCATCAGTGGCATCAATGTGACTTATGCCAAGGGACTTTTAAGGGTGCAGGGACATGTAGTGTCCTTAGACCAAAACAACAAACAGGTTCTTGTTTCTATTGAAGATGGATCTCCGGGATTTGAAGAATCCAGCGCTCCTTACTTCGATATTTTTATTCTTTTGGATCCTGATATCAACGGACGTCTTAAAGACAACTCATCCCATTTTTACAGGATGAGCAGTTACCAGAAAAATGCGGATGACACCTATACCGTACAAATAACCGATGGAGGAGATTTTTCAGATTGGGAGGTGGGGGATCGCTTTGTTTTTCATTTTAGAAGCGGTTCTACTTCGCATGTTGATTTTCCGGATTGCAAATCAGTTACAGCCCATAATATAACGACAGATGGTTGGGGATCAATGGGATTTGTATCAGTGAAAGGATCAAATTTTAATGTTCTGAACTGTAAAACAGAAATGCAGGAAGGCAAGTGGATGATGGGGAATGCTGATGGTTTTCATGTCAGGGAACATGTCGTTGGACCATGGATCGAGGGTACAGAGATCCAGGCAACAGGTGATGATGGTCTGGCGTTTTATGCCCGTCCCATAGCAATGACTGATGTGCATCCCGGGGGCGATGAACGATCAGTGATTTGCACCAGTGAATTTTTCAATTTGGAACCAGGTGACGAGGTTTCATTTTATCAACCCACTGAGGGGAGAATATTGCTGGAAACTAGAGTTACCAGGGTGGTGGACCAGGGTGGATCATACCTTGCAGAATTTGCGGATACAATCCCGGGTGGGATCATCTTGGGTAGTTCACTTGTAGATGTGACCCAGATATGGAACCGCTCGAAGTCTTGCGGGGAGTTTATGATTCGAAATTCAAAGTTTATAAACAATCGCAGGTATGCTAATGTGTTTAGATCCAAACGGGGTGTGGTTGAAAAAAACCTTTACCAGGGTGCCTCTACAAGGGCAATTTTATTTATTAATGAAACAGCAGTACCCAATGGACTATATGCTTCAGAAATCATTCTTAGGAATAATACCGTGGAGGATTGTTCGTTTGATGGAGCTGGCACCCAGGCGCCTATTGCTTTCTATTTTGAAGGCAGAGGATCGGCTGTTAAAAGTATTGGACCACGCAACATCCTAATCGAGGGCCATGTGATCAAAGATTGTCCCTCACCGGAGATTGAACTAGTCGGGGCCAGGAATGTGGTTATTCGGAACAATGTAGTGATCCTGTCTGATGCTGAGCAGGATCATGTGCGATTTACTGCCAACAGGTCACAAGAAATATTTTATACAACAGAGGTACATCCTGAAGAAAGCAAGTATGTTCAGGGGCGAGCGATACATCACATTCTTGCTTCTTCGGGAAGTAATGGTGCTATTGCTCCTACAGGTAATCTTTCGCTGTTCGATGGTGACAGCGAAATATTTGCTTTCATTCCGGATCCCGGGTATGAAATAGATGACGTTCTGGTTGATGAGATATCGAAAGGAGCATTGGATAGCTATACTTTCAGCAATGTACAGACAAATCACAGCATTGAGGTAAGATTTCTGCCCATTGCCGGCATAAGTACGTTTGTACCTGAAGCCGATGCATACGTTCATGGAGGAAGCTATGCAAACCGTAATTTTGGAGAAGATGAGCGACTGGTTGTTAAAACATCAACGAATCCTGAATATACCAGGGAGAGCTACTTGCGATTCGACCTGTCGGGTATTCAAAATCCCATCAAATCAGCAAAACTTCAAATGAAACTCGCATCCATTGATGGGAGCCAGGCCAAACATAATCTGATGCACGTAGAGGATGACGGCTGGGGTGAGACGACCATTACCTGGTCAAATAAGCCTTCAGCAAGTGAGGTGGTAGCTACAAAGACCCCACCAGGACAGGGTGACTGGATTGAGTTTGATATCACAGGGGAAGCAGAGAGCGCCCGTACCAGTGATGGGAAGATGTCTCTTGCGCTGAAGGCTGATGCTTCCTCCGAAGTTCTGGCTATATACTATTCACGAGAGGCTGGGTCAGCAAATGCTCCGAGAATAATCCTTTCTGCTCCCGATTCTGTTCATTATACGATAACTGCTACTGCAGGAGACGGAGGAAGTATTTCACCTGATGGTGAAATAAGTGTTTTGGAAGGTGGTTCACAATTCTTCACTTTTATTGCAGATTCGGGTTATAAAGTAGAGAATGTAATGGTGAATGGCATATCGCAGGGGCCACTGGAGACGTATGAATTTACAAATATAAATGTGAACAGTACCATTCATGTTACTTTTAGTATCGTGCAATCTGCAAAAGATGACACAATGATTCATTTGGGAAGAATTAGTGTTTACCCCAATCCAGCCAGAACAATGTGTACGGTACTGCTCAACAATACCGAAAAGGCTGATCTTTATCTTTATGAAATTATGGGCAGGGTGGTTATGAGTAGGAAAGATATAGTAGGATCGTATTCATTTCCGGTAACCAATTTGCAACCAGGCGTATATATTGTAAGGGTTAGTATCGGTGATGAATTCCAGGAGGAAATATTAATTGTACAATAATTCGCAGATACTAATTTGGAGATAAAATTTTTAAAAAAATAAGCATGAAAAATTTATCAATAGTGCTAATCTCAATTTTTACCTGGTTCTTTCTAACAGGATGCAATCAGGGATCAAATGGAGTACAATCCGGTTCATATAAGTTCCCGGAATTCAATTGGGAGGATCATCCAGCTCAATTTGCAGATATGGCCAAACCAGTCAGCTATGAAATTCAAATAGCACAGGACAAGTCATTTTCAGATATCATTGATCAGGATACGATTGCATTATCCCGTTATGTGCATGACCGGCCCTTTCAGGAGGGAACTTATTTCTGGCGCGTAAGGAGCATCACATTCGAAGGTGATGTTTTCGAATGGAGCAAGGTTACTTCATTTACCATTCAGCCGCCACAAGAAATTGTTACTGTTGAACGTCCCGAAGGTCATGAAGACTGCACAGAAGCTGCTCAGTCTGCTGTTAAAAAGGCCGAAGATCTGGCTGGGTCTGGCAAAAGTGTGAGCCTTGTATTTCCGAAAGGTGTGTATTATTTTGGAGAGGAGCTGTCAGGTGCGCTTATTCAGTTAAGCAATGTTAGTAATATTGAGATTGATGGAACCGGAACGACACTTCATTTCTCAAACAGAAAGCAGGGACTGATCAATGCAACCAACTGTGAAAATATTTCTATCAGTGGGTTTAATGTTACTTATCCTAAGGGGGTATTCAGGGTGCAGGGTTATATAGATGCAGTGGAGCCGAAGACAAGAGAAGTTATTGTTTCCCTGGATAAGGACTCGCCGGACTTTACTGCATCTAGCAGTATTAAAAGCGATATCTTTATACTTCTTGACCCGGTCATTGACGGACGTCTGAAAGATTTTGCCTCCTCCTTTTACGCGATGGATAGTTATGAGAAGAATAGCGACGGAACCTATACGATACAGATGAACGGTGGCGGAGACTTATCCGATTGGGAAGTAGGCGGACGTTTTGTGTACCACTTCAGAGGAGGCTCCGAAAATTTTGTTGATTTTCCGGAATCAAAAAATGTAACAGCATACAATCTTACCACCGACGGATGGGGTCAGATGGGATTTGTTTCGGTGAAGGGTTCCAACTATAATATTTTGCATTGTAACACAGTTATGCAGGAAGGTAAATGGATGATGGGCAATGCCGATGGTGTTCATATACGGGAGCATGTAACCGGTCCGTGGATTGAAGGAACGCATATACAAGGATTAGGTGATGACGGTCTGGCATTGTATGCACGCCCGATGGTAATCGTTACTGCTGGTTATGAGGGGAATCCCAAAGCTGCTGTTTGCGATACGTTGTTTTTTAATCTTGCGGCAGGTGATGAAGTCTCTTTTTTTGAACCGGGGCAAGGAGAAATTTTACTCGAAACTAATGTAATAAGTGTTCAAAAACGTGATGATGGAAGATATCTGGTGCTTTTTTCTGATGATCTTCCCGAAGACATGATCACGGAAGAAGAATTGAAAAATGATGAGGAATATCGTCCACGTGCCGGTTCGGATGCTACGGCAAACTTTGGAAAAGTTCAGGACAGAACGCAGATATGGAACCGATCCAAATCATGTGGAGAGTTTGTGATCCGCAACTCAAAATTCACAAATATACGTCGCTACGGAAGTGTATTCAGGGCAAAACGAGGCCTGATTGAAAACAATACATACAGATCTGCATCTGTGCGTGCGGTCAATTTCAGAAATGAAACCGAATGGCCCAATGGATTGTATGCCTCTGAAATCATAATTCGTAGTAATTTAATTAAGGATTGTGGATTTGATGGTTCCGGAACCCATCCAGTGATATCTTTTATCTTTGAACGACGTGGTGGGGGAGCTGTTCAAAGCATCGGACCCCGAAATTTACTGATCGATGATAATACATTTATAGATTGTCCTTCACCGGTTATTGAACTGTATGCATTAGATAACGCAGTTATCAGAAATAATAAAAGAGTGGATGATAATGGACAATTTGAGCCTGTACAGTATAAAGCTACGCGATCAGAAAAAATACAGTACATAGAAAATGATTGATAATGAACAATAACAGTTTGGCCGATAACAGGACATCCACCGAGGAGAATATTGACCAGTTTCTTGTGTCATCCCAGACTAATAATTTGTTTGATCTGGTATTCCCCCTGAGACCCCCCTTTCAGATTGACGGAAATTTTGGTTACACTGCTGGTATTGCAGAGATATTGATTCAGAGTCATCAGGGTTTTATTGAATTGCTTCCTGCTTTGCAGTCCTTACTTCACTTGACGGTGAAGAAGGATTATTAAGATACCGGGTAGTAGTAGGTTTTTAGATTTAATAAATCAGCAGTATGAAAATTAAAATTGTAATTCTTTTAATTGGTTCTTTTGGTGGCATTCTTTCATCAGGAATTGCATCAACAAAAAATCAACCTGGTGAAAACAACTCCAGCCATGTTGGAGAACGAAATATCACAGAAGATTGTTCCAATGAAACGGATATCAATCAACTTCGGGAAGAATTTTTGAAATGGGAATTTGGTATGTTTCTTCATTTTAACATGGCTACTTTTCATGATGCTGCTCAATGGGCTTATGGGTATGAAGATCCGGCATTGCCTCCTGGAGATAACACTGAGCTTTCTGAAGTGTGTGATAAAATCGGATCCAAATGGTTTTGTACAAGGGACGAAAACGCTTCAAATTTGTATTCGGCAGAAGAGATTGTTCAAATGCTGACTGTGTCAAACAGCAGAAGCGCGAACTACCTGTTAAATGTTTCACCGGATAATACGGGCTTAATTCCTGAATACATGGTTCAGAGGTTACGAGAATTTCGGGAAATCGAGAACCATTCAATCCTTCTAAACGGCACCTGGAAATTATCTATGGATCCACCCAAAGACTTCTGGTTGAATCAAGTTGATTATCAAAGTTGGCCCGAAATACAAGTTCCGGGTGAGTGCCAAATGCAGGGGTTCCCCATAAAACACGACCAGCCTTTTGTGTACAAAACAAATTTTCAAGTTCCGGCAGACTATGAGGATAAAAAAATATTTATCAATTTTTACGGTGTATACAGTTATGCACGGGTTTGGGTTAATGGCCAATTTGTACGTGACCACCATGGTGGATTTACAGAGTGGAAATGTGATATAACCGATTTTGTCACCCCTGGTGCAGAGGCGATACTCACGGTTGAAGTAACCGATCGAATTGATGACATATCGTATGCCAGTGGTTACGCAAAACATCAAATTGGAGGCATCCTTCGTGATGTTGAACTGCGGGCGATTCCCCGGCAACATTTTAACAAGCTATGGTACAAAACCGATCTGGATGAAAATTATCAGGATGCCGATCTTTCATTCTTTTATGAAATGACTGAGAATTCACCAGCCACTATGAAAATGGAACTGTTCGACAAGCATGGCAAATTGGTTGAAAGCGTGGTTCATGAAATAAACTCAGCTAATGGTAAGTTTGTGGTTCTGGTAAAAAATCCGGATAAATGGGATGCTGAACATCCCAATTTATATTCTGCAAAAATTTCGCTGTCAGAAAATGGCAGGAAAACCATGACAAAATCGTTAAACATTGGTTTTCGGGAAGTGGTAGTGGATGGTAATAAACTGCTGGTAAATGGAAAGCCGGTGAAACTCCGGGGCGCCAACCGGCATGATATTCATCCGACACTGGGCCGGACAACTACGCATGAATATGATAAAATAGATGTTTTGCTTGCGAAAGAGGCCAATCTTAATTTTATACGCACTTCCCATTATCCACCATCAAAAGCTTTTCTGAATTACTGCGATCAATACGGGATTTATGTGGAAGATGAAACAGCAGTTTGTTTTGTTGGTTCCCATCGTCTGGATGCTTACCAGCCGAAGGGGGCCACAGAGAACGATCCGATCTATACTGCCAGGTATCTTTCCCAATTGGAAGAAATGGTGACCAGCCACCGCAATCACCCCAGTATAATCATCTGGTCGATTGGCAATGAAAATGTATATGGAGAAAATTTTCTTCATTCCTATAATTGGGTTAAAGGAAATGATCAAACCCGTCCGGTAATATTCAGCTATCCCGGACATGTTCCCGACAGCCTTAAAGTTTACGATATTCTGAGTATGCACTACCCTAACTGGAAAGGTGACCGGACCCAATTGGGCATTTCCACCAAAGCTTTCAGCTATGATGAAATGCCCGCAATATTTGATGAATGGGCACATGTGGCATGCTATAACCACATTGAACTGAAGACCGATCCCAATGTGAGAAACTTTTGGGGTCAGAGCCTCGACAGCATGTGGACCTATTTGTTTGAAGCAGATGGTGGTTTGGGAGGCGCCATCTGGTGCTTTGTCGACGAAACATTTATGCTCCCGAAAGATTTGCCCGGATTTAACCAGTGGTGGGGAACCATTAATCCCAACATCATTCATACAGATTATGCAGGTCCAACAGTGGGATACGGTGAATGGGGAATCGTGGATACCTGGCGAAGGAAAAAACCTGAGTTCTGGAATACCAAAAAAGCGTATTCACCCACAAAAATCTATCAAAACCAGATAATGGATTTCGTGCCCGGTGAAGATTTAAAAATTCCGGTTCACAACCGCTTTGATCATACCAATTTCAATGAACTAAAGATTGAATGGAAGTATGGTTCTAATGGAGGACTAATAACAAACTGCTATCTTGAACCACATGCAAAAGGTGAATTGATAATACCGTCGCAGCAATGGAACGGATCCGAAAGCCTTCACCTGTCATTTTTTCAGAACGATACTTTTTTGGTTGATCGTTACATTATTCAACTGGGATCAAAAAAAGTTGATTTACCTATGCCTGAAAAAGGGAGCCTCACCCTGGTCGAAACCGATGATATTCTGGAGTTTTCGGGAGAAAATATAACTTACCGGTTAAATAAAAATACAGGTCTGTTTGAGGACATATCCAAAAATGGAACGACGATCATTAAGAATGGGCCATTCATCAATCTAAAAATTCCGGTAAAAAAAGGAGGGAGCCATACCTATCTAGAAATATATGACTATGCTCAAAACTGGAAATGCACCGGATTTAAACATACATTGGAAGACGACATCGCAAAAATTGATTTATTAGGGGAATATGACAGTATAAAAGCATCGTTCTCTATCACCTTTGACGGGATCGGAAATTTGAATGTGAATTACCAAATTTTTGAATCGCCTGTCGGACAACCGATTCAGGAATCAGGTATTGTTTTCAATACAACCAAGGATTTCAGGGGACTTAGCTGGAGCCGCGATGCGTATTTTACCGGGCTTCCTGAAGGTCACTTGGGTAGCAGTTCAGGAAACGTCGATCTAACAGAAAAAACCTTGATGAAATACAGGGAAAAACCCTTTCACAAGTGGAAACTTGACAGACAAAACTATTATTATCACGGACCGGATACTATTCTTACTTACCCCAACATTGCCAGGGGAATGAAAGAGAATATCCGGAATTATTCTCTGAAAACCAACAAGGACATTGGAATAACCGTGATTTCAGACGGTATGCAGGCTGTACGATTTGACCATGTTAAAGGTAAATACAGGTTGTTTATAAACGATTTATGGGACTATCCTTCATTAGGCTGGGGCAATTATGTCAGAGAAATTAAAACAGAAAGTGAATCTGAAGGTACTGTAAGATTAAGTTTTAAATAGAATAAATATGAAGCATCTTAAGAAGTTGGAAAGCCGGTTTTTAAAAGTTTCGGATATGTTATTGGGAATTAGAAACGTTACCGGTACCGTTTCTGAAATCACAGTTATACTTTTTGATAAAATTAATATAAAACCAAAAAACATGAAAAACGTCACTATTCTAGTATTTTCTATTCTAACATTCTTTTTTCTTGCCGGATGCGATCAGGGGTCAGATGGAGAACAATCCGGTTCATATAAGTTCCCGGAATTCAACTGGGAAGATCATCCGGCACAATTTGCCGATATGGCAAAGCCTGTCAGCTATGAAATACAAATAGCATTGGACAGGTCATTTTCGGATATCATTGATCAGGATACGATTGCATTATCCCGTTATGTGCATGACCGGCCCTTTCAGGAGGGAACTTATTTCTGGCGCGTAAGGAGCATCACATTCGAAGGTGATGTTTCCGAATGGAGCAAGGTTACTTCATTTACCATTCTGCCGCCACAAGAAATTGTTACTGTTGAACGTCCCGAAGGTCATGAAGACTGCACAGAAGCTGTTCAGTCTGCTGTTAAAAACGCCGAAGACTTGGCTGCATTGGGTAAGAGCGTGAAGCTTCTGTTTCCGGAAGGGGACTACCATATAGGAGATAATCTAAAAGGAGCCCTTATCCGTATAAGCAATTTGGTTAATATTGAAATTGAGGGAACCGGAGCAACTATTTTTTTTTCAAACAGAAAGCAGGGGCTGATTCATGCTGCTGCCTGTGAAAATATTTCCATTAGTGGATTTAATATCACCTATCCAAAAGGTGTATTCCGGGTACAAGGTTATATTCAGTCTGTTGTGCCGGAAACAAGAACAGTTGTTGTTTCAATTGAGGAGGATTCACCCGATTTTACTGCTTCCAGCAGCATTGCCATGGATATTTTTATCCTGCTGGACCCTGCAATAGATGGCCGTTTAAAAGATTACTCTTCCAGCTTTTACCGCATGGACAGTTATGAGGAGAACAGTGACGGAACCTATACGATACAATTGAATAGTGGTGGAGATTTTTCTGACTGGGAAGTTGGCGGACGTTTTGTGTACCACTTCAGAGGAGGCTCCGAAATTTTTGTTGATTTTCCTGAGTCAAACAATGTAACAGCTTACAATCTTACAACAGATGGATGGGGACAAATGGGTTTTGTTTCCGTAAAGGGGTCCAACTATAATATTTTGCATTGCAATACTGTAATGCAGGAAGGTAAATGGATGATGGGCAATGCCGATGGTGTTCATATACGCGAGCATGTGACCGGTCCGTGGATTGAAGGAACGCATATACAAGGACTGGGGGATGACGGTCTGGCATTGTACGCTCGCCCAATGGTAATCGTTGCTTCTAATTATGAGGGGAATCCCAAAGCTGCTATTTGTGATACTTTGTTTTTCAATCTTGAAGAAGGTGATGAAGTATCGTTTTTTGAGCCCAGGCAAGGCGAAATTTTACTTGAAACAAATATAGTAAGCATCCAAAAACGGGATGATGGAAGATTTTTGGTACATTTTTCTGATGAATTACCCGATGATATGATCACTGAAGATAAATTGACAAATGACGAAGAGTATCGTCCCAGGGGTGGATGGGATGCGGAAGCAAACTTTGGACAGATACAGGATAGAACACAAATATGGAACCGCTCCAAATCATGCGGAGAGTTTGTGATCCGCAACTCTAAGTTTACCAACATTCGTCGTTACGGGAGCGTCTTCAGATCAAAGAGAGGCCTGATTGAGAATACTATTTATAAAGGATGTTCTTCCAATGCCATTAAATTCCATAACGAAACACCATGGCCCAACGGATTGTATGCATCTGAAATTATCATCAGAAATAATGTGATCGATGATTGCGGATTTGATGGGAATGGAATCCAACCGGTTATCTCATTTGTCTTTGAAAGGCGAGGCGGTGGAATAGTGCAAAGCATCGGTTCAAGAAATTTGCTCATCGAAGGAAACACTATAGTTGATTGCCCCTCCCCTGCCTTCGGACTTGAGTCCACACGCAATGTGGTCCTTAGGAATAATAAGAAACCAACCGGTTCCGGGGAATTTGAGCCTGTGCAGTATAAAGCTACACGGTCGGAAAACATACAACACTTTGAAAGTAATTGATAGTGTAGGGGAATCAGTTGAATTGTGGAAATCATATGAAGGAAATAGTTTTTAGTCAGTTAAAAATCATTCATAGAGCTTCTTGCACTAGTAAGTAAAAATTAAAATGATGGACAGACGCCAATTTATGAGCAAATCAGCAATGGGAGCAGTTGGATTGACAATGCTCCCGGATATGAACATTGTAGCGGGTAAAAGTGCAATTAACCAATGTAATACAGTTCGGCCAGCCGACAATGGTAAAGCATTGGTAAATCCCGCAATGGGTTGGACCATGCACTTTTACTCCAATATACTTTCAAATTACGGATCTAAACTGGAACCGTCTGATACGCTTGATGATTTTCCCGGCTTATCCACTGTTTATCTGCGTGTTCCCTGGTCATTTCTGGAACCGGAAGAAGGATATTTTCACTGGGAACTTCTGGATACACCCGCTCAGCGTTGGATTGAGAAGGGGAAAAGAGTGGCTTTTAGGGTTTCAGCAGAAGAAAGCTGGATGAAATATGCCACACCTGAATGGGTAAAAAATGCCGGTGCAAAGGGTTATGATATAAAATGGCAAAATGTGCCTATCTGGGAACCCAGGTTTGATGATCCTGTTTTTCTTGAAAAAGTAGATAATTTTGTTGCAGTTATGGCAAAAAGGTATGATGGTAAACCACACATTGATTTTGTAGATGTTGGGCATCTGGGGATGTGGGGTGAAGGACATACGCACCTGACAGGGCAGGTTGATTATCCCCTGGAGGTTAAGAAGCAGCACATTGATATTTACTTGAAGCATTTTAAAAACACACTGCTTTGTATTAGCGACGATTATGCGGGAAGCACCAAACCAGGAGCAAACTTTCCCATTACTGATTATGCTTTTTCAAAAGGTGTGACTATCCGTGATGATAGCATCCTGGTTTCCAAAGCACCCAAACAGTGGTACCACGCAGAAATGGCACAGAAGTTTTGGCCGGAACTACCGGTTATCCTTGAGCACCAGCATTATGGTGCAGCCGTCAATAATGGTGCCTGGGATAAAGACATGTTCCTTAAATCTATTGAAGAGTACCATGCCAGTTACATGTCCATTCACTGGTGGCCACACATATTTTTGGAGGAGAATAGGGATGTTATTGATAAAATAAATTTACGCATGGGCTACCGATTGCAGCTAAGATCGATCACATGGCCTGAAAAAATCAGACTGGGAGAATCATTTGAGATTACCCAAACCTGGGTGAATGCAGGAGTCGCCCCTTGTTATCCTGGTGGCTATCCCTGTGTTACATTGAAAGACAAAAAGGGAGGAATTGTTTCGGTTTTAACTGATTCAAGTCTTAACGTCAAGACATTGCAAGTTTGGGAGCCACAAAAACCAATACCGGAAAAAATTACGACAACTTTCACAATTGCAGCGGCATTTAAGGATCCTGTTAAGACATTTTTCAGGGTCGCAAAACCAGGGAAGTATGATGTGTATGTTTCGGTAGGGAAAAAAGACGGAACCCCGGTTTTTGAACTGCCTTATAACAACGATGACGGACACAAGCGATATAAAATGGGAAGTGTTGAGGTTTTAGGCAGGAATTAATTTTATTTTCTAAATTAGATAGATGATTATGGAGTTAAATAGTAGAAAGCAACTAAAAATGAAATATAAAAAACTGGTATTTTTATTGGTAATTACCTGGGGTGTAAATTCAAGCAACGCGCAAAGCTGGCCCATACTAAAACACTATGATGAAAATCATATCTCAAAAGTGGCCCTCCCCATTGGTGGTATTGGTACAGGAACGGTATCCATTAACGGGAGGGGAAGCCTCGTCGATTGGGAAATTATGAACATCGCTGGGAAAGGTTTTAGTACTCAGACGCCGGGAAATGATGCCCCATTTTTTGCCATTCATATAGAAGATAATGAGAATAAATATACCAAAGGGTTGATGGGGCCGCTGCTGGATTACGAATATGAACACTGGGAAGGCCGGCCGGTGGATCATCATGGTGTTCCCCGTTTTGAAAAATCAACCTTTGATGCGGCATACCCTTTCGGAATTGTTAACCTTTCCGATTCCGGTCTTCCTGTTGATGTAAAAGTTAAGGCATATAATCCCTTAATTCCCGGCGATGCGGATGCCAGTGGGATTCCAATTGCAATTTTACGGTACGAAGTATCCAATAAGACAAATAAGCCTTTAACCGTTTCAGTATGCGGATCCATCCGGAATTTCATCGGGAAAGATGGAAGTAATTTCTTTTTTAACGAGAGGGGAGAGAAAATCTATAGAGGCGCAGCAAAAAATCAAAATGAATTTCGCGATGACACTCTATTTAAAGGAATATTCTTTCAACCCGGCGAAGTGGACAAAGCTGATCCTGCCTGGGGAACGATAGCCTTAACAACTGATGCGAATTCGGGAATTACATACCGGACATCGTCGGTTCACAATGCGTGGCATAATGGATTGCTTGATTTTTGGGATGATTTTAGCGACGATGGTGAATTGGTTGAAAAAGCAGTACAAGTCGACAACGATCCTATGGCTTCACTGGCTGTTAAGCAGGAAATTCCGGCCAATGGGAAAAAGGTATTTCAGTTTTTTCTTACATGGCATTTTCCAAATCGCAAAGCATGGTCGAGTGAGGTGGTTGGAAATTATTATACCACGCAATACAACGATGCCTGGGATGTAATCTCCAAAACTTATCCCGAACTAAAAAATCTTGAACAGAAAACCCTTGAATTCGTCAATGCATTTCTCGACTCCGATTTTCCTGACGAGGTAAAAGAAGCGGCGCTTTTTAACCTGAGCACCTTGCGTTCGCAAACAGTTTTCAGAATAAAGAGCGGGCACATGATGGGATGGGAAGGTTGTGCTGACAGGATTGGCGCTTGTCCAGGGTCATGCACTCACGTCTGGAATTACGAACAAGCCACCGCCTTTTTATTTGGTGATTTGGCTAAAACCATGCGTGATGTGGAATTCAATTATGCTACCCGAAATGATGGAGGGATGGCATTCCGTACAGCTTTACCGCTGATTATTGATCAAACCGGTAGAACCGCAGCCGACGGACAAATGGGAACCATCATGAAAATGTACCGCGAATGGCAACTTTCCGGCGATACCGACTTTCTGAAAAAAAGCTGGCCAAATGTAAAAAATGCCCTTTCTTATACTTGGCTTGAAGATAGTTGGGATGCCAATGCCGATGGTGTAATGGAGGGAAGCCAGCACAATACAATGGATGTTAATTATTCCGGCCCAAATCCGCAAATGCAGTTTTGGTATCTGGGTGCCCTGAAGGCTGCTGAAAAAATGGCTCTGGCAATGGGCGATAAAGAGTTTGCAGAAAAATGTGCAGCCATTTATCAGTCTGGCAGCAAATGGACGGATGAAAACCTCTTCAATGGTGAATATTACGAACACATGGTTCTAGACCCCGAAACCAAAGAAGAAATAACAGATTTTTCAGCACCTAACATGCCGCGCTACCAGCTGGCCAAAGGATGCCTGGTTGACCAACTGGTTGGGCAGTACATGGCCCATATTTGCGGGCTGGGTTATCTCGGCTCAAAAGAGAATATGAAAACCACATTACAAAGTATTCTGAAATACAATTACCGCGAAACCATGGTCAATCATTTTAACAACATGCGTTCGTATGCACTGGGTGATGAATCGGCACTGCTGATGGCGAGCTGGCCCAAAGGTCGCCCCAAGGTTCCTTTCCCCTATTTTTCGGAAGTGATGACAGGTTTTGAATACACTGCTGCAATTGGCATGCTATACGAAGGAATGGAACAGGAAGGTCTGGAAGTAATCCGGAACATCAGGAAGCGATACGACGGTTCAAAACGAAGTCCGTTTAACGAAGCCGAGTGCGGCCACCATTATGCCCGGGCTATGGCAAGCTGGGCTTCAGTTATTGTACTCTCTGGGTTTCAGTATTCTGCCATCGACAAAAGTATGACGTTTACCTCAAAACCCGGAACTTATTTCTGGAGTAACGGCTATGCTTGGGGAACCTGTAGGATTGAAGATAAAAAAGCAACACTGGATGTCATTCATGGCCGGCTCGAAATTAATTCGTTTAGGCTTAAGGATGCCGGTTCATCTAATTTTAAACACATGGTAATAAATGCTGGCGAAAGAAAAATTATAAATGTTAAATAATGATCGCAGAAGTCGGAAATTTCAATTTGCTGAAAGAGTAGAATTATAGTTTGGGTGGGACATTGATGAAAAATGATCCGCAGAAATTTCTCTTAAGCTGGCTTTAAGCTACTGCACCCAACCTATGAAATGTTCCTTGCAAGTTTTACCAGACACCTGAGACCAGTGGTTCGTCTTTTTTTGTTTTTGGATTAGCATGGGGAATTAACAATGGTATTTTAAATCGCGAAAATCATGAAACTGTAGTAAAAAAGGTTGGAATGCAATGGTCAATTATATCACAGATGATGGTATGCTTGGGTACGTGCAACCAGTAGGTGCAGCACCTGGTAAGACATGGCCCGACAGAACAGGTGTGTATGGTACCGGAGCTTTTTTAAGTGCAGGATGTGAGGTATATAAATTATCTGATAGATAATCAGTGTGAAAATAAAGCTAAACAGAAATGATCATGAGATTAATTATCAACATATCATTTTGTCATTCGTAACCATTCTAAATAGATTATTATGGCAAAAATTAAAAGAAGAACAATGCTTAAAACATTGGGTGGTTTTTCCATAGGAGGGATGATGCCCGTAACAGGAAAAGCATTCCATGAAAGTGAACGATCAGGAGATCAATTAAAATCAATTAATGCAGATATATTGATTATAGGCGGAGGAACTGCAGGGGTAATCGCTGCAATTCAGGCGGGCCGTTCCGGTTGCACAACCGTGCTGGTCGAAAATGGCAGCCAGTTAGGAGGAACAACTACTACCGGAGGGGTTGCTTTTCCCGGATTGTTTCATGCCTGGGGAAAACAAATTATTAGCGGGATTGGCTGGGAACTGGTCACAGATACAGTAAGAATGAATGACGCTGATTTGCCCGATTTCTCAATACCTACAGGAAAAGATCATCCGAAGCATCAAGTTCGATTAAATCCGTTTTTATACATCCTCTTGGCGGAAGAGAAATGTTTGGAAGCTGGTGTTCAGATTCGTTATTATGAAACGCCTGTTAAGACTGAATATAAAGATAATAAATGGGAAGTTGAAACTGTAGGAAAGGGTGCTCATGTAAAAATTATTTCTAACCAATTGATTGATTGCACAGGAAATGCATGTGTCACATCACTGGCTGGCTTTAACGTATTAAGAGAAAAGGAAACCCAACCTGGCACACAAGTATGTGAGATTGGTGGGTATGATATTAATTCTATTGACCTGCCTGTACTTCAGAAAAGATTCGATGAAGAAGTAAAGAAAGGAAATTTGCTATATAGTGATGCACGGGGGAATATTGCCGGCATTTTACGATCGAAGGGTGGCAATGCCCAGCACGTTTTAAATGCAGATTCTACTACTTCAGGGTTGCATACACAAACGAATATAAATGGAAGAGCCTCGATTTTAAGATTGTTGAGGTTCCTGCGAAGTTTCCCGGGTTGTGAAGGGACAAAGCTTATCTCATTACAACCGGAAACAGCAGTTAGGGAAACATTCAGAATTGATGGTGAATACCAGGTTAGTCATGAGGATTATGTTACTGGAAAAGTATTTAAGGATGCTCTGGCATATTCATATTATCCAATTGATCTGCATGACTCCAAAGGTATTATTCCAAAGCATTTGGATGAAGGTGTTGTTGCAACAATACCACTAAGGGCATTGATTCCTAAGGGAAGTAAAAATTTTTTGGTGGCAGGACGCTGTATCAGTAGCGACCGCCTGGCAAATTCGGCACTTCGTGTTCAGGCTTCCTGTATGGCAATGGGCCAGGCTGCTGCCGCTGCAGTTCTTTCCAATAAATTGAAGACAACGCCACTCAATGTTCCTTTAAGAAAATTAAAACCATTTTTAAAAGAACACGATGCAATTGTCCCGGAATAAAAACGTTACCGAAAACGATTCCGGTAATTTATTCTTAAAACTGATTGTTTATGCTGTTAACTTCCGGTATATTTCGTCTAATAATGTTTTTTCCAGAATTGTACTATGTAAATGGTTTTAAAAATTTATTCATATGAACAGGCTTTTTTTTGAAAAGTTAATCACTTTTATTTTGGTAATATCAATTTCCCAAATAGTAAGTGGACAAAGTAATCGAAGTGGATCTGATACACAGTGGAAAGCCCAATGGATAAGGGCTTTTGAGCAACAGAACGAAACCAATAACTGGACAGTTTACCATAAAGGTTTTCAGGTGGATGAGATGCCTGCTGAGGCTCTGACAAAAATAGCCTGCGACTCCAAATACTGGATGTGGATAAATGGTGAATTGGCTGTTTTTGAAGGGCAGTTAAAACGGGGGCCCTCACCAGAGGATACCTATTACGATGAGGTAGATATAGCTCCATTTTTAAAGCGCGGAGACAATAGCATTTCAATCCTGGTATGGTATTTTGGGAAAGATGGCTTTTCGCACAATAGCAGTGGTAAGGCGGCACTTGTAGTTGACTGTCAAACGCCTGAATTTGAGCTCCTCACAGATGCTTCATGGAAAGCTTCAATACGGCGGGAGTTCGGACAGGCAGGTTTGCCATTACCAAATTTCAGATTACCCGAGTCCAGTATCCGATATGATGCGCGGATAGGGAATTTTGGTTTTACAAGTGCCGGATTTGCAGGAGAAGGCTGGCAGGGAACAATTGCTATGGGAACGCCTCCTGTGGCGCCATGGAATGATCTGGTGAAACGACCCATTCCTCAATGGAAAGACTTTGGGATGAGGCACTATGAAAATGATATGGTTTTTCCATTTATAAGTAATGGTGATACCATCGTTGGAATATTACCCTACAATGCCCAGGTGACTCCTTATTTAAAAATTGAAGCTCAGGGAGGAGAGAAGATCATCATGTTAACAGATCACTACAGGGGAGGAGGTCCTGTTAATGTGCGAGGTGAATATGTGGCAAGAAAAGGGATACAGGAATATGAGAACCTGGGATGGATGAATGGTCAGAAAATGTATTACTTCATTCCCGAAGGTGTAAAAGTGCTGGACCTGAAATATCGTGAAACAGGGTATAACACTGAATTTACTGGCTCTTTTGATTGCAATGATGATTTTTATGAGCGATTATGGAATAAAGCTGTACGTACTCTATATGTTACTATGCGCGATACCTATATGGACTGCCCCGACCGTGAACGGGCACAGTGGTGGGGTGATATGGTGGTTGAAAGTGGAGAGGCTTTTTATGCACTTTGTCCTGAAAGTCGCTTTCTGACGCAAAAGGGGATGCTGGAACTTATTGCCTGGCAAAGGGAAGATAGTACCATCTTCTCACCGATACCTGCAGGAAACTGGGACAAGGAACTGCCAGGGCAAATGCTGGCGAGCATCGGCTATTTCGGTTTTTGGAACTATTATATGAATACTGGCGATAAAGAGACCATTGCCCAGGTTTACGATGGAGTAAAACGCTATCTGGATATCTGGAAACTGGACGAAAACGGCGTGTTGGTTAAGCGAATGGACGAGAAGGACAGTAAAGGTTGGTATTGGGGTGATTGGGGTATCAACGTTGACAAGGATCTGTTGATGAGTGAATGGTATTATCTCGCATTAAGGGGGTATCGAAATATGTCTGAACTGCTTGGAAAACCTGAACAGGTATCATGGGCGGAAAAACATATGGGTAGCTTCAAGACAGCTTTTAATAAAACCTTCTGGAGGGGAGACCAATATCGCTCATACCACTACAAAGATGATATTGATGATCGGGGACAAGCACTGGCCGTAGTCGCCGGGCTTGCAGATGCCGATAAGCATGATGCCATTTACAAACTTTTGCAGACACAGTTTTATGCCAGTCCTTATATGGAAAAATTTGTGATTGAAGCACTTTTTATGATGGGAGAGTCTGAATATGGTTTGAAACGTTTAAAAGAACGGTTTCAACCAATGGTAGACGATAAAAAACATAGTACCCTGTTTGAAGGATGGGGCATCGGAAGGGATGGCTATGGAGGAGGCTCCACCAATCATGCTTGGAGCGGTGGAGGACTGACAATATTGGCTCAATATGTTTGCGGGCTCTACCCTTTAGAACCGGCCTGGAAACGTTTTATGGTAAAACCTGATTTAGGTGGATTGGAATTTGCTGAAACCGGCAATGAGACACCCGTTGAGAAGATATATGTAAAAGTTGCCAAAACAAAAGCCGGAATGGACATAGATTTAAATGTGCCCAATGGTAGTGAAGGCGTTGTTTATATCCCTGCTACAGAAAAGTTGGTTTTGATCAATGATAAAAAGACTAGTCCGTGCGGGGAAGAGGGTAATTATATGCTCTATACCATCTCAGGAGGTGAATATAGGATTAATGCACGGTAATACATCCTGCCAACTTGAGTACCATTTGCTTCAATCGCCCATTTTTTTCAATACCGCTATTAATTCTTTAAGCATTTCTGAATGTTCTGGCGTGCCGGCAAGATTGTCAAAATATCTTCCTGCAAATTTTAGGTTTTAAGTTGTGAAACAGAATTAATAATGGTGGTATTTGTTTCAGTTGTTAAGAACAAACGTTACCGAAAACGTTTCCGGTAATTTATTCTTTACTCTGTTTGATTATGGCGGTGAGATAAGGTAAATTGCACTCCTATGAAAGGCAATATATCACTGATTTTTTTAATGGTGTTTGTGTTTCTGCATGTTGTATAATTTAAATAAAGAATTTACATTGATGAAAAAGTTCAGCATTTTCTTAATCGTATTTTTACTTCTGGGGTGTTCAGTGAAAGATAAACCCGGTTCGAAAAGCATTGCTTCAGAGTGGTCAGAGGAGGGTTTTAAAACACCCCAGGATGAAGCCAAAGTTCAAACCTGGTATCACTGGATAAATGGTCACATCTCAAAAGAGGCTGTCACCAAAGACCTGGAATCGATGAAAGAGAAAGGGCTCGGTGGCTTTACTCTTTTTAATGTGAGTGAGGGATCCCCTTTTGGAGGTGTGAAATATTACAGTGAAGAGTGGTGGGATGCTTTTATCCACACAAAACGGGAAGCGCAAAGACTGGAACTGGAAATGAGCATAATGAACGGTCCGGGCTGGTCAACCTCGGGAGGTCCCTGGAATACCCCGGAAAATTCCATGAAGGAGGTTGTGTGGACAGAAAAACAACTTTCAGGCCCTGCTGATTTTAAAGAGAAATTGTCTGTTCCGGAACCTGTTTTGGGCCTTGAACGGGATATGAAGCGAGATACCTTCATTAACAAGCGCTATTATATGCCACGCGATCATGTAAGAGGATATTATAAAGATATTGCCGTCCTGGCCTTTCCAACACCCAAAGGTGAACTTGAAGGAGAACCCTATCGCATAAGAAGCTGGTGGTACAAAGCCGGTTATAGTAAAATGGCAAGGTATGAAAGAGATACCAGGAATGCCCCGGAGGAAGAAGTGGTTTTTCCGGAAGAAATTATTGACCTGACAGATAAACTTGATGAAAATGGCTCTTTGTATTGGGAGGTCCCTGATGGTAACTGGACAATCCTTCGAGTGGGTTATCAGCCTACGGGACGCTCAAATCATCCTGCTCCTTTTGGAGGAAAGGGTCTTGAAGTAGATAAAATGTCTGGTGATGCCGTGGATATTCACTGGAATGAATCTGTGATGAGGAAGGTGAATGCGGGTGGAGATGAACTTTCAAAGGTCATTTCATATGTACTTATTGACAGTTATGAGGCTGGTCACCAAAATTGGACCGGAGGTTTTGAAAAAGAATTTAAGGCCAGGTGCGGATATGATATTTATACATACCTGCCTGCTATTACCGGAAGAGTGATAGCTGGTACGGATGAAACCGAAAAATTTCTGTGGGATTTCCGGAAGACGGTAAGCGATCTGATCATTGAAAATTATTATAAACGCTTTCAGACCCTGGCACATGAGAATGGATTGAAGTTTGCCGCCGAAGGATACGGTAATTTTGGGAATACGGATGATTTTGCTACCGGTGAATATATTGATATTCCTGCAACTGAATTTTGGGCATATGGAGATAATCATCATGGAGGAATTACAAAACTTTCTTCATCAACAGCACATATCTATGGCCGGAAACTGGTTGGTGCAGAAGCTTTTACAGGTGCTCCAGCCAAAATTTTTGAGACGAATCCTGCTGACATTAAAACACAGGGCGATTGGTTCTACTGTAAAGGTGTTAACCAGTTCTGGTTGCATGGAATTTCGCTGAGTCCTTATGAGCAGTCACCGGGATTAGGACTGGGTACATATGGTTCACGTTTTGGAAGACATAATACATGGTGGAAATATGCTCAACCCTGGTTAGAATACCAGTCGCGTTGTCAGTATATGTTGCAGCAGGGACATCCAAAAAATGATATTTTATACTATGTGGGTGAAGATGCCCCGGTTGATCCCGAATTAAAAGAGAATCTGATCCCCGCTATACCGGAGGGTTATGATTATGATTTTTGCAACCATGATATGCTTAAAAAACTGAAGGTGAAAGAAGGGAAATTGGTTTTACCCAATGGACTTGAATATGCTGTGCTCGTAGTTAAGAAATCTGAACATATTACACTTGATGCTTTAAAGATATTGCAAAATCATATTCAGAATGGGGCTGTTGTGGTGGCATACAAACCGGAAAGAATGCCCGGAATAAATAGTAACGCGTCAGTTCATAAAGAATTAATGAAGCTCACTGATGAGATCTGGGGTGAATGTGATGGAGAATATGTAAAAACAAATAATTATGGAAAAGGGATCATTTATTGCGGTGATGCAGTAAAGACAGCATTCCGGGATATTGAGCTTCTGCCTGATTTTGAATTCTCAACGATAAAAAGTGAAGGTACGGGTGAAGCGCTGTTCTCTGGCAGTGGGTTTGAATTTATTCACAGGGAAACATCGAAAACTGACGTTTATTTTGTGAGCAATCAGCACAATTATGCAAAAGTAGCCAATGCTAAATTCAGGATAAACGATAAGTTGCCTGAGTTATGGGATCCCGAAACCGGAGAAATTAGAACAGCACCTGAGTATAATAAACTTGATGATGGACGGATTCAGGTAACCCTGAGAATGGAAGATGGCGGATCGGTCTTTGTTGTTTTTCGCAAAAACTTAACTAAAGAATCAGCATCTGATTATAAAGCGCCTGAAGTCATCCGGCAGTTATCATTTAATTCACCCTGGCAGGTTTCCTTCGATGGTGCCGGGGCACCTGAAAAGATAGAATTGTCTGAACCGATTGACCTTTCCAAACACAGAGATCCTGAAGTAGCCCATTTTTCAGGAACGATCAGCTATCAGAATCAGATTGATATCGGGGAACTGGATGATCAGTCGAATGCAATCCTCGATTTAGGTCAGGTTGAAGTGGCTGCTGAAGTTTTTGTGAATGACCAGTCGGCAGGCATCCTCTGGAAAAGACCATTCCGGATTGATATCACTGAATATCTTAAAGAAGGAACAAATAAAATACGAGTTGATGTAGCCAATTTGTGGGTCAACCGTCTGATAGGCGATCAGAAATTACCCGAGCATGCTGAATGGACAACAAATACCGGTTCTACCGCCGCTGGTATGGGACTGGAAAAAGTTCCTGACTGGGTAATCCGTGGCGAAGAAAGTCCGACAGGTCGCAAAGCCTTTGTGAGCTGGAAATGGAATCATCTGGAGAATAAGGAACTGGTGACATCAGGCTTGATCGGCCCAGTTCAAATGCTCATAGAAAAATAAAAAGTAATTTACTAAAATGTAAACTATACTATGAAAAAGCTGGTCATATTTTCTTTCTTAATCACCAGTATTAGTTTTTCTCAATCTCAGGACAACAGCTCCCCAAATGTATTGTGGATCTATGTCGACGACATGAGCGACTGGCTGGGTTGCTATGGTGACAATACTGTTCCCACTCCAAACATCGATATGCTGGCGGAGTTTGGTGTGAGATTCAACCGTGCTTACATGCCTGCACCGGTATGTTCGGCTACACGTTCTGCGTTGATAACCGGGACTATGCAAACAACATACGGATTGCAGGATCACCGGACAATGATTAAGAAGCCGCTGCCGGAAGAAGTAATCTCAGTTCCGGAGCTTTTCAGGGAAGCTGGTTATGTCACTTTCAATGAAGAAAAAACAGATTATAATTTTTCCTATAATTATAATGATCTGTTTTCACCGGAATTTCAAAGACCAGCAAAAACTGCGGTGAACGGCCATCTTGTTGGACATGATCTTTCATGGCTAGAGCAGTTGAAAGGAAAAAAATTCTTCGGGCAAATACAGCTTTCCGGTGGAAAATACGAGGGTGAAACAGGGAGTAAATATCCTGCCAACAGTCGTGTGGAAGAAAATAAAGTTACTGTTCCGCCCCAGTATCCTGACAATGCTGTGTTTCGAAATGCAATAGCCCGTCATTATGAACAGATTGCTTTCTGCGATAGTCAGGTAGGAGCTATCATTCAAGCGCTTAAAGAGTATAATTTGTGGGAAAATACGGCAGTTTTCTTTTTTACCGATCATGGATGTCCGTTGCCCAGGGCCAAACAGCATTTGTACGAAGAAGGCGTGAAAGTTCCACTCATTGTGTATTGGCCGGACAACAATGAGTATCTTCTCAAAGCAGGTAAAGAACGAGATGATATTGTCAGTGGTATTGATATTTCAACAAGTTCACTGGCCATTGCAGGCATCGAGATCCCGGAGTTTATGGAAGGGAAGGATCTTTTTGCGAAAAACTACGGGGAGAGGGATTTTGTTGTTTCAGCCAAGGACAGACAGGGAAATGCAATTGATCATGCCCGGGCTATTCGTACGGATAATTACATTTATATACGGAATTATATGACCGATCGTCCTTTATTCCAACCGGCATACCGGGATTCTTACGCCACCTTTGTCAATCTGAGAGAGTTATATGCAGAGGGTGAATTAACACCTCTTCAGGAATCTTTTTTTGAAGCTTCAGATCGATCCGATGAGGAACTTTACAATATTAAAAATGATCCTCATCAGATGAATAATCTGGCAGATAAAAACGGATATAAGAAATTATTGAAAAAGTACCGGAGAAATCTGAGGGAATGGGAAATGAAGACAGATGATAAGGGCCGGTATCCAGATGATATTGAAGAATTAAGAAAAGTTTATGAAAATGCCCCGGAAAGATGCGTTAATCCGGAGTACGCTGTTTTCCGGGAGAAGCATTAATGCCAGGAAACTAATTTTAATAACTAAATTTTCAAATATGAGAATCGTCAATGTTTTATTTACACTGGTTTTATTTGCTTTACCGCCTCAGGTACTTTGTCAGGCCCCAAGGGCAACACAGATTTCTGAGAACACTTCTGATAAGAAATCAATCGATCTTACGAGTGACCAGATCAACCGTTTTCCGGAATTGTCAAAAAAGGAGTTGAACGAAGCAGGCTTGGTTGAAACCTTGGAGTTGAGCGCCACAAACGAAGCGATGAACTGGAATTATACCGTAAAGGACGCAGGAAATTACCAGCTTGGCATGGCCTGGATACAGGTTCTTTCCGGGCGAAGTGTAAGCCTGTCGATTCATGCGGGTGGCAAAGTGGTCCGTAAGATATCTGTGGAGCCAGGTTCTAATCCGGTTCGTCTGGAAACACGGTTCGAAGGACTGCAAGTCGGAGATGAAATTGAGATCAAGGCCATTCCGAAGCGAGGCACTACATACCGGCTTGGATTTCATCTAGCACTGGCTACTCCCACTTTCGCTGGTCTTAAAGTATTCCACGTGTCGGACTTTGGAGCCGTTGGTGATGGTACTACTGATGATCTCAATGCGTTCCATGAAGCTTTAGCTGCTGCGCGTGCAGCTGAAGGGGGTATCATTCGTTTAGAAACGGAGAGGCAATACCGACTTGTTGGGCAGGACGATATGACACGGGAGTTTGCTTTCCCGCTTGAAGGTGCGTCTAACATATCCATCGAGGGCAATGGTGCTACACTTGTTTTGCGTCCTCCAGATGCACTGGCAGAGGTTATTAATGCGCGAAATATTCAAATTGACGGATTAACCGTCGATTACCATCCAAACATTTATTACCAGGGCCATATCAATAGTATTGATACTGAGAATATGACCATTGATTTGACAGTGCCTGAGCGTTACCCGGTGCCGGAGATTGGAAAATCCGATTTTCATGGTCCGTTTTTTGGTCGCTCATTTATACCAGACTACGATGGCGCCCGGTCCGGAGAGGGTGATAATATCTACATTGATCGCATTGAGCAAATTGGCAATAAGCGTGAATTACGCGTTCATGTAAAACAAACAGCAGCAGGTAGTGACACACCCGATGTGGCGATGGCCGGACGTGTAAAAAGGGCGAAGCAGAATGGAGCCACGGAATTTGTTGTTCCACATATGAGATACGGTCACAGAAATGGGGTGACGGTTATTCACAACAGCAGTCGTGTTAAATTTAGCAATCTGCGCTGGTACTCCGTTCCTTGCTTTTGGTTTAGTATCCGGGATAACATAGGTACGGTCACTATGCAGAATGTGAACCTAAAGATGAAAAATCCTGAAACAGAGCTGTTGGCTTCGTGGAGGGATGGATTCCACATCAAGAATAGCCGTTTTGGTTTGACAATAACAGATTGTGATATCGATGGCGCAGCTATGTATGACGATGCCTTTGCAATATACACACGCATACACAAGCTCATTGGGATCAATGGCACACAGCTCGAAATGGAACCAATGTTCAGGGACCATAAAGACTTTCAAACCTGGCGGTCAGGCGACTGGATTAGTATCTGGAATTCCGACCAGACTGAACTGCGCGGGATAAGCAGACTTATTGCTGCCGAAGATGTGCCAGGAGAGAATCGTTTTTTTCTCACGTTGGAATCAGTTTCGGATGAGATACAGCATGATGATGTTTTGATCAATGAGGAAGTACTGAATCGAAACACTCTAATTCGCAATTGTCGCACCACTGACATGGGGACCAAACAAGCAACCACAAGATTACGGGCGAGTAATATCCATTTTGAGAACAACCACTTTGAAGATTTTTCCTTTACGGTTGAGTTTGATGCTTTTTGGGGAACACCACGGGCACGGGGAGTGTATGTTAAGGATACATACATAGGATCAGTGGAAGGTCGGGTTTCGCTGCAGTGGCCCATTGGTGTTTACTTTGAAAATGTGCGCCTTCATAATACACAACTTAGCGCCACAAGAAATGGAAAAGATGTTCGACTCAAAGATGTCGAATGGACAAATCCGCCGGACAGATTTTTAAATGTGGGTCCGGGAAGCGAGTTGTGGATCTGTGAACGCTCATTTGTTGATGGTGAAAAACTCCATTCCAATTCCCCAACTTTCAAAAACGGAGTAGTGATGGATAAGGATGCTACAATAAATTTTGGATCAACTTCAAAGTAATTTAAAATTTGTAAGTATCACGACAGCAATTTACTTGATGTACTTGTCCCACAACCTGATGCAATCTACCTGATGGACATGGCTTATGTTGACTTTGCTGCATTGTATCGCATACAAATGGCAGGTGCTTACTTTGTTATAAGGGCAAAATCTCCTTTGAAATATGAGGTAACAGAGCAGAACTTCAACATTAATTAAACCACCCGGCTACGAACCGATAAAACAGTTGTTCTGACCGTAAAAAAGTCAAAAAATCTTTACCCGGGTAAATTGCGGTTGGTTGAGTATTACGATGAAGAAAAGGATTTGCACCTCGTTTTTTTGAGCAATAATGCAAATTTTAAGTGTTTCTGCTTTCGACAAATCCAATTTACGTGATTTGCTTACCATGGCTCAAGTCAATCAAAATGTCAAAGAACTACGTATAATTTATTTGAATATCTATTTTAAATTTTAACGTACCAGCAGTGATAGCTTTTGCTTTTCAGCATTCATAAACTTTAGCACCGCCTCAAAATCTTCAACCAAAAAGTTCGATACTCCTCCACTTGTGACTACCAATTTAATAAAAATCGTACAAGTCTCTCATTCACAGGATTCTTTGCGTTCTATTTATTTCAAATGCATTTACTGGAAAAAATTTACTCCATTGATTTTTAGTGTTTTAACCGGTTCGATAGCTGCTTGGGTTAATTGGTGGAACAAATCTTTGTTTTCCCAATTTCATTTCCGTTCAGCAAGTAATCTGACCTAATTTGAACAAGATATAATTTGCTCCTTCCTCTATCCCGGGAAATTTAATAACTAATTTATTCATAAACTTTTTCAATTCTCTTTCGTTTGTTTCTTTTGATTCTTTGTTCAATATTTACCTCTGCGATAATCATCCTTCAGGTGCTTTAATCGCCAGCGAAGCAGATAAATCAATAACAAAGAAAAGAGTTGAAGCTTTAAAAGTTTTCGACTGTACCGTTCTCGACCATATCATTCTGACAGAAGATGACTTTTTCTCTTTTGCCGATGACGGATTAATGTAATAGGAAGAGCCCTTCGGGGCTTTTTTTGGTCGTTTATTTTTAAGTTTTTTGACATAACAACGGTTAAGTTATTCTTTTCATCGATCCCATTATTTTTCAATTTAAAAGAATTAGACTCTTTTGTATTATTGCAACGACTTAAAAAAATACTAATTTTGAAATTCATTTTAACAAGCTAAATTGAAGACCATAAAATCAAATAAAGAACTACTCCTATTGATCAGGGAAGATAATATGGTTGCTTTTTATCAGCTTTATGAACGTTACAGTAGGCGATTATATGGTTTTGTTTTACGATATATAAAACTGGAAGCAGATGCTGAAGAGATTGTGCAGGAGGTTTTTATTAAAATATGGGAATCCCGTAATAAAATAGATGTCTATTCTTCATTCGAGTCTTTTTTGTTTACCATTGCCTATAACACTACAATCAGCCAGTTTCGTAAAAGGGCCAGTGAAAAAAAATACCTGGAGCATCTGAAGTCATTGCAACAGGCTGAAAACACACCTGATTTGACAGACGAAATTTATTTTAATGAACTCCACGAAAAGGTACAGACCTTGTTAAATGAATTAACTCCCAGGCAGAAAGAAATTTTTCAGTTAAGTCGCGAACAGGGACTGACACACGAAGATATAGCAAAAAAACTGGACATTTCCATTAATACCGTAAAAAAACACATCACCAATACGCTGACTTTTTTAAAATCTCACATTGATAGCAACCTGATGGTCAATTTGTTATTTATTTATTTGTTTCTGCAATAAAAAAAACTGCATTTTATATACTCCCTTATCGCGGGTTGGGCGTATAACCTTAATGAAACAAAAAATACGATGCTATTTTTAGTTTGGTTTAGTTAGGTAGTTTTATTTATGCCTCCCGGGGTGGTAGCCGGGAGGCATACACAAAAGAAGAAATGACAAAAGAAACAATCATAAAGTTTTTAAATAACCGGTGTACCACTGCCGAGTTGGAGGAAATTATCCGGTGGATTAAAAAAGAAGGATTAAGTGAAGAAGGCACTCGGCTGGCATTCGACGACTGGAAATCCTTCAAGCAAGAGGAGAATGCCGAAGAAGACGAAAAGTTCAGTGTTTTATTCGATAAAATTCAGCAGAAAATCAACAATAAAAAAGGGGAAAACAAAATTGCGAAACCCCGGACCCCGGTATTTTTAACCTGGCTGACAAGGGCTGCCGCCATTTTATTGTTGCCGTTACTAGCTTTTCTTTTTTATACCCTATCTGAAAACGCCGAAATAAAAAAGGAAGCAGTCCAGGTAAAAAATCTTCCAATTGATTCGCTGGAAATCATTGCACCAATAGGTTCGAGAACCGTAGTGCAGTTAACCGATGGTTCGGAGGTTCATTTAAATTATGGCAGTAGGTTGAAGTACCCGCAAACATTCATCGGCAACAGCCGGGAAGTGCGGTTAACCGGCGAAGGATATTTTGATGTGGCCCATAATCCGGAAAAACCATTTATTGTTAAAACCGGCAAACTGAATGTGAAAGCGTTGGGCACCGCTTTTAACGTGTTGGCTTATCCCGAAAACGATGCAGTACAAACAACACTGGTTAACGGAAAAGTTGTTTTAGAAAAAGTTGAAAAAGAGGGATTAATTAAAACTATCGGTGCCATGAAGCCGGGGCAACATGTAAACTACAACGTAAAAACGGGTACTATTTCGAGTTCCGAAGGCAATATAGAAAAATATGTAGCATGGAAAGAGGGTAAATTGGTATTCGATGAGACAACTATTCTTGAAGCGGCCGAAAAGTTGAGCCGTATGTTCAATGTTTCCATAGAAGTGGACGATGCCATAAAAGATTATACCTATACAGTAACCTTTGAGGATGAGCCCCTCTTTCAGATTCTCGAACTTATGACTGTCGCCACTCCGGTTCGCTACAAAGCGCTGCCCCGTAAAAAATTACAGGACGATACCTTTTCAAAACAAAAAATAGTATTCGAAAAAAGACGATAAAACAGTAATAAATCAAGCGTTCAAAAATTAGTGTGCCTATGGAGAAGTAATTTAAAAAAACAACAGGGAAATGCGCCAACATTTCCCTGGAGAATTTAAGTAATAACCCTGTATAATCGTACAGGGCATTTTTAAACTAAACAATACAAAAGTATGAAAAAAATTAATGAGTTGTTTGGGAATGAAAAATTTCCCGAATTGAAAAAAATCTTGAGGCTTATGAAACTGACAGTTTTTTTTATTTTGATTTCGGTGGGATGTGTTTTGGCCGGCAAAACCTATTCACAAACCAAAACGCTCACCCTCCAAATGGAAAATTGCGCGGTGAAGGAAGCTCTGGCGGAAATTGAGAGGCAAAGTGAGTTTCGTATCATGTACAGTAGCAAGTTTGTGGATGTAAACAGGGAAGTGTCACTTGACATTAAGAATCAGAAAATCGAATCGGTTTTGAATACCCTGTTTGCCGGAACCGATGTCAGTTACACGATAAAAGACCGGTTTATTGTTCTAATTACCCCGGAGTTATTGTATGAAAGTTCGCTTGCTGTGATGCAGCAAAGAACCATCTCAGGTACCGTAACCGACGAATCCGGCGGACAGCCATTACCCGGAGTTACTGTTGTGGTCAAAGGTACCACCCAGGGAACAGTTACCAATGCGGATGGGGAATATTCGCTTAACAATCTTCCGGATGATGCTACATTGGTGTTTTCGTTTGTAGGGATGCGGACACAGGAGGTTGAAGTTGGAAATCAAACTTCAATTGATGTTATCATGAAAGTAGATGCCATCGGGTTAGAGGAAGTTGTGGCCATAGGCTATGGAATACAAAAAAAATCATCTTTAACTTCAGCTGTGGCAACAATTAAAGGAGATGAATTTAAACTAACTCCAATAACTTCAACCAGTAATGCCTTGACAGGAAGGTTAAATGGGGTTATGTCCCAACAATGGTCAGGAGAACCAGGAAAAGACAACTCGACTATAAGGATACGTGGAGTTGGAACTTTGGGCAATGCTTCCGCATTGGTAATTGTTGATGGAATTCCACGACCTTTAGATAACATAAATCCATCTGATATCGAAAGTGTGACCGTTTTAAAGGATGCTGCATCTGTAGCCCCTTATGGAATAAGGGGAGCTAATGGTGTAATACTCATTACTACTCATAGAGGGAAAAAAGGGGATTTTTCTGTTAGTTTTGATAGTAAGTTCGGATGGCAAACCCCAATTAACCTTCCTAAAGAGGTAAGTTCTTATGATTATGCTCGATATAAGAACATGGCTTTAACAAATGAAGGAGCATCCCCTCAGTATACTGATAATGACTTAGAAAAATTTAAAAATGGGAGTGATCCTGATTTCTATCCTAATGAACATGTTGCAGAGGATTATATGAATGCAGCATTACTTCATCAACATAATATTTCTATGACGGGGGGTACTGATAAAATTAGTTTCTATGGTTCTCTTGGATTCCTTGATCAAGAAGGAAATTTTGGATCTTCAATAAGATTTAAGCGCTACAATTTACGGTCTAATATAGATTTTAATCCCTTAGAAAATACAAGAATATCTATGGATATTTCTGCGTCCTTTAAAGATGGTACATATACTGCTAATGATGTGGATTTAATTTTTCAACTGATGATGAGGATGAATCCTACTATGCCTCTATTTTTCACAAATGGAAAGCCAGTTGGTTATTTTTCACAAAACCCGGATCAAATGATTCATGAAGAAGGATACCGCCAAGAAGATGATTATGACCTAAACGTGTCGTTAAAGTTTGATCAAAAATTTGCTTCTATTCCGGGTTTATCAGTAAAAGGTAACTTATCTATAGACAAAACAGATGCATTAAGAAAGAAATGGATAAAACCTTATGAAGTATGGCAAATACAAAATGATAGGACTTTCTTTCCTTTTAAAGGGGGTATTGTTGATAAACCCCAATTAACCGAAAATTATTTTTTCACCAGGAGTATTACAGGACAATTTATTTTAAATTACGATAAAAGTTTTGGAGAACATCTTATCAATGTATTAGGGGTATTTGAGGGAAATAGTGTCGGAAATAAGAGTCTATATGCAGGCAGACTTGCTTATGATCTTTTTATTGATGAGTTATCATTGGGTAGTGCTAATCCAGCCTATATTGAAAATGGAGGAGGAAGTTCAAAAGCTAGACAATTGGGTTATGCTTATAGGGCAACATATTCCTACGCGGGGAAATATATTTTTGAAGGAGGTGGTAGATATGACGGGCATTACTATTTTTCCCCAGGAAACAGGTTTGCCTTCCTTCCAAGTTTTTCAGCTGCATGGCGTTTGAGTGAAGAAGCTTTCTTTGAAAATATTGAAGCGGTTGATAACTTAAAACTGAGATTTTCATGGGGCAAATCGGGAAATCTGGCAGGAAGCCCATTCCAATATTTGAGTAAGTATAATGTATTTAAACCAGAAGGAAAAGATGGAAATAAAGGGGTTTATATGATTGGGGGGATTCCTATTTTATCTATTAGAGAATCGTTGGATCCTAATACATCAATCACCTGGGAGAAGGCTGAAAAATATAATCTGGGTGTTGATTTTTCAATGTATAACGGTTTGATAAATATTGAAGCTGATGTTTTCTATGAGAAAAGAAAAGATATGTTAATTGCATCTACTGAACTCATACCTGCTGAATATGGTATTGGTATTGGCCAGGAAAATAATGGTGTAATGGAAAACAGAGGCATAGACCTGGCGTTTTTTGGATTTAAAGAAATTGGTAAAGACTGGGCTATTAATACAAAATTTAATTTAACATATGCAAAAAATAAGATTCTTGAAATTTCTGAAAATAAAACAATAGAAGATGATCCGGAAAGAAGTCGCACAGGCAAACCATTAGGTACTAACTTTGGATTAAAAAAACTAGGTTATTTTACTAGTGTCGAAGAGATTGAAAACACTCCCTGGGCTGCAGGCCTCAATTTGAAACCTGGAGATATTAAATATTGGGATAGGAACGAGGATGGAAAAATAAATTCATCGGATTATGTTGTTATTGGTAATCCAAGATTCCCAGGATTAATATATGGATTCAATTTAGGAATAAAAAGAAAAAGTGTTGATTTAGAAATGTTCTGGCAAGGTGCTGCCAAAACCGATCTTTACTATTCTGGTTGGGCCGCAACTCCATTTTACCAAGGTGACGCAACGATGTTTACACATCATACCGATTTCTGGACCCCTGATAATACAAATGCGGAATGGTCAAGACTTGAATCACAACCCTCAAATCATACTTTGCTTAAATCAGATCACTGGATAAGAAATGGGGCATATTTAAGGCTTAAGTCTGCTTCTGTTGCATACAGTCTTGCGGTACCTAAATTTAAAATCGAAAGAATGCGTATTTATCTAAGTGGAACGAATTTGCTAACATTTTCAGCTCAGGATTATATCGATCCTGAAGGTTATATGGGAGGCTATCCTCAACAACGTGTTACTTCTATCGGTTTACAATTAGACTTTTAAATTAATTATTATGAAAAAACAGGAAATATTAAACAAATTGATTAACAGGGTATTATTGTTAGTTTTATTATTAAATTTGTGTAGTTGCTCTGAAGAATTTTTGGAAGTGAAACCTAAGGATGGAATTTTCTCATCGTCCATCTGGGATTCTCCTCAAAATATTAATTTGGCTCTTAATGATTTATATCAAAATTTAAATTGGAAAGAATTTCGTTGGGCTGATCCTATTGAAAATTGGTCTGATAATAGTATTCCCACATTTCCTTGGGTAACTTCCATGAAAGAAATAGCTCAAAGAAATTATAGTCCTGACAACTCTCCTGGTAATGGGGGAAGTTACGTTCCTGCAGGTAATTTTGGAATAAAAGGCTGGGAAGGTTGGTATAGTGAGATTAGGAAAGCCAATATTTTAATAAAAAATGTTTCTGAGAGTGAAACATTAACAGATGACGATAAAAATTTCTTTATCAGCCAGGGTAAATTTTTTAGAGCATTTTATTATTTTGAACTCGCAAAATTCTTTGGAGGGGTTCCAATTATTAAGGTTCCCTTAGATAGGAATAATGATGAAGAATTATTTTATCCGCGTAATACTTATGAGGAATGTATTGATTTTATAATTGAGGATATAGAAGATGCAATCCATTTACTTCCTGTTACATGGGATGCATCAAATAAAGATCGATTTTCAAAGGGAGCAGCCTTAGCATTTAAAAGTCAAGTTGAATTATTTGCTTCAAGATGGGGAGATTGTGTGAATACTTGCCAATCGATATTTGACTTGGGAAAATATAGTTTGGTTAATGATTATGGTTCCCTTTTCTTGCCTGAAACAGATGAAAATTCAGAAGTAATATTTTCTATCGAGATGGATGGGGTGAATCGTTTTTCTCCGCATATAGTATATTGGGGACCTCGAATTGATCCAACCACAAACGTTGCTGTTGGATGGGGACACATGACTCCGACACAGGATTTAATCGATGCATACGAATTTAAAGATGGAAGATTAGGGAATGATTCTTTTTACGCCGACAATCCATATATTAACAGGGATGAACGTTTTTATGCATCTATTCTATATGATGGAGCTCCATGGAGGGCTGAAGGAGATACAATTTATACAAGGTTTGATCCGTCAATAAAAGGTGTAAACAACTCGTTTGATCCTAATTTTTCTCATCAGGGAACAAGAACTGGCTATTATTTGAAAAAGTTTTTTGATCCTAAAATTGAACCAAAAGAATCAATGAAAGATGATGGTGGCATGGCTAATGATTTGGTCTACTGGAGGTTTGCCGAAATTCTCTTGAATTATGCAGAGGCGAAGAATGAATTGTCTGGACCCGATCAATCCGTTTATGATGCAATAAACCAGTTGAGAAATAGGGGAGGTTTACAGCCTTTGCATGGTTTGACTAAGGATGAACTTAGAATTCGAATCCGTAATGAGCGCAGGGTAGAACTAGCCTTTGAAGGGAAAAGATATTGGGATATTATAAGATGGAAAATTGGAGATGAAGTTTTAAACAAAAATATGACGGCTATGAAAATAGTGGAACAAGATGATGGAACATTGGAGTACAACAGGGTTCCTGCGTTTGGAGGTTTTAAAGCTTTTAATGCTCCTCGGGATTATTTATTTCCTATACCACAATATGCAGTAGATAAAAATCAAAAACTATCTCAAAATCCCGGATGGTAAAATAATTTTTAAATCAATATTTGACTTAATATAGAGTTAAGAATATGGGAGAAATTTCTCCCATATTCCTTTCAAATTATTTCAATTTTAAAAGATTATTAATAGGCACTTAGAACAACTCCGGTGCCTCCTTAAAAATTAAGTAGAACTAATTTATAAAATTCAAATATAGACAGACAGTAAATAAATTACATTTTAGTTTTTAAAATATTTATAATGAATAAAGTTCTAATCATATTCACTATCCTTAGTGTAATACTAAACTTAACAATATACAACAAGCTAAATGCTCAAGGTTATGTTATTCCTGTTCCAGAAAAGGTTATGGGCGTAAGAAATCCACTGGTAAGTCTAAATGGGACTTGGAAATTTTCCATGAATCCTCCTGAACGCTTTTGGGAAAACAGTGTTTCTCCCATTCAATGGGATGATGTTCAGGTTCCTGGAGAACTTTTAATGCAAGGTTTTAACATTCAATAAGATGGATATGAAATATAGTAAACCAAAAATTTTTAACCGATTTAAAGCTAGTGAATTATGAATTCAGGAAAGAGAAACCCGTTTATTTTGATAATTGTAATTTTCGTGATTTGTAATTTTCAATCATGCTTAACCACATCAAAAACAGAAAACGATTTAAAGATTTGGTACAAGCAGCCAGCCAAAGTAATTGAAAATGAAAAGCAAAACAACGAAAGAGAATGGCTAAAAGCGCTTCCTCTTGGAAACGGTTCACTTGGGCTTATGGTATTTGGTGATGTGAATCGGGAACGTATTCAACTAAATGAAGAAACCATGTGGTCGGGTAGTGTAACCGACAGTGATAACCCGGATGCGCACAAAGCACTGGGAACTATTCGTAATTTGCTTTTTGAAGGTAAATACAGAGAGGCAACCGAACTTACAAACAAAACACAAATATGCAAAGGAGTTGGTTCGGGATTGAGTTCGGAATTGGGTCCGCGTCTTTTTGGCTTTGGTCCGTTTGGAAGTTTCGGAACAATGGGTGATTTGTGGATTGATAATGGAAAAAATTCAGAGTACCAGAATTACCATCGCGAACTGGATTTTGAAGATGCGGTTGTGAGGGTAAGCTATACTCAGGACGATGTAGATTATTCCAGGGAGATTTTTACCAGCAATCCCGATCAGGTGATGGTTGCCCGTTTCATGGCCAATAAACCCGGAATGATTTCGTTCACCTGTAAAATGAAAAGGCCCGAACGTTATACCACAAACACCGAAAACAATCAACTTGTAATGCGGGGCGCACTGCCTGACGGGAAAGGTGGCGATGGACTTCGTTACATGGCCCGTTTAAAGGCAGTAAATAAAAACGGAAATGTTTCTTACAACGATTCAACTATAGTGATTGAAAATGCCGACGAGGTAATATTATTTCTTTCTGCATCGACTGACTATATACTAAAATACCCTGAATATAAAGGGCGCGATTATGAGAAAATTACTGCAAATGCAATTGAAAATGCAACAAAGCAATCATTTAACGATTTGCTGAAGAGGCATCTGGATGAATATCAACCTTATTTTAAAAGAGTAAGTTTTGATATTACAAAAGAGCCTTTTAAAAAAATTCCAACCGATGAAAGAATTCAGAACTTCAGAGAAACCCAATCAGATCCTCACCTTGTTGAACTGATTTTTCAATACGGCCGTTACCTCTTAATCGCCTCGTCGCGACCCGGAACAATGCCGGCTAATTTGCAGGGATTATGGGCCGATGGAATTCGCTGTCCCTGGAATGGCGATTACCATACCGATGTAAATGTTCAAATGAATTACTGGCCGGCTGAAGTTACAAACTTGTCAGAAATGCACCTGCCACTTTTCGATTTGATGGAATCGCTGGTGGAACCTGGAAGAAAAACTGCTTCTGTTCAATATCAACTTAATGGTTGGGTAGTTCATCCGATTACCAATGTTTGGGGATTCACTTCACCGGGAGAAAAGGCTTCGTGGGGAATGCACCTGGGAGCAGGAGCGTGGCTTTGTTCTCATATTTGGGAGCATTACTCTTTTACGGGGGATAAAGATTTTCTTAAAAGAATGTATCCGGTAATGAAAGGTTCGGTTGAATTTTATCTCGACTGGCTGGTTGAAAACCCGAAAACCGGGAAGCTGGTTTCCGGACCGGCAGTGTCTCCCGAAAATACTTTTATTGCTCCCGACGGAAGTCATAGTCAGATATGCATGGGACCGGCGCATGACCAGCAGGTCATCTGGCAACTGTTTACCGATTTTGTTGCTGTTTCGAAAGTACTAGGATTGAATGATGATATGGTTGAAAAAGTTGCAGAAGCAAGGAAAAATTTGGCAGGTCCTCAAATCGGTTCAGATGACAGGCTTATGGAATGGCCCGAGGAATTTCCGGAAGTGGAGCCCGGTCATCGGCACATTTCGCATTTGTTTGCATTACATCCGGGGTCGCAAATAAACATGGAGGAAACACCTGAATTGACAGCCGCTGCAAAAAAATCACTGGATTACCGCATCGAAAACGGGGGCGGACATACCGGCTGGAGCGCAGCTTGGTTAATAAACCAATACGCCCGGTTATTTGAAGCCGAAAAAGCGTTGGAAAGTCTGAATACCGTTTTGTCGCGGAGAGTTACGACAAACCTGTTTGGATTGTGTGGGCCTTTTCAAATTGACGGAAATTTTGGAACAACTGCCGGCATTGCTGAAATGCTCTTGCAATCGCATTCAGGTGAGGTAAACTTATTGCCATGTCTTCCTGACCAACTGCCAGATGGCAATGTAAGCGGATTGGTGGCGCGTGGTGGACATGAAGTTAGCATAAAATGGGAAGGTGGTGAGCTTTATCAGGTAAAAATTATATCAAAGCTTGGAAAGCCATTCAAATTACGTTATAAAAATAAAGTTGTTGAATTCTATCCTGAAGTGGGAGAGGAAATTATTTTGAATAGTAACCTAACTAAACTGAATTGACATGAATAAAGATCTAATCATATTCACTATCCTAAGTGTAATACTAAATTTAACAATATACAACAAGTTAAATGCTCAAGGTAATGTTATTCCTGTTCCAGATAAGGTTATGGGCGTAAGAAATCCACTGGTGAGTCTAAATGGGACTTGGAAATTTTCCATGAATCCTCCTGAACGCTTTTGGGAAAACAGTGTTTCTCCAATTCAATGGGATGATGTTCAGGTTCCTGGAGAACTATTAATGCAAGGTTTTAACATTCAACAAGATGTTGAATATGCTTACAAAACGAAGATTAATATACCTGAGGATTTTAAGGGTAAACGGATTATGATGCAATTTGACGGTGTGTATAGTTATGGAAGGGTATGGATAAATGGTTCGTATCTTAGAAGCCACTATGGTGGTTTTACAACATGGAACTGTGATATCACGAAATATGTAGTACCTGGTGAGGCTGCATGGGTAACTGTTGGAGTTACAGACCTAAAGGATGATATATCAATGGGGAGTAATTATGCCAAGCATAATATTGGAGGAATTATTCGAAAAGTGAACCTTATCGCAGTACCGGAAAACTATTTATCAAATATTAATGTAGAGACAGACCTGGATACGATCTATAAGAATGCACTATTAAAAGTATACACAGAGGTAATTTTCAATAAAAATACAAATGCTGAGATTATACTTTCTCTTAAAGATTCAGAAGATAATAATGTCAAATTAGCCCCTAATTCATTTGAATTGTCAAAAAAATCTCCTGAAAACTTGATTACTATTTCGATTGAAAATCCGAAAAAATGGGATGCTGAACATCCCAATTTATATACTCTTACTGCTAAACTTCAGACTAATAATGAAATTCTTGAGATTGTTTCCACAAATATTGGATTCAGGGAAGTGGAACAAAAAGGTAATGAGCTATATATCAATGGTATGCCAGTCATATTAAAGGGTGTCAACAGGCATTCAGTACATCCAACACTTGGTCGAGCAATAACAGATGAACTTGCTTGGCTGGATGCAAAACTGTTAAAGGAGGCAAATGTAAATTTCGTCCGAACTTCCCATTATCCGCCAACGACAGCTTTTTTAGATGCTTGTGATTATTATGGAATATATGTTGAGGAAGAGAGTGCAGTAATGCATGGAAATCTAAATTATATTATAAATGAGCTATATGGTCGGGACCAACCTGATTTTAGAGAGCGATATATGAATCAATTTGCTGAAATGTTAAATAGGGATAGAAATCATCCAAGTGTTATCATGTGGTCGTTAGGTAATGAAAGTGCATGGGGACAAAATATTCAAGATACGTATGAATATTGTAAAATTGAAGATAAAACACGACCTGTTGTATTTAGCTATCCAAACAGTCGCGTGCCGGTGGGCATTAAAGTATATGATATCTATAGTGTGCATTACAATAACTATTCAGCAAATATGGGACATCAAAGCATACGTTATCCGGTTTTACATGATGAGCTTGCTCATGTGGCTACATATAATGTTGTTGAATTAAGAAGAGATCCAGGTGTCCGTAATTTTTGGGGACACAGTATAAAGAGGTTTGCAGAAGAGTTATATACTAACAGAGGAGCATTGGGGGGAGCTATTTGGTGTGGTATTGATGAAATTTTTCTATATCCTGAGATGGAAATTCAAGAGCCTGATGCGAGAGGTATGTTTTCTCCTTTTGGTTATGGCACTTGGGGGATTATTGATGGATGGAGAAGACCAAAACCAGAATATTGGCTAACAAAAAAAGCATATTCTCCTATTCGTTTGGAAAATAATACTGGTGATCAGGCTTATGTCCTACTTCCAGAAGGAACAAATTCACAAAATTTTTCACCCTATAATATAAGCAATGTAGCCAATCCTGGAAAAAATAATCAATTGGTTCTTCCCATTGAGAACAGGTTTGACCATACTAATTTGAACGAAATCGATATAAAGTGGTCTGTAAATACTGAATCAGGATTTATTCCTAATATAAATATTGAACCTCGAAACACAGGCGAATTATGTATTCCGGCTCGAAAGTGGGAAGATGGCGATGTTATTCAACTAGGTTTTTACCAGTACGATTCATTATTAATTGATACTTTTAATATTACTATTGGAAAACCAGTTAAGGAATTTTCCGAGTGGGATGGCCTTGCTCCACGAGTTCTGAAAAATGGTAAAAATGTAGTAATTGAAGGCACCGATTTCCAATTGATATTTGATAGAGAAAAAGGTTCGTTTTCCAGTGGTTCTTATCAGGGAAAAAATATCATTACAGGTGGACCACATTTGAATCTTATAGGATCAGAATTATTGGGATTCGGAGTAAAAGGGAAATATGAATACGATGATCAGTTAAGGATGGAAGATATTGGAGAGGTCTATGCAATGAATGATTGGAAATGCGAAAATACAGATATACTGGTCAAAGATAATTATATATTGATTACCAAGGAGGAGAGTGCCAGTGATTTGAAAGTTGCCTTCAAGATTGAAATTTATGGTGACGGAATGATCCGAACGAAATATAAAATAATTCAATCACCGCGTGATCAAATTGAGGGAGGATATGATGAATTGGGTATAAAATATCTACTATCTGATGAAATTGACAGGTTGAGTTGGGAACGTGCCGGACTATATTCTGTTTATCCTGATGATCATATCGGAAGGAATAAAGGAGTTGCATTTCGTACAATAAATAGAGGAAATGAAAATTATGGAGAGGAGCCTGTATGGCCATGGAGTCTAGATATGAAAGACTATTATTTATATGGTCGGAAAGATATTGGTGGGAGAGGTACCAGGGACTTTAAAAGTATGAAAACCAATATTTGGTATGCTTCGGCTATTACACGAAACGGAAAGGAACGAGTTCGAGTTGAGTCTAATCTTCAGCATGCCGTTCGTTTGGGAATTGTTAAAAATGGAAGAAGTCATATTTGGCTAAATATTAATACGAAATGGAATTATTTTCATCTTACTATCGGTGGAAACTATGTTAAACCTGCAATATATCTAAGGAAAGATATGGAGGGTGAGGTTCAAATGAGATTAACAAATACAGATGAAATAAAGGAGGTCTTTAATTCCCTTTAGGATTGGGACATTTATCAAAATTCGTAAAAAGAGAAGTTTTGTAGCCGTCTTCAATTAATTGTTATATGAAGAAAGTTATTCGATATGGGATTGTGGCTATCGTCCTTTCTTTAGTCAGCACAGCTTGCAACCAGGAAGAACGTGATGTAGAGCCAGGTAAACTAAAAGAAGTTATTGCCCGTGTCGAGGACAACCTTAAAACAAGGATGGAAAAAACATTCATCGATTGGAAGTTGATCGTTATGTGCCCGATCCTGCATGTGAAATTCCAAATCGTCACTATTATGAGGAATTTTGGTTTGGAGATTTACCTGGGCAGTTTATTTTAAGGAGATTTGGAAATAAAGTTCAAGTTGCTGAAAACAAAAAAAATGTTGGACTGGACTCCTTTCAAAAACTCATTGATTCTGATGTGGATTTGGTCCTGCTGGCAACTTCACCTGCCATTCGTCCTTCACATTTTGAGGCTGTTGTCAATGCTGGGAAAAGCATTTTCTGTGAAAAGCCATTTGCTGTTGATGTTCCCGGACTGAAGGAGTTGAAGGAGGAAATAGAAATCTTTTAAGAGAAATTTCGGAGATAATGGATAGAATTTTAAATTATTAAAAAAATAAAATTAGAAATGCAGAATTGGACAAATGATATAGAACTTTTTCGGTTCATCAAAAACGAGCTCTATACAGCTGTCATTGGTGATATCATGGATAAAATGGGATATACCCGTCAGTTTTTACCTCCTCAATTAAAGCCATTACAAGATACAATGTTTGTAACCGGACGGGCATTGCCGGTGCTTGAGGCCGATTGCTTCGGGGAAATCAGTCGTGGAAAGAACCAGGTTCTGTCCAAACCATTCGGATTAATGCTGGAGGCGCTGGATGATTTAAAAGAAAATGAGGTATATGTGTGTACCGGCGCATCACCTTCTTATGCTCTTTGGGGCGAATTAATGAGTACCCGTGCAATAGCGCTTGGCGCTGTTGGGGCGGTAGTGAATGGGTATTCAAGAGATACAAAAGGAATCCTGGATTTAAACTTTCCTGTCTTTTCTTACGGAAGGTATGCCCAGGATCAGGCGCCCCGGGGAAAAGTTATCGATTTCAGAATTCCCATCCAAATTGAAGGAGTCCGGATAAATCCTGGGGATATCATTGTAGGTGATTTGGACGGAGTTTGTGTTATTCCCCGGGAAATTGAAAAAGAAGTAATAAACAGTGCACTTGAAAAAGCCAGGGGAGAAAAGACGGTGCAAAAAGCGATTCAAAACGGCATGTCGGCAGTTGAAGCTTTTGCAAAATATGGAATAATGTAGGTAGCAATTGTTTTCTGGTAAAAAAACGAAAACGAAAATGAAAATTACCGAAGTAAAAGTATGGCTGGTTGAAGGAGTAAAGTACAACTGGACAATGCTGAAAATTTATACCGATGAAGGATACACCGGAGTTGGAGAAGCAACAAACTGGCCGGGAAGCCCCATCGTTGAAGCGGCTGCAAAACATGCCGGTGAACGCATTATTGGAATGGACCCGATGCGTACCGATTACATCTGGACGAAATTATACCGCGATTTAAACTGGATTGGTCCTTTTGGTGCAAGCATGTGTGCCATCAGTGGTATTGATATGGCTTTGCTCGATTTAAAAGGAAAAGTGCTCGGTGTTCCGGTATATGAATTGCTGGGAGGGGCGTTCAGAAAAGAAATTACTTTGTATGCCAATTACTGGTTTACAAAGGGAGGTTTTAATGCGGAAGATTATGCCACACAGGCAAAAGAAGTTGCTAATGCGGGTTTTACCGGACTAAAATTTGATCCATTTGCGCATACCAATTATTTCTATGGCGATGATTTGTCATCCAACTTATCCTTAACCCCCTCACAGATGGAGCATTCCTATACAATTTCGAAGGCGGTACGAGAAGCAGTTGGAAATAATGTAGATATGATGATAGAAACCCATGCCATGCTAAATACCAAAACAGCCATTACGATGGGTAATCGTTTGGCTGATTTGAATATTGCCTGGTTTGAAGAACCACTGGGGCCTGAAAATCCTGAAATGTTGCAGGCTTTCCGTGAAAGGTTGAATCCTGAAGTTTCAATATGCGTGGGTGAACGTCATTATACACGGCACGGAATCAGGCGATTACTTGAACTGGGTGTTTGCGATATTCTAATGCCGGATATTACCCGTTGCGGAGGGCCTTCCGAGATGAAACGAATGGCAACAATGATGGAGGTGTACAACGTTTTACTGGCGCCACATAATCCAAATGGTCCGTTATCTACCCTGGCAAGTGCCCATGTTTGTGCATCGGTATCCAACTTTTTCCGGCAGGAGTTCATGTTTAACGATGTGCCCTGGAGGGATAAAATTATTGATGATCCGATTAATATTGAGAACGGGAAACTTATTCTTTCTGATAAACCAGGTCTTGGAGTTGATTTAATTGAAGAGGAAATGGAGTTGCATCCCGGAATTGTTTCACTGAGAGAAGGATTTTATGTATAGAAAACTACACTTAATATTATGATACCAATTGATTTGGAAGGTAAAGTTGCTATTATAACAGGGAGTACACAAGGTATTGGGTTTGGTGTTGCACAGGTTATGGCCAGGGCGGGCTGTGATATTGCGGGTTGCGGATTAAGTGATGAAAGCAGTGCCAAAGCAATCCGGTTCATAAATCAAATCAAAGAAGAAGGAGGAAATGTCATTTATAAAAAAACCGATGTAAAGTCGGAAGCAGATATCAATTCATTTGTGGAAGCTGTATTGGAGGAATTTGGAAAGATAGATTTTTTAATTTCCAATGCCGGGGTAAATAAGTTTACAACACCTGAAAGTTGCGAGTCTTCATTTTGGGATGAAAATATGGAACTCAACCTTAAATCACATTGGATGATTTCAAAAGCCTGCTATCCTCACTTGAAACAACAAAAGGGAGCAATTTTGCTGTTGACTTCCAATCATGCTTTCAGCACCATTCCCGATTGTTTTCCCTACAATGTTTCCAAATCAGGAATCGATGGACTGGTTCGGGCTCTCGCTGTTCAATGGAGCAAGTATGTTCGGGTAATTGGTATTGCACCTGGTTTTATTGAAACTGAAGGAGGCGAAACATGGTTTAATGGTTTTCCGAATCCCAAAAAGAAAAGAGAAGAAGTTCTGGGAATTCATCCCGTTCAGAAGTTGGGTACGGTTGAAGAAGTGGGAGCTTTGTGTGCATTCCTTTGTTGTGAATATGCAGATTTTATTACCGGTACCACCTTTTTAATTGATGGAGGCCGGTCGGCTGTAATGCAGGATATTTAACGAAAATAGAATGGGATTAGTTGATATTATAATTTTTGTTTCTTATGGATTGCTGATTGTTTTCATCGGAAACTATTTAGTCCGGTCTAAAGGCAAACAACGGAGCACAGAAGACTACTTTTTTGCCAATAAAACATTGCCCTGGTATTTGGTGGGTAGTTCTGTAATTGCTGCCAATATCTCAGCAGAACAATTCATTGGCATGTCAGGTTCAGGCTATGCAATTGGTCTGGCAATTGCAGTTTACGAATGGATTGCAGCCCTGATTTTAATTGTTGTGGCCAAATATTTTTTACCCGTATTTATTCATAACAAAATATTTACAATGCCCCAGTTTCTTGCCCTGCGTTACAACAATCAGATAAGAACCATACTGGCTGTGTTTTGGCTGGCGCTTTTCATTTTTGTGAATTTATCGTCCATACTTTATTTGGGGGCGCTGACACTAAAGTCAGTATTTGGTATATCAATGTTTTACGGGATTGTCGGGCTAGCAGCATTTTCTTTGCTTTACACTATTACTAACGGACTGAAGGCCATTGCCAGTACCGATATTGTGCAGGTTTTCTTTTTACTGTTAGGAGGTATAATTACTACGTGGTTTGCGGTTAATAAAATTGGTGGAGATACCGGAATAATAAATGGATTTGGTGAGCTTTTTCAAAGGGTGCCCGAAAAATTTCACATGATAATAAAAAAAGATGACCCCAATTATACCTATTTGCCCGGGATAAGAGCTGTTTTTGGTGGAATATGGATTGCTGGCATCTATTATTTTGGTGCCAATCAGTATATCATTCAAAAAGCTTTTGGAGCCAAAAGTTTAAAAGAAGCACAAAAAGGGTTGATTTTTGCCGGCTATTTAAAACTGATTTTACCATTTTTGGTCGTTATTCCCGGCATTGTGGTTTATGCCCTGAATGCAGACATCCTGAAATCCGATGAAGCTTATCCGTGGTTGTTAAGCAATATCGTGCCGGTTGGTATAAAAGGATTAATATTTGCAGCTTTAATAGCGGCCATTGTTTCTTCGTTTAGCGCTATTATTAACAGTGCATCAACCATTTTTACAATGGATCTTTTCAAACCCTATTTTAAGCCCCGGGCATCTAACCGGCAAATGATTTTAACAGGACGGATTTCATCGATTGTATTTGTAATCATATCAGTTGTAGTAGCAGCGAGTCTTGGAAATATTGACCAGGCTTTTCAGTATATTCAGGAATATACCGGAATGGTGAGCCCCGGAATTACTGCTATTTTCATTCTTGGAATGTTTTGGAAGAAAACAACAGCAAAAGCTGCATTTTGGGGAACAATAATATCTGTCCCAATTGCAATAGCTGTAAAATATTTTTTCTCCGCCATACCATTCCTTGACCAAATGCTTATTGTATTTTTTATGGTTGCAGCTATTATTATTGGTATTTCCCTGCTTTCAAAAAGAGGACGAAAGCCAGCCATCGAAACACCTGCGCATATTTTTAAAACAGATACTCTGTTTAATATATTGTCGCTTATTATAATTCTGATTTTTAGCGGTATATATATATTGTTTTGGTAAGCCATAATTAAAAAAGAATGAACATGACACCACGAGAAAATCTTATCCAGTTATATCACCGAAATGGTTATACCAATGTACCCGTTGGCTTCATCCTTTGCGAAAGCTTAAAGAGGGAATTTAAAAAACGTTATCCTGACGCAAAAAGCTACGAAGATCATTTTAATTTTCCATATCGGATAATTGTTGATCCTGGGTTTTCCTGGAATTTTGAAAATCTGAATATGATTCCAGAACAAACAAAAGTGGACTGGACAAAATATTATCCTGAAGGATTTCAGTATGATTATAAAATTGATGGTTGGGGAATAGCCCATGAAACAAGTCCAACCTCGATGCACATGACCAAAATGCACCATCCGATGAAGAATTTTTCGACATTGGACGAAATGAAAGCTTATCCTTTACCCGATTACACAAAGGTTGATTTTAGCCCTTTGGAAACTAGAATGGATGAGATTCATGAAAAAGGATTAGCAGTATTTGTATGGCAGGAGTGCACAATATGGGAAATAGCCTGGTACCTGCGAAGTATAGAGAATCTGATGATGGATATGGCATTGGAAGATGAAAAAGCATATTGGTTGCTCGACCAGATTACAGATAAATCGTGTTACCGGGCTGAAATATTTGCCCGCCAGGGAGCAGATATAATTGGCTTGGGCGATGATATTGGCATGCAAAACACAATTATGATGCCTTTGGATATGTATCAGCATTGGTTAAAGCCCCGTCTTAAAAGAGTAATCGAAGCTGTAAAAAGTGTAAATCCTGATGTATTTATCAGTTATCATTCCTGTGGTTATGTTGAACCCTTTATACCCGATCTTATTGAAATTGGAGTTGATATTCTAAATCCGGTTCAACCTGAGTGCATGAATTTTAAAAATATTCATGAAATGTATGGAGACAAAATCTCATTTAACGGAACAATTGGAACACAAAAACTTATGCCATTTGGTAACCCGGAAGAAGTAAAAGAGGAAGTAAAACGAAACCTGAATATTGCAGGTGAAAAAGGTGGGCTGTTCTGTTGTCCAACACACATGCTTGAACCAGAAGTGCCGTGGGAGAATATTGAAGCTTATGTTGAAGCTTGTAAAGAATTTGAATTAAACAAAAGTAAAATATTATAAAGAAACCATTTGAGATGAATCTTTAATTAAAAAATAGTTATCATGCAAATCAAAAACCTTTCATTACTACTTTTTAAAAAAATATTGTGTGGATTGATGTTTATTTTTTCAATACACATTTCTTTGGCTCAAGAAAAGAAACCAAACGTTCTGCTGATTACAATCGACGACCTCAACGACTGGGTGGGGCATTTAGGTGGTCATCCGAAAGTACTGACACCGAATATGGATCGACTGGCCTCCATGGGTGTTGCTTTTACCAATGCTCACGTACAATCTCCTATTTGTAATCCTTCAAGGACCAGCTTAATGACAGGATTGCGGCCAACTACTACTGGCATCTATGCACTGGAACCATGGATACGTGAAGTAGAACGTTTTGAAAATATTATAACACTTCCACAATATTTTGAGAAAAACGGATACGTAACTTTGTCAACTGGAAAAATCTATCACGGTGCCTATCCACCGATGGAGGACAGACGTGATGGACCTGAATTTAGTAGATGGGGTTTTCATGGTGGCTTTTTTCCGAGGCCGGATGAGCCATTTGTAAAAGGTACTGGCCACCCGGTTATGGATTGGGGAGTATTTCCGGAAGATGATACCCAACAAGACGATTGGAAAGTGGTGGATTGGGCCATAGAGCAATTGAAAAACCCTCCGGAAAATAAACCTTTTTTCCTTGCCGCTGGTATTCGCCACCCCCATGTGCCTTTGTATGCAAGCCAGAAATGGTTTGATCTCTATCCTGAAGATGATTCCCTTTTGCCGGTAATGCGCGGTGACGACCGGGACGACATTCCGCATTTTGCTTGGTATCTTCATTGGAATTTGCCTGAGCCGCGTTTAGCCTGGCTGCAAATGCACAATGAGTGGAAATCCAAGGTTCGGGCATATTTGGCCAGCGTAAGTTTTGCTGACATGTTGGTAGGTAGGTTGCTGGATGCTCTTGAGCAACAAGGTTTGACTGATAATACCATCGTGGTGCTGCTGTCAGACCATGGCTATCATTTGGGTACCAAAAACATCACTGGTAAGAACACCCTCTGGCACGAGTCCACCCGAGTGCCATTCATTTTTGCCGGTCCCGGCATTAATGAAAAAGGAAAGTTGAGCGATGCACCTGTTGAGTTGTTGGACTTATTTCCCACACTGATTGATTTGGCGGAGTTGCCAGAAAAAAAAGGATTAGAAGGCCATTCACTTGAACCGCTATTGAAAGATGTAAATCATAAACGGCTCTGGCCGGCTATATGCACCCATGGACCGGACAACAATGCAGTTATAACAGAACAGTGGCGATTCATTCAATATGCTGATGGGTCGAAAGAACTTTATAACGTGAAGGAAGATCCGTATGAATGGAACAACTTGGCCATGCTGAAAGGGTATGAACCTATTATGAAACACCTTGCAAATTTCTTACCTAAAAGTGCCCCTCCAGCACCTGGCAGCAAATACAGGCTGATTGAATTGATTAACAAGGTTCCATACTGGGAAGGTAAAAAAATCTCATCTGATGATAAAATACCAATGATTTTTAAACCTTAAGTCAAAAATGTTAATTTAAAGGAACATGTTTTGGCAAATTTACATTTCGAGAAACATGAAGGAATAAAAGTTTCAGGACGCCAAAACGGAAAAATAATTCTGGAGTTAAAAGCAGGAAAATACCTGTTTCAAATCAGATAATAAACTAAAAAATGAAAAAACTAAATTCTTTTTTACTACTGGGAATATTGCTGGGAATATTGCTGGCAATATCAACAATTTTATCCTGCACAAAAAAGGATGACCTGACAGTTGAACAGCTGACCTGTAACTACACTGAACATCCTATTGGTATCAATTCGTCTGCTCCTCTTCTTGGTTGGCAAATTAAATCTTCTGGTAAAAATATTCTGCAGTCGGCTTACCGGATTGTAGTAGCTGAGGCCCCGGACGATTTACAACAAACAAAGAAAATAGTATGGGATTCAGGAAAAGTGAATTCGAATCAATCTATTAATGTGCAGTATCAGGGTATCGAATTACAACCGGGAAAACGTTATTACTGGAAAGTAAAGATATGGGATAATAATGGAAAGGAATCACCATGGAGTCAGGTAACCTGGTGGCAAACAGGATTATTCTCAAAAAATGACTGGAAGGGAGCCCAATGGATAGCATTTGAAGAGATGGATTCCTCCTTATTACTTGTACCAGGGATACACGGCTCTGGAAACAATTTGGGAGAAAAAGCTCTTCAACGTCCTGTAATTCCCCAATTCAGAAAATCTTTTCAAATTAATAAGGAACTGAATTCGGCAATTCTCTCGATTTCTGGATTAGGGCATTATGAAGCATATATCAACGGGAAAAAAGCCGGAGAATCTTTTTTGGCACCGGGTTGGACTGATTACGACAAAACCATTCTATATAATACATATGATGTCACAAAACTTTTACAAGAGGGTAAAAATGTTTTAGGTGCAGTTGTTGGAAACGGATTCTACAACATCAACCGCGAACGATATAGAAAACTGGTGATTGCCTATGGATTTCCAAAACTCATTGTTCATTTTCATCTTCAATACTCTGATGGCTCCTCTGAATATTTGATTAGTGATGAAAGTTGGAAAACAACGCCTTCGCCCATTACTTACACAAGTATTTTTGGAGGAGAAGATTACGATGCTACACTAGAACATAACGGATGGAAAGTAGCCGGATTTGACGATTCAGAATGGGTTTCAGCTATAATTACTGACAACAAACCATCAGGAGAACTAAAAACAGAAAATGATTACCCATTGAAAGAAATAGAGAAATTTAATACAGAAAGAATTATTCCACTGGGAGATACTGCCTGGTTGTATGATTTTGGTCAGAATGCCTCTGGCATTGTTGAACTGGAGATAAAAGGAAAATCCGGTCAAAAGGTAAAACTTTGGCCCGGAGAACTTATCAATTCAGATAACACCGTTAATCAACGAGCGTCAGGTTATCCCTATTATTTCTCGTATATTCTGAAGGGAGATGAAATTGAAACATGGAAACCAAAATTTTCTTATTATGGATTCCGGTATATTCAGGTTTCAGGAGGAATTCCTTCCGGTGAAAATAATCCGGAAAATTTACCGGTGATTGAGAGGCTTACTTTTTTACATACCCGAAATTCTTCACCAGGTAATGGCACCTTTACCTGCAGCAACGATTTACTGAACCGGATCCATTCTTTAATTGACTGGGCAATCCGAAGCAATTACCAAAGTGTTGTCACTGATTGTCCACACCGGGAAAAATTAGGCTGGCTTGAACAAACCCATCTTATGGGACAAGGAATTCACTTTCGATATGACAATTATCACCTTTACAGAAAACTTGTATATGATATGATGGATGCCCAAACAGAAGATGGTCTGGTACCCGATATTGCTCCGGAATATGTGGAATTTCTTGGAGGATTTCGTGATTCACCGGAATGGGGAAGTGCTGCAGTAATTCTCCCCTATCTGCTTTGGAAATGGTATGGTGATTCTGAAATACTGGAAGATGCCTGGTCTATGATGAATCGTTATATTCATTATCTGAAAGGGAAATCCCGAAACCATATTCTGGACCATGGCTTGGGAGACTGGTTTGACCTGGGACCAAATAGACCGGGAGTTTCCCAATTAACTCCCATATCACTTACTGCAACTGCAATATACTATTATGATGTTAAAATCATGGCTGAAATGGCCGGACTTTTTAATAAAGCTGAAAAAGAAAATTTATTACAATGGGCCGAAGAAGTGAGAAATGCATTTAATCTGGAGTTTTTTAACACTGAAACAAAGGTATATTCTACTGGTAGCCAGACGGCTATGTCGATGCCATATTGCATGGGTATAGTTGAGGAAAAATACAGAGAAAATGTATTTAACAATCTTGTGGATTCAATTGTAACTGGCAATAAAGCTTTAACTGCCGGCGACGTTGGTTTCCATTACCTGGTTGAAGCATTAACCCGTGGAGGCGCAGCGCAACTCATGTTTGAAATGATAAACCGTGATGATGTGCCGGGTTATGGTTACCAGTTAAAAAAAGGGGCAACTGCACTTACCGAGTCTTGGGAAGCTCTGGAGGTTGTTTCAAACAATCACCTCATGCTGGGCCATGTTATGGAGTGGTTTTATGCAGGACTTGGTGGCATTGGTCAAGCCGTAAACTCAACAGCATATAAAGAAATTGTAATAGAACCACAAATTGCCGGTGATTTAACGTTTGCCAAAACCACTTTTGAATCCCCTTATGGTTTGATCCGTTCGGAATGGGAAATGGAAGGGTCAAAACTGCAAATCGAAATAGAGATTCCACACAATACAACTGCAACTTTATTATTACCAACTGAGAATGTAAAAACGGTAAAAATTAACGGAGAAGCACCAGGTAAAAGAATTACCGAAATCAAAAATGAAAAGGGAAAAGTAAAAATAATCCTGGGTTCTGGGATATATTTAGTAGAATCAGGCACAGACCTGAAAGAATTATAAACTTAATTAAAAAAGACATGAAACTTTCAAGAAGACAATTTACAAAAGTTGCAGGATTAGCAACAGTAGGAACTATGATTTCTACAGGCTCAGTTTGGGCTTCAAACAGTAATACACTAAAGGTTGGGCTTATTGGATGTGGAGGTCGTGGAACCGGCGCTGCGGAAGAAGCACTTAATGCAGATCCCAATGTGGTACTTACAGCAATGGCTGATGCTTTTTCCGACCGAATCGAAACGTCCTTAGTCAAAATTAAAAAGAAATTTGGCGATAAAGTTCAAGTTACAGACAACAAAAAATTTGTTGGACTGGACTCCTTTCAAAAACTCATTGATTCTGATGTGGATGTTGTTCTGCTGGCAGCTCCACCGGCTTTTCGTCCTTCACATCTTGAGGCAGCAGTCAAAGCCGGGAAACATATCTTTTGTGAAAAACCGTTTGCTGTTGATGCTCCGGGGTTACGCCGGGTGATGCAAGTGGCAAGAGAAGCATGGGAAAAAAATCTATCCCTGGTTTCCGGATTCTGCTGGAGATATCACAACCCAAAAAGAGAGACCTTCAGTCGCGTTTTAAATGGTCAGATAGGTCAGATTGTGGCTGCTGAAGCAACTTATAACACAGGTGAATTGTGGTTTAAAGAACGTCAAAAAGGCTGGACTGATATGGAATATCAATTACAAAACTGGCTTTATTACAATTGGCTTTCAGGTGACCACATTGTTGAGCAGGCTATTCACAGCATTGACATGCTATCGTGGGCAATGGGCGATAAAGCCCCTGTAAGGATCAGTGGTACAGGAGGAAGGCAAAAAAGGACAGATCCCAAATTTGGCAATGTTTACGATCATTTTGGTGTAACCTATGAATATGCAAATGGCACAAAAGCTTACTTTTTTTGCCGTCAGCAATCAGGAACAACACCTTCTTATGATGTAACTTTAACAGGTATTGACGGAAGATGTATTGTGGATGCCCGTACTGGTCGTCATGAGATAACAGGTAAAAATCCCTGGAAATATGACGATGTAACTAAATTTACTGAAGCAGAATCTTATCAGCAAACAGAAGTAAGAAGTATGTATCAGCAGGAGCATGATGAACTCTTTGCATCCATCAGATCAAATAATCCGATTAATGATGGCGAATGGATGACCCGTTCAAATTTATTGGCTTTAGCTGCCAGAATGGCTGCCTATACAGGACAAACTATCTCCTACGAACAAGCCCTTACTTCAATGGAGGAACTATTCCCGGGTAATATTACCTGGAATACAAAATACGACATTCCGATTGCTATACCTGGAATTACAAAATTCAAATAATGATATTATGAACAGGAAAAACTTTATAAGATCAGCTACGCTTATGACAGGAGCATCAATGGTATCAGCCACATCTGTTTCTGCATCAGTAATGCAAAAAAAATCTCCGGAAAAAATTACGCTGAAAAAAGGATTAGGTTTTAGAATGATAAAAGAAGATTTATCTCTTACAGATAAATTTAAACTGGTTAAGGATTTAGGCTTTGATGGTGTTGAATTAAACAGTCCAACTGAATTCAGCAAATCAGAAATTTTAAGTGCAAAAGAAAAATCCGGAATTGAGCTTCCCACCGTTGTAAACAAAGATCATTGGCGGATACCTCTTTCTTCTCCGGATCCAGAAGTCAGGAAAGAAATCATTAAATCAGTGGCTGAATCGTTGCAGGAAGTGAAAGAATTTGGAGGTGATACGGTATTGGTTGTTCCTGGGGTAGTAAATGAGAAAGTACCTTATGAGCAGGCATATATTACTGCAATTAACACAATTCGAGAGTTAATTCCTTATGCTGAAAAAACCGGAATGCAAATCGGACTTGAAAATGTCTGGAATAATTTTCTGATAAGTCCTTTGGAAGCAAAACGCTTTGTTGATGAGATTAATCATCCTCTCATCGGCTGGTATTTCGACATCGGAAACGTTTTACGTTATGGATGGCCTGAACATTGGATTGAAACACTCAATTCACGGATTATGAAGCTACACATAAAAGAGTACTGCCGAAAATTGATGAATGAAAAAGGGTTATGGGAAGGCTTTAAAGTAAATCTTCTAGAAGGTGATAATAACTGGCCTGTGGTTATGAAAGCTGTCAGCAAAATAAATCATCAGGGAGGTTGGCTGACTGCAGAAGTTGAAGGAGGAGACAGGAATAGACTGAAGGATGTTTCTGAAAGAATGGATAAGATAATTTCATTTGTCTTACCCTAAAATGACTTGATGCAAAAACATCAATAATGATGAACATATTTTATTCACTCATATCACAATCCAGCGGGCCATAAACACCTTCTATTGAAGTCTGGGGATGTTCCAATGCCTCGGCAATATCTTCTAACTGAAGGTGGAGATAAGTTAAGAATGTAGGAATCTTTGCTTCTTTACCTCACTTTAATGAAAGCTTTTTCTTCTGCATCTTAGCATTCATAAACTTCAACACAGCATCAAAATCTTCCAGCAAAAAGTTCGATACTCCTCCGCTTGGGACTACGGTTAAACCGCGTTACTATTGAGATAGCGCGGTTTTTTTGTATCCTTTCTGTATCCTTTTTGGGAATGTTGTCAAATATTAAAGCAAAAAACCCACCCGCTACCAGGTGGTAACAGGCGGGTAAAATAGTAATGATGAAGTTCAAAAGATACGTTAATTACGGATTTTGTTTAGAATAATTCTAAATAAAAAATCTTTTGTCACACGAAAAATAATAAAACACTTATTTATAGAGTTTTAGCCTTTAAAAAGGGCTTAAATCTTGCCTTCTTCTCTTTAAATACCCAACACCGCCCTGTGGCGTTTTGGTAATTACGAAATGAAAAAAAATGCGTTATATGCCAGCAGTGAATATATTAGCGGAATAAGTCTATTTCACCAAAATCAACCCATTCATCAACCCAAATAGGTTCGTTTATTTTCCACATATCGCTCAGTTGATGAACTTTAGGACTGTAATCCACTTTATAACCTTTTATCCGGGTTTTGCCGATCATGTTCATTCCGAATTCAGTTTCCATTTCGTCAATTATAAAGGTCCCTTCGCGGGCTCTAAATATCTTGTAAATATTGTGGATAACGTGATCCAGAACGGACAAAGAAAAGTGAGCTTCACATTCAACATTTTGCCTGGTTGACCAAAACCTTACCCAGTACAACCACCTTTTTTTGAGTAGCCCGATATCTTCTTTTTCCCAATCGAGACTAATGTTATCTGTTTCATATTTGCCCTGGCTGTTGGCTAAATAGAAAATCAAACGTGGTGAAAAGGTTTCATAGTTAAATGCCTCACTCCTTATATTACCGTGTTGCCTTGTAAAAGCAAAAACATTCCCTGAAAGTGTGCTGAATGCTGTTTTAATTTCATCCATGTTCTTTTGCCCGTAATTGTGGATTGCGTTTTGGTGGCCTATGCTAATGAGGTCCCAGCCTACACTTTTTTCCTGAATGTTTTTGTTTGCTTCACTATCAAACCATTCATATTTCCACAACCTATATTGTGCATAACAATTTGATCCTTTGACGTACCTAATTTCATCCATTTCCGGTTCCTCGATTGCTGCTAAATCACTCCAATATTCAACAGGTTCTTTCTCGTTAATCCTGTATTCGTTTATATCTTCCCAGTGTTCAGTAAAAATTAGGTCATTATCGTCTTGTTCAAAAGCAAATTTTACGGAATTATTCAGCTTTTCACCCATCAACCACCATCCAGTTAAATACTTTTCAATATCAATAGGTTCATCGCTTATAATAGTTTCGCGGTCGATAATATTCACTATTTTCCGGTTTGGCTCGAAAAACAAAAAGACATTCAATAAGTTTTGAATTCCGATAATAAAATCTTTTAGCTTAATTTGAGGGAGTAGTTCTTTAAAGGTGAAAGTATTTACTTGCCTTGTAACTGTATCAATTGTGTTACCCTGGCTTAAATATTCATCGGCATATTTAGCAAACGGGTCGTTTTCATCTTCAAAATAATGTACCCGTTCTTGTTCTGTTTGCTTGTATTCAATTTTTGTTATGTCGAAATTGTTATAAACAACCAGGCGTTTCAGTTCCGGATCATCAGCAATAAAGTTATCTCTGATTGAAAATCCGGCATCATAAAATAATCGTTTCAAAACGTAATTTAAAAATAACATAGGTGAAACAACTGCAACATCAAGATTTTCTATCACTTTGTCCGGTTTAGCTACACTTGTAGTAATAGGCGCTTTAACGGTACCGTCTTCATTTTTTTTGTTCACTACCCATTCAGAAAATAACCGGAAAGCTTCAGTTAGATCTTCTGTTACTACTTTTTTTGGGATAAACTGACGCATATCAAACTCTGGATAATAGCCCAACCATTTCCATTTGTATACTTTTTTTCCGAAGTTTGGATTTAGATTGAATCGTTCAACTTCTGTTTCTTCTCCTTTTTCTTCAAAAAAAATGGGATTATAGACATCCGGGCAGGCGTATTCATCAACATCAGGATCATAACTGGCTTTGTTCTCGAATGTTTTTTCTTCATAAAAAGAAATACTATCTGAAATGTATTTTTCGCGGTGAATTTCACCAATATTTCCTGCGTTGCTGCGTAACCAACAACTGTATTTTTCATTGTCGGCCTGTTGGATTATGAGGGTGCCAGACATGAGCAAAACACCGCTGTACCGGATTTCA
>JAWLGR010000062.1:0-15299 GCA_041684965.1 Mariniphaga sp.
ACCTTTCATCGTATGGGCGGTGAAATGCACTACCTTACAGCCGATAACCGCGATTTTTTACTGGCGCTGTACCAGAAATTAAATGCAAACGAATAAATTATATAAACCTGTTTTTAAGATTAAATTCATCAATAAAATTAAAACAAATGAAAAATTACAAGAAGATTAACAGAAGGAATTTCATTGAAACTACAGCAACCGCTGCAGCAGGCTTTACAATTGTTCCGGCCAATGTAATTTCCGGGTTGGGCCATAAAGCCCCCAGTGATAAATTAAACATTGCCGGCATTGGAATAGGCGGAATGGGAAGAGGCAATCTGCAAAGGATGTCGGGCGAAAATATTGTTGCTCTTTGCGATGTAGACTGGAGCACCGGTGGAGGTAGTAGAAGAAGCGGAAGAGTTCCACAGGTATTTGAAACTTATCCTGAAGCTAAAAGGTACCATGATTGGCGTGTAATGTATGATGAAATGGGAAAATCTATTGATGCCATCATGTGTGCTACGGCTGACCATACGCATGCAATTATTACGGCAAATGCTATTGCAATGGGCAAACATGCATTTACACAAAAACCGTTAACCCACAGTGTATATGAATCACGGCTATTAACAAAATTAGCGGATAAATACAAGGTAGCTACGCAAATGGGGAATCAAGGGTCTTCAGCAGAAGGAGTAAGATTAATTTGTGAATGGATTTGGAATGGGGAAATTGGAGAAGTAGAAAAAATTGAAGCTTACACCAATCGTCCAATCTGGCCACAGGGTTTGACTGCACCAACAGAGGCTGAATCTGAACCTGAAGGACTGGACTGGGACCTATTTATTGGACCCGCAAAACATCGTCCATACAATTCGGAATATCACCCTTGGGTTTGGCGTGGCTGGTGGGATTTTGGCACGGGTGCCCTTGGCGATATGGCATGTCATGTGATGCATCCAATTTTTGCGGCAATGAAATTAACTTATCCGACCACAGTAACCGGCAGCTCAACACCCTTTACAATTGATAGTCCACCCAATGCAGAAATTGTACATCTTGTCTTTCCAGCCCGACAGAAGCCGGCAAATGTCAAAATTAATTTTTCTGAAATTCAGGTATCGTGGTATGACGGAGGACTTAAACCTCAATTACCCGATAATTGGCCGATTGACAGGGTTCAGAACTCCGGTGTTATCTTTCACGGGACAAAGGATATTTTGGTTTGCGGGGAATACGGCACTGATCCTATTCTTCTATCGGGAAGAATTCCCAATGTTCCAAAAACTCTTCGTCGTGTGGAAACCACACATGAAGAAGACTGGATACGTGCTTGTAAAGAAAATCCTGAAAATCGTATTCCTTGTGCATCTGACTTCAGTGAGGCAGGACCATTCAACGAAATGGTAGTTATGGGTGTTTTAGCAACCCGTCTTCAATCACTAAATAAGGTACTTCATTGGGATGGAACAAATATGACTTTCACAAATATTTCTGATAATGAAACCGTTAGACTTAGCAGAGAAATATCTGTTCCTGCCAAAGAATTTGCATCAGAGTTGATTAAACATAATTATCGTGATGGTTGGAGCTTACCTGGTATGCCTTCATGAATGAAAAAAATGTGATGGAAATTAAATGATTCAAAATCATACAAATTCCAAAAATATTTGACTGGAATCCAAAAATATGATTTTTGGATTAAATATAGACAAGTAATCATTTTTATGAAGTTAACTAATGAAATGAAATTTGAAATATATGTTTAACAAAATTCATTTGTGTTTTAGAGAGAAAGAAAAATATTTTAGTCGTAATTTTTTAGTTCAATGATTTCGTAAAAGTCATTAATTTTTCAATATAAATTAATATGAAAACTATATCGCGTAGAGTATTTTTAAAATCAACATCTGCTGTAACTTCAGGAATTGTTTTTATTCCCAATCTGTTAAGTTGTTCCCCCAGCAATAAACTAAACATTGCTATTATTGGTGTGGGCGGGCGAGGTAAGGCAAATTGGGAAAAAGTCGTTGGAGAAAATATCGTTGCTATGTGTGATGTAGACGACATAAGAGCTGCTGAAGGATACAAAGCAATTCCTCATGCAAGTAGATTTAAAGATTTTAGGGTGATGTTTGATAAAATGGGGAATAATATTGATGCTGTGATAATTTCCACGCCAGATCATACCCATTTCCCAGCAGCAATGGCTGCTATGGAGTTGGGAAAGCATGTTTATGTTGAAAAACCTCTAGCCCACAATATCTGGCAACTTCGAACCCTAAAAAAAGCTGCTGCTCACTATGGAATTGTATCTCAAATGGGCAACCAGGGACATACAACAAATGGCATACGATTAATAAAGGAATGGTATGATGCAGGGATACTCGGCCAAGTAAAGGAGGTATATGCCTGGTTTGGTCCATTTGATTTTAAAAAAGGTGGCTATTGGACCAGGCCCGAAAAATTTCCACCATCCGTTCAACCGATACCTGCAGAATTAGATTGGAATTTGTGGTTAGGACCAGCCGTCGAACGCCCTTACAACGAAGTTTATGTTCCTAAATCATGGAGGGGATTTTATGACTTTGGAAATGGAATGTTAGGCGATTGGGCATGTCACACTCTTGATGGACCATTTTGGGCGCTCGACCTCGGTATGCCGCATACGGTAGAAACGATTACATCTCATCCTGGCCCAGATAGTAGTTTCATTTCAGATTCTTCAAAAGTCACTTTCCACTTTGGAGCAAGAGGCAATAAAGACTCTGTAAAATTAGAATGGTACGAAGGGGGTATGCAGCCACAAATAAGGCCCGAATGGAAAATAAGTAAATTACCTGAAAGTGGAATGATAATGGTTGGTGAAAAAAAATCACTGATTACAGGAGGTCGGCCAAATAATCCACATCTTATGGTTTCTGATGCCGAATGGAATGAATTTCTAAAAAATGCACCGGAAAAAACTATTCCAAGAGTGGATGAAGAACAACCCCAAAAGGAGTGGATTGAATGTATTAAAAAAGGTAGATTACCCGGCTCAAACTTCAATTATGCAGCAGATTTAACTGAAATGATATTAGTTGGTGTACTTTCCCAGCGTTTTAAAACATTAATAAAATATGATTCTGCTAATATGAAAGTTATTAACCAACCTGATTTAAATAGCTATTTAAAAGAGCCTGTCCGAACCGGATGGTCATTTGGTGAAAAATTATAAAAATTAATACTCATGAACTTAGTTTCACGGAGAAGTTTCATAAATAATACATCAGCAGCAGCTTCTGGTACATTTTTAATGCCGATGTCCAGTTTGTTTACAAATAGTGACAACAAATGGTCACCCAACGCAAAAGAGTACAAAATCCATATGATTGGACATGGACACATCGACCCAGTATGGCTTTGGCCATGGAATGAAGGTGTTTCTGTTGTTCACAGCACCTTTCGGTCAGTTCTTGACCGAATGAAAGAAAATCCTGATTTTACATTTGTTTCCAGTTCTCCACAGTTTTTTCAATGGGTTTCTGAAAATGATCCGGAAATGTTAAATGAAATTCGTACCCGGGTCGAAGAAGGTCGCTGGAATATTGTTGGTGGCTGGTGGATAGAACCTGATGTAAATATTCCAAATGGAGAAGCCATGGTAAGACAAGGATTATACGGACAGCTAACCTTCGAACGGTTACTGGGGTGTAGAGCTAAGATTGGATTTAACCCGGATTCTTTTGGGCATACTGGCACATTACCTCAAATACTAAAATTACAAGGCATAGAAAGTTATGCCTTCATGCGTCCAGGTCCTCATGAAAAAACAATTCCTGCAGATATTTTTTGGTGGGAAGGGTTAGACGGCACGCAGGTTTTAACCTATCGTATTCCTATAAGTTATAACGAATCTCGTTCGGTAAGAAATCGTGTGGAACAAATTCTGGAGAGATTCCAGAAACAACCGGCAAACAGTTTTATGGCTTTCTACGGAGTCGGTGATCATGGAGGCGGCCCGACAAAAATAAATATTCAATCGATTGAAGAATTGAAAAACGAACCAGGTGCACCAAAAATCTTCTTCAGCACGCTTGATCGTTATTTCGAAGAAATCAGGAAAGATAAAACTTTAGAGCTACCAGTTGTTAAAGATGACCTACAGCACCATGCAGTTGGTTGTTATACCGCAGAAGCAGAGATAAAAAAAGGAAATCGAAAATCTGAAAACGCTCTAATGACTTCAGAAAAGATTACCGCTATTGGGTCTGTAGTCTGGGGTGCCAACTATCCAAAAAAAGAATTTACTTCTGCATGGGAACGAATTTTATTTCTCCAGTTTCACGATAGTCTGGCAGGAACCTCAGTCCCTGAACATTCGGAAAAAGCGCGCAATGGATATGGCTATGCTTTTGAAATTGCCGATAACTCAGCCTATCTTGCACTTCAGAAATTGGAATGGCAAATACCTGCTGAAGATCCGGATTCTCAGTATTTAGTTGTCTTTAATCCACATGTATGGGAAGTTAATAGTGTAATTGAATATCCTTTACCCTGGAATCCAAACCAACAATCCTCAAGCGTTGAAGACGAAAACGGAAACGCACTTTTACATCAATGGGGAACCGGCGTAACCCAAACAGGAAATCGCAATAAAAATCTGGTTGCAAGGGTAAAAATTCCTCCGATGGGATACCGCCAGATAAGGCTAAAGAAAGGAAATTCACCAGCAGTTTTAAATCCAGCAAGAGCTGAAAACAACTTATTAGAAAATGAATTTCTGCGGGTCCGTTTTTCAGAATCCGGAACCATTGGAATTTTGGATAAAGAAACTGGACAAGAAGTTTTTGCGAATGGAGAAACTGGTTGTAATGCAATTGTAATTGACGATAAAAGTGATACATGGAGTCACGATATTAAAACTTTTTCGAATGAAGTTGGTGTATTCAAAAACGCCAAAATGAAAATCCTGGAAAACGGCCCACTCCGTGCAACAGTTCGGGCAATAAGTGCTTTCGGTGATTCCTCTTTAACCATTGACTGGTCCCTTGTTTCGGGCAAAAAGGAACTGAGAGCAGAGGTTTCTCTTGACTGGTACGAAAAACTTAAAATGCTGAAGTTTTCTTTCCCGGTTAATATAGAATCTCCTACAGCAACTTATGAGGTACCATACGGTTATATTGAAAGGGCAACAAATGGAGAAGAAGACCCGGGGCAACGTTGGATTGATATTAGTGGAAAACAAAATGGTGCCGTTTACGGCCTTACTGTCATAAACGATGCAAAATACGGATATAATATTCTTAAAAACGACATGAGAATATCAGTAATCCGGTCTGCTGTATATGCTCATCATGATCCCTGGAAACTAGATATGGAAGAGGAATATGTCTGGATGGATCAGGGTAAACATAAATTCAATATGCAACTGATACCTCACAAAGGAACCTGGAAAGAAAACAACATTTCCCGGATTGCTGAAGAATTCATGGCTCCATCGTTTTGTATCTACCAGGGAATTCATGAAGGTAGGTTCCCTAAATCCAATTCTTTCCTTTCGGTTGATAAAGCAAATATAGTCATCTCGGCGATAAAACAAGCTGAAGACAACAATGACTTAATCATACGATGTGTTGAAACTTCAGGAAAACAAACCACAGCCGTTTTAAACCTAAGTTTTGTCGATTATGAATGGAAGGGCGATTTCCGTCCCTGTGAAATAAAATCTCTAAGGTTAAACCTTAGTACAGGAAAAATTTTTGAAGTAAATCTTCTAGAAGAAGTAGTATAATACAACATTAAAACAAATCAAAATGATTAAAACAATCAAGTTTTTCATAATTCTGTGTTTTCCAGTACTGATTGGCATTAATTGTAAAGTAAAAACAGAGAACACAGGTACTAACAACGTTGAATTCATTAATTATATTGACTTTGTTAACCCTTTTGTTGGTACCGATTATCATGGCCACACTTTCCCCGGGGCAGCTCTTCCCGGGGGAATGGTTCAGTTGAGTCCCGATACCGGAACTGAAGGTTGGGACTGGAGTTCAGGTTATCATTACAGTGATAGTTCACTATTGGGGTTTAGTCATTTGCATCGCAGCGGAATGGGAGCCGGCGATTGGGGTGATGTACTGTTAATACCGACTACCGGTGAGCTGAAAGTAACGCCCGGAAGTAAAGAAAATCCCGAAGAGGGATATCGCTCGAAGTTTTCTCATAGAGAAGAAACGGCAACTCCGGGTTTTTATTCCGTAAATCTGAAAGATTATGGAATAAAAGCAGAACTTACTGTTTCGGACAGAGCTGGTTATCATCGTTATACTTTCCCTATATCTGAAGAGGCACATATTATCCTTGATGCAGGCCATGGCATCCGCGAAAATTACCGCGTGGGAAGCGAGGTGAAAATTTTGAGCGATACCGAAATTGCAGGGCACCGAAAATCACATGGTTTTGTAAAGCATAAAGACGTTTATTTTTATGCAAAATTCAGCAAACCGTTCAAATCTTCCGGAACATGGACGGATGATGCCATAATGGAAAATTCAGAAGAGGCTGCGGGGAAATATATCGGGGCTTTTGTAAATTACGAAACTTCAGAAAATGAAACCATTGAGGTTAAGGTGGGTATTTCCTATACAAGTATTGCACAAGCCCGTCTGAACCTGGAAACGGAAATTCCGGGCTGGAATTTTGATGAAATGAAAAATAATGCTGCAAATAAATGGAACACGGTACTTTCCAAAATTGAGGTACAATTGCCTGACGAAACCACGTCTGAAGTTAACAAGCAAAAATTGACCATATTTTACACTGCGCTTTACCATTCGTTGCTGTTTCCAGCCACATACAGCGATGTGGATGGAAAATATACAGGAATTAATAAAAAGGTTTATACCGCAAATGATTTTACTTATTTAAGCGACTTCTCTCTGTGGGATACCTACCGGGCTCAAATGCCACTGCTAACCCTTATAGATCCGGAAAGGAGTTTAAATTCAATCCACACCATGCTGGCGCAATACGAACAGGGGGGCTGGCTGCCTACACCGCAACAGTTTGGAAACAGTTACACCAATGATATGATTGGAGACCACCCGGTGGCTGCTATATTGGATGCTTTCAAAAAAGAAATTGGTGATTTTGATACAGAAAAAGCTTACGAGGCAGTCAGAAAGAATGCAATGGAAACTCCACCATCAGACCATCCTTCCCGAGGCAGGGTCGGTCTTAAATATTACAAGGAATTTGGTTATATTCCTTACAATAAATTAAGGGAATCAGTTTCCCGAACATTGGAATATGCATACAACGACTGGTGTTTGGCTCAGTTTGCAAAAGAACTGGGAAAGTTGGAAGATTATGAATACTTCCTGAAAAGAGCAGCTTCTTATCGGAACATAATTGATACTTCAACTGGTTTTGCACGTCCAAAAGATGATAAAGGAAATTGGTTGTCACCTTTCAATCCAACATTTGTTGGACACGGAAATGACCGGCATTATACAGAAGCCAACGCCTGGCAATATACCTGGTTCGTTCCGCACGATGTGCAGGGATTGATAGATTTGTTAGGCGGCAAAAATAAATTTTTGGCTAAACTGGACTCTCTGTTTACTATTAGTTCCGAGGTTCAGGAAACTGTTTCAGATGTTACCGGATTAATCGGTCAATATGCCCACGGAAATGAACCCAGCCACCATACACTCTATTTATTTAATTATGCAGGGATGCCGTGGAAAACACAAAACTTAGCCCGAAAAGTAATGGACGAATTATACCACGACGGCCCCGATGGTTTGTGTGGAAATGAAGATATGGGACAAATGTCAGCCTGGTATGTTTTGAGTGCGATGGGGTTTTATCCCGTAGCACCCGGACAGAATGTTTATGTAATAGGTAGTCCGATTTTCGAAAGGGTAATTTTGCATTTGGATAATAATTACTATGATGCAGAAAAACTGGTTATTGAAACCAGAGGCAATTCACCTGAAAATAAATACATTCAGTCTGCAACTCTAAATGGAAAAACTCTTAACCGTCCGTGGTTCAGCCACAATGAAGTAAAAAATGGAGCTACGCTGGTCTTTGAGATGGGACCAACTCCTGAGATAACCTGGGGGAGTGGAGCCGAAGTTGCACCTCCTTCTATGACAAAATAGTTCTGCTATTTAAATTTATTAAAAGCTGGAAAAAATTATACATAAGAGACCATAAACTAATTAAATCTCATGAAGGCTAAATATCATATATTTCCTGTATTACTTTCCTTTATCGTAATGGGATTCGTTGATATAATCGGTGTAGCAACCGGTTACATAAAACGGGACTTTGAACTCACTAATTTTATCGTACAGTTTCTACCCATGTCGGTACTACTCTGGTTTTTTGTACTTTCTGTTCCTGCAGGAATTATCCAGGATAGGTTTGGAAAGCGAAATATGCTAAATACCGGAATAATTATTCAAGCTGCAGGTTTGTTTTTGCCGTTTACTAATTATTCTTTCGGAATGATGTTCGCTTCTTTCATATTACTTGGCATTGGAAATACAATAATTCAGGTAGCTGCCAATCCATTGCTGCAAGATGTTTCTTCACCAGAAAAGCTTGCCAGCAACATGAGTATTTCACAGTTCATAAAAGCAATTATTTCATTTTTAGGCCCCATCATTGCTGCCTTTTTTGCAACTTCATTTAACAACTGGATGCTTGTGCTATTAATTTACGGTATTACATCAATTTTTTCAGCAATCTGGCTTTCTGCAACTCCTATAAAAGAATCAAAACCAGAACGTAAACCAGCCACATTTTCTTCTTGTTTTGGATTGCTTCGCAACCGGTTTATCGCATTAATGGCACTGGCAATATTTTTAATTGTTGGTGCCGAAGTAGCTATGAACACAAACATTGCAAATATTCTTGTCGAAAGATATGACATAACTCTTGAAAAAGCGGTTATAGGAATAAGTGTGTTCTATGCAGGAGAAACTATATCACGTTTAATTGGCGGTGTCGTATTGAGCTGGTTTTCAATAAATCGGTTTTTATTATTAATTGTTCTACTCGCATTATTGGGAATATTCGGTATCTTTTTAGCACCAGTAAGCATGGTTGCATTTATAGCAATATTTTTGACCGGGTTAGGAATGGGTAGCATGTTTCCTGTAATTTTCTCATTGGCTTTAAACAAAATGCCTGAACATGCCAATGAAATTTCAGGTTTATTGATAATGGCTGTATCTGGTGGTGCCGTAATCCCCCTTCTAATGGGTTTTGTAATCACACTTTTTGGTCCTGCTGTAAGTATCTTTACATTAGGTATTTGCATGTTATATGTCTTAGGGATTTACATTTTTGTACAAAAACAAAGTAGAAAAGCCAATTAATAGGAGTTTAATATTTCAAATCCGTTGGCGGAATTAATTTGTTAATAAATTATTGGATAACTAAACTATGAATTTTTCGTCGGTAGACACCATTGTTTTTATTGGATATGCCTTGATTGTTGTTGGTGTAGCACTGTTAGTGTCGAGAACAAAAAAAGGTACAAAAAAAACAGCCAAAGATTATTTTCTGGCAGATAAGTCACTTCCATGGTGGGCTGTAGGAGCTTCACTGATAGCTGCAAATATTTCTGCAGAGCAATTCATCGGGATGTCAGGTTCTGGATATGCTATTGGCCTTGCAATGGCCAGCTACGAATGGACAGCTGCAGTTGTACTGATTGTTGTTGCAAAATATTTCCTTCCTATATTTTTAAAAAACAATATTTACACCATGCCACAGTTTCTTGAACTACGTTTTGATAAAAGAGTAAGAACTGTGTTAGCCGTTTTCTGGTTACTGCTATACATCTTTATATATCTTACTTCAGTACTATACCTGGGTGCCCTTTTTTTACAAACTGTTTTTAAAATTGATTTGATTTATGGAATCATCATACTTGCATCTTTTTCAGCACTTTATTCCATTTATGGAGGATTAAAAGCCGTCGCATGGACTGATGTTATTCAGGTTGTTTTTTTAATAGGTGGTGGAATACTAACAACCGTTCTTGCCTTAAATCATTTATCGGAAGGAAAAGGGGTAATCAATGGTCTTTCCATCCTCATCGAAGATGTTCCTGAAAAGTTTCACATGATTATCAGAAAAGAACAACTTATGATACCTGATGGTAGTGGAGGTGTGAAAGATGCTTGGATGGACCTTCCGGGATTAAGTGTATTAATAGGTGGTCTTTGGATTGGTCATTTTGCCTATTGGGGTTGCAATCAGTACATTACACAAAAAGCCATTGCTGCAAAAAATCTGGCAGAAGCACAGAAAGGCCTTTTGTTTGCTGGTTATCTAAAAGTGTTATTACCATTCATTGTAGTTATTCCTGGAATTGTAGCTTACAGCTTAAATGCCGACCTTGTAAAATCAGACGAAGCATACCCGTGGTTGCTGCATAATTTCGTACCTGGTGGATTTCGGGGTGTTGCGGTTGCAGCATTAGTTGCAGCCATCGTTTCATCTTTAAGTTCCATGATAAACAGCACATCCACCATTTTCTCCATGGATATTTACAAAGCTTTTATCAACCCGAAAGTTTCGGACCACCAAATTGTAAAAACCGGACGAATTTCAGGATTTATAGCCATTATTATTGCCGTACTCATCGCAAAACCTTTGTTGGGAAATTTGGACCAGGTATTTCAATACATACAGGAATACACGGGATTTACAACTCCAGCAATTTTTGCCATCTTTATATTCGGTCTGTTCTGGAAAAAAGCAACGCCTAATTCTGTTATTTGGGCAGCAATTTTAGTAATCCCACTGTCACTTGGTTTTAAGTTGCTTTTGCCCGGATTACCTTTTATGAACCGTTGGGTTGTGGTATTTATAATCCTTGGGCTCGTCATTATCTCCATAAGTTTATTTGAATCGGGTAAAAACAAATCCAGGGCTATTGATATTGATAATAAGTTATTTCATACTTGTACTACTTTTAACATCGGGTCAGTAGTTATATTCGCCATACTTGCGGTACTTTACAGCGTTTTCTGGTGATACAGTAAATAATCTACATCTTATACTTAAAATTAAAAAAATATGCAGAGAAAACGAATAGGAATCGAAATTGGAGGTACAAAGTTTCAGGCAATTGTAACTGATGATCAATTAAATGTACTCGACAAAGTTGTTGATACGGTTGGTGAGACAAAGGAAGCAATCATTCTTCAGGAAAAAATTAAGAAAACAATTTCTATACTAACTTCTATTCATGATATCGAATCAATAGGAATTGGTTTTGGCGGACCAATAGATATAAAGACCGGCAAAATTATTACATCATTTCAGGTAAAAGGATGGAACAATTTTAATATCAAAACCTGGCTTAACAATCTATTCAATATTCCGGTTTTTGTTGATAATGATGCTAACGCAGCCGCCCTTGCAGAAGCCAGATTAGGATGTGGAAAAAATTACAACCGGGTTTTTTATATTACACTCGGCAGTGGGGTTGGTGGAGGTTTTATAATTAATGGTTCTGTTTACCATGGTAAATCCCATTGTGAATCGGAGTTTGGTCATATTCGAATTAATAAAACAGGAGAAACCATTGAATCGAGTTGTTCCGGTTGGGCTTTAAATAAAAAACTAACCGAATACATTCTAAATGAACCAGAAAAAATTTTATCAAAAATTGTACAACAGAAAAGAACTGATCCTTCAAAATGTTTGTTAGAAGCAATAAACAAAGGTGATGTTAATGCACATAAAATATTTGATGATTTAATTGATAACCTTGCTTATGGATTATCTCATGTGATACACATTCTTAATCCAAACATAATAATCTTTGGCGGTGGCCTATCACTTATTGGTGAATATTTAACAAATTCCATAATTAAAAAATTACCTCAATTCCTTATGCCATCATTAAAAAATGAACTTCCTGAAATTAAAATTGCTTATTTTAAGGAAGATGTTGTCCCATTGGGTGCAGTTTTACTTGCAAATACAAATTTTAATTAAACTAATAAAAAATACGAAATGGAAAATCAAATAGAAAAATGGTTGAATAACTATCTAAATGAATACTATCGGGCATTAAAATCAATCTCACCAGATATTATTTTACCTATTTTATCCACTTTCATAAAATCGTGTAAAGAAGAAAAACAGATTTTTGTTTTCGGAAATGGAGGAAGCGCATCAAATGCTTCACATTTTGTAACCGATTTTGCCAAGGGAGTTAGCGATTCCTCAAAGAAAAAAATAAGAGCTTTATCCCTAAACGAAAATGTTAGCTTAATGACTGCCATTAGTAATGACTATGCCTATGATGATGTTTTTTCAAAGCAGCTTGCCAACTTAGCCAATCCAGGCGATCTTGTTTTTACTTTGAGTGTAAGCGGAAACTCACCCAATTTAGTTAAGGCACTGGAATGGGCCAATAAAAACAATGTACATACGATTGCACTTGTTGGAGGGAAACAAGGGATATTATACGATTTAGCAAAACAATCGGTGGTTATAGATTCTCTTCATTATGGCCATGTTGAAGATATTCATATGTTTGTTTGCCATATTATAACCTATGCATTAATGGAAAATCCAAAAATGATTTAACTGTAATTTTATTCGAATGAAAAACTATTGTCCGGGGAAAAAAGCCTTCTGTTCTGCTATGAAAAATGATGTTTCAATTGTCTTGCTTTCTATTTTGTTTTCCTGTTCTTCAACAACTGAACAATGGCTTGGTCAGGATTTTTCAGAAGGATTTGGAATATTGAAAATGGGAAATTCTGAAATTGTTGGCCGATTTGGAGGAGGAGCCTGGGGAAGGATTAATGGAGCTGACTTTGATGGCGATGGTGACATCGACATTGTCGCTAATTTTGGACGGGGAGGAAATGCTGTTGGAACATTTGCCGGGCTCTATTTTTATGAAAACATCGGAACTTCAGTAAATGGGTTGTTAGACAGCGGCACCAAATTATCTAATAAAGAAGGGGATGTTTATGTTGGCGATTCAAACGGTGACGGGTTGCCGGATATCTGGTGTGAGGGTGAACTTTTGATAAACCAATCCTCAAAAACCAAAATAAAATTTTCTGAGGCGCTCATATCCGAAAACCCGGATTGGTTGTTGGCCGGGGAATACGACTGGAATGGAGACGAAATTGTAGATGAATTTATCAGATCCAGATGGCACCTTGAATGGATCAATGGTAAAACGAATGATACTTCCCGCTTATCGGTTGGGGGAACAGAATGGTTGGAAGATATTTTTATTCGCCCATTTGTATGCGACTGGGATGGTGATAATGATCCCGATTTGCTGATTGGACAGGAAAGCGGGCATATTACGTTTGTAGAAAATTCATCTGGAACTTTACTGGAAGAAAAACATATTCTGCAAAAAAATCCCAATGTAAAAAGTGGATGTGCTAGTGTTCCCAGTCTTTGTGACTGGGATAATGACGGAGACATAGACATAATTGTTGGAACAGCCGCCGGATTCCTTGAGTTATATGAGAATGACAGAGGAGAATTTAAACCTGTTAAAAGATTGGAAGCTTTGGGAAAAGTGATTCGAATTCAGGCTGGAGAACTTGGATCGGTTCAAGGCCCTGGAGAAGCCCGATGGGGTTATCTGTGTCCGGAGGCAATCGATTGGGATATGGATGGAGATATGGATATTGTGGCTGGTTGTGTAACAGGGCAGAATTTATTTTTTGAAAATACCGGTTCTGCCCAAATTCCTGCATTGGCACCTGCAAAGAAACTGACGGTTGACTGGGGCGAAACAGAACCTGTTTATCCAAAAGGGATGCGATATGAACCCGGACAAAATGAGTTAATAACCCAGTGGAGGTGCAAACCTGTTGTAATGGACTGGAACGGAGATGAATTACCGGATTATATAACTATCGACGAAAAAGGCATTTTGGCTTGCTATCCCCGGTTTCGCAGGACTAATGGCAGTCTTGGACTAAAGCCGGCAACTTATCCTTTTGTGGATGAAAATAATGAGCCATTGGTTTTCTGCACGCACGAAAATCCGGGGCGTAACGGCAGGATTAAATTTTCTTTGGCCGACTGGGATGGTGACGGAGATTTGGACATCATTCGAAATGGCGGAGACAGGTATGGCAAAAACAACCTTGATAACGGGTGTAATTTTGTTTATCTCGAATGTTTGAGAACGGAAAACAACAAATCTGTATTCAGGTGGAAAGGGGAACTCATTCAAAAAAATGAAATACGTCTCCAGGGGCATACTGATTCTCCCGTTGTGTTTGATGTGGATCAAAATGGAAGCCCCGATATAGTATCAGGCTGTGAGGATGGAAATATCTACTGGTTTCTGAGAGAATGGATTAAAAATAAAGAAGTTGTCAAAAGTCGATTGTTGAAAAGAAAGAACAATACCATGTAATTGATAATCAATAATGAGGTATCATTCTTTCAAAAAAATAATGTTGAGTAAAAGTATAATACTAAAGTTTCGCACAAAGCAGTATAGTTGATAATTAACAATTTAATGTTGAAAAAAACAGCATGTTTCTTAAGTTAATTCTTTAATTTTTAATAAATTAGGGTTGAAACAAAAAACAAAAAACATGCTGCAGAGTAAAGATATTAAAAACATTTGGGAATTAAAAAACGGTTTTACACATAGTTGGGTTGAACCGGAATTTATAGCAAGTTCATTGAAATTATTTTCTTTTTCACAATTAAGCAAAGCGGTATCTGAGGTAAAGCAAAAAGGCTACAGTTTTCAATGGATAATGACCGTATTACTATCCATGCCATTTATTGGCGCATCAACAGTAAACTCGATGCTCAATGGATTTGTAAGATTTCAAATTGAAGCAGGTAAAGATGCCTTTTACCGGTTGAAAAACCGTTCCCAGATTTGCTGGAGATTACTGTTGTGGTGCTATGATGCTCCTTTAAAAATAGTTTAATTCTTCGCGGACTATTTTATTGCTTATCAGATTTTCAAGGATATAATCAGAGGTCAGCTTTTCAATTACCAGTTCATCAATAATTCGTTCTTCTTCTTTTAAGAGAAATTTTTGTGAACCAACTTTTGCCAGCCCCTTTGTTTGCTGATGTTTCAATCCTTCTTTAGGGATTGATTGCAATTGAAGGGCAAAATTTATCCGCTTCGATTTCCGCGAATGCTCAATTAACTGATTAAGAACTGCCAAAAGATTCTCCTGATTGTTTTCCAGACCATATCTGACAATCTCCTTTATGTAAGCGTTTTGAGTCATTACCTAAAACATTTCGCGATTAAAATTAAGCATACAAAACTAAGAAAA
>JAWLGR010000019.1:0-86324 GCA_041684965.1 Mariniphaga sp.
TGCTGAAAATTTTCTTCTTGACTTTTTCATAAATCACTGGTTAAAAATAATTGTTTTTTTCAACTTAACCAGTGGTTCTAATTTTGGGGAGTATTATAAGGTAAAGTCAACGGTTCATTTCTATTTGTATCCAGGAAATTGAATTATTGCCATAGTTTCGTGTTGTATAACCACCGGTAAAAAGTTCATTAACAGTTACATGTACTTCCTTTAGCCGGAAAACTTTACTGAAAGCCTTTGCTAATCTCCCGGTGGTATCAAAACGACAAACCTTACCATAATAGTTTCCAGAATTTAGAAACATAATTGAATTATCATGTGTTAGAATCTAAAACGCAGTTAAATTCAAAAATTCATACTATGATATTAATTACAGGAGCAACAGGTCATCTTGGGGGCACAGTCATTGATTTCCTGTTGGAAAAATTGCCGGCGAAAGAAACAGCAGTACTGGTACGCGATAAAGGCAAGGCGGATAAATTAACAGGTAAAGGGGTGGATGTAAGAACCGGCGACTACAACAATAAAGAAACACTCTTGAGTGCATTTAAAGAAATTGATAAAATGCTGCTGATATCGGGTAATGATGTTGCAAAGCGGTTACAGCAGCATAAAAATGCCATCGATGCAGCTAAGCAGGCGGGCGTTAAACATGTTATTTATACAAGCTTCGACCGGAAAAAGGAAGACGGTTCTCCGTTGGGCATATTGGCACAGTCGCATATTGAAACCGACAGATACCTTAAGGAAAGCGGATTGGTGTGGACCATTATAAGGAATACCCTGTATGCTGATGCACTGCCCATGTTTTTTGGTGAAGATGTCCTCGAAACCGGAATATTTTTCCCGGCCGGTAATGGTAAAGTACCTTTTGCCACCCGCAGGGACATGGCTGAAGCAACAGCAGCAGTATTAACCGGCGAAGAACACGGGAACCGCGACTATGTATTTGCCAACACCCACTATTATTCCATGCACGATGCAGCTGTTATACTGTCGGACATTGCAGGCCGGCAGGTAAAATACCACAACCCGCCACAAGAAGTTTACACTGAGGAATTAACAAAAGCAGGTGTACCACAGGAAAGCATTGAAATGGGTGTTGCCTTTGGTGAAGCAATTAAAACCGGTGAATTTGAAACCGACCGCACCGATCTGGACAAGATCCTGGGCCGGGAACCTGTTTCACTTAAGGATTTTCTAAAGCAACTGTATACCCCCGGTTAAAGGTTTGCAGAGATAGTGATTCCGTTCCGCAGGCAATAATTCTTTAAAGGCAGAACCGATGGTTGTATTTGAATGCACGACATGGAATTGTACCTCCCGGGTAGGGGTACTGCTGTTAACTTGCCTGGCTTCAACAAAGTAACCGGGGGCGGCGGCTTTTGAAAAGCATTTTTATTCTTCAGGCATTTAAAAGAGCTGATATATCGAATTTTTTCATTTGAAGGTAAGCTTTGGTAACTCTTTCTGAACGTTCAGGATCGTTCAACAATTGCGTCAGTGCAGCAGGAATAATTTGCCATGATACTCCGTATTTATCCTTCAGCCACCCGCACTGCTCAGCCTCAGGAACTGCAGAGAGCTTCTCCCAGTATGAATCAATTTCCTCCTGTGTTTCACAATACACCTGAAAGGAAACAGCCTCATTGAATCTGAATACCGGTCCGCCATTCAGAGCAGTAAATGGCTGCCCGTTTATATGAAATTCAACAAAAAGAACAGTTCCTTCATTCTGCCCGTGTATTTCATAACCTTCTTTGCCGTAATAAGAAATCCGGTCAATTCCTGAATCCCTAAAGACGGAACAATAAAACCTTGCTGCTTCTTCTGCCTGATTATCAAACCACAGGCAGGGAGTTATCTGTTTTTCCATGATGGTATTTTTCATTTATTAATAATTGCTGATACTGTTTCCTTCCAAATTAAAAATGTCAATGAAATTGAAAATACATTGGAAAAATACAGCAACGTTGACGAATGCTGTCTACAATTCAATTCTGCCCAATTCAACCACTTTTTTCAAGGTATTGAAGTTACGGGTAGTGGCTGACACACCAAGTTTTTTCTCAAGCATTGCATTGGATAGTTTTGACCGGGCTGCATTGCCGGGAATATACATATAGCCTGCCGTTTCGGTAACAACCAGTTTTTCTTCACCAAAATCCTGTGCCATCAATTCCTCAGCTTTTATCTGCGGCGGTAGTTTAGCAAATTGCACAAAAAACACGCGCGACAAATCGTACCCATTCGTAAAAGGATTCTCATCCAGCACTTTCTGTAACTGTTCCCTTGTCCGGACAATTACAGTTAAATCGGCTCCAATCTGCTCTTTAATCAACCTATGTACATGTTCCTCCACCTGCTGTGCCGAAAGCTGGGTATCCACCAGGGCATTCCCGCTCTGGATGTAGGTGCGTACATTCATGTATCCCGCCTCCACCAATATTCCCCGCAACCTTGCCATGGGAACTTTATTTTTTCCCGTTGGCATCACCCCCCGAAGAAGGACAATATAGGTGTTGAATGGTTGAGCCATAATTAATGCTTTTGAATATCAGTAACTGCTTCAGAAGTTATGCTACTCACCCTGCCTCCTGCAGTACCGATATAATGTTCCCTGCAGGATCTTTAAACCACGCAATGTCAGGCCCCCTGTTCAGAGCTATCCCATGCATAATTTTATCTTCATCTGTCAGTCTGGGGTAGTATTCAAATTCAACACCCCTGTTTTTTAACTGTTTCATTGCCTCATTAAGGTCACTGACCACAAAATTCAGTACGGTAAATGATGCAGGCTGGTGATCCTGCTTTGGATACAGGAAAATCCTTCCTCCTCCGGGAAGATGCAAACGGAGACCCATGCTGTTCCTTTCCGTTTTGAGGCCGGTTACTTCTGAATAAAATTTCTCAGCCCTGTCTACATCATCGACTGAAAAACTGCTAAAGGTATCCCTTATATCAAACATCTTAGCCGTGTGCTTTTTGTTTACTGATTCCCATGTTCCGGGTTTGAATACTGGAAATTAAACATCCATTGTACTCCGAACTTGTCCTTGCAACTGCCGTAATAGGCATCCCAAAACGTATCCTGCAGGTCCATCTCCACTGTTCCATCTTCCGACAGCACCCTGAAAAGACGGGTGGTTTCCTCTTTTGTATCGGGCGAAAGCATCACATAAACATTGTTTCCGGGATTCACCCTGAAGCCAAAACCCTCAGGTGCATCGGACCCCATGAGCAAGTGTCCTCCGAGAATGGGCAATGCCATGTGCATGACAAGGTTCTTAACATCATCGGCTATGGGTTGCGAATTTTCGTTGGGAGGCATGTCGCCGAACCGCATGATTTCCCCCATAAATTCACCTCCAAAAACCGATTTATAAAAGTTGAAAGCTTCTTCGGTTTCACGTTCAAAATTGAGGTATGTGCTAACTGTTGCCATAAAATGATAATTTAAAGCAAATTGTTATTAATCTATTCAGATTTGTGTTGGGTCAATCATTAAAAAACAGAGCCTGCTGTTGCAGGCAATTTCAAATCACCTGTTTTCACACAGTTCCTTAAGCTTATTCAAGGCAATGGGCCATGTTTCATCAAAATAGCCTGCATATTCATCGGTTACATCCACATCTACCAATACCAGGGTCTTGCTGTCCCGCTCTTCAAATGTATAATTCTCAAGACCACCAGCCCATTTTTCAACCTCCGGTCCTGAAGTTACCTCCTTATCACCCTGAAGCACCCCCAGGTGCTCAATGCTTACAAACCTGTTGGGAATGTTTTCACGTATACGGCTTACCATACCCCCCTGGTTACCCTCCTGGTCTTCACCAATAAACCGGATACGGGAACCTTTTTCCCATGAGCCTTCATACCGTGAAGCCGGATTAAAGGGAGCTGTCCATTCTGAATAGGTCTGCCGGTCGAGCATTGTGCGGTAAACCTTTTCAACGTCTGCATCAATAAGTATTTCTACATGCATATTTTTGAAACGTTCCGGCTCTTCCACATAACTTTTAAAATTATTCAGAATTGACTGCCATCCTTCTCTCTGCAATTCAACGCTGTTAGCCTGCTCTGCTTCAAAAGTCTCAATCACATGTGTGACACCATTCACCCGTTCGAATCTTACCTGTACCTTCCGGTTGTCATCCATCGTATAATTTATTTCAAGATGAGGCTCAACCTTGTTGTAAGTACCTGTAAAATTGAAGCCTGCACTGCCATCTTTGGCTTCCATCCTGTAATTGAACCTCCCCTCTGCACGAACATCGTTCTCAGCATAAGTAGTATGCCAGTCACCGGATGCATGGTTCCACCTTATAATGTGCCGTGGTTCATTAAAATAACTCCATACTTTATTTACCGGCGCATTAATTTTTACCTCTACAGTAATTTTTGTCTTTTCCATTGTTTCCATAATTACAGTGTTAAAATGTGTGCGGTGTTTCACCTGGTTCAAATTTACAGCAGAATGATTAAAAGCAGGGTAGTCATTAATGACAATAATGAGGCAATTTGCGACACCCCGTATCCAACACGTTTCAAATGAGGATAGATTGAAAAATAACCCGTTTTCTCTGCAACCGGATGATGTAACAATTGTTTGTACTTCAGTCGAAAATCAGTAAATTGGGAAAAATGTTTTCAACTTAAAAAATGACAGTAATGAAACATGTATCGGTTTTAATTCCCGAAAGCTCTGTTCTGCAGGCAATAGCCGATCCCCAGTATTGTTTTGCCACAGTTAACCGCTTTTTGAATGGAAATGGAAATGAAAAAATTTTCACTATCGAGTTGGTGGGCCTGAAAAAGAAAATAAAACTAAACCATGGGATGTACTGTGTCCATGCTGATAAACTCATTAGTGAGATAAATTCCACCGATCTGATAATCATCCCTGCACTGGCAGGCAATTTACACGATGCCATTGAAACCAACAGAAACTTTAATCCATGGATTGTAAAGCAATACAACCAGGGGGCAGATGTAGCCTCCTTATGCCTGGGAGCATTCCTGCTGGCTTCAACCGGATTACTCAACGGGAAAAAATGCTCCACTCACTGGGGTTTTATTGATTTGTTCAAAACAATGTTTCCGGAAGTAGATGTACAGGATGGAAAGATTGTAACAGAAGAAAACCGGATTTATTCGAGCGGTGGCGCCAATTCGTACTGGAACCTGCTGCTGCACCTGGTTGAGAAGTATACCGACAGGGAAACTGCAGTGCTCACATCAAAATATTTTGCAATCGACATAAACCGGAACAGCCAGTCGCCGTTTTCAATATTTACCGGACAGAAAACACACCGTGATGAAGTGGTAAAAAGAGCACAGGAATACATTGAGCAAAATATCAACGGCAGAATAACCATTGAAGAGCTGGCAGACAGCCTTGCAATTGGCCGCAGAAGTTTTGAACGCCGTTTTAAACAGGCTACCAATAATTCGGTCCTGGAATACATCCGCAGGGTGAAGATTGAGGCTGCCAAACGAAGCATTGAGAACAGCAATAAATTCATAAATGAAGTGATGTTTGATGTGGGCTATACCGACACAAAAGCTTTCCGTACCACGTTTAAAAAAATTACAGGACTTACTCCTGTAGAATACCGGAACAGGTACAGCAAGGTAAAAGCCTGATACATGAGGGACCATGCCTTGAGCTGGTAAATTGTTTTCACCTGCTCAATTGCAGCCTGATTATTTGTTAATTCAGCAGCTGAACTTTTGTCAGCAACTGAATTTACTTTAGCCTGCAGCTGAATTTACACGACTCATTTTCTTAACTTTCAGTGCCTGGTTTGGGTTTTTTTCTCCTGTTGAAAATTTCTATTCCTGGTGGCTGCATTAATCCCTGCTGCATCAGTTCCTTTACTTTCCTTAAATTGACAGCGCTCCAGTTACTTCCGGGCCTTCTTGGGGTAAAGCGAATGCAGTAACTGTCCTTATCAACCGATCGTCGTATGCCATCAATCCAGCCAAAGCAGAGCGCCTCATCAACCGACTGCGACCAGGTCATGTTCAGTTTACCGCTGTTTACTTTATAAAATCCCACCAGCAATTCATTCTCCTTGTCGTGGTTTTGCTCCAGCCATTTTCTGAATTCAGCCGGACCGGAAAAAAATACCGGGTTCATTTTAATCTTTCCCTTATTCATATCTGGGAGACCTCTGAAGAATTACCCGGTTTGTTTTCTTCCACATCATACCATAACTGCACAAGTGCCGAGGGAAAGGTGATGCTCTGCCTGAAAGTCAGTTTCCTTTCCGGAATCCCTTCCCTGAATAATGGAATGCCTTCCCCTAACAGGTATGGAACAATGGAAACAATTATCCGGTCGACAAGCGAATGTTTTAAAAGTTCGGCAATAATTTCACTTCCCCCGTCGCAGTAAATGTCTTTTCCTTTTTCCTGCTTCAGTTGCCTGACAAGCGCAACCACATCAGGATGATAAACAGCATGCGCATGGGTTCCCTCACGGGTTTTGGAAATAACATAAACTACCTTATCCTGATGCGGAACTTCAGTGACCATTGAAAGTACCTTATCAAATGTTTTTCTTCCCCAGATAAGCGTATCAATGTTATTCAAAAAATCAGCATATCCATAATCGGTTGCCTGAGTTTCCACCACCGATAGGAAATCAATATCGCCGTCCGGTTTTGCTATGTACCCGTCGAGACTCATGGCAATATAAAGTATCACTTTTCTGTTCATATTTCTTTCATTCAGATAAATCCAATTCGTCAGTATACAATCTGATTGAACAATTGAGATTGTACAAGGCATAAGTTACGGAATTTTTTCTTTCAGGAGTTTTTACCGCGGAGCACTTAAACTTTAAATTTTGCATTTGTCGGGTTGCAGTAAGTTCTCAACCTCATTTTGTCTTTTCCCGCTATTCTGCTTAAAAATACTTCAAAGCTTATTCAAAGAGTATTTTAATTCGAAGTTTATTCGTAGTTTATTCGTGGTTTATTCGATACAAATTCGCGATTCTGCGAATTAGCTTCGAAAAAACAACGAAGATAACGGGAATAAAAGGAGACCCTGAACTATTTCTGGACATACTTTAGACAGAATAATTATGCTCCGGGATTTACTTTGGTAAGGGGTAACCAGGAGATCGGGTGTTTTTTTAGATGGGTAATGGGCTCTTACTGACAAAAGGGGGGTATTTCAATGTCAGGAATTTACCGGCAAAATTGGTTCAGCGGAAGGGGTTGCAGGGTGATGTAAACATTTCTGATGCCATTTCGCATCCATCCGGCTAATCTTTGCGGAGGTTACTGGGAAAGCAGGACAGCAAGGGCGGCAGCACATTCGTACATTAAGCGCTATACCCTATAAATTGCCCGCTTGTTTCGTTTTGATTTTTTTTCGTAAATAATTGTTTCACTCATTATTTACCTGTCATGCTGTGTGTTCTTTTTTTTATTATAAGACAAGATGTATTTAGCAACTGCTTCTCTTTATCTGCTCTAATTCTAATGCAACTTGCTTTTATTCCCGTTAAAATTATAAATTCGTTCCATTATCTTAACAATTCCAATAAATGCAAACACCTGGGAAATATAAATTCTTTCATTATTTACAAGAGCGTCAACAATTAGAATAAGCGTTGCTATAATAGTTAATAAAAATCCGCCTTGAGAATAATTTTTTACTTTCATAATGAAAATTAATTACTCATTCAAATATAACATTTTTTAATCGGTAAATTAATAAGTTAGCTTATTTTCCTATAGTGCCTGTTTTAACTTCCCCTTTTAGCTTATAATTTACAATTACAACACCACCTGGTGTAACAATACCTTCAAAGCACAACTGCTATTGATTAATTATTTATTCCGGTTAAATCAAGCACATTTGAAATGCTTCAAGTCATGTCAGGTGGCGTTTATATCTTAGTTTTGTTTTCCTTCAATTTCTTTAATCAATTCTCTGTTGACTGTTAAAATCCTGTTTGATTTATTTAATTGAAAATGATTGTCATATATATAAATCATGTCTTTAATTCCAAAGTCACCATAAACTACATACAGTGATTGGATACAATGGCTGTATTCATTTTCTGATTCAGTGTTTTCTGATTTTACAACCTTATCATATATTCCCAATGTTCCACAATCCCATAAATATTCAACCAATTCCTTTACCTTAACTGTTGACAAATCACTATTGTATACGCCAACTGTATCTATTTCTGTAAATTTATCATGAAGAGGAATGAAATAATCAGTACGATGAACTCTTGAAAGCAAGGTGTTATTAGCATGTTCAGTATTCACTCTTACAAACTCATAATATTTGTCTGTCTCATTTTCCTCTGTTATTTCTCTGTCGACTGAACTGTACTCATTAGAAAGATCAGACCACGTTTTTGCCTGTTCCTTATCGTTCGTATTCAGTTCAATCCATATACTTTCTCTCTCATTAACCGGTTTTATACTTACTGTATTTTCATAATACACAGGAACTGCTATACTGTTTTCACTGTAAAAGCCTTCCGGATACTGGTAATTCTTATCGTATGCAAGGTTTAAAAACCGGGCATCAGCAGGGTGGAAATTATCATCGTCATCACATGAGATGAAAAATAATATTCCAATAAAAACTAACAGAAACTTTCTCATGACATTTTCTTTTATAGATGTTCGCATGGCTACTAAGGTTGCGTCACACCTGGACCTAACGGTTTGGGTTTGAATTTAGCTACAAGATTTAACACCTGATTGGATTAGAACATACATTCGTACCCGGAAATAAACACACACCGGGAGCTGTTACAGCATCAAATCCTCCCGGGATGCGGTCCACTCTGCCGTTACCAGTCATCAGTCACCGGCAAAAAACCCTGACAGATTGCATCATTCAAGGCTTTTAGCCGGGCATATCACTATAGCATAAAGTTTAGCTCCTGTTACGTTTGAACCTTATATTCCCAGTATACCCCGCTAATATCTGTAATTCTGATGGTATAATTACTGTTTTTGAAAATTTCCAGTTCGGGGTGTATTAAAGTTATTTTTGCTTTTGCTCCCAATGGCACTATCAGACTGTGTTTCCCTGGAAAATCTTTTGCTGTAGATGGTTCCCTGGGTAATCGGCATTGAATATCTTACAATATCAGGGTCTCTGTTTTCTGTTCAGTGATTCGATAAAATTTCGCAATTCCCCGAAGAATTTATCAGGTTGATCGGCAAACAGATTATGCCCGGCTCTTTCAATTAAAACCATTTCGGCATTCGGGTGATTGCTGTTGAGGACTTCCCGTTTTTTTTCATTCCAGGTAAGATCCCACTTTCCTTCGAAGATGATTGCCGGAACAGGAAAATCGTTAAAGGCACCTTCAAGATCGAGAGAGCGCATACTTTCGATTATTCCATTCCTGAGTTTATTGTCGTGTATCCATTCGTACCTCGCCAATTCTGCGATGCGCTCTTTAGAAGGGTGGTAAAAGAACTGCCGTTTCCAGTCGCCATTCAAATACCTGTTGAAAATTATTTGTTCACGGGTAAGGTCCGGCATCTGATTTATTTCCTGCATCCGCAGTTGTTCTTCACTGCTAATAAAATCATACTGCCGGTCAGGCCCAAGCTCGATTTGCGAACTGACAGCCGATGAAATAAGAACAAGCCCTGCCATGCTTTCCCGATATTTTGTGCCGTATAATTGCGCCAGCAATCCGCCGTATGAATATCCCACAACAACCCATTGGTCGATGTTGAGCGCAATCCTGAGTTTGTCGAGATCGTCCGCTGCTTGTTGTATCGAGTATCCCTCCCCTGGTTCATAGTCCGATAGGCCACAACCCCGCTGGTCATAATAAATTACCTGTGCAAAAGCGGAAGCGTGTGAAAAATGCGGATGAAAGTAATGATGAGTTCCACCCGGCCCGCCATGCAGCAAAACTATCGGCATTCCTTCTCCTTCCATTTCCACATACAGCCTGGCATCACCGATATTGATGCGTTTACCAACAAATCCCAAACGTTCACACCATCTCGGCAATTCAGGCACATCGTAGAATATTTCATCGTATATCGTTACCACTTCATCGAGAACAGTTTCCTCTTGTGATTTCTCATGAGTACATGCCATGAAATAGAATATCAAAAGCATTAAGGATAAGGTAGTTTTCATTTATATAGAATTTAGATATTCATTCAAATCCGTTGCAGAACAATACTAAAATGTTTTAAACCGCATTTAGGAATCAGCGGCTCAAATTTATACAGACTCTGCATAAAAATTGAATTACCAGCTTCACCATGCTTACACAGAAATTATTATTCAATTTTTAATTTGAAAACTTTATCGTATCCCAGGGAATAAATAATGTTCTCCTTTGCGTATAAGCATCGCTCATTAAATTCGTTTTCATCATATTCTGTGAGTGTCCAGGTCTGCCCTCCGTCATTTGTTTGTTTTATAACATGCTTAAAAGGAGTAGGCGCAAATCCTCCACCATCAGATGCATATCTTTTACTTATTGTTACTCCTGAATTTTCATTAACAAAATGAATGAAGTTTATGGAATTTTTTAATGAATCAATCACATTCCAGGAATTTCCGCCATCTGTTGTTTTTAATAATTTATTTGAGCCACTGGCAAAGCCTGATTCTTCGTTAATAAAGAAAAATTGAGAGGTGTTTTTATTATCTCCAATAATAACATCTTTCCAGGATTCCCCTCTGTCTTCTGTTTTATAAAATCCTCCCATTAAATCGAGAGCATAACCTACATTTTGATTTAGAAACAGAATTTTTGACAGGTTATTTTTACCAACAGTAATTGACTGCCAGGTTATACCACCATTCGAAGTTTTGATACATAATCCAAGACCTACAGCAACACCATTGTTTTCGTTAAAAAAGTATGCAGAATTTAATCTCGACCATTTATATGGAATATTTTGTTTTTGCCATGACTCTCCCCCGTCTGAAGTTTTATATGCAATACTACCAAATGGTTCGCAGGGTGAAGGGCTGCAACCTGACTTCCCTCCAAATACATAACCAACATCTTTATTTAAAAAGCAGGATGTTCTTAGCGGAACAGGAGATAAAATTTCCAACTTTTTCCATTTGATGCCTCCATTTGATGTTTTAAAAACTTCACCTTCCTGGGTAGTTGCATATCCAATCTCTTCATTTAGAAAAAATAGTGAAATACAATTCCTGTTAATATTCGAGCTATATACTTCATATTTCATTTCCCCCAGGTATTCAGCCGGGAAATTTTCTTCTACACAGGAAGATATAAAAACAATGGCAGCTAAAATAAATGGTAAAACCCGATTAATATATTTCATAGCTTCGATTCCTTTAAAATCACAGATATCATTTTACTCATTTTAGTTGCGTGATTTAATTTGCGTGGCGGATTTCGAATCACATTTCCTCCATGACTAAACTGTGAAACGGGAATCCGCGTTTGAACTACGCGATGGCGCTTCAAAATAGCAGCCAGGCCGATAATAATCCGAACAATAGACTATATAAAATTGCTTCAAACTGAATTGTCCAAAACACTCTTTTCGCAACAAATTCTTTTTTCAGATATACTATTCCTTCAATGGTGTTGGAAAATGGAATTGCACTCGCAAAATCTGCATATACAAACATTAAAGAAGCCATAAAAACAAATTGTATTACAAAGGATAACTCACCTAAATATGGCAGTATCGGATATAAAACCATGGACATAATTATACCTCTCACAAATTGTGATGGGATTAATAATTTGGCGATTCGCATGCTTTCTTTTTTATTATCCATATCTCTGAAGAAGGATTTGTACAAACGGTTTTTACCTGAATACATCTTCTGTGCCAATTGAAAATCTATAACTCCTGCAATTATGTAACACACAATATGAATCACAAAAAACAAAAGACTGAATTTAACGTAAGTAATCATTGTTGCCTCCTATTAGTTTTTATTTTTATATAAATAGTTTCAGTCTGTACCAAAGACAACGGCATCGTCCAACATATTTTCTCCATCATATTTACCAGGTATTTTTCACAATAAAATTTACCGGAAATTAAATTAACTTATTTTTCTATGTTCTCCCAAAAAATCAATCACAGCCTTATTAAACTCTTCAGGATTATCCTGATTTGCAATATGGTTTGCACTTTGTATTTCAACGCAATTGCTTCCAGTTTCCTTTCTATGCCATTTTTTTGCAGCGATTCGTATAAAAAACAAATCCCTTTTCCCGTATGTTATTAAAAGTGGAACTTTCTCTGGTTCAGGAGACTTGTCAATCAAGTCATAAACCATGTCTTTAGTAATTTCCAGTGCAAGTTTTTTACCTATTCTACTCATAGTTTCTGACAAATATTTTTGCACATCCTTTTTTACAGCTCTGTGTTTTCCAAAAGACTTATAAAAAGTATTTGATGGTATCAGATTAAGAATAAATATCATAAAAGGAACAAATATTTTTGACCATGAACCCACATGAGATTTTAACTCAATTCCAGGTACATGAATCGCAGCTATTACTTTTCGGGGATGTTTAATTTGAAAATGCTGAACAATCATACTCCCAAGAGATTGCCCAACAAAAATAGCTTTGTTTACACCTGTTTCATTCATTAATCCGTTCAAACAATCAGCGGACATTTTTGTAAATCTTTCCTTATGTTTCTTTATTGTAGAACGACCATGGCCAGGCAGGTCCCACACCAATATGCTATAATCAGATTTCATAGCTTCAATTTGCATATCAAAGGTTTTATGATCCATCCCAACACCATGTATAAAAATGATTATTGGTTTTCCGTCTGCCAACGTGAAATCATAAAAAATATCACCATATTCACTATTGTAAAATGCGTTTCCCATATCAATACTCCTTTATTCGGTCTTTTGTTGAATAATTCATCGTCCACGTTCCAATCAATTCAAGGTCGAAATACCTGCCAATTACTAACCCATCTGATTTGTTATCAGTTGTTTTTTCACATGATAATATACAGAATCCTATTCAAATTAACAATATTATTCTAAGTAGCATAAGTTCCAATATAAATTATTTCTAACTGTACCTTCAATACCCATATGATGAAGGTCATATCTATTTAGTTGCGTATAGAAAGCATAAATAAGGAAGTATGCATCCATGCTTTTGTCACATTTATGCCATGCAACTGCTGGAAATGCAACTTTATATTGTGGGCGTCAAAAAATAAGTTAACCATGTAATGCATAGCTGCCAAATGCTTACTTACCCCTAAATTGAATACAAGCTCAGCCCCAATAAAAAAATCCGACTGCATATCATTAATACACAGCCGGATTATTATACTACCTGAGGTTCCTGGCGGATTCGAACCGCCGTAGACGGTTTTGCAGACCGTTGCCTAGCCACTCGGCCAAGGAACCGTTTTTTTATTTGGACTGCAAATGTAGAAAAAATTGCAGTTTCTGCAACAACTTCTTTACAAACTATTTTTGACGCGATAACAGGATACTTGCTTTTTCGACCTGCCCGCCCATGGACGGATTTAATTTTGTTACCTTCACCTTTAGTTTTTCCGCTGAAGGCAATTCACGCAATAGAGACTCCAGTATGCGGTTTGCCACATGCTCCAGCAAGTACGATGGTATATTCATTTCATGTTTAACAACATCAAAAATCCGTTGGTAATTCAGCGCATCCTCCAGTTTATCTGTTTTTGCTGCCAACGTACAATCTGTTTCCACTGACACATCCACCACAAATTCGTTTCCTACAATCCTTTCCGCTTCAAAATATCCATGGCAGGCATAGAAATGCATACCTTCGAGTTCAATAATGCCCATACTTTTTACCACGAATTTAAGAATAAAGAAAGAAGGGGAAGAAATTACACTTCCAATAATTCATACTGGAATCCTTTTTTTAATTTTGCAGACACATTATTTGCAGATAAAAAAATAAATATGACAAACGGCACCGAGAATAAAGAACCCTCAAAGAAGTCGAATTTTATTCATGTACAGATAGAACAGGATTTAAAAGAAGGAAAAAACAACGGACGGGTACATACCCGTTTTCCCCCTGAACCAAATGGTTATTTACACATCGGACATGCGAAGTCTATTTGTCTAAATTTCGGTATTGCCGAAAAGTTTGGTGGCAAGTGCAACCTGCGGTTCGACGATACCAACCCTACCAAAGAAGAAATGGAATACGTGGAATCCATAATGCAGGATGTCCGCTGGCTGGGGTTCGATTGGGAAGACCGGCTGTTTTATGCCTCCGATTATTTTGAAAAGCTGTATGATTTTGCTGCTCACCTTATAAAAGCAGGCAAAGCCTATGTAGATGATCAGGATTCAGAAACCATCAGCCAACAAAAAGGTACTCCTACCCGCCCGGGAAAAGAAAGTCCGTTCAGGGAGCGTACACCGGATGAAAACCTCAATTTGTTTCAGCGCATGGCTGCCGGAGAGTTTGATGAAGGTTCACGTGTGCTGCGTGCAAAAATTGATATGGCCTCACCCAACATGCATATGCGCGACCCGATAATATACCGCATAATGAAAGCCCGCCACCACCGCACCGGGGACAAGTGGAAGGTATACCCAATGTATGATTTTGCACACGGGCAGTGCGATTACTGGGAAGGAATTACCCATTCGGTATGTACGCTTGAATTTGAGGTGCACCGCCCTTTATACAACTGGTTCATTGACCAGTTGCAGGAAAATGATTACAGACCTCGCCAGGTTGAATTTGCCCGGCTCAATCTCACCTATACTGTTATGAGCAAGCGTCGCTTGCTTGAACTCGTAAAGGAGGGTTATGTGAACGGCTGGGATGATCCACGGATGCCTACCATTTCAGGATTACGCCGAAGGGGATATACTCCCGAATCCATCCGCAATTTCTCAGACCGCATTGGTGTAACAAAAGTAGATGGAATGATTGACGTATCATTACTTGAGTACAGTGTTCGCGACCATTTAAATAAAACAGCGCAGCGGGTTATGGGAGTATTGAACCCTCTGAAGGTTGTAATCACAAATTATCCCGAAGACCAGGAAGAGGAACACGATGCAATAAACAATCCGGAGGATGCCGGTATGGGTTCACGAAAAGTTCCTTTCTCACGTGAACTGTATATTGAAAGGGATGATTTCATGGAAGACCCGCCACGGAAGTTCTTTCGTCTGGCTCCTGGTCGTGAGGTAAGGTTACGCTATGCCTATTTTATTACCTGCAATGATGTAATAAAAGATGAAAATGGAAACATAACGGAACTTCGTTGTACCTATGACCCGGCATCAAAAGGAGGTAATTCACCTGACGGCAGGAAAGTTAAGGCAACTCTCCACTGGGTTTCAGTAAAACATGCCGTAAAAGCTGAAATCAGACTTTACGACCGGTTGTTTAATGATGAAGATCCGGCGGGACATAAAAATGTTGATTTTAAAGAATTTTTAAATCCCAATTCATTAAATGTGTTGCCTGCCTGTTTCATTGAACCGTTTATTTTAAACTCAAAGCCACTCGATAATTTTCAGTTTGAACGGTTGGGTTATTTTAATCTCGATTACGAATCAACTCCGGGTAAACCGGTATTCAACAGAACTGTACCACTAAGGGATTCCTGGACTAAAACACAAAATAACAATTGATTCAATCCAATAAAAACCATGCTGCATATTCCCTGGGATATGCAGCTTTATTTTGCAATAAAATCAATTCACCGATTCATTCCATGGTTTAACCGAATGTACAGCCTCCTTGCATTGCCCAATTAGTATATTTGTTACAGGTAAAATTTAGAATGGTGCAACAAAAGGATAATTCACGAATGATATTGGCAATAGTGTTGGTTGCTGCAGGTTTAATAGCGCTTTTTCGCCGGGCACCACAATTACCATTTTTTTTCAACTTCCATCTGATTCCATTTCATTTACCCTTGGGAAATATGTTTACATACATAGGCAATATACTGTTCTCATGGCAGATGGTATTAATTATTACAGGAATCATTTTAATTGCCGGAAAACGTTCAGCTGGTTTGATATTAATTGTTCTGGGTGGCATTTTTATATTGCCTGATATCCTGCATATTTCCTTTTGGTCCCTTTCTTTTCTCATTCCTGCAGTACTTATTGGAGCAGGCATAGTATTGATTCTAAAGGGTTCTGTAAAAATCAATCAGTAAAAAAAAAATGAATGACGCGAATGTTTCGAACACCAGGGTTTTGTTTGGTTTATTTTTAATAGCAGTAGGAGCTTTTTGGATACTGGTAAAACTTGACCTTATTCCACCGGGATGGAACGATGTGCTTGTATCATGGCAAATGTTGTTAATTGGAATTGGGATATTTTCTATAATAGGAGGAAACAAAACAGCAGGTACTATTCTGATTATAATTGGCGGGTTTTTCCTGGTTGAAAAAATGGTGCCCATACCTCCGGAACTAAGGCAGATTGGCTGGCCACTTCTCATAATCGGAATTGGGTTATCGATGATGCTTACCCACGGTCGCAGACACTCTCCTTCCAAAATTAAATTTGAAAATAAGGGAACAGAATTCTTTGATGATTTTGTCATTTTCGGAGGCAGGGAAATCTTAATCAATTCAGGAAGTTTCCTGGGAGGTAAGATTACCTCCATTTTTGGAGGTGCAGAGTATGATTTACGACAGACTCATCTTTCTGAAAACGGGGCAACAATTGATTGTGTATGTGTGTTTGGCGGATGCAGTTTTAATGTACCACCTGACTGGACCATAAAAAATGAGATTGCAACTGTTTTTGGAGCATTTACCGACAAACGTGGGACGTCGGTTCAAGAATTCAGCTACAGCGCTTCGAAAACACTTGTTTTAAAAGGATTCAGCGCTTTCGGAGGGGTGGAAGTTAAAGTTAATTAAGCCTCTTTCAGATAAGTTAAGTTAAAAGAAGAGCTTTTCAAATAAGATTGTATCAATTTATTTCACAGTATTGCAATGGAATTTAAACACCCGTTTATCTCCAGCCCCCGGCTTTCAGTATATTATTTCCTGATATGGGCAGCGATTATTACGACGGGAGTATTACTAAAATGGCTGGCATATGATGAAGAACCTTCTTTGGCTTTAGCCGAAGCCATAGCCCTGCCTTTTGCTTTTTCCATATTAGGTTTATCAATTTGGTATGTAATTAAAGCCAGCACGCCGGAGAATAAAAATGCCGTGCGGGTTATTTTTTATCACTTAATAGCAGCTTCAATCCTAATTATTATATGGCTGTATCTTGGAATGATTATTATAAAGCTGTTGCATCCGAATGCCAGTCAGTGGATGGAAGAGAATCTTGCAGCGAATATTTTCGCAGGATATATTCTTTACCTCACGTATGTTATTTTCTTTTATGCTGTTATTTATTACCAGGGATTTAAAGAGAAACTAAGAAACGAGGGAAATTTAAAATCGTTGGTAAAGGAAGCTGAACTGCATGCACTAAAGTCGCAGATAAACCCACATTTCCTGTTTAACAGCCTTAACAGCATTTCATCACTCACGATGACCGATCCGGCCAAGGCGCAGGAAATGGTAATCAATCTTTCATCATTAATGAGGTATTCTCTGAAACATGACCAGGTAGAAAAAGTTCCATTCAGTGAAGAGTTGAAAAATAACAGGCTGTATCTTCAAATTGAAAAAGTAAGATTTGGCAATAAACTGAATGTTGTTTTTGAAATAGATGAAAATTGTCTGAGTGCCAGAATACCAAACATGATTTTACAACCTTTGTATGAAAATGCAATAAAATATGGAGTTTATGAAGCCACCGGACCGATTACTATTGCAACCCGAAGCATCTGCACGAACGATGCCCTTGAAATAACCATCAGTAACAATTATGATCCGGAGGCCGTAAGCAAAAAGGGAGAAGGAATAGGCCTGAGGAACATCCGCGACCGCCTGCAGATTATTTATGGCAATCCATTGCTCATGAGGGTTGAGGACAATAAAAAAGAATTTAGAGTTACCATAACCATTCCTCAAAATTAAATTAACTATGACTCAAAAAATACGTACCATTATTGTTGAAGACGAAGAGTTGGCACGCAACCTACTGAAGAACTTCCTGAAGAATGCCGATTCCATAGAACTCATTGGGGAATGTGAAAATGGATTTGAAGGAGTAAAAGCAATAAATGAGCTTAAACCGGATTTGGTTTTTCTCGATATACAGATGCCCAAAATTTCCGGCTTCGAGATGCTGGAATTGCTGGATCACAAGCCAAACATCATATTTGCAACTGCCTACGATCAATACGCATTAAAAGCTTTCGAATACAATGCTGCCGACTATCTGCTAAAACCCTATTCAAAAGAAAGGCTTATGGAAGCCATCGATAAAGTTGCAGAGCGTATTAAAACACAAGGTATGGCATCCGATGTAGCAGATAAAATAAGCAATTACCCTAAAGAAGAATTTCTTGACAGAATAGTTGTTAAAGACCGGCATAAAATTCATATCATCCCGGTTAACCAGATCAGGTATATTGAATCGATGGACGATTATGTGATGATTTTTACTACCGAAGGCCGCTACATAAAGCAAAAAACCATGAAGTATATGGAAAATTCACTTGACCCGCATAATTTTATCCGTATTCACCGTTCCAACATCGTAAAAGTGGAAGAAATTCATGAAATTCAGCAATATGAAAAGGAATCATACATAGTAATATTACACGATAAAACCAAACTGAAGGTAAGTAAAACAGGATATAAAAACCTGAAGGAGGTCCTGAATTTCTAAAAATTAGCTTAACTTTCCTCAATGAATTGGTAAGAATATGGGACTTTTCATTGCTATTACTATAATTCTTATGTGGCTGGGCCATTTGCTCTATCTGCTATTATTTCTGGAAGTGAATCTCCTGTCGCCATTGCTTTATCTCCACGTATTAATTCAGACATTTTTATATACCGGCCTGTTCATTACAGCACACGATGCCATGCATGGAACAGTTGCCGGTAACCGGAAACTTAATAATGTTGTCGGTCATTTGGCAACTACCCTTTACGCATTTCTTTCCTTTAAGATTTTGTCGAAAAAACATTACCTGCATCACCGGTTTCCTGCAACAGAAAAGGACCCCGATTTTTCCCCCCGGAGCAACAACTTTTTTGTCTGGTGGTTTATTTTCATGAAAAATTACATAACCTGGTGGCAAATCCTTTTCATGGCCGTTGCCTTTAATGTGCTGCTGATATGGTTCACCGAAATGAAGTTGATACTGTTTTGGGTTCTTCCTGCAATTCTATCCACCTTTCAGCTCTTTTTCTTTGGTACCTGGCTCCCCCACCGAAGACCCTTCAATGAAAAAATGCTACCACACAATTCCAGATCGCTTCCCAAAAATCACCTGGCGGCAATGTTATCCTGCTATTTCTTCGGATACCACTGGGAGCACCATGAATCGCCAACAACTCCATGGTGGCAACTTTACAAAATGAAAAAGTAAAGACAAAAAGTTACCGAAGGATTAACGATTCGATAGCATTCCTGGAATAAACAGGTACAGCCCCTGTTTGTGAAGCAACGAAAGCCCCAGTTGCGCATGCAAAATCAAGCGCCTTTTCCGGTGAATACCCTTCCGACAGATGAGCTATCAGTCCAGCCAGAAAGGCATCTCCCGCTCCGACCGTATCTACTGCTTTCACTTTATATCCCGCGTGCTGTACAGTTTGGCCATCTGATAAAAATATTGCACCGTTTGCTCCCCGTGTAACACATACCTGTGGACAGCAAAAAAATCCCGAAAGCCATTGGACCAATTTAGCTTCGCTTCCTTTTACATCATTCCATTCTGCAATTTGTAAAAGTTCAGCGTCATTCAGCTTAACAAAGTCAGCCTTATACAATAAGGTTTCAATCCAGTCACGTTTATCGTAAGGTGGGCGCAGGTTTACGTCAAGCACTTTAATAGCAGGAGTATTTTCCAGTAGTTGCAGTAGGGTCTTTCTGGTTATTTTATTCCGTGCAGCCAGTGAACCAAAAACCATTATGTCTGCTTCAGCTGCAAGGTTTTCCAGTTTGTCAGCAAGTTGAATGTTATCCCAGGCAACAGGCTCGCAAATTTCATAGGTTGCGTTTTTATGGACATCTATATTTACCAACACTTTACTTGTTGGCAGATCAGCATCCACCTGTATAAAATTCAGGTTAAGCCCTGAACCTGAGAGAAACTGCATTAGTTTTTCTCCTTCAGCATCAGCTCCGATACGACTAACCAGCCAGGGATTTATTCCATGCTGTTTAAGATGAATGGCGACATTCATGGGAGCCCCTCCAGGCCGGGAACCTTCAGGCAACATATCCCACAGAACTTCACCAAAACATATTATAGATTTATTTAGCATTCCATTTATAATTAAAGCCTTTTTTCAAAAATAGAAGTTTACAATTAGAATAGCTTGTATAATTTTTTATTTTTCATGAGCAAAAAGGAATAAAATATTATATTTGCAGCCGCAAAACAAATGGTGGATGTAGTTCAGTTGGTTAGAACGCTGGATTGTGGTTCCAGAGGTCGCCGGTTCAAGTCCGGTCTTCCACCCAATAAAAAAACCGGCCAGTAGCCGGTTTTTTTTATCAATTTTATAAACAATTAATTTCCATTATTCAGAAGATTTCTGCTCAAGGCCCTGAGGGTTGTTTCCTTTTGTGATTTTGGAACCAGGACAGAAATATTATAGCGACTTCCTCCATAGGATATCATGCGTATAGGAATCCCGTCAAGAGCATTAAATACCTTAGAGGCAAATCCTCTTTCTTCACCCATAATATCACCTACGATACAAATAATAGACATGTTTTCATCCACCTCAACCGACCCAAACTGGTCGAGTTGGCTTAAAATATTTTTTAGTCGGGCAGTATTGTCAATGGTAAGCGATACAGCAACTTCAGAAGTTGAAATCATATCGATAGGCGTTTTATAAGCCTCAAATACTTCGAATACCTTTTTCAAAAACCCATAAGCCATCAACATCCTGTCGGATCGTATTTTAATGGCTGTAATTCCATCCTTTGCAGCTACAGCTTTAATTCCGGCACCCGATGATTCGAAAGTAATTAATGTGCCGCTGTCAGCAGGATTCATTGTATTTTTTAACCTCACAGGAATATTCTGCACACGGGCAGGAAAAACCGTTTGGGGATGTAAAATTTTAGCTCCAAAATAAGCAAGCTCAGCAGCTTCGTTAAATGAAAGCTGCTCAATTTTGCGGGTATTTTCTACGTAACGGGGGTCGTTGTTGTGAAAACCATCAATATCGGTCCAGATCTGAATCTCCTCCGCCTTTATGGCAGCCCCAATCAATGAGGCAGTATAGTCACTTCCTCCACGCTGAAGATTGTCAATCTCTCCTTCAGCATTCAGGCAAATGTAACCTTGAGTAATGTAATAAGTAGCAGGGCCCGCATCGACTAACACCCGGGCTATATGCTGCCTGATAAAATTCAAATCGGCTGACTTTTCTTCATCGATTTTCATAAAATCAAGTGCTGGCAGCAATTTCACATCGTACCCGTTTTCTTTCATGAGCAAAGTAAAAAGCTGTGTTGAAATCAACTCTCCCTGTGCTAAAATTGTATTTTCACCTACCTGTGTAAATTCTCTAAAAGTAAAACCTTTAATTTGATTAAAAGAAGTCTGAACAACGCTCAATCCCTCTTTATTGTTTTCTTTTACTTTTAAAAGATCGTTCACCACAGATAAATATACCGACTCCAGATTTTCAATTAACGCACCTGCCTTCTCATGATTTTTTTCCCATAGCTGATTTGAAATTTCCACCAGCGCGTTAGTGGTTCCTGACATTGCCGACAGGACAACAATTTTTTGTTCACCATCAGCAATAATTTTCATTACTTCATGCATGTTCTCTGGTGATCCTACTGAAGTACCTCCAAATTTTAAAACTTTCATAGTTAAATCGTTTTATCTGTTTCGAATGCAAAAATGTATTAATTTATGATTCGTTGTTACTATGAATTTCTTCATTTTTGAATACCGGGAAAAAATTTTTCAAGAAAAAATCCCACCAAATCCTTACCAGACGAATCAACAATATCAAGTGCAGGTGCATAAACAACTGCTTCCAAACCAACCTCCTCTGCCTTCTTTTTGATAGCTTTTGCATGCAGGGGATGATGGTTTAATTCATCATCATTTGCGGGAATACCATTTTTATGATTATTACAAACAAAGACAGGAGGATCGTTTTTATCCAATTCGCTTAAAAAATCCAGCTCCCTCCTGATACTTTTATACTCCTTCAAATCAATTCCATTTACTTTATTCAGTCCAAATGCTGTGGCAATGGCCTTTCGTTGATCAGCAGTATCAGCCATAGGAATTCCAATAATTTGCTCCCACTGAAAAATATCGTAAGTTGATTGTGTGGCAAATGCCCCTGCACAAGTCAACCTTGTTGATTCCCTCATTACAGGATCAGGATTTAAAACATCAGCCATATCATCATGGAAAGCAAGCCAAAGAGAAGTTCCTGCCCCTGCTGAACCACCCGAACATGCAATCCGGGTTTTATCAATATTATATTTACCGGCATGGTACCTGATATACTGAAGGCATCTTTTTGAATCATTGAATGAAGCCTTGATTCCGTATGGTGCGTCAGTCATAAACCGGTAATTAATAGTAGCTACTGATACACCAGCTTCCAAGAAACTTACAAGATCTTCCGAATCGTAATATTTAGATTTATCTCCTTTAAGAAAGCCACCACCATGAATATAAATGACCAACGGTGTGGGAATCTTTGACTCAGCCATCCAAAAATCAAACGTATTAAGCGGGTGATCGCCGTATCTTTCATTTATAAAGGTGGCCTTTTTACCCCTGATATTTACAGGTACCGTGTTTAAGACCAATTCAAGATTATTCCCCAAAATAAAACTGTTTCATTATACAATAATTGATGCATTATCAATAAAGCCATCACATAAACATGTTTTGCTTCTTAAAGTTCAAATCGAAAACTTATCTCTGGCAAAAGTAGAATTTAATAAAAAGAGACAAAAAAATTTACCCGAAAATTTAAAGAATGTTCAGGTTAAGTAAAGAATTAGGTGTATTTATCCAAATATCCTTTTAAAATTCCATATTAATAATGCATTTTATGCCAATTAAAAACTTCCAAAAATTGCATGTTTTTCCGAATTAAAATAAATAGTGGAATAAATATTGAATCCTTCCTTGTTGGTAGTAAGTTTTCGCTCAATGTAAAGAACAGGCTGCTTGCCTTTTAACTTTAGCAACTTTTTTATTTTCTCATCCGGAACCAGGGCTTTTAACTGCTGCTCCCCTCCTGCTATATTCACATTATAGTGTTTACGCAATACTTCAAACAATGATTTATTCTCGAAAGAACGGCTTGTGAAACGGGGTAAATAAATGTTTGGTAAATGGTTGATATCATAAAAAACCGGTGTGTTATCTACATATCGTAATCTTTCCATATAAATACAACCCGTTTCCTTCTCCAGTTCTGTCAACTCGAAAGCAAAATTCTCAGGCCATTTACAAATCACCGGCTTTTGAAGTATATCAGTTTTCAGATAACGAACTCCTACAGCTGATGCAGTGCCTGCAATTGACAAGATCCCGATATTCTGTGGTGGCTTCCTCACTATACTCCCTTTGCCTTGTCTTTTTATAATCATACCATCATTTACCAGAGAATCCAAGGCATGCCGAACAGTTGGACGGGTTACTCCGTGAATTGCACACAATTCATTTTCCGAAGGCAAAAGGCTTCCTTCTTCATAAACTCCTGACAATATATGTTTCCGAAGCAATTCATAAAGCTTCCGATACTGTGGTATGTTATTTCCCATGCCTCAAAATTAAAAAATTTTAAATAAACAAATACCAACTTGTATATACAAGTTATTATTATTATTTTTGCACCATTCAAAATGAATTGAACAGAAAGCCAGTAAAATAGCACAAAGGTATTTAAAAAATTATACTTTCCTGCTGCAGTTAAAGGAGTTGAAGGATCAATAATTTAGAAAATTTGTATTTACAAGTAAACCAAAAAGATAAAAAATAAAATATGGCGAAACCAGTATTAATGCCACGACAAGGCCAATCGGTGGAATCCTGTATAATAGGCCAATGGTATAAATCGGTTGGCGAGGAAGTGCACGAGGGTGATTTGCTTTTTTCATATGAAACGGATAAATCTTCATTTGAGGAAGAAGCTAAAACCAGCGGTATCCTGCTGGCTGTTTTCTTTGAAGAAGGAGACGAAGTTCCAGTACTCTCAAATGTAGCAGTCATTGGAGAAAAAGGAGAAACATTTGATGAATTCTTACCAGGCAATGCTGAAGATGAAACAGATACCACTAAACAGGCAGGAAAAGAAATAGAAGAAGAATCACCTAAAGTGATTGAATTTGAAGTAGAAGTAGAGAGTTCGGATAAACGTATCCGCATTTCGCCCCTGGCAAAAAATATGGCCAGACAAATGGGAGTGGATGTCCTGCAACTCAAAGGTTCGGGACCACATGGCCGCATCATTGCACAGGATATAAAAACAGCAGCTGAAATCTCCCGCCCAATACCTGAAATAAAAACTGCTCCTCAGTCAAAACCTGAAATAAAACCTGCCCCTCAAAAAATATTGCAAACAGGATCTGATTTTGAGGAAAAAGCCATTCCCAACATCCGAAAGCTGATTGCAACAGCAATGCACCAATCGTTGCAGAATTCAGCTCAGTTGACACACCACCTTAGCGCTGATGCAAGAATATTGCTGAAACTCCGGAACAAATATAAAAAAGCATTTACGGAAGGCACTGTTTCACAAAATGTAACCATCAATGATCTGGTATGCTTTGCAGTCATACGAGCACTGGAAAAATTTCCCCAGGCAAACACACATTATCTTGGAGAAAAAATGAAATGGTTCAAAAAGGTGCATTTAGGTCTTGCAGTAGATACTGACAGAGGGCTGATGGTATCTGCTTTGCAAAATGCAGATGATCTTTCCATCACAGGACTGTCTTTTCAGTTGCAACAGCTGGCTACGCAAGCCAGGAGCGGAAATATCAATCCAGATTTATTAAATCCGGAAGCAGCATCCTTTACTGTTTCCAATCTTGGTAACTATGGCGTGGAAATCTTTACTCCTGTAATCAATCTTCCTCAAACAGGCATTTTAGGTGTGTGCACCATTGTTCCGAGACCTAAGGAAATTGAAGAAGGAGTTTATGGATTTGTACCCATGATCGGATTGTCGCTTACTTATGACCATCGGGCGCTCGATGGTGGCGAAGCCACCCGTTTTCTTGCAGAGATAAAAAATCAAATTGAAAATCTTTCAGTTTAAAGTTGAATTCTATAAAAATATAATGCAATGCCAAAAAATCAATTTATAAATCCTGAAATTGTCAGGGCACCAAGACATCTGGAATTTACACCCATTCCCATAAATCAATACAATAAAACCATTGAAGAGGAAAGAGATAATTTTTCAAAGGAGGATTTACTACGCATTTACAATGACATGGTTGTTATCCGGGAATTTGAAACCATGCTGAATCTCATTAAAATACAAGGCGAGTACAATGGCATCCCATACAATCATCCAGGCCCGGCTCATCTTTCCATAGGACAGGAAGCGGCAGCAGTAGGTATGGCTTATAATCTGGACGTAGATGATTTTATTTTTGGTTCACACCGGAGCCATGGAGAAATTCTGGCTAAAGGGTTATCAGCCATATCCAAACTCAACGATGAAGCATTGGAAAAAATCATGGAGGAACATTTTGACGGCATTACCCTTGCCCCTGTCAAAGCAGGACATAATGGTACAACCCAGGAGCTGGCTTTAAAATTTCTGTTATATGGTACACTGGCCGAAATATTTGCCAGGGAAACTGGATTTAATAAAGGATTGGGAGGCTCAATGCACGCTTTTTTTACTCCATTTGGTGTTTATCCAAACAATGCCATTGTTGGTGGTTCGGGCGATATTTCAGTAGGCGCTGCCTTATACAAGAAAGTGAACCGAAAGAAAGGAATCGTAGTAGCCAATATCGGTGATGCTTCAATGGCCTGCGGCCCTGTATGGGAAGGTCTTGCATTCGCTACCATGGATCAGTTTAAGGAATTGTGGGAAGGAGATATGAAAGGGGGGTTACCTCTTATCATTAGCATTATGAATAATCAGTATGGCATGGGTGGACAAACCTGTGGTGAAACTATGGGTTATGAAGTTGCAGCACGGGTTGGAGCCGGACTAAATAAAGACCAGATGCATGCAGAACGTGTAGACGGCTATAATCCGCTTGCAGTTATTGATGCTTATCGACGCAAAATGAAAATACTGGAGGAAAAACGAGGTCCTGTACTGCTCGATATACTCACTTACCGATACAGTGGCCACTCTCCTTCCGATGCTTCTACCTACCGCTCAAAAGAGGAAATTGAAGCCTGGGAAAAACACGATTCTATAATATGGTTTGGTAATGAACTGGTAAACGCCGGCATTGCAACCCGTGAAGAACTGGAAAAAGTACAGACACAAACCCAAAGCATTATCACTTCAATCCTTAAACTGGCCATCGACGATGAAGTTTCACCTCATATGGATTTAAAAAAGCATCCAAACCTCATTGGTGAAATGATGTTCAGTAATCAATCGATTGACCGCATGGAAGACCGGGAGCCCGAGGTATACCACCCCAGAGAGGAAAATGCACGGGTTAAGCAACTGGCCACAAAAGAACGATTTATGTTCGATGAAAATGGCAAGCCGTTCTCAAAAATAAAAACTTATGCATTGCGGGATGGTATATTTGAAGCTGTAATTGATCGCTTTTATAAAGACCCAACTCTGATTGCCTACGGTGAAGAAAACCGGGACTGGGGAGGTGCATTTGCTGTTTACCGGGGTTTGACTGAAGCCCTGCCTTACCACCGTTTGTTCAATTCGCCTATTTCCGAAGGAGCGATTGTGGGAACAGCTATCGGATATGCCATGTGCGGTGGGCGTGTTATTCCAGAAATCATGTACTGCGATTTCCTTGGCCGTGCCGGCGATGAAGTATTCAACCAACTACCAAAGTGGCAGGCAATGAGTGGAAACTTGATAAAAATGCCTGTTGTACTTAGGGTTTCGGTAGGTTCAAAATATGGTGCCCAACACTCTCAGGACTGGACAGCTCTGGCTGCACATGTGCCCGGGCTTAAAGTGGTTTTCCCTGCAACTCCATACGACGCAAAAGGACTAATGAATACTGCTCTGCAGGGAACCGATCCTGTAATTTATTTCGAAAGCCAGCGTATTTACGACATTGGCGAAATGTTTCATGAAGGAGGTGTCCCGGAAGATTATTATGAAATACCTCTGGGCGAACCTGACATAAAGAGGGAAGGCAGCGATGTAACAATTCTTACAATTGGTGCTACACTTTACCGCGCATTGGATGCAGCGAAAATACTGGAAGAAAAATACAATATTGCTGCCGAAGTAATTGATGCCCGTTCACTGGTGCCTTTTAATTATGATTTGGTTATTGAATCCATCAAAAAAACAGGGCGTATTGTGATATCAGGCGATGCTTCTGCCCGTGGATCGTTTATGCGCGACATGGCTTCAAACATTACCGAACTGGCCTTTGATTACCTGGATGCTCCTCCTGTTGTTGTAGGATCGCGAAACTGGATTACTCCTGCACATGAACTGGAGGACTATTTCTTTCCACAACCTGAATGGTTCATTGATGCCATCCATGAACGCATCCTTCCATTGCCTGGCTACACACCGGAAAACGACTTTACGGAAGAGGAACAACTGGACAGGAATGCACGGGGAATTTAAGGTGGAGATAGCATTTGTGTGGATAAACAAAGTTCAGCTCGCAATTTGATAACAATTACCATTCTAAAAGGCAGTAAGTTTCCAGACTTACTGCCTTTTACTGGCCAATAAGCAAAAGGGGAAGGCACTGTTTTCGACTCGTGTCAACTGTATGTCACATTGTTATTTCAATTGCTCCTACAGGTCTCCGCTATTAGGTTAGCAGAATCCTTTCCCAGAACATAAGTTAAAGATTCAGCAGGGAATTTCAGAAGCAGTGAGAACCAGCAAATTCATATAGCTATGTTGAAAATTATCACTTGTGGGTTTGGGCGATTAGATCATTTCCTATAGAAAAAAATGGTACCACAAGACCTGTAGTTAAATTGGCAGCAACACTCATTAATTCTGTTGTGTCACTGCAACATACAAATTGATAATAATTTTTCTTCCAAACATCCAGCAGATGAAATCGTGGTCACCCGATGAAATTCTATGTACCACTTCAATTTAAATTTATATTTTCAGTAAAAGGGAATGAAAATGTAAAGGCACTCCCTTTTCCCGATTCACTTTTAACCCAAATTTCTCCACCATGTCTTTCTACAAATTCTTTACATAGGATTAAGCCTAACCCTGAACCTTTTTCTTCTGCTGTTCCTGGGGTTGTAATATTTGCATCAATTTTAAATAATTTATTTTGAGTATCTTCACTCATACCCACTCCATTATCTAAAACCGTAATTTCAGTAGTGTTTTGATATTTCACAGCGGAAATAACGATTTTCCCATTGGAATGAGTGTATTTTATGGCATTGGAAATAAGATTTCGTAATATTGTTTTTAACATATTTACATCTGCATAAATTTCAATCTCATAAGTTTGATGATAGTTTAAAGATATGTTTTTAATTTTTGCTATTGATTTTGATTCTTCAAATATACTACTGATAACTTTACGCAAATGTATGATTTCCGGCTGAAAGGTATTTTTTCCCGTTTGTGATTTTGCCCAGGTTAGCAAATTATCAAGTAACGTAAGGGTGTTTTGGGCTGATGAATTAATAATTCCCAGGTACTTTTCAGATTCAGCAACTGCAAAATCTTGAATGTTATCAATTAAAATTTCCGACAGGCCTAAAATTGCAGTAAACGGACTTCTTAAATCGTGAGCTATAATTGAAAATAGTTTATCTTTCGTGGAATTAAGCTCTCTTAACTGGCTTTCCCGTTCTTTAAGCAGTAGTTCAGCTTTTTTTCGTTCTGAAATATCTCTCGATACTCCATGATAACCAGAAATATTCCCATCCTGATCATAGAAAGCAGTTGCTGTGGCTTCGACCCATACCCAACTGCCATCCTTACAAAGTTCTTCCAACTCATAAATTGCCGGAGCGGATCTGACACCTTTGCTCAGGTTGAACATGCGTTTTTTATTCGCCTCCTTTAGCATTTCAATTCCTTCAGGTTTTAAAATTGAAAAAAGGGACTTGCCAATAACTTCTTCACGCTTAAAACCTCTTATTCTTTCATCGGCGGGGCTAATGTAGGTTAAAAGAAAATTACTATCCAAATGCCAGATAATATCGCTCGAGTTTTCAGTTATAATTCTGAATTTCTCCTCGCTTTTTTGTAATTCCTGATTTTTAACATTAATACTTTCTGTTTGTTTTTTTATCTGCAAACGAAGTAACCAAACCCATATAAAAACAAGGATTAGTAAAACAAAGGCTATTATAAAAACAATCAATATATTTTTGGCATTTTGCTTATATTTTATATCATCTTTTTCATAGACTTTCCATTTTTCTTGTATTTCTGTAAGTTTCCCACTTCTCCGTAATTCTTTGATTCCATAATTCAGAATGTTCAATAATTGGGTATTTCCTTTTCTTACCGCCATACAATAAATACTGGGAATTATTGACGGACCTTTTATTTCAATATTTTGATATTTATTATTTCTAATCTCATTCAAACCAAGAAGATTTGGCGCTAATACGTAATCAGCCAATCCCAGTTCTATAGCAGAAAGTGCCTCAGGTAATGATTTAGCCAAAACATAATCTTTGAAAAGCCCCATTGGAATAAGATACTTTTCGATTGACACGTCTGCGTCCAAAACTACTAACCTGTAGTTATATAAACTTGATAAATCATCAAGGGGTAACTCTTTACGGATAAAAATTGAATAGTATTCGGTATGAATTGGAATTGTAAAATCAAGTAGCTTTTCTCTTTCTTCTGAAAAAATGATTCCGGCAATAATGTCCGTTTTTCCAGAATGAATGTAAGCTAATGCACTATCCCACCTGCTAAGATGAAAACTGAAATTAATATCACTTGTAACAGATATGGCTTCCAGCACATCTATTTCCAATCCACTGGGTTTTCCCGTTTTATCAATAAATGTAAAAGGAGCATAATCAAAATCGCCGCCCACAACAAATTCCTGAGCTAACATTTGCCCTGGTTGAAACAGAACTGCAAACAGAATTAAAATCAAACAAATATTTTTGGCCATTAAAATTGCTTTTTGTGGTTATCTTTTACAAGATAACGGCTACGCTTTTACAGAAACTTCGGGTATTGTAATCGGCAGAAATGGCAATAATCCAGGTTTTAAGTTTCACGGACCAAAACTATAAAAGAATTTCTTTCTAACAAGTGCCTGATTGATGCAGTGGAAAAATATTATACCTGTTTCATTTAAAAAATCACGGGGAAGAGTGCGGGGAGGTGCCGAATGTTTAATCTCTTAAAATGCTGGAATTCTACTTTCCATAGTTCAGGTCACAAAGAAGAAGAATTTAATACTTGTTAACATAACCTGTTTAATGCTGCATATGGAGCAAGATGCCCTAAATTACAAGCACTCCCAAAGGGTTGGAGTCCTTTCTATTTTCAATGACCTGACGAGTGTTATCAAATTTAGGACAAAAATCCAATTTTGATAATGTGAAAATTTGGAATTCTGTGAGCTAAAATAACCGAGACAAATATTTTAACAGGAATAAAAATCGTTATTATTATGCGTGATGTATAGTTAAGTACTTTTCATATTCGGGGAATGATATTTAACGCACAGTTCATGAATTTAAAATGCCTGCCGCATGACCTTAAAGATAAACTGCCGCTACAGTGGTCAAAAGGTTGAAGTCGGGGAAAAATTAGCATGGTCAACTTTCCATAATACTGGACACAGAGGGGACACCGGTCAAATCCTCCCCTCCCTTCCCAGACTAATAATCCATTCTGTGCAGCAACTCAACACGCCTTCAAAATCTTCTCATCTGTGTCCAGACTGTACACAAAACGCACAATAAAGCTGTCATGACATTCCAACAAAAGCTTTGCCCCTCTAACCGGAGCATAAATTCTTCTATTAATACAATCCAGAAAGAATGAAGACTGTGTTAGCAATCCGGCTTAAATTCACCTCCGCTTTGCAGCCAAAGCCAGGATGATTCCTATAACAGCAACAACAGCACTAAATATTACAGGTGTCCAGTTGGCGCTGCTCACCGCAACATCAATACCTAAAAAACTGAAACTTTCTGAATCCTGCATGGCCTGAATCCCGAAAACGATGAGCCCAATCAGACCTATGAAAAGCAAAACTATTCCAACTATTCTCATAATAAATTAATTAACAGGTTAACGATTGTTAATTAAACACAGAATATGGAATAGTGTTTAATTTTGTTTAAAAAAGTTTTAAAACCATGCCCACATTCAGCACTGAATTTTCATTAAGGTCGTTGAGAAGACACAAAGTTTGTATGGAGGTTTTAAATCTGCGGGAAATTTTCCAAAGTGAATCTCCGGAAGTAACTATATAACTTTGCGGTGAGGTTCCGTCATAATCAAAAACGGGCTCATTGCGTGCTGGCAACAGATCCGCCAGGCTGTGAATAGTATAAACATCCTCTTTAACCACCCCTGCTTCAAAATCAAAAATTAGTTCCGGATTAAAGTGCTTGTTGGCTTCCTTTATCTCAAAATGAAGGTGATTGGTCGTTGCCCGGCCGGTACTTCCTGCCAGGCCAATGGGCTGCATCTTATTTACAACTGTTCCCGGCCTAACAAGAAAGGCTGAAAGATGAGCATAACTGGTTTCTATATTGTTTCCATGGTCAATCACCACCATATTTCCATAACCGTAATAATATTTCGAACGTGTAACGGTACCCTGAAAAGCGGCATAAACGGTATCGCCCCTACCCATTTTTAAATCAATACCAGTATGCATCCTGCCCGACCGCCACCCATACCGGCTTATAACTTTCCCACGGCAAGGAACAATGAAATGTTTCAACAGAGTACCGGCAGGAATTGTTTGTCCGTAAAAAAATTCGTATCCTGCAGGTAATTCTTCAACAGGTAGCTCTTCCAACCTTTCCTGAAACACCCGGAAAAGAACAGGATTCTCCTCACCGGGCAAATGCATGAGCGAATCTACATTAATATATTGGGCCTGAAGCCCTGAAGTAAAAAGTAAAAGGAAAAATAAAAAAGCCAAGGTTTTAGGTATTCTCACCATATTGAAAAACTATAACATCAAATTGATAAAAATTACGACCAAATATATTGTAATAATTTGCCATGAAAATTAATAATATTCTTTGATATTTTCATTTTAATAACTCAACTATCAGTCCATCATCCATCTTTTCCACTCTCACCAGGTTATTCTTAGTTAGGGTTTTTATGGCTTTATCCCATTTTTTGTTGCTTAACCCTGACCGTTCTTTCAACTGATTCAGAGAAACCGGAGAATGAGAATTAAGAATGTCAAAAACCAACTTTTCTTCTTCATTCAGCTCAACTTTTTTCCGTTCGGGCTTCATTTGCGGAAAGAACAATACATCCTGAATCGAGGGGCTGTTGGTCATAAACATAGTAAGCCGGTCTATTCCCATACCCATCCCAGAAGTGGGTGGCATTCCATACTCCAGAGCACGCAGGAAATCCTGATCAATAAACATGGCTTCATCGTCTCCTTTTTCAAGCAGCTTCACCTGTTCCTCAAAACGTTCGCGCTGGTCTATGGGGTCATTCAGTTCGGAATAGGCGTTTGCAATTTCTTTTCCGTTCACCATGAGCTCAAACCGTTCGGTAAGCTCCGGATTGCTGCGGTGCCGCTTTGTAAGGGGCGACATCTCAACCGGGTAGTCAATAATAAACGTTGGCTGTATGTAGTGGTGTTCACATTTTTCACCAAAGATTTCATCTATTAGCTTCCCCTTTCCCATACTGGGATCGGTTTCTATTCCCAGTTTGTCACATATATCCCTCAACTGCTCCTCTTTTTTTCCCAAAATGTCGTAACCGGTATGTTCTTTAATGGCATCAGCCATGGTTACCCTCGGATAAGGAGTCTTAAAGTCGATTAGATGATCGCCAACCTGTACCTTAGTGGTACCGTGCAATGCCAGAGCTACACGTTCCACAATCTGTTCGGTGAAATCCATCATCCAGATATAATCTTTATAGGCCACGTATATTTCCATGGCAGTAAATTCCGGATTGTGCGTTCGGTCCATACCTTCATTTCGAAAGTCTTTGGCAAACTCATAAACCCCCTCGAAGCCACCTACAATTAGCCGTTTCAGATAAAGCTCATTGGCAATGCGCAGGTAAAGCGGAATGTTCAGTGAATTGTGATGTGTAATAAACGGCCTTGCAGCAGCGCCTCCCGGGATAGGCTGTAAAATGGGCGTTTCCACCTCCAGGTATCCTTGTTCATTGAATAGCTGCCTGATGGTATCCACAATCTTTGTGCGTTTCACAAACACCTCTTTCACCTTCGGGTTCACAATCAAATCAACGTATCGTTGACGATACCGCTGTTCGGGGTCAGTAAAGGCATCATACGTGACTCCCTCTTTTTCCTTTACTGCCGGCAGTGGCCGCAACGACTTATTCAATATAGTAAAGTTCTTTACATGAATAGTGATTTCACCCATCTGGGTTACAAAGACATTACCTTCTACTCCAATGATATCCCCCCGGTCGAGCAATTTTTTAAACACTTCGTTGTATAGGGTCTTATCATCCCCCGGACAAATTTCATCGCGGTTGATGTACAACTGAATGCGCCCTTCGTGGTCCTGAATCTCGGCAAAAGATGCCTTGCCCATTATCCTGCGGTTCATAATGCGGCCGGCAATACTAACATCCTGAAAATTATTTTCTTCCTGATTGTACTTCGCCTTTATCTCCCGCGAAGTGGTGTTTATCTTGTATTCGGCTGCCGGATAAGGATCAATGCCCAATTCCCGCAACCTGATTAACGATTCCCTGCGCAAAACTTCCTGTTCACTCAATTCCAAATGATTCATTGTTCGCCTTCAAAAAAATTTTGGCAAAGATAATAAAAGATGCGGTTTTGTCTTTTAACTTAAATAAGCCAAATAGCAAGCGAACAGTTATTTTCACCAAAAAAACCAGTTCGTGTAAGATGGAGCCAATTTGGAAAAATTCTGTTTCCTTTTTCAGCAGAACATCTCTTTCCCGGGCCAAATAGACAGAAAGGTAATCTGACGGTCATATAAAGAGTGGAAATTTCATGAAAAGCTTAAAAAGAATAATACACGCCGGTATATATACCAATACGGTATGGCCTGAAATCGACATCCGGATTCTTATTAATAGAGTTTAAATAATAATTAAGCCGCGGTTCCATTGCCAATGAAAATTGTTTACCCAACGCATAATTAAAACCAAAACCAAAAGTTCCTGAAATGTTCATGGCAGAAATATCGCGTGTCCTGCCAATTCTTTGAATGCCGTATTGATTGTCGAGATATGCATTGTTTCCGACTATCAGTCCTGCATTGATTCCTCCGATTAGCTCCACATCCAGGTCTGAATCAACAAGAAGAAAACGGAGATGGAAAGGAATTTCCACCAAATCGAATACCTGTGACAATTCTCCCTGAGTTATCAGGGAATTTCCCTCGAAAACATCATTTTCAAGATTCGCTGAAATTTCAGCACCAACAGGCAGGTTTTCCAATTCAATAATACCTGCAGGGCTGTTCATTGCAACATGATTGTTTTCCATTCTAACCACCGTATTAAAATAAAGCAGTTCAGCAGAAGCCTTGGTTGATTCTTTATTTACCCTTTCTCCAAAAATTTGTGGTGAGCTGTTCATTTGCTGACCATTTTGAGCATAATAAACTCCGCTTTCAAAGCTCCATCGTTTTGAGGTACGGTACCTTACAGAAAATCCACCACTGAGATTGGCCTTATTTTCTGCTGCTTCCCGGGTCATATTGCTGGCATACAGCTCACTATGCCGGGCAAAATAGGAGGAGTATCCCGGAGAAATATTCATTCCCATTGCCCATCCGGTATTTTTCGTTTCGTTTAAACCCAACAGATTTGCATTTCTTTCAATAATTTCCCTGTCTGAAGGCGAAAAACCCACCACCTCTTCAGAAACATTATTTTTTGCTTCATTATTAACTCCAACATCAAACTGAGCAGTAAAAGAAGCTTCCAAAGGCGTTATCATTTCCGGTGTTCTTATCATCTCCCTTTTTGCAACTGCCGCATTTTCTGCATTTATAAAGACCTCATCCTTAACTTGATTTTTTTTCTTTTCCGAAGCATCACCAGCAGCTTCAGCAAAAAACTGTGTATTTTGTTGTTTTTCGTCCTCCTTATTCTCATTACTGAAAATTTCTGTCCTGGAATCTCTGCTCCCGGATATAGGTTCATTATCTGTATTTATCAGTTCTTTTTCAGCCACACGTGGCAAAGATTCAGTGGTTTCATTAAAATACCATCCGGCTAAAAATGCGAGCACCAATAAAGCAGCAACAGCCGACCAACTGTACCAGGCAATCTTCTTTTTTCTGCGACCGGCAGCAAGCTGTTCCTGTATTCCGTCCCAAATAAATGCAGGGGGCTCTTCAGAAAAACCTCCAAGTTTTTCCTGAAACAGTTTATCTATATTTTTCTCATTATTCATCATGCAGAATAATTTGCATTTGATTTTACATCATCGTAAAGTTCCAGAACTTTACGCTTTAAAATATCTCTTGCCCTTGCAAGGTTCGATTTCGATGTTCCCACCGAAATGTTCATGGCTTCACTTATTTGCTTATGATTCATACCTTCCAAAACATACAGGTTAAAAACCATCCGGTAACGTGGCGACAGCTGCTGTATTAAATCAAGCAGCTCATCTGCACCAAACTTTGCGAGGATATCATCCGTTACCGGCGCTGGTTCAAATTTTCCTATATCCTCCACCGGATACAGTAAATAATGTTTTCGGTATTTACCAAGCGAAACATTTACCATGATTCGTCTTACCCATCCTTCAAAAGAACCTTCGTATCGAAATTTTCCAATATTTTCAAAAACCTTTACAAAACCATCCTGCAGATTATCTTCTGCCTCAGTCCGATCTTTTGCATACCTTAAACATACCCCAAACATTTTCGGAGCAAACATCCGGTAAAGTTTTTCCTGCGCGCGCACATTACCCGAGGCACATTCCTTAATAATTACATTCAAATTTTCCAATTCAGGCCTGTAAATGTTCCCCGCAAAAGTAAAGATAATTTCTGCTATTATTTAACTGAAATCTTCTGCTTTCAACAGCACGTTTGCTGTAACTTTTATAGCGGATACAATACCAGATTCTGTTTGGCATAAAAAGGTTGCGTGCAAATCAAAAGAAAAATAATTATTTTTCACGCAACCTTATGATTTCAGGCATCGTCTTTGATAATGAAACCAATATAATAAAAACGATATGAAAACATTTCTGATTCTGTTCTTCACTTCTTTTTGCCTGTTAACTGGCTGTAACCAGCCGGAAGATATTACCGACGATTTTGATGAAATAACAGTTACTGAAAAAACTGCACATCTGATAGAGGCGGAAAACAAATTCGGGTTTGAGCTCTTTCAACATGTTTATTCTGCAGAAACAGAATTCGAAAACATTATGATTTCACCCCTGAGCATAAGCATTGCCCTTGCGATGACTTATAATGGCGCCAGAGGGGATACAAAAACAGCCATGGAAAAAACCTTAAAAGTTTATGGGCTTACTCCGAATGATATTAATGAATCTTATCTTACTTTAATCCGATCCTTAAAATCAGTTGACCCAAAAGTGCTTTTGGAAATTGCCAATGCCATTTTTTACCGTGACGATTTTGAGGTAGAGAATGAATTTATTGCCACTAACGAATATTTCTACGATGCTGCCGTTTCAGCATTGGATTTCAACGCTGAGCAACAGGCACTCGAAATTATAAATGGTTGGGTAAAAGAAAAAACACATGATAAAATTGAATCCATTCTGGACCAAATTACACGCGATCATGTAATGTTTCTTCTAAATGCAATTTATTTTAAAGGTATCTGGCAAAAAGAATTTAATGATAAAAATACTGAAGAGCTTCCATTCTTTCCAGCCGATGGAATGGCCATTAAAACGGAAACCATGCAGCGAACTGATACACTTCCTTATTCCTCCAATGAATTGTTTAGTGCAGTGCAGCTCAATTATGGTAAAGGAAATTACAACATGTTTGTATTCTTGCCACACTCCGGAAAAGACTTAAATGAAATTATTGAAGAATTAAATCAGGAAACATGGCAAACCTGGATGAACAGTTTTAAAGAAACACAAAATGTAGATATTAAACTCCCAAAATTTAAATACGAATACGAAATTATGCTGAACGACGTTTTAACTGATATGGGAATGGGAATAGCATTCACCGGTTCAGCTGATTTTACAGGGATAAACAGGCATGGTGGACTGCTCATTGATTACGTGAAGCACAAATCATTCATTGAAGTAAATGAAGAAGGCACAGAAGCAGCAGCAGTCACAGTTGTCGCTATTGAACGTACATCGGCCGGAGGGCCTCAAAAAGTTCAGTTTATCGTAAACAGACCTTTCCTGTATGCCATAACAGAAAGAAGTACCGGCGCGGTGCTGTTTATGGGAACGGTTAAAAATCCTGCGCTGAATTGATTTAAATTAAACTCAATGACAATGAAAATATTTATATACTTGTTAAGTTTCTTTATGACTGTCTTTTTATCATGCCAGAAAAATAATTATATCCAGGAAAAGCAGGAAATGACAACACTGGATGAAAAAGCAGCCTCAATAATAGAAGCTGATAATGCCTTTGGACTTCATCTTTTTCAAAAAATCAGAAACGAAGTCAATGATGAAAACCTGATGATTTCACCCTTGAGTGTATCAGTTGCTCTGGCAATGGCTTATAACGGAGCGGGCAGAGAAACAAAAACTGAGATGGAAAAAATTCTGGGGCTTAACGGTTTGTCCAAAGAACAAATCAATGCTTCTTATAAGAAATTGTTAACGGATTTTAATTCAATTGATGATGAGGTAGTTTTTGAAATTGCCAATGCCCTTTATTATTCCAGGGCATTCACTGTAAAACCTGAGTTTTTGACAATTAACAAAGCCATATATGATGCTGAAATTACCAGCCTTGATTTTAATGCTCCCTCGTCAGTTGAAATAATCAATGACTGGGTCAATGAAAAGACCAAAGGGAAAATCGATAAAATAATCCAGCAACTTGACCCCCTCGACCGGATGGTGTTACTAAATGCTATTTATTTCTTCGGAACATGGAGCAACGAATTTGATGAAAATGGCACACATAATCTTGAATTTATTAAAGCCGACAGGGCCACACTTGAAGTTCCAATGATGAACAAAATGGAAAAGCTGTACTATAAAACAACCGGAAACTTCAGGGCAATAAAAATGCCTTATGGTAACGGCCGCTTTAATATGGTTGTAATTCTTCCAAACGAGGGGAACAATTCAAAAGACATTATCAACAGTTTTTCAGGTGAAAACTGGAAAGAATGGATGTCAGGATTTGAAATCACTGACAGGGTTAAAATTACAATGCCCCGCTTTAAGTTTGCATTTGAAACCTCAGTAAAAGATGTATTGATTTTAATGGGAATGCAACAGGCATTTAATCCTGAAGCGGCTGACTTTTCAGACATCACTGAGGAGGATTTATACATCAGTGAAATCAGGCATAAATCATACATTGATGTGAATGAGACCGGTACTGAAGCAGCAGCAGTAACTTCAGTCGTTTTTGCAACCACAAGCTTTAGGGATGAACCCCCTGTGGTACCGTTTTTCGTAAATAAACCATTTATTTTTGCAATCACAGAAAATAACACAGAAGCCATTCTTTTTATTGGAGAAGTTAATCACCCGGAATACGATAATTAAGTGTATGAAACAAATTATAATATCTCTATTTTTAATTATTCTTTTTGCAAGTTGCCAGCAAAATGAAACCCCTGCTATTCGACAAGAGGCAGGAATAGTATATGATTATGCCGGCATCGATCATTGCAGGTTTGTTATTGAGCTTGATAACGGGAAAAAAATTCAACCCCATTATTATCCGGAAGAGTTTGTTTTTTACCAGGGTCAAAGACTGCTTGTACGATATGCAGAACTTCCAAATTCCATATCGACATGTGGTAAAGGTGTACCCAGTGATGTGATATATGTGGAAGAGATTTTCGGCGGAGATTCTTTAACTGAAATTGAACTGCAGGATTACAATAACTTTTCCAATGACCCGGTTTATATTCATCTGGCATTTGTAAAAGATGATTTCCTTCACCTGAAAGTTTCATTCAGCGGAGGCTGTCGCAATCACGATTTCAATCTGCTAAAAATTAATGGCGGGGAACAGGAAGAAAATACAGCTTTGCTTGAATTAAGACATAATGCAAACGGCGACATGTGCGAAGCTGCCTTATCAAAAGAACTGCGATTCAGTTTAGCATCTTTAAAAGATGAGGGATATACAAAATTTCTTTTTAAAGCAATGCTTGAAGATGGCAGCACCTATATTGAACTCTTTTTGTTAGAGTAATATTTTTTTACCTAAACTTAAATAAAAACTTCATCTGTCAAACAAGTTAATGCTATCTGGCATACAATCCAGTGGTTATACTTTTTCCTTCGGTGAATTTTATTTCAAAAACTAAATCCAACAAAAATGTCAGTAAAAGATATTTTGATGCTCGGTAACCCTAAACTTTACGAATCATCGGATCCTGTAAAAGAAGAAGAAATTAAGGAATTGGCTCCGGAAATACATGAATTATTTGAAACGGTTATCGAATTCAGGAGAATTCATGGTACAGGCAGAGCGATTGCTGCGCCACAGCTTGGAATTCAAAAAAGGATTATCTGCGTTAATATAGAAATGCCCATCGAAATTATAAATCCTTCTCTGTCGAATTTGAGCAATGAAATGATTGAGCTTTGGGATGATTGTATGAGTTTTCCAAACCTGCTGGTAAAATTGATAAGACATAAAAGTCTTACGCTCGAATTCTTTGATTTTAACTGGGAAAAACACACCTGGCACTTGCAGGATGAAATGGCCGAACTGATACAGCACGAATTCGATCATCTGGAAGGAATTCTGGCCATTCAGCGTGCTATCGACAATAAATCATTCAAATGGAAATAAAAAATAACCGATTATTTTTATACAACCGGTTATTTTTATCATGACTGTCTTTTAACATTAGAAAATCCGATAGGAAAGCCCAACCGCAAGATTCAAAGTTGATTTACTATAAGTTTCTGTGTATAATCCAATATCCGGGTCATCAAATGTTACAGTCTGATCCTGATAGAAGGTATTTGAAATACCTGCATCAAGAGTTAAAGCCCTGGTAATTTTCCATTCAATACCAGCACCACCTGTCACCGATGGGTTACTAAAACTAAAATCGCTTTGATAGCTTTCAGCAATACCCTGGTCTCCATACATTCCTCCCACACTGAAAGCAAAATTTTTGTGAACGTTAAACTGCAATCCCAGGGCTACTTCCATTCCGTTTTTTTCGATCTCCCGTGTTCTTATTTGGCTGGGATCCCTGTCCTTCCAAATTGACAGGTCTCTGGTATTGGGTCCCCATCCTACACCTTTATTAAAATACATATTGTAGGATAACTGAGCTTCAATTAAATCACTCCGGAAACCAATGCCTGCTGCAAGTAAAGCGGGAATGTCATTTTGGGAAGTGCTTCCGTCGGGAAATAGTCCTATATCGTCTACAGTAGTATTATTTGTAAGTGTCATAGATGTTTTCATCTCATATTTCAGTGCAATATCTATATTTTCTACAGGTGAAATATTTATACCTACCATTGGTGTGTAACCAAAACCAGTTTGTTGTGTATCCACTTTTTTATCAGCAACATCAGCATTATTAATTGTCTTCAAACTGTTACTTGTGGCATTCATAAATCCAACAGCCTGCTGATTTGTCAGGCCTGTTTGACCCATCGAACCAAGGACAGCTATAAGCTGCGGATTTGACACAGGTGCACTGCCTTCAACCAACCCCCCTTCAATAGCAGCCTGAAGCCCCTGAGATGAATTGTCAAGAAGGGCAATAGTTTGATCAAATACCGGCTTTGCCAATACCAAATATACTTCAGCATCAATTGGTTGATCAGCGGTATTTATTTGTATGTCTTTTATTGTTCCGTAATAAGTATTTTTTGCAGGTAAAAGTCTGACTCCTCCATACACCGAAAAATATTCACTAACAGCATATGTTGCTCCAAGCTGTATTCCCCAAAAAACAGAACTTCCTTCGAATGATAAATCTGCATTGTACCCGGTAGCAGCCGGAATCTGAAACGGAGCAAGCATTGGTGCTACATTCTGAAGACCATACCCCAGTTTGGCAAGAGGTATCTCAAACGAAGGCAATCCATTTTCATAAACAGCAGAGCCACCTCCTGCACTGGGCCCTACCCCCAGAGATACCGCCCATTTATCCATTTTGTACACGGCAAAGGCAGTGGGAAAAACCGGTATATTCACTACCCCATCATAATATCCGTCGTTTAACAGGGGAAATGCACTGTCAACTGGCTTCTTTTGCAATATTGTCTGACTGTATGCCGCAAAATGCCATCCGTCACCAAGTTTTATGATTCCGGCAGGGTTAAAATAAACCGCATCAATATCTGTGGAAGCATTTCGAGATAACATTCTGATATATTGTGCGCTTTGGTTTGTATTAGTTAGTAAGCCACCGGCATTGACCAGTGATGCAAGCATAAATAGTACTGCAAATAAGGAATGTCTCTTCATTTAGTTTAATTTAGAATTATGTTATAAATCAATTAATTCAATGGAATTTTAATTTTAAACAGATGGTTTCAGGAGAACAAATTTAAAATTAATTATCAACTTGCAAAAAAGGCAGGTTGATTTTCATTAATTTAAAAATACAGGGACACAAAAAATCTGTCTGACAGTCTGTTACCGAAAACACAGTTCTGGTGCCGCTTATAAACATCCCTTATTAGAATGGATTATTTGCAGTGAAAATGTTGGGAAACGAATACAAAATCACCTCTCCCATTTATTTATATGTAAACAAGGCTGCATTGGTATCTCTGCTGTTTGGACCGATGTAAGCTTTAAATGTTCCTGGTTCAGCAACATGTTCCAGCATGTAATTGTAAAACTTTAAATGATCTTCGGTAATAATGAACCGCACCCTTTGAGATTCACCAGGCTTAAGCCGGATCTTTTGGAAACCTTTTAATTCCTTCACCGGACGGATAATGCTTGCAACCATATCCTGAATATAAAGTTGAACCACTTCCTCCCCATCATAATTCCCAGTATTGGCTACTGTAACTACAGCCTCAGGTTTTTCATTTTCAGACAGTAATTCCCTGCTTAAAGTAACTTCACTGTATTCAAAACTCGTATAACTTAAATCATAGCCAAAGGGGAACAACGGCGAATTGGGTACATCGATGTAATTGGAACGAAATTTTTGAAATTCATTCCCCGGATTCGGTCTTCCGGTTGTACGGTGTGCATAATAAATAGGTATCTGTCCGACATTTCTTGGAAAAGTCATGGTAATTTTTCCTGAAGGGACCAAACAACCGGTTACAGATTATTATGACATCTCATAATTTAAATAATTCCGGAGTGTATTTTGAAAATAAAATCGCAATGCAGCAAAATATGCGCAAGTCAAAAATCTGAAAACAGCGATTAATTTAAGAAAGACATTCATTGAATAAAAAATTATTCACTGCAGTCAAGGGTGTCAGTATCCGGAGATATATCAAAAAATCACCTGACAGCTGCCAGGTTTGTATTTCCCTTATACAACTTCGTATTATTTTCGTAGTAAATTCGTACTATATTCGTATCAAATTCGATAAATCGCGAATTTGTACCGAGTTTGTTCCGAATTTATATCGAATTTATATCGAAGATAATAATGGAATGAACTCGAAATTTGCAAAATCAGATACTGATTGCAAATCGGGTTAACCGTTTATCTTTTTCAATCATGATAAAATGTCTCCATTTCCTTATGATTCAGGAAAATCTTTTAATTGGACAGAAACGAACTTTAAGAAGAAATTGGATAAAGAACAGGATGTAGATTTATCGGACTGCATCCGGCTCATAGTACTGAGTACCCAATAAAAAAACTTCTGTTCTGGGTAATATCTTTATCGGGTATTACCGGGTTTATCCGGCACCTTTGACTGTTAATGGAAGATGTTATTCATTCAGTGTATAATTGTACAGCATTCCGCCTTCGCTTCCCACTACCAGATTTAACCCTCCTGTATTTTCGGAAATTTTACCTATCGAAAATTCACTGTTACCCTGCAACGGGAATCCTTCTTGCAGCTTTCCATCAGGATTTATTAGGTAAATGCGGTTTGTTGAAGCATCGGTGATTCCTACTTTCTTTTGGTTATCTGAGAAGGAATAAATTGAAGGTTTATAAATTAGTGGTTTATTAAATTTTCTGCTGAAAAGTTTTTTCCCGTTTTCATTCATTACGCTGATTTCATTTCCATCAGCAAAGATAAAATCGAGTACATTGTTACCATCCAAATCCTCAACTGTAAAATAGTGGTTTTCACTAAAACGGGCTGTCCGTTTTTCTTCCATTGTCCCGTCAAAATAAATATAATAAACTTTTCCGTTTTTATCAGTTGCCACGATTTTAGGCTTCCGGTGAAGATTCAGTACCAGGGGATTACCTGAATTTTCAAATCGGGAGGAAACTGTAACTCTTGTTTCTCCCTGCCTGTCTTTTATATATATATTAGATCGGTCTTTAAATACGATAAAATCCTTTTCGTCAACACGAAAATGTTGTACCGGAGTTGTCACCTCCTGGTGGGTTTTATCAAAATTCCAGCCCTTAACCATTTTCCCTTCCTGATCGTAAACATATATCTTCCGGTCTTCCCCGGCCAGAAAATACCGGTAATTGCGATTATTGTGGTAATCAAATACATTAACTCCATTGGTAGCAGGCGACGGAAGTACAATGGGAAACGGTGCAACATCATTTCCATTACGGTCGATGAGATAAAGTTTCTCTTTTGTATTAAAAAGATATTGAAGTTTACCATTTCTGAATGCATCAACCTGGTGGATTTCAGAAAGGACGGAACCTGAAAGTGGCTTGTTCCAACGCACCCGGCCCGAGCTGGTAATCTGCTGCAAGTTGTTTTGGGTATCCTGTATAATTATATCCCGAGAAGAAAGATTGGTATGGTTTGTCATCAGCTGTGGCTTCAACTGAAGCGGACTGCCAATAACACTTTGCCAGGTAGTTTTAGCTTCTTCCCCGGGAACAGATTGAAAAGAAATAGCCAGGGAGTTAAAAAAAACGGCTTTATCGTTCTGTACCTGCCAGATTATCCTGCCAAATTTCCTTATGCTTTCTTCCTTCTCATTAATCGGCTTTAGAAGTACATCAGATAAAAGTTCGTTCCGATAACTGAATATTTTATTCACATCGATATATACATTTACATTGGACCGGATTGAACGGTTCCTGCTAAAATTTTGGTACCCCATATCTTTAGCCAAAGTAGTTCCATTAACCATATTTCTCAAATAGGTTTGCAACCCCCCTTCTGAATTTGCGAATACCATTAAATTATTATAAAAGGTGGCATACCGGGCATTGGCCATAGTGAAAGGGTTTCCCAGCCATAATCCCGGGAAGGAAGGATAGGGAAACTGGTAAATTGGAAATATGATTTCATTGTCGACTGAAAACTCAGTTATAAAATCGCCGGCTTCCTTTTGATTGCGTGCTGCATAGTTGGTGATTAAATTTTTTATTTGTTCTTCGGCTGCTGTTTTTCCATGGGTATTTAAAATGAAATAAACTGTTTTATTATCGGGGTTAACCGGTATTGTGCCTGCAGCCACAATTACTTCGTCGTTTAAGAGCTGCATAAACAAATTGCGTATATTGGTGCGCATACCCCTGTCGAACCGTTTCATCCTCTCCTCACGGTGGTAATAGCTGTCGGAATGGGCATAAAACTCTTCCAGCCTTTCGAAGAATGTATTCTTATTTGAAAGAGAGTAACTGCAAAAAAATGAAGTATTGGCAGGTAGTACATTTTCAGCCTGAAAGCGAACCGGTTGCTGATCTTTGAACACCGAAAGGAAATGATTCAGCGAATCGTCTGCGGCAGAATTTCCTTTCAGCAATACGTGCTCATTGGCAAATTGAAAGTCCAGTTCACTCCAGGCGGCATAATCTCTGAATTTTGCTGCCTGTGCAGCAGGCTGGAACCGGACTGGAACTCCAAATTCATCGGTTCGTTCAAGAGATTTCCTATTCAGAATATTACCAAAGAAACCTTCAAAACGGGCATGATTTATGAAAAATGCAATCCCTTCTGAACCTGCCGTTCGGTTTACCTCCCTAAAATAAGGGCTTTTTAAAATGCCTGAAGTTGACATTTGCCGGATTACCTGTTCAATGAGGATTTGCTTGGTACTAACCAGCAACAACCCGTTGGTAAACGAAAAGAAAAGCGGTACCTCCGGCTTTTTTCTTATTATTTCTGTAATGGCATTGTTCCCATACTCTTTTTCAATGTAAGCATTGTTTTCGGGTGGGTACACTGCATTAAGAAAAGCCTCCAGCGATCTATGCTCCTGACCATTTTCAGCCCTGGTTATCAGGAGAGGGACCATCTGGTTACGGCCGGAATAACCCCAGGTGATTATGAAAGGAGAGTTCAGCAGATTTTTGGGTAAATTATCAAAAGTATTAACAATTGAATCTGATTTGTATAAAAAATCAAACCACAATTTACCTATACCAGCTTCTTTCAGTTCATGAATTATTGCATTATTAAAAGGAATATTTTTAACAGAATTTATTTCAAAGAAAAAAGGTGCTGATATTGGTATAGCCTTATAAACAGATGAGTCTTTAGGAAAACTGGTCTGTTTTCCGGAAAAATAATAGTATCCGGTGGCAGCAACAAGAATAAGAATAAAAACTATTATCAGGTATCGTCTCATCTTTTCCTGAATTTTCTTCAAAACTACAAAATTGATTTACCTGGAATATTTAATTTCAAAAAGAGTAATGAAGGATTTAATGTTAATAACTTAATTGCTAACAAATAATACTGAAAAACTAAACAATGTTAAAACTTTTTGATCGGGTAATGGAATATGTAGTTTTAAAGATTGCCTTTAAGAAAGATTCAGAGTTTTTTCTTTTTAATAAGTTGCTTATCCTCAGAAATAATTTATCCTTCTTTACATGTTGGTCAAAGAAGTATGTATACCTGATGAATTGGAGTAGATGCTTATAAATCAGAAGTGCGGGTTTCCATTTTATAAGGAAGGAAATCCGCACTTTCTCTTTTTAATCAAATAATTAAGCAGAATTACAGTTGTTTTGCTACTTCTACTTCATGGAAGGCTTCCACATGGTCTCCTACCTTTATATCGTTGAAATTTTCGATGTTCAAGCCACATTCGTAACCATTTTTCACCTCTTTAACATCTTCTTTGAACCGTTTGAGAGATCCCAGGGTTCCGGTATAAATTACAATCCCATCTCGAATCACACGTATTTTTGAATTTCGGCTTATTTTTCCGTCACGCACAATGCAGCCGGCAACTGTTCCAACTTTGGTAACCTTGAAAATTTCAAGCACTTCGGCTGTTCCTGTAATTTCTTCCTTGATGTCGGGCGAGAGCATACCCTCCATTGCTGCTTTAATTTCATTGATAGCATCGTAAATAATGGAATAAAGCCGGATATCGATCTGTTCTTTCTCGGCAAGTTTTCTTGCACTCAGTGACGGCCTTACCTGGAACCCAATTACAATGGCTTCAGAAGCCGCGGCCAAAAGGATATCGGATTCTGATATCTGACCTACCGCCTTGTGTTTAATGTTCACCTGTATTTCTTCGGTTGATAACTTTATCAGGGAATCAGAAAGAGCCTCAATAGAGCCATCTACGTCACCCTTTACAATAAGGTTCAGCTCCTGGAAATTTCCGATAGCAATTCGACGGCCAATTTCGTCGAGAGTAATGTGCTTCTGGGTACGTAGCCCCTGTTCTCTGGCAAGTTGTTCACGCTTGTTGGCTATATTCCGTGCTTCACGTTCATTTTCCATGACATGGAATTTATCACCCGCCTGCGGGGCACCATCAAGACCAAGGATAATAGCCGGCTCTGCAGGTCCTGCGGCATCGATTCGCTGATTCCGCTCATTAAACATTGCTTTCACGTGCCCAAAATACGGCCCTGCCAGTACAATGTCACCTGCTTTTAATGTACCGGTTTCCACAAGTACTGTGGCCACAAAACCCCTGCCTCTGTCGAGTGTGGATTCAATGATTGTTCCTTTAGCCCTTCGGCCCGGATTGGCTTTAAGTTCAAGTAATTCTGCTTCCAGCAACACTTTTTCGAGAAGGTCGACTATACCTGTACCCATTTTGGCTGAAATTTCCTGTGACTGGTATTTACCTCCCCAGTCCTCCACCAGGTAATTCATATTTGCCAGTTCTTCTTTTATCCGTTCAACATTAGCACCAGGTTTATCTATTTTATTAATTGCAAATACAATGGGGACACCGGCAGCAGAAGCATGATTGATTGCTTCCACCGTCTGAGGCATAACGTTGTCATCGGCAGCCACAATAATAATTGCAATATCAGTAACCTGGGCACCACGGGCCCGCATAGCTGTAAAAGCTTCATGCCCTGGGGTATCGAGAAATGTAATTTCACGGCCATCATCAAGACTTACATGGTAAGCCCCGATATGTTGGGTAATACCTCCGGCTTCACCGGCAATTACATTGGTGCTGCGGATGTAATCGAGCAACGATGTTTTCCCATGGTCAACATGCCCCATTACCGTCACAATGGGTGGACGAGGCAGTAAATCCTCCTCACTGTCTTCATCTGTTTCGAATGAATCCTGAAGGTCAGCACTAACAAATTCCACCTTGTATCCAAATTCATCGGCAACAACCGAAAGTGTTTCTGCATCGAGCCGCTGATTGATTGAAACAAACAGTCCGAGGCTCATGCAAGTAGATATTACCTCGTTCACGTTCACATTCATCATGGTAGCCAATTCGCTCACCGAAACAAATTCAGTCACTTTCAGGATTTTCTTATCCTGTATGTTTTTCTCCAAATCGGCATGCTTCCGCTCACTGATAGCTGCTCTTTTATCCCGCCGATGTTTCGAGCCTTTTGATTTTCCTTTAGAAGTAAGACGTGCAAGAGTATCTTTTATCTGCTTTTGAACTTCCCCTTCGTCCACTTCTTTTTTCAGCAACACTTTTTTCTTTCTTCCGGTTGCTTTTTGAAGTTTGGGTTCGAGCTTACTGCGCTCCTGTGTTTTATCCTCGAGCTTAATTCTTCCGGTTTCCTTAATTCTTTTACGTCGTTTTTTATGGAGTGCTTCCTCAGCAATATCTTTTTGTTTTCTGAGCTTCTTTTCCGGTAAATCTATTCTACCAACAACAGTTGGTCCATTCAATTTCCCTGGTCTTGCCTTTATTACATCTTCATCTTTTTTAACAGGTTCTTCTTCCTTTGGTTTTTGTACCGGTTGTTCGGGAGCAGACTGTACAGGTTTAACAGGACCGGGTTTCTGCCTTCTCCGTTCTCTGCGTTCCTTTTCACGTTCTTTCCTTGATTTTTTGGCAGGACGCGTTTTCTGATTAAGTGCGTCAAGGTCAATCCGTCCAATAACTTTCAATTCTTCCACTTTAGGTCTGTCAGTTTCAATAGTTTCTTCTTCAGTTTTTTCTTCGGTAGTTTCGTCAATTTCAGGAGCAGGCTGTTCGGGCTGAACTTTTTCTTCTTCAATTTTCTTTTCTTCTTCTTTTTCAACCGGTTGTTCAGGTTCCGCAGGTTTAACTGTTTCTTTTGGTGGTATCTCTGCCGGAGGTTCTTGCTGAGGTTTCTCCTGGGCTGGTTTTACTTCTTTTCTGGCAGGTTTATTTACCTTATCAAGATCAACCTTGCCTATAATCTTTAGCCTGTCCTCATGTTTAGGTTTTTCAACCGGCGCATCTTCCTGTTCTTTCTTTTTGACAGGTGGGGGTGTAGCTTTTTTGGGAGGTGCCTGAGGAGTCTCTTCCTCATAATCATCCTCTTCATCAATTTCTTCGTCAGGCTTATCATCAATGGTAATAACCTCCTGCTTGGGCCTGTGGCTCTTAAGGATTATTTTCTCTGACTCCTTCTTCAGATTCAAATCGATTTTATATTCTTTTTCAAGAAGGGCTAAAGCTTCCTCAGAGACTTTCGTGTTGGGGTTTGAATCATAATCATACCCTTTCTTGTGCAAAAATTCCACTATTGTGTGAATTCCTACATTGAACTCTCTTGCAAGTTTACTAAGCCTGATTGTCTTGCCTAATACCATATTCTTTTTTTCCTTTTCCTGTCTCAATATTTTTAAGTCACTGCAAGTTTAGCCAAAAGCTTTAACAGTAGTTAAATTTATTTTTGTTTTTTTATTAATCAAATTCAGATTTAAGAATTTTAAGAACCTCATCGATGGTTTCTTCTTCCAGATCGGTACGTTTAATCAATTCATTCCGGGGTATATTCAATACATTTTTGGCCGTATCGCAGCCAATTCCCTTTAGTGCATCGATTATCCAGCCTTCTATTTCATCAGCAAATTCATCCAGGTTCACATCATCGTCATCCTGCTGCGTCTCGCGGTAAACATCAATCTCATATCCTGTGAGCTGGCTTGCCAGCCGGATATTTAAACCACCTTTACCAATTGCCAGAGATACTTCCTCCGGTTTCAGATAAACATCCGCTTTTTTCTCTGCCTCATTGAGTTTGATGTTATTAATTTTTGCCGGGTTCAAAGCTCTTTTGATATATAACTGAGTATTGGCCGAGTAATTAATAACATCGATATTTTCATTTCTTAACTCACGGACAATTCCATGAATGCGTGATCCTTTCATTCCCACACAAGCTCCGACCGGGTCAATTCGTTCGTCATACGATTCAACAGCCACTTTGGCACGTTCACCCGGCACGCGGACTATCTTTTTAATGGTAATTAATCCGTCAAAAATTTCAGGAATTTCCAGTTCAAATAAACGTTCCAGGAATACGGGGGCAGTACGTGATAAAATAATAAGCGGATTGTTGTTTCTGAGTTCCACTTTATAAACTATGGCACGTACAGTATCTCCTTTTCTAAAATAATCGGAAGGTATTTGTTCTGTCTTAGGCAGGATAAGTTCGTTTCCTTCATCATCAAGAATGAGAATTTCCTTTTTCCAAACCTGGTAAACTTCACCGGTAACTATATCCCCTATTTTATCTTTATATTTTCCGTAAATATGATCTTTTTCAAGCTCCATAATTTTACTTGCCAGGTTCTGCCTAAGATTTAATATGGCACGACGACCAAAATCCAGCAATTTAACCTCATCGGTAACCTCTTCTCCTACCTCGTAATCGTCGTCAATTTTTTTTGCTTCTGACAACGATATCTGAAGATTCGGATCTTCAAGCTCATCGTCTTCTACCACTTCCCGGTTCCTCCAAATTTCGAAGTCACCTTTATCAATGTTAATAATCACATCGAAATTATCATCAGTGCCAAATTGTTTAATAAGTACACTGCGAAAAACATCCTCAAGCACACTCATCATAGTAACCCGGTCAATGTTTTTCAATTCCTTAAATTCGGCAAAAGTATCAATAAGGCTAATATTTTCCATTACTAATTTTATTTAAATGACACAACAACTTTTGCGCTTTTTATATCGCTGTATTCAATTTGATGCTCTTTAATAATCAACTGTTTTTTCTTATGTCCTTCAATCTTTTCCCGTGCAGAACTTTCAAGCAGAATGTATTGAAGGGATGCTTCCTTTAGCAATCCTGTCAGTTTCCTGCCATTTTCAGTTTCAATATCCAGCTGCCGGCCAATATTTTTAAGATACTGTTCCTTTACCTTAAACGGTTCAGAAAGTCCTGGAGAAGAAACCTGCAATTCAAAATCATCCTTTTCACGATCAAGATTGTGCTCTACATGACGGCTAATAGCTACACAATGGTCAATAGTTATTCCCTCAAAACTATCAATATGAATCTTGATAACATTACCTGTATTGACTTGTATATCAACAAGGAACATCCCTTCTTCAAGTTTTTCATTAACCAGTTGTACTATTTTGTCCTTTTCTATCATTATTTTCCTGTAACAAAATAGGGAACCTCAGGTCCCCTAATTCAGGTTTTTTAAAATCTGCGCAAAAATAGTAAAATCCTGATAAAATACAAATATTTAATGAATGATAAATGCCTTAAACCGAATTAATTAAACTTTTGTATTTTTAACCCCAAAAGTAAAAGAAAGCAAGTGACTCCATATTATCTCAATAAGAAAAAAATAATTAACGACCCTGTGTTTGGCTTCATAAACCTTCAGTCGGAACTGGTTTTCGATGTTCTCGAACATCCTTACATGCAACGGTTGAGAAGGATTAAACAACTCGGTCTTTCTTTTCTGGTTTATCCGGGCGCCAATCATTCACGTTTCGAACATGCTTTGGGTGCCAGTCATTTAATGCGTCAAGCAATTGCAGTATTACGTTTAAAAGGACATGAAATAACAGAAGACGAAGCAGACGCAGTAACCCTGGCTATTTTGCTTCACGACATAGGACATGCCCCCTTTTCACATGTTTTGGAAAACACACTGGTTGAAATTCCCCACGAACAAATTTCATTGATGATGATGAATGAGCTTAACATTCGATTCAAAAGCAAGCTCAATATGGCTATCGATATCTTTCGTAACAGGTACAAAAAACAGTTCCTCCACCAACTGGTAGCAAGCCAGCTTGACATGGACCGGCTGGATTACCTGAGCCGCGACAGTTTCTTTACAGGGGTAGCCGAAGGAATTGTTGGAATCGATCGTATTATTAAAATGCTTACGGTATGGAACGATCAGCTTGCTGTAGACTATAAAGGGATATATTCAATCGAGAAATTTTTGATAGCTCGCCGGCTCATGTACTGGCAGGTATACCTTCATAAAACGGTCGTTTCAGCAGAATTTCTTCTTATTAACGTTCTGAAAAGGGCAAAAGAGCTAATAGCGTCCGGAGCAGACCTTTTTGCCACCCCCACCCTTATGGTATTTTTGAAAAATGGCTTTTCGACAGAAGATTTTTTAAGCAATATTAAAATTGGTAACCGGAATATTCTCGACTGGTATGCTTTACTTGACGATAACGATGTACTTACTTCGGTTAAAGAGTGGCAGATGCATGCCGACCCGGTACTCTCCAAACTGGCAGACAGCCTGATAAACCGCAATTTATTTCGCATCAAGATGGAAGATGCCCCTGTATCTGAAAAGTGGAAGAAAAAAAAACTGCTACAAATCACAAAAAAAATTACAGGTGACCCAAACACATCTCATTATTTTCTTATATCGGGTGAAATTACCAACAACGCCTATAACCAAAATAGTGAAAACATTAAGATACTTTTTAAAAATGGAAAAGTCAAAGATATGGGCAATGCATCTGATATTAACCTTTCTGTGTTAACCAAAACTGTCCGTAAATATTTTGCCTGTTATCCAAAAGAATTGGACATTAATTAGTTTAAACCTATATTTGCAACGCTAAAAAAAAATGATGAATGGAATTTAAAGCTACAGACATTGCTGCTTTTCTGCACGGTGAAATCATTGGAGAAAGCAATGTTAAGGTATCGGGCATTTCAAAGATTGAGGAGGGACAACCAGGAACACTCTCTTTTCTTGCCAATCCGAAATATGAAAATTACATTTACAATACTTTAGCCTCAATTGTTTTGGTCAACAAATCATTTGAGCCTAAAGCATCCATAAAAGCAACCCTTATTAAAGTTGAAAATGCTTATCAGGCATTTGCATCACTGCTCGATTTGTATTCTAAAGCAAAAAAGGAAAGCCGCAAAGGAATTGAAACACCCACACAAATTCATGACACTGCAGAATTGGGAGAAGAGCTTTATATTGGGGCGTTTACCAGTGTAGGCAGGAATGCAAAAATTGGAAACGGAACGAAAATTTATCCTCAGGTATATATCGGGGATAATGTTTTGGTAGGTGAGAATTGTATAGTGTACGCCGGGGTTCGAATTTATGATGACAGCGTAATTGGAAACAACTGCATCCTGCATTCAGGAGCCGTAATTGGATCGGATGGATTTGGTTTTGCTCCCCAGGATGACGGAACCTATAAAAAAATTCCCCAGCTGGGAAACGTAGTACTGGAAGATGATGTTGAAATCGGGGCCAATTCAGCCATCGACTGTGGCACTTTTGGGTCAACTATTTTACGCAAGGGAGTAAAAATTGACAATCTTGTTCAAATCGCCCACAATTGTGAAATTGGAGAAAACACTGTAATTGCAGGGCAAACCGGACTTGCAGGGTCCAGTAAAGTAGGTAAAAATTGCAAATTTGCCGGACAGGTTGGGCTGGCCGGGCACCTGACAATCGGAGATAATGTTCAGATTGGTGCACAATCGGGGGTTAGCAAATCGATCAAAGACAATGAAATTGTTTTATCTTCGCCTGCATTTAATTATAAAGATGCGATTAAAACTTATACAATCATCCGGAACCTGCCTAAATTGCGGGAAGAAGTTATACAACTCCAAAAAGATGTTAAATCCATGAAAAAGGCTGATTCTTCCAATACCAAGTAAATTTTTGAAAGGATGATAAAACAAAAGACGCTGGCTAAATCGTTCAAAATAGAGGGGAAAGGCCTGCATACAGGAGTTAATGTTACCATGAACTTCCTACCCGCACCAGAAAATCATGGCTTTAAATTCAAAAGAGTAGATCTGAAGGATGCACCCGTTATAGATGCCGATGTAGATTTGGTTATCGACACTTCACGAGGCACTTTACTTGAATACAATGGTGCCCGCATTGGCACTATCGAACATGCACTTGCAGCTCTTGTAGGAATGGATCTTGACAATGTCCTGATTGAAGTTAATAATGAAGAAGCGCCCATTATGGATGGAAGCTCAAGGTATTTTGTGGAAGCTATTGAAAAAGCTGGAATAGTAGAACAAGATGCAGAACGTGATTTTTTTGTAATCCAGGAAAAAATTGAACTGTTCGATGAAATATCGGGTTCCAAAATTATTGCCCTGCCCGATGATGACTACCGCCTGAATGTATTGATATCGTTCAAATCGAGTGTACTAAACAATCAGTTTGCCACACTGGAATCTATCAGTGATTTCAGGCATGAAATAGCCAACTGCCGGACATTTGTATTTCTGCACGAATTGGAATTCCTTTTAAACAACAACCTCATTAAAGGTGGGGAACTTAATAATGCCATCGTAATAATAGATAAGGAGGTAGGCCAGACTGAACTTGACAGGTTGGCAGATCTGTTTCATCACGACCGGGTAGAGGTAAAACCTCAAGGAATACTCAACAACCTGGAATTGCACTTTGACAATGAATGTGCACGGCATAAATTACTTGATGTAATGGGTGATCTTGCATTATGTGGAAAGCGCATCAAAGGACGAATTATCGCATACAAACCAGGGCACCGCCCCAACACGCTGTTTGCGCAAGCTTTAAAGGATGCATGGAAAAAAACTAAAACAGGGATACCCAGTTACAACCCGGATGAGGAGCCTCTTTTTGACACCACCCTAATCAAAGAATATCTTCCACACAGATATCCGTTCCTTTTTGTTGATAAAATAATTTCTAAAACGGACACGGAAATAATCGGGATAAAAAATGTCACCCAAAATGAACCTTTTTTCCAGGGTCATTTTCCTGATGAACCAGTTATGCCAGGGGTGCTTTTAATTGAAGCTATGGCCCAAACAGGCGGTTTGCTGGTACTCAGTGCGCTTGAAGGAAAATATTCCACCTATTTTATCCGGATTGACAATGTTAAATTCCGTAGAAAAGTCATACCAGGGGATACACTAGTTTTCAAACTAACACTAACTTCACCCATCCGTCGTGGAATGGCCATTATGAGAGGTGTTACCTATGTTGGCAGCCGGGTAGTGGCAGAAGGTGAATTTATGGCACAAATAGTTAAACAACGGGTAAATCACCCGGAATCTGTACAAAAATTATGAAACAACCACTTGCTTATGTACATCCCGATGCTAAAGTTGCTGATAATGTGGTCATCGAACCCTTCGTCTCAATCGACAGGGATGTTGTTATTGGTGAAGGAACCCGCATCGGCTCAAGTGTGACCATTCTTTCAGGTACACGTATCGGGAAAAACTGCAACATCTTCCCAGGTGCAGTAATTGGCGCTATTCCTCAGGATTTAAAATACAAAGGGGAATATACAACAGTTGAAATAGGGGACAATAACACCATCCGTGAATATGTAACGGTTAATAAGGGTACTGCTTCAAAAGGGAAAACAGTAGTCGGAAGCAACAATCTTATAATGGCATATGTACATATTGCTCACGACTGCAATGTTGGCAATTATGTCATTTTAGGTAACAATACCCAGCTCGCCGGTGAAGTTATAATAGATGACTGGGCAATAATTTCAGGCATGACTGGCATTCACCAGTTTTGTCGTATTGGATCACATGTTATGGTTGCCGGCGGATCACTGGTCCGAAAAGATGTCCCACCTTTCATCAAGGCAGGTCGGGAGCCACTTTCCTATGTTGGCATAAATTCCATAGGATTGCGGCGGCGTAATTACTCAAATGAAAAAATCAGGGAAATTCAGGATATTTACCGCTATATCTATCAGAAAGGATTAAATACAGCGCAAGCTGTGGAAATAATTGAGGCGGAAATGCCTGCTTCCCAGGAAAGAGATGAAGTGCTTCTGTTTGTGAAAGATTCGAAAAGGGGTATTATAAGAGGATATTTCCCTGATTAATGCTATAAAACTCACTTTAGTTCCGGATTTTTGTTAATTTGCAACCAACAGTTCAATTGCAGAAAATAACTAATAAAATTGCAGGAGACTAATTGACAGAAATACATCTTAAACAACTTATGTTCTATTTCATACGTATAGCATCAAAGTCATTTAATGCAGTCGTTCATCTTCAGTTTACACAGAAAACATATTTACCGGGAAAAATAAATCATTTCCATGCGACAACTTTTTAACAGCTTTGCATAAGTATTAACGCAGTACTCCGTATACCGGTCAGTCCTCCAGATGCTTCCATCCTTGCGCCTTCAGTGGAATTCTTGCTCCACCCGTCGTAAGCAGGTTTGCTCCTTCCTGCACTTCTGTAATTTCTCCTATAACGGTAAAATCAGGATCGGTTCTAATTTTTTCTATATCATCAGGAGCCAGGGTGAACAGCAATTCGTAATCTTCGCCCCCATTTAATGCAGCGACCAACGGATTAATATTTAATTCTCCAGCCATTCTTTTGGTTTGATTGTCCATTGGCACTTTTTCTTCATGCAGCAGGCAACCCACCTTTGAGTTATTACAAAGATGCAGTATTTCAGATGAAAGACCATCAGAAATATCGATCATGGAAGTAGGTTTAATCTGTAATTTTTCAAAGGCATCTACAACATCGGCACGCGCTTCAGGTTTCAGCTGCCTGCCAAGAATATAATCATATCCCTGCAACTGCGGCTGCATATCTTTATTTACCTTAAATACCTCGTTCTCCCGTTCAAGCAATTGAAGGCCCATATAGGCACCTCCTAAATCACCCGACACGCATAATACATCACCCGGCCGTGCACCACTTCTGTAAACCAGATCCTTCTGAAACGCTTCTCCAATAACACAAATACTAATAGTCAAACCGGTAAGGGAACTGGTAGTATCCCCACCCACCAAATCGATTCCATAATTTTCGCATGCCTGATAAATACCTGAATACAATTCTTCTACCGCCTCAACGGAAAATTTACCAGATAATGCAATACTGACTGTAATCTGCCGCGGACGGGCATTCATGGCATAAATATCTGAAAGATTTACAATAACTGATTTGTAGCCAAGGTGCTTCAAAGGAACATACATCAGGTTAAAATGCACACCTTCTGTAAGCAAATCGGTAGACAGAACTAAATTTTTTTCACCATAGAACATTACAGCTCCATCATCACCTATTCCCATCAGAGTACTCTCATTCCTGGGCTTGAAAGAACGCGTCAACCGTTCTATCAATCCAAATTCGCCCAGCTCAGATATATGTGTTTGTTTTTTCCCCTCATCCATTTAAAAAATTTTTAAGTATTTAACCTCTTGTTATTTATTTAGTTTTTCTTTTGGTCAGGCTGATAACCACCCGTCAGTGATGTATGTTCGAAGCCCTCTATTTATTTCTCTGTTAATAAAAGACCAGAAAGTATTCAATTCTTACTAAAAAGAACAAAATTACCTATAGTTTTATATCTTTGCAATTTATTTGTAAACAGTCTTAATTAACGGATTGTTATTAAACAAAAAAAAGGATTGAAATGACGGAACAAGATAAAATATTATCAGAAGTTACACAGGGGGAATACAAATATGGTTTTTTCTCCGATATAGAAACAGACATCATTGACAGAGGGTTAAATGAATCTGTTGTACGAACCATCTGGGAAAAGAAAAATGAGCCCGATTTCATGCTTGAATTTCGTTTAAATGCTTACCGAAAATGGCTAAAGATGAAGTTGCCCAATTGGGCTTATTTAAATATCCCGCCAATTGACTTTCAGGATATCAGCTATTATGCAGCACCAAGAAAAAAACCTCAGTATGAAAGTTTGGATGAAGTGGATCCCGAATTACTTGAAACTTTCAATAAACTCGGAATTCCGCTGGAAGAACAGAAACATCTTGCCGGGGTAGCTGTAGACGCCGTGCTTGACAGTGTGTCAGTAAAAACTACGTTCAGAGAAGTATTGGCTGAGCAAGGGATTATTTTCTGTTCATTCAGTGATGCATTGAAGGATCATCCTGACCTTGTCAGGAAATATATTGGGAAAGCAGTACCAGTTGCAGATAACTACTTTGCAGCATTAAATTCAGCAGTATTCAGTGATGGTTCCTTTTGCTATATTCCCAAAGGAGTACGTTGCCCGATGGAATTAAGTACTTATTTTAGAATAAATTCAGCAAACACCGGACAGTTTGAGCGGACACTTATTATAGCCGACGACGATAGTTATGTAAGTTACCTGGAGGGCTGCACTGCACCAATGCGAGATGAAAACCAGCTCCATGCTGCAGTAGTTGAAATCATTGCCCTTGACCGGGCCGAAGTAAAATATTCAACGGTACAAAACTGGTACCCTGGCGACAAGAATGGGAAAGGTGGAATTTATAATTTTGTTACAAAACGAGGAGTATGCCGTGGTGTGTCCTCAAAAATCAGTTGGACACAAGTTGAAACAGGATCGGCAATTACCTGGAAATATCCAAGCTGTATTCTGCTGGGAGATAATTCTATTGGAGAATTCAATTCAGTAGCAGTTACCAATAATTTTCAGCAGGCCGACACAGGTTCAAAAATGACCCATATCGGAAAAAACACTAAAAGTACAATTATTTCGAAGGGGATTTCTGCCGGTAAAAGTAGCAATTCATACCGGGGATTGGTAAAAGTTCTTCCGGGAGCAACAAATGCCCGAAATTTTTCACAATGCGATTCACTTTTGCTGAATGATACATGTGGTGCCCATACCTTTCCTTACATTGAAGTGGGAAATAAATCTTCAATTGTTGAACATGAGGCTACCACTTCAAAAATTGGCGAAGACCAGATTTTTTACTGCAACCAAAGAGGCATTGATACAGAAAAAGCAATTGGTATGATTGTAAATGGATATGCCAAGGAGGTACTTAACAAATTGCCTATGGAATTTGCAGTAGAAGCCCAGAAACTATTGCAAATAAGCCTCGAAGGCAGTGTAGGTTAAGAATTTTATATTCGAATAAGATAAAAATTAAATACAGTTGTGGTCAGTAAATGATACAGCTCAATATCAAAGTGCAAAAAATGTTATCAATAAAAGATTTATATGTTTCTATTGAAGGAAACGAAATTCTCAAAGGGATAAACCTTGAAGTTAAACCAGGTGAAATTCACGCTATAATGGGTCCGAACGGATCAGGGAAGAGCACCCTTGCCAACGTTTTGGCCGGAAAAGAAGAATTTGAAGTTACCAAAGGTGAAGTCAGTTATTTGGGAGAAGACCTGTTGGATATGTCTCCTGAAGATCGTGCCAGGAGAGGCTTGTTTCTGAGCTTTCAGTATCCGGTAGAGATTCCGGGAGTCCCAATGGTAAATTTCCTTAAAACTGCTGTAAATGAACAGCGCAAGTCAAGGGGTGAAAATGAATTAACTGCAGGTGAATTTCTGAAGTTGATGCGCGACAAAAAAGAATTGATTGAAATGGAATCGCAGTTAACCAACCGTTCGGTAAACGAAGGTTTTTCGGGAGGAGAAAAGAAGAAAAATGAGATTTTCCAAATGGCTTTACTGGAACCCAAACTAGCCATTCTGGATGAAACCGACTCAGGATTGGATATTGATGCGCTAAAAACGGTAGCACATGGGGTGAATGCTTTAAGGGGCCCCAACAATGCCACCATAATTATTACCCATTATCAAAGGCTACTTGATTACATTATTCCCGATCATGTGCACGTTTTATATAAAGGCAGGATGGTAAAATCGGGAGGCAGGGAACTGGCACTGGAACTTGAGGAGAAAGGGTACGACTGGGTTAAACAAGAAAATGCATTGCAATAATGAGTGTTATAACAGAAAAAGCAGATTTATCACTAAAATATGCAGCACATTACAACGAAGTGAAAGATAGCCTTTATGAAGGCTCTCCACAAATCCTGAATTCTATGCGGGGGAAGGCTTTGCAGGACTTCATCGCTCAAGGCATTCCCACAAGGAAAGTTGAGAATTACAAATACACGGATCTTCAACCTTCCTTTGCACCTGAATATGAATTCATCCATAAAAGTGAACCAGTTGAGCTGGATTTAAATGCTGTCTTCAAATGCGATGTGCCTCAACTTGATACGTATTTAGGATTTATAACAAACGGTTGGTTCTATGAAAATAATCGGCAGTTAAACGAACTACCACAAGGAGTTGTACTCAATAGCCTGGAAAAAGCGGGAAACAACCAACCCGATTTATTAGCTAATTATGCAACACTGGCGAATACTGCAGATGATCCTTTGGTAGCATTAAATACATTGTACGCAAAAGATGGTTTTTTTCTACACATTCCACGAAACATGCGTATTGAGAAGCCTATTCAGCTTATTAATTTGCTTCAAGCCAGTCAGGATTCATTCATTAGCCAGAGGAATTATATTTTTATCGAAGAAGGTGCCGATGTAAAGCTGATTTTATGTGATCATACAATGAATTTAAACCGATATTTAAGCAATTCGGTAACCGAAATTTTTCTGGGTCAAAATGCATCCCTTGAATATTACTCATTACAAAACCATCATAATAACTCAACGAGCCTGAATTCGGTATTTATTCACCAGGAAAAAGATTCCAGGGCAAATACATTATTTTCTACCTTACACGGAGGGGTAATAAGAAATAACCTCAAGTTCATTCTCGACGGGGAAAATGCCGAAGCAAATCTATTTGGAATGGCTTTTATCGACCGTAAACAACATGTAGATAATTTCACTCAGGTGATTCATGCGAAACCGCATTGTCAGAGCAACCAGATATATAAAAATGTACTTGATGATGAATCATCAGGCGCATTTTCAGGGCGGATCCATGTTGTAAGGGATGCCCAAAAAACCAATGCATTCCAGCGGAACAACAATATATTGCTTACCGACAAGGCCACCATGCAAACAAAGCCACAGTTGATTATTGATGCCGACGATGTTAAATGCAGCCATGGTGCAACAATTGGACAAATTGACGAAGAAGCGTTGTTTTATCTGCGTGCACGCGGAATTGAAGAAAAAATGGCTCGTTTAATGATGATGAATGCTTTTACCCATGAAGTCATTCAACAGGTTAAAGTGGAGCCTTTGCGCAACCGGTTAGATGAACTGGTAGATAAAAGATTACGTGGTGAAGTTGCACGATGCCATGATTGTGCCTACAATTGTGAAAGGTAATTCAGTGAATCCGAATAGAATTTTCACCCGCAATTTGTACTGTTCATTCAGTTTGCGGGTATTTTTTTTATTTTCACTACATGGATTCGTATAACAAAAAATATATGCTGGTTCAAAATGCTTTTTCTACCTTTAACGCTCTTTTAACAAAGTAATATGAATTACGACATACATAAAATAAGGAGCTGTTTTCCGGTGCTTTCACAAAAGGTGTTTAACAAGCAGCTTGTTTATTTTGACAATGCAGCCTCAACCCAAAAACCTGTGCAGGTTTTAAATGCACAGAAAAAGTTACATATCGAGTTTTACGGGAACATTCACCGGGCTGCTCACCATATGGCCGATAAAACCACTATGGAATTTGAAGCTGTTCGTGATAAAGTGAAAAATTTTATCAATGCAGAAAGGAGAGAAGAAATTATTTTCACAAAAGGGACTACCGAAAGTGCAAATTTAATCGCATCGTCCTTCGGAGAACAATTTATAACCCGAGGGAGTGAAATCATAGTTTCTGAAATGGAACATCATTCAAACATCGTTCCCTGGCAGCTGATTGCACTAAATAAAGGTGCCAAAATTATAAAACTTCCTATGTCAGACTCAGGAGAGTTGCAAACAGGACTTCTTCCCGATTTGATTACATCAAAAACCAAAATAATAGCAATAACTCATGTATCCAATGTATTGGGAACCATTAACCCTGTGAAGCAGATAATAGAAACTGCACATTACAGAAGAATTCCTGTATTTATAGACGGAGCCCAGGCAACTCAGCACATTCCGGTAGATGTAAGGGAACTGGATGCCGATTTTTACGCTTTTTCCGCCCATAAAATGTATGGACCTAACGGTGTGGGCGTATTGTACGGAAAAAGCAGCTGGCTGGAACAGTTACCCCCCTACCAAGGTGGCGGAGAAATGATTTCAGAAGTGACCTTTGATAAAACGACCTTTAGTGAAATCCCTTTCAAATTTGAAGCCGGGACACCCAACATTACGGGTGTGGTTGCATTTGGTGCAGCCCTTGATCTTATACAGGAGATTGGAGTTGATAATATATTTGAATGGGAGCATGAATTGCTAAATCATGCCACCTCCCAGTTAAAAAATATAAACGGACTAAGAATATTTGGGGAAGCTCCCCGGAAATCGGGAGTTATTTCTTTCAATGTTGAAGGCATTCATCCCTTTGATATAGGAACTTTGCTCGATAAAATGGGAATAGCTTTACGCACAGGACATCACTGTGCCGATCCGCTGATGAAATTCTTCAACATTCCTGGGACTGTTAGGATATCCTTTGGAATGTATAATACAAAAGAAGAAATCGATCATTTTATGGACGCATTAAACCGAGGCATGGAAATTCTCGGATAATTGTTCTTTTTAATCATCCGGATTTACTGATATTCAACAATTAAATCAGGAAATGAAAAAGTACCTTCCCGATTGGTTTATTGCAGGTTTGCTGTTTATGATACTTGCAGCATGGATAAAGCCTGGCATTGCAATGGATTCCGGCATGGTGAATCTCGGGTTGTTCATTGATATTGGTGTAATGCTCATCTTTTTTCTTTATGGTTTAAAACTCGATCCTGGAAAATTAAAGACAGGTATGAGCAACTGGAAAATGCATTTAGCAGTTCAGGTAACCACTTTCCTTATCTTTCCCTTGTTGGTATTGCCCTTTTATCCCATTGCAAGAGGAACCCATTTGGAACTTTTCTGGATTGGTATGTTTTTTCTGGCTGCCCTTCCATCAACTGTGTCCTCTTCAGTTGTAATGGTTGCAATTGCAGGAGGGAATATTCCGGGAGCTATTTTCAATGCCAGTATATCTGGAATAATCGGTATCGTTGTCACACCCCTGTGGATGGGTATTTTTCTTACTGCACGATCGGCTGGGTTTGAATTTTCAAATGTATTAATTCAACTTATCACACAAATTATTTTTCCTGTAATAGCTGGTTTATTGTTACACCGATTTATAATACATCGTTTAATCCGCTATCTGCCCAAATTAGCAGCATTTGATAAAATCATCATTCTGCTGATTGTATATGAATCGTTCAGTAAGTCATTTTTGGCAGGAATTTTTTCACAAGTAACCTGGATGGAACTGGGTGGATTATTTATAGCAGTGATAGTGCTCTTTTTCATCGTTCTGAATCTGACCAGATATACAGCCCGCAAATTACATTTTTCCAGGGAAGATAAAATAACCCTCCAATTTGCAGGCACCAAAAAATCACTCGTGCATGGTTCGGTTTTCGCCAGTGTGTTGTTTGCCGGAATCAGTGGTGCCGGGATCTGGTTGCTTCCTATAATGATTTACCATAGCTTTCAGCTTTTTTACATTAGTCTTATTGCCCGAAGAATGCAATCGGCGACTTGATTTCAAAAAATTGGCATCATTTATGTCATTTTAAACAAAATACAAGTGGATTATTTGCCTTCAAATAAAAAATTCCGACATTTGTATCCTTTAATTTGAGAAATAAAAACCATGACGATTGAAGAGATTCAAAAAGAAATAGTTGAAGAATTTTCAGTGTATGAAGATTGGATGGATAAGTATGCATACCTGATTGAATTGGGAAACCAGCTGGAAGAATTAGATCCCAAAGAAAAGAATGATCAGCACCTGATAAAGGGCTGTCAATCCCGGGTTTGGCTTGTAGCTGAAAAAAACAATGGTAAAATCCATTTCAGGGGAGAAAGTGATGCTGTAATTGTAAAAGGGTTAGTAGCACTTCTTCTCAGGGTGGTCTCAGGACGCACTCCCAGGGAGATTACGGAGAATGATCTTCATTTTATAGATGATCTGGGATTGAAACAACACCTTTCGCCCACCCGGTCCAATGGGTTATTGGCTATGGTAAAACAAATCAAATTATATGCTGTTGCATATAACAGATTGGAAAGTGAAGGAGGGAAATAAAATGGACAAACGAATTGATCAGATAATAGAAAACCTGAAACAAGTATATGACCCTGAGATACCGGTTAATATCTATGATTTGGGTTTGATTTATAACGTTGATGTGGATGACAACAACAACGCTAATATAATAATGACACTTACTGCTCCCGGTTGCCCTGTAGTTGATATATTAATGGACGATGTTACGCAGGCCGCCCGGGCAGTTGAAGGAATTGAGAATGTGAATGTCGATCTGACATTTGACCCGCCATGGGATAAATCGATGATGAGTGAAGAGGCAAGGCTGGAACTGGGATTCTTTTAGCATAACTAAATCTTGAGCGAATAATTTAAAGACTTAAGACTTAAGATAGAATCCATGCAAAACCCGGCGGATATACTTTCCCGAATAAAATCAAAAGCAATAGAGCTTGGATTTTTGGAATGTGCCGTCCTGCCTGTCAATATTCTCATTGAGGAAGAACCCAGGTACAAAAAATGGCTGGAGAAAGGTATGCAGGGAGAGATGGATTATATGTCGCGCAATATTGATAAGCGACTTAATCCTTCGTTATTGCTGGAAAATGCCAAATCGATTGTAGTCGTTATTCAAAATTATTATCCTGCTCAAAATCAAAAAGACCAGGATGCACCTGTGCTTTCAAAATATGCATATGGTACAGATTATCATTTTGTTTTGAAAACCAAGCTTCGCAGATTGCTTGAATTCATAAGGGAGATAAACGGGCCCTGCAACGCACGTCCCTTTACTGATTCGGCACCGGTGCTGGAGCGTACCTGGGCACGGCTGGGGGGGTTAGGATGGATTGGTAAAAACAGCAACCTTATTTCTACCCGCCACGGCAGTTTTTTCTTTATAGGTGAACTGATACTTGATGTTGAGCTGCCTTATGATATTCCGAAGCTGGTCAGCGACCATTGCGGAAAATGCACCCGTTGCATTGATGCCTGCCCTACCAAAGCGATTGTGGCAGACCGTGTGATTGATGCCCGTAAATGCATCTCATATCAAACCATTGAATTAAAGGGAGAATTAGATAAAACCCTGAAAGGGAAGTTTCAAAACCGGGTATTTGGATGCGACATCTGCCAGGATGTGTGCCCGTGGAATTTAAAGTCATTTCCACATGATGAACCTGAATTCGATCCCCATCCTGATTTACTGCAGCTTACCCGGAATGAATGGTATACCATTGACAGACCCCGGTTTAATGAATTGTTTAAAAATTCTGCAGTAAAGCGTACCGGTTACAAGGGGCTTAAAAGAAACCTGAAATTTATCAGGAATTCCTTTTGATTTTGTATATTGTGGCGGAAGACTTACATTTAATAAAGATAGAATAATCTTTAATTGCCCGTCCGGAAAGCAGAGCTTAAGTTGGAGCTACCGCTATCTCAAGATTAATAAACTATAAGCCAATCTTTGATTAAATGCTGTATTTATTTTACGTTTTACCAAAATCATAGAAAATGACAAATAAGTTAATATTGACTTTCACATTACTATTATTTTTAGTTTCAGGGCTGGTTGCTCAAAATCAGGATACCTTGCTAGAAAAACATGAAAAAGTTCCGGTTGAAAAGATTTACTTGCATACCGATAGGGAGCTTTATCTTACTGGTGATACTGTATGGCTTAAATCATATCTTACTGACAGCCGCTCAGGCAGGCTTTTACCGGGCAAGGAAAATGTTTATCTTCAACTTACCGGGGAATCAGGGCAATCTCTTTTGAATATAAACCTGATGAGTTTAAACGGCCAGGCAACTGGTCAATTCTTTTTACCTGACACACTCTTACCGGGAAATTATCTCCTGAGTGCCCATACAGATTACCTTTTAAATTTTGGAAATGATGCCTTTTTCTATAAAATTCTTTCAATAATAGAATCTGATAAATCACCCAACCAAGCCAAAGAAGTTAAGAATAATGATATTCTTACATATGAAATGGCCGATATTTCATTTTTGCCGGAAGGAGGAAAAATTTTGGAAGGTGTGACAAACCTGGTTGCATTTAAAGCAATTGATAAAAACGGTTATGGAGTTGATGTGTCTGGATCGGTTAAAGACAATTCAGGAATTGAGGCAGTTACATTTAAAAGCGATTACAAAGGTATGGGCATCTTTTTTTTTACTCCTGAAATAGGCAAATCGTACAATGCAGTAATAAATGAAAAACCATCTTTCCAGGTTAATTTTGATTCACTTGTTGTTTCAGGAGGAATAAAAATCCAGTTGGTCAATCAAACAAGTCGTGATGTTTTACTGAATATAACAGGAAATTCAGAACGGTACTTAAATGAAACGTTCTATATTGTAAATATGCATCGTGGAAATGTTATTTTTTATCAGCAAATTCAAATTGAAAGCCAAAATCAGCTAATAAGAATCGAAAACCAGATGCTTAAAGTAGGTATTAACCAACTGGTTTTGCTTGATCACCAATTTATGCCGGTTTCTGAGCGGCTTGTATTTTCTGACAATGGCAACACAGGTGAATTAAAAATAACCCCTGATAAGGAACAGTATGGCAGACGTTCTGAAGTAAAGATGCTAATTGCTGGAAATGACACAACCGATGAAATCTTAAATCTCTCAGCATCCGTTATTCATGATGCTGTTTATCCGAAGGAAAATCCTGGTCAAACTATTTTGTCAAGTCTTCTTATTTCTTCGGAACTAAAAGGCTTTATCGAAAGTCCGGCAGATTTTTTTACTGATTCAGTAATTAGTGCACAAGCAAAACAACGCCTGTTAATGCTTACAAATGGTTGGAGCAGCTACTTTTGGAATACGGTCCCAATAACAGGAACTGAATTAAAATATCAACAAAAAGCCGGGCTTGAATTATATGGAACAGCAACAAACAGTCATACAGGAGCAGCATTGAATAAAGGTGAAATTACAATGGTAGTGGAAAAAAATGGAGAGATGGCCATTCTGGAGCAAAATACAGACGATAATGGTAAATTTATGTTCCCGGGTCTCCTCTTTTATGATACGGCCACGGTATATGTTCAGGCTAAAAGTCAAAGAAGAAGGCAATTAACAGATATAACTTTACTTTCTGAAGAAAGCATACCTGTTTCCAGTGATTACATCCAATCATTAAATAAAAATATTTATTCACCTGTTGAATCGAAAAACAGGGTACTTGAGTCTCTGGAAGCAGAAAGACGCAGAATTGCAATAAGAACCCGGCCCCGAAAGCCTAAACAGATGGAACCCAATTTATCAGGAGATGGACATTTTCGTCTTTATGAACAGGCTGACCAGGTTATTGAAGTTCCTGAAAAAGTAGCATCATTTGGGAATATTATTGATTATATAGAAGGAAAGGTTGCCGGACTGGATGTTAGCGGAGATGTAATATCTCTGCGAGGAGCAAGTACTATTTCAGGAAGCTCTTCTCCATTATTTTTGATTGATGGAATTCCATTGGCAGATACCCGTCGCATGGATGGAATTTCAGAAAATAATGACAATGATATTTTCAGAGATGAAATAAGCAGTTCAGTCCGAAAAGTCAAGTCAATACCTATTGGCGACATCGAAAAAGTAGAAATTTTAAAAAATCCACAAAATCTGGCTATTTTTGGAGTAGACGGAGCCAATGGAGTTATTGCTATATACACCAGACAGGGAAAAGAAGATAAAAAGGAGGTGATAAAAGAAGTTTTGGAACAAAAAATAGCTGGCTTTTCAAGCTACCGACAATTTTATGCTCCAAGATACGTGCCCGGAAACAGGCTCAGCAGAGCACCAGACATAAGGGCTACACTTTTTTGGGAACCTGAAATATCTATGGAAAATGGACAAGACAGCCTCTCCTTTTACACCTCCGATCTTTCAGGCAGATATCATATAATAGTTGAAGGAATTAGTGAATCGGGTAAAATTTGCTATGGTATGGGGATGTTTGATGTAAAATGAAATACCAGAAGAAGCTGATAACCAATTCTTATTCATCCAATGCCTGTGATACATCGTTAATTAAATCTTCTGTATTTTCAATACCTACGGACAAACGCATCATGGTATCGGAAATATTTTGCGTGAAGCATTCTTCTTCTGTGAATTCGGCATAAATTGTTGATTGTGGATGTATAATCAGCGATTTATTATCGTTGAGATTGGTTGCTCTTCGAATTATCTTCAAACGGTTCATAAATGCAAAACAAGCCTCTTTCGACTCCATTTCAAAGGTCATAATTGTTCCCGGAATACCAGAAAAATACTTTAAAGCCAAAGGGAAACGGGAGTCGAAATCCAGGCCCGGATAACCTACTGTTTTTATCTGTGTGAGTGACTGGAGAAATTTTCCTAAAGCCATACAATTCCGGTAACTTTTTTCAACACGAAGTTCTAATACATCCAGACCCTGAATCATGTGGCTGGCGGTTTGGGGCGCCATACTTCCACCGGTATTTCTATAAATATTTTTCCTTAATTTTGCAATAAAAGCATTCATACCATACTTCTCAGCATAATTTTTAGTATTGGAATTAAGCTCCCAGTTGTAATTTCCATGGTCTGCAATTACACCTCCAAAACCAGTAGCTCCACCTGAGATATGTTTTGTAGTAGAAATAACCTCTACATTCACACCAAAATTTCCAGCCTCGAAAACATTAGGAGGAGTTAATGTGCTGTCGGCAATCAAGAGCAGATTGTATTTCCGGGTAATTTTTGAAAGCATTTCGATATCGGCAATTTCCAGTTGCGGATTTGTAACAGTCTCGAAATAGATAGCTCTGGTATTTGAATCAATCATCCTTTCAATCTCTTTCTGGTGTCTGAGTGCCGAAAACCTGCATTCAATTCCAAGTTCAGAAAATGTTTGAGTAAAAAGAGCATAGGTATGTCCAAAAAGCTGATTTCCTGAGACAATATTTTCTCCGGTTTTTACTGCAGCCAGAATTGAATTGGAAATAGCAGCCATCCCCGAGCTTACAGCCAATACACCCTCAGCATTAAGTAAAGATTTCATTTTCAATTCAAAATATTCTACCGTAGGACTGGAGGAACGGGAATAAACATGTGCAATATACTCTCCTCGGAAATTTGCTTCAATTTGCTCAGAAGAATCAAATTCAAAAGCTACTGCTTCATACAATGGCATTTGCAAACTGTTGTGAGGATCCTTTTTTGAATAAGGTACATTAAGGGATCGTGTTGTAAAACCAGCTTTTTTCATTTGTTGTTTTTCTGTTTATGTGTAATATAATCATTTATCACTATCTGATATTTCTTTATCAAAAAATACTTATCCGGTTATTTCAGCAACCGGTTGTATAATCTAACAAATATAAAATCTTACAATTTGTTTATCTATAAATTCTAATCACATTACGGCACGTCATTTGAAGTATTAATTTCATTGCAAAATATTTACACCTCATGCAACACAATTTAGTAACCTGTGCGTTATAAGCAAATATAAAATACTGTACATACACGTGAATAAGTCAATATATAAAAAATTGAAGACAATTAAGTCTACAATAAACAAAACAAATAAAAAAAATATAGCAAGGAAAACTTTTAAATTTCTGCTCCTGTTGTTAGCAACAGGTTCCATTCTTTTTATGTCCTTGTTTCTTGCAGTTTTTTTTGGATATACCGGACATGTTCCCACATCAATCCAGTTAAAAGAGATAAAAAATCCTACTGCATCTGAAGTTTTTTCTGAAGATGGAGTACTTCTTGGACGTTACTATATTGAAAACCGGAGCAGCGTAAGTTTTGATGAAATATCACCTAATGTAATAAATGGACTTATTGCTACCGAGGATGCCCGTTTTTATGAACATCGGGGTATTGACGAGATAGCCCTTATGAGGGTTTTAGTAAAAACTATTTTACTTATGGATCGTAGCTCAGGAGGGGGAAGTACATTAAGCCAGCAAATTGCAAAAAATCTATTTCCCAGAAATGATGTAGGTATTTTATCACTTCCGGTGAATAAGTTGCGGGAAGCGATTATTGCTTACCGTCTTGAGCGCATCTATTCAAAAGAAGAAATTCTGACCCTTTATTTAAATACAGTTCCTTTTGGTGAAAATATTTACGGGATAGAAGTTGCAGCAGAACGGTTCTTTAGTAAAAGACCTTCTGAATTAACAGTTGATGAAGCAGCGGTACTTATAGGTATGTTGAAAGCAAACAATGCCTATAATCCCAGAATATTTCCGGAGCGGTCAAAGCAGAGACGAAATGTAGTAATATCTCAAATGGTGACCTATGGTTATCTGAGCCAGGATGAAGGCGATGCATATAAGGAAAAGCCACTCGATTTAAATTACAGGATAATTTCATTTAACGAAGGGCCTGCACCTTATTTCCTGGAAATGCTTAAACCGGAATTGCTTAAATGGTGCTCTGCCAATTTTAAAGATAATGGAGAATCATGGAATCTATACACAGACGGTCTACGCATTGTAACTACAATAAATTCTGATTTTCAGAAATCCGCAAAGAAAGCGGTCACAGAACATATGAAAAGCCTGCAGGAAGATTTTGATAACCATTGGTCAGGCCAGGATCCCTGGCGCAGTAACAAGAATATTTTACAGCGGGCAATAAGACGCAGCAGGAGGTATCAGAGTATGAAGGCAGCTGGCTATTCATCCGAGCAAATAGAAGAGGCTTTCAATCAGAAGATAAACACAACACTATTTACCTGGGACGGCATGAAAGATGTTGAAACTACTCCACTGGATTCGGTAAAACATTATCTCAGGTTTTTGAATGCAGGCTTTTTGGCTATAGAACCTGCAACAGGTGAATTAAAAGCATGGGTTGGCGGAATTGATTTCCGCTTTTTTAAATACGACCATGTACTTTCAAAAAGACAGCCAGGTTCAACTTTTAAGCCATTCGTTTACCTTGCGGCATTGGAGAACGGTTTGAGCCCTTTCGATTACTATCCGGCTGAACAAGCTGTTTACAACGAATTTGACAATTATTCTCCGGCGAATTTTGATGGCAAACACGAAGGGTTCTATACAATGAAGGGAGGGCTGGTACATTCAGTAAATACAGTAGCGGTAGATATTCTGATGGAAACAGGAATTAATAACGTAATCCAGACTGTCCGCGAAACGGGTATTAATTCCCAACTTCCACAAGTACCTTCAATTGCCCTTGGCGTTCACTCCGAAAGCCTGAAAGATCTTCTTTTCGGATATGTAACTCTGGCCAACAGAGGCATGAAAATGGAACCATTCTATTTGAAGTCAATTTCAACAATTAATAATGAACTGGTTGAGGAATTTCAAAGACCATCAGGAACAAAAACCAGGCTCAACGAACTAAATTGCCAATTGGTTACCCACATGCTTGAGGCTGCAGTACAACAAGGCACAGGAGCAAAAATCCGCACAATGTATAACATACGAGGAGACTTTGCCGGTAAAACCGGAACGACACAAAATTATGCCGATGGGTGGTTCGTGGGATATACACCAGCATTGGTAACCGGCTCATGGGTTGGCGCCGAAGAACCCGGAATCCGGTTCAGGAGCAGCAGATTTGGACAGGGTTCATACACTGCCTTGCCAATAGTGGGTAAATTCTTTAAAGAAGTGTATAATGACCCAAAATACAAAAACTTGCAAAATATTCGTTTCCCTGATTTGAATAATGAACTGCTTGCTGATCTTGATTTGCCACATTACAAGGAAATGCTTGAAATAGAAAGACAGGAGTTTTTCAACCGGTTGTTAGCTGGCAACAAAAAAGAAAAAAATCTTCGTGAAATCAGGAAAATGGATATAGACACCATTAAACCAAAGAAAAAAGTATGGCAAAAAATAAAGGGAATATTTAGAAAAGAAAAATAGCCTTTATTTATTCTATAGCAAAAACAGGACTTGTTAAATAGGAAGGAATTATCTATACCTCATTCGTATTATTTTCGCAACAAATACCGAAGCAGAACAAGAGAACGTATCTAAAGGAAAACATTCCTTCAATTGAAATCCATCCTAATTTTTAATTAAATCATCACATTTTCCTGCAGAGTAATAAAATTTTAACCAGTGTTTTCTATCTTTATAGAAAAGAACATGCTAAAGGACATTCCAAAATTAATTCAGGACGACAGTTGGCTGGAACCATTCGAAAGAGCCATTTTAAACAGGATAGAAGCAGCACAGAAGAAAGAAAGGGAACTTGCCGGGGACAAGACTCTGTATGAATTCGCCAGTGGTCATTTGTATTTTGGCTTACATAAAAATGATGACAATTGGGTTATCCGTGAATGGGCTCCCCATGCCACATATCTTTATCTTATTGGTTCGTTTAATAATTGGGAAAAGCAAAAAAAATATGCTTTTAGACCCATTGAAAACGGAGTTTGGGAACTGACACTGAATGACGACGAATTGCATCATGGTGACTTGTATGCACTTTCGATGCATTGGGCCATTGATTCCGGTAAAAGAGTACCTGCGTGGGCAAATTATGTTGTTCAGGATACTGAAACACATATTTTTAATGCACAAGTGTGGTATCCCGAGAATCCTTACAAATGGAAGAATAACTTCGAAGGGATCAAGGAACCACCCTTAGTTTATGAAGCACATATTGGAATGGCAGGTGAAGAAGAGAGAGTACATACCTACAATGAATTCAGGGAAAGGATTTTACCCCGAATCAAAGACAATGGATACAATACATTACAGCTCATGGCCATTCCCGAACATCCATATTATGGAAGTTTTGGATACCATGTATCCAGCTTTTTTGCTCCATCCTCAAGATTTGGGACTCCTGATGACCTGAAACATCTTATTGACGACGCACACGAAATGGGGATGGCTGTCATAATGGATATTGTGCACTCCCATGCAGTAAAAAACGAGGTAGAAGGACTTGGTAAATACGATGGCACCCATTATCAGTTTTTTCATGAGGGTGGCAAGGGAGAACATCCTGCTTGGGACTCCTATCTGTTTAATTACGGAAAGAATGAAGTACTTCACTTTCTGCTTTCCAACCTTAAGTATTGGTTGGAAGAGTTTCGATTCGATGGTTTTCGTTTCGATGGGGTTACAAGCATTTTGTATTTCGATCATGGATTGGGAAAAGCATTTACAAGTTACCATGATTACTATGGGGAAAACGTAGATATTGAAGCCACAACTTATCTTACTCTTGCTAATATTCTGATAAAACAGGTTAAATCCCAATCCATTTCTATTGCTGAAGATATGAGTGGCATGCCCGGGCTTGCTGTGCCTGTAAAATCAGGAGGAATTGGTTTTGATTACCGCATGGCCATGGGGGTTCCCGATTACTGGATTAAAATTATAAAGGAAAAAAGTGATGATGAGTGGGATGTTGGTGATATTTTTCACAATCTTACCTCCAAACGGATGGATGAAAAAGTAGTGAGTTATGCCGAATCGCATGACCAGGCGCTTGTAGGCGACAAAACAATCCTGTTCAGGCTAATCGATAAGGAAATGTATTACAGCATGCGTAAAGATCAACCCAATTTAGTTGTTGACCGTGGAATTGCATTGCATAAGATGATACGACTTATTACTGCCACTACTGCAGGAGGATCCTATCTCAATTTTATGGGGAATGAATTTGGGCATCCTGAGTGGATAGATTTTCCCCGTTCCGGAAATGGGTGGTCATTCAAACATTGCCGCCGGCTATGGAGTCTTTCTGAAAATACAGAGTTAAAATACCATTGGTTGTATGATTTCGATAAAGATATGATTGGACTTATAAGGGAGCATAAAATATTAACAATCCCTTCAGTCGATTTGGTATTAAATAACAAACCAGATAAAGTTCTGGCTTATCACAGAGGATTGTTTCTCTTTATTTATAACTTTAATCCGGTTCAATCATTTACAGATTATGGAATTCCCCTTGGGCCCGGTAAATACAAAATTATTCTAAGCACCGATGCAGGTCAATATGGTGGTTATGATCGTGTGGAAGATGAATTCTCTTACTATACGCTTCCAAGCAGCGGAATTACCAGTCAACATTATTTAAGGCTTTATATTCCTTCTCGAACTGCATTTGTTTTAAAAAAAATTGATTTTCCAAAAGTAAGATAAAATGGGTTCAACTTTTCAGACTGAAGTAAAAATTCCTGAATTCGGATGGAAGACAGGATACAGGAATTCAACTCTTTTTATGGGGTCATGCTTTACAGAGAACATCGGAAATAAAATGTCTGTTTTAAAGTTTCCGGTTGACCTGAATCCGTTTGGCATTTTGTACAATCCTTTATCAATTGCACAAGGTATTCACATTCTTTTGAATAAGAAACTGTTTACATTAGAAGATCTGACAAAACATGATGGACTGTGGCACAGCTTTTATCATCATGGACGATTTTCCTCACCCGAAGCCTCAAATGCCTTACAATCTATAAATCAGCGGATAGAATCTTCATCTGACTTTCTTAAAAAGGCCGATTTTCTTTTTATATCCTTTGGAACAGCGTGGGTTTATGAATTCAAAACTACAGGAAAAATTGTTTCCAACTGTCATAAAATTCCAGATAAGGAATTTAAACGATTCAGGTTAACACCAGGTGAAATCACAGAAGAATACCGTGAATTACTTCCTGAAATATGGAAAATCAACCCCGGGTTGAAAGTTATATTCACCGTGAGTCCTATCAGGCACTGGAAAGATGGGGCAATAGAAAATCAGCGAAGCAAAGCAACACTCATATTATCAACAGACCAGATTATTAGAGGTTTTGGAGAAAATTATTGCAATTACTTTCCCTCGTATGAAATCATGATGGACGAATTACGGGATTACAGGTTCTATAATGAGGATATGATTCACTTGTCAAAATCAGCAATTAATCACATCTGGAATATATTTCAAAACAGCATGATTGAGGAAGAAAGCCGTAAAATTTCAAAAAAAGTTCAAAAAATCATAACTGCATTGAACCACAAGCCTCGCAACATGGTTACTCAGGAATATGCTAATTTTTTAAGACAAACATTTTTAAAGGCAAATCAGCTTCAGGAAAAATATCCTTACCTTGATCTAACCTTTGAAAGAGAACTACTTTCTGACAAATTAAATAAATCGGTTAATAATAAATAACAGATCGAATGAGCTATCTTAAATTTGACAAGGAAAAGCTGATAAATCTGCTGTATTCACTCAACCGTGAAATCCTGCGTGCAAACAGGGCAGGTTCCTATATTAGCACTACACTAAATGGTTGCAATACCCGCAAGTATCATGGTCTGCTGGTATGCCCAATAAGCTTTTTTAATGAGGAAAAACATGTCTTGCTTTCTTCACTTGATGCTACTGTAGTTCAACAGGGAAAAGAATTCAACCTGGGAATACATCGTTATAGAGGAGGCATCTATGAACCCAACGGGCATAAATACATTCAGAACATTGAATTTGATCAAATACCAAAAGTTATCTATCGAATTGGAAGCACTAAATTGTTAATGGAAAGAGTGCTTAGCGAAAAAAAGAAACAGGTATTCATCCGTTATACTCTAATGGAAGCTCCGGAAAAAATCACTCTCAATTTTAAGCCTTATCTGGCATTCCGCAACATACATAATTTAAGTAAAGCAAACCTATTTATAAACACCAAATACAGAACGACAGAGAATGGGATTTGCATGAGATTGTATGATGGTTATCCGGAATTATACATGCAACTGAGCAAAAAGAATGAATTTATACCTGTACCGGACTGGTACTATAACATTGAATACATTAAAGAATTAAACCGTGGCTTTGATTACCTTGAAGATTTATTTGTGCCCGGTTATTTTGAATTAATACTTGAACCTGAAGAATCGGTAGTATTTGCTGCTGGCATTGAAAACACAAATGCACAAACACTTAAGCAAGTTTTTACCAAGGAAATCAAAAAATACAGGCACCGATTCACCTTCACTTCAACTTTCAGGTTTGCAGCGGAACAATTTATTTATCAGAAAAAAGAAGAAACCACTCTCATTGCAGGATTTCCATGGTATGACAGTATAAGCCGGCAAACCTTTATTTCATTGCCTGGAATTACATTGGCAACAGAAAAAAAATTTCTTTTTCATGAAGTATTAAACACCTACAAAAAATATCTTAAACATGGACTTTTCCCGGAAGATATATTGAATTCAAATAAAATCTACAATTCAGCAGATACCTCTCTCTGGTTTATCTGGGCATTACAGAAATATTCTGAAATTCAGCGGACATCCAGAGGAATATGGATGAATTACAGCAATGTTGTAAAAGAAATACTTGATGCCTACCGGGAATCCGTTCCTGAATTTATAAGGATGACTCCTGAAGGATTGATTGAAGCAGAAAAAGAGGATACAGCACTTACCTGGATGAATTCTTATGTGCAGGGCAAACCGGTAATTCAACGAGCGGGAATGGCAGTTGAAGTAAATGCATTATGGTACAATGCCATTGAGTATGCACTGGAAATGAGCCGTTTAACTGGAGACAAACAATTTATCCGTCGTTGGGAAGGAATGCCTGAAAAAATTGGAATTGCTTTTCTAAAAAATTTCTTGAACAAGGATCATGAATATCTGGCAGACGTAGTAAAGGATGGCCTGGCAGATTGGGCAGTAAGACCGAATATGGTAATTGCCGCTGCATTAAAATATTCTCCACTTTCGAGGGAGCAAAAAAAGCAAATATTAACTGTTGCAAAACAAAAGTTACTTACCAACCGTGGGCTACGCTCTTTATCCCCAGATCATTTGCGATACAAAGGGATAGTGGATGGAGGTCCCGACCAGCGAGAAGCAGCAATTCATCAGGGTGCTGTATGGCCATGGTTAATGCAATTTTTCACTGAAGCTTATTTAAATATTTATGGACCAGGTAAAATTTCATTTTTAAAAAATCAACTGGCACTTTTCGAGGAAGCATTAACAGAGCATTGTGTAGGAACACTTTCTGAAATATATAACGGAGATCCCCCTCATAACGGGAAAGGCGCTATTTCTCAGGCCTGGAATGTAGCAGGAATTTTCTACGCACTTAACAGGGTAAAAAATTTTAAACCTTAATTAGAAGATGAACATGAAAATTCTAATGTTTGGTTGGGAATTTCCTCCTCACATATCCGGAGGTTTGGGAACAGCATGCTTTGGCCTGACAAAAGAGCTTGCCAATCTTGATGAAATTAAAATACTTTTTGTGGTTCCAAAAGAATTTGGTGATGAAGAACAAACAAATATTCATCTGATTGGTGCAAACACTATACCTGTAATAAAAAAGGAAATCTTATTTACAGAAACCCATAAAAAAATTGATTATTACGAGGTTCATTCAAATATTGTCCCATATCAGAATGAGGAAGAATTCTGGCTTTTTAAAAGTCAAAGGCAAAAAAGAAAAAAACGTTTTATAAAAACAAATGAGGGATATAGAATTAATTTTAGTGGTACCTATGGGAGCAATCTTATTGAGGAAATAAAAAATTATGCTGCCGTTGCAGAAATTATTGCCCGGGACACCAATTATGAACTCATTCATGCACACGATTGGCTTGCCTATCCGGCAGGAATTGCAGCAAAAAGAATTTCAGGGAAGCCTCTGGTTATACATGTTCATGCCACTGATTTTGATCGCAGCGGGGGCAGTGTTAACCCTGAAGTTTATGCTATAGAACGGGAAGGAATGGAAACTGCAGACAAAATTATTGCTGTCAGCAATTATACACGGCAAATGGTAATAGATAAATACTATATTTCTCCGGAAAAAATTATCACTGTATACAATGCGGTTGAGCCAGATGGTGATGACAGAGCTTTTAAATTTGAAAAACGAATCAATGAAAAAGTAGTTACATTTCTGGGCCGGATAACAATACAAAAAGGTCCTGAATATTTTATAGAAGCAGCATTTCTTGTTCTGAAAAAAACAAAAAATGTACGTTTTGTGATGGCCGGCAGCGGTGACAAAATGAATGAGATGATAGCCAGAGTAGCTCAATTAGGTATCGCAGATAAGTTTCATTTTACTGGATTCCTAAAAAGCGACGATGTGTACAGGTTGTTTAAAATGACTGATGTGCTTGTCATGCCATCGGTATCTGAACCATTTGGTATTGTTCCGCTTGAAGCTATGAAATCGGATGTACCAGTCATTATATCCAATCAATCGGGTGTTTCTGAAATACTTAAACATGCTATTAAAATTGATTTTTGGGATACATATGCTATGGCAGATTCTATTTATGGATTGCTAAATTATCCTTCACTTGCTGGGTTTCTAAAAAAATCAGGAAAAAAGGAAGTAAAGGATTATACATGGAAACAATCAGCAGAAAAGGTGCATGAGATTTATAAAGACATTCTTAACTTATAATCTTTTCAATTGTTTGCGATAATGAAATCTATATGTTTGTTTTTTCAGGTCCATCAACCATTCAGGTATCGTCGCTATCGTTTTTTTGACATAGGTGCCGATCATTATTATTACGATGATTATTCAAATGAAACAAGCTTAATAAAGGTGACTAAAAAAAGTTACCTCCCAACAAATAAGTTGCTTCTAAAGCTGGCAAATAAATACAAAAATAAATTCAAAGTGGCTTTTTCTGTTACCGGTGTTGCCTTAGAGCAGTTTGAATTGTATGCACCGGAAGTAGTTCAGTCATTCAGAGAACTTGTAAATACAGGGTGTGTTGAATTTCTTTCTGAAACATATTCTCATTCTCTTTCTTCACTTAAAAACAAAAGTATTTTTGAGCAACAGGTAATATTACACGATCAAAAAATTTTTGATCTTTTCGGGCAAAAACCAAAAATTTTCAGAAATACAGAAATGATTTATTCGGATGAAATAGGAGCACAGGTATTTAAAATGGGTTATAATGGCATTTTGACAGAAGGAGCAAAACAAGTACTAGGATGGAAAAGTCCCAATTTTTTATACGTGAATGCACTAAATCCCCGGATGAAGGTGTTAATGCGTAATTTTAAGCTTAGTGATGACATTGCCTTCCGGTTCTCAAATACCAATTGGTCGGAGCATCCCCTGACTGCTGAAAAATTTACTGGTTGGCTAAATAAACTTCCTGCAAAAGAAGAGATCATAAATCTCTTTTTAAGTTATGAGTCGTTTGGATTAAGGCAACCAATGGCAAGTGGCATTTTTGATTTTCTTGAACATTGGGTTGGCAATGTTGTTAAAAATGACAACCTCAAGTTTGTTACGCCATCCCAGGCAATTCAGGAGTTGCAACCCATTTCCATAGTGAGCGTCCCCGATCCTATATCCTGGGCTGATGAGGAAAGGGATTTGACTTCCTGGCTGGGCAATGAAATGCAGAAGGAAGCTTTAGAGAAGCTTTACGTTCTTTCACAACAAATGATTAAATGCAATAATTATAAGCTTATTAAGGATTGGAATTATCTGCAGGCAAGCGATCATTTCTACTACATGTCAACCAAATATTTTGCCGGCAATAAGGAGCAGATATATACAAATCCGTTTGATTCGCCTTTTGAGGCTTTTATTAATTACATGAATATATTAAATGATTTTACCATGCGATTGAATAATGATATTTCCAATACTTCGAATGAAGAAATGAATCCGGAAATACTTCAGGAAATTATACGTCAAAAAGATAAAAAAATAAGAACATTGGAATTTGAATTACAAAAACTTCAAAAAACCGCATCTAAAATAAAAACAAATCCAAAAAGAAATAAACGAAAATAAATCATGACATGTTATAACATTGTCAATCAATCCAAAATATCTGCAAAAATAAGGGATCATCTTAATAGAAACCCTATTTTTGCGGTCGACTTTTTTAGCATTAAAAATATAGATAAGGATGAAAACAGAAGGAAACAAATATATTAATTGGCAGGAAACAAAACAACCTGTATGGAGGAAAATAATAGTAGAATCTCATTTACCTGAAAGTCTGGTTCCTTTACGTGAGCTTTCAAAAAATCTCTGGTGGGTTTGGAATAACAGTGCACGGAAGTTATTCGAGTACATTAATCCGAAAATTTGGGAATTATGTGCTCATAATCCGATTCTCATGCTTGAAGAGGTTAATTATAAACGTTTTCAGCAATTGGAAAACGATCAAAAATTTATTGAGAATATGCATGAAGTATACAGAGAGTTCAATGCCTATATGGAAGAAAGGCAAAACTTGAAAGAACCTCTGATATCCTACTTTAGCATGGAATACGGACTGCATGATTCCTTAAAGATTTTTTCTGGTGGGTTGGGGATGTTGGCTGGTGATTATTTAAAAGAAGCCAGCGACATGAAAGTAAATCTCAATGCTGTTGGATTGCTCTATCGGTATGGTTATTTCAAGCAGGTGTTAAATCTTCACGGAGAACAGATGGCAAGCTATGAATTTCAGGATTTTTCCAAAATCCCGGTTCAGCCTGTGCTTGATGAGAATGGTGATTGGCTTGTAGTTGATGTAGATTTTCCGGGAAGAAAATTAATCGCGAGAATTTGGCAGGTAGCAATTGGTTCTGTAAACCTATACCTTTTAGATTCAGACATTCCTGAGAATCAGGAGCAGGATCGGTTTGTAACACATCATCTATACGGAGGTGACAATGAAAACAGATTAAAGCAGGAAATACTTCTGGGTATTGGCGGCATCAGGGCGTTGAACAAACTTGGTATCAATGCAGACATCTATCACTGTAATGAAGGCCATTCTGCATTTTTAGGATTGGAACGCATGGCCTATATTATGGAAAAACATCGGTTAAATTTTGGAGAGGCGAAAGAAGTAGTGCGTGCATCAACAGTTTTTACAACACATACGCCTGTGCCTGCAGGGCACGATTCCTTCCACCACGATTTATTCAACCATTATATGGAGGAATTTCCTAAAAGACTTGGATTGGAATGGCATGATTTTGAAATGCTTGGAAAGGCATATCCGGAAGAAAGCAACTTTAATATGAGTTACCTTGCCTGCAATCTTTCACAAGGCATAAATGGGGTAAGCAAGCTTCACGGAGAAGTAAGCAAATCGGTACTTAAATCAATGTTTCAGGGCTATCTGGAAGAAGAACTTGAAATTGGTTACGTTACCAATGGAGTACATTATTCTACATGGATTGCACAGGAATGGAAAGACATACATAAAGAATATTTTGGCACAGATTTCCCGAACAACCAACTTGAATTTGATGTCTGGGAGAAAATATACGATGCACCAGACAACAGAATATGGGAACTAAGAAAAGTTCTTCGCAGGAGGCTAATTAGCTTTATTAAAGACCGCTTTTCAGATACATGGATTAAACGGAATGAAAACCCTCAACTAATTACTGAAGTATTGGGGAAATTAAATCCGAATGCTTTAACCATTGGTTTTGCACGACGTTTTGCAACCTACAAGAGAGGATATCTGCTGTTCAGAAATCTGGAACGGTTATCAGCTATTGTAAACAACCCATCAAAGCCGGTTCAGTTCATTTTTGCAGGGAAAGCACATCCTGCTGATAAAGCAGGTCAGGATTTAATAAAATACATTGTTAAAATTTCAAAGCGACCTGAATTCAGGGGGAAGATATTATTTCTTCAAAATTACGACATTAATCTTGCAAAAATGCTGTTGCAGGGTGTAGATGTTTGGTTGAATACCCCTACCCGGCCGTTGGAAGCATCAGGTACCAGCGGACAAAAGGGAGCAATGAATGGAACACTTCATTTTTCAGTCCTTGATGGATGGTGGGTAGAAGGCTATATAAAAGATGCCGGCTGGGCACTACCGGCAGAAAGGACTTATGATGTGCAGGATTTCCAGGACGAACTCGATGCCGAAACTATTTACAACATCCTGGAACAGGAAATAGTAAAAACTTACTATTCACGGAACAGTGAAGATATTCCATTGGAATGGATTAAGTACATTAAAAATACCATTGCACGAGTTGCACCGAATTTTACGACCGGACGAATGATGCAGGATTATCACAACCGATACTACCTGCCTCAGCTCGAACGCAGCAGAAAAATTATTCAGGATGATTTTAAATGGGCCAGGGAGCTTGCGGCGTGGAAATATCGCGTGGGATCAATCTGGAATTCCATTGAAATAAAAAAAATCAAATTTTCAGATGGATTAAACAATGTAATGAAAATTGGCAAAGAATATCCGGTTAGCGTTGAAATTGACCTTAAAGAGCTAAGTTACAATGAAGTAGGCCTTGAACTACTGGTAACTGAAAATGGGAATGGAAATGAAGAAGACCCAAGAATCATCGAAAAGGTAATTTTTGATAAAGTAAACTGCGAAGGCTCATTATGTTGCTTTTCATTAAACTATAAACCAATGCATCCCGGCTCATTTAATTATGGTTTCAGACTTTACCCAACAATAGAAGGATTACCCCACAAACAAGATTTCAGATTTGTTAAATGGTTGTAATTGCAAATAATAATGAACAAAAATGAATTAGGAAAGAAAATCAAAGATTTTCGTGAATTCAGGCAAATTCCAAGGGAAGACCTTGCTTTAAAGGCGAACCTTGATCAGAAGCAACTTGAAAAAATTGAAGAAAAGGGAATTATTCCTTCCCTGGGTCATCTAATAAAAGTTTCAAGGGCATTGGGTGTACGCATCGGGACATTTCTGGATGACCAGGATCACGTAGGACCTGTTATTGTGAGGGCCGGAGAGGAAAACTCAAGCCTAAGTTTTTCAACTAAAAATGAATCAACGCGCGAACACCTGAATTTTTTTTCACTTGCCCAGGATAAAACAGGCAGGCACATGGAGCCATTTATTGTAGAAATTGAACCTTCAAAGGAATCGGATTATAAACTTTCATCTCATGAGGGTGAGGAATTTATTTATGTGCTTGAAGGTGCCATTGAAATAAATTATGGTAGGGAAGTCTACCAAATCGAGAAGGGAGATTCTATATACCTTGATTCGGTAGTTTCCCACAATGTGCATGCAGCAAAGAATCAACCGGCAAAAATTTTGGCTGTAGTATATACCCCATTTTAGTCTTTATTAATTTTTTTCTTACCAAAACCAGATTTAAACTACATGCAATTACTTGAGTATACATTAGGTGAAATCCTCGAAAAATGGGCATTTGAAACTCCGAAGAAAGAATTTATCATTTATCCTGACAGGAATTTACGATTTACCTATAAACAGTTTAATGAACGGGTGGATGCTCTTGCAAAGGGATTATTATATATTGGCGTCCGTCCAGGTGACAAAGTCGGTATTTGGGCCAAAAATGTACCTGACTGGACAACGGTAATGTTTGCTACTGCAAAAATTGGTGCCATCCTTGTAACTATAAATACCAGTTATAAACTTTCCGAGCTGGAGTTTTTGTTGAAAGATGCCGATATCAGCACTCTATTTCTGATAGATGGCCATCGTGACAGCGATTACATTCAAATGATATTTGAACTGGTTCCTGAATTAAAGGAACATGCCCGTGGTGAATTAAAAAGTAAAAAATTCCCGGTCCTTAAAAATGTGTCATTTATTGGACAACAAAAACACCGTGGAATGTACAACACACCTGAATTGATTTTACTTGGTAACCATGTGGATGATTTTGAGCTTGAAAGTATAAAGGAAAATCTAAGCTGCCATGATGTAATCAATATGCAATATACTTCCGGTACGACAGGTTTTCCAAAAGGAGTAATGCTTTCCCACCATAATATTCTGAATAATGGCTATTCAGTGTGTGAATGTATGAAACTTAGCTCGGATGACAAGTTATTGGTTTGTGTTCCTTTATTTCACTGCTTTGGCTGTGTTTTTGGAGTTTGCGGGACTGTTTCACATGGTGCTACCATGGTTTTTACAGAAGACTTCGATCCGCTTTTAGTACTAGCATCCATTCAAAAAGAAAAATGTACCGCACTTTATGGTGTGCCCACAATGTTCATATCTGAATTGAACCATCCCATGTTCGATTTATTTGATTTAAGTTCACTTCGAACCGGAATTATGGCAGGTTCTTTATGCCCGATTGAAACGATGAAACAGGTGATGACAAAAATGCATGCAAAAGATATTATTATTGTGTATGGGCTCACCGAAGCTTCACCTGGAATAACCGCCACCAGAACACATAACTCAGCAGAAATACGTGCCACTACAGTAGGTTTTGAACTGCCAAATGTGGAGGTAAAAATTGTGAATCCGCAAACCGGTGAACTTTGTCAGCCTGGTGAACAAGGAGAGATTTGTTGCCGGGGATATAATGTAATGAAGGGATATTACAATAATACGGAAGCCACACAAAAAGCTATCGACACGGATGGATGGCTGCATTCAGGTGATTTGGCTGTAAAAACTGAAGATGGTTTTTATCGCATTACAGGACGCATAAAAGATATGATAATCCGTGGAGGAGAAAATATTTATCCAAGAGAAATTGAAAATTACCTCTACGGGATTTCACAAATTGAATCTGTTGAAGTAGCAGGTCTTCCAAGTCCAAAATACGGGGAAGAAGTAGCAGCTTTTATTAAAATTAAAGAAGGTCAATCGTTAACTGAAGCCGATGTAACCGATTATTGCCGGGGAAGAATTGCACGTTTTAAAACACCCAAATATGTTTTCTTTGTAAAAGAGTTTCCCATGACTGCGAGTGGTAAAATTCAGAAGTACAGATTGATTGAATTAGGTCAAAAGTGGTGCAGGGAAAGAGGTATACAGGTTAAATAGGAATTGAAATACCAGATATGATAAAATACAATCGAATTCTTCTTAAACTGAGTGGGGAATCGCTCATGGGAAACCAAAATTTTGGCATTGATGAAAACCGGCTGAAAGATTATGCCGAGCAAATAGCCAAAATCGTAGAACTAGGTGTTCAAACCGGGATTGTTATAGGAGGAGGTAATATCTTCAGGGGGTTAAGTGGGATTGCCAAAGGTTTCGACCGTGTAAAAGGAGACCAAATGGGTATGCTGGCAACTGTCATTAACAGTCTGGCATTAAGCTCATCTCTATACGCTGCAGGAATAAAAACTAAAGTATATACAGCAATCCGTATGGAACCGGTTGCTGAATTTTACACACGGGAGAAGGCTGTTAATTCACTTGAAAATAGCGAAGTGGTGATTATTGCTGCCGGTACAGGTAATCCTTATTTCACCACCGATACAGCAAGTGCCCTCCGGGCAATTGAAATCAACGCAGAAGTAATGTTAAAAGGGACACGGGTGGATGGTATTTATACAGCAGATCCAGAAAAAGATCCCCATGCCATCAAATACGATAAAATCCGTTTCGATGAGATTTATGATAAAAACTTGCGAATAATGGATCTGACGGCAACCACACTTTGCAGAGAAAATAATCTTCCGGTCCTTGTTTTTAATATGGATCAGAAAGGAAACCTCGAAAAAATAATTACAGGGGAGGAAATAGGCACACTTGTTTATTGATTTGTATTATACAAGCAGCTAATGAAACAAAACAATAAAAAATTTTAGTATAAATATATTTTTTTTATATTTGCTATCAATCAAAGATCGGAAATTCACTGCTTAACCAATGCAAGAAGAAGTAGATTTTATTATTGAACATTGTAATGAAAAGATGAGTGCTGCTATCAGGCACCTCGAAAAAGAACTGATTCATATCAGGGCGGGAAAAGCTTCACCTGCAATGTTGGATGGGGTACATGTAGAATATTATGGTTCACTTACTCCACTTAACCAGGTTTCAAACGTAAGCACACCTGACGCCCGCACTATTGCTGTTCAACCATGGGAAAAGAATTTAATCCCGATAATTGAAAAAGCTATTTTAACAGCCAATCTGGGTTTTAATCCAGACAACAATGGCGAGATCATACGAATTAATATTCCGGTGCTTACCGAAGAAAGAAGAAAACAACTTGTTAAACAGGCTGCACAGGAAGGCGAAAATGCAAAAGTAAGTATCCGGCTTGCAAGGAAAGAGGCAAACGAGAGTTTGAAAAAATTGC
>JAWLGR010000122.1:0-2759 GCA_041684965.1 Mariniphaga sp.
CTGCATTTAATTCCGATTGAAATGCCCATTTGTTTTTAACAAACCAGTTGTCGTATTCATCGGGATATTTTTGAAAAGCTTCAATTTTTGGCATTGTGTTTATGTAGTCTTTTAAAAAGTTTTCAATAATCTGTTCTAACTTTTCTTCTTTCACTATTTCATACTTTATGGGGCTTTGATCGACATCTTTTTTTATGTATTTTCCAATGGCTGCAACCAATAAAATATTTACATCATTTAGTAATTTAATGATTGGTAGGTGAGAATGTTCTATTTCTTCGTCATGTTCACCCAGAGTGGTTTTTCTGTATTCGAGGTTAACGATTTTATTGTTGATTACTTCATAGACCATAAACCCTTTGCTCTGTCCGGTTCTTTTGGTGATTGTTGACTGATTGTCAGAAGGAATTGCTACTTTCATAATCTGTTTTTTATGTGGTTATCAAAATTTATTTTTCAGTTTTTTCCGCTTTTAATAAACGAACGTATTTTTTTAGATAGAAATGTTCATTAAAATCACCGAAGCCTACTTTTTTTAATATCGCTTTCCAATCGCGTTCAATGTAATCAAAGGCATATTTACACTCTATCTTTTTAAATATAAACCGATGATGGGCAGGCATTTTCACCATATCAAATTCGGCAAAATCGAGGATATAAAATATTCCGCCAGGCTTTAAATGAGTGAGAGCATTTTGAATTACCGTACTTCGGATTTCATGCGGGAAACCGTGTATGACAAAACTGATAAAAGCGATATCAAATTGCTTATTCAATTCGAACGGTTGGTCGATACGTTGTTTTGCAAAACTGATATTAGACTGTCCTTTAAATTTTTGCAAGAACTGTTTTTCCATTAGTTCTGAAATATCCAATCCGGTAATGTGTCCGGTATCGCCAATATATTTTACTATTAAAGATGCATTTCTACCTGTACCACATCCCAAGTCTAAAATGGAGTTGCCTTGTTGAATATTCATTTGTTTAATGGCTTTTTTTATAAAACCACGATACAAACCAAACGACATGGTATTCATTATTTTGTCGTAGTATTTTGCTACAAATTCTTTGAGTTCAACGCCCGAATCGGGATAAATTTTCTCAGTCATAATTTATTTTTTACAATTTATTTTAAAAATGAAAAACAAGGTCATAGCAATAATCAGCATAAAAAGAACAAAGAACGCTTGATACCCAAGCCAGTTGATTATTGCCCCTCCTGCAAGGGGGAAGATAGCAGGTAGTATATTTCCGGCACCGGTAAAACCGGCATAAATAGCACGATTTTCGTTTCCTGAAACTTCAAGTAATAAACCATTCATCGAAATAGTAAATAGTGAAAATACAATTCCGCCAAGAACAAAAATATATTTGATTGATGTTTTATCTTTGATAATAAATACTAAGGATACGAGAAAAAGTGATAGCAAAACATTACTGTAAAGGAGTAGGTTATATTTTATTTTTGTTGCCCCAAGTAAAACTAAGATACTAACAAAAATAATGCCTATAATCTTGTAAATAAGAAAGGTACCTACGTCGGCACTGTTGGTATTAAAATTTTCTTTAGCATACAATATAATAAAAGGTAAAAACGAAATAGCTATTCCCTGAGTATTAATGTAGCCCAGGAAATAACCCAATTTTTTGTTTTGCTTTAATTCCGTTTGTAATACTTTAAAAAAGGATTTCATTCCCGAAATTTTCATCTTTGAAGACACAACTTCTTTTATGCCCCAAAAACCGGCGGTAGCCATTAACAATAATGTTGCACCGATAAAAAACATAAAAGCATAGTTTATAGGATATTCTTTCCACTCTAATACATGTTTTATTAAAAATGCTGAACTAAGTACAATTATACCAGATATTATCTGCCTGGCTGAGAAAAAGGTTTTTCGTTTATTCTGATTGACTGATTTTCCCAGCATATCAACATAACTGATGTTTGTAAAAGCACCGGCAAGAGAAAATGTTGTTATAAAAAAGAATATCAGCCACAAGACATAACTTTGCTGTTTGCTTTGTAATAAGAATAATAATACACCTAGTCCGAATAAGGATAAAACACGAGTATTTATTCCCAATAGCAGGTATTTCTTTTTGAAGGTTTTGTTACTTATATATGGAGCAAAAAAGATTTGTGTAAAACTTGACCCACCCAGCATTATTGCGGTTAAAATTCCAATATGCATAGCACCACCGCCTGCTTCTATAACCATCGACGGAATTATGACATCCACATCCATGAAATTTTTGGCGAAAGCCAAAAAAGTAGCATGCCATAAGAATGATTTAAAATTATGGTTTGATATTTTTTTTGTTAATTCCATTTAATTGATTATCATTATTTATGCACCAACTCATAAAAAACGCCTCTGTCAAGATTTTGAGTTATGATTTTTCCTTCGGCTTCCATGGTGCCAAGATATTTATTAATTTCATTCACATGAATACCTAAAAGATTGTGTAAATCATCAAGGGTGCAAGGGCGACGCGCTATGGTTTCCAGGATGGTTGTTTCAATATTACCGACATAGGATTCAACTGCTGTTCGTCCTTGTACTGCGGCAATAATTTCAACATTTGGGAGATCCCAATAATCAATAATTCTTTTCAACTCATTTCTTGATAACGGATGCAGGCCTGGTACTGTCCCTGGTCGATCCAGAGTGTTTAGCTGAATAATATCGGGATTAATTTTCAGGACAGCATTTTTAAGCAAATCCAATTCTTCTTTTGAATCGTTATAATTCTTC
>JAWLGR010000020.1:0-85531 GCA_041684965.1 Mariniphaga sp.
GTAACACAAAGAATACATCATCATTATTATTATTTATTTTAAAGGGAAAAACAATTAAGAATTAAGAGAAAGTGGTCCTAAGGAAAGGTAGTATTTTACTAAAGGACTTCAAGAAGCTAATCATAAGGTGAACCTTATGCATTTTGATAATGACGAATTTATCCCGTTTGATGCAAGATGACTTAAAAGCTTTCGCAGCAAATCAACCTATCGACCGGCAAGTAATTAATTATAACGGATGTTTGAAAAAAGCCCCCACTTAATTTTTATAGACCGGATTTTATTTCCAGGAGCAGTATAGGTCCATCACCCAAGAGGCTTTGGGTTAGTACCGCTTTTAAAGAACATGAAAAGTGAGCCTTGAAATGCGGTCTTCAAAAATCAACTAAAAAAATTGTATTATGAGATTGAGCAGAAAATTTGTCACTCCATTTATAACCATAGCTTTCCTAATTGTTGCACTTTCAGGAATGCTAATGTTATTTCATTTACTTGACGGTTATACAGAAGTTGTGCACGAGTTGCTTGGTCTTTTCTTTGTAATTTTTTCTGTATTCCATATCATGCTAAATTGGAAAGCCTTGAGAATGCATTTCAAGAAGCGTATTTTCATACCAGCGACAATAACTGTTGCGGCAATATCCGTACTATTAATCGTTCAACAACACAATAATCCAAAATTTGATAACATCCTTTTAGAAAGAATAACCAATGCTCCGATTGGGGATGTATTCAAAGTATTGCAGGTTGATTCTATTGAAGCCGTTAAAAGATTGGAAACAAATAGAATATCCATTGAAGGAGCGGCGACAATGGAAGAAATATGGATTAAAAACCAAACTCATCTTAAAAGAGTATTTGATTTGATTTTGGAATAATTTACTTTTCTAAAATGTGAAAAAAGAGCAACAGTTAATCTTATATAGGTAAATATTCGGTCTTGCATATCCGATAAAATTCAATAATTTTTATAGTCTTTCGGACAAAGGTCAAGTCTGTAATCATTAATAGAAACTGGAATTTTGGTAAGTACATCAGTCCGGAAATGAATTATTATCTTGCAGGAAAAATAAATCATTTACAGTTGAAGTATAAGATGTTAAATGCCAGAAATTTAGTGATGCCATTTGTGAAGTGGGTCGGGGGGAAACGACAGCTTATTGCTTCGATTGCAGAACATCTACCAACGAATATTAAAGAATACCGATACATTGAGCCGTTTGTGGGGGGAGGGGCCGTCTTTTTTCATTTGCAGCCAAAAAATGCAGTAATTAATGATTTCAACGAAGAGCTTATAAATGTTTACCGGGTCATTAAAAACAATCCTGAAGAACTTATTGCTGATCTTAAAAAGCATGTAAACGACGCCGGATATTTTTATGAAATCAGAGCTCTTGACCGGACCGGTGCCTTTAAACACCTGACTCCCGTTCAGCGGGCGTCGAGGATAATTTATCTGAACAAAACATGTTATAATGGTCTGTACAGGGTGAACAATGCAGGAGAGTTCAATGTACCTTTTGGTAAATACAAGAATCCTAATATTGTTAATGAACCTGCCATTAAGACAATAAGCAGGTACCTTAATTCCGGCAACATCAGAATCAAAAATGAAGATTACGGGGAGGTGCTGAATCATGCTGATGAAAATTCATTTGTTTACCTGGATCCTCCGTACCATCCCATTTCCGAAAGCTCCAAATTTACGGGATATGTGCAGGGCGGATGGAATAGTTCAGACCAGATACGATTACGGGAGGCCTGCGATGTTTTGCATGCTAAAGGAGTAAAGTTTTTGTTGTCCAATTCATCGGCTCCTTTAATAAAAGAACAATACCGGAATTATAACATATTTACGGTAAAGGCAAACCGCGCAGTGAATTCAAACGGCGCTGATCGCGGAGAGATAGATGAAGTATTGATAAAGAACTATGATTAAATCGAAATCATTTCAAAGATAATCCGCAAACATTCGGGGCTTTCGACTAGCATTTTGAACAATTATTTTTATTGGTTATTGGTGAGATTGACCCAGGCGGGACTGGCTTTTGTAACGTTCCTTTCTGCTGGGTTTTTGAGAATAAGAAATCATGAATTGGAATTCTCTTTTACTGCCCACAAAGCACAATTCAGCACTCCTCCGCCTTCTGCAATCCGGCGGGCATCATGGGAAACTACAAATCGCGAACTTCTCATTTTCATTGGCTGGTAAAAGAATTTTTTTACAGAAATTTATAAAAGTATTGCTGTTGCTTTTTAAAGATATTCGCAAACATTTGGGGGCTTCCGATTTGCATCTGAACAATTATTTTGATTGGGTTGTTGGTGAGATTAATGCAGGCGGGGCAACGTTCCTTCCTGCCGGGTTGTTGAGAATAAGAAATCTTGGATTGGAATCCGGATGGTGAATTCCGGATGGTAGGACAGTCCAGAAACGCATTTTTTACAAAAAAATTTTTCATATGGACGGTTTTTTTGTCGTTGTCAGTGTCTTCCTCTTGCTCAACATAGCCCTGGGGCTGGTTCGTGTATGGCGCGGACCAACGGTAGCGGACCGGGTGCTGACCACCCAGCTTTTCGGTACTACGGGAATGGCAATATTACTGGTCCTTTCGGGTTATTTGCAGCAACTCACTTTGCTGAATGTAGCCATTACCTTCAATGTACTGGCAATTATACTGGTAATCTGTCTGTTTCAGGTCTGGAAAAATAAGAAGGGAGAAACTTCATGATAATAAAAGATGTAATTACTGTTATCCTTCTGGTGGTGGGTTGTTTCTTTTTTCTGGCGGGAACCCTGGGAGTGCTTCGTTTCCCCGATTTGTTTTCCCGTCTGCATGCCCTTACTAAGGCTGATAATCTGGGGCTGGGATTTATTGCGGCCGGAATGGCGGTTCATATCGCATCCCCCTGGGCAGCACTAAAGATTTTCTTAATTTGGTTCTTCACGCTCCTGGCCAGTTCCACTTCCTGTTATCTGATTGCCCGTTTCCAGAGAGAGCAGGACCAGTCAAACAACAGAAAGGAGCAAAAATGAGCATTTTGATTGACAGTGTATTGGGCATTCTTGCGGTTTACCTGGCTTTACAGTCCCTGCTTGCAAAAAGGCTGACCCAGAGCGTTTTTCTTTTCTTTGCTTTTGGGCTGGCACTGGCGTTGGCGTGGATCCGGTTGGAGGCTGAGGATGTGGCTATTGCCGAGGCGGCTATTGCAGCCGGTTTTCTGGGTGTGTTGTTTCTGGATGCTTTAGGGGATTTTTCTCCCAGGGCTTTTGGAAAACATAAAAACCCTGAAGCTGTTCACAAAGATCTGTCAGCTAGTAATGACAGATCCCTTCTGATGCCCAGATTGGTCCTTGTGGCAGGATTAGGGCTTTTCCTACTTATTGCATTGGAAGCTGTGTGGGAGATTCCGGAGGGCGGAGGGTTGGCCGCAGCCGCTGAGACATTGCTTCCCGAATCGGGGGTCGAAAACCCTGTCACCGCAGTGTTACTGAATTTCCGTGCCTATGATACCTGGCTGGAGATGGCAGTTATACTCATGGCCCTGTTAGCCATCCTTGCAGCCGGAGGAAGAGAGGGTTACCATAAGCCAGTGATGGCTGCCCAAGATCCCTTGCTGCGACAGGTGATTTTGTTTTTAACCCCTGTTTTATTCCTGTTTGGAGCTTTTCTTTTATACTACGGAAAAACCGGACCAGGAGGCGCATTTCAGGCCGCGGTTTTATGGGGTGCAATCGGGATACTTCTTCACCTGGGTGGCTGGCCGGTCTTCCCGGTAATACCCCGGTGGCTGCGTCAACTTCTCCTGACGATGGGGCTTATATTCTTCCTCGTACTGGGTTTTCTCTTAATGGCCGGGGGAGGTACCATGTTTGAATACCCATCCGCTTATGCCGGAATCCTGATTTTGATCGTAGAAACGCTGGCAGCAATAAGCATTGCTGCAGCGCTGGCTGCAATGTTTGTCAATTTAAATCAAATGAAAGAAGAATCTGACGAAATTGAACCCACCAATTGAATAAGGATTATGGAAACTTATCAGATTTACAGTTTAACCTCCGTAATTCTTTTTGTAATCGGCATAGGAGGAGTATTTGCTGCAAGGCATTTCATAAGAAAAATCATTGCCACCATTATAATGGGGGGAGGGGTTTTTCTTTGCTTCGTCAGTTTTGCCGAACGGGATGCCCTCACCTTTGCTGACCCGGTGCCCCATGCCCTTGTGATAACGGGAATTGTGGTGGCGGTCAGTTCCGCTGCATTCGCTCTTTCTTTGGCCCGTCGTATTTATCAACTCACCGGAGAAGAATCATTTACTGACGATATATGACCCATCTACCAACATCTCCATTTCCTGCCCTTTTGGTAGGATTGCCGATTTTGCTGGCGACACTGAGCCTCTTTTTCCGGAACAGGGGAAAGGCTGTGGTGGGTCTGATAGGATGCCTACTCACCGGAGGGTTGGCGTTAACGGCCTTCTTTGAAGTGACGCAGAGGGGAACAGTTATTCATATTCTGGGAGGTTGGGAACCCCCATTGGGAATCCTGCTGAGAATGGATTCTCTGGCGGCAGTATTTATCGGGATGACGGCTGTAGTAGGAGTTTTCATCAGCCTGTATGCCTGGTGGTATTTCCGTGGCCAGGAATCTGCTTCCGGTGAATTCCCGTTATTCTGGCCTTTGTGGCTTTTTCTGTGGGCGGGACTGAACGGGCTTTTCCTCTCCAACGATCTTTTTAATCTCTACGTTACCATCGAGGTCGTCGGCATCAGCGCGGTGGCCCTGGCGGTGCTATCCGGGAAAGCAGCCGCTCTGTTTGCCGGACTACGTTATTTGTTGGCTACAATTGCCGGTTCAATGGCCTATCTTTTTGGAGTCTCTCTTCTTTACGGAAGCACAGGAACACTGGATCTTGGACTTCTTGGTGAGGTGTTGGAACCTGGTACGACAACGACCTTTGCCCTGCTAATCATCACCTTCGGGCTCATGATTAAAATGGCCGGTTTCCCTTTTCACTTCTGGCTTCCACCAGCACACTCCTCGGCTCTTGCTCCGGTTAGTGCGCTTCTTTCGGCTTTGGTGGTTAAGGGAGCCTTTTATATTTTACTTCGCATGTGGACGGAAGTCTTTGGGGGCTCCCTTAATTATGCCGCCGGCCAACTCATTGGACTGGCAGGGGCAGTAGCGGTTATCTGGGGTTCCTGGCAAGCTTTCATGCAAACCAGCTTAAAGCTGATTGTGGCCCATTCCAGTGTAGCCCAACTGGGATATTTGCTCATGATTTTCCCGCTTTTGATTCTGGCTCCCGGAGTGGCGACCGATTCGGCTGATTGGCTTTCTCCGGCATGGACCGCCGGAGTCTATCAGGTCTTAGCCCATGCTTTTGCCAAAGCTTCCTTTTTTCTTTCCGCAGGTATCATCGTAATGGCTCTGGGACACGACCGTATAGAGTCACTGCGGGATCTGGTGGGGCACATGCGCATTACTGCCCTGGCCATAGGCATCGCCGGAGTCAGTTTAATCGGGCTTCCCCCCAGTGGAGGCTTTATGGCCAAATGGATGCTTCTAAAAGGGATCTTCCTCAGCGGTCAGTGGTGGTGGGCACCTGTGGTACTTGCGGGAAGTTTGCTCACTGCCGGCTATGTCTTTATGCTTCTGCGTCTGGCCTTTGCCCCTGCCCGTGAGAAAGAACCGTTCCACCCGGTCCCCAAGCGATTGGAAGTGTGTGCCTTGCTGCTGGCACTGGGTTCTTTTATAATCGTTTTGCCGGCAGATAATTTGGTTCAGTTCCTGGAAAGTAGCGGAGTCTTTGGCTCTGGTATCGAATCAATAGTGGAAGGAGGTGCCCATGGAAACAACTAGCTATTTGCCTCTGCTAATTCTCATCAGTTCCCTCATACCCGGCATACTGATACTGCTGTTGCGGGAGGAACAGGGCGCGATGCGTACTTTTCTGAACCTCTTTGGGGCGGTTGCTAAAGTGAGCCTGATCGCCTGGGTATTTTTGGGTTACCTGCGCGGCGAAGAGTATACGTTTTCCTTTAGCCTTGCCCTCGACCTGACCTTTTCATTGCGGGTGGATCAACTGGGTCTTTTCTTTGCCGCGCTCTCGTCGGTGCTTTGGCTGGTTACCACCTTGTATGCCATTGGTTATCTGGAAGGCGGACAGCACCGGAGGCGTTTTTTTGCTTTTTTCAGTTTCTGTGTAACAGCCAGTACCGGCATTGCGCTGTCGGGAAATGTGCTCACTTTTTTTATATTCTATGAATTTCTCACGCTGTCAACCTATCCGCTGGTGGTTCACCGGGGAACCGATAAGGCCGTGGAAGCGGGCAGAACCTACCTGTGGTATACCATTGGCGGCGGCACGGTCTTGTTTTTAGGTGTCGTCGGTTTATTTGTGGTCGCCGGCCCCATCTACTTCGGCCAGACTGATATAATCGCCAGCCTGATTTCTGTTTATCCGACTCAATTGACCATTCTTTTTTATCTTATGCTGGTAGGCCTGGGAGTCAAAGCAGCGATCTTTCCTCTGCACGGCTGGTTACCTGTCTCGATGGTTGCCCCTGCACCCGTCAGCGCACTTTTGCATGCCGTAGCCGTCGTCAAAGCAGGAGCTTTTGGGATTGTCCGGTTGGTCTACGATGTTTATGGTATTGGAATTGCCGAACAGATGAACCTGCTACCCCCCTTGGCGGTATTTGCGGCTTTTACTATTATCTACGCTTCAGTCCGGGCCTTGTTTCAGGATGATTTTAAGAAACGACTGGCCTTTTCCACGGTCAGCCAACTTTCTTACATTGCACTCGGGGTGGCCATTCCGGGCGTCCTGACTTCCACGGGAGCCATTGTTCACCTGGTGCATCAGGGTATCATGAAGATTACTATGTTTTTCGCAGCCGGAAACATCGCCGAAACCTATGGATACAAGAAAATCAGCCAGTTAAACGGGATCGGCCGACGAATGCCCCTCACCATGGGTGCATTCACTATAGCCGCCTTTGGCATGATTGGCCTGCCTCCGGTGGCCGGGTTCATCAGTAAATGGTATCTCGGTCTGGGTGCGGTAGAGGCGGGAAGCTATTGGGTAGTTTTGGTTCTTCTTGTAAGCAGCGCTTTGAATGCAGCTTATTTTTTGCCCATCGTTTACCGGGCGTGGTTTTATGAACCGGAACAAGAGGTAGTTTCGCAGTTACGTTCTGGCCACCTGGAGACTCCGGCTTTATTGTTAATTCCGGTGGTGATCACCGGCATCCTTTCTCTTGCTGCCGGAGTGTTTGCTTCTGCGGCTGGAAGCCCGCTTTCCATTGCCCTTGAAATTGCCGAAAAACTTTACTCACAATGATCTGGTTTCTCACCATAGTATTGCCTCTGTTGGCCGCGCTTTTCGCCGCGTTCCTACCCGCCGGAAGACGAGGGGCCGGGCTTATTATGGTTATTGCCACTTTACCCGCCCTTTGGCTTGGGCTGGTGGAGGTATCGGGGGTCACAGCACAGTGGTTTTTATTGGAAGCACACTTCTCACTCGATGTACCGCGGCGAATTCTTCTCCTGCTGACCGGTATCCTATGGGCCACCTCTGGTCTTTTTGCCGGGTCATACTTAAAAAACGATGCCCGGCGTGGTGAATTTTCATTTTATTTTGGTGCCGCTATGGCGGGGAATTTCGGACTTTTAATCTCTGCGGAGGTAGCCTCATTTTACACCTTTTTTGCTTTAATGACTTTTGCCTCATACGGCCTGGTCATCCACAGCCGTACCCCTTCTGCCCGGCGGGCAGCCAATATTTACCTGGTTATGGCGATCATCGGAGAGCTGTTTCTTCTCACCGCATTATATCTCGCTGTGCAAAGATCCGGCAGTATGTTGCTCGCTGACATCCCTCCCTCCCTGGCTGAAGCTCCCAATGGTCCGTTCATATTCCTGCTTGGACTGATTGGCTTCGGAGTAAAGGTCGGGGCAATCCCCCTGTATTTCTGGCTTCCTTTGGCGCATCCGGCAGCTCCCGCTCCGGCCAGTGCGGTCCTCAGCGGCGCTATGATCAAAGCAGGGCTGGTTGGCTGGATGCACTTTGCCCCGGTGGGTTTGGTGGAATGGTCTTCCCTTAGCCTGCTGATGGTATCTTTGGGCTTTACGGCGGCTTTGGGGGCGGCGCTCATTGGCCTGACCCAGGTTGATCCCAAAACCATTCTCGCTTATTCGAGCATCAGTCAGATGGGGGTTATGACCGTACTTTTGGGCATGGGGTTATATGGTGGCATTCCGGCCGGGTTGCTTCTTCCTTCGATTGCTCTTTATGCGTTTAATCACGGAACAGCCAAGGCCCTTTTGTTTCTGGGCACGGCTCTACCCGCTAAAGTCGGTGGTCCCTGGCGAATACTGATGTGGACGGGTTTAGGAACAGGAGTTTTGGCAATAGCCGGGGCTCCCCTTACCGGTGGGCTTTGGACCAAATACCTGGTGAAAACCTTTCTTGGTGAAACCAGCCTTCCAGGGGCTCAACCCTTTTTGCTTTTGCTGACACTTTCTGCTGTTACCACCACTTTATTACTGAGTCGTTTCTTACACCTTTTGCACCAGATAAAGGCACCTTCTAAAATTGGGGCACCAGCCATTCTACTGCCCTGGATAATTCTCTTGCTCGCCGGAGGATGGTGGACAATGTCCCCTGCTCTTTTGCCCACAGAATTACTGAACCACATTGCAGGAGAAAAAGGCATAATGACCTTTTTTCTAAACCGGTTAACAAACTGGAGCGCGCTTTGGCCAATCACCGTGGGGGTGATTCTTATGGCTGTTACTCTCAGGTTCGCCACTTTCAACTGGTGGCCATCAAAAAAGCCTCTCTTGCCACCGGGTGATTTTCTTCACATCATCCTCGTGGCTGGAAATCTGTTTGCAAAGCTACTTGGGAAGGGAATTTCTTTGCTGGAATCCGGCATGAAATCACTATACGGCCCCGAGAAAATATTTTATAAAATTTCGGATGATAAACGAACATCACAAATCAGTTCCCTAGCGGAAACTGTACTCCGGCGGTGGGAGTTTGTCGGCATCGGCTTTATTATCTTTTTTCTTGCTATGTTCCTCATTCTCCAATAAAAAGCTTCAAGACGATGAAAACTGGTATTAAGCACCTCAAAAATAGTATTCTTCTCAAAAGCTTTCTTCTGCGATTTGCTCTATTCGCGGCAGGTTGGCTGGTATTGTTAGGGGAACAACAACTCAGTGACATTTGGTTCGTGATTCTTTGCTTAGCCGCCACAACAGCAATCAGTATTTACACTGTTCCTCCCGGGCAATGGAATTTACGCCCCCTGGGAGTTGCCCGGTTTTTCCCATATTTTCTTATTATGGCCCTGCGGGGTGGCTGGGATGTGGCCCGCCGGGTCTTTTTCCGGACAGTTCCGGTTGACCCTGATTTTATAACAATTGAACACGACCGGGATCAGCGAAAAACACTTATACTTGCCTGGGTCATAAGCCTGCTTCCGGGTACAGCCAGTTGCGTCATTACCGAAGAAACCATAGTCGTTCATGTTCTCGATAAAAAACTCCCTGTAGCCGTAGAAATCATGAAACTACAAACCAGAATCAATGAAATGTTCGTGGATCAGGTTAATCAGGCAAATCAAGGTTAGGAATTGTGTCTGAGGTGGTGGCTTCAGTCGGTCATTGACTTCATATCGTTAATTTCTTAATTAATCGTAGCGACCTTCTTCCGGAAAAGAATTATTATCTTGCAGGATAAAACATCCATTTAAATTCGAATGCCAATGTATTAAAATCCAAAAATTTAGTGAATCCTTGTGTAAAGTGGTTCCTGCTCCGGCGCAGTGACCACTGAAAAATAGGATAAAAACTGGATGAATCGTATAGATTTAATAAGAGCTGTATAGCGGGAGACGAACAATATCCCGGTTTATTTTATCACTGGAAAATAGTATTAACCGGATGAAGCGTTTAAATTTGTATAACAAGAGCCGTATGACGGGAGACTGTCACTAAAGGTTCTCCTGCTTTACCGAGACAAGTTGTCAAGACTTACGGTGATAATTCCCTTTGCCTGTCCGACCACCTGACCATTATATGCCATATTGAAAATTCTCTATGAAATAGATAACTGAAAAATAATTAATGAAAGTCTATCAGGAAAATATAAAAAAGTATAATGCCAGAATAGAGAGTTTAAAGAAGATATTAAATATACTATCCCTTCTTAGACTCCTTATTTTTATTGTTTCATGTACCATTCTTTTAGCCTTGTTATATTACAAATTATTTACTTCCTTTTTTGTTGTTTTTCCTATTTCAATAGTATGTTTTGCCTTTGCTATAAAACGTTATAACAAAACAGCTTTTCTGAAAAAACATACAGCATTCCTAAAAGGTATAAATGAATTCGAAATTTTAAGGGAAGAATGTACTCTGGAAGAATTTGATACCGGACAAAAATTTATAAATCAAAATCACCCATATACTTCCGATTTAGATATTTTTGGACAACATTCCATTTTTCAATTGCTTAACAGAACAACTACTGAATCTGGCACAATACGCTTATCAGAATGGCTGGCTGCACCCGTACCAAACGATGAAATACTTGAAAGACAAGAAGCCATTAAAGAAATCTCTCAAAAATTGGATTGGAGACAAAATTTTCAGGCGTCAGGCATGCACTTTCAAAGTAAAAAAAGTGATTATAATAAATTGTTAGCCTGGGTAGAAGCACCTGTTGTTTTATTAAAATACCGACTAATATATTTAGCAGTTGTATTAATCCTTCCGGTTCTGTCATTGCTTGGCTTATATTTTTTCCTGGATAATATGTTTTCATTAAATTTGAATGCATCTAACTGGTATTTTTATATACTTCCTTTTCTTATTGTATTAATTATCAACAATTTTATTTTAAGAAAAGTAAAAGCCATCGCCGACGATATCGTTAAGACTTCACAAGAAAATATCGACATATTAAAAGGATACAGGACACTTATCAATAAAATTGAAAGTGAAAAATTCAATTCAAAGAAATTAAACGGATTACAATCCATATTAATAAAAAACAAATTTTCGGCATTCCGTGAAATGAACAAGCTGTGCAGATTACTGGAATTTTCTCAGCAACGAGGTGTGAGAATTAAATTTATATCAGTAGGTGGAAATCAACTTTATCCTCTGTTAAACAATTTTCTGTTAATTGATATTTACCTCATTATCGAAACCGAAAAATGGAAAGCAAGAAATAAGACGTTTTTAAAGTCATGGGCTGAAGCAGTAAGTGAATTTGAGGTATTAAACAGCTTTGCAGGTTTTTGCTATTCAAATCCACTTTATACTTTTCCAGATATAATAGAAAATAACAACTACGTACATTTTGAGTCGTTAGGACACCCTTTAATAAGGTCCAATAATCGTGTTTGTAATAATTTTCATTCAGACGGATACGGTGATGTTATTATGATAACTGGTTCAAATATGGCAGGGAAGAGTACTTTTTTAAGAACCGTAGGTGTTAATCTTGTACTGGCATTAGCTGGAGCACCTTGTTGTGCTAAAAATGGGCAGGTTTCCAACCTGAAATTATTTACAAGTATGCGAACCCAGGATAATTTAGAGAAAGGAATTTCTTCTTTTTATGCTGAATTAAATAGAATTGAAAAAATGCTGAGACTGATAGTAGAAAATAATCAGAGTATTTATTTTCTTTTAGACGAGATGTTTAAGGGTACTAATTCAGAAGATAGACATAAAGGAGGTTTTTCATTGATAAATCAATTAAGTAAGCTCAAAACATCAGGAATTATAGCAACACATGATATTGAACTTGCCAGGCTATCAGAAAACAAAAAATTAGTTGCAAATTATAGTTTCAATAGCGAAATGATAAATAACTCTATGGTTTTTAATTATAAACTTGATAATGGTATTTGTTATGACTTTAATGCAAGCGAACTTATGAAAAAAAGTGGAATTGAAATTTTAACTAACATTTCAGATGAACAAAATCAATAAAAATATATATTTGTTTGTGTGATGTCTTTTTCCTGATTCACGACCGATTGGCTTACATCCTTCGGACGGACAATCGCACGCAATCCGCAATGACAGTTTGCAATTTAACTTTAACATTTTGAAATGAAGACAATACGATTAATACTGACCTTTTATAAATCGTTCGCATTTTTAAGTTTTTTAATAACTTTTATTTGCCTTTGGCTATTATATGGTTTTGGTACAAATGGAATTTATATGATTCAAGCCTTGTTTTGGTTTAAAATTTTCACACTCGCAATAATTGTTTACTCCACGAATGTTTATAAAAAAAATGAAATTTACTACTATAAAAATCTAGGAGTATCAAGACGGATATTATGGATTCCAATACTATTTTTTGACTTTTTATTTTTTCTGATTGCAATAATAGTTTTAGCCTCAAATCTTCATGAAACATTACCTGGAAGTTGATAGTATAATTCTTGAATTTGATACAAAAAGAGTTCTACAGGATGTTTTTCTAAGAAATGAAACTGGAAAAACAACAGGAATCCTCGGTCGTAACGGAACGGGAAAATCGTGTTTAATGAATATAATTTATGGAGAACTTCAAATAACAAATAAATCAATCCGACTTGATGGTAAAGCCATTTTTAATGGATATCGAAATCCTGAGACTTTAAGGTATTTGCCACAGTTTAATTTTATTCCGAAATACTTAAAAACAAAAAGGATATTTAAGGATTTCAATTTAGATTTCTCAAGATTCATTGAATATTTTCCAGAATTTGAAAAATATTTTAATTCCAAAGTAAAAACCTTTTCAGGTGGAGAAATCAGGATATTAGAAATTTATTCAATTCTTACCTCGAAAACAAAATTTTGTTTGTTGGACGAACCATTTTCACAGGTAATGCCTGTGCATGTTGACACAATAAAAAGAATCATTATAGAAGAGAAAAACAATAAAGGAATAATTATAACAGACCATTTGTATGAGCATATTATTGATATTAGCGATGAGATTTATGTAATTTTAAATGGGAAAACTTATTTGACAAAAGACAGAAATGATTTAATAAAACTTGGGTATATCAGTAAAAATGTAACAAACGGCTTCTAAGGATTTCCGTGATTTCCATGATTGCCCTGATTGTTTTTAATCGTGGTCATCCGTTTAATCAGGCATATCGGGTTCTGACTGTTGTATGAGGCGGTGGATTCAGCCGGTCATTGACTTCATCTTGTTAATTTCCTGATTAATCGCAGCGGCCTTCTTCCGGTAAAGAATTAGTATCTTGCAGGAAAAAATAAATCATTTACAGTTGAAGTCTAAAAAGTTAAAAGCTAAAAATTTGGTGATGCCGTTTGTGAAGTGGGTCGGAGGAAAACGACAGCTTATGGCTTCGATTGCTGAACATTTACCAAAGAATATTAAAGAATATCAATACATTGAGCCGTTTGTGGGGGGAGGGGCTGTCTTTTTTCATTTGCAGCCAACTAATGCAGTAATTAATGATTCCAACGAAGAGCTTATAAATGTTTACCGGGTCATTAAAAACAATTCTGAAGAACTTATTGCTGATCTTAAAAAGCATGTAAACGACGCCGGCTATTTTTATGAAATCAGGGCCCTTGACCGGACCGGTTCCTTTACACAGCTGACTCCCGTTCAGCGGGCATCGAGGGTGATTTATCTGAACAAAACTTGCTACAATGGTCTGTACAGGGTAAATAATGCAGGAGAGTTCAATGTACCTTTTGGTAAGTATAAGAATCCAAATATTGTTAATGAACCTGCCAGGGCAGTAAGCAGGTACCTAAATTACGGCAACATCAGCATCAAAAATGAAGATTACGGGGAGGTGCTGAATCGTATCGATGAAAATTCATTTGTGTACCTGGATCCTCCGTACCATCCCATTTCCGAAAGCTCCAGCTTTACGGGATATGTGCAGGGCGGATGGAACAGTTCAGACCAGATACGATTGCGGGAGGCTTGCGATGTTTTACATGCTAAAGGCGTAAAGTTTTTGTTGTCCAATTCATCGGCTCCTTTAATAAAAGAAAAATACCGGAATTATAATATAATTACAATAAAGGCAAACCGGGCAGTGAATTCAAACGGCGCTGATCGCGGAGAGATAGATGAAGTACTGATAAAGAACTATGAATAATTATCAGATAAATGAGATTTTAAAAAATGAAAATGTTGTTATTAATATTGCTTTCTTTTTCTTGTAACAAGGATGCCAATCCTCATGATATAAATACATATCAAATAACAAAAAGCATTATTTACAATGGAGTTTCTGTTGATGTGGTGATCGATAAGCCTGAAGGGAATGAATTTGATGTATTAATGGTATTTCACGGAACAGTAAGACGCGATAGTTTAATTTTACAAGCAGCTCATAATGTACTTGAAAGGTTTAAAAACATTCTTGAAAGAAAGGACATGATGATAATAAGCGTAGCTTATCCTGAAGAAAACCTGCTTTTTGGGAATAATATTCAACACTGTGAAGCCGCTTTGCTTTGGGTTAAAAATGATGCAGAACGCGAATTAGGCATTACGGTGAATAAGATTTTTCTAGCAGGACATTCTCAAGGGGGATATTTAGTAACACGTCTCAATGCTATGCACCAGACTGATGGCGTAATTGCCAATGCACCTGGGCCACTTAATTTAGTATTCCGCTGTCAGCTGGAAGAAAATGGTCAAATTTCTAATGAAATGGAATGCACTGTACTTTATGATGAATATGGTTCCATCTCATCAAATCCAGACGCCTATTTTGAAAGGTCTTTATTAAATTTTGCGAATGGATTTAAATCTGACATATTATTCATTCAGGGATTAAATGATGGACTTATACATATGCATTCCTGGCCAACTTTTAAACATAAAGTTGAAAATTGCAAGGATTGTCAAAATATACAGTTTCTGGAATTGCCTGGGTTTGGACATACTGCTTTATTTCAAAGCATAGATGCTAAGATTGAATTTAATAATTTCATAAACAGATTAGTAGAATAATAAGATCAATTGTGCTGTTTAAAATTTTGTTTATAGTGTTTTTAATGGCCGGTAATTTTCTGAATCATGATTTACAGGATTTCCATGATTCCATGATTCCCTGATTCTTTTTAATCGTGGTACTCAGGTTAATCATGCAAATTAAGATTCTGAAAAATGTATGATTTTTTGATCCGTGTGCACTGATAAATTTAATGACAAAAGTTATATTGATTTCATTCAAGAATATTTCAATTGAGAAATACACTGATAATTATTTTGAACTACATTTTGAATTAGAAGAATTATTTAGCCATAAAATTGATTTATTGACTGAGAACTCCTTGTCAAACCCTTATTTAATTGAGTGCATAGAGGTGACCAAACTATTACTTTATGTAGCGTGAGATATTAAAATATTTGCTTGATATTCAAGAATCAATAAATTCGATTTATGATTATTTGGGTATTACTTAAGGTGATATTCACTTTGCCTGCCCGACCGCTGGACCGTTAGGTTTCATAGTAAAAGCAACCATTTTCAATTTGAGATCATCTGTTAAAAAAAATACTAAGACAATGAAAACTACAATTACCATTTTATTTGTTATCGCTGTTTTACTAATAGGATGTGATAAAAATGAAATTGATATTGACAAGAAACTTACAGATGGTTTTTGCATTGTATCAAATGATAGGGTAATATTGAACCATAATGACTTTGAATACTATGATTTTTCAGCTCACTTGATTTATTTGGAAAATAATAAATCGTTCGCTAATGTTATTGAAGGTATCGGAGGCTTTACAGTTTACGCAAACAGGAATGAAATTTATTCAGGTCAGACACTCCCTATGTATTCTTCATTTCTACATGCCGGACCTGTAATAAGATCTCATCCCTCATTTTACGGAGACTACATCATTCCAATTGATTTTATTCAAAAAATTGACTCTTTAGGAAATATAATACCTGACCCTCGGGAAAATGAAAGAATTGTTGATGCATTAAAAAAATACAATCAATTTCATGCTGGATTGAGTTGTGAAATCAAATCAGTTCAATATTTATCATCAACTAACGTAAAGGTTGAACTATTATTAAAAAACAATGATTCATTCAATTACTATTATATTGACCCCGAAAAAACGGGGATTGGTTTATTTCATTATTTTACAAATGGATTATTTATCAGGCACTTCAACACCTATGAAACCTATACACATAAAATTGAGACAATTTCGGCAGACCCCAGGAATACATGGAAAAAAGATTGGCTGTCAATAATTAATGGTAATGAGAGTAAAGTAGTAACAATTATTTATGACAATTTTGATGATGTACCTAAAGGACAATACAAAGCTACTTTTGAGTTTCCCGGTCTTGGTACTGAGGTGGATAAGAAAGATATTATTCAAGACAATGGACATATTTGGCTGGGTGAATTAAATATGAAAAAGGATATTATGATTGAATAAAACCACAAAAAAATAAATTACAGAACGGCACCAGGTGTGCAGGCTCGGCGGGTTCACGCCCATCTTTTTTTGTCCTCCGGACAAGAAGTCGCATGCAACTCCGAAAAAATGGTGTGCCGGGAAGAAATGATTCGGCAAATTAAATTTTATTATATTTTTTAATTAAGAAGGTGGATGCCAGTTGTAGGGCAGGACCACCGGTATCGTCCTTAAAAGGGGGGCATCAAATCCGTCAGCTGACGGATGCTGTGTTAAGAGGCATGGTACTGAGCATTTAGGAAAAGACTTTATCATGAGCATGTTCAGGTATGGAGTTTCAGTGGTTTATATGAGGAAGAATTTTCCGGTTTATTTTATCACTGGAAAGCAGGATTAACCGGAGGAAGCGTTTAAATTTGTATAGCAAGAGCCGTATGACAGGAGCCTTCACGTACGATTCTCCCGCGTTACGGGACAAGTTGTGAGAGGCATAGGTTGAAATTCCCAATGCCTGCCCGCGTTATGCCGCATATTGAAAAGAGCATAAATTCAATAAATATATGATAGGAATTAAACTTGCATATTATAGAAAAAAAGACTGGAAACGATTCATAAAAATAATCGATGACAGAGAAAGTATGCATGATACCTGGAATGAATGGTACGAAGCATTTATTAAGGCCCGGGAATATTTGATTTCCCAGGGATTTGAGGTTATTGATGTTGAAATTGATTTAGACGAGTTAACAAATTATTGCAAAATGAGAGGTATTAAAAACGATGGAAAGGCTCGTTCTCAATTTGTGCAAGCCAAATAAAAATGCTAAAATCTAAAATTATATATCAAGCAAATCAGGAGATTATCGGAAAACATTTGCAATCAAATGAATGGGTTATGTATTCAGGCAAGCTGACAATTTTTGACAGGAAAACAAATCCTGTAATTTTAAAATTACAAAGTGAAATTTATGATACTTTTATAAGAGAATTTATGGAAGAGAAAAAGGAATTTAAGGGAAATACGGTTTCTAATGTATTTGGGAAGGTTGCCAAATGGTATTTCAAAAACGGAATTATATTTCAGAATTAACAAAATGAGAACACAAAATAATTAAGACAAAATGGGATTTATACCAATTTATATAAATACATACAAAAAAAAACACATAAAAAAACAACCCAAATGAAAATGAAAGGATATTAGGAAACGGATTAATGCTGCGCTGGCAGATCGTAAAAAAGGAATTAAATGTTCCTGTGGAAATGATATTTGGGTAATCGGTTACTTCTATAACAATCAGCAATTAATAAAAGAGAAAATACTAAAGGTTGAAGACATATTAACGAAATTCCATCTTAAGAAGATGAGGGATTTTTTGATGATGATGGATAAAAATTTAATGAAAATGTACGTATGTAGTTGAGTCTGGGAAGATTACTTATCCTGGCAAAACCTTAAAGGGTTCATACAGCCTAAATCAATTTTTTTACCACAAAAGCACAAAAAACACAAAAAACACAAAAATTCACGAAAAAAAATTAACTACGGATAATGATATCCTTCGGCATTTAAGATTATAAAAACGTCTCAGCCGTCAACAGATTATTATTTGGACTTAAAGGATGCGCAAGAACGGATTCAACTCTGTTAATACCTGGTAATACAGGAAAAAAAAAGGGCAGCTCATCAGCCGCCCTCCAAATGTTAACCCCCAAACACACAAGCAATACAGAACGTATTGCACTACAAATCTAGGAAAATATTTTAATAAAAAAATATTTTATGTAAAAAAATATATTTTTTGGATCCTCACTGAATAAGAGTGGATTTATTTTTTAATCAGCTTTTCAGTAATAGCTGGTCCATAACCGGAAACTTTGATAAAATAAACCCCTTTTGGAAATTTATTTAAATCAACCTGTTCTATGCAGGTTCCCTGATATGTATTGATTTCTTTCCTGAGCAGGCACTGGCCGGTTTGATTAAATATTTCATAAGAGGCATTAACTGAAAAGTAATTTTCAAGTTTTATTGTAAAATTACCATTGCCCGGATTTGGAAAAACAGTAAACCCTGGTGACTTTATGACTGTTTCAGGAATTGTGGTTTTTATTACATTTACTTTTTCAGAAAGTGTGCTGCAACCATTTTCATTTGTAACTTCGAGATAGTAAGTGCCATCGTATTCCACAATGTATTTATTTGATACTGCTCCTGTTATCTTTCCATTTTCATTGTACCACTGGTAGGATGCAAATGACTCATTGCATGAAATTGTATCATTGTTTATTAAAACAATGGGTTCTGTTAATTCTTCAACTGATAAATAGGTAGTTAACATACTGTCACACCCATTTCCGGTATTTAGTTGCCGGATGTATATTCCTTCCGTTTCCCAGCCATTATAGGACTCTCCCTGGCATATAGAAACAGTTTCTTCTGAATTGAATCCAGGGTCTATTAATATCATCAGATTGCTATTAGAACCTAGTGAACCGCAGAAATTTTCAGGATAAACTGTTAAAGAAGCTTCTCCATTAAATTCACCGGACCATAATACATTTACCAAAGTATCTTCAGGTACTAAAATTGCTGCATCCTGAGGAATTATTTCCCATTTATATCCCGAAGCATTGGTAACTTTTGAAATATAATAAGTGCTTTCCAAGGCGTTTGCACATAAATTTTCCGGTCCCGTTATAGCTTCAGGGATGCCCAGTGCTTCCTGATGAACCGGGTTAATAGTACTGTAACTTCTGTTGTTAAATTCAAGGCTGTTATTTATTATAAAATCTGAACATGCAATATTGTCACTTCCAATATTTTTAATAATACCTGCCGACAGGTTGCAATGCATCAAATCTTCTTTATCGTTTACATGGCCTATAAGTTGAGCATGAGCTAACTCATGAAGTATGACCGTTTCAAAGTCCATTTGGTCAATTTGCATATTTTCACGGGAAAAGCTCCAGTTATGATTTTTTTCAATCACAATATCTACTTCAGCCAGTACCCATTTGTAATTTTTAGGAGTTGTAAAAACTTTTTCATAAACGGCGCTGGTTTTTCCCAATGGTCCGCCCAGTGAATCCAACAGGATTGTACACATGCCATCAATACCGTCTTTGTTTGTTGTGGTACTGCCAACGGTCCAGGGGACTGATGTAGCGCACACCCATTTCCCAATAGCATTTTCAATAATTTTTGCTGCCTGGGGTATGGAGGCAATACTGGAATGAAGATGCCAGGTATATCCTCCCAAATCATCGGAATTTATCAGAAATATTGGTTTGAAGTAGAGATTGGAATGAGCATACCTGATTTTAACCACCTCCGGACTGACAACATCCTGTCCTGCTGTTTTCAGGGAAACAGTACCGGTTGCAGCTTCTGAAGGTACAACTATACGGATGAGGGTATCGCTCCATAATTTGATTTCAAATTCAGCATGTGTAAACGAAGAATTTTCCTGATCTGCATAGTTAAACCATATTTCACTGCTGTTCTGCTGTGCCCCAAATCCATATCCGTGAATGTTTAAAATTTCTCCTGTACCAGCCGTTAATTCCAATGGCGAGAGTTGGGTGATAGCACTATTCGTGTTAACAGATTTTAAAGGGATAGTTTTATTCTCATATATCGTTGGAGTGTAGTTTATAAGTGCTTTTAAATTGTAGAAGAACTCTGGCAATAAATTACTTTTAACCTTGCTTTTTCCTTTTTGTGTATCAGCTTCTACGTGAAGAAATCCATTTCCGTCACCTGTTATTCTGTAAAAGGGGGTGGAGGAACTAAAAGGGATTGCATCGGTTGAATTTACTAGATTCAATAAAAAATAACCTTTATCATTTAATTTCAGGCTGGCAGCAGAACTTATTTTTTGCCACACATTTTCAACAATACCTCCCTGAACCAGAACTTTTATTTCCGAATCAGCAGTACCTTTAATTACTGTATCAACCTTTATTGTGTAGGATGTATAAATATTCTTTTTTAAGGTATCCCAAAAAGAATGAGACTCTGTGACTTCGCCCAAAATTATAAGATCAGCACGTTGTAAATTGCTTTTAAGCGAAGTAGTTGCGGTATGAGTTTTTGCCAAATTTGCAAGCAACAAAAAAACAATAAATAAAATATACCTGGCCATTTGGTTTCAGTTTAACAGGAATGATACTTTCTTCAATGAGCTAAAAATATAAAAAACGTTCATATAATTTGAATAAAAATAAAATAATGGAAAAAAACTACATTGCATTGACAGTTTGAAATTGTTTAGAAGTTGCCTGTAATTTTTCGAACCTCAAGGCAAAATCTGACGTTGAAATTATTGTTGCTTTTTATCTTTCTAAACAACATGTGTTGGTTTAGTCTGGTGTTCCTTGAATAAACAATTGTTATGACAGGTACAACCGGAGTAAAGATTTGGATTAGGATTACTTATCGAAGTCAGCTATTCAATTGAATGTTTCTGCACAATAAAAAAAAATCCGGTTTAACCTATAATTTAAAAGCGTTTCCAATATCTCATCCCTAAGATCATTAGCAGTAATAGTCATAACCTTAAAGGCAAAAATTATGAAACTTCAGCTTAATAAAAGAATCTTTTCTTATCTATACTACAGGGAGATCAAACATTACATCTTTAGAATGAGCAGGAGCTATTTTTTCGTTTTTTTGCTCAATAACAGAGTTAACTTCTTTGAATTCCTTCAGTGTCTCTTCTGCCATTATATAAATACTTTTATAGCGACCTCTGCGGAAAAAACCACTTGTCATACTTTTTAACTCATGGCATATGTTTTCCAGTGAACCCCTAATCGTAAGCCTGAACAATTTAGCGCATTCCTGCTCTGCAGAGTCAGTTAATTCATATGTTTTTTCAAATGCTTCTTTCAGGGAACTGATAGAAAACTCATACTCTTTTACAATCTGATGTTGTTCGGATAAATGATAAAGACGATTGATATCAATAAGAACTAATTTGCAATTCCTGCAATCGTGCGGACAATTTACGAGTTCAATTTTGTCACGCCCTTTTTTTACATCAGCATTTTTGGATAATAATTTGTGATTCTTCATTATTACAGGTAAGGAACATATTGAAATTCAAATTTATAAAAAAAAATAATATGTCGGTGTCTTTAATTAATTTTTTTTTTGAATTCAGTCTGATATAGATATTCATGCGTGGCAAACGATATTAATTTTCAACTAATTTCTTAATTGCAGGTTAGGTTACTGCTGCATGTATTTACTCTTTAATGGTAACTTGTAATCTTAAATTTTTGCAATTGAAATATATCTGGTCATGTTGCCGACTAAATGAATATCAGTGTGTTGCTGATTATGCAGTCTAACAGTCGTCTATCCTAAGGAACCTCCAGAAGCAACCGGCTAAAAGGTATTTTTACTGTTTATCGGAGAATAATACCATTTAAAATTAAAAATCTGCGAATAAAATTCAAACATTGCTGTAGGGTGATATTATCTGCCGGACTAATATTCAACAGCAAAAAAAAATAGTATGTTTGAATAATGGATTATTTAGGGGGAGAGAACTATTTATAATTTTTTAACGAATTCATTTCTTAACCAGCTTTGAGCCTGTGAGACCGGATTGGAAAGAAAGGCAACGGCTGCAATTGCGGAATTTCAAATTAAATTTTAATATTACGAGTATGAAATACAATAGCATTTTCAGTGTCACATTTTTATTGCTGTGCGTTCTATTTGTTGGTTGTTTTCAGAAATCGGACAGCAAGAAACCACCTGAACCGCCCTTTAAAGTAATAGTTGACACTGATATGGAATCAGATGTGGATGATGTGGGAGCACTTGCCATGTTGCATGCTCTTGCAGATATGGGCGAGGCAGAGCTTCTGGGAGTGATGGTATGCGCCGTTAATCCCTGGAGTACACTTTGTGCCGATCGTATTAATACATATTTTAAGCGGGAAAATCTCCCCCTTGGGCAGCTTAAGAGGCCAGGTGTCGACCGTGAATCACGTTATGCAAAGCAGGTAGCAGAAGAATTTCAAGGTAAATTTAGCAGTCCGGATGATGTTCCTGATGCTGTTGATCAATACCGTATGATCCTTTCATCTCAACCAGATAACAGTGTCATTATTTTAACCATTGGGTACCTTACGAACCTGCGTGACCTGATCAAAAGCGGCCCGGATGAACACAGCGAACTTGAAGGACAGGAGCTTATAAAGCAAAAAGTACATTTATGGGTTTGCATGGGGGGGTGGTTTCCTGAAGGTCGTGAGTCAAATATACTTTGGGATACAGAAGCTTCTGTTTTTACTATTAATAACTGGCCAACTGAAATCGTTTTTAGCGGTTGGGAAATTGGACTTATGGATACAGGTGGTCAAATTCTTGATTTACCTATGTCCAGTCCTGTTCGCAGATCTTATGAGCTTTTTGGCCGTATCCCACATAAAAACTGGGACCAGGTGGCTGGTTTATTTGCCGTACGCGGACTTTATGAGGGACCCGCAGCCCATTACTGGCAGTTATCAGAACCCGGTCGTATTGTTATTGATGCCACAGATGGAAGTAATACCTGGGAAGCAGATTCTGAAGGAACTCACCGGCATTTAATCCAATTGGGTTCCAATGAAGAAATAGCAAAGGAAATTGATGAACTTATGATGCATTTACCTGCACAATGAAAAAAAAATTGCAGCTTAATCCGGAGATGCATATCCGCCATTGCATAATCAGTTAACTTCTCCTTTAGCAATTGGCTGTCGCAGGAAAAAATACAACTGCAAACCGGGAGAATAGTACCCAATGTGGTTATTGACTTATAATTCAATGCCGTTTAGTTAAGAACTATCTATAATCTTTTGTAATTTACATGGTAAGGCCTTTTTGGTATTTTCTTTTGTGGGAAACTTCTTCCTGACCTTATTTGGATGGGCATACGCATTTTTGCACGAAAATCCTGTTTTACTGCCCTGGGTGTTTTCCCTGAGAAATTTTCAATTTCAACACTGTTTTTCATTAGCTTGAATGCTTCTTTCACATTCCACCGGTAATGGTACAACTGTTCAAATTCTTCATACTTGTTTTTTTTCTCAACCAGTGAGGTGCATAATATTTCTTTGTCCCGTTTACCCTACTGAAATATACCTAACCTTGAAGGGCTCATTTACAGTTGAAAATAAATTCAATTAGCCTGCTTCTTGTTTTTATTTGGCAGGAACCTCATTTTGAATGCGCGATGTTTAGAAATTTTAGGTTCCGGTTCGGGAAATTTGTTAACTTTGAAAAAATGGGGAAAATAATTTCATACATCACTATCACTACTTTCATTTTATTTGTTAACTCAGCTTTTGGACAGGATACAATTAACCCGGACATGGCAACGGTTCAGGTATTAGTGACTGATTTTAATAACAATTCAAAGAATGGTGAATTAATAATTTTTGAAGGGCAAAATACATTTGAGAATTATCAGGGAGTAAGTAATGCAGAAGGCAAATTTGAAATTCAGTTGAAAGGGAACGAAACATACCTTATAAAAATTAAAAGTATTGGTAAAACAGAGGAACACGGTGAATTCACTTTGCCCAAATTAAACGAAGGGGAATACTACAACCCAATTCAAATAACTATTCAATTTGAACCACCCAAAACCTTTACGCTGGATAACGTACATTTTGAATCAGGTAAATCAACTCTGATAAAAAATTCATTTGAAGAACTTGAGGAATTATTGGAATTCATGAAACTAAAAAAGGATATTATCATCGAAATAGGGGGGCATACGGACAATGTCGGAGATGATGATTTGAATCTTAAGTTATCAGAAGCAAGAGCAGAAACAGTCAAAAAGTATTTGGTTTCTAATGGAATATTCCCGGACAGAATTGTGTCAAAAGGTTATGGAGAAAATCAGCCGGTTGATACGAACAGCACCCCCGAAGGAAGGCAAAATAACAGAAGAACAGAAGTAAAGATATTACGTGAGTGAAATCACAGGGTAATTTAATAGATCAGGTGCAATTTTTAACTATACATTTTTATTCTTAATTCCCTGATCCGTTCATCCGAAATGTAATCATCGTATTCCATTAGTTTATCAATGGTTCCATTTGGAGTCAGTTCTATAATCCGGTTGCAGACCGATTGAATAAATTCATGATCGTGTGATGCCATAAAAATAGTACCCGGATATTTTACCAGGTTGTTGTTAAATGCCTGAATCGATTCCAGATCGAGGTGATTGGTGGGTGTGTCAAGAATCAGGGCATTTGGATTAAGCAACATCATTTTAGAAATCATGCAACGCATTTTTTCTCCTCCCGACAATACATTTACCGGCTTATGCACCTCTTCACGTGCAAACAACATTTTTCCCAGATAACTCATAATATAGAAATCGGTGGTATCGGTGGTAAACTGGCACAGCCAGTCAAAAAGGCTCAGTTCACTGTTGAAATATGCAGAATTGTCAAGTGGCAGATACGCAGAAGTAATGGTTTGTCCCCATTGAAAATTGCCTGCATCGGGTTTTTTGTTACCATTGATGATTTCAAATAATGTTGTCATTGCACGGGGGTCGCGCGACAGGAATATTATTTTTTCGCCTTTTGCTGCCGAAAATTCTACATCTTTAAACAATACCGTTCCGTCTATGCTGGCACTTAACCCATGAACATCCAGGATCTTGTCACCGGCTTCGCGTTCGGGTGTAAAAATTATTCCCGGATACTTACGGGTTGAAGGCTCAATGTCTTCAATGTTCAGCTTCTCAATCATTTTTTTACGGCTTGTAGCCTGTTTCGATTTTTTTACATTGGCACTAAACCGTGAAATGAATTCCTGCAACTCGGCTTTCTTTTCTTCTGCCTTCTTGTTCTGTGCTTTTTGTTGCTTTAAGGCAAGCTGGCTACTCTGGTACCAGAAGCTGTAGTTTCCTGCAAACAGTTTTATTTTGCCATAATCGATGTCAACGGTATGTGTGCTGATGGCATCCAGGAAATGCCGGTCGTGTGAAACCACCAAAACCGTATTCTCATATTCAGAAAGGTAGTTTTCAAGCCAGGCCACCGTTTCCAGATCAAGGTCGTTAGTGGGTTCATCCAGCAACAGGTTGTCGGGTTTTCCGAACAATGCCTGTGCCAGCAGAACCCGTACTTTTTGTTTGCCGCTCAACTCTTTCATGGGAGTATAATGAAAAGCTTCCTTTATGCCCAGGTTGCTCAACAGGGTAGCCGCATCATTCTCTGCATTCCAGCCATCCATGTCGCCAAATTTCTGTTCCAGGTCAGCGGCTTTCATACCGTCCTCATCCGAAAAATCACTTTTCGCGTATAATGCTTCCTTTTCCTGCATAATGTTCCAAAGCCGGGAATGTCCTTTTAGAACAGCATGGATGACCAGATCTTCATCGAAAGCAAAATGATCCTGGCTTAATACCGAAAGACGCTCTCCAGGTCCAAGATTTATTTTACCTGCGGTGGCATCTGTTTCTCCCGAAATGGCTTTAAGGAAAGTAGATTTTCCTGCCCCGTTGGCACCTATAACACCATAACAGTTGCCGGCAGTAAATTTCAGGTTTACATCCTGAAACAACACCCGCTTTCCAAATTGTATTTTTAAATCAGCAACTTCAATCATAATAATATTCCGGATTTTACATCCTTTTGTGAATGGGGGTGCAAACCTAATCAAAAATCTTCATATTCAGCAGAAATCAATAATAAAGGGAAAAGAAAAAAGGAATATTAACAGAGCTTCAACAATAAGGTGCCGTTCTTATTATGAATGAATGTAATTCCTGGATGTAACAGCCAAATATACAGGAGATAAATCTGCAACAGGAGTTTCAATTCCGAACTGCATTATTGGCCTTGTATAACATCCCCCGCCATAATATAACCTGCAATAGAACCTGTAAAATTTACTAAAGGAACTGCTGTTAAATACAGGGAATCATTTTATATCCAATACCTTTGCCTTTCTCGCAACAAGAGAAAAAGATTATTATTAATAATTATATGTCAGAAAAAAATTAATAACTTTAATAATTAAAGGGAAAGACCTTTAAGAAAAAACTATTTACTGTTTAATTTCCTGAATAAAAACCGCTAATCCAATTAGAAATCATGAAAAATGTAATTAAACCGATTTTGCTGTTAGGCCTGCTGTTTTATTTTTTCTTCATCAATAATTATCACGTTCGTGGTCAGGAGAGATTTAATCTATATGGAGGAATTGGTATACCAGAGCAATGGGTACTTGGGCCACGTTTTCAATTTAATCAGGTACAGCTAGGAGCAGGATTTGGGATTAGTAGTCACCAAAATTCAATTTCAGGTGATATTGCCTATCATTTCGGAGGGAGTTCTCAAATGTCGGATAGAAGACCCTGGTACATAAAAGGAGGTTTATCAAAGTGGATAGCTCGTGAGGAGCAAATCGAGAATCAATTAGGAATCTACTTTCGTGCCGGAAGAGATATTAATTTCAGTAAAAAATTAGGTTTGAATATTGAATTTGGAATTCTTACTGGTGATTTGGCTGATGAATTGATTTTAGGGAATGACAGCAAAGTAATACCATGCCTCGGAATTTTTCTGTTCTATCGAATATAGAAATGACAGAATGGTAAATGCACCAGAAACTTAAACCTATGAAAGAAAAAATTAAAAGATACAAGTCCATTAATCTTGGTGAAGTTACTGTTCCACATTTTTTTCCCATGCTAAAGGCTCTTTTATATATACCTGCAAGGGAGATGCAGTTTTGGATTTCACCAGTGGCTACGGGGTTGCAAATACCGGATGGATGCACCCTAAAATAATACATGCAGTCAGACAACAGTTGAAGAAAGCTACTTACTGCCCTCCCTGGATGGCTACTGAACTTGCCCTTGAGTTAAGTGAGGTCATGCTTGAATTAGTTCCAGGTGGCATGACTGCGTGTTTAAGGTCTACTGGTGGAAGTGAAGCCATAGAAGGGACTCTCCGTGCGGTTTTTGCACTTACAGGTAAGAATACGTTGGTTTCATTTTACAGGTCTTATCATGGTGGGACGGCGAAAGCCATAAGATTAAGTGATTATGAGGCTTTTAATTTGTTGGAAATACAAAGAAGCCCACACCATTATTTGAAGATCCCCTTTCCCGGGATTTACGAATCATACGTAAATGGTGGTGTGGCCATTTCTGAATCGGATAGTTTGAATATTCTGGAGAAAATTTTTGTGACTGAACCGGATGTTGCTGCATTTATTGCTGAGCCAATTATAGGCAGTGGAGGGGTGCTTACTCCTCCCGAAGGTTTTCTTTTAAAGATAGAGGATTTATGCAGAAAATATGGAATCCTTCTTATCATTGATGAGGTGATTACAGGTTTTGGAAGAGTTGGCAGGTTCACAGCATCGGAATTCATGAAACTGAAACCTGATGCGCTTATTTTCGCAAAAGGAATGGGTGGTGGATATATTCCAATTGGATGTGGTGTACTAAATGAAAACCTGACCAGCGCTTTGAGAAATTATCAGGATGTTAGTCCAACTTTTGGATGGACACCACTGGCATGTGCGGCAGCATTAGCAAACATAAGTGTAATAAAGGAAGAGGGATTATGTGAAAAAGCACGTTTGGATGGAGAAAAATTGTTAGCTGCCATCAAAAGTCTTACGAACATGTACTTGCCTGACCATACACATGAGGTGCGCGGTATGGGCATGATGATTGGTATTCAATTGGTTGAACCGGATAGCAGAAGACCCAGCAGGCTCCTTGTTAATAAATTATTACTGGCCATGTTTAATCTGGGCCTGATGTGCTCTGCAGATTGGAACAGTCATACAATTATTTTAATGCCACCTCTTACTATAACTTCAAAGGAGTTGAACAAGGGATTAGGTATCATGGAAAGTGTTTTCAGAAGATATAAAAAGAATAGCTGATTTATTTCAGAAAGCTTTTTGAGTCTGGATCCGATCAAATTCTTTTTTAAGGATTCCGCTATGAATATTTCAGGTATTATACCAGGATTTTGGTTATTGATTTTAATTACAATCTAATTTATTAACAGGACTTAACTGTAGCTCCGGTCAGGAATATTTTGTATCTTTTCTTTAATAATAAAAAGTGAATAAAATGATTACCGTATACCCTATTTCATTTCTATAAGAGATTGAATAATTGATTAGTATGATATTCTCAAAAGAGTAGGATACAAGCAAAGAGTTGCTAAAAATCACACATCATGACTTCTAAATTTTGTTATATTTTTATAGTAATGGCTGCATTGGTCGTTAATTGTAAAGACTCGGATAAAGAACTTTCAGAGGATATTGACCTTGATCTCGTTGGAAACGTTATTTTCATGAAAGGTGAGAGGTTGGAAATGGCTAATGTAAACTCAATGTCTCTTGCTAAATATTATGGGAATGCACTTAATCGGACAAGGCCTGTCTGGTCTCATGATGGAGCCAGATTTGCGGCAATTAATCAGGAAAGTTCTGTTGAAGCATCCGGGGGTTCTGCCTATCTAGAAATTAAAATTTTCGATATTACCGATAACTCAACAGTACATTGGAGAATTGATTCCTCCAGCGGAACATTAACATGGTCACCTGATGGAAACACAATTGCTTTTATTGCATATAGAGGAAATAACATGATTTTTTATCTGAATACCCAGAATGGTGATATCACTCACACCACCCTTTCCTTAAAATATGATAGCTGGATCACAGCCTTGGCATGGCATCCTGATGGCAAAACCATAGCTGTTAATGTTAGCTCTTCACATTATGATTTTCAGCAGAAAAATGATATAATGATGATTGAGCCTTATGATACAGAATTAAAAAGTCAATTTTCTCTTACATCCGGAGGTATAGTTGAATATTTAGATTGGAACAGTGACGGTTCGAAGCTTTTATATTCATATTCATCAAATTCCGATATTTTTATAATTAATTCAGATGGCAGCGGGAATAGGGATATACCATCTATTTATGGACATGCCCCTTGCTGGTCAAGAGATGGAAAAAATATCTTATACACAGGTATAGCAGGCACCTCGGGCTCTACTCTCATTTTTGGAATATTTGTTACTGATACTGAGGGTTCATTTAATAAATTGCTATTAAAAAATGCAGGATATTGCGATTGGTATTAAATACTTCTTTGAGTAAAAGTTAGATTACCCGGTTCCGCGTGTAGAGCTTGTATAATTGAAATATATCTTAATTTTCTTATGCTGGATATGAAGCAGTGGATGTGTAAGTTTAAAGCATCATATACTCTATAAGTAAATTTAAAGATTGTGACGTAAGGTTTTCAACAGGCCCTATTATAGATTGATTTATTTTCTGTATCTTACATTGGGATTACAGACATATTCGTTAAAATATCTAAACAGGCAATTTCATTTGCCATATTTCGATGATTGATTTAGTAAATTTTTTAAAAGCATAACAAATGGCATATAATGAACTTGTACTGGAAAATAAATTGACCAACCGTTTTATTATTGATTTTTCAGTATTAAATTGGTTCTATTCATCGCTGGTACTTTCATTTGACATGGAACTTCAAACCCAGTCCAATTGGTGTTGGGCTGCCACTTCCAAAAGTGTTTCAAAATTTTATTCGGTGTTTAGTCCATGGACACAATGTAAAGTTGCAGGTGAGGAATTAGAAAATTCTTGTTGTGATTCTCCTGTACCTTCCGCTTGTAATGTACCCTGGTATCTCAATAAAGCTTTGACCAGGACAAATAATTTTACTAGCTATCAAAGCGGGACAATAACATGGGACAGAATTAAACAAGAGCTGGAAAATGGTTTAATTATTGGTGCACGTATTGGTTGGAATGGCGGAGGTGGACATTTTATGGTAATATATGGTGTTTCAAAATCTCAAGGAGTTGAGTATCTTCATATCGATGATCCTATTTATGGGAAAAGTACTTTAACATATAATCAGTTTGCAACAAATTACCAAAATAATGGCACCTGGACACATACATACTTTACTAAAAAATATTTTTATCTGATGTGGTACAAAGATTTGGTTTTTAATCCGGCTTTACTAAAACCTATTCCCTCTGTCCGACCTCTTTTGAATGTATACGGTGAAAAAATTGAAACATTGAAGGAAATGGTAATGAATGATATAAGGCTTCCTCATTATGTTTTTAATATCAGTTTAAATGAAATAAAACGAGGAATGAAGCTCCCCCAAAATCCATCCTCTTTAAGGGTATTGGAAATTAAAGAAAATTCACCGGTTGCCTTTTATGAATTGAGTTTAAATGAAGAGAATCCCGAATTAATTCAAATGAACACCAACATGGATTTCTTTGATAAAATGGACAGTTCAATGTCTAGATTAAAACAGACTAATAGTAGAAATAAATCGGTAGGCGAACTGAGAACTATAAGAATCCATGCTTTGAATATTGAGGCAATCTGGCTGCATTACAATGATAACACTGAAGATTTAATTAGTGTCTTGCCAAGATTTGATTATCAGCATATAAAATCTGATACTGTTTACACATTGAAGGAATTTTTGGAACTTCTGCAAAGGGAGAGAAGTCAACTGGGAAAATTAGACGAATTGATGGGTTCTTAATTAAAATTCACTTTAGTATCAGAAAATGGGCAATTACATTTATGCCTAAACTATTAAGCGTAGATTCGGTGTTCAGCATGAGCAAGTCAAATTTTGCAGTAACAAATCGCGGCTGCCCGCAACCAGGTGCTTGACAGCCTTAATAGTGGTGAAATCAATTGCGCTCAGAACCGGCAAATAATGCAGGTTCTAAGGGAAATGGATCAAAAATTCATTGCCAAATCATTGAACATTAAAGCTTTTCCCGTTCCGTATACCCTGTTGCTTGAACATCTCAGTAAATCCTCAGCCAGGAGTAGTGGGAATCCATTAATGCCTGAATGTCAACTTGACAAGCGAATTACCGGAAGGAATTTATTTTAAATATCTTTTTTATAGATAAGCTTCAGTGGGTTTTGCATCCTGCTTAAACATTGTATAAACCTGCCTTCCCTGAAGGAAATTCTGATATGTGGTATTCCGAAATTATTTTTCCTTTCGCAATCAAACGTTCATCTACAACAGCTTTGACAGACCAGGAATGAAGTTTATCATCGTCCAGTGAACAATGATATTTGATTAAAGCTCCGGCAAAAACAGGTTCCACGAATTTTATGTTCATGGAAAATAAATCCGGATCGACCATTTTTCTTTCTTTCAGAAAATCGAAAACACTTTGACACAGTTTATGATCTATCTTTGGTCGCAACATTTGCCTGTTCTGTAATTCCACCACACCTTTCAATAAATCTGCTTTTTCCAGCTCATGCAAAATGAAGAGTAAATAACAAGTCTGACGAAGACCTTCAAAAGTGTAGATGCCTGGCCATAATTTCATATTGGGAAAATGACCTGTGAATGCGGGTTCGTTGGCGGAAACATACCGTTCTGCAATCAATGACAATGGATCGGAATGGTACCAAATTATTCTGTCAACCATTATCATTGGATGTTTCACAGATGCCAGGTAGGATATAACATCTGCGCCAATTATTAACTGACCCTTCTCTTCGGGTTCAATCCCTTTTCTAAAAAAATTACTTTCGTAAGTCATTCGAGTTATAATTTTTCCTTCTGCCGGCCCTTTTTATTTTGATGTTATTGCCGGGAGGCTATAGAGACAATCCACCGTCAACTACGATGGATTGTCCTATAATGTAACTTGCCGCTTCCGAAGAAAGAAAGAGTACTGTTTGAACCACCTCATCCAGTTCACCCAATCTTTTTAAAGGAATTCGTACCTGCATCGCTTCCACTACACGCATGTCCAGCCGCTGTGTCATTCCTCCTTTTATAAATCCCGGTATAACAGAATTAACTCTTATGCCCATCGGTGCAAGTTCAGCTGCCAGTGTCCGTGTCAATGCCTGAATTCCTCCTTTTGATGCGGAATAATTAACCTGGCCGGGATTGGCTATGATACCTGCCACTGAGCTAATGTTGATTATAACACCACATTTCCTTGCAATCATCGATCTGACAACCGCCCGTGAGCAATTGAAAGTTCCCCCTAAGTTGGTTTGGGTGACAATCGTCCAGCTCTCCTCAGCCATTAATGCAAACGGCTGATCATATTTTATTCCTGCATTGTTTATTAAAAAATCGATACCTTTCTGCTCGCTAATAAAGGAGGCAAAAGCATTTTGGGTTTCTGCTGCATTTCTTATGTCCGCTTTTATAAGTGTTGCTTCTCCGCCTGACCTTCTGATTTCTTCTACAGTTTGTTCTGCCTCCTTCTGATTTTTATGATATCCAATACCAACAAATGCCCCTTCAGAGGCAAAAGCCTTTGCTATTTCTTTACCCAGGCCCCGTGAAGCACCAGTTACAACACCCGATTTATTAATGAACCGATCCATCTTCAATTACTGGTTAAAGTAGCTGTCAAGATTCACATTTACATGAATGCTGCGGTTATTAATTACCGGAGCGGATATTGTTTCAAGTTTCTGATTGTTCGCTTTAAAACAGTTTAATCCTGAATGCCAAAATGGCTGGCTGATTAACGCTTTGCCAACAAAATCTTTTCTAATAGGTGAGTAGCCGATTGAAATTACCTGACCTATTGGTTTGTCTTCATAAAAGATCTCTGCACCTATCCCGGCTGATTCTTTTGTAATAAAGCACAGAAGCCTTTTGTTCCATCCTTTTTCTCTCAGATGTTGCATAGCCCTGGAGCCCGGGTATTCTGTTTTCTGACGTGACAATCTCCACTGCAGCTGTAGTTCCGGTGGAGTCAACTGGTACTGGCCTTCCCTGTTCAGATCAAAGAAAAAGTTTTCAAGGGCACATTGCGCCCTTGCTGCACTGTCACTCATAACAAGATCAAATTGTAACCCGGTTTTGATAAAGACTTCAGTCCACTCCGTTTTTTGTTCTTTCGGAATCATAAGGTGGTACCCGTATTCTCCGGTCACTCCGGCTCTGAATACAATTCCCGGCTTTATAAGCATTATTGACAAATACGGCATGCCCAGTATTTCAGGGCCGATGGTATTTGCACATAATTCCCAGGCATAGGGACCGTTCAGGGTAAAAAAGAAATTCGATTCATTCAAATTAAAAATAGTATAATCACTGAGGGAACCTTTATATTGGTTTATCCAGTCAGCCAGGCTGACAGATGCTGCCCAATATCCGAGCAGGTAAGCATCTTCCCTGTTGCGGCAAATATAAACATCAGCAAACGGCACGGCTTTCTCATCGAGTAATAAAGTATGTTTCATCTGTCCATTCTGGAGAAAAACATTACAGGGACAAACCCGGTCCAGTAGTTTAAATGCATCCTTGCCTTGAATTAAAAGACAACGTAATTCGGTTTCCTCTTCGAGTGCTACAGAATTTCGGATGGCTAAATAGCCTTTATATCCATTTTTTTCAGGCGATATCATATTTTTTACTTATTACCAAATCAATTAATGTATTAACAGTTCTTAAGGCGCGTCTGCCTTCTTCTTCAGAAATACTGACGTTAAATCTTGATTCAAGCTCTACAATAAGCACAACCGCATCTACAGAATCAAGTCCCAGTCCGGATCCAAAAAGTGGGGTATCCGGATCCAAATCGATTGGTTCAAGTTTTAGATGCAATGCGGAAATCAGTATCTCTGACACATCAAGCAGGGTTGATTCACGTAATTCGATTCTTTTTTTCAATTCAGTTTGCATGCGAATCCTTTCTTTCAATTATAATATCAATTACCATATCATTTGAATTTTTTTCACTCCTTACATGAAAGAAATTCTGGTCAGTAATCTTTAAATTTTCAATTGCATCAATAATGTCAAAAAGTCCCTGGCCGGCATGTGATGAAGTGAAATTCACAGAAGCATTCTCCACGCTTGCATACACTGCTTCTGTAGTATGGAGAGAATTTCGTGACATTGACCAATCATTAAGCTGAACCGGAAATTGCCCATTCCCTGCTATCAGGAGAAGCGCGGCTGCACTGCCATTTTGATCAAGATCATTAACAGAAGCAACGATTATCATATCGGTATCATCTCTCCAGGCAAGGAAATCAGCCGCCTGGCATAAAGCAGTCAATCCGCTGTCGGGTTTGGCTGCCATCACAGCAACAGGGCCTTTTATTCCGAACAATCTGCAGCAGACACCTGCAGGATAATTAACAACAAGCCGGGTGAATGCAGATGCTGAAAGATGTTTAATACCTCTTTCCCTGATGCTGTTGTCAAGAGCCTCCAGGCTGTCGTCGGAAAGTTGATCCTGTGCAACGAATATTCCAATATTTTCACACTCATTTGATCTGAATTGCATTCCTGCATTATTAAGAACCATAGCAACTACACCTGTAAGAAGCTTTGCCGCGAGATCGGTATTGCGCAAATCATCATAGGGGATAAAATTGTTGATGTAATTCTTATCCCGGTTGATTCCGTACCCAACTACAGATATGGGCCGCGGGGCTTCTTTCAGAGGTTTGTATTTATCATCCTTTCTGCCAAAGACCAATGCGGTGTTTAGTCCACCAAATGCTGAATTGGTACTTAAGGCATATTTGGTTAAATAGGGGCGGGGTAGGGTATCTGCAACAGGATCTACTGGAGAAAACGGACGAGGCTTGTTATAATTCAGCGTGGGTGGTATAACATTATGAAGCATGCTGGCAATGGTAACTACTGCTTCCATTGCACCGGCTGCTCCCTGTCCATGGCCAAAATAACTCTTACTTGAACTTATTGGCATTTTAGCGGAGTGATTGGACAATGCATTCTGTATTCCTCTCCATTCAGCAGAATCATTTGCGGCAGTTCCCGTTCCATGGGCGTTGACATAACCGATGTCATCAGGCTTCAGATTGCTGTTTTTCAAGGCACACGTTATAGCCCTGCAAATTCCTGAGCCACTGGGATCGGGTTTGGTGTCATGGAAGGCATCCGCAGCAATTCCGTATCCCATAAATACAGCCTGAGGCTGAATTCCTCTTTGTTTGGCATTTTCTTCCGTTTCCATAACCAGGAAAGCAGCACCCTCTCCCAGAGTAGTGCCCAGTGAATTGCTAAATGGTGAGCAAGGGGTGGTTGACAGAAGTCCAAGACAATAAAATCCTGCAAATACATCCAGCGTAAGAATATCAACTCCACCTGCAATCACAACTTTAGCATTTCCTCTCCTTATCAGATCGGCAGCAAATCCTATGGAATGTGATGAAGAAGTACAGGCAGTAGAAACTGCGAGAATCAAACCTCCGAGATTTAATTTATCAGCAAGTCTGTTACTTATATCGTAAATTTTCCTGCCCCTCAAGCCATTGGATGTTCCAAGCACCATTGACACTTCCCTTTTATCGGTGATGCAGGCATTGGTTAGTGCTTCATTTGCAGCATTCCGGGCATAGGAAAATAATCTTTTTTCATTTGAATCATAATCATCCCCACCCGGAACCATTCCACCCAGTTTGGGTTCAAAGGAGCCTACATCAAACCTATTAATAGGACTGATACCGCTTTTACCCTGGCTGATGCCTTCCCACAATTCCTTCATAGAGCTCCCAAGGGCACATTGAATTCCCATCCCTGAAATCACTATTTTCATATCAATTTTTGGATGTTACAGCCCTTATCAACAAGATTATTAAAGCTGCCAGAATCAAAATGGGACCTATTGTAATTCCTATTACAGCTCCAAACATATTGAAATCAGCAATTGCAAATGACAACCAGCCTATTGCCGTAAGAATAAAGCCTATCCCTAATAATCTCAAACCTTTTTTTGTTTTTAAATCGCGTGACGCTTCATAAGTATTTTGATCATTAATGATCGGATTATAGCCAATGGGAACTTCAGGAATATTTAATTTTTCCCATTGAATTGCAGCACTTTCTGCTTCAGACACGCGGGTTGAATAATTCTCTCCCATCTGCATTCTCAGAAGCTGTTCCAATGCTTCATCTGAATTGCTGGCCAATAAAAGTTTTTCTGCTTTATTCACATACTCATCGATGAGCATCTCCGGTGAATGTCTCATTCGCCTTACAATCCGTTTACCCATTATCCTCATTTGTCTTCTTCGGGCGGCAGGAACCCCAATGGCTCTTGCCTCAAGATTCAACGTTTCCAGTATGGAATCACCTAAGCCAGGATTATCAATTAATGCAGATTTGATGTTTTCCTTATAGTCGTCTGACATATCCTTCAGGATGTCAAACGAAGTGGCGACTGAATGGTTTACCTCAGCAGCAGAGTAGAGTATACGTTTCTGCATCCAGGGGTGCATCTGTCCTTTTATGGAAAGTTCTCCAAAATTTCCAATGAGTAAAAGACTTCTTAAGCTTGATTTTAAGAAGTTTTGTTCTGTTTCAGTGGGAGTGTCAGGTATTAGGTTTTTAAGATACTTCCCCCCGGAATGGAAGATACGGTCCATGCTTATATCCATTTCATTAATGAATTGGGCCATTTCCGACTGGGTAACATTATCTTCCATTGGTACGATAATTTCAGCAAAGGCCGGATGACTTGAAGCGCCGGCAGCCATGGTTGCCAAACCTGTTTTTATAAATCCTCGTCTTTTCATTTTTGAATGTATTATTGGTTAATTTTTCAGATTCAATTTATTACTTCCTTTTCATTGCTGGTAATCCAATAAAATTCTCTAATCTTTTCTGCCTGCACTTATCATGGTGCCCCGGGCAATAAGGTTATTCTCTGTAAATGCCCTGACTGTTGAATAATAAAGTGACCCGAATGCCTGGTTCTGCTGAACTTCATACGAAACCAGCTGACTTTGTCTGGCATATCCTGTAATTTCAATATCTGCAGACCCCAGAAATCCTACACTTGAATAAGTTTCCCTCACACGTTTCTGTAAAGTTTCTTTTATGAATGCTGTTGCTTCATCAGGTTTTTCATTCATAAGCGCCTTAAGAACTTCATCGATTGAACCGATATTCAGGCCTGTTGTCATTAGTTCCTTCTCCAGGGCAGAAATAACGATCATAAGATTGCAGCATTGGCCTAACCCTTCAATTATATAAATTGATGGCCAATGTGCAACCGTTTCATTACAATAGTAAAAAGGCTCCTTGTCCTTTATAATATAACTTGCAAGCATGGAAGGGCTTTTGCCGCTTTTGTAGAAAGTTATGGAGTCAACCATTAAAAATGGCGGGCGGTGAGGTATTATTATCTCAATCAGAGGCCGGTTGTATATTTGAAAATTATCCAAATCTCTATGTGCTAAATTTAGTTTTTGTCCTGATTTAAAGTTAATGATTATTTCCAACCGTTGTACTTTGGTTTGAAATTTATATTTTGCCCGGTTTTCGGGTCTTTCTTATAAAATTTTTTTCAGCACAACAAATTTCCGGAGGGGGTACAGCAGATTTTTTCTTTTTAAAAGCATTTTCGATAATTTCGATTCTTTATTTATTTACAATATCTATTGTATTTTTATGAATACGATACCATTTCCGGCAAGTCATTTTCTTTGGGAAGGCCCTATAATGCCCTGGCATTTGGCTGAGCCAATTAAAAGAGGAATAATTTATATTTTTTGATTTACCTGCCTGGAAAATAAATGATTACACTAAATATTCAGTCATTTACCATAGCTTAAAAAAGTTTAATACCAGTCGCAATATCCGGCATTTTCCAGCAGCAATTTTTTAGATGAGCCATTTATATCAGTAACAAATATTCCAAAAATGAGAGTAGAGCCTGAGGTACCTGCAGTACCTGTGTATAAAATATATTCTCCATCTCTTGACCAGCAAGGTGCATGTCCGTTAATATTTGGTATCTTCCGGTGCCCGCTGCCATCTGAGTTAATTATGAAAATATCGTCATTTGAATAGGAATACAAAAGCTTTGAACCATCACTGTTCCAGTCCAAAAATTGAATTCTGCCTCCTGTCGTAACAGGAATGTGATTTTTTAAATTTGTATCAAAAGGCTCAATCATCCATATATTATTGTCGTGCTGAAAATCACGCCAGGTACTAATGTTAACGGCTATTCTTTTGCCATCGGGATGCCATGCCAAGGTTGTAATATATCTACCTAAATCCATAGAAAATTTAGTGTGAACGGTATCCCCATTTTGGGTATCCAGATAAATAATTTCATTACTACCCTGACCTTCAAGAAAGGCGATTGTTAATCCATCAGGTGACCATGTTAATGGCCCATGAAGATTAATATTTTTAGAGTCACCAATTTTCCAGTGGGTTACAGAGTCATTTTCAACATCAATGATTTTTATTTCAAAATAGGCAGACATACCGGATGCTTCAGAACTTACCATTTCAATTGCCGCGAATCTGGTACCTTCATGCGCCCAGACAGGTCTCGTATGATCTGTTGCATTGCCATGATACGTAGAATTATTCATGGAGTTCACATTAGCCATTTCCAACCTCCGCCCTCTCATGAAAATAACATTTCCAACCAGATCATGATAAATTTCCTGCGGAAATTCGTTTTCAGTATTTTTACAACCAACAGTCATTGCAACTATTAAAATAAAAATAAGTTTGGCTTTCATTATGTGCAATTATTAACAATCCGTTACTGGTTCTTTTATTTTTTTGTGAAGATTAATCAATCATAGGACATTCAATTTTTTCTTTCCTGCAATTGAAAGACATCAATGATATCCCTTTAATTTATTCTATTCTAAGTTACAAATTATTCATGAATATTAACGAAACATCATGCTACAATGAAAATATCAGATAGTTAATAAAATCAGCAAACTAAAGATTAATTTTGAAATTGCTTATACGAAAATCAACAACAGATAATGCAACCAACCGATCTGAAAAAAAAATATCTTGAACATATAACAAAATTTTTGTCTCAGCCCTATCCATTCTTTTATAAAGGGAAAATTTTGTGGCTGGTCGCTGGTTTATTGTTTATGGCAACTTTGCTTTTTAGTTACCTGTTTGAACCTTTTGAAGTATATCTCCCTGAGCATAAGATGAACTACTTTTGGATTTCATTAATTCATGCGCTTAACCCGGTATTGATTGTTGTTTTTTTCTCTTTAATAAAAATACCTTCAAAAACTGTGGAAAACTGGAATGTTCGCAAAGAAATGCTTCTAATAATATTGTTTTTATTTTTGGTTGGTATTGCACAATTCATGATACGCGATATCATATACAATAATCCAAATAACTGGTCGATGAGATATCTTTATGAAGAAGTCAGGAATACTATTCTGATCGGAACATTATTCGCAATACTTTTTACTTCTTTAAATTTTAACCGGTTAAATGAGAGAAACATTAAAAAAGCCAATGCGCTAAAACTACCAGGTGATAATTTGAAATCATCTGATTCAACGGTTTTTATTGAAACCCAGGTGAAAAGTGATAATTTTAAATTGGATGTTGATGATTTTATTTTCGCAAAAGCTGATGGCAATTATGTTGAGCTGTATTTAAAAGACAAGAAAATTATTAAAATGGTAAAAAGGGTTTCCTTGAAAGAGTTGGAATCATTATTAAAACCATTTCCCAACATTATTAAAACGCATAGATCTTACCTTGTTAATATAAACTACATCAATAAAGTTATTGGTAATGCTCAGGGATATAAATTACACATACATAATTACGATAAAATAATACCTGTTTCGAGAAATATGATTCAACATTTCGAAACGACATTAAAAACAAGTTGACCAAAATCTTGCCATTCGTCCCAAAACTTTGTTCTTCGTAACAAAAAAAATTAAAGAGCTGATTTCCCAATTACTTTTGCCAGAAATGTAAAATACAACATTATGCGCAGGTACGATTTAGACTGGCTGAGAGTATTGGTTTTTATTTTACTCATTTTTTATCATGTGGGAATGCTGTTTGTTCCCTGGGAGTTTCATATTAAAAATAACATTATCTGCTCCTGGTTACAGTATCCAATGTGGTTTGTTAATCAGTGGCGGTTACCCATTTTATTTGTGATTTCAGGAATGGGAACTTATTATGCCCTGCATAAACGGAGCGGAATTCAATTTGCATTAGAGCGAGTAAAAAGGCTTCTTATACCTCTGGCTTTTGGGATGGTATTCATCATTCCACCTCAAGTGTATGTCGAACGGCTAGTTAAACATGAATTTAGAGGAAATTATTTTGACTTTTGGACATTGAAAGCATTTGCCGGCGTCTATCCTGCAGGAAATTTCAGTTGGCATCATTTGTGGTTTTTACCTTACCTGTTACTGTTTTCGATAATGTTAATACCGGTTTTTTTATACTTTAAAAAGCATCCACAAAATAGTTTCAGTAATTTCCTAAAACTAGCTGTTAAAAACCCACTGGGTTTGTATCTTTTTATTATCCCAATGTATTTTACAGAAACTTTTTTAAGACCACATTTCCCGGTAACGCATAATTTAGTCAGTGATTGGTATACTTTTATTAATTACTTAATTTTGTTTTTTTATGGATATATATTGATAACTGTAAAAGATAATTTCTGGGAAACAGTTGAGAAAGGCCGAAAATCTTTTTTATTAACCGGAATAATAAGCTTTACAATTCTGCTTTTTATAGCGCTTAGTTTAAAAGAAGTTTATACCTGGCATTACCTGAAAGCATTTTTGCAGGTACTAAGCCTCTGGTCGTGGATATTAACTTTATTCGGATTTGCTGCCAGATATTTAAACAGGGAAAGCAAAATATTAAGCTATTCCAATGAAGCTGTTTATCCTTTCTATATATTACATCAAACCGTTATGATTGTAATTGCTTATTCTTTAATTAGTTTAAACTGGACACCCGGATTGAAAATCGGAGTGCTGATTATTGGTACGTTTGGTATAACGTGGCTGTTGTATGAATACTTTATTCGGAGATGGAAATTTATCAGACCTTTTTTTGGATTAAAGAAAAAAGCAGCCGATAAAAAATATTTGCATATAGAATTTGCTGACAGATTGCAGAAAGCAGACAGTTTATACCCAACCGTCCGCGATTACGAATTTCAAAATGACTTAAAATCAGGGGAATTAAAAATATGACTTTCATGATAATCGAACTATCAATAATATGAACCTTTCCTGTTAAGCATACTTAGTTATCTTATAAATAATTCAACAAAATACCGCCGGGAGGAGGTGTCTTTAGAAATTGAAGTTAAAATCGAAAGAGAAAAGATTTCACTATTTTTTCAGTAAAAGATAACGGAATAGGTTTGGGATCTGGGAAAATATAAAGTTCAGCTTTTTACCCCTTTCATGCGAATTACTACAAAAAAAACGGAAGGAACAGGAATTAGCCTGTACATCATAATAACAATCATCGAAAAAAACGGTGGTAATATAAATGTGGCAAGCACTCCGGGCATAGGAACAACTTTTTATTGCTACTTCAGGGAATATAATAACAGTAAATTTGCTTAACCTGGGTTTTTTCGATTCCTTTTGTACAGGCATCCATTTCCCGTCTCGTATTCATTGAGGTGCTTTTACCAAGTAAAGTTTATTTAAAAAGATTGTACATCATTGTTGCCAAATACTGTGCATTCCTGTTGCGAAAATCTTTGGCAAATGTTTTAACCGATTCAATTCGGGCTGATATTATTATACTTCCTGCGCAGTGCTTTTATGAGCTTATCTTTTGCTTTATTAATTTTCTTTAAATATTTGATTTCCTGCTTTAGGAAATAAATGTCCATCTGCAGACCGGCATCATCAAGAATCTCTGATGGTGTCAGTGCATCTTCATCTTTAAGAACAGATACTTGATTGGGACTTCCTGGATCCTGAAGTTCAACTTCTGAAATATTGGATGATTCAGATTGAGGGATTTCTTCAGGAAAAGTTTCCGGAATACCATTAATTGCATTCCTTTTCTGCTGCATTTTTTGATTATTATAATAAGCATCAGCACTTAAAGTGGCACTTTTTCTCATTTTATTAGTTTTAAAAAATTCTTCCTTGCTGATGCCTTTTGCCACTGCCTGTTTAATTTTATTCTTTAAGCTCTTATTAAGTTTCGTTAATTTAAGCTTTCGTATATGCTCAATAAAATTTTTTGCTGTACTAAAAGAAGGCTCTTCATCATTAATCCAGTGGTATTGGGTATAGCGCTTTTCACCTGTCTTATTAATGTATGGCAGGTTTTCAACTGCATGAGCGAATATTCTGTAGTCAATTCCATTATCCGTACAGAGCGTTTTCATGCTGTAATAATTCCCGTTATTTTCACTGATATATTTGATAACTCTATATATCCTGTTAATTTCTTCCAGATTGTTGTCTTCCGCATACTGCGCTACCATTTCCTCTTCAGGTAGATGAGCGTAAAAATTATATATTTCCCGTGAAGAAGATATACGTCCATGGGCAGTGTATCCTGCTTTTTGAAGAGCATTTGCCAGGGTTTGTTTAAAATCTGAAAGTTCTTTTTTTGTAACCATACATTATTTTTTATTCTATTTAATAATGGAGGTTACTTTTTCCAAAAATAATACTTTTTACCACATTAATCTATTAATTTTTTTAACTTTTTAAAATAAGGTTTATGATCTCGTTATTTTTAAAAGATTGGCGATCTTATTTTCCTGATTTAAACTCATTGGAATAAAGAGGATTTGCAAAAAATTATACTTGTTGAAACAAATAAATTCAGGAAAGGCAATAAGTGAAGAAGCTGAGCTATTTCGGATAATAGAAATCTAATTTCATGTATTAAAGCATCTTTGCAATTAAGCTTTCAAAACTGTTTCAAAATTCAGGAAATCAACATTTTAATTTTAAGATATGATAATTATCCCAGATTGAAAAAGAAAAACTTGGTGAATAGTTTAATTAATTAAATTCTGGTGAATTCATAAATATAAGATCAAAAATAATCATTCAACGAAATTAATATTTTGCGCATACAGATAACGCATAAACTTAATTGTTTCTTGGAGAGCAGTTAATGAAGCTAACTTTTCCAAAGTTTATAATTTTGGAAAAGCTTAGGCTCTCTAGTTGAAATTTGCCTCTGCAAATGGATATTTCGGCTTAAGCGAACCCCACCTCTGATATGGAGCTAAAGTGTGTATTTAATTTAAATGAAAATCATACGCAGCATAATCAGCAGATTAAGTATCCATTTATTCAGCAGGTCTCGAATCCTGTATTTACATTTCCAGCTAAACATTTCAACCATTTTTTCCTGTTTTGACATTATGTCGCTGTTTCAGTATGTGCGTTTTTACTTTACGCAATGCTTATGTAAATTACAGTATTTATATGCGAGACAGAAATGCTGATATAAAATCAGCAATATGAGCATCTCTTTTAAGTTTTATTTTAATGCCTTCTAATTTAGGTTGTTGTAATTTTAGCCTGGAAATTTTAAAAATTATTCAGGATTAACTTGTGCTTTATTTGCAGAGAAATTTTTCGTAAGACCAAGCTAAATTTACAACAAATGAAAGTTAATTGGCATAAATTATTTACTTTATCTGTATCTGACAGTAAATATTTCGATGATGAAAGGGTAAAATTTGAGTATACCGGCTGTAACGTCAGCAAAAAGAGTTGTTTGAATTACCTGCCGAAAATAAATAACTGTTTTCGCAAATCGGATATATTCTATACGGATAAGGAATTTGACCAATCGCTCGAATCATTGGAAAAGGCTTATGTTATAGCCAGGAAAATTAAAGAGCCAGCTTGTTTGAATTGTGCTTTGTTTTTCAAGGCTACTGTTATCCAATCAATTAAAAATATTTACAATGAGTTGGGAAATATGTCGAAAGGTCTGTTTGCTATCCGTCGTTACCAGCCCAGCTTTGTAAAAGCCGATGAATTACTAAAAAATATTAAATACGCAAATAAGGTAAACACCCACCTGTTCCCTGATTACAGACACCTCAGCTCCCGAACCAGTTTATATTCAAAATATTCATCCTCTCAGGATGTTGCAATCATGAACTTGCATATCTGAGGTGGATAAGAATGAAATAAGATTACCGATCAGAAAAATGAGTATTTTCTTTTAAAAATTTAGCGAAAAACGGGATTCGAACCTGCGACCCCGGCCGTGGCATCTGTCAGCCGACGGACTGCCAACTGAGTTATTACCAGGAGAGGGAAATAGAGAGGTAATAAAAATAGTATCGACAAAAAGAAATGGAAAACTATAACTTAAATAATAAACCTTGTATAATGGAAAAAAAATGTTTGTTGAATGATCTTCCGGGACGTATTACTAAAGTCGTTAAGGCTGTCATTGTTGCCGGACTTACATATATTCATCTTGGCTTTAGCGGTTTCGGGGCCGGTGGGACTGCAGAAATTTTGCTGGCAGACAATGGACATGCGATACATTCAATAGTGGTAGGTTCCGGAGCATCAGAGCGCACACATAAAGCAGCCGGTGATTTGGCAGAGTATCTTGGTCGTATAGTGGGCGGAGTATTTGAGGTTAAGACTGGTGATGGTGCGACAGGGATTGCAGTTGGCACTTATAAGGATTTTCCAATATTAGAATTAGAAGATCTGTTTGACTCAGATGACATATCACGCCGGGATGAATTCCTGTTGCGCACACATGATGAGGGAGCTTACCTTGTTGGTGCGACAGACCTTGCAGCACAGCATGCAGTCTGGGATTTTCTATACCGGATAGGATACCGGCAGTTTTTCCCAACGGATACCTGGGAGTACGTTCCGCAAGAGCCTGATTTAAAAATAATGTTAAACGATTTTGAGCAGCCGGATTTTTATAACCGAAATGGTCCGCGTGCCGCAGCCTGGGGGGATAGCAAGCTATGGCAACGCTGGCATGATCGTAATCGTATTACCTCTTCTTTCATCCTGAATACCGGACATAGTTACAATGCTATCATTAATCGTAACAAACAGGTATTCAATGAACATCCTGAATATCTAGCCCTGGTTGATGGAGTACGTGGTGGCGGGCAGGGAGATAAATTTTGTATTTCCAATAAAAATCTGCGACAACTTGTCGTTGAAGACGCCAGGAACCGAATTGAAGCTGATCCGAATATTAACAGCATTTCAATGGATCCTTCTGATGGATCTGATTGGTGCGAATGTGATGCATGTGCCGAAATGGGTAGTGTCAGCGACCGGGTTGTGATCCTTTCAAACGAAGTTGCAGAGGCTATTAATGGTTTGGGTTATGGTGAAAAATACGTCGGAATTTATGCTTACAATGATCATTCTCCACCACCAAATGTTGAGGTGCACCCTAAAGTGGTCGTAAGTATTGCTACGTCTTTTATAAGAGGTGGATATACGCTTGAGGATTTAGTAAATGGTTGGTCTGAGCGTTCGGAAATTCTTGGCATCCGTGATTATTATGCTACATATGTCTGGGATCAGGGACTCCCCCGCAAAGGTCCTGGTGGCAGTGTTGATTATTTGGCGGAAAAGATACCCCACTATTACGGGAAAGGGATAAGGTTTATGAACGCGAACTCCACTGACGCATGGATTGCATATGGGTTGGGTTATTATCTTTCGGCCAGGCTTCTATGGGATGTAGATGAAGCAGAACAGATTGATAAATTGATTGACGATTTTCTCAACAAATCGTTTGGAGAGGCACGTGAGCCCATGCGTCGGTTTTATAACCTGATTGCATTGGATTATAAATCGCTGCACACAAACAAAGGTCTTCTTGCTCATATGTATGGATATATTAAAGAGGCACGTGAGTTAACCGAAGACCCGAAGGTGCACGCCCGTCTTGATGAATTGGCTCTTTACACCAGATATGTAGAGTTGTGGTTTAATTTAAAGAATATCGTGGAGCAGGATGCCCGTGATAAAGCGGCACAGGATCTTTTCTGTCATGCATATCGGATGCAGGGCAGTATGATGGTGGATATTCAGGCGCTGTACCGTTATTTTATAAGGATTAAAATTAATATTCCAGAAAGTGCGAACCCTGGCAACCTAATTGTTGGCAAGCAACTCGAGGATATGGCTCCCTGGAAGAGCAGCAGGGAGTTTGCAGATGATGAAATCGCACAATTTATTACGGATGGTATTGCCAATTATAAAAAGGATATTTTGGATTTTAAACCCATTTCTTATAGCGAGGATTTGGTGCCCGCAAAAGAGATGCTTAACCTCCCGGAGGTGAGTACGGGCGATTTAGGCAGATTTAACAGATTTCGTGGCCTTCAGAAAATGTTCACATGGTTCAACCCGGATTATAACAAAGAATTACATTTAGCAGTTACGGGCGGACTCATTGAATATTACAGGGATCGTGGAAATGTGAGGTTCAAACTGTTTTATTCCCGCGAAGCAGAATTTGACCCGGTTTATATTGATGAGAACGTTCCGCCGGATGGTGAGCCATATCAGGTAGTACTTAAATCACCATATGAAGGGTTGCATCAGCTGGAGTGGAATGATGGTGGTGACCAAACCTGGATTAATTGGGAAGAAGGCATTCCCATGACTGTAAAGTCATGTACGATTGAACCGGCCAGACTACTTGACAACCGCACGTTGTACTTTTATGTACCTAAAGGCACTGAGATTGTAGGTGGTTTTACCAGTGGAAATAATAATGGACGCACGCAGGTTCATGATGGAGATGGGATACAGGTTTTTGTCATGGAAAAGGTAGAAGGTGGTGAAGGTTATTTTTCGATTCCGGTACCTAAAGGGCAGGATGGAAAACTATGGTCATTCAGAAGAGCTTATGGAACTCAGATTCTTATGACGGTACCACCGTATCTTGCTCGTAATGAAAAAGAATTACTTCTCCCCAGGGAAGTTATTGAGGCTGACAGATTGATTTCCAGCGGAAATAACGTAACCAATCAAAATAGTACAATTAATGTCTATCCAAATCCAACAAAAGATCTGCTTCATATTCAAATTAAAGATCATTATGAAGAAACCGAAGGGATTGCTATTTTTAATGCTGAGGGTAAATGTGTAAAAATAGTGTCTGCCGGAGAATTCAATTCAGGAATAAAAAGCATTGATATCTCAACCTTCATGCCTGATTTATATTTTGTTCAGGTTAAATTTAAAGACAGAATTATTACTAAAAAGATTATAAAAGAATAACTATTTAAAACGGGTCTTGACAGCATTGAAATGTAAGACATAGAATGATTCCCTGTAGGACAATAAATCATTCCAGATGCATTGAAAGATCTCCTCAGCAATTGCTGAGCAGTTTATTGTTACCATTTCTGATGGTTTGATTAAGGCTTGCAGGATATTTCAATTTCGCTACCTGTAAGTATTATACGCCTTCATATTCAGAAGATTTATATGTGGATTGACCATCCTGCTTCCCCTTTCAGTAGAAAGTGAAATATTAAAAGTAGGTGCACCTCCACTTCCATAACTATCGTGCGGCCATGAGATATGAAGCCACAATAGAGAATGAGCCAGTCGTTCTCCTTAATGGAGAATTCCATAGAAAGAGGCGCAAAGTACCTGTAAAGAGTAACCTGGATCCTTTAGCTGTATAGTTTTTTAACCTGGAAAAAGTTTCATTAAAACTTTCCAGTAAGTCATGTTCTTTGGTATAGGTCTTAATCTTATCAAGTCTGCCGTTATATCCATTAAAATGATTGGATGTTTATTTTAAATTCGGATAAAAACAGTAGAAACCTGGAATCATAGACACGATATTGAAAACCAATCAAACTCTAAAATTTGTTGGCGATTGCACTCATTCCAACTTTTATCGCTTATAGATTAAAAATAAACTGAAAGCAATTCGAAAATAATCAATACTGCTTGCAACAGCGGTTTTTGCTAATGCGGGATCATCTGGTTAAATAAATTACACATTAATTCTCCCTGGGGGAGTAGAAGAGAGCTGAATGGTTCTCAATGTCACTAAGTTATTTTGGACCAGGTAGTCATTCTGATGATCATAAATTTAAAATTTCCAATAAATTAGTTAGTCTGACCATTAATGTGTTACTTTAGGGATAAATAAATGTTAATATTCACAGAAAGTTATCTTAATATCGCTGGCAACTTTTATTTGTTGTGAAATTCCTCTCTAGAAAGCGAGAACAGTTAATAAAACAGCAAATATAAATTCCTCAACCTTCTTTGTTAAGAATAAGTTTCTGAATTCTTCAAAGATTATCCATACTATCTTTTGGAGTATCATTTACAAGCAGGAGTACGGATTAAAAAAATGGAAATGGGGAAAGTAAATGTAAAAAAGTAATAAAGAAGCAGGATTAAATCAGAATCAACAGAAGATAATCATGCAAATGGTCTGGAGGCAGTTAATATTTATCAAACAAAACAATAATAACAATTTTTATGGAACCCGGCAATGAAAAATCCAGTGAGGTATTATTGACTGAATTGCGGTCTCTTAACGAAAAATACAAGGACCTTTTCAAGTTATATAATATAAATCTTGACAACCTCAAAGATTTAAAAGAGTTACTTAAACTTGCAAATAAAAAACAAATCATAAAGCAGGCTGAATTGGTTATTGCTAATAAAAAAATTGCACTGCAAAAAAGAGAAAAGGAATTGCGGGCAGAGGCAACAAGGGAATTGGAAGCATTTTCCTACTCTGTTTCACACGACCTGAGGGCTCCCTTGCGGCATATAAGCGGCTTTGTGGAATTACTTGTCAACCGGCATTACGATAAGTTGCCTGAGCAGGCAAAGCTGCATTGCAGAGTCGGCAAAACATATGGATGAACTCATTAATAATCTGCTGGAGTTTTCACGTACCGGAAGAAAAGAAGTTAGCCAGTTGCTGACAGATAAGGTTCAGAGTATGGATAAGGAGCAAATTGGAAGTATGGCTAAGATAATAAATGAGGCCTCAGAAATGGCAGTTGATTTACTTGCGAATCTTATTGAATGGTCACTATCCCAAAGCGGCAGGATTGAATTTCATCCTAAAAAAGTCAAAATAGCAGATATTGTAAAAGAAGTCACATTATTATTTGTACCGGCAGCCAGCCAAAAAAATATATCGCTAAAAATAACAATATCGTCTCAGATAACAGCTTACGCTGATGAAGTATTGCTCGAAACTATTTTCAGGAATCTGATTTCCAATTCCATCAAATTTACCCGTAACGGTGGAGAGGTTATTATTTCAGCAAAGGAGCAGAACAACCAGTTAGTTGTTTCCGTAGCCGATACAGGAGTAGGTATTTCCCCTAAAAAATTAAATAAATTTTTCAGGATAGAAGAACACGTTACTACAGAAGGAACGAATAAGGAAAAAGGTAATGGTTTGGGTTTAGTATTATGCAAAGAGTTTGTTGAAAAACATGAGGGAAGAATCTGGGTAGAAAGTAAAGAAGGAGAAGGTTCCACTTTTTATTTCTCATTACCGGCCCGCAAGGAGTAATATTTCAGCATGGTTTTCATATTTGTAGAAAAGGATACTGGAAGACAGAAAACAATCAGCACCTTAGTTCTGTATAAATATTAGCAGCATAAGAAGGGCAGCTTCGTCCATCACTACCCAATTATTGACCTAAACCTGGTATTTTCTTATGAATTTCGCTTTAAATGTAACATATCATTTATTACAATGAATTTTTTTCACTGAAATGAATCCCAAATCTTCAAAAGTTCATTATAAGCATCTATTGCTTCAGGTTCAGATAAGTCTGATATTTTTTCTATTGGAAGTTGTCTGCAATCATAAAGAGTGCTGTCATGGCTTAGAAAGCGCCATTGTCCATTGAAAATATAATGGTTTTTGTTGATTCCACCTGTTACATAGTTCCTGTCTGGATAGTTTTCTTCACCAAACAACAATCTGGTAAATGATATAGAATTAACACCTTTGTATTTTTCGGGTTTTACACCTGAAAGGTCGCAAAGTGTAGCGAAAAGATCAGTAATGTCAATCAAAGATGATATTCTTCTTCCCTTTACAATTTTCCCTGCCCATTGAACAATAAAAGGCACATGAGTCCCCCCTTCAGTCAATGACCATTTTCCACCATCCACCCACCCATTAATGGTCTTTCTAGGCTGTTGGGCCTCAGTCCCGTTATCTCCAATGAATAATACTATGGTATTTTCTGCGATTCCAAGACTATCAATAGCATCCATTAATTTACCCACAATAAGATCCATGTAGAAAATCATATTGTCTAAACTCGCCTCCCTCCCTAATTCCCTATCCAAAGGTGTATCTAAGATAGGCGTATGCGGAAGCACCATGTTATGTTGAATACAGAAAGGTTGCTTTCTCTTGTTTGCTTTTGCCATTTCTTCAATTACATATTCAGCGAGAATATCAGGGCCATACCGATGTTTAGCATCCTCTCTGATTTTACCATCATGGTTATAGGTAGCATTCCAATAACGTGTTGTTTTAGCGTTGTCTTTCCATATTTGCCATACACACCAAGAATCAAAACCCCCCTCTCGGCAATGGTCAGGATGAAATTCCAGGGCTCCTAATTGCCATTTACCTGTAACTGCAGTATGGTATCCATTTTCACGCAATATTTGTGCATATGTTGACCATTGATTAAAATCAACAGCTTCTTTGGTTCCAATATGCACAGGTATTACATTTGTATATTGATGATTAATGGGGTAATAACCTGTATAAAGACTCATACGACTCGGTGTTGAAACGGGACTAGCATAAGCTCTTTCGAATAACATCCCATTATTAGCCATACGATCAAGATTGGGGGTCGGGGAAACAGGGTTTCCGTAACAACCAAGTTTTTCATAACCTAAATCATCTGCCACAATCAGAAGAATATTTGGTTGATTATTTGGTTCGGAACATGCACTAAAAAGACTTATTAAAGCTGTGCCAGATGCAAAAATTTGAGTATTAAAATTCAGCTTCATAAATAGAATATTATAAATTTACTTCAATATTTTTGAAATTATTGTCTGTGCGAAACATTACCCACTACGATATAGTATAAGCGAATGCATGATTAAAAGCACTCCCTTTCAATTTACCGAGATAATTGTTAATATTCAAATTCGTTTAATTTTAGCACTTTAGCCCGCATTTTACTTATACATGTTGTGCCTTCGTACTTTAAATTTTGTCAAACCATTCTGGAATTAATTGTTAGTATCTCTACTTTGAAAAAAAACATGAAAACTTATAAAACCATTCATACGAACAATACCTTTTCCGTCAATTCCACCATCACCCGATTTTCCTGTTACTTCAACTTGAACAAATCCACTTTCTCTTAAGATCTTTTTCATAAGTTGTCACATTTGTCCGGTTAAAGATAATACAAAATCGCCAGAAGAGTTATTAATAAAGGGATTAGTGGTTCTTATTCAATAATCGATTGTGTAATTTAATTCAACAGAATTCCTGGGTGTATCAATTCCATTAATTTCTTTTATTTATCCCGGTATTAACTTGCGAGTCATTTTGACTAATCCGTTCAAGCGATTTAGGATAAGTAGGTTGACTTTAGCCAGTTAACCTTTTCAAAATTAAAGTTTTCAAGAATCTTAATGACTGTTGAAAGAAAAAAATACATTTTCTGCTTAAGCAGCTAAATTAAAATGTTGCCTCGATAAAACCAACTGTTGTTGGTACATGAAAAAGGGTATGCGAAAAGCTCCCTTTTTTTGCAGTCCCCGTATAAATACTACGAAAATTCACATTTTCAAGAGAGTCAGGCCAATTGAGTGAATCGTTTCTATTGTTCTTTTTTTTAGCCAAAAAAGAAAAGAATACCAGGAAATCTGTATGGGAACGTTTGCAGATTTCATCAGGTTGGCATATCATCCCCACTTACATTATCATCTGTTTTTAAAATGGCTCTAATCCGATCAATATGAACCTGTGACATATTTGCCCTTTCAAGAGCTGATTGAGAGCCGGCGCCTGTTGTCTCTTTTGCAATTTGAGACAGTAAGTTTTTTCGCTCCTCGAACATCCGCAGCGCAGTCCACATGGTTTCTTCAATCTTATTTGTCTGTTCAGCTAAAAGGTAAGCTGCCGTATAGGCGTGCCCGGTATGGCAACGAAACCGCAAACTACTATCCTTTTCTACTAGCCATAAAACACCACCACAACCCGGACAGTTAAAGGGAACCTGTTCGCCCACCTTATTAACTGATGACAAATCGCTTAAAACACGTTCGGCAATTTTAGCCTCTGTTAAAACATCTTTCGGAACAGGTTTGCTTTTTCGTAATTTCTGTGGAATAATCTTGTAAAGAAGGGCTCCCATTTCAGATATAGGAAGGCAATAATCTAGCTCTACATTATTCAGGGCATTTTTTGGCATAGCCGGATACTCGGCGTCGTCAGGGTCCTGTACAATACAGGTCCCTCCGCATCTTTTAATAGCTTTCATTCCTGCCGTTCCATCATCAAGATAACCAGTCAGCAATATCCCGGTTACACCAGGTCCAAACGCTACGGCAGCAGACCGAAACAGCGGATCAATAGCAGGACGGTACCTGTTTTCCTGGGCTCCTTTGGTCACCAGCATTTTCAGGTCTCCGCCTATCATCAGGTGATGGTCAGATGGTGCCAGATACAGATGTCCTGGTTTCAGATTTTTTCCGCTTTCAGCATGTTGACATTTTAGAGTGTTTAATTTGTTAAGCTCGTTTAAGAGTACATTTCCGGTAGCATCAGCAGAAATATGATGAACAACCATTACCGGCAGAGGGAAGTCACTAAGCAGTTGACTGATTAGTTTCTTCAATGCACTAAGCCCTCCTGCAGATGTACCTATTACAACTACTCTGGAGATTTTATCAGGCGTGTGGGTTTTAACAGCTTTTTTCATTTTTTAAGATTTTGACAGGCATATTCATTCTAAATGTTGGAATCGCCTACGTTGATTAAGATAAGACTAACTTTATCTAAATTTAAAAAAGATTTTTCGGTTTTTAATACAATCAAAACAATAAAGTGTAAGTAATAATACAGCATCGTCGAAATATATTTTATCCATCATTTTAATTCTGTTATAGCCAGCTATAAATATTATACTAAATTTATAACCATAAACGATTATGGAGAATGCAGTATGCAGATAAACAGAGAGGGTATAAAAATACTCCATGAAAATTATTTTAAGCTACTTGCACAACAGCAGTTTAATGAGAAGGAACTGGATTATTCAATACTTGAAAGGCACAGACCAGCTTTACAGAAACTCGCAGAAACTGGCAATTCAGTAATAACAGTATTTGATTTATTCCAGAAGAAGCATGTATATCATTCTTCTAATTGTGGAGATATGTTAGGATACACAATAATGGACATTGAAGAAAGAAGTGAGTATTTCTTCGATTCAAAAATTCATCCTGAAGACTATCTCGCATTGTTGCAAAATGGAATAACTCTTTTAAAATTGCTAATTAATAATACAAACGACCTAAAAATAAATTGTAAATTGATAAGCGAGTACCGAATATTAAACGCCTCAAATCATTATACCAGAGTTATTGAACAACAACAAAGCCTTGAGCTGGACAATAAAGGGAATATGTGGCTGGCACTAAGCATACTTGATATTTCCCCTAACCAAAATATTCATGAAAGCCTAAAAGCACAAATAATTAATTTTAAAACCGGAGAGTTTGTTCACTTGCTTCAATCAAAAGTTGCAGATAATGCCCTCACGAAAAGAGAAATTGAAATTCTGAAACATGTTAAAGAAGGTAACTTAAGTAAAGAGATTTCCGATAAACTATTTATTAGTGTTCATACTGTAAATACTCACAGGCAAAGGGTTTTAGAAAAATTAAATACTAACAATTCAATGGAGGCAATTATTATAGCTTCAAGACTTGGGTTGATATAATACTGAAAAATCATTATTTTATTTAATGGTAAGAGTTAGGACATTTGCCTTTATTAATGTCAATACTTTCGATTCATGGTTAGATTATTTTTTGTTTTGCTATTTATTGGCCAATCATATATTATTTTTTCACAAGAAATAACCCAAAAAATCAGAGGCAAAATATTTGATGGTGAAACACAGATTGGCTTACCCGGAGCTAATGTATTTGTAATAGGGTCAATTCCCTTTATAGGCACAACAACAGATGCAGATGGGAATTTTATCTTTGAAAATGTTCCTGTAGGCAGAATATCCATTCAAATAAGCTATATAGGATATGAAAACTATATTGTTTCAGAGCTACTGGTGAGTTCTGGAAAGGAGATTGTTTTGAATATTCCCTTAAGTGAGAGCTTTACAAATCTTAGTGAAGTTGTGATAAAGCCTGATATTGAGAGAGACAAAGCTATTAACAAAATGGCAACGTTATCCTCAAAAACTTTTTCGGTAGAAGATGCTCAACGCTTTGCAGGTGGAATGGATGACCCTTCAAGGTTGGCAAGTTCTTTTGCCGGAGTGACTCCCAGCACAGTTGAAAACAATGAAATAGTAATTAGGGGCAATGCTGCAAAAGGTATTTTATGGAGAGTTGAAGGAGTAGAAATCCCTGCTCCAAATCATCTGGCAGGATTATTTTCCGGTGGAGGAGTTAATACGATGTTCAATAGTAATATGCTTTCCAATTCTGATTTTTTTACCGGTGCATTTCCTGCCGAATATGGTAACGCACTCTCTGGTGTCTTTGATATTAATTTACGCTCAGGAAATAATCTAAGGAAGGAGTATGCCATCCAGGTAGGTTCTTATGGAATAGATTTTGCCACAGAAGGACCATTTATAAGAGGAAAACAGGCTTCATACTTAATAAATTACCGATATTCGACTTATGGACTGATACAAAATCTTCTTCCTCAAGTGACAGGTTTACCTACTTATTCTGATTTGTCATTTAAACTTAATTTTCCCACAAAAAAAGCCGGTATAATTTCAATATGGAGTATAAATGGCATGGGCAGTATTCAATATGTGAATGAAAAAGATACTTCAAAATGGAAAACAAACTATGACAGCTATGATTATAATATTCATTACAATCTGACAGCTTCGGGCATCAACCACAGAAAAATAATCGGAAACAACTCATATCTTTTCTCATCCATTTCATTCTCTGCTACAGAGTATATGAATAAAAACAAGTATTTTCGGTTTGACCTGAAAGAAATACCTGTTTCTGACCAAAATGAAACGGATTATAAATATAGTTTTTCAAGTTTTTTAAACCATAAATTCAGCAACAGACATACAAACAGAACGGGAATAAACATAAATAGAATCCAATATAAGTACGATGTTGTGGCTAATACGGAAGTAGCTTTTAATGAAAGTCCGGATTTTTTTGTTAATAGCAGTGATTTTACACATTATTATCAGCTCTATTCTCAGTCAAAATATAAACTAACCGGACAAATAGACATAAACTCAGGGTTACACTTTTTATTGTTAAATATAAATAACAAAGTCAATATAGAGCCCAGGATTGGCATAAACTGGCAACTTTCAGAAAATCATAGAATAAGTTTCGCTTACGGAAAACATAGTAAGATAGAACCTTTAAGAATTTATCTCATGGAAGTTAAAACAAATAATGGGTTTGAAACTTTAAACAAAGATTTGGAAATTACTAAAGCACATCATTTTATATTAGGTTATGACTGGAATATTTCACGGAGTACACAACTGAGATTCGAGCCATACTATCAGAAATTATTCGATGTGCCTGTAATAATGGATAGCTCTTTCTCAATGATTAATTACAATAACGAGATGTTTTTTTCATCCCAGCTTATAAACACAGGAACTGGCACAAATGTCGGTATTGATATTACCTTGGAGCGTTTTATGAAGAATGGCTATTACTATATGTTGACAACTTCGTTATTTAATTCAAAATATATTGGGGGAGATTTTGTTGAAAGAAATACAAGGTATAATCAAAATTTTGTACTTAATGTTTTAGGTGGTAAAGAGTGGCAAACTAAAAAAGATAACACGTTTAGCTTAAACGGGAAATTGACAATTTTGGGTGGTAGATGGAATGCACCGGTTGATAGAGATAGATCGCATAATAATCAATTTGTTATTTACGATAATTCAAGGGTTTTTGAAGAGCAGGTTCCTACCAATTACTATATGGACATTTCAATGAATTACACTGTTAACAAACCAAAATTAGCTCATTCAATAATTCTTCAAATCAAAAACTTACTAATGCAAAAAGAGTTTTTAGGCCATGCTTATAATTTTAGGACAAATACAATTGAACCCTATGAATTAACAATTATGTTTCCATATTTTAGCTATAAAATTTTGTTTTAATTTTGAATGCATTCAAAACTATATACAATAAATAGGATTCTGAGCGGTCTGCAAAACCCAGCGTTGAATTGGTAAATAACAACACTCAGTTATATAAATGAGTCAACATTTTAAATACGCTAATTTGATAGCTTCCTGCGGAATGAATTGTGGGCTTTGTATTGGTCACCTTCGAGAAAAGAGACCCTGTGGCGGATGCTTTAAAATAAATGATGAAAATAAACCTATTGTTTGTCGAAGTTGTAAAATTGTTAACTGTGAATTTTTAGCTGAAACTGATTCAGGATTTTGTTTTGATTGTATAAATTACCCATGTTCCAGATTGAAAAATCTTGATAAAAGATATAGCACCAAATACGGAATGAGCATGATTGAAAACCTTTCATATATTAAAAAACAAGGACTTGAGGAATTTTTAACAATTGAAGAGGAAAAATGGAAATGCAAGGTTTGTGGTGCTGGATTATCTGTACATAGAGATTTTTGTCTAAATTGTAATACAGTTTTTATTAAAAACGCATGGTAACATTTTAGGAATTATTGAATAGTGGGGCTCTGTGTAAAACGAAACAGTGAAGCTCAAAGTATTATCCAAACGATGGATTAATGAACGTGCTTTTGCATGGATATCCCTTCAACGAAGAACCTCGAAAGATTATGAAAGGCTCACAGAATCAAGTGAGGCATCTATCCAGTTGTCAATGATTCGCTCTTAATTAATAAGGTAAATCAAGAAAGAAACCAATTTATCCCAACGCAACGTCCAGGAACATCATAACAGTAAAGCCAAGCATAGCGCCGATGGTTGATAAATCAGTTTCACGACCAGTTTGCGATTCCGGAATTAATTCTTCTACAACCACGAAAATCATGGCACCTGCTGCAAAGGAAAGAGCATATGGAAGAATTGGTGTTACCGTTAGTACCAGATATGCACCAATTACACCGGCCATTGGCTCAACAATTGCCGACAGTTGCCCATAGTTGAATGCTTTTAGTCTCGACAATCCTTCCCTCCTAAGCGGAATGGAAACCGCTGCTCCTTCCGGAAAGTTTTGCAGAGCGATGCCAATGGCAAGAGCAACTGCTCCACCAAGCAAAGCAGGATCAGAATTGTTGGTCAGTGCACCAAATGCAACCCCAATGGCAAGTCCCTCGGGAATATTATGAAGTGTAATTGAAAGAACAAGCAGAACACTCCGTTGCCATTTGGTTTTGATTCCTTCCGCCTGGTCAGTTGACAAACTCCTGTGCACGTGAGGTAAAATTTTGTCAATCAGGTATAAAAATGCCCCGCCAGTCAGAAAGCCAACCACCGCAGGAATCCACGGAACATTACCATTTTCTTCAGCCATGTCGATGGCTGGCTTAAGCAATGACCAAAAGCTGGCTGCAATCATTACACCTGCACCAAAGCCAAGCATCGAATTCAAAATTTTCTGATTTATATTTTTAAAGAAAAATACCATTGCTGCGCCAAGTGCAGTAATAAACCATGTAAATAGAGTAGCCATCAAAGCCAATAAAACCGGATTGTATTCAAGCAGCCAGGTTAAATCCATATTTTTCTATGTGTGTTGTTACCAATACACAATTTATAAATATTACCTGATTAATAAGCAGATAAGCAGTCTGGAATGAATCTAAATTATCAGTGGATTCAACAAATCGGGAAAAAACCTGTTGCAAAAAGGGAGAACCGGCCGGTTCAAAAAGGAAAGTAATTCTTGCTGAAAACGGCCACTTTTCAATTCATCATTTTTCTGTAGGCTAATTAATGAATCAAAAATCAACAGGAGGTAACAATGCCACGACAAAGTATTTTATGTGGGAAAAATTAGAGAAATACTACGTTTCAACCAAGAATTGAAGCTTAGCATTAGGAAGATTGCTGATGCTGCACAGATTAGTAAAACCAGCGTAGAAGAATATCCTGCTTTTAGTTATTCTGTTTTAAATCTCTGTAACTTAAATACATCATTACTGATACCAACATCAGCATCAGGATCGAAAAGATAACCATTAATATCATTATCTGTCAATTTAATTCAATATTAAAAATCAATATTGAATATATTATGAACTCAAATGTATATTTTAAATCTCAGGTTAGCCCCTCTTTCATAGAAACTTATCAAATACTAATTGTTCATAAGTAAACAATTTAAGCAGTTTGAACTAAAAATTCCTTTCGTAATCTGGGTAAGTTGATTGATGAATTGGCCAGAGGCATGTCCATGGAGAAAAATTTAAAAAAGTGAGAATACCCGACTTGCTTTAAGAATGAAGTCATGATCTGTGATTTTAAATGAACGCTTAAAAACAAAATGAATACTCAATTGCTTGACAAAACAGAATACACGTTCATTTCTTCTTTCAAACCTGAGTGGAATTTTAATAACAAAACGTTGGGTTCTATCTTTTCTTAAAATCAAATTTTGTTATTTTCTTAAACTTATTATAAAAAATCCGGTTTATTATCTTTCAGGCCACAACTTCGAATTGATATAAATTACGATTTTTCCAACCTGTAGATTTAGAAGACAGCCTTTTCCAACTTTTTAATTTTTAGGTAAATGCGTATACTTACCCTTATTTTATGTGCTATCGTACTTATCACCACAGGATTGCCGCTGATTGACTCAGCAGCATGGTGGATTAGAATATTTGATTTTCCAAGACTTCAAATTGCTGTATTAACCTTATTGGCTTTAATCCTGGCATATTTTTATGTAGATTTTAAATGGAAATACAAGCTGCCATTGATGGTAATTCTAGCAGTTTCCCTGTTCTATCAGGCACAATTTGTTGTGGTCTATACGCCCCTTTATAAAACCCAGGCAAAGGAAAGAAACAGTCCGGTTGCAGAAAACAGCTTTACCCTTCTGGTTACAAATGTGCGTATGGACAATGAAGATAAAGAGCGTTTTCATGCGCTGGTAAAAAAGCATGATCCCGATATTCTGCTAATTAATGAACCTGATCAGATTTGGGCTGCCTCTGTCAGCAGGCTTGACGGGGATTTTCCATATTCAATCAAATATCCGCTTGACAACACCTACGGAATGATGTTACTATCAAAACTTCCGCTGACTGAAAGCGCTGTAAATTTTTTGGTAAAAGATGACATCCCGTCTATTTTTACCAAAATTACTTTGCCGTCAGGTAGCATAATTGATTTTTACGGAGTTCACCCGGAACCGCCAAAGCCGGGTACTGATACTTATGAAAGAGATACAGAATTACTTATTATCGGAAAAAAAATCAGGGATACTGATAATCCAACCATAGTGGCAGGTGACCTGAACGATGTTGGATGGTCTGTAACTTCAAAGCTATTCAGGCAATACAGTGAGCTGGTTGACCCCCGCGAAGGGAGGGGATTGTACAATACATACAACGTTTTTTTGCCTTTGTTCCGGTATCCGCTTGATCATATTTTCTACTCCCAAGAATTTGGGCTGATAACTCTTAAGAAACTTGAAGAAATAGGATCGGACCATTTTCCTCTTCTGGTTGGTTTAAATTATGAACCGGATGGTGACAATACAGAAGAATTGGAAAAACCAGATGACGGCGAGGAAGCGGAAGTTGAAGAAAAAATTGAGGATGGTATGAAGTAAAAAACTGAGGAAGTTCACCATCATGGATTGCAACCAGCACATTGTACTGCTATAATGAATATGTAAACAATAAGTAGGAGGGTATGTTCCAATAATGAGCATCGGTACTTATAGAGGAAAGCCAGAAAAGTGGATTTACAAATATGTGTGGATCCATCAGACCATTAAAAAAAAATATTACTGATGAAAGTGTTAAAGAAGATTGGAAATTTTTTTATGTATTTTTTTGGGGTGGTTATACTGTTGCTCCTGATAGTAAGTATAGCTATAGATCCAATTGCGAAGAATATAATTGAGCGGCAAGTTAATGAGGCGGACGAAAGCCAGTACACATTAAATCTGGAGGATGTCAATATTTCCTTGTTTTCGGGCAATATCATTCTGGAGGGTATAATACTGCAAACTGATACCTCAAAAGCAAGAGATGAAGAAGTACCTGTGGTTTATATGGACGCAGGTGAATTATCCGCCGAAGGAATTTCATGGCTCAAATTTTTGCTTACAAATGAACTATATATCGACCGTATTTCACTTCTGAATATCAAGACGGAGATGAAGGTCAGGACTGAGGGAGATGACAAGGAAACAAAACCTTTTACATGGAATCAACTTGATATTTATCCTGACTTAAAGGAGCACATTGACAGAATCCGGCTGAAAGACCTGCGATTCAACCAGATTGATCTGACGATGATAAATATTGAAAGTGCTGATACTTTATTATTCTCAGCCAGTGAGTTCAACCTGAACAGTGATGATATTCTGATAGATGCCGACAAAGTATTTACAGATGCACGTGCCTTCTATGCCTCACAGATTGATTTGGAAGGTAAAGATATTGAAATCAAACGTTCCGGAAGTGTTGACTGGAATTTGGATTTTGACCTTGTATATATTGACACCCGGGAAGAAGATTTGAGTCTGCTATCTGAAAATATGGTATTTTTAAACAGTGGAAATACAGTAAAAGATACCCTGATTTTTGCAGGGTACAGCAAGTTTGAATTAAATGATGTTGAACTTAATGCTTTGCGAACAGACAGTATAGCCAATATTCGTAATTTGGTTTTGCATAACCTGAATATTTTTACCTGGCTGGATGTAGAAGAAGAACTTGAACCTGTGGAACCCGCGCAGCAAAACAACAGATCAATTGACTTATCTACTTTTAGTCTTGGAGAAAACCTTCCTGAGTTTGTACGTCAAATCAACATAGAGGAAATTGATTTACAAAATTTTAGCTATAATCAGAATTATGAATTGGTAGTGGAAAGTTTTAATCTGAACTCTCACAACTTCAGGCTGGATAGTACGCCGGCTTTTTCTGACAACAGATTTTTGCACGCTGAACATTTTAATAGTTCAGTTCATGGAATGAAAATGAATGATGATGCCAATTACCTGATAAACCTTCATGATTTTACTATTGATATTGAAAACGGAAAAGGAAGTATTCAGCTAAATGACCTTTCGGTAAAACCACTGCAAAATGAAACCAGTGAAACCATAATTCACTTAAACCTTCATGAATTGCTTGTGAGCCAGCTCGATGTTACTGAACTAACTTCCAAAATGTTGAAAATAGACAGCATAGCAGTTAACAACCCAAATATTAAGGCAAGTTTGGCCAAAGCACCAATAAATGAAGCAGAAGAGGCCAATGCTATCGAAAGTTTATATCCTTTTATAAGTGACTTTTTGACCAGCCTTTCAATTCGCAAGGTTGCTTTTATTAACGGAGATATAGAAGTAGAAAGATTTGGTGAACAACGCCAGGATATCCGCCTTCCTGAGGTATATGTACAGGTTTCGGACATGAATATTGCTAAGGGTAATTCGTTTGCCGGCCGTAGGGTTTTTCATGCCGATGACATAGCTGTAAGGCTGGAGAACATCAATTATTCCCTGCCTGACAATATATATAAGGCAGAATTAGCCCTGGTAAGAATGAGTACCAGAGAAAAATTTTTTAGTATCAACAACTTCTCTTATTCCTTCAACAATAACTATAAACAGTTACTGGAGGCACCTGAATCAAACCAGGTGTTTACAGTCAAAGGAAATCGTTTTTTAATAAGTAATCTGGAGTATCAGGATATTATAAAAGGCAATGGTTTTTTTGCCAGCCGGATTTTACTTGAGGGGTTGGAAACTTATGTGTATAAAGACAACAATTATCCCGAAGAAGAGCCTGATAATAAAGTATATCCAAATCCACAAGCGATGGTTATGGATATCAAAATGCCATTTTATATTGGCGAATTCAACGTGAATAATGCATCCTTAACTTTTGAAGAAATGGCTGAGGGAGGAGAGGAAGCTGGTGTATTTACTACTGATAATCTGAATGTTAGTTTGAAGAACCTGACTAACAACCGAAATATATTGGAAAATAACTCTGAAACATCAATAGATATCAGCACAAAACTGATGGGCGCAGGATTGCTTGAAATACAGGTAAAAATTCCAATGCTAGATACATATCAACCTGTGCTTGTTTCAGGAAGCCTGGATACTCTGGACCTAACCAAATTAAATGATTATACGGAATTTACAACACGATTTGGAATAGAGAGCGGCACTATTTACAAACTGCTGTGGAATTTTGAAACAAGCAATGGTACGGCTCAAGGTGAATTCGGAATGAGTTATGAAAATCTCAATATTCAATTAAGCGAGCCTGAATCGCCTGATACTGATGGCTTCTTGAATACCGTCGGGTCATACCTGGCTAATGCGCTTGTGCTGGATGAAGATATAGCTGATGGAAAAAGTGAGAAACCGGAAACCGCAAAATTCGAAAGAGAAAAAGATGAGGAAGAAGGTTTTATTGAACATTACTTAAATTCCTTGATGGCAGGTTTTGTTGAAGTGATGGGATTCCCCCTTTCCATCATTGATCCTTAAGGAATAAATAAGTATTGGTGCCACCCTTATCTTTAGCACCAACAGCAAAAAAAGCTTCCTGATAAAACCATTGTTCTCTCCTGTTTAATCTACACCAAACAAATTAAAAACATCTCTTGAACCATCAAGAGTTATGGCATATTCACCTGCCGGGATTTCCGACAACTCAATTAAATAGGAACTCTGTCCATACCTAGAAGCCTCAAAAGGAATAAAATCGATGTCTAATGTGGTGGTTTGATTGAAGTTTACGGTACCTGTAACAAGAATTCTCCTTTCTTTTTTAATGTCTTTTTCCATTCTGAAAATATTAACTACCTCAACCGGATCCCTGTCGTTTTCCCTCACACGCGCTATTAAGCTAATCTTTTCCCCACCGGCAGTCCTAACCGGGCTCTGTATGCCATTTACCATATTCATTCCTTTCCCTTTGGAAACTCCAAAAAGTGCAGCGCCTATATCTGCTTTGGAAGAAGAAGCAGCCTTTTGTTTCTCCAGTTGTTCACCTAAATCATCACTTCTAACAAGTAAGATAATCCCTGTAAATTCTGGCTCAGGTATAGAAATTTCCCTTAATGAATAACGGTTACCTAAAAGTAATGTCACAAAAATTATAAAAAATGCTGTTTTCATTTTCCTCTATTTATGAGTTAATCGCTTATGCAGATAACAATTTATAACAAATCGAAATAAAATACAATACTTCAGGGTATTTTATTGCTTATAATTAATAAATTAACTCCCTTATCAAATTTCCCCTATAGGGTGAGGTTAGTAATCGTTTTAAGTTCGGATACATTACTTTACATTTGTGTGCTGACATTTTTCTGATACAATCCTGCTTTGTGGTATAAAACAGCACTTTTCATAAAAGTCAGGTCTGCCAACCTGGGCAAAGTTATTGCTTCCTATTATTAAATAATCCATAACCAATAATTTAAGTTTGAATTGACCAGCCTGCTTCTTTTCTGCTGAAAGTGAGACAGAAAAAGCTGGTGTTGTTAAAGCTTTCCAGCAAGTTGTTTTCTTTGGCAAATGCTTTGATTTCAGCCAGTCTGCCGTTGGGATCATCTATAATCATAATAGCAAAAAATTTAAAATATTTAGTATTGAAGTACTGTTGTATGTTGGCAGGAAAGATTTTATGTAATTTTGTTTGCGTTTTTATTTATTAAGCATTCTACTAATGAATAGTTTACAATTTATTCCGAGTAAGTAATTTAACACAAAATATGATGAACATACCACTTAAGTGCTCTGCAGAAAAATTAATACGTTATATTTTAGGTTCAATACTTATACTCCTAGCTGTAAATGCATTTGGGGGTGGTTATTACGGTATGGCAGGAGCAAAGAATATTCCTGTCGAATGGTTGGAGGGCAGTCCGTTTTCTGATTATTTTATTCCCAGTTTATTTCTTTTTATTGTTATTGGAGGGTTAGCACTTTTTTCTGGTATCGCTGTATACAGGCAACTCCGTATAGCACGCAAAGCAACTTTTGTTTGCGGGATAATAATCCTTCTTTGGATTGCGATACAAGTGGCTATTATTGGCTACGTTTCATGGATGCAGCCAACAACAATGGTTACAGCTTTATTAATATTGTTGCTCACCTGGCAACTTCCAAAACATGAACATCATCAAAAATCACTTGATCTCATTAAGCCTGCCGTTTGATTTGTCTGTAATCATGTTTATATAAAATTTAAGATTTTAAGATTTATGGGACTGAATAGTAAAATGGAAAGGATTTGTTTTATAATAAGGAACTTGAAAACGAATAAAAATTAATTAGTCATGCAAAATTATTTATTTGCTTATTTTATTGTGATTTTTAGTATTTTGTCATGTGGTTGTTCAGAACAAGAATATTTATCTATTACCCCCAATCAATTTAAAGGAAGTGACACTGAACGAATTCAGGCAGCTGTCAATAAAGCTTCCGGGATAACCGGAAAAGTAGTCATCTCTGCCAATAATTCCAATGGTTCTTATATTTGGTTATTGGATAGTGCTATATTATTGCCGAGCAATATAAAAATCATCCTTGAAAATTGCACAATTCAATTATCTGATAGGTGCAGAGATAATATGTTTCGTAGTGATAATGTTGGAATGGGTATTACTGAGCCTGAGTGGAATAATAACATTAGTATAATAGGAATGGGTGATGTATTATTAAAAGGGGCTGATAATCCTCGGGCTACTGGAGACGGTAACAAAAAACTTAGTTTAATTCCTGATAAAGAAATAGAAGAAACCGGCAACTGGAGGATTACATATGGAACAGATGCTGGTAAAGAAGGAGTAAAACAGACAGGTGATTGGCGTAATATTATGATTCTTATGGCTTATGTTGATGGGTTTCAATTAAATAATGTTAAAATTGAAAATACTCATGCTTGGGCTGTCAGCCATGAAAGAGTTTTAAATGCTGAGCTTTCAAATATTAGAATCAATAATCCTGAAAAAAGTATTATAGATGACAAAAAACAACTTGTAAGAAACAGAGATGGGATAAATCTCCGACATGGTTGTAAGAATTTTCGGATTGATAATATTTCAGGAAAAACAGGAGACGATTTTATTGCCTTATCAACGCTTGGTTTATTCTCTGAAAATATAGAAGGAGGAACATTGAATGGTACTATGGTAACATCCAGAAAATGGAAGGGACCGGAAGATGATACAGAGAATATATACATTACAAATATTTTTTGCGAAAGTTCAACACGTGCTGTTGCTATCAGGGCAAACGATGCAGCCAGCATCAATAATGTATTTATCAATGGAGTAATATTCGAAGGAGGGCACAATGCAATATTGGTTGGTGGTAGGGGATATGGGAAAGAATCCCAACCTGGAAAAATTAATAATATTCATGCAATGAATATTATTGGTGACGGTCGTTCTTTAATACAAATTGAAGAAGCTATATCTGATTGTAGTTTCATGAATGGCCTGTACCGAGGTGATAGAAATCAGATCACATTGTACATTATAGATAAAAATAAAACCAGGAATATTGTTACTAAAAATTTAATAAAATCGAAGTTATAAAGAATTAATTTCATTTTTATTGTTGAGATTTTTATCATGAAGGCAACTGCCTGATGCAATTGCCTTATAATTTTAAAATTAGTTTTCAATTGTTGAACTTAATCCTTGATGCAACGAACACTATAACCATATCCCTAATACTGATATACCTTTTCACTGTTGAAATGAGGTGAGTATGTATCCAAATACTTTATAGCTGCGGCATCATAAAAAAAATATTCAGTAGTGCTCCACCAGGCACCTTAATATCCAATTTCTTCGAATAAATCATTAGCGTGGAGACAAAAGCACCTGGAAGTGCTGAAAACCCACTTATATTATTTAGAAATAAGTTATTGCCAATAGCACCAGTGGGGGCAGGTGAAATCCAAAGTATATAGCTGCCATTGATTTAGCAGAACAAATATAAAACCATCATATAGAACCAGCTTTCCCTCAGTGTGCCCTTTAACTTAATGTATTCCAACCTGGAATAAGTTTCATTGAAACTTTCCAGCAAGTCGTGTTCTTTGGCACAGGTTCTGATCTCATCAAGCCTGCGATTTGAGTGGTATATTATCCTTTTAAATTTGAGATTTTACAATTCAAAGGGCTGATTTAGAGAAAGTTTTTAAAATTTTAGTTAACTGTTCAGTATAAAATGATTAACTTTCATAATTTCTAAGAGATATTCGTGTGAACTTACATCAATTTAATGGGCAGGTTTAAGAACAACAGACAACAGAAAAACCGAATTCCTACATTGACACGTCTTAACAGTTAGAACTGTTATAAAGCTTATTTTTACAAATGGAGACTAGCGACCATTTTAAAAAACGGGGTACTGAAAAACCAGATGAGTAAGAAAAAAATAAATAGTCATGAAAACAATAGTATTTTGGTTTTATTTTTTGGCATCAATTTTAGGTATTGTTTCTATAGTGCTTCCAATATTTTTTCTGCCAAATTTAAAACAGTACGATTCTCCATTGTTTCCCCTGATTAGGACCGGAATTGAAGGAATTTCAATTTGGAGTTTTGTCCTGTTACTTTTAAGCGGTTTTGGTATGAAATTATTGAGTAAGTTAACAAGTTGGAAAATTGGTTTAGCTACGATGGCACTTTTCCCTATATTGGCAATTTTTGAAATGTTTGTTGATTCATCATCGCACAATTTGTTCCCAATTGAATTCATTTTCTACGCTATATATGCTGTTCCTGCAATAATTGGAGCATCCATTGCACAAAGATTTCAAAAGGATATTGTGAAAAATTAATTTTCTTTTCCATAGCTCATTTGGCTGATAGTGAAGCAAAACCAAGAAAATTGAATAAAAAAAACCAGCCCATAACAATTTAGTAATTAAGGCACAGTTGAGCCCTAAAAAATATCATTTAAGTTTATTCTAACCGGTGACCTCTTGACTGCCAGATTCATGCATAAATGAAAATCATTTCGTTTAATTTTAAGCAAAAAGTTATTCGATGAAAACCAAAGGAAATTAAAGAGAGGGATACAAATATTCTATCAGCACCCTCATCTCCACCTTGTTGTATTAATAGAAGTCCTGGCTGCCAACCTGGGCAAATCGGTTGCTTCCAATGTTCAGATAGTTCATAATTTTATTTTAAGTATGAATTGACCAGCCTGTTTTCTTGTCACTAGAAAGAGATACAGACAATGTAGGTACTTTTCCTAATATTTGGTGCAGATAATTTTAGCGAGAAATACTTGTCAAAAAGGGGTCGGGATATTTTTGGTGTAACAAATGAAGAACTTCAGCAGATTGAGGTATATTATCCTGCGGGATTTTTAAAAGCTGAAGACTCAACTGAATATATACCTATATTGTTTGAATTGTTACGACATAACAACACCGATGAAATTATTTCGCTTTTCCATGAGGTTAGAACATCTCACAATTCAATTTTTCAGGTTATTTTACCGGAATGAAAGTGTGGTTGAAAAATAATAAAGGAAATCCAATTCTTGTAATAGCGATGGCAATTCCTGTTAACTCAATTCCTGGAATGGCCGAAAAAACTAAAAGGATATTAACCGAACACACATCTGCTAAAGAATCAACATTTATTTGATTCTCTGACTAAACGTGAAAAGGAACTGCTTAAATTTTTTGCGCTTGGCTTTACAAATGAAGCAATTTCCAGAGAACTTTTTATTTCATTTGAAACCGTTGCCACTCACCGCAAAAATATTAAACGCAAACTGGGTTGTAAATCAAATTACGATTGCACCTATTTTGCACAGGTATTTAACCTCATCTGAATAATTTCCTTGTTCTTCTTTTCTATTGGATAAAATACCCGGTTTCGGGTATTTTATTCGTCAAATAAATGATTTAATTTTATTTCAGACAAAAAGGTATTTAATCTTAAAAACACAATTATGAAAAAGAATTTTAAAGCTGGAAATCCGGATTTTATAAAAAAGCTGGATACTTTGAAATCCGGACATATGAAAACAGTAACATGGCAGCATAAAATCGTTTTATGTGTGATTTTCTCATGTAGCTTAACAATGTTGCAATCGCAAGCTCAAAAATTTCAAATTTACAATACAGAAAATTCAGGGTTGCCTCATAATCAGGTTCAATCTGTAGCGATTGATGCGCAGGGCAATAAATGGTTTGGTCTAGCTTATGGAAAAGTAGTAAAATTTGACGATGTAAACTGGACCGTATACGACAGCATCAATTCAGCGTTACCCCCCGGAAATTATGACATAACCACAATTGCTGTAGATGCCCTCGATTATAAATGGGTTGGTACTGGTGGGGGAGGATTAGTAAAATTTAAATCGACGCTTTATAACGATTCTAACTCCGGGCTGCCAAATAATGACATATCAGGACTTGCTCTTGATAAATCAGGAAATAAATGGATTAGTACCAGGGGTGGAGGAGTAGCAAAATTTGACAACAGCAATTGGACTACTTATAACAGCTCAAATTCCGACTTGCCCGACAACTGGGTTTCCTCAGTCGCAATAGATGACCAGGGAAATAAATGGTTTTCAACCCAAACAGCAATTGCTAAATATGACAATCTTCGTTGGACTATATACAAATTATCGGAGTCCATTATACCTTATTATAATGGAAATGGCGGAATTATCTCAATCACAATGGATGAACAGGGCAATAAATGGTTTGGAATTGGAGAAGATTGGGACTCCGGGCATCCGGGAGGAGTAGCAAAATTTGACGATGAAAATTGGACAATATATACTCCCACTAATTCGGGTTTGCCCTACGGCGTTCATTCTACTGCAATAGATAAAATGGGTAATATCTGGTTTGCAATATCATACTGGTCAGTTGGAGCACTTGTAAAATTTGATGGGACTACATGGACAGTTTATGATAGCGAAAATTCCGGTTTCCCGAATGACGGTATTAGAAAAGTTACTATAGATGAGCATGGAAATAAATGGTTAGCTACATGGAATTCCGGCATAGTTAAATTCAATGAAAATGGAATTACAACCGGTATTAATGATAATATGCCTGTCGTGCAGGATGATTTCACTGTTTATCCCAATCCTGCAAAAGATCAAATCACAATACAAGGGTTGAAATCTGGAACTTTGGAGGTATTTAATTCTTCAGGAAAGGTCGTTAAAAATTCTGAAGTGAAAGGAATGTCAACCAATGTCGATATTTCTAATTTACCAAATGGAATTTATATTATTCGGGTTATGACAAAAGATAACAGTGTGGTAAAAAAATTTATCAAAGAAAATTAAATTGTTTTAACCAGTTAACTCCTTGTTGTTATAGAAAGAATTTTTATTACCATATAAAGTTTTCTAATGAATAATATCTAACAAAATTTGCTAATTTTTTACACATCGAACACTGAGACCCTCATTTTTGAACATATATTCCCGGCTTAAGAATACATCACCAGAAAATAAATATCTTGCCCACGCCAAGTTGTGGTGAGAATACTCTGTGCAACTCCACCAGTAGCTGTAAAATCTAATGTAGATAAAACCACTAATGTCGCTGCGATAACCAACAGGAAGAGATGAAAAACCACTTCTGTTATTGAGTGATAAATTATTTCCAATAGAACCTATAGAAAAATCAGTGTACCAAAGATCAGAATTTGAGGCCAATGATTTAGCAATTTTATTATTACTTTTGGTCCTATCATAGTTGTAGCCAGTTGCGATCAAATTATCTCTAAATGCATTCCATTCAATATCACTTGGCAAGTGCCATCCTGAAGGGCATATTCCTCTTACTCCACTATGATTTGTATTACTACTTGCCTCACCTTTCATAATAGCTCGCCAGTTGTATAATACCCCATAATCCCTAAAACTCTGTGTTTTTTTTGCCTCTTCAACATCATATCCCTGATAGCCATAAACATAATAACGTGAATTGGTGTAAGAACCAGTAGTCGAGGGAGAAACTGATGGTAGATATGCCAGATTTTCGGCCATCCACCACTGTGTCCCTATTTTCACTATTTTGTAATTCCGGTCATCTGGATCCTTACATTCATAAAATTCCACTTCAATGGCTTTAGTGGTTGCAGGTTCATCTGAAATAACTGTGATATTACCTCTTGAAAAAACAGTATAGTGCACCACATCTCCTTCCGAGTAATCAAGTGATTTTTCTGTATGAGCACTTTTATATTGGTCTTTAACCGGCATGAATCCATCACTACCCAAATACTGAATTTCACTCAATTGCTGGTTACTGCCTGTATAAACAGCTTTGTAACTCAGTGTGCCATCATTTGTCAGAACAGTTACATAATACAATCCAGGATTAGGGAAACAAAGTTGGAACCTGTGGTTGCCTTGAATCAGGGGTTGCGTTTTACTGAGCAGTATTTTCCCTTCCATATCGTATATTGATATATAAACTTTCTCATTTTATGCAGTGTTAAAACTGAGTGTTGTATATCCATTTGTAGGATTCGGATACAAATAGCCCTTACTGATATCACTAATTTTTATTAAATCGCTTGAGGTGGCCGGCGCAATTAAAAGTGATTCTCCGGAATTCAACTTAACTGTCTGCCCTTTAGTAAGATTGGTTGCATGGATGCTGTCAATTGTTGCAGTATTATCTTTAGGTTGAAACGAAATAATAATCTCGTTTGCAGACAAGATGGTTATAGCGAAAAGAAAAAGGAAAATGCAGATGAATTTTATCATTATGTTGCAGCTTTATGGTACAATATTTTTTCATATCATTTTTAAAAACAAATAAGTTATTGTTTAACAAAAACAATAATGGCACCATCGTAGATGAAGTTTATTTTATTACCTTCAATTATACCTGAAACAAGGTCGTCATCACCAAGATCAATAGTAATAGTCTTTCCATTTAGTGTATAAATTCCAGTCCGTTCTTTATAAAGATCGCCTTCCTTTTCTTTTATCCAAAATTCGATTATTGTTTTTGATACAAACTTAAGAATGTAGTACTCTTCTTCTTCCGGAAATTCTACAAAAAGTGATTTCCATTCAGTCCCTGATAAATTCCCGGGATCAGTAAAATCATCATCTTTTGAACAGGCAAAAAACAACAATACCATGAAAGAAAACGCGATTAGAATTGATTTTTTCATTTTTGTTAAATTTAAAGATTTTGCCCTACTCATTTGGCTTTTCGGTTACGCCCTGTTTTAGATGGTTGCAAGACTCCATTTTATATTTCAAATGTCACTTCAGATGGCCAACCTTATTTAGCCTGGAAATTTTTAAGGTTGAGTTAAAAATCATATTAAAATGCCCTGATGGCACGTACCCCAGCCGAATAGCTTACACTGCCATAGCCACTGAAACTTTTTGACCGGTACCATGCACCACTACCAAAACCAGTTCCACCAGATTCTGTTGAACTCCAATAATCCTTGTCGCTTAACTTATATTCTGAATCGAGATCAAACAATAAATTAAGTTCTTCTTTACTTGGCAAAAACCAGTCAGAATAACCGTTAAGCGTCAATTGCTGGCATAATCTTGCGGCATAATTTCCTTCTCCCAGCGAGGAAACAATTGCATCTGTATTGATTTTACCAGTCCCAATTGTAGTTCCGGAGGCGCCCGTAACTATATAGGTTCCATTATACCAATTTATCCCTGTGCTTTGGTCCGTTTGAGCAGCAATCAAACCATGCTGTCCTGAATCGTCAATGTAAAATATTATCCCACCTTGATAATAATTTCCAAGCCGGATTTCAGGGTCTGTTGTTTCATTTTTAATGCATCGAACTGAATATCCTGATGATTTTGTGCCACACGTTGAACCTCCTCCTTCAGCACTATCGTACGGTAATAGCTCGCCACATGCATAATTTGAAACTGGATTAAATGACGTATACCAGCTTCCAATCTTTCCTATTCCGACAAACCAACCATCAAACCACCTGTATCCGCCAGGTAGTCCTGTAAAACCACTTGAATTTGTTGCCCCTTCATTGGGACTTTCCCAACCGGTAATTGATTTCATTTTTCCTCCTGCAACATAAACTCCTCCTAAAGCATCTTTTAAATAATTCCATTCATCCAGAGATGGAAGATGCCAACCAGAAGGACAAGCATCAACTGCAGCATTGTAGTTATATAAAACACCATATAAAGAATAGTTTTCTAAAGTTTTTGCATCAATAATTTCAGTACCATCATATCCATAAACATAATAGTGTTTTTCAGTTTCTGACCCTACTGATGAAGGAGACACATCAGGCAAGTAGGCTAAATTTTCTGCCATCCATGTCTGGTCACCAATTTTTACCCAGTTGTATTCATTTCCGTCACGATTGTCTGCGAATGTACCAGTTGTTGTGCCGGAGCCAGTTTTAAATTCAAAAATATCATCATCATAGATTCCATTTTCAAAACCACTGGGTTTCATATAAACACACAAAAAATAGGTGTTACCAGGATTTAAATCAGAAAAAGTTATTGAGTGGGAATTAGAATTAAATTTAATTTCTCCAGATGTTTTAAAAAAATTCTTCTTGTTTTTGGCATCTTCCAAGGATCTAAATAGAACGTAATGTATTGAATTTATGCAGGATGCTTCATCGTCTCCAACTTCCAGTGTTACCTTTGCAGAATTTTCATTGATATCAGAGATATGGAATGAAACATTAGGAAGAATATATTTGCTTCGAATGTTGCTTGTTGATGTACCCTCACTATTTGTTGCTATAGCATAATAAAGATATTCTCCACACGTTAAGTCATCTAAAGTTATACTAAAATCATCGTTTTCAACATTAAAATATTTATAATTAAAATTAGAATCTCCGACTTTTTTCCATGCAATGGCCTTTTCAGTGACATTGTTGGCTCCTTTATTAATAATATTACCCGTTATTATCCAGGACTTTTCCATGAATTTGCAATCTACACCCACTTTAGGTTTCCATGAAGAAGTGTAACCATACAATGCTTCAAGGGTTTTAATATCCCAATAGGAAAGATAACTTCTTTGAACTTCAACTTTTGATCCATCCTTTTTTACAATGTCTTGACACTTGTCGTCATTATTTTTGTTGGAAGTTCCATATAACATAATAGATTCAAAATCAAAGGATCCAATATTAATGCTTGATGAAAATCTCTGATAATCAACCTTATTCATGACAAAACACTCTTTATTAATTATAACAAAATCGTTTCTATCAGACCTGCTATGTTCGTGAATTAATCCTGCAGTATGCCCCATTTCATGCATAATATGCCCATAAGTTGCCCAATCAGGAACAGAAATTCTATTGCTCACATTTAATCGTTGCATTCCTATATTAGAACTACATAGACTTTCATGTTTATAGAACGTTACATATCTAGGTTCAGCTTTTCTTTCAACAAATTCTACTGGACTGTTATAATTCCAATAAAGAATTGCGTTCCTTAATCTTTCATCATTTTCAAGTGATTTATCAACAATATAATACACCTTTGCATCCGGCCAGATTTCTCCTACATAAATTAAAGGATTAAAATATAAAAAGTTAACTAACCAAGCACCTTTCAGGGAATCGCTTGTGAAAAGTTCTTCACTTAAAATAATATCGCCTTGAAATATATATTCATCATTAATTTTTCTGCAGTACATCGTATCGGTTTCAATCAAAAAAGGAACAATTTCACCGACAGAATCCGGATAAGCCATTTCATTTATATCAGAATAATAGATGTTTTTAAATGCAAAGTTAATATCATCTGAATGTTTGATCCTTGATTGTTCTGGCAAGGCAAAAATGTCTTTTCTGAAAGCCCAAATCCGGATACTATCATTTTCTTCAAATTTAAAATTCCCTTTGCCGATTATGGTTGCACCTTTGACAGTTGCTGAAATACTAGATTTAATATTCGGGCCATCATTTATTTTTACATCGTAGCCACTTTGTATTGAATTACCAACAATTTTAAAGGTTTTAGTCTGCTGTGGCAATTCTACTTTTACGAAATACATACCTGCTGCTCCAACATTTACCTGTAAAGCATGGTTTGGGATTAAATTCAGATTGTCTTGCCTGTAAAGTACCTGCCCATTAACATTTAATACCGATACTTTTGCAATACCAGGTGAATGGCCACCATATGAAACTGATAAAAATCCCGGAGTGTTAATTAGTTCCTTAAAAATGGATGATTCTTTAATATCAAATGCACTCACTGTTCCCCAGTACGAATTCTTCGTAATATTGATTTGGTAATAATCATGCTCAGGTAAATCTGTGAATGAAATACTTGATCCATTCGTTATATTATCAATTACTATTGAATCTAGAGGAGTTTTCCCACCATTGTAATCACCACTTATGGTATAAATGACATCCTGAGCAGATAATACAGAAACGACAAAGAGTAGTATAAAGGTTTGGCAAAGCTTGTTCATAAACGATTCAGTTTTTCTTTATACTAAAATAATAATCTTATGTGATAAATTGTATCATGTTGGTTTATTTATAATCATTACAGACTGAGGGTATTTAATTCTATTGAAAGCACTATTTTAGCCAATGAAAAGGTAATTTTAAAATAATTGTTAAGCTTGACCAGCCATCTGTTTTTCCTAACAAATCTGCCAGTTGGAAAGTCTTATTTGCTGACATACCAATGATTTTTATTCAGACCAATAGCCTGCTTGAAATTATTTCCAGAGGGGGTCTTTTTTCCAATCTTTAGGAAATCCCATGGCTGGAGGGTAAATGTTAGGATATTTGGCAATTAATGATTTAAAAAGTTGTACAACATCGTTTTCATATTTTACCCGGTTCATGAGATAAATCAGCATTGATAAAATAAAGTATGTTTTATTGTTTGCAACTGATTTGGCATTAATCCATAAATGCCTGGGATTTCGAGGCAGTTTTTAATAAATGCTTTCATTTCTGCAATTCATTCTGGTACCCAAACAGAAACAGATCCACCTTTGCAGCGGAACTCTCCCCATCCATCCTTGTTTGTAGTTACAGTGCCTTCAACATGTTTGGTAATATCAATATAAGTGGTTTCAGGTGAGCCTGTTTCCATGTGTTTTAACCCTTCGTCTCCATTGCTGATTAAAACAGCCATTCCGAGCTGTGTTCCTTCTTTTCCCCTACGTGTCCAGCCAATACAGTCCGGATGATCAAAATAATCGTACTGGTCACTGTATGCATATTCTTTCCGAACATACAAGAACCGGTCAATCAACCATTGATGAGAATCCATCCAGATCTCATGCTCATTTCCATCCTTGCCCGTGTCCTTATAATGTGCCCCATAATAATCGGCTGCAAAAATGCATGGATATCCATCTCTCCTTAACAGGATCAGTGCATATGCCAAAGGTGTAAACCAGGCTTCTACCACTGATTCGAGGGATTGCAACGGCTGGGTATCGTGATTGCTGACAATTGTTACTGCATGGGTAGGATGATCTTTAACAAGGGTATTGTCAAAAATTGTCTGCAGGTTAAAGTCTTTGCCTTCTTTGCCGGCACGCGCAAAATTGTAATGCAGGTTCACGTCAAAAAGCATCATGCTCCCATCGGTTACTTTAAGAAAGTTCGTCAGAGCCGCACTATGCTCCGACCAGTATTCACCAACGGCAAACAGATTTCGGCCGCTGTGGTTGCGAATATGTTCCAGCCATTCAAGAAAAAAATAAGATTTTACATGTTTTGTGGCATCAAAACGGAAACCATCAACCCCCGTTGTTTCAAGGTACCATTCTCCCCAATAAAACAGTTCTTTTTGGACATCGGGATTATTTATGTCGAGATTGCATCCCATCAGGTAATCAAAATTCCCTTTGTCCAGGTCTACACTGTCATCAAATTTTTTCCCTTCAAACAGGTAAACGACATCCGATTTATCTTCGAACGCGTTAAAATCGGCTGCATTAAAATGCCACCAATGCCATTTTAGGCTGGAGTATTTATCTTTTCGTCCCGGAAAATTAAAATGTGTCCAGGCCCTGATATCCTGCAATTCCCCTATTGGTTCGTTTCTGTTGTGAGGATTAAAAGGGGTGGCTTTAAACTCTTCGGAATCATCGGCACCCAGCCTGTGATTAAAAACTACATCGGCATAAACCTGAAGACCTGCCTTTTGTGCGGCTTTAATGCCGGCCAGGTACTCTTCACGTGTTCCATACCTGGTGCGAACCGACCCTTTCTGGTCGAACTCCCCCAGATCAAAGAGATCATAAACCCCATATCCGACATCATCGCCCCCCGCTGCACCTTTATAGGCTGGTGGTAACCAAACAGCAGTTATTCCGGCTTCAGCCAGTGTCTTTGCATTTTCTGCCAATTGTTTCCACAATTTCCCATCAGCAGGAGTGTACCAATGAAAATACTGCATCATTACACCATTATAGTCTGACATAATGATCTGTTTTATCAATTAACTGCATTGTCCCAGAATAAGCCAGATTATAATAAAAACCACAATAGTTCCGAAACATCCACCGCCTAATTTCATTGCTCCGTAACCTGCAAGTAATCCTTTAAAAAGATTGTTCATTGTGTTTTGAGTTATACTTCTTCGTAATAGATAAATTATTATTTATTGGTTTTGCTTATCTATTTAACAACCAATGCATCGCGCAATACTTTTATATGGTCGTGGTCGGCTTTTAATAATGTTTTTTGGGAGTTAATCATGATTCGTTGGTCTACACTTAAATGATCATTCCCTAATGCATTATTATAAGTTTCTAATGCCTTATCTTCCCCGTACTCACAAGAGTTGAGAATTGTTTTGCGGTCTTTGCCTTTGAGCGCTGCCTTGACATCCATCCATACACGAAAGAATTTTCCTGAAACCTTTGTGCCTTCGGCTTCTACGCCACCCAATGTGTTTACCTCACGAACCAATTCCTGTTTGCATTTTTGACTGGTTGAAATGAATTGTGTAAACAATTTTTTTAAATCGGGTTCTTCGGTTTCTTTTGATGCAGTTTCATAACCTTCTATTCTATCGTTGTTGATAACGATGAGTGAGTTTAGCACATCTATTGCATTTCCTTTTTTCGCTAAACTTTCAACATCTTTTTTAGTACTTTTAAATTTTTCTGTTAGTGAATCTCGTAAACCATTGAATTTTGATTTTACTTCATCCACGTAATGATTGCTTTTATCCATGATTTGTTTGCGTGCTTGTGACCCTTTTTCGGGTGCGAATAAAATACCTGCTATTGCTCCAATGGCAAGTCCTGCAAGTGCTCCTAATAAAGATTTACCTGTTCTCATATTAATTTTATTTTTAGCCCCAATAACCTCCCCCAAAGGGGAGGCTTCTGAAGCGGGTTAATTTATTATTATTTGTTTTTAATTTGCCGGTTTTGATTTGGCTTCAGCTTCTTCTTCATAAACTGACCAACTCATAACACCATTTTCAGGAAGTGTTGCTTCATCGACTATTGCTTTCCGCTCAGCACTTAATGACTTATTGGTTTTTTGAACAGTATCTTCTGTTCTCTGTGTTCCCTTAACTTTCTCGTCCAGTAAGCCATTGGTTTCTTCAACATGCTCAAGTGGATTGGCTATAAACTGCCACTCTTCGCCCATCTCCGGACTTTTGCCTTTATTCCAGGCACCTTTAAACTCTTCGCCTTTCGACATGTTGAAATATTTGTTGCTGAATTTCGGATCGCTTTGTAAAATGCCGGGAGGAAAGTTTGGCTGAATACTGTCTAATGCTGCCTGAAACATTTGAAAGTGTGCAACCTCTCTGGTCATTAAAAAACGCAGGGATTCAAGTACTAAAGCATCGTCTGTAAATTTCATCAGGTTCTCATAAACCATTTTTGCACTTGTTTCTGCACCAATATCTAAACGAAGATCCGCTGTTAAATCTCCCATTCCCATAATGTATGTAGCACTCCAGGGGTTGCCAACACTATCGGTAAGTGTGGGTGTTCCTCCGCTGACAATAAAAAAATGCGGATTTATCATTGCGTCGTGTATGTAATTTTCTTTTGCCGCTTTTCCATCCAGCATTTTGGTCAAGTCAGATTCATCAGCAGCATTTTTCAGTTCACCGTTTACGCCAGTGAGTAACATTTGAACAGTTGCACCAACAATTTCAAGGTGACTAAATTCTTCGGTTGCAATATCCATGAGCATGTCATATTCAGCAGGGTATGCTTTTCGACAGCCGAATGCCTGAACAAAATATTGCATGGCTGCTTTTAGTTCCCCATTGGGACCGCCAAATTGTTCAAGGAGTAATTTTGCAAAACGCACATCGGGTTTAGATACCCTTGCATTGAACTGTAATTCTTTTACGTGATGAAACATAATTTTATTTTTTGTGAGTTTGAGTATTATGTATAATTTTTATTCTCCAATTATACAATTCAAAAATAGGGTAGTTTGTCTAGTGAAGCGTTATACAATTTCCGGGAATTATTACATGATTCACACATCTATCCTCACCATGCCTTCCTATACCGCAATAAAGGTTCCTCTGAACTCTGCGTTAAGGGAGCGATGAAAAGTTGGAGAAAAGTTACTGCTCCGTATAAATTAAATCTCTCTGTCTTACATCTTGGTTAGTCTCCGAAGATATTCGAAATCACACCTCCCTTTGCACAATTGGTGCACCTCCAATGAATTTCATCTGAATCAATATTCATTGCTGTTTCAATTATTCATTGGCATTTTTTTCCGAAACATCGAATGTAGGTTGGAACAAAATCTTCATTACCCGATTCTATCGTTTCATCTATTACCAAATTTAGAAATGAAGTTCTTCCCATTTGATATCTTTGAGATCATCCTTCGAATTACTCATAATTATTTTTTCAAATGAATTGCTATTGTAGTACAAGATTAGTAATTTCTTCTTCCTTCTTAAATAAAATTCACTCTTCCTACAAATTCAAAAAAAAGATCAACTTAGACAGTTCAGCAACATTCGCACCTTCACTTCAGATTCAAATCCATCAGTTGATATGCATAGATTTGTGCAAACCTTATTCTGGAATCCAATAAACAGTTTAAAATGCTCTTCAGCCTTGCGTGAATGAAGGTTTGTAAGGTTGTATGCTCTTACACCTCCCACAGTTAAATTAATGGCATTTGAGGCAATATTTCCATTGATGGAAGGTATTTCCATTGCAAATGCCATACGCTCATAGTAAAGGGTTTTCTCGTGCTCAAGGAGCTCTTTTGCAGGCTTACCCACAGCAGATGGAATATTTCCCCTTGATGGGATGTGAAACCCTCACAGCAGGCTTTAAAATGGTTTTTCCACCGAAGATTTTCTCCGTTACCAACGCTACAGTTTCAATCAATTCCTGATGTGAAATTGTATTTTCATTATTCTTTGCAAACACAGGAATTGTGTGTCTTTGCTGAAGCTCAGATAATGTTACCGGCTTTGTGTTCGCTGCCATAAAATGAATGTCTGAAGTTTCTGCAACGGGAGCAAATTCAAGTGTTGGAGAAACAGGTTTTAATGCATTTACTTTAATTAATTCCATTTCCTGAAAGTTTATTTGTGTTAATATTTTGATTAGACCCGGATGGGCCTTGCAGGGCAAGCTTAATTTTAGCCTGCTTACGCTGAGCGTGACGTAATTCCATAATTTGATGATTAGAAAATGATTGAATAATTCTAATTTTTTTAAATGGGAAAATAGTAAATATGATGTTGAATGAATTAATATATTAGTAGTCGCTTGTAGCTACTTACAAACTTTTATGATTAACTTCAAAATGCTTATAAACGAAAGTATTTATGAATCTATACGATATAAAACAATTTTGAGAAGTACATTTTTATTCAAATTAGGCGTAAATTAATAATTATGACCACAATTATTTTCAGCATCTTTTAAAGCCAATGTAGCCATTGAAGCGCTCAAGGAGCGTGAGGGCGTAGGCTTTTATTTCAGCCAATCTACCGTTTGAGTTGTCTATTATCATTTTATCAGAATTATGAAATTGGAAATTGGATTTCAGAGGTCAGGGGTATTTTGAAGGTTTTTGAATGCTTTGTATGTTTATATGGACATCAGGCACAACTAAAAAAATGCAACATATAACTGCAGAAACTGAAATAATTTCAGGGTACTTTATAATAGTCCCCTCAAGTTGGGTACTATTAAAATACAATCGTCAAACCTTTAACAAATAACCAATCTTTTATACGCACCATTTAAACCCTTTCTTGAAATTTGTATTTGTCGAGGAGTTGTTGTAAATTGATTAGTCGAATTATTTTAAAACCAAAGAGATATGAAAACAAGACTATTTATTTCGTTGCTCCTAGTATTTGGAGTAACAATGTCATGTCAGAAAAAGATTGATATTACTAATGAAGATACTGCCAGAAAAAATAAAGAAGTTGCTACCAGGTACCATGAACTGAAACCAGAAAATATTGATTCTATCCTGACAGAAAATTTTTTTGGTCAAAACGAAAAGAGCAGGCATACATGGAACAGGGAGAGTCATCGTAAATACCTGACTAATGGAATGTACAAAGTAGATACAATTTTTAATCAGATTGCTGAGGGGGATTGGGTAGCTACCAGGTTTTTCAGAACCGCGGAATATCGCGAAGATACAGTAAAATTTGAAATGATGCATTTTAAAAAATTTGAGAACGGAAAAATTGCAGAGATCTGGGAATATGGTGATTCAAAGCAAATTGAATCAGAAAATAAGTGATCACTGATTCCCATTTTTTCTCCCCCCATTTTCATTGAGGTCTCGAATTTAATGGTCCGCCACCATTTTCAAATCCATCGTAAATATTTTGTTTCTATTTGTCAGTAATGGAGAATTTCATACTGAGTGGAGTAAAATCGCTGTAAGGGGTAACTGTGTATCCTTTAGCTGAGTAGCTTTCAAGTCTGGAAAATGTGTTGTTGAAGTTTTCCAGCAAATTGTTTTCTTTGGCAAAAGCTTTTATTTCAGCTAGTCTGCCGTTTGATTTGTCTGTAATCATTATTAAAAATTTAAGATTTGATGCATTGAAGTGCTGGTAAAGCATGAGGTAAAATTTATTTTGAATTTTTTTGGGTTATTCAGTGTTAAGTGGTTAACTTGAACTGTTTTTTTTCTTATTATTTGTAAATATTTGCAAACGGATAAATAATTAAATATGACGATTCTAAGTAAGAGATATGGTTGAAATATATTCATGTGAACTTACATCAATATTAGAGAGCATATCCTTCACGTGTAATTGTATTATTTAGCATTATTTTTATGAAAATTCTTTTAATCTCTCCTGCTATTGATAGCAACAAAAGGACGAATAAGGAGCTTATGATGCCTCAACTCGCACTTTATATTCTTAAAGGCTTAACTCCAGCTAAACATGAAGTTACTACCATTGAGGAAGAGACCGATGATATTGATCTTGATCAGGAATGCGATCTGGTTGGAATCAGTTGTATGACAGCAAATGCTCCCAGGGCTTATGAACTGTGCTCCGAATTTAAAAAAAGAGGAAGAACAGTAGTGCTTGGTGGTGTGCATCCTACTATTTTGCCTGATGAGGCGCTTCAGCATGCAGATTGTGTTGTAAAAGGAGAGGCCGAAGGCGTTTGGCCGATAGTGCTTGAAGATTTTGAAAATAACGAGCTAAAGCAAACTTATACAGATCCTGATCCGGATTTAAGCAAGTATGTCCCGAAAGACTTTAGTTCCATTAGACAAAGGAGGTTGTTTAATCTAATTCCCATCACAACAACTCGCGGCTGTCCTTATAATTGTGACTTTTGTTGTGTAACCGATCTTTTTGGCAAAAAAATCCGGCATATTCCTGTAGAAAATGTATTGCGGGATATCAAAGAATCAGGGTCCAAAAATTTTATATTTTTAGATGATAACATTATAGGCGATCCAAAATACGCTAAAGAATTGTTTAGAGCCATTAAGCCTTTAAACATCAAATGGGGGGGACAGGCTTCGGTTTCCTTGCTGGTAAAAGATAAGGAGCTTATGCAATTGGCTGCCGATAGTGGATGCAAAGCGCTGTTTCTTGGAATAGAGAGCATCGGAGAAGAGCAATCAAAGTCGTTTAAAAAATCAATCAAAGAAATAAAGCAATTGGAAGATTCATTGAAAAAGATCAAAAAGATGGGCATTCTGATTCATGCTTCTATGGTGTTTGGACTGGATAGTGACAAAAAGGAAATTTTTGATGAAACGGTGAAATTTCTTGTTAAAAATAAGATCAGTACGGTGTCATTCAATGTTTTGACGCCCTATCCGGGCACCAAAGTATATGAAGATTTAAAAAAGGAAAATCGCCTTACTACAACTGATTGGAGATATTATGACCATAACACGGTAGTGTTTGAACCCAAAAATATGAGTCGCTATGAATTGCAGATAGGCAAAACGGGTGCACGGAAAAAGTTTTACAGCATATCTTCGGTGCTTATACGCTTACTGGGCAATATGTACAGCCCCCTTATCTATCTTGCGATGAATTATGGGCATATTAAACAAACCAAGGTGGAAGCAAAGCGGGTAGCTGAGCTTAAGTCCCAACTATTTGATGACAAGCATTCCTCTGAAGAGAATATACTCCGATAGAGATAAAACCATAGAATACACAAAATGACTATAGAGCAAAAACAAACAGACCCTGAGCGGTCTTAAAAGCTTTATGTTAGAAATGTAATACAAAAAAACCAGCCCACGGCGTTATCACCATCCTTGCACTAACAAGTTAACAGGTACACCGTGGGTATGTCCGAGCTTTTTATTGGATATATGAGTTTGTAGGCTGTCATTTCAGCCACTTTCTCTCCCAACTGGTACATTTTCTTTACTCTCGGAAGAAAATGCGTAAAACGTAACACAGTGAACACAACCAGGGCACATTTTATCTTATGGTAATACAGAAAAAAGGCAACTGCGATTGCAATTGCCTTGTAAAAAGTTTTTTTGATGATAACCTGACACATAATCAGGTGTTAACTGGTTCAAGCCCAGTTGGGTTCAGAGAAATCAAAAGGGTACAAACAAATTGTTGGTTTTGTTTCCATTATCAAAATTTCAATTGCAAACAAAATCCGGTTAAATTTCAGAGGGTCCTGTATTTTGGCTTCGGGTAGGTTCCAGATAATTTTTTATTCCAAGGGCAAAATTAATTCCAACTGCACCTGACATCCGGTAGGCTTTTTTATAACTCAGCACCTGAATAACATTGTCTGTAACAAAAAACAGGTCCATTCCCGGAAAGAATCGAAGCCTTAATCCTAATCCAAAATTATCAAACTTATAGCCCGCTGTATAACTGAATGATGTGGAAAGTAACCTCCCTACTGCTCCGTTAAGCGACAAGGTAGCTGCTGCTAATGATTTCCCTTTAAAAAAAGTATTTTCAAACATGACACCATAATTCCAACGAGGAGAAAACTGACGGGAAGCTCCCAGATAGATTTTGGGTAGTATTCCAATATTTACTTTCTCTTCATAAACCCGAATAACATCATTATCACCAAGAAGACGGTATGCATTTCTTTTCCAGCCTGATGACCCTAAGTTGAGAATACTGGCAGAAAAATTCCATTTTTTTAGTTGGTATGTGGCTCCCAGAGTTACAGAAAAATTTCCGTTTTTGAATAAATCTGAAATCTTTAAATCTTCTTCCCAGTTTGGAGGGAGAATATCCTGTTCCAAATCCAGTTCACCCCTTGAAATTGCATTTTCATTTATATTGAAAGGCAGTCCAAGAACTGCTTCCCCTAAAAATGTTTCATTGTATTCATTATAATCGTAATCACCTTCAGGTTCAATATCAACAATATAGGACAAATTTTCGGTTTTAATTCCGGCAAGATTATAATTAATGTTAGGGCTTATTCCTATTGTTAAGTTCTCGCTTAACTTTCGTGAATAGTTTATCCCGATGTTCATATAGTTATTCATCATTAAATTTACACCATCCACCACAATTGGGAATTTAATTTCATCAATTTCATTATAGTCGGTTAAAAGGTAAACTATATCCGACTCTGCATCTATGTTAATTGTGTGATTTGAAGTTATGTGTGCACTAAAAAATGAAGCATCATTTACTTTGAATCCGAAACCAAAAATGTTTGCCTTGGCTTCAGATATAAACCTGTTGCTCTCACCAACTGTCTGAATAAATTCATCTGGATTATACCTCGGATTATTTAACTGATCGAGAAAATGATCCAGTTCATTGTAGTTGAATCCACTATTGTAAGCATTTACTGAAATTCCATTCAAGCCGGGTAGGTTCAGGAAAAAATCAACTTTGGGGATGAAAGCCGGATTGAATGCTTGTTTTTGGGGCATATGATCCATAAAATAGAGCGTATTTTGACCAAAAGAAAAATTGAAGAGGAAAATGATAAAGGTGAACAGCCAACATTTTTTCATGATGCTGAAAATTTGGTTCATATTAGTTGTGCCCCAAATATAATTAAGTTTTGAACAAAAGATTTTAAGAAAAAAATAATTCACTGAATTTGCCCTTCTTAAATCATTCCACAGCGTTATCACCATCCTTTCACAAAATAAATACAGCATAACCATTTGGTGCACTATTTTTAACAGTTTAATATGATTACGATATCAGGCTTTGATTTCAAAATTCCAAAAATAATAAGCTCGTTCTTTAGAAAAACATTTGATGCACTTTGGTACGCCACGAAGCGTACGTTTATATAATAATTAAAAACCTGGTAATATGAAAGGATTACACAGACCAATTTGTCGTTCAGTCTGAAGCAGCTG
>JAWLGR010000123.1:0-2743 GCA_041684965.1 Mariniphaga sp.
AAATAATCCTTTAATAACTACCAGCACATTATATCGAATCAGGTATGCCAGCCGGTAATAATACTTTTATAGTTTTCGCCGGGAGATTTACCCATTGATGCCACATACAAATGAACCAGTAAAAATATAAAAACAAAAAATCCGGTAATACCATGTAAAACGGCGGTAACCATTATACCACTCACCTGAAAAATTTGTTCTATAATAACCTCAGGAAAAAATAAAGCAATTCCCGTAATGATTAGGATAGGCATGAATACATACATTACAAAAATATAGGAATATTTTTGAAGCGGGTTAAATTTACGTTTCTCAGATACAGGGAAAGGTGATTCTTCTCCTTTAAACATACCAGAAACATAGTAGTTAATTTGTTTTTTTAGTCTTTGATCGAGACCTTTAATCTTTACCCGGTAATGTTTCCCGTTTTTGGTAAACAGATTCCCGAAAAAGAACAAAAGATAACTCACGGAAAGAAGAAAACCAGCAAAATTATGCACAGTAATTGCTGATTGAAAATCAATTAAAAAAAAGCTTCTGCCTGAATAGTGTAAACTAATTCCCGATAAAATTAGAGCTATGATACATAAAGCATTAATGCCATGCCATATTCTTAACCACACCGGATATAAATAGAGTTTTTCTCCCGTTCCCATTAATCTATTTTTTTAGAATTCTGAAGATTGTATGAATAGCAATTCCGCCTAAAGTTGCAAAGAAAATAATTGCATAAATAAGGTTCAGAAATGGCATGCGTGAAGCCCCAATTACATAATATTCATTTGATAAATTATTGTCTCCTCCACTGAGAGCGGCAAGGAATCCCGTTTGATCTGAACGAGCCTGAAGGTTTTGATAGCGATATAATGAAGCCTGCAGTATAGAATTTTCTGAATGGCATTCTACACAATTTCTGGTAGCCTCTTCCTTTCTCATAATATTATGCGACACCAATAATGAATCCTGCACTTCGGTATGACATTCAATACATCGTACACGCCTGAAATGAAGCTCCTGATTTGGCAGCCACTCATGAATTTGAACCACCTGAAGGTTGGCAGTATCAGAAACCAACTGATACCTTGCCATGTCGTCATGGCACGAAAGGCACATTGCATTATCGGCTTCCACGATTTCCTGCAAACTGGAGCTTACCCTGGCAACAGGACGGTAATAATGTTGACTGTGGCACTTTGAACAGGAAAATTGATCTTCGTATATTTCATAATGCACACTTTTATGAAATTCTTCCTCAATTTCATCAAACTTCCATGATGCATAGGTTTCATCGCCTCCATGGCAATCGATACAGGTCATCATTGGCTCCAGCTTTAATTCACCATTATGTGGATACGTTTCATAATCCATTGAATGGCAATCTATGCAATTAAAGGAGCTGTGGACACCCGTAGTGAGTTTAAGAGTATCCAGTATATACAAAGGATTCATTAACCTTTTTTCTTCCCTTTCAGTCCAATCGTTGTAAATAGTAAAAGTTTGTGAAGTATGGCATTCAAGGCAGGTTTGGTTTAGTTCAGGTGTTTGACCTTTCAGTTTAAATGTACCAGAGAAAAAAGCAAAATTAAGTAGCAGCAACAAGAAAATGAAACCTCTCATGGAAATTGTAAAATTAAAAAACTGCTCCGGAAAACATACCCCGGAGCAGTTCATCCATATTATAACTTATTTTAAAGTTCTAATGAAATTGATTAACGCCCAACGATCTTCTTCGTCCGGAATTTTCTTTTCGAAATTAGGCATTTCATCTTTTCCAATAATCGACTGGTAATAAATAACACCATCAGGTTGAGCCTGAAATTTGGCATCATTGAACGGTGTCATCTTTGCTTCCATACTGGCAGCTTTAGGTCCATCACCAAGGCCCTGGTTTCCATGACATGACTTACAATGCTTTGCATACATCATTTTACCCACCCGCTCCAGGGATGCATCATCTGCATATGGATTTTTCATTTCCTTGTATTTAGCAGGGATATCCCAATTTTCAATAGCTGGCATTGGTGCTACAAAAGCTGCTAAAAACATTCCTGTAAAAAGAACTACCAGGGGATATGCTAAAAATTTTATTTTTCCTTTACTCATGATAAATTTATTTATATGGTTAAACATTAAAAATTCCAAAGTCGGGTAATCACGAATCCAAATGCCATATTATCGAAATTGATTTCATTTGAATTCCACATCATTATTTCCTGTGGCAGAATTCCTCTTGAATTACCAACGTAAATCTGGAAGGCATGCGTACTGGTTGAAATTTCCCATCCCAGTGAAAGATTCGGCTGATGATGTTCAGGAACTTCAACCTGTTCTGATATCTGCTGAATCTTTAAAGGTACATCATAATTAAATATAAATGATGATTGTGGTGAAAAATTATACCGCCCGCTAAAATGAATGCCAATCTTATCGTGATCGTATTCAGGATCTACCATATTGTAATGGGTAAAACTTGCTCCAGCCTGTAATGAAAGCCTTTCGGTAAACTTACGACTTATTAGCAGCTGGCTGAAATACGACCACCTGTCGGAAAAAGTAATATCAAAGGCTTCATCTCCTTCGCCCGAATGCCGCACACTACCTGTACCGAATGAATTTACATTTCGGCCATCAATGGCAAGAACACCGTATAAAGCAACGGCTACAGGAATTGTATTTTCACGGGTTTGCTCAACAATTGTCCACTTGGCATTTAAATCAGTGAGCATTTTTTCTTTCGAAAGCC
>JAWLGR010000021.1:0-84804 GCA_041684965.1 Mariniphaga sp.
TTTGCATATACAATTTATTTAGTTAGCCATTTAATGTGTAATTTTTACTCAAACTATCCAATAAAACTTGCAGTAGTTCTCAGCCTTGCTGGCAACGGTTGCGTATATGAAACGTTTGGCATTTCGAAGCGATTTCCTATCAAGTTACAACAACTTTTGATACGAGCTGTACCGCTCGATAAACCACTGACTGCCAAATGTTTTATACACGTTGTTAGCCGTTCGGTGTTCATGTTCTTGTTATTGTTATTTTTATTTGTTTCCTTTTGCACGATTGTGAGTCTTACATAGCATCTCACAGTTACTTATATCAGTTTTTCCACCTTTACTCCATGCGGCTACATGATCGGCATCCATATCTGCAAGAGACCAGATTTTACCCTTATTTACATCATGACCAATCGCGCAGTAGCGACAGTTGGAAATACCTTTCTTTTTTGCGACTGCTGTTTGTGTTTCGTAAACAGAGCGCTTTGTTGAATCCTCAAACACTCGTACTTCAAGTAGCTTCGTTTCAACTTCTCCACCTAAAACATACTCAAAAATACCTTTTCTACTTTTTACAAAACCATCGGCATAGAGTTTTTGAACAGAGGCGGACACGGTAGAGGGGTTGTATTTTTTCTTGTGGTAAGTTTGATAAAGTCTATTCCACTCAAGTCCTTTCATTTCACTCTCGACGTCTGTAAATGTAGTTGAAACCCAGTCAATAACAGTATCGAAATGCTTTTTTAGTTCGGTAATATTTTTCTCATTGCGGTGCTTGCTCATATAGTTGTCAATTGATCCATCAGAGACCCAATCTAAAGCTCGTTCCAAATAAGCTTGACGTTTTATATCGCCAGCAATGTAAGTACTCCATTTTTGAATGTTGGCATTTTGACTATTACTAAATTCTCCTCGAGCAAGAGTAACAAATGGACCAGAATAGACTGCGTTAAGAATCTCTTGTACGGTCAAAGGTACCCCAGCAATATTAATAGTCTTAAACCAATCCTTGATTTCAGGTTCATCGCCTTCACATATATATACGAGCAACTTGGTATTCATTATCTGCTCTCGCTGACTATTTGCCATACCACTGTAATATTGTTCATGACCGTTTTTATCTTTTACAGCAAATTTACCCGTTATAAAACGACCAATACTCGTGATACGTTGTTGTCCATCAAGCACTTCAAATTTATCAGCACCTACTTGATTGAAATAAATTAAACCAATAGGGTAGCCTTTTAAAATTGAGTCAATTACCGCAACATCCTTTTTGCCGTCTGCGTAAATGTAATTACGTTGGTATTCAGGCTGGATAGTTAATTTACCAGAAAGACCAAACAGACCTTTTCCTTCAAGTTCATTGTATACGAAGCCGTCGCAGACTTCTCTTATGGTAATGTTATTTATTAATGTTGTTTCCATAATTATTTAAGCCTATGTTTAATAAAAATTCTTTTATATGCCATCTTTGCAACTCCATCTTCATAGTATCCAGCTGTGGGGTTTCCTTCTTTATAAGCACCAGTCCCTCCAGCTTTGTAGTAGTCATCCACAAATTGTTTTTTCAAACCTGGTGTTTTCTTGTATTTATCATCTACTAGTCCGTTGTCACTTGTTCCTAATATTTCAAACTGCTCAGGTGAATACTTATCTAAAAAACTGATTGGTACACCCATGATGCCGTCGTAGTCTTTCGGAATATTCTTTACTAGTGCTATTTCGATAGCATCATAATTGTCATATTGCACAAATGGCTTGTTTGTGCTGAATTTTAAAACATCAGCGTGAGTCATTAAAGGAATCGGTTGATGAAGACGTCCGTGATCAAGGTTTGTAAACCAACGAACACCCTGAACTCTTGTTATATAAACTTTTTTCCCTTTTTCATCTGTTTTAATTTCGCGCACTTGGTCTAGGTTTGCAACAGCTTCTGGTATCTCGTAAAACATTGCACCACCATTAACTCTTGCGTTATTTCCCAGCCAAACCTTATTTTCCTTAATCATTGGAAAAACCTCTTTATAAGTTATTGCATTAAGATTACCAATGATTAGAAATTGCTTTTTATGTTCAAATAGTTGAGTTATATATTCACGAAATAAACTAAATGGTGGATTTGTAACTACAATATCAGATTGTTTGAGTAACTCGACACACTCATCGCTCCTAAAGTCACCATCACCATCAAGCGGGGTCCATTCGTTGTTTTTGTTTGCTTTGAGTTGTAAGGCAATATCTTCTAGCGTAAAGGATCCATCTCCATCAACATCACCAACTTCGTTAATAATGAATTTGTTGGCAGTAATTTTTGGTCGTCCTTTTACAGGTTTAAGAGTAACATCATCTCCAAACAGTTCTAATTGAGTATTCGCAACTGGTGAGGGTTTGTAGCTAGTTGCAATAAGTCTTTTCAAGCCTAGTCTTTTAAAATTTAAAACAAAGTAGCGGAAGAAATTACTCTCAAAAGGGTCGTCGCAATTGCTATAAATTACCTTCCCTTTGAAAGTGTTAGCGTCATATTCAAGATAAGACTCAACTTCTTTTTGAATATCGGAAAATTGAGTATAAAACTCATCATTCTTTGCCTTCTTAGCATTTGTTAAATTGTTATTTGCCATTTTTTAATTCTTATTTTAAAGTCGTAAATTTATATTTTTTCTGTCAACTTTCAATGTAGCACGGTCTTTTTTACACTGACGGCTAACGTATGTGTATGTTCTGTATTGAATTTATATCGCATATGTTTTAATGAATTATTGAATTTATACCGCTAATTTAGCGGAATAAGTTAATGTTTTTCAACTGGTGTCAAAAATATCATCCAGTGGATTCCTAAATTTTAGTAATTCCTTATTGGAAACATGGGTGTAAATCTCAGTTGTTTTCGAGCTTTCATGACCCAAAAATGCCTGGATAAATCGAAGGTCGGTTCCCTGTTCCAGGTGGTGGGTGGCAAAACTGTGCCTTAAAATATGAGGATGGATATGTTTTTTTATTCCTGCTTTTCGTGCAGCATTCTTGACTACATTATAAATACTTGTAGTGCCGTACTGCATTCCTCCAATCCCTTCAAACAGCCAGTTTTCAGGCTTCTCTTTCCGGTAATAGTTACGCAGCATTTCCAGTAATATACCCGATAAAGGAACATACCGGTCCTTCTTGCCTTTTGCACCTCTTATTTTTATCAGCATGCGTTTGGAATCAATGTCTTCCGGACGCATGTTAACAGCTTCACTCCGTCGTAATCCACACGAGTAAATAATTGAAATCAGGCATTTGTGCTTGAGATTACCGGTGGCATTTATCATCCTTCCAATTTCTTCCTTGCTCAACACATCCGGAAGCTTCTTTTCTTTTCGCGGACGGTCAATCTGGTAGTATTCTTTTTTCCTGTTAAGTACTTTTTCGTAATAAAACTTAATGGCATTAATGCGCTGGTTCTGCTGAGAAGTCGATATATTATTTTCTTTTATAAGACGCAGAATGTAAGCATTGATTTCTTCTTTTGTAATATCCTGAAGCTCTTTTTCAGCAAACGCAGCAATGAAATCCTTAAAATAATGTGTGTAAGTTTTTATAGTATTTTCGCTGTAGCGTTCCTGCTCCAGCCGCTCAAGATAACCTACAGGCAATGCTATAGTAATCTTTTCTTTTTTAGGTCGACTATCTTTGTGCCTATGTTCTGATTTATGTAACTCATTGTAATCAATAAAAGCTATCTGTTTCAAATCCCTGTAAAACCGCCCCAAATGAAAATCGCTTTCAGGGATGTACCAACTCCCCAGCGACTGGCTCCACAAGGCATTGGTTTTTGCCTTAAGAGCATTTATCAATTCCTTGTTGTATTGAAATTCAATTCGCACTACGGGGCTGCCTTTCCGTAATCCTCTTGTAAGTTTTATGACGGGCTGAGATGGCATGCCAAAGGTTTTTTGATTTTTTATGCATTAAAGTAAATAAAGATTTTGTTCAAAAACAAGCTTCCGGAAATTAAAAATTTAATATTTAAATGAAATAAGACTGATAGATACAAGACTGATAGACACAAGAGAAAATAGGCACCAGACTAGACACAAGACAAAAGACGATTGACGATTGATGACGATTGACAATCCCTAAATATGGTTTACAACCAGTTTCTAATAAATTTTGGTAATAATAAATGTTGCTTGAGCAGAATCGGGTCTTGGTACTTGTTGTCTAATAATCTTTTGTCGAATATTCTTATGTCTTTGTCCTTTACACATTATGGATAACTTCGATATAAATTCGAGATAAACTCGGTACAAATTCGTAAATTCGCGAATTTGTACCGAGTTTATTCCGAATTTGTACCGAGTTTGTACCGAAGAAAATACGAATAAAAGCTAGCTTTAAGTACTTTTTGGTTTAGCCTTCAGGTATCTTTGAAAATTTTTTGACCGGAGGACAGTTTTCTGTTTATCTGCTGGAGAAATTATCGGATTACGGATTTTGAAAAGTTCAGATTTTTCCCAATCTTCGGAAATTATTTCAAATTTATTGAATATCATGAAATGAGCATGAGAAATACAACATACCAACCGGAAATCATTAATATCCTCATGCGAATTTTCCCGATAATTATCGGGATTACCATTGAAAACTTACAAATTTAAAAACATGAAAGCTGACTTATTTAAAGAAACTACAATGAAATGTGCAATTTTTTCATTAATCCTGATGGCAGGAGCTGTTTTAACCCTTCATGCCCAGGAGAAACTCGATTATTTTTTGCCTTCTGATGATGTTACCTATGATTCAGAAATCCCTGATCCGGAAGTGTATTTTAACCAGCAAACAGGTGAATGGCATTTAAATTATGAGCAGATTCTTTCTTATATGAATGAAATAGCCCGTATATCAGACCGGGCGGTTATACAGGAATATGCCCGTTCTCATGAGAACCGGCCGCTGGTTCACCTGATAATTACTTCAGAAAAAAATCAGAAAAACCTTGAGCAGCTTCGTGAAACCCACTGGCAATTTAGCGAGCCCGGAGCCCGGGTGCCTGCAGGTGAAGTCCCGCTGGTTATTTTTCTGGGTTACGGGGTACATGGCAACGAATCGAGTGCGTCCAACGCATCGGTTCTGGCTGCTTATTACCTGGCAGCAGCGCGTGGCGAAAAGATTGACCGGTTGCTTGAGAATACCATCATTCTTATTGATCCGAGCCTGAATCCCGACGGCTTTACACGCCACAGCACCTGGGCCAACATGAACCAGAGTTATGTTGATGTAACCAGCACTGATTCGCGTCAATACAATGAAATGTGGCCTGGCGGACGGACCAACCACTATTGGTTCGACCTGAACCGCGACTATCTTCCGCTGGTTCATCCGGAAAGCCGTGGAAGGATAGATAAATTTCATGAGTGGAAACCCAATATTGTAACCGACCATCATGAAATGAGCGCCAATTCCACTTTCTTTTTTCAACCGGGCATTCCTTCACGAAACAACCCGCTGACCCCGGAGAGGAATTATGAGCTTACCCGCGAAATTGCAGAGTATCATGCAAAATACCTCGACCGGATTGGAGCAGCTTATTATGCCGAAGAAAGCTTCGACGATTATTATTTAGGGAAAGGATCTTCCTATCCTGATGTAAACGGAAGCATTGGAATCCTGTTCGAGCAGGCTGGCTACAGGGGAAGAATAAGGGAAACTATAAATGGGATTCGCAAGCTTTCCTACGGAATCAGGAATCAGTTCATGGTCACCCTGTCGACTCTGGAAGCTGCAATTGAGCTAAAAGATGAACTTCTTGCCTTTCAAAAGGAATCGTTTGAGGAGGCTCTGCGGCTGTCTGAAAATTTTCAGGTGAAGGCTTATGTTTTTGGCAGCAGGAACGATAAAGTACAAACGGAGGCATTAGTAGATTTACTTACACGTCATAGCATCAATGTTTACCCGAATGAGGGGGATATTACACAAAACAACAATGAATTTAAGGCAGGCAGCAGTTATGTTGTCCCTTTAAACCAGAAGCAATTCCGGTTGATCCAGTCAATTTTTGAAGAAGAAACTACATTTACCGACAGCACTTTTTACGATGTTTCTACCTGGCATTTTCCTTATGCCTACAATTTGTCCTATGCAAAAATCACTTCATTAAGGGGTGTGAAAACCGGCGGTGAGAAAGCAATTGCCCGGCAAATTAACGGTACCATTAAGGGAGGGAAAAGTTCCCTTGCATACCTGTTCCGCTGGAATGAATACACTGCGCCTTCTGCACTTTTTACTTTGCAGGACGCCGGTTTGTTAACAAAAGTTGCAGCCGAAGAATTCAGTTTTAATCTGGACGGGCAAGTTGAACAATTTAAACGTGGCACAATATTGATTCCTGTTCACGAACAGCCTTTAAACGAGGATGAAATTTTTCGCCTGATCTCAAAAACAGCTGATAATACGGGCATCGATTTTTACAGCCTGGTTACCGGCCGGTCACCTGAAGGAATAGACCTTGGCAGCAATAATTTTATTGCATTGAAAAAACCAGGGATACTTATGGCAGCAGGCAGCGGTGTGAACAGCCGCGAAGCCGGGGAATTATGGCACATGTTCGACCAGCGGTATCAGATTCCTGTAAGTCTGGCGGAACCCGGTTCTTTCCGTTCCATTGACCTGAGCCGTTACAATGTGATGATATTTCCCGGAGGCGGATACAGGAATCTGGATGAAGAAACGGTAACAAAAATTAAAAACTGGGTGCAGGATGGCGGAACATTTATTGCCTGCCCCGGCGCTGCCGGCTGGACTACCCGAAACAACATGAGTAAAATTAAATTCAAAAAGGGAATTGAGCCTGATACTACCCGTTACCTCAGCTATGCCGACCGTTCAAAAGAAAACAATCTTAATGCAATTGGCGGCTCTGTTTTTATGGCCGAAATGGATATTACCCATCCGCTATGCTATGGATACCTGTCGAAAGAAATCCCTGTATTTAAAACCGGTAACACCGTTGCGGAAAATCTCCAGGAGAAGTATACTGAGCCGGTTACTTTTACCGGTAATCCTTATCTAAGCGGCTATGTTTCAAACCAAAACATCGAAAGAATTAAAAATGCACCCGTAGCAACAGTTGAATCATTTGGACGGGGAAAAGTGGTGAGTTTTCATGAGAGCATGGCGTTTCGTGGTATGTGGACCGGAACGAACAAGCTGTTTTCGAATGCAGTTTTCTTCGGACAAACCATTCGGTAACACTCCTGAATTAATTACTGTTTAAAACCATTATAACTGGTTTAGGGATTCGTACAGGTAAGGACAGCCTGAATTGGGTGTTTAATCAGGGAAATTTTTTTTAACGGTATCTGGAAAATAAGGGTTAAATCTTTCGTCCAATCTTCTGAGATAGCGGATATTGGGTTTTTGCGTTTATTGAGGCTTGGTTTTCTTAGTGTGGATGGTAATACTTTTTTTTATATTTTTAGATGATGTTAAAGTATGTGTTTTAAATAATATATAAGAAGCATTTAACTTTATTAAAACTTTAAAATCAGGCCTTATGAAAAAATTATTGAATTATCTCCTGTATTTTTTAATTGTATTCAACACGTATGGACAAAGCAGAAATGCACTTGGAATTTGGGAAGTAAAACCCGGCGATGATGTTCAGGCAGTTATTTCAAAGTTACAACCTGGCGATGAGTTGGTATTGCATGAAGGTACCTATGAGGGAGCAGTAGTAATTAACAAATCAGGCCTGCCCGGAAAACCTGTTGTCATCAGAGGATATGGCAATAAACAGGAACGGCCTGTAATTCTTTTGGAGAGCAGAGGGAATTTGATGCAGATTAACGGGAGTAACATTGTAATCGATTTTTTGGAACTTCGTTCAAAATCAGGTTATGCTGTCAGAATAGGAACATCAAAAGAAGAAAGCAGCTATAACAATATCACCATTAAAAACTGTGTGTTTTATGAAAGTGGGGGAGGCGATATCAGTGCTAATTCTTCTCTGGCATACGACAACATTCAAATTTTGAATAATTATTTCATCGGCCCAAAAACTACACCTGTTTATATTGGGATACATGATGGAAAAGCGGACATTACAAATTTTGTATTTAAAGGGAATGTGATAGATGGTTCTGTTAATGATGGCAGTTCATCGTCTATTGGTTATGGAATTCAGTTAAAATTAAATGTTAAAGGAGGAATCATTGAAAACAATTATATTTCAAACACTAAAGGACCGTGCATTATGGTTTATGGGTCAGAAGATTCCAATCCTGTTAATGCAAATATCGTCAGAAATAACATTGTAGTTGGTTCAAGAAACAGCGCAGGAATTGTTGTGGGAGGTGGTCCGTCTGTTGTAGAAGGAAATCTTTCCATAAGATGCAATGGAGGCATTTCCACCCAAAATTACGGTGGCAGAAATTTACTGAAGAATATTGTATTGAAGGATAATACAGCTGTTTGCGACAGGAACTATGGAATATCGTTTGCAAATATTGAGAACTTAACGGCTCAGAATAACAAAGTAATTACATCAGACAAATCAGCAGCTTACAGAAATATTCCGGCTACGGGAGCAAATAATACAGTTGCAAAGGCTTCAAAAAAACTACAGAATTTAATTCAGGAAGAATTGGTATATATTATACCGGCAAGGGAAAATTTAGAGAAAATCTGGACACGTTTGTCTTCCGGACCTCTAAATCATTCTGATGTGATGGAAATTACAGACTTAATCCTGGAGCATAAAATCCCGATGAAAAAATACAACTGAAGGTTAGAGATACCAATGCCTGCACATGCATTTGTGCAACCGTTTATTTTTTAATTTAACGAGTGGTATGAATACTTGTATATCTTTTCTCTTTTGTAATTTTTGATAGAATGTTTAATTGTTTATTATTCGTCCAAAAAAAAGTGAATTTGCAAAAAGTTTATTTGTTCCAAACCAAAAACCCCTGAAATTTGGATTGTTTATAAAAGAAACGATGTTCCCGTTTCCTTTTGAACTTATCAGTATACCTGCTGTGTTATCAACAATTCGTTTATACGGTTCCCATGCATAGCCGCTCATATATGAATTATCAGTGTAAATAAGCGGATTTGAAAAGGGGTTGCCGGAAGGTTTTACAGTTGTGGTGCCTAATACAAATACGGGTATAAGCTCGTTTCTGTACCCAAATCCTACAGGATGCGTAATATCAAGTTTTGCCTGGAAAATTGAGCCTGAAATTCCTCTTGCTCTTCTGTATTGTTCACGCATCCTGTAGGGCAGAAATTCCGGTTCGTTTCGTGCAGGCAGCGCATTGTATTCAATATCAATAAATTCATTGTTATTAAGCCATCGATTCGCACCTCCGGTTGCAATTAAAGTGCCTCCCTTTCTAAGCCAGCTGTTAAGTGATTCTTTCCCCGTATCGTTGATATTGTCATAACTTGCTGAAACCATTATAATGGTATTGTACCGGCTGATGTCTAAATTGTTAATGGAAGAAATATCCACCTTGGTCACTGGAATCTTATAGCGTTGATCCAACAGGTGCCAGATTTCTCCTGCTTCACGGAAGCTTGTACCTGGTCCTATAAACATTAATATTTCCGGTTTTTTTAACGGTACGAAGTTGTTGCTTCCCAGGGTAATACCTTCGGCTGACTTCGCAGACTGAACTGCATGGATTACAATTCCTGATTCTTTGGCTGCCTGATCTATCTGTTCATACAATTCATCTGCATCGCATTCCTGCGATTCTGCATGGATAAGTATTGTACCGTAATTAAATTCTATCTGTTCTCCCAATGTATTGTTCATAGTCAGGGGAAGCGTGGCTACCTTGGTTCTTAAGCCTTTATTCTGCAGAAAATACAATGCTTTGGGAGCGTAGTAGTCGTCCCATTGAAAAAGGTATGCATATGTTGATGATCCTCCCCGGACTTCCCCGGCAGGATGCAGTACTTTTTCTACTTTTTTCCCCAGGGAAGAATTCAGGAGGCTTTCAGAATTGATTGTACTGTATGGCATATTAAAAGTCAGCGGCTTTGTCCACGTAGAAATATCATAGAAAGTACTGTCATTAAATTCCACAACTTTTTCAAAAAGAGTGCGGATAAGCCTGGATTGGGGTTGCTGCAGCGGAACGATCCATGCATTCCCATTCGAAAAACTGTTACCTTCAAGATTGACAGTCTGACTAAGTTCGAAAACTTCTATGTTGTGAGTGTGTAAAATATCAAGAAAATGATAGTTTTTCCCTCTGTCGTACCGGTCACCAAATATCCAGGCTTTTGTATTTTCAGTGTCAATGCTTTGCAATGCTGTGGAATAAAATTTCCGAAGATGATTGTGCAGGTCCTCACGCATGTCGAGTCCAGCCTTTATTGTTGACAGGGAAACAATTACCTGGTTACGGATGGTTTGAGCAAAATCCATGATTCCGTGAACTGTTTCAACCCGGTGTCCGCGTGTGGAAGCCTGCTCAAACAGAATACCAATACTGCCATTTAAATCTGGATATGTATAACCCATTCCAAAATTAAAATCATCAAAAATTTCGCTGGAAAAATAAAGCTGACCTATTTCATCGAAAGCTCTGGAATGATAATTTGCAATTTTAGAGGCAAGTTCTTCTGTTTCTTTGACTATAAGTGGATTTACCCGTTCAGGAGGCCCGGGCTGAAAAAAGAAAGTGCTGTTGGTCCCCATTTCATGATGGTCGTTAAACAGATTTGGCTTCCATTTATGAAATTCCCTCACCCTGCCATAACTTCCCGGATCCTGTACTGCTAACCAATCCCGGTTAAGATCGAACCAATAATGATTTGTTCTTGAATTCGGCCACGGTTCATTAAATTCAATGTTGGCCGGATCGGAGTTTAGGGTATGGCTTTTAAATCTGTTTACCCAGCTGGCAAACCGGTCCTGGCCGTCAGGGTTCAAAGAAGGATCAATAATTATAATAAGATTATCGAGCATTTCTTCAATTTCCTTACTCTGGCCGGCAGCCAGGTAATACGCTACCAACGGAGCTGCATTATGTGCACTTTGCTCATTTCCATGTATTCCGTAACCTAACATTACAACAGCAGGCATTTGTGTTACATCCATATTTGCTGAAACTTGCGGATCAGTGAGGGCAAGATGATTTTTTTGAATTGTTTCCAGGTTTTTATGGTTTTTTTCTGAGGTGATTATCAGGTGAACCAGCGGCCTTGATTCGTAGGAGCGGGCGTATTCATGGATTATTACCCTTTCGGATTTTTCGGCAATATATGTCATGTAATGAATCATTAAACTGTGGGGAATATGCCACTCACCAATCTGGTAACCAAAGAAGGATTCAGGACTGGCAATGTCTTCATCGTATTGTATTTCCGGAAGATAATAGCTTAAATTAACTTGTGCATCAGAACCTGCAAAATGAATGATAAGGAGGATGAGGAAAAATACTTTTTTCATGACTGATGATTTAGGTGAGTTCAATCTCATTAATGATTATAACTTGTTGTTCATTATAACCTTATAAAAATAGAATTTTTTATTTAGGAGGATCATTTTACTTCAGAAATATTACTGGTTTTTGATTCATTTTAGTCAAAATGCACTTACAATTAAGAAAATAATTATAAATTGGAAAAAAATTTAAATCAATAAAACATGAACCGGCCATCTGTCATAAATCCTTATAAACCTTACATACTTACATTTATCCGTATTGTTATCGGGTGGCATTTTTTGTATGAAGGACTGGCAAAACTTTTCCATCCTTCCTGGTCAGCAGGTCCGTTTCTGCGGGAATCAACCTGGTGGTTTTCCGGAATTTTTAAATTGATGGCAACAAATCAGCTTTTGCCTGTTGTCGATTTTCTTAACATCTGGGGACTTATTTTTATTGGACTTGGTTTATTCTTTGGGCTCTTTACCCGCATTGCGGCATGGTCGGGGGTTATACTGCTTTCATTCTATTATCTGGCACATCCTCCTTTTACAGGACTTATGGAAGGAGCTATGGCGGAAGGAAATTATCTCATTGTAAATAAGAATCTTATAGAGATGATTTTTCTCGTTTATCTGGCAGTAATTCCATCATACTGGATGTATGGTATTGATAACCTTATAAATAAAAAAACAAAACAGCAGGAAGTCCCTGTTAAACCGGATTTTGAGGGAAGAACAGTAGCCGGTCAAAAAACATCTGATACCAGTAATCATTATTTCGACAGGCGAACCCTGCTGAAAAATCTGATTCCAATACCATTTTTTGGCGGGTTTGCTTATGCTGCAATGCAAAAATACATTTTTGAATCGGATCAGGAACTGCACCCGTTATTGCAAAGAAGACCCGATGCAGTTTCCTCTGCTTCAACACTATTTAAAAATTATGCAACACTATCAGATCTGAAGGAAAAGGTACCATCCGGAAAAATAGGAAACCTGGAAGTCAGCAGGTTGATATCGGGCGGGAATCTGTTGTCCGGAATAGCTCATTCACGCGATCTCAGGTATGTTGATTCTTTAATGAGACACTACTTGACGAAAGAAAGAATCTGGGAAACGTTCAGGCTCTGTGAAGCATGTGGAATTAATTCAGCTTTGGTCAGGACCGATACAAACACTGTGAGACTTATTAACCAATACTGGAAAATGGGAGGAAAGATTCAGTGGCTGGCACAAACCAAGACTATATCAAGTGATGAGGATGTTACCATTAATGCCAGGATTGCACTGGATAGCGGAGCATCTGCAATTTACATTCAGGGTGATAATGCTGATGAATGGGTTTATGAAGGCAGGTTCGATTTGTTTGATAAATGGTTTGGCACCTTTCATGGCAAAGGAATTCCGTTAGGTGTTGGTGCACACGAATTGGATGTTGTTGAAGCCATGGAAAAACGGGGTTATCCGGTAGATTTTTACATGAAAACGATTCATGAAAACAATTATTGGTCATACCAGCCCGATGAACCCAAGGACAGAACGATTAAAAACAACAGGGATAATTATTGGTGCAGGCAACCCGAAGAAACCGCAAAATTCATGGAAACAGTTAATAAACCCTGGATTGGCTTTAAAATTTTGGCTGCAGGTGCTATTGACCCTGTATCCGGTTTTAAATATGCTTTTGAAAGTGGAGCTGATTTCGTTTGTGTAGGAATGCTTGACTTCCAAATTGTCGAAGATTGCAACCTGCTTACAGATACTCTAAATGGTGGATTAACTCAAAGGAAAAGAAGGTTTGTTGGCTAAGATTGCGAAGGAAACGTTTAGCGGATTTTCCAGTTAAGATACAGGTAATTATTATTTTAATTGAAATTGCAAACATTGATTAATCACTAATTATTACAGGTTATGAAAACAAAAATTTCAAATGTGTTTCTTAAATCAATCCGGAGCTGCATGAAATACATTTTTACCAGGCATGGGGTTTTTATTGTTTCAATACTATTGATTACAAGTGGAGCCACTGAGTTAAAGGCTCAAAAAATATGGGAGGTTTATCCGGGTGATAATTATCGGACTGTATTTACACAGTTACAACCCGGCGACGAGCTGGTATTTCACGAAGGCATCTATACAGGAAGTGCCGGAACAATAAGAAATTCAGGTACTCCTGAAAAACCGATAATAATCAGAGGTTTTGGTAATGGAGAAGCCAGGCCGGTATTATTACTCGAAAGTACAGGCTCTAATTTGTTGCAAATAAATGCGAATAATTTGATTTTTGATTTTCTTGAATTTCGTTCAAAATATACCTATGCCATCCGGATTGGTTCATCAGCTGCAGGTGATAAATTTGAAAACATTACTATAAAAAACTGTTTGTTTTATGAAAGCGGTGGAGGGGATATCAGTGCAAACGCATCTGTGGCTTATGATAATATACAGATAATCGATAATTATTTTATAGCTCCTAAAACAACTCCAATCTACATAGGGCAGCATGATGGACTGGCGAATGTAACTAATTTTTTGTTTAAGGGCAATGTAGTAGATGGTTCTACAAACGATGGAAGCCCTTCAACCATTGGCTATGGTATTCAGCTGAAACTAAATGTTACAGGTGGAATTATTGAAAATAACTACATTACCAATACAAAAGGACCCTGCATAATGGTTTATGGGGCAGAAGATTCAGATCCGGACAAGGCAAATATTATAAGAAACAATATTGTTGTGGGTTCAAGAAATAATCCGGGTATAATTGCCGGGGGAGGTCCGTCAACAATCCTAAACAACATTACAATGCGATGTAACGGCGGTATTTCAATTCAGAATTATGGAGGCAGGAATTTACTTCATAACATTATACTGAATAACAATACGGCAGTTTGTGACCGTAATTATGGAATGTCATTCGGAAATGTAAATGATATTACTGCGCGGGATAATGTGGTTATCACTTCAAACAGTTCCACGGCTTACAGGAACAACCCAAATCCGGGTATCAACAATGTAATAGTCAGTGCATCTGAAGAGCTGGAGAAAATAATACAGGAAGAATTGATGTATTTCATGCCGGCAAAAAACAATCTGGAAGAAATTTGGAACAGGATTTCTGAAGGGCCCTTAAGCCAGGCCGAAGTTATGGAGGTAATAGCACTTATCCTGGAATATAAAATTCCATTGGGAGGGGAGAGGGATATCGTAAATACGCCATTAATACAAAATCCTTCACAACAGGTTACCATATTTCCAAATCCTGCCACTGACCATGTTAATCTGAAAATAAATAATGGAATAGCTCATTCGGCGGAGGTTTCATTGTATTCCATTACAGGGAAACGAGTGTTTTTTGAAAAATACAGCAATACAGAAACCATATCTTTCAGTGTAAAAAATTATGTGCCGGGAATATATTTTCTGAATTTAAACCTTGACGGAGAAGTAGTGGTTAAAAAGCTTGTGCTCGACAAAAAATAATTCCGATACTATAAGATTATCCTGTTTCATCACGGTGGATTTGTTCTACATCCGAAATGGGGCAGGGAGCACCTGAACAACATTATTTTATTAAATTTAAAGAAGCTGACATGACCCTTTCTATTATCATACATTGATCTTATGAGCAAATTTAATTACCGATATAGGAATACTCTTCTTCAAGGTTTAATTCTTTTATAGCTTCTGCACCTGGGCGGGGATAAAAGTCCTTTTCAGCAAAATACTTTGCTCCCAGCCATTTCATTTCCTTTCCAAGCTCCCTTGGGTCTTCGTTCGCTTTAAGATATTCTGAAAGCTTACCAGCCAAATTTTCCTTAACCTGTTTGTATTTCTCAGAATAAGCGACATTGTTCATTTGAAAAGGATCTGAATGCAGGTCATATAATTCTTCTTCCGGTCTTTTACCAAAAGCTGATTCGAATAATTCCTTCAACCCGTCAGTATTCTTATTTTTAAGCATATACATTTTAGTCCCACAAGGATAATGAAGCATATGTGCATCTACATCACCGTATAATGGCGGGTTACCTGCAGGCCAGCGTTCGTAATCGTAATTTTTGATGTATAAAAAATCATTGGTACGGTATGCACGGGCACCATAACCTTCTCCATTCATTCGCACGTATGCATGTCTTTCCCTTCCTGTTACTACAAAATTCCTGGTTTCATCTACAAAGCCTTCTTTTTCTGACAGAAGGATGTTTAAAAAACTTCGGGCATTCATTTCTTCAGGGATTTTTTCACCGGCAAGTTCTAAAAATGTGGGTGCAAAATCGTTCAGGCTGATAAAGTCATCCACAACTCTTCCTCCCTTTAACCTGGAAGGCATAGATACAATTAACGGAATTCGTGTACCAAAATCATACAAATTAGCCAACCCCTTAGGCATTTGCCATCCGTTGTCACTGCAAACAATGATTAAAGTTTTTTCAAGTTCACCCATTTCATTTAGCAACTGGATAAATGAGCTGACATCACGGTCGAAAGTCTGAATTTCTGCATAATAATCCCCAATATCTTTTTTTATATCCGGATGATCTGGCAGATAGGGAGGGACAATGATTTTTTCTGTGTCCTCTCCCAATGTTTTCCATCCATCAGATTTATACGGACGATGAGGGTCGCGGGAGCTGAACCAATAACAAAAGGACTGACCTCTTTTCTTTTCATTATAGAACTCTTCGAACGAATAATACCTGTCTCCGGCAGGATTGCGCTTCCAGCCTCCCGATTCATGATCACCGGGCCCCCAGCCTTTGCCTTCATAACCCACATGGTATCCCGCTTCTTCCAGAATTTCAGTGTAAACGTTGAATTTGTCAGGAAAGCTTCCCCATAAATTTGCCGCTTCTTCCAGCCTGAAAAAATCTTGTCCTGTGAGCATGGCTGCTCGTGCCGGTGCGCACGACGGAGCTGAACAATATGCATTGGTAAACCGTATTCCTTCTTGTGCAAGCTTATCAATTACAGGTGTTTTTAAAACCGGATCCCCATAGCATCCCAAATGATTCCATGAATGATTGTCAGACATTAATATCAGAATGTTAGGTTTTATTGCAGTTGTCTGCTGAACTTCCCTGTTTGTGCATCCGAATGCAACTATTATTGAGGCCGGTATAACAATTAACTGGTTTTTAACCATTTTTAATTTCTCCTTTTTAAATGTATTTTTAGTAATTGCTCAATACAAACTTTTGGGTTGCTTTACCTGTTTCGCAAATTCTTCCTCCAATATTTTCCCGCTGCCATTCATTATAGTAATTTTTCCTCCTGCTTCATTTTTAGTAGAAAAAAGTACTTCGTATTCTTTGTTATTGTAATTAAAACGTACACCGGTCATATCATCAGTTGAAACCGGTGATGATTTAACCATTGATTTAAGAGATGTGTCACCAACCTGTATTAAATGAAGAAATAAATCATTGTTATTTGCACTTCCCGGAGACACTTCTACCCGCCATTGTCCAAAAAGGGCAGTTGTATCTGATCTGGCACCGGGTGGCATTGGCCAGTTTCTGCCATCCGACCAGAATTGCTTTCCGGGGCCACCTATTTTATTTAATGCAGCATCAGCAGGTAATATAGTTCTGCAAAACAATCGTCCTTCCCAGTGATCAGTGAAAAACTCCCTGTTACTGAATGTGGGTTCAGCAGCCGTATGAAGCAACCATGTTTTTTTGTATTCCGGCCTGGTTGACCCAACACGGTCGAATACTATAAAGTGATCGGGCGGAATAAATACAAACTGACGCATAACAAGGGTTGCTTTTTCTTCATGGTATGAATCAGTGGCATCGCTGGCAATATAAACATATTCGTCACGGGGATCAAATGCAATAACTTCAGAAGCCAGTAATTTATTTTGTCCTCCATCATTAGGGACCGGAGGAACAGGTTCTTCACCCGGGGCAGGTCTTCCCCAGTACCTGGGCATAGTTTCCCCCGGCATTTTAATCAGTATGCAATTATGAGCTATAGTTCTGCTGTAATAATGTGACAGATGAATGCCTGGCTCCGGACGGTTTCCTGAATCGAGTGCCAGAAATCCTTTCCTGAAAATGACAAAGTTATTGTTGTCATAATGCCTGTGCATTCCCTGGCCAATTACTCCCCCTGCAGTAAAGAGTGCATAGGTATCATCGGGGCCTGATCCTGACCTCATAAATATCTGCCCCATGTTTTTAAAAAGCATTCCTTTGGGCATCTCATCGGGTGGGCCTTCTGGTTCAATATCATCATAGGTGTTGGTCAGCAAGAAACGGGTAAAAGGAATGGTTCCTGAGGCAGAACCTCCGATTTTCTGTTGCATCCATTTCCCGAGAGCAATCAATCGTGGATGTGTATCTCCATAAAAATGAATCATTTGTGATATGTGCAGGCTGAAGGCTCTAAGAGAAAGATTATTGGTTATATGGTAGTTGTCACCATAGCCAAATTGTTTATCTCCGGGCAACCAGTTCCACAACACATAATGAAGAATGTAAGGGATATAAGGCCATTCCTTTGAAATGTCCAGTCCGGTAGCTGAATTAAACGTATGCAAAAAATTAAAATCTGCTCCAGGGTAGGAGGTAATTGCATAATTCATTGCTGCTGTTGCTGCACCACCATATTCTCCTGAGATATTGCTTCTGTGTTCAAGCAGTTTTATGTGGTTTTCATAACCTTTCTTTAATAATTTATATGCCATTTCATCATCAATGTGCTTCTCATGGAAAACCACCCCTGCATACCATGATAAGGCCGGGGTCCCATAATAACCTGTGACTATAGGTAAATCATTGTCTCCGGGAGTTCTGTTTTCAACCATAAAATTAATGGCATGAAGAAGTGGTGACCCGATTTCCTGTCGCTCTTCGTCTGTCAGATGAATGTATAACCAGTCATACGCAGCCAGTGCCATCATTCTGTGGTTGTTGTACCAGGATATAGCCAATGTGTCCTTATTCCGGATTTGGTATAGGTTAATTATCTTATTGAGTATTTCCTTGCTTAAATTAAGGTATTTTTCATCCTCAAATACAAGGTATAAAAATGCTGCCTCTGCTGCCCTGGTTCCATATGCATCGTATGCTGATAAAGCCCATCCACGATTTGAGGCAAGCGGATCGGTTATTTCAATTTTTTGTTCAGCCAGCCTGTCAATTCTTTGTTTCATTTCTTCCAGAATAGCATGCTCTTCTGTTAAAGCTCTTTTTTTTACTTCTGGAAAAGTTGTTTTATTAAAGAACAATCTTGGACCGTCCTCCTGAATTTTATCCATCCAGGCATCGTTTTCATAATAGTTGACAGGTTGTTTACATTCAAAAAAAATTAAACCTGTTAATCCAATTAACAGCAGATTGAACGTTTTTTTAATTCTGTTTTTGATAATAGTTTTCATTCTTTTCTGTGCAATTCAATTTAAGAAAAATAAGAGCCTGTTTATAAACAGGCTCTTATCTTAATGATTATTTAATTATTAATAACTATCTGCGAATTACCTTATACTGACCAAGTAAACGGGAATCCTTAGTCAGCACAATCAAATACATCCCTGATGGTTGATTATTCAGAGAAAGAGTTTCAAGATTTTTTTGTGTTTTTATATCCCGGATCATTACTCCGGTAGGAGTATAAATCTGAATGCGGGTACCCTGTTCCAGTCCCTGGATATTTACACTTCCGGATGTTGGATTCGGATAAACCTGGATTTTGCCTGCTTCCGGGATAACTACTGAATTGAGAATGTCAATTGCATATTCAACCACTATTTTTCCGTCTTTGGAAATTACCTGAAGCTTATCTCCGATGGCCAATCCGCCGGTTGTTTTTTCATTTCCGTTAGAATCTAAAATACCAACCGTTGCTCCTGCCACAGGAGTTACTGCTGAGTGGAAATCAGCCACAGATGTAGTCAGGGAAGGACCTGTAATAACATAATTAACCTGGTCAACGTTGTAAACATTTGAGAGGACATAAGCCAGGTAATCACTTCCCAGAATATACTGAGTACGCAGCATGGAAAGATGGTACACCCTTGTTACCATTCCGTTTGCCGAGGTAACAACAACTTTGTCGTCTTCATACAGTGAGCCTTCTGTTCTTTCGTGGCCCATTTTATCAACTACTTTCATTGTTGCTCCTGTTGAAGGAATAAGGTAGGTGAGTAAGGTTTGAACATAGGTGCCACGTGGTACATAATGAACCAGGTTAGTACTTTGAACAACAGTATAAACATCCGATAGCACAAAGGCATCGTTTTCAGAAGACGAAGGCAGCAACTGGTATACAATCCTGGTAATACCATCCTCGGCCAGTACATCCAGGTAAATATCGGAATTGACTGTAACATCAACATAGGCAGTATCAAAGTTCAGCATTTTTAACGGCACATATGCACCGCTGCTGTTAATTGCATTGAGTGAAGCCCCGGCCGGAATGGTTATATTATTTAAGATTGTTGTTAACCGGGTACCGTATTCAAATCCTGTAATACTTCCTGTACCTGCTTCAGTTATTCCAGGCTCGCTTTCTATTGCAACTGTATAAAGCTGGGAAGATAATAGAGCAAGTGAACTCAATCCCTGATCCGAAACTTCTATAATGTATTGCGAGGTATTGGTCTTGTCAGATGATACAACATGCAGCAGATCTCCGTCAGTGAGCAATGCATCTCCTGAAAGTTGTGAGTCATCAGCTTTTGATTTCACTGTTAAGGTTTGATTTTCATCGTCCTTAATAATATGGTTAAGAAAATCTGCCACCGTTGTACCGGTTTTTATCCCTCTGATATCTTCTTCCATGGAATAACCGTCACTTACTTTGTATATTATTGAACTGACTGTTGATTTATAGTGCGTAGGTTCAATAATGACATGTTTTCCATAGTCATTAATACAGTTTCTTCTTGCCTGCATTCCTGGATAGGGAGAGCATTGGCAGTCAGTCCAGTACTGGGTGTTGAGATACATCCATTCACTTTCTTCGGGTGTTGCTCCAAATGAACCTTGTATTACAGGATTGGGCATATAGATTTGAGGCTTCCGAATCATTGTGCTCCACTGAGCCATAGGTAATTCCGGATCAACAGGCCGCCAGGCACTTCCGTCAGCCATACCTATAGCCTCAATCAATTCGTAATCGTAGGGATCATTGACTGGTTTTAAACCCCGCTTCACTGAGTCGTTTAATATCTTAAACATGAGCAGGGGTTCCTGGCGAGGCTGTCCCAGGGGTGGGTTGTTAAGTCTGTAATTAGCAGTTGAAACCTCTTCCCCCCACGGATTATTCAGCATTTCAAAGCCGGGGTGGTTCCGTAGCATGAACTGGACTTCCGGAACACGAACCAGAGGCGGCCACAATACACCCGATGCATAAGCATTGATATCGGCAGTACTGGTTTGTGCAGGGATAACTGCCATAATGAACATTTCGCCCGGCTGAATTATAGGATTTACGGCCAGGTCGGGCACCAGTATGCCAGGATTATTTGGCCATTCCTGTTCAGATACGTATTTATAACCAGGAACATATTTTCTAAACCGTATGTTCCAGTCACCCTCACCCATTGTCGAAGTAATGCGTGCTGCAATGTCAACTCCTGACTGACGGTTAAACATATAGTTACTTAAATCAATAGGCTGGTTACCGGGGTTGTATATTTCGAGGAATCCATTTCTGTTGTTTTCTCCGGTAATTATTTCTGAAACGAAAGGCTCTGCAAAATAAGGTTGTATTTTAACAGGATCTTTTTCTTTCACCAGCTCTACATTATAAGTTCGCTGACTAATACCATCAGGTGCAGTTACCACAAAGGATATGGTACGGCCCTCTTTGGTTCCGGTAAAAGAAACGGCCCTTTTGACTTCAACAGTTGAATTTAAATTCTCAGTTTTTGCCACCAATGCGGGAATGCCTTCCGTTTCAAGAGGGATGGTTATTCTGTAATCAAAAACACCTTTGTTAAAGTTTGGAATTGTATCCCCTTTCCATCCATATATCCCTTTAAGGTATTCCGGCATATCAGGCCAGGTAATGCTGCTTAGAAATGGATTATTACTTGGCAGATAAGGTTGAACCTGGATGAAATACTCCTTCACATCGCCGTTTTGTGCGGTGACTTTTAATTTGTCCCCGTTTTTCAGGTTTGGTCTTGCAACTCCATCAACCCATATAAATTCCCAGGTTGCGTTGGAGGGCTTTTCAAGATATTTTAACAATGAATCTGTTCTGAGCTCAAAGGCTAATCCTTTGCCTGAACCTGTAATGGTATCTGTACCATGTGAATGTTCGGTCACCCTTGGCCAGCTGAGAATCCCATTTTGTGTGCCACTGACTATAGGACCGGTTCCGGTGAGACTTAGATTTTTATGTGCAACCGGAACAACAATGTTGACATTATTCGCCGGCTCACTTACTACAATATCAAATATTGCAGTGTATAAAGTATTACCGCAAACCATGATTTCCAGCTTATCTCCTGTTTTTACAGACTGATATACTGAGTCTTCCTGGTTTTCATTTAAATGGTAATGCCATGCGATGCCTGGTTTTCTTGTCATTGCACGCATAATTCCATCCAGTCTGCGAACTCCCCAGGGCACGGTCAGTTTTTTACCTGCAAAATCAACATTAATAACATCCGATTCAAGGGTGTTTTCATCCAGCACATAAGGGCCGTGGTTACCAATTGTCCACCAGCTATCACGCCATGTATTGGCGGTTTGGTACGGGATTGCAATCCATTCTGAATCATCTAAATGTGACCCTTTGCCATTAAAAAAATCAAGATTGCCATTTTTTATTGCAAATTTGCGCATTACCGGCCCCAATCGTGTTGCAGTTGCAACGCCTGCCACATCTGATCCGACATAATAACCACTACCTGGTACACCTCCGCGTATTACATTAAAGTTATCAACTATTGCAGAATCACCTTCGGCAAAGTGATGTTCAAGGACTACTCCATTGGCCCCCTCCCAAAGCTGGAAAGCTTCCCATCCGGGAGTAATACTGTCGGTTTCATCACCGCCTGGTTCCGGGTAATGCATCAAAACATCTGCCAGATCGTACATGTCAACTCTTTTGGGACGCTCAACTGAATAGGGGCCGTATGGATCTTTTTCATACATTCTCGGGCCAAAATCATAGGCTGCAGTAATTACAAATGACTGGCCTGGTTCAAGAATAAAATCCGGTAGCATAAAAGATTTAATTGCAGGGTACGTCCAGGGTTCGGCATACATGTCTTCGGGAATATTGATTCTGTAGTCACCAATATACTTAAAATCCTTTAAGTTTACAGATTGGTTCCCCATGTTGGTGATTTCGGTGTAATTACCAGCATAGCTGTAAGCCATAACTTCGGTAATCACTAATTGTCTGTATGGTTCCTGGGCATGAAGGATCCCGGCAGACAGAATAAAAAGAAGTAGAAGCTTTTTCATAGATAAAGTATTTAAATATTAATTGTTAAATTTTTGTTAAGATAGAAAAAAAAATGTTTTCATCATGCATTTTCATCAAATTTTAACTATGGTATTTGCAAAAATTTGACTAAGAACATAGACTAATTTCAATCAATTTAGCGTTTGGGTCAAATAGTATTTATTTTATTACATTCTAACCGTTAAGGTAAGTGCCGGTAAACAATAAAAATGGATAATACTAATATATTAGCAAGAAAAAAATCGGATTTGAATATCTGCTCTGAAAAAAGAAATATTAGTTATAATGGTATTAACTTAAAGTTGCCAGCCATTCAATAAATTTCCATATCAGAAAAATAAAAAATGCGGTTAACAGAAGTAAAATCACTATTATGATGACTATAACATCCTTTCCGCTTCCTTTATACTTTCCCTGCTGATAATACCTTTTAAGAAGGCGGACGTTTCGGTTATTTGCTTTGAAAAAAAAGTCGAAAATCTGCCCAAAGATTGGAATGGTGCCAATTACAGTATCGAACAGTACATTCAATGCCATCAGTATGAGAAGTTTTCTGCTGGCTCCATGTTTTGCTGCCAGGGCAAGGAACCCTCCTGAAATTATCATGGATATAAAATCACCAATGCCCGGGACAAGCCCCAGTATAGGGTCGAGCCCAAACCTGAAGTTGCCTATTTTGAACTGGCTGTCGAGTAACCATGCCAATCGTTCTAATCCTTTGGGTATCTCCCGGGGTACTTCTTTTTTCATAAATGTTTCTCATTGATTAACAATTGCAGGAGTGAATAGGTTTTTTAGGAAGGATTAATATAAATAGAAGAGTAATTTGTACCAGGGGCAATTCTTGAATTCTGGAAAATTGGTCTAATTTCATTCCTTCTTCCTCTGATGCTGTTAAAGAAAAAAGCATCAGGATTTATTACCACCAGAAAACTTGTCATTGACTAAAAAAATGAAGGTTGCCCAATACATGAGCAACCTTCTGCTGATTCATAAAATTTAAACTATTGGTTTAACTAACTATTCTAAAAGTGTTCTTTTAAACCATAGCTGGTCTCCCACACTATAGTATTTATTTTTGATTTCAGGATTTTCAGTGACCTGACTTGCAGTATATGGGAAATAGGGCACCAGCATATCATCTCCCGGATTCCAGTTGGCAGGAGTTAAAACCTGTTGTTCGTCGGTAGTTTTCAATGCATGAATGATTCTTTTTATTTCCTCAATGTTTCTGCCTACTTCCATGGGATAGAAATTTACAGAGCGTATAATATTTTTCGAATCAATTATAAACACCCCCCGGATATCGCGCGTTGTGCTTACCGGGGTGTGAAGCATACCGTATTGTTTTGACACAGTGGCATTCAGATCTTCCATGATCGGGAATTTAACCTTCTGCTTACCTCTTTGCTTGTAGTCCAGACTTTCGAGGTGCAATTTCCAATCGTTATGGACTTTAAGTTCATCGGTAGAAATTACTGCAATTTTGACTCCCATCTTTTCAAAATCGTTATGAGCATAAGCTAGCTCAAGCAGTTCAGAAGTGCATACAGGTGTGAAATCCTGTGGGTGGCTAAATAAAATTTTCCAGTTACTACCGTATCCATCAGGGAAAGTGATTTTCCCATTTGTTGACTGTAGTGTGAAAGAAGGGGCCTTTGATCCTATCAATGGAATTTTATTTCCTTGTGCCGCAGCAAAACTTATTGTTATAATGGCTGCAACAATTGTAAAGCAAAATTTTTTCATGTTTGAAATTTTTTAGATTTTTAAATGCTATACAATTTACAAACATACCTTACAGGTTTCAACCGTTAAAAAAAATACTGAGATGGTTTGCGTTTTTCTTGTTTATTTGAATTTAATGACAGTCTTATAGTTCTTGACATAGTGATATTTTCTCCTTTAGTAATAGGTAGTTTTTATCTAGATAAATATCATTTTGATAATAAGAAAACCTTTTCGACTTTGACTATATAAAGATGCTTTAATATTTTTTAACGTTTGAGGAGATACATATTAGAATAAATAGTTTAAAATTTCGAATTATTCTAAAAATAACAGATTTAATGTTTTATAGCTGAATAAAAAGTTGTAACTTGTATTTGTTCAATAAAGATTAAGCGAGTGAAAAAATGCTAAGCTGCCGATGGGGGATAATTTTAATGATCGTATTCCTGAATTTGTATACACTGACAGGTTCTGGCAAAGGCGTTTTTCCCACAATTATTTATCATTCAATTCAAACTGGAAATAATACCTGTTTGCAATATCAGGGAATTAAAAGATACATTAACTTTCAAAGCAATTTTTCAGATATTTCTAATTTTCAAACAACGGTTTCATTTTCTGAGGGGAGGCGTACTGTTTTTCTGAATATATTCCAATATTCAGAATGGATAGATTTTTCAATTCTAACTGGTATGCTTATAATTTTTTGGTTTTTTCGTCGGTATGAAATTAGAAAGTTTAAGAATAAAAATAATCTTACCCCTGATTCACATATAAGGATACCGGATAAAAATTCAGGGAATTTCAGATATTTGAATAGTAAAGCGAATAGAGATGCTTGCCTGACTGGAAAATTTGGGGAAAGGGATTGTTTTTTTTTATCAGAAAACAATGTATCCCGACAAAGGGAAGGGAACTACCCATTCCTTCAGCATGAAGAAATTAAAGCATTGCTGCCTAAGATCGACAGAGAAGTATTTTGCGGACAGGTTTGCCGGGGAAAAAATAGTCGTATGAATACAACCAGGAATCTTGTTCCATCATCATATATTTTTACCTCCGGATTTGATCTTGTTCCCACAAATGTTTCATTAAAAACACATATTAAGGACAATTTTTTTTGGAAATGGAAAGTTTTAGGTCTGGATCTTCAGAAATCTCATCTTTCTGCCTGGGATCAGGATTTTTTGCAAAGAACAGCAGAAATTGTGGAATCGAATTATACAGACTACCGGTTCTCAGTAGAACAATTAGCTGAAAAATTAAACTTGAGCGTTTCACAGATTAACAGAAAACTGAACGCTATAACGGGTTTCCCTTCCGGTTATTTCATTCGTTTATTTCGTTTGAAATCCGCTGCAAATATGCTGCTTAAAGAGACAGGAAGTATAACTGATATTTGTTTCAGAAACGGTTTCAACGATTTGGCTTATTTTACCCGGGCATTTAAAAAACACTTTGGTTGCAGTCCTTCAGTATACAGGAAAATAATGATTCAAAAATCCAGATTCGTGCGTCAATAGGATAAAATTTTTAGCAAATCACCTTCTAATTTTGAGGCAGCTTTAAACTCTGTCAAGTGAAAACAGTGGGAATCATAGGTGGTCTGGATTTTTTAGGTTGTGATATTACCCTTAAATTTATATCTGAAAATTATAGGGTCAAAGTACTTGTTCCACCCTTAACCAGCCATAAAAAGCCCATTATTGTTACAGGCCTTAAGGCTGGTGAAAATCTTCAGATTTATAATTTTCATTTGAATAATTCTATTCAACTTGAAAAATTTGCAGAAGACTGTGATTGTATGGTGCATTGTGGAATACCTTATGAATTGAAGGTGAATTCAGTACAAGGATCTGTTTATGTGCCTGTAGTTTTAGATACGGCACCACTCATCAAGGCAATCAGGAAAAGTTCGTCTGTGCGAAAAATTATATTTCTTACTTCAGTTGCAGTTTATAACTTTCCGGGTCAGGAAATTTTTTCCGGACCTGTTAAGAAAAGGAATTCGGCTACAGCGGTAAATAATCATAATTCGGAAAGAGCGTTTTATCATTCAGGAAAAATTATGCACAATACCCTGGAGGATTTTTCACAAGACCGGCTGAAAATTATTGTTGTGTCACCTGTACTTGTAAACGGAAATTTATTGTCAAACAGCAGCGAAACGACTTTGGCCGGTTTACAATATTTATTTCATAATAAAATTGAGCACGATAGTTTTTTTCTTAATCTGGTCAGAAAAAATCTATTGGAAACTATGATTAATGTTAATGAATTACCCGATAAGGTTTTTAACAAAATACAGTTTCAGGAGAAAGTGCATTTTAGTTCAGAATCCTGATTGAGATTTAAACTTTTCTCAAGTAAAACCGCATATATGTGATTTTCTGATCAGCTGCCTGCTAAGGTTGAACAAATTACAGTGACAAAAGGTTATGAGTTGAAAAAATTCATTATGGCAATTAAGAAAGTATGGATTGAACAGGGATGTATCGCTGCCGGTTACTGTAATGAAGCCTGTCCTGAAGTTTTTGGCCTGGATGCTTTTGGTGAAGCTTTTATCGAGGATGATGCTGTATTTGAACCGAATGAAGCAGGAATACGTGAAGCAGCAAAAAACTGTCCGGTTAAGGTAATAAAGTTTGAAGAAGATTAAAAGGGTTAAATAAATTTTCTCAATAGCGCTGCTAATAGACAGTTGATGAATACCTTTTTGAAAAAAAATCTTTAGATTTATGAACTTTTTGCCTCACTTTTTACTTTTAACTAATATGAATCTAACACTTTAAGAGATAATATTATGAAAAAATCATTTGCATTTCCATTCCGTCATTTATCAAAACATGTACATAATGATGTTTTCCTCGCTGTTGTTTTTGGTATATTTCTGTTTCTAATCCCAGATTTTGCCGAAGCGCAGAAAAAGGATGTTCCTTATGTACCAACACCCAATGAAGTGGTAGAGAAAATGCTTGATGCTGCCAATGTTGGACCGGGAGATTATGTGATTGATCTTGGTTCGGGTGATGGCCGTATTGTTATTGCTGCTGCTAAACGAGGTGCTTATGCACATGGCGTAGACATCGATCCTCAACGTATTCGTGAAGCCAATGCCAATGCAAGGCAGGCCGGAGTGGAAGATAAAGTGGTATTTGTTGAGGGCAACATCTTTGAAACCGACTTTAGCCAAGCCAGTGTCCTTACTATGTACCTGTTAAACAGTGTAAATTTAAAACTACGACCTAAAATTCTGGAAACCCTTAAGCCGGGTACCCGGATAGTTTCACATAGCTTCAACATGAATGAATGGAAGGCAGATGATCAATATACCGTTAATCACAGTAATATTTATTATTGGGTAATTCCCGCCGAAATTGAGGGTGAATGGAGCTGGCAGGTCAATGGGAAAAAATTCACAATGAATGTTAACCAGGAATTTCAGGAAGTTGATCTTCGGTTAAAATCCGGAAATACTTCCCTTAATGTGGAAGAAAGCCATCTTTCAGGTGACCGGATAAGCTTTGCTGTGATGAATCCTTCAAATGGTGACAGATATGTATTCAGTGGAAGGATTAATGATAATGAAATAACCGGGTTGGTGCAGTTACACAACGGTGATGTAACTACTGTTGAAAGCTGGACTGCAAGCAATGGCCAGGTCTCCGGGAGGTAAAATACCAGGTGATAAAAAAAACAAAGAAGAACAGCACGATGTAACTTTAATACAGGTATTTATTAAACTTACTCATGATACTGTATCTACCCATCCAAAATTATCTGCTGCCTCAATGAGCAGATAGGTGTTGAATTCAGCATAAATATTAACCTTTGTATCTTCTTGAATAATTCCTTGAGCAGGCGAATCATGGGAAGGCCTGCTTCGAATTACTTTCCCTGCAGGAATAGTTTCCTGTTTGGGTTTAACTGCAGGAGTTACAAGTGACCTGTAAATATATCCCCGATCTCCTTCAGGGAGTTCAACGCGAACCCAATTACCGGTAATGCCTCTTATTTTTAAAGGAGTACTGGCTGAAAGTGAACTGTTAATGTCTGCATCCATACCCGGAGCCGATCTGAAATTAGTTCGTGGTGCTGTTGTTAAAGCCCATTTGCCTGCCAATTGGTTTATATGAACAGAGTCTATTGAAGGCATTTCAGTCCGGTGAAAAAACACATACGGATCAATGCTCCTGCGCCCAAATGCGTATATGCCGAAATGCAGATGAGGAGGGGTTGTAGCAGCATTCCCTGTATTTCCAATCATTCCAATGGTATCGCCTGCATTTACTCGCATTCCGGGACGTACCAGTTGCGAATCCAGGTGGGCGTAATAATAATTATATCCTTTTTGGGTATCAGTAACCCAAACCACCTTTCCTCCTAGTCTGTTAGTTCCGGTAAGCGATACTCTTCCCGGACCTACTGCCAGCGCAGGGGTGCCTCTTGGAGCAAATACATCTACCCCTTCATGTCGTCTTCGCCCACCATCACGCGGGTCACCAAAGAAACTTGAAATAGAATTAAAATCCTTATTCGGGACAGGAAAGTTCAGAGATGAATCAGTAAATATATAGACCGCGAAAAGACCTTTTGTAAGTAGTTCGGGTTGGATTCGAACCAGGTATTGACCATCTCTTTTAATTCTGTAATCAAGCCTGATTGAATCTTGTTCCGCATGAGCTATATGCTTGTATTCATTATTATCCAAACGGAATAAATCAATAAAAATCTGTGAAGTATCATATCCCTCGGGTTCGGCCATGACGTGCAAATTTTGTCCTTCCCGAAGAAACAGACTGTAGGATGCTGCTGTCAGGTGCTCAAAATCGAGTACAAGAGCTTCTGAAAATGGAATCTCTATTTTTACTGGGTCAAACAATCTTTCTTCGGCAGCAGTCATCCATGCCTGACCAACTTTATTGTTGTTAAGCCCCGCATTGATTATTTTTGACATGTATTCTTCATGGGGAGTTTGTTTTGTAAACAAACCCTGATGGACACTTTTACATCCTGCCACTACAGATATAAGGATGAAAAAATAGATTAACTTTTTGTACATTATTACGTGCGCTTTTGTTTTTTCTGTTTAAAAGGAGGTTTTAAAACAAAAACAATACCAATAGTAATAATTTGCAGGTTGTGAGTTTTTGGTGCAATTAACAGAGCACCATGGAATAATATATTTTCGGTAAGAATTTTATTGAAAGAATCCGGTTTGCCCAAGGGGTGAGTAAGCAGAGAATTTGCTTAACATTTACCTTTCTGTCATGGCAAACAGGTAACCCCCATGTTCCGGTAGCCATCGGGATAAATCATGCTCCGTTGTGAATTTAGTTTATTCAGGGTTGTTTCATCCGTTTGTATATCAGTTATTAAAATGGTCGGATGGAAGCCCATGTTTCAAAGGATTTTGTTCATCGGTGTTTGTATCTGCAAAACTTGTGGATTTCTTATTGTATTTACTTTTTAGCCTTTAGTTTTATTTTTTAGTTTTATAGTTAATAGGTACACTGGTATTCCCAGGATGAGAAAACCGGCACCCACCAGTGAGCCACTGCCTGTATAAGCCAAACTAGAATACAGCATAAATCCACAGGCAAAAATGAATAGTATTGGAGTTAAAGGATACAATGGAACCCTGTATGGAATAACTTTTTTCTTGTTTTTCTTCCGAAGAATAAATATACTGAAGGTTGTAAGCAAGAGGAAAAACCAGAAAACCGGTGCAGTGTAATCAACCATGGTTTCCACAGCCTGCTTCGACCATGCACCGAAAAATATTAGCATCAGAGCAATTGTGCCTTGCACCAATAAAGCATTAACAGGTGTGTTTCTCCTGGAATCCCATTTCCCCATAAAGCGGAGGAGATTAAAATCTCTTCCAAGAGCATAATTGGTTCGGGCTCCGGTAATAATAGTTGCATTGGCAGTTGAGACCGCTGCAATTATTACAATCAGAACTACAATATATGAACCAGCTGTGCCAAATACCGGCTCCGTAATAGCTGCACCCACCGTTTGCGACTCTTTTAATCTGTCTAATCCCAGTACATGAAGGTATGCCATGTTAATGAGCAAATACAGTATTGTGATAATGGTTATGCCTGCAATGAGGACTCTGATCATATTTTTTCTGACATTAATTAGTTCTCCTGAAAGATAGGCTGCTTCATTCCATCCTCCATAGGTTAGAAGCACAAATATCATAGCTGATCCTGCCATTCCCCCTGAAAAACCTGCAACAGTCTTTTCTGTAAGACCTGTTTCCCTGGCAGCAGGCACAAAAAGCAACGCAGATACTGAAATTACAACAATAATTATAACAATTATTGAAGTTAGGGTCATTTGTACTTTTCGTGAATGCCTGGTTCCCATAATGTTTAATCCGGTAAGCAACATAATAGTAAGAGCCGCATAAATTGCCGGGCTGAATCTTCCTAAATCCAGAAGAAGAGTGGCATAATCGCCAAGGATAAAAGAAATCAGTGCAAGTGACCCTGTTTGAATTACCGTCATTCTTCCCCAGGTAAATAAAAAGCCGACGGGCTTTCCATAAGCTTTACTTAAGAAATGGTATTCGCCTCCTGAATCGGGATTTGAGGAGGCCAGTTCGGCATAACAGAGAGCTCCCAGAAGCGATAGCAAACCTCCGGCAAGCCAAAAGAGAATAAACTGCAACCCACTTCCTGAATTGGCGGCTACAATCGGTGGCAGTCTGAAGATTCCAATGCCCACTACAACACCTACAATAACTGCTACAGAACTTAATGTGGTAAAGGTGGGAAGCGGGCTGCTCCCCACAGAAGATTTTTCATCGTTTATCATTCTATTTTGGTAAATACAGGTTAATTACTACTTCATTGTTGCAGTCCAGCTTTCTATAGAACTGTTTTCACCGGTTCGAATCTGAACAGTTCCTGTAATCTTTTTATCTTCTACACGCCCATGGTAAACATATTGAGTCTGTATTGCCGGATTATCGGCGGTAAACCAGATTATATCACCTGAAAGTGATGGATTGTTGATTTCCAATGTTGTATTTCCGGTTTTGAGGTCAAGCCGAATTTTCTGAAATTCCTGGATGGCATTCATTGTGAATTCTTTACTTCCGATTTTCCATTGCCAGTTACCATTTACTTTTGCAGGAATAACCCAATAATAAACGTCGCTGTTATTGACAAGTATTTGCTTGTCAGGCTCCCAGTCATTCATGTTAAAGTAATACGAAACCACCCGCGTTCCGGGTTTTAATTTATCGAGCATATGGGGTCTGAGCTTCATGTTAACTGAATTTAAAAGGTACATCGTAATAACAGTGGCTTTGCTGAAATCGGTTTCGAATAAATTCCCCTCTATAAAAAGTACCCGGTCATCCACACCTGCTTTTGCTGCATTTTTCCGTGCTTCACCTATACGCTTTGGGTCAATATCTATCCCATGGCCAAATGCGCCCCTTTTTCCTGCTGCTATTACAATACGCCCGTCCCCCGAACCTAAATCAATAACATAATCGCCTGAGCCAACATTCGCAAGCTTTAGCATTTCCTCAACTGTTTCGTGCGGAGTAGGTACAAACGGAACATCACGGTGTTGTGCATTTATTTCAAAAGTTATTAAAAGAACAACAGCCAGACCCAATCCAAAAATTGTTGATTGATTTAATAAAATGTGAAGAATTTTCCGGCAGCCATATGGTTTTTTCATTGTTTTCCTGTTACAATTACAAATATGTTCAATTGGCCACAATTTAGCAAAAATAAAGAAATGAAGTATCCCATTTAAAGAAAAAACTTAAATGGAATCCATTGTATGCCGTTGAAATATTTAGGATATGCAGGTTAGGTGAATTTTAAAAAAAAAAGACAGATACATGGTTTATTAACAACACATATCTGTTTTTTTAGAAATTTTTTATTACAGATTACCTGTAAATATTATGACCATATTCCTGCCATTCATTTTCGAAATAGGTTGCATCATTCTCGTTTCGTACTTCTACTGCAAGGACAATTTCCCCTTCCTTAATGCCCTGTTCATATTTTGTTGCCCTTTCCTTTGTCATTCCTGCTCCAACCAATGCTCCGATTATTCCACCTGTTATTCCGCCCGCGCCGGCACCTGCCAGGCCGGCTGCAATCGGACCTGCTATAACTATACCCAGTCCGGGAATAAGTACACTGGTTCCAATGGCAGCCACAATCCCTGCTGTAGCTCCAACCACTCCACCTACGGTAGCTCCTGTTCCGGCTCCTTCTTTTGCCTTGTTGCCGAATTTTGTTTCTTTATTGTTATCCTCTTTAAAGTACTTTTTCATGCTGTCTTCCGACATGATGATGTTGATTTCATCGTCTGAATAACCTTTTTCACGCAACTTATGATATGCGCGTTCTGCACTTTTAATATCTTTAAAGGAACCTGTAAGATAAACTGATCGTGTTTCCATTGTATGTCTTTTTTATTTAGTGAAAAAATTAAATCCCAATTATTTAAGCAAATTTATGGATATTGGAATGGCATTCCATTACATAATTTTGTGATTATCTTACACAATCTCACACTTGGTTTTCCCGGGTTTTAAACTGTGGAACAATAAAATTATATGTTATATAGAAGGTTTCTCTGATGTGTAAATTTTCTACATTGGCTTATCTGATTCCCAAAATTCATACTAAAAAAAATAATTGTCTATCATAGATGCAATTATGAAATTCCTCTTGAAATAAAGGTGCTTCAAGTGTCCTTCACAAAAAATTTGTATTTAAGCGCGGTTGTTTGTATTGGTGGCATATGAATTGAATTAATAGTTCCCCGGCTAACAATTTAAGCTGCGAATCATGGAAAAAAAGATTTTAGAAGTAAAAGAGACGGGTGGTTTTTGGTAAGAACAGTGAATAATTTAAATGGAAAAAATAACAGAATGGAAATGTTTTTAAAATACGATATCAATCTTGCCTGCAGAGTTATAATAAAAGAGCATCTGGAAAGATTAAACATTCCATTTTATATTACCGATTTAGGAACAGTTGAAATTAATGGAATTCTATCTTTTGAAAAATCTGAAATATTAGCAGCAGAACTGAAGAAATATGGAATTGAACTTATTGATAATTCTGAGAGTATACTAGTTCAGCAGATAAAAGAAGCAATATATGAATTGGTATACAGATTTAGCCAACCTTCTCAGTTAAAGTTATCGGAACATGTTGCTAATAAATTAAATTTAAGTTACAGCTACTTGTCGAAGGTTTTTTCGGAAGAGATGGGTATTTCAATCGAAAATTATATGATAATGCAGCGTGTGGAAAGAGTAAAGCAACTTTTAGCCGAAAATCGTTTAACAATTACTGAAATTGCCTGGAAGCTTAACTACAGCAGCGTAGCCCACTTGTCTAACCAATTTAAAAAGATTACCGGTATAACACCTACATTTTATCAGCAGATTGTTAATAAGAATAAATCACGGATAAAAAACCACATGCATAAACTGCCGGTTAAAACATTAGAAAATGTGAGTACATAAAAACATTATTAAATGAAAAGGAAGATTCTGTGTAGGTCTTCGTTGTGTAAACCTTTTAATAATTATACGTGAAATAAAAACTATTAAAAACAAAGATATGGATTCAACAGTAGGACATAAAATCTGGGCAATTCCCGAAGGATTTATACCGTCACAAAGTACTGGTCCTTCCCCGGAAATGACAAGCCACGAAACAGCCTGTATTCTCAATGCAGGTGATAAGGATGGCAAAATCGAAATCACAATTTATTTTTCAGATAAAGAACCAGTGGGGCCTTATAAAATCAAAGTGCCTGCAAACCGTACTGTTCATTTGCGTTTTAACGAGCTAAATGACCCGCAGGAAATACCCAGAGATACCGATTACGCGAGTGTATTCCGTTCAGATGTTCCTGTAGTGATACAACATTCAAGACTTGATTCACGGCAGGCTGAAAATGCTTTGTTAACTACCATTGCATTCCCCGTAACTTCTTAATTTTTACAATGAAAGATCAGTGGTATCATCATGCCATCATATACTCCCTGGATGTCGAAACATTCAAAGACTCGAACAATGACGGAATCGGTGATTTTGAAGGCCTTGTTTCTCAGCTCGATTACCTTTCCGGTCTGGGAGTAAATTGTCTTTGGCTACGTCCCTTTTACCCATCACCACTTGCCGATGATGGTTACGACATACAGGATTATTATGCTATCGATCCCCGCATTGGAAACGTGGGTGATTTTGTTGATTTTGTTATTAAGGCAAAATCTCTGGGAATGCGGATTGTTATTGATCTTGTAGTCAATCATACTTCTATTAACCATGAATGGTTTCAAAAATCAAGGGAAAGCAAAAACTCCAGTTTTAGAGATTATTACATCTGGAAAGATAAGCTGACCGAAGAGGATAAGCAACATGATAATATGATTGGAGAGGGGAACATATGGACATACGACAGGAAGGCAAAAGCATATTACATGCATCATTTTTTAAAGGAACAACCCGATTTAAATATTTCCAATCCCGATGTTAGAGACGAGATAAAAAAGATTATGGGATTCTGGCTGCAGCTTGGGATTTCCGGGTTTCGCATTGATGCGGCTCACGTCCTTGTTCACGAAACGAAAGAACAGGTTTTTGAAATGCTCGATGAAATGAGGGAGTTTATAAATTCAAGGAGCCATGAGGCGGTAATGATTGCAGAGGCAGATGTTGATTTGGATAAGCTACAGGATTATTTCGGAAAAAATAACGGCAGCAAACGGATGCACCTGCTTTTTAATTTCTATACCAACAAAAGCATGTTTCTGGCCCTGGTCAGGCAAAATGCAGAACCACTTGAAGCGGTACTTAATCAAATACAGCCCATAGAAGGGGAATGGGTAAATTTCCTCAGAACTCATGATGAACTTAACCTGGAAAGATTGTCGGATGAAGAACAGGAAGAAGTGTTTAATGAACTGGCCCCTGAGGAGAAAATGCAGATTTTCGGTCGAGGTATCAGAAGACGCCTGGCACCAATGTTAAAAGGCGACAGAAAAAAAATGGAGCTTTTATATTGTGCCATGTTCAGCTTGCCAGGCCTGCCTCTGATTAACTACGGAGAAGAAATTGGCATGGGAGATGACCTTTCACTGGATGAACGAAACAGTCTGCGGACTGTGATGCAATGGGATGGAACTAAAAATTCTGGTTTTTCTATGGCGTCATCGAAGGAACTGGCTCATCCTGTAATTGATTTTGGAGAATACGATTATAAAAAAATCAATGTCAGTAAACAACAGAAAGATCCCAATTCCCTTCTCAACTGGATGGAGCGAATGATTAGTACCCGGAAGTACAGCCCTCAGCTTAGTTTCGGGAAGTGGGTTATTATTGAAAATAACAATAAAAGTGTATTGTCATTTTATTACGAATGGAAATACGACATCGTTGTTATCGTCCTTAATTTCAAAGGGCAAAAATGCAATGTAAAATTAACACCAAAGGAGAAGAAACTTGAAAATCTCTCCGAAATTTTCAGCAACCAGTTATACAAAAACAGTGTTGAGACCCTTCCAGGGGAGGTCGAACTAACTGCCTATGGCTACAGGTGGTTTAAATGTACCATCCATGAGATAAAATAACAAAAAGAACTTTAACCGCCTGGATCAATGTATGAATAATTAAATTAGAAAGTAATGACAAAAATATCGTACCATATCTCTCACGAACAATTTAGTCCATCGGATTTGCTGCAATTGGTTGTAAAAGCTGAAAAGGCTGGGTTTCAGGGTGCCTTATCCTCCGATCATTTTTTCCCATGGAGTGAAAATCAGGGTGAAAGCGGATTTGCCTGGAGTTGGCTGGGTGCTGCAATGGCGCTTACTAATTTTACTTTTGGAATTGTCAATGCCCCTGGCCAGCGGTATCACCCGGCAATCATTGCCCAGGCTTCTGCCACACTTGCCCAGATGTTTCCCGGGAGGTTCTGGATGGCTGTGGGAAGTGGACAGGCAATGAATGAACACATTACCGGTACTGGCTGGCCTGATAAACAAACCCGTAATGAAAGGCTGAAGGAATGTGTCGATATTATTCGTGCGTTATGGAATGGAGAAACTGTAACCCATAAAGGTCTGGTACAGGTGGAAGAAGCAAAGCTTTACAGCCGGCCTAAAGAACAACCGCTGCTGGTGGGGGCAGCAATAACTGAAAAGACTGCCCGGTGGATAGGTGGTTGGGCCGATGCATTAATTACAATTTCACATCCGATAGATCAGCTAAAAAAAATCATTAATGCATTCAGGGAAGGCGGAGGTGAAGGAAAACCTCTGTTCCTGAAAATGCAGGTATCATATGACTCAACCGATGAGAAAGCCCTGGAAGGGGCCTTCCAGCAATGGAAAACGAATATATTTAAAAATAATTTGTTGGCTGAATTACGAATTCCTGCGCAATTTGAGGCTGCAGCCAAATATGTGGAACCGGAGGTTTTGAAAGAACATGTAAAAATAACATCCGACACGCAAAAACATATTGATTGGATAAATGAGTACACGGCCCTGGGATTTGAGGAAATCATACTCCATAATGTAAATAAAAATCAGGAACGATTCATTGAAGTTTTTGGAAGTGATGTGCTTCCAAAACTGATACAGGGAAGTGAATAGTTGCATCAGTTAAAAGTGCGGACGCAGTATACCCCATTTTCTTATTTACGAACAGTATGCGTATGCCTGCCCCAGGTAAGTACCTCCACTCCCGGAGAATAATGCATATGCTCCGGTTCTTTATGAATCAGGCTCCCGAACCGGTTGTATTTGACGTGGTATTTCTTAAGATTTAACCCATGAAGCGGCCATTCATCGTGATGGATTTCATACTCAATGAATGCATTGTTTCCATTATCCTGGAAAAGGGCATACCTTTCAGTCAGCCAATTGTCGAATTCTGTTTTTTTTAAGATTTTACTTTTGATTTCGTATTCAATATCCAGTTCATCCCTGAATTGTTTATTTCCGGACCGGTATCGTGTTGCTGAACTTTCTGTTTCCGAATACCGGTATGGTAAATCTGTAAGGTACTTTGCGAATAGGTTTGAAATGGCTTTTCCAAGTTCCATACTAAGAAAATATATGCCCGGTTTTCCTTTAAACTGCACGTAGGTGCGTATATTTATCTCATCGGCATTGGAAATGGGTGGAATGGGAGGCAGATACCGGGGCCTCACATTTGACAGCCTGAATACCACCAGCGAAACCCATGCCGAACCTTTATAGGTTTCTATTTTTAATTCTTTGGGAACAAACTGCCTTAATTCTTTTTCTTTTACTGCCCAATGAACAAACACCACCTCGTGCCATTCCTGGTAAATAATCCAGTTTCCTTTTGGCATAGGTAACTGACGGTGACTGTTTTTACTGTAAATTTCCTGTGGCTTCATATCGTGCTTGTTTATTTAGTGCTCCTCGTTAAACTTTTCATTGTCCTTATTATTCAGATTGAAAAGCTCACGATTAAGCACCAGGCTATATTTCATTTCCTCATCAACCGAGCGAAGTGCCAGCCGGGTTTCCATTATCAGTAAAATGCTGGCTGAAAACAGTGCAATGGCACCTGTCATAGGAATAGCAATCAGAATCCAGTGCCGTACCCAATCCATTAATTCAAAAATACCTATCAGCAGGCTCGAAGCAATAAATAGCATTAGTGCTATATAGAGCATCGACATCACTTGCTGGAGGATCATGGAACGCCTGGTGGAAGTGGTAATTTGAATATGGAGGTTTAGTTTATCATCCACTGTAGCGTTTTTCTTACCTTCTTTTATATCTTTTAGCTCATTAAAAAGGTTGCGTGTTCGGGATATACTCCTGCTTAACCGCTGGGATGTGGTAAGTGACAGCTGCCCGCAGGCCATGATTAAAATAGCTGGTGTAATCATGGCTGTAAGGAGGGATAAAACCATCGAATTCTCTTCCATAATTATTCATTTGTTCCAAATGCCATTGTACCCATTATTGCTAAATTTTTATAGCCGGTATCCATTCTTAAAAATTGTACCACTACCGGTTCTTCAGCTTCCAGCACTATAGAATAATCCTGTTCAAGAACCACAGGAAAGGGATTAATTAAATCGTTTACCCTGAACTTCCGGACCCGCTCACCTTCTATTTCAAGGGGATATCCTTCAATAGGTTCTTCATCCGGATGATAAATCGTCATTTTAATTTTTACTGATTTCTTATTCAGGTTAAGAACCGCAATTTTATCCTGGCTTAACATTTCCGGCTCTCTGCCCGAACTTAAAAAAGGAATGTGCCCTCCGGGAATAACCCATTTTTTGTATCCTATTGTTTTCATTACAGGTTAAATATTTGTTTTTTCAGGTGATCATTCAGGAAAATCCCTTCCGGGTCCATGTTCTCCCGTATTTTATGAAAATCATCCCACCGGGGGTACATGCTTCTTATTATATTGCTCTGTAGTGTATGTTTTTTTCCCCAGTGGGGTCTGCCACCGTATTCGACGAAAACAGGTTCTATCGTCTGAAAGTATTCCATTATTGGGAAACCAGCATTCTGGTGTAATGAAATGGTGACGGAATTCCTTCCTGAATAAGGGCTCAGGTAAAAATCATCGGCTGCAATGGTGCGGTACAATATGCGCCAGGCAACATTTTTCCTGAATTTTTCTTTCACAATTTTTCTGACTTTCAGAAAACATTCCGGCCCGGCTTCTGCTGGAAGAGCATATTCCATCTCATCAAATTTTAAATCACGTTCCTTTGGTAAAACATCAATTGCCCAGCCTGAGTATTCCTCCACCAGCCTGGCATAGGGCAATTTTTGCATTCCTTGTCCCGGTTCGTTTAAGATACGCAGTTTCACTAAATCACTGCGGGGATACCAGTAAAAATCGAAATTTCGGTTTCTTTCCTTCAACTCCTGAAGGTTCTCCATGCAGTCGTCGGTATGTGTGCACCACTCTTTCCGCTCAAGTTTGAAGGCTGGAAGCAGCTTAAGGCGCATACTGGTCATAATGCCGAATGTTCCAAGTGATACACGCATGGCATCAAAAAAATCCTTTCCATGTTTTTCTTCAGTGTACTCTCTTATCTGTCCGTTGGCACACAACATTCTGCACCCGGAAAGCATAGACGAAAGGTTCTGAAGTTTGGTGCCTGTGCCGTGTGTTCCGGTGCTGATAGCCCCGGCTACGTATTGGATATCGACATCGCCTGTATTGTGAAAAGAGAGATTGTGTTCGAGCAGCTTACTCCCTCCTTCCTTCACTGTCAGCCCTGTGCCAATCCATGCTGTACTTTTGTTTGTGTCAACCTTTTCAACCGATTTGAATTTTTCGAGCGAAACCAGGAGCTGGTCGGTAACTACCAACGGCGATGAGGAATGCCCGGCTCCAACTACCCTTATTTTCCTTTTATTTTCAACGGCACTGTGAATGGCATCCTGCAATTCCTTTTCATTCGACGGTCTTATCAACTCACCTGGAGTGAATTTTAAACTTCCTGACCAGTTTGACCAAATTTCCGGCATGTTCCTTCCGATTTTTATCTCTCCGACAGTGTGTATGTACAGCCTGTTTCTTAACTCGGGGATATGATTCTTTGTAGTTAACTATTTATGTTTCAAATATCAGACATCCATTTTTAATGCCTCAGGGAATTAATTATTTCTTCTGATTGCGACGATGATGAAATGGTATCAAAATCGCCCCTGAGGATTTTTAGTGCATACATTTCTTCATCGATTTCCTGTCTTGTTCGGATGCCAAGCTTTCTGAACAGGGTCAGGGGAGGGCACCAGCCCTGCAAGCCGTGTTGCAGCAGGAAGCCGGTAACTATAAATGGCAGTATTAACCATTTCCGGTTTCCAAAAGTTCCCAGAATTAAACCTGTTAGTGCCAGCGATGACGCATTTACTTCCAGAGTTTTCTCAATGTCCCACTCCTGTTTAAGCTCCGCCAGCCGGCATGAAATTTCGTCGGTCGACAGGTGCTTGTATCTCTCTGTTATTTCTTCAACCTCAAGGTCGATTTCCCGGTTTTGTTCTGACCTGGTATTTTCCCTCACACGGTCGTACTTGTTTCCTTTTATTCTTGCCATAATATTAAAATTAGATATTAATTGTGCCGGGTTAGTGAATGTTTGGTTAACGACTATAAATTTAAGGAATAAAACAATGGCAGTCAAATTTTTCGGATGATTCATTTCCAGTTTTTTTGACGTTTTGCCCGTCTGGTTCTGACTTTTCAACTTATTGAAAAATATTGTGATGCATCCATGTAGGTTAAATAGTAAAAATCAATAGTAAAAGCAGGATATTTTTCAATAGTGTGAGATAATGTAAGAATTGAATGAAATTGTGTAACAAATCCTTTTTTTAACTTTAGTAAATTTGACAGAACTCAACATTTAAAAATTAAAAATTCCAGATTATGGCACACAATGAAGATTTATTAATGAAACTTGGAAAATGCGCATCAGCTTGTGAAGAATGCATGGATGCATGTCTCGATGAAGATAAAATTGAAATGTTGATCGATTGCATACGCACCGACAGAGATTGCGCAAAAATTTGCCACACAGCTGCAAGTCTTGTCGCTTCCAATTCGGAATTTACCGATTCAGTTCTTACCCTGTGTGAAGGTGTTTGTGAAGCTTGTGCAGAAGAATGCGAAAAGCATGAACACGATCACTGCAAACGCTGCGCCGAAGCCTGCAGGGAATGCGCGGAAGCATGCCGTGATTATGCAGCATAAAAATTATTGAAAGGTATAATAAATATGAAGTTCTATTTTTATTAAAGGAATAGAACTGTATTCATTCCTGATGGAACCGGAGCCGGCATAAAAATTATTAATTATGTACCGGAGCCGGTTTTTTTGTTGATTTCGTATACAGGGAACCAGTCAACTGATTTATTGAGGATAGCAGTCAATTTTGCTTAAGCGAATAAAAAACCTGTAAATAGTTTAAACTGAAGCAGCAATTGTCTTTTTGCAGATTATGCCGAAGACATAAACAGTATGCATTTCCCGCATTTTGGGCATAATTCAGGTAATGGGGACCTCATTTAAAAAATCAGATAATATTATTGAATCTGTTGGAATTCAATATCCCCGTCAGAATCTAATCCTTCTTATTATGGAGTATATTTTGAACACTTTCTAAAAGTGTGCGTTTGATTTGTTGTTCTGATTTTAATTATAAAACAATGAAACAAATAGAAACAGAAATTATCATTGAGGCAACAGTTGAGAAAGTTTGGCAGGTACTGACCGATTTTAAAAACCATCAAAAGTGGAATCCGTTTATACAGTCCATTTCCGGTAGTAAAAAAGAAGGTGAAAAACTAACTGTTTATATTAATCCACCAGGAAGTAAGGGAATGATTTTCCGTCCCAGGATTATAAAATTTGTGCCAGGCAGAGAGTTTAGATGGAAAGGTAAGCTTGGTATGCCCGGAATTTTCGACGGAGAACATTATTTTCTGCTGGAGTCTGTAAATAATAATAATACCCGCTTTATCCACGGAGAAAAATTCAGCGGCCTGCTTATCCCATTTATGGGAAACACACTGAAAAAAACCAGGGAGGGCTTCGGATTAATGAATAAATCGCTCAAAGAGGAGTGTGAACGTGGAAAGAAGATTGTAAAAATAAAAAAGCGTGTCAGATGAAATCCTTTCCTTCTTATAAAAGCACTAAAAAAGAAGATAATATTAAAGTTCAGGAATAAATTTTCCCCAAAATAAAAAATAGGTAACAGGGATAACCATTTCTATTCAGGTAAAAAGAGGAGGTGTGCTTCGCATAATGGAACCTAATTGTATCCCGGGTTTTAATTTCCGGGAAAAACAAATTCATCTAAAATTTGTTTCAGGCACCTTTCATGCCTGGTAATAATTCGTAATATCTTCGTATCAAATTCGGTACAAATTCGGTACAAATTCGCGAATTCGCGAATTTGTACCGAATTTATACCGAATTTAATCAGGAGAAGTACATGCCATTGATCATTCTCAAATAGATTTGTCTGGTGTGTTTGGTTCATAAAGTTATATTCTGGTATGGAAAAATGGAGGGTCAAAGCCAGAGTGGTCTAAAATCCGAATACGGGACTCCTTAGGGTTGAAGGTGATATCTTTATATCCTACAGAGTGCTACTAACATTTTTTGCAAAATATTTTTTTTAAAGCAATTAAGCAAAAGGCTGGATATTTGCCTGTTCAATATAAAAGAAAATTTCAAACTTTCAATTCCGGAGAATACCTGCCTTATTGATAGTACTCAGCAGGCAAACCATTTAATCTTACCTTGACTACAATTTTTTTAACCTGCGTGCTGTCGTAAGGATTTGCCATTACGGAAGGCCGGTGGGCATTACTTGGAAAGAAAACAAAAAAATTATCGGGAGTGGCAATGCGTTCATTTGCATCTATGGCTTCCATGAATTGGACGTCACTTTCTTCATCGTAAGGATTTACTATTATTGTTTCATTAACTGGTACAATGCTTATCTGTTCCCTTCCAGAGGCTACATATTGAATGTCGGCATACAACCTGTGGGATTCAAATTGAACCGAATCTACTCCTTTTGGTATGTATTCACTGACCATTACATATAAATCAGCACCTTCCAGTTCATGACGGCCAGTATCCAAATCTGCAAGATTTTGTTCCGACAGGAAGGTGAAGGCCTTTTCCCACCTTTCAGGATTCATATGGTAACGAATAGCCATTTCCCGCTGGTTTACCGACTCATCGGGTGTGGCATCAAAACCATGCTGCCATTCACCTTCCGAGAACCATTCATTAAGTTCTTCTTCACTCCACTGACTGGGATCATCGTTTCTTTTATTGTTACATGCTGCCATTAATACCGAAATTACTGTAATTAATACTATTCGTAGTTTCATGGGAATTAATTTTTGCTGTTAAACACTACTTTGTTAATCTTATAACAACATCAGCGCGGGCTGGTTCAGAAAGTTATTTGACAAATGCTTTTACAACCCATACTTCATTATCCGATTCATTTACAATCTTATAGGAACCTGCCGCTGCCGGTATTACAAAGGTTTCAGCAAAATTAAACCGATGGTTGCTTCCGTTCAGTGTTTCTACACGGATGCTTGTGCCTTCTACCAGATTAAGTACATGACATTTATTTTCTGTCTGTATTTCAATCTCCGACTTTATCTGCATCCGGTGCACATCGTATAAATGCTTTTCATGTGTGGGCAGATGGTAAATTTTCCAGTCCCTGCCTTCTTCAATTAATACCGGATGTGAAACAAGCCTTTCTGTCACATACTTCCCTTGCCGGTCGAAACAAAGGTTTTCCATTCCCCGTCTGATATTGAGCGGACGTGGTTTCCCGTCCAGATCGAGCCTAAGCCAATCGTACAGTTTAAATGTGAATATATAGGGTGTGGAACTGATCTCAAGTACGAGGTTATTTTTTCCTGAACCATGGATTGTTCCCGGAGGAATCAGAAAAAAATCATGTTTTTTAGATGGAAGTTTCAGTACGTATTTTTCAATATCTACCTCTGTTTTTCTTTCAAAACTTTTTTTCAATTCTTTTTCGAATTCTTTCGGATTTATCCCCTCCCGGAAACCCAAATAAACAATTGCTTCCTCTTTAGTGTCAAGAATATAATAAGTTTCTTCCTGTGTAATGTTTTCATTAAAATGTTCTTTTGCATATTCTCCTAAAGGGTGGCACTGCACCGAAAGGTTACCTCCGTCAAAGGTATCCAGGAAATCAAACCGTATGGGGAATTCTGTGCCAAATTTTTCAAAGTCGTTACCAAGAACTGCTTTTCCCTCTGTATACATCAGGAAGTCGAATGATACTTCCAGCAGAGTTTCTGAGCTTTCAAACAGCAATCCGTTTTCAGGCACAATTAATTCAAATGACCATGCATAATTTGGCACTTTTTTATTCAGCCTTCCGATGTTTTGCAACATCCAATTTCCACCCCAGGCACCGGGTTCGAACCAGGGCCTCACACGGAAAAGATTACGGCTGATCTTGTTCAATCCCTTTCGTAATTCTTTGCCGGTTATCCAGGTGATTTCCTCCGGCCGCTGGCCATCAACCATGATATCTATTTCAGGCAGGAGGTCTTTTTTGTGGCGGTTCAAAACAGGCCAGTCAACAAAATAAAACCTTTTGTACATGGATTTAATTTCGTCAGGCATTGCAGCACCCAGATTGGTTGCCGCCTTAGCCCTTGCCCTGAATTGAAGTTCATTTTTTGGCAGATCGATGTAGATGAGCAGACAACCGGTGTACTTATCCCGGAATAGCCCTGCCCCGGTACCATAAATTACAGTCAATCCGGAAATTGTGCCTGGTGTAAGCTGATTTAATTTTTCAGACTGGAAGAAATCCTTTAAATCCAGTGTGGTACGGCTTCCAAATAATGGGTCATCTCCTCCCGTAAAAGGTGCAACCAGGTCATTAATCTCGTTAGCGGGCTTTAAGGCATCCGAAATATTAATCCAGTTCACTCCCTGGTTTTTTTTGGAAAATTGTGCATGAAGATTTTTTCGGAATTCTTCAAAAAATACTCCGATGTATCCATCAATAATCAGGACAGGATACTTTTGCAATTCATCTGCCAAACTTTCAAAACCCAACTGGATTTTTTTATTCCCAATTGAATGTGTCGGATAAATATCGTATTTCCCTTCTTCTGATTCAGATTTACGGTAGGGCATAATAAACTGGTTGGATTTTCTCCACCTGAAATTTTTCATCAATTATCGGTTTATCAAATTTTCATATCTGAAATATCGGAATTATTCCTTATGTACAAAAAGTGAGAATCTTTTGCCCTTTATGATGGCTAAATGTCAGTTGTGATTTAATAACAGCAAGCAAATATAGGATGTAATCAACAAATACAGGGATACCCGGCTCAATAATCAGCCCGATTTTTCCAGATAGGACATAATAGCAACTCCTTCTACAGGTAAGGGAATAGGACTGTCTGCAGTTATTTAATTTATTTTCCCGGAAGATATTAATTTGGAATAAAAGTTATTGTCGCATAATTTGGCACTTCCCAGAATTGCTGATTGTTCTTCCTTTTCGGATCGCAGAATGACAGGGTTTATACCGTTGCTCCTGAACTGAAATTCCATCTCGTATTTAAAGAACCGATAGCTCCTGGAAATATTACCACCAAGGATGATGCATTCGGCATTGAATTTCTGAATCCACGGAGCAAGAAACAAGCCCAGGTTACTGCCAAAATCTCTGAATAGGGCAAAAATGTGATATTGAGAATTTTCCATTGTCATAAGATCTTTTACTTCCTGAATCCGTTTACCCGTTTTTTGATAATACATTTCCAGAAACCAACGGGTAGAAAAATAATTGTCGGCTGTTGAATTTTTAAAAGGAATATGGTAGAGAAATCCATCTTCCGGTATGCCGTTAATTCCTGCAACCGGAAAGCCATTTTCAATGAAAGTAGTGCCGAACCCGCTTCCCAATGTAACAGCAATAATTTTTTTATATTTTTTTGCTTTACCAACCAAAGCTTCACCGATAGCAAAGCAGGAGGCATCATTAAGAAACCGGACTGGAAAATTGTCGGGCAAATTCAGCCGGCTTTGAATTTCTTTCCGGATATTCACCCCATACAAGTGGTCGAACTTATTGACGTACTTAAAAAATGCAATACCTTTTCGATAATCGAAAGGTCCCGGCATTGCAAAGCCTATTCCGGAAAGCGAGTCTAAGTTGTGGTTTTTGGAAGCCATGGAGATAGCTGAAATCCAATTGTCCAGTATTTCATCTTTTGATGCGTTGCTATTAATATCTAATCTGGATCCGGAGTGTCGAAGAAAGCGGTTGCTAGTAAGGTTAAAAAGCTGACAAGTAATGTGACTGCCGCCAATATCGACACCTATTGCAATTTGTTTCATTTGTGCAGAAGAATTAAGTTTTTCTTTTTAAAATTCTATTTCTTTCCGGATCACCCTGTTGGGATTGATTGGTAAATGACATTTTGTAAAAATGAAAAGAAAATTATTTCCCAGGAAGTAAATCTGGAAAGATTATTTTTATTTAAAATTGATACCCGGTAAAATGGATGTTGGTTTGAAAAATTGTTTTGTCAGCAGACAAAATGAAATGTATATCATCTTATCAAAAAGTTCAGACGATTTAAATTCTTTTTTTATTATTTTTTCTTCTTTTTGAATGGTATGCGAAAAAAAACCTGCTCTTGTAATGAAGAGCAGGTTGTATCACAAATAATTTTTTTTTCTTATTTCCCTGGCCGCAATTTCCTAACGGCAGCACCAGCCTGCCAAAGTTCGGATTCACGCATTTCTTTCAGCTCGGCATTCAGGCTTGTTTTATAATCAGGACTGGAAGTAGAATCCAAAACGCGTTTGGTTTCAGTACCCGATTTTACACTTTCATATAATTCGTTGAATACCGGTAATGTTGCCTCCCGGAATTTATGGCGCCAGTCGAGGGCTCCACGCTGCGCAGTAGCGCTGCAATTGGCATACATCCAGTCCATGCCATTTTGGTCGACAAGACGGATAAGGCTTTGTGTAAGTTCTTCAACTGTTTCGTTAAAAGCTTCAGAAGGGCTGTGTCCGTTATCGCGCAGCACTTTATACTGGGCTTCAATAATCCCTGCCAGTGCTCCCATCAGCACACCTCTTTCACCTGTAAGGTCGGAAAATACCTCGTTCTCGAATGTAGTAGGGAACAGGTAACCTGAGCCGATGGCAATCCCTAAAGCCAGTGCACGTTCTTCTGCCCTGCCTGTGTAGTCCTGGAATACAGCGTAGCTTGAATTGATTCCATTGCCTGCCAGGAAATTTGTGCGTACGCTTGCACCTGAACCTTTTGGGGCAACAAGAATAACATCTACATTATCCGGAGGAATAACTCCAGTCTGATCTTTATAGGTGATAGAAAAGCCGTGAGAGAAATAAAGGGCATCGCCTTCGTTTAGACATGGTTTAATTTTTGGCCATATCAGGCGCTGTGCAGCATCGGATACAAGATACTGGATTACAGTACCCAGGCGGGCTGCCTCTTCAACGGGAAACAAAGTTTCGCCGGGAACAAAACCATCGCGGACGGCTTTATCCCAATCTTCCTTGAACTCCGGGGCTTGCCCGATTATTACTTTGAATCCGTTATCCTTCATATTCAGTGCCTGTGCCGGGCCCTGAACGCCATAGCCTATAATGGCTATGATTTCATTTTTTAATACTTCACGTGCTTTTTCCACCGGAAATTCTTCGCGGAGGACTACTTTTTCAGTTTCTCCGCCAAAGTTAATTTGTGCCATAATTAATAGTTATTGTATTGAGTTTTTACCTGTTTATCAGAAAATTTACAAATTTATTACTTTTTATTCGGTTTTTGTTGAAAATTGAAAAGCATTGTGCTTCGCCTGCAGCAAATTAATCCAGACTTTCCAAAAGTGCATCCCTTTCTTTCAGGAATTCCGACAGCCTTTCAATCGGATCCCGGGTAAGGGCAACCCTGCCCGAACGGATAAACTGCATAACTTTTGACTTATTCAGTTCCTCAAACAGAGTCTGTGTCTCCTCTTTATGTCCAGTTTTTTCAATTACTGTATATTCCCTGGTTATTTCAAGGATGCGGGCTCCTGAATCTCTGACTACCTTTTCAATTGTGTCGCTTTCGTACAGTGACTCAGTAGCTACTTTATACAAAGCAATCTCCTGGTATATCATTTCTTCATTAGTGTGATAAAACGCCTTCAACACATCGATTATCCTTTCAATCTGACTTACGATTTTCATTACCTTCTCTTTTGTTGACTTAACAACAATCGTAAATTTATAAACTCCCTTTATGGCAGATTCAGATACCGTCATACTTTCGATATTTACTTTCCTGCGTGTGAAAACAATGGTAATACGTGTGAGCAGACCAATGTGGTTTTCAGAATAAACTGTTATATTATATTCCTGTTTCATTGTTTTAAATTTTTAATTTAATTTTTTGCAATACAAACATACTGTATTAAAATGTTTAAGGTTCCAGCATTATATCCGACACTGAAGCACCTGTAGGAATCATTGGAAACACATTGTCTTCTTTTTCAATAACTACTTCGAGCAGGTATGGCCCCGGGTGGTCAACCATTTTTTGAATACCGCTTTCAAGGTCTTCACGTAATTCTACTTTATGTCCTTCAATTCCGAATCCTTTTCCAATTGCAATAAAATCGGGATTTTGCAGCTCAGTGAAGGAATACCGTTTTTCAAAAAACAACTGCTGCCACTGTCGCACCATTCCAAGGAAGTTATTATTAAGAATGATGATTTTTACCGGCAGTCTGTTCTGTACGATGGTTCCCAACTCCTGTATGGTCATCTGGAATCCTCCGTCCCCAATAACAGCAACGACAGTTCTGTCGGGAGCTCCCAGCTGTGCACCCATACTTGCCGGGAGTCCAAATCCCATTGTTCCAAGCCCGCCAGAGGTAACATTACTGCGAGGATGTCTGAATTTAAAATACCTCGAAGCAACCATCTGGTGCTGGCCTACATCTGTTACCAATATTGCTTCGTGATTGGTTTTATCGCCTGCAACCCGGATAACTTCTCCCATTGTAAGGCCTGGTTTGTCAGGGAAGAGATCTTTATGAATGATTTTTTCATTTTCAATGCGGTCACATTCCCTGAACTGATTGACCCATTCGTCATGCCGGTTGGATTTAACATTATCAGTAAGCATTTTCAGTGTTTTTTTTGCATTTCCCAACACTGCAACATCGGCTTTTATAATTTTATCGATTTCCGAAGGATCAATTTCAAGGTGAACTATTTTAGCATTGGTTGCATAACTTCCCACTTTTCCTGTCACACGGTCATCAAACCGCATACCTATGGCTATAATAACATCAGCCTGATTGGTTAAGAGGTTCGGTCCATAATTACCATGCATTCCAAGCATACCTACATTAAGCGGGTGGTCAGAAGGCAATGCAGAAAGACCAAGCAGTGTCCATGCAGCCGGGATACCTGTTTTTTCTACAAAAGCTTTAAGTTCTTCTTCTGCACGGCTTATGATGACACCTTGCCCGAAAAGAATCAGGGGTTTCTCAGCGGTATCAATAATTTCAGCAGCTTCCTTGACTTTGAATGGGTCAATAGGAGGTTCAGGAACGTAACTTCTGACTTTCCGGCACTTTTTGTATTCAAATTCCAGGTCGCCGAACTGGGCATCTTTTGTGATATCGAGCAATACAGGTCCCGGACGTCCGGACTGTGCTATGTAAAATGCCTGGGCAATGGCTTCAGGTATTTCGTCCGGGCAGGTTATCTGGTAACTCCATTTAGTAACGGGCATTGAGATACTCAGAACATCTGATTCCTGGAACGCATCGGTGCCCAGCAGTGGAGAAGCCACCTGACCGGTAATACAAACCAGAGGGGTGGAATCAATCATTGCGTCGGCAATTCCGGTGATTAGGTTTGTAGCACCCGGACCTGAAGTTGCAAAACATACACCCGCTTTGCCCGTTATACGTGCATAGCCTTCGGCAGCATGTACAGCTCCCTGTTCATGCCGGGTAAGAATATGTTTTACATTTTTATCATGATCATACAATGCATCGTAGATGGGCATGATAGCCCCGCCCGGGTATCCAAATATTGTATCTACCCCTTCTTCCAGAAGGGAAAGAATCACGGCATGTGAACCGGTAATTTTCTTCTTTGTCATATTGTCATATTTTATTTGTTTTCAAATACTGTTATTTCAATCAATCAATCGCACAGCTCCCATATCAGCCGAAGAAACCAGGCTGGCATATGCTTTAAGTGCTTTTGAAATTTCTCTTTTTCGTCCGGCCGGCTTAAAGGCTGTTATTCCCTTTGCTTCTTCCTGCTGTTTTCTTTTTTTAAGTTCATCTTCTGAAATCTTCAGATTAATTGACCGGTTAACAATGTCAATTTCAATAACATCATTTTCTTGTATCAGGCCAATTGCACCTCCTGCCGCTGCTTCTGGTGAAACATGTCCTATTGATAAACCGGAAGTTCCTCCTGAAAAGCGTCCGTCGGTTATCAGTGCACAGTCTTTATCCAGTTGCATTGATTTCAGGTAAGAAGTAGGGTAGAGCATTTCCTGCATGCCAGGGCCTCCTTTGGGGCCTTCGTACCGGATAACAACCACATCACCTCTCTGTACCTTATCACCTAGTATCCCGTTTACAGCATCTTCCTGAGAATCAAATACTCTTGCTGTTCCTGTAAAATGAAAAACAGATGCATCCACTCCGGCAGTTTTAACGATGCATCCTTTTTCAGCAATATTTCCATAAAGAATTGCCAGACCACCATCTTTGCTGTAGGCATGTTCTACATTTCTGATACATCCTTTCTGCCGGTCGTTATCGAGTTCCGGATAATAGTTTTCCTGAGATGCCAGTACCAGGTTTCGTGAACCATCACCCGGAGAGGAAAGGTATCGTTTCATGGCATCGGCAGAGATTGAGGGTTGAGCTATATCGTATGCTTGAATTGCTTCTTTTAAGGACCGGCCGTCGATACGGTTAACAGAAGTATCAATTAAACCTGCACGATCGAGTTCAGCCAAAATGGAAAGGATACCGCCAGCACGGTTTACATCCTGTACGTGGTAATGGGAACTGGGTGCCACTTTGCAAAGATTTGGTGTAATCCGGGAGAGCCGGTCGATGTCGCTCATGGAAAATTCCACACCGGCTTCATGTGCTATTGCCAGCAGGTGAAGTACCGTATTAGTTGAACCTCCCATTGCTATATCCAGTTTCATGGCATTTAGAAAAGCATCGCGGGTACAAATGTTTCTGGGCAAAATTGATTCGTCGCCTTCGAAATAATATTTTTTTGTAGCAGAAATAATTTTTTCAACTGCTTCTTCAAAGAGTTTTTTACGGTTTGCATGTGTGGCGACAATAGTACCGTTTCCGGGTAAAGCAAGTCCTATAGCCTCAGCCAGACAATTCATAGAGTTGGCAGTGAACATGCCTGAGCAGGAGCCACAGGTAGGACAGGCATTTTGCTCTATTGTGGCAAGCTCCTGGTCTGAAACCGACTGGTCGGCGGCCATTACCATAGCATCAACCAGGTCATAATGCTTGTTTCCAATTTCTCCGGCTTCCATCGGGCCGCCTGATACAAACACAGCAGGAATGTTAAGACGCATTGCTGCCATTAGCATACCGGGTGTTATTTTATCACAGTTAGAAATACAAATCATTGCATCTACCTTATGACCGTTGCACATGTACTCAACACTATCGGCAATTACATCCCGCGATGGAAGGGAATAGAGCATACCGTCGTGTCCCATTGCAATGCCATCATCAATAGCAATGGTGTTAAATTCGGCTCCAAAATAACCTTCTTTTTCAATCAGGCTTTTTAAATACTGACCAATGGAATGGAGATGTGCATGACCTGGTACAAATTGGGTAAAGGAATTTACAATAGCAATAACGGGTCTTCCAAAATGTTCCTCTTTCATCCCGTTGGCCCTCCAAAGGCTTCTTGCACCGGCCATTCTGCGGCCCTGGGTTGTCGTGTTGCTGCGTAATGGAATTTGCATACTTTTAACTCTTTTTTTTGCTGTTTTTCTATTAAAAAAGCCTTCCCCGTTTTCGGGAAAGGCCTGTACGTATTTCTTAAATTACATATAATTCTATCCTTTCCCGGTATATTCGGAAATGACTACGAGAACGACTAGAATAATATATGTAGCAAACAATTTCATTAACTGTAACTCATTTATAACGGCAAATGTATAAACTATATTTAAAAATCAAAATGAATTGAAAGTAAATTTTAACTTTTTCTGATAAATTTAAATTATAGTAGACATATTTATTTAAAATGAAAATGAATTCAGCGCAATCAAAGACTAAGAAAACCTTGTTCAGAAAAAATCAGGCAGGATATATTCTATTTTGTTTTTTATATTTTTACTAAAAAAAGCTGCCCTATATGAGCAGCTTTGGGTTGTAAATCTACAAGTTATGAAATTTATAAAATCAGGGATTCCTAAATGGTTTTAGAAAGTTCTTAATCTGTTATCACCACTTCTTTTTTTGATGCAACCGATCTTTCTTTAAAAAGTATAGCAAAACTTACAAGCAGCACTAATGATAAAATTGTTGTAACTCCCCAGATTGCATTCCAGTTATGACCAGCAGGAGTTCTGTAATATTCTATAAGCCTGGCGCAAATAAAATTTCCTACCAGTAATCCTGCTCCAAAGGTGACCAGAAAGATAAATCCCTGTGCCTGTGATTTCAATTCTGCGGGAGCTTTCTGGTCTATGTATATTTGTCCCCCTACATAGAAAAAACCGAAAATCAATCCATGAATTAAAATACCGATATAATAAATCCAGGATTGAGAAATGGTACCGCCCGTATAAAATGAAAGGTATCGGATGGTTAAAGCAACCAACCCCATTATCATTGTTTTACGAAGGCCAAACTTTTTAATTGCCAATGGAACCAGAAGCATAAATCCCATTTCAGCCAGCACTCCCCAGTTGATGGTAATGGAAATGTATTTTATATCGATTGCCTGCAGGAATTGTGAAAAATAAGAGAAATACATGGCAAAGGGTATCATTGATAAAAATGACAGGATAATAAATATTGCAAAGTTCCGATCTTTCATCAACTTTACTGTTCCAAGCCCAAAAGCATCAACTAAAGTACCTTTTTTTCCTTTCGCCAAAGGTGGTGTATCGGGTAATGAAAAATTAAAAATAGCAGCAATAAGGCTTACACCTGCTCCACAGTAAAAAGGAATGTTGGTGCCATCAAAATCAATATTAAGAAATTGTATAAAAATGATGCTGAATATTCCTGATGCCACCCAGCCGATTGAACCAAACACTCTTACTTTGGGAAACTCTGCGGATGGCAGATGAGCCATTGCAATGGCGCTGGTAAGGCTCCATGATGGCATGTATGCAAGCATACCGAGAACCAGGCTGACAAAAAGCACATCCGGATTGTTGGTTGTTCCTGCCCAGAGCAACATGAATGCATGGAAAAAATTGAGGAAAGCTAAAACTTTCTGAGCAGGCCAGTATCGATCGGCAAGCATCCCGACAAGAGGGGAAGCCATGCATCCTATAGCCATGGAACTCAGAATTAATGCTTTCTGTAGGCTTCCTACTTCAAGGTTTGTCAGATAAGCTGCCAGGGGAACCCACCATACCGCATACATCATGTACTGAAGAAGCATCATGATGGAAAGTTTGAATTTGGTCATAATACAATGGTTTAATGTAATTAAATTCTTTAATATAAAATAAGCTGTTTTTGGCTGTATTGTGACTAACTGCCACTAAAATCTTTTAACAAAAAGCAGCCAAATCCAATCCTTTGCTTGTAAATGATTATTAATTCTGTTTATATTTTTTATAATTCTAAAACTTTATCAATTTCCTTCATGGCATTCAGTGCCAGTTCAGCAAATTCATTCAGCGTTAATCCCAGGTGTTCACATTCCATAATTGTATCTCTGTTTACCGACGCGGCGAAAGCTTTTTCTTTCATTCGTTTTGTAATCGATTTTGTTTTAACGGATGAAATTTTTTTATCCGGATAAACAAGTGCAGTAGCAGTTATTAGACCTGTAATCGTTTCTCCGGCAGCCAGAGCATGCTGAAATTTGGTATTGCGTATCTTGCCTGTTGCTGATTCATTGTGCATGGCAATGGTGTCAATAATTTCTTTGGAGACTTTCCCTTCAAGAATTTTCCCCGCAACAAGTCCGTGGAGATTAAAATCGGTTTGTGTTAATTCGACATCAATGTCGTGAAGTAATCCTGCCAGACCCCATTCATCTTCATTTTCATGAAGTTTTTTTGCCAACGCTCTCAAAACCGCCTCCGATGCAAAACAATGCTTGCGCATATTTTCCGATTCAATGTTTTGTTCCAGGAGAACCAATGCTTCTTCGCGGGAAATCATAAATAATTCTTTTTTATACAAAATTAAAATTAGAACGTACATTTTAAAATAAAAATCGGTTTATTTTTCTGTAAAGCGTTTAAAAATCGGATTTAATGCCGTTTATTTTAGACAGGAGTTGCATCCTTAGTCGGGCTTACGATACCTCATTTGCGGTACCATTGACTTGACAGAGTTAACTAAACAACATTGAATTGGCATTATTTCTTAATTTCATCGATTTTATCTCCTAAGAATAACATAAACATTATTTTTGCGTTTTGAAAAAAAGCTATAAAAACAACAAACTATGTTTTCAGGAAAAGGTAAAAATTTGTTTTTGCTCATTTTATTTTTGTTTTCTTTCCAGTTAACGTATGCTCAATCGGAAGCTATTGATGAACACCGGCGAACTCTTAATTACAGCATAGAATTTCTTAAAAGGTATTTTGAAAAAGATTCCCTTTGGCATGTAACACACCCTGAAACTGGTCGATCTGTCAAAGGACTAATTCAATTTATCGAAAAGCAACCTCTTGATTCGATTCATCTGGTAATTCAGGATCGATTAGTTAGGGAGGATTACAGGTTTGTTTACAGGTTGCCTGAACATGTTTCTGACAGCCTGAATGTCCCGGGATATTATTCCTCGTCTCAGGTCAGGGAAGAGATGGAACTGGTAAATTCCCGGTTACGAAAAAAGTATTTTGAAGACGAACTTGCAGTGCCGGTCAGTCTGCTTGCAGATTTAGAACAGAAAGCAGGTATTGTTCCTGCCGGTCAAGGAAGGGTATTGTTTGAAAAGGGGGTGTATGAATTGCCCGATAGCCTTCAGCTTCCGGAAGTAATTCCCGATTCGCTGATGCAATCGCCAAATGATTTCAGGCGTTTTTTAAGGCTTGACAGCATTCGTATTAATTATATCGAACAGAAAAGAAATGTTTACAATGATTCTATATTAAATGCATATCGTGCACAAGTTATTGAAAATTACCGGCAGCAAATGTTCGAACAGGAACGCAAAAGAATCCGACTGCGATTGAACGACTCTGTAATGGTTAATAACTTTCAGGTACTGAGGCATTATAATGATTCAATGATAACTGTGGTAAATGATTCTATTTCTTTAATTGTAGAGGAATTGGCAGAATATGCTGATTTTATTGATACCACGCGTATTACCTTGTTAAATTTACCTGGTGAAGAATCTTCAATTTTTTTACAGAAGGAGAATCCTTACTTTTCCCGGGTATGGTTAAAAAATGAGCAAAATGATTCCTTGCGTATGGTGGTAAAAAGCACCGGCAAGCGTTCCATGCAGTTTTTAATTGATGATGGGGTAACCTTTAGCAGGTTTCGGCCACGGCAAACTAAAGAGTTTGATTTCAGTACCTTTACACAAAGAATGTCAGGGTTAACCGGAGTCAGGGAAAAATACCAGGTTCTTACTCCATGGCGAATCGGGGGGGATGGAAATGTAGGTTTTACCCAAACATATCTTGAAAACTGGAAAAAAGGAGGACAAAGTGCAATGTCCCTGCAACTTGTTCTTAAAGGACATGCAAATTACTCGAGACACGACGGAAAGGTTAAATGGGAGAATTCATCTGAAATACGTAATGGCTATATACGACCAGGTGGGGAAGGGGCAGAGTTACAGAAAAATGACGATAAGTTTGAAATAACTTCCAGAGTCGGAGTGAGTGCATTTAAAAAATGGTTCTACAGTACTGAGTTCAACTTTGAAACGCAGTTTTTTAATGGATACCGATATCCTAAAAGTAATTTTCCGGAGCCAATATCTGCATTCTTATCGCCTGCACGAACATTTTTTAAAATTGGTTTGGATTATAAGCCAAACAACGATTTCTCTTTGCTGCTTTCTCCTGTAACTGCAAAAAATGTTTTTGTAAGCGATACCGTTAAAATCGATCAGACTAAGTTCGGAATTGCCAGGGGAAGGAAAAGCATGTGGGAACCCGGTTTAAATACAGATATCAGATTCAGAAAAAAAATTACTCCGGAAATAACTTATGAAACCAAATATAAAATGTTTATTAACTATCTGCAGCCTGTTGGTAACCTTGATATTAATTGGGAGAATCTGATAGTAATGCAACTTACAGATAATATAAACATGCGGCTTTTAATTCATATGATTTACGATGAAAACGTTCTGTTTCCGGTATATGATGCCAATGAAATAAAAATTGGTGATAAGCCGAAACTGCAGTTAAAAGAGTTTTTTACAGTAGGATTTACTTATAGAATTAACAAGCAAGTGACTCGTACCCGTAGAAAATAGATGATAATTTATTAGAGGGATTTTTTGTTTTTTAGAAATCCTGGTACAAAGTAATTTAGGATAGATACATAAAAATAATAAAGGAGAATTTTCAGAAATAATTAATCTCTTCCTTAATTAAAAACATCCTCATCCCACTTCTCCGCCAATTCTGTTGTTTCCCCTTTAAGTAATGATATAAATGCCATTAATGATTGGAGTGCATCGCCTATTGGATAATAGAAAGCATCCCAGTTTTCACTGTCTTCCCCGTCATGATTTGGGATGATATACTGAAAATGATGTGCATCCTGAAGTTCCTGGTAAGCAGTTGAGGCTCTTTTTTCAATATTTTCAAGGTCTTTTAATGAAAGTTCTCCTTTTTGTTTCCTGGTCCTGCGAAGTAATTTCCGACGCATGACATCGGTTATGAAATCTGGTAGTGAAACAGCTGGCTTTACCGATTTGAGAAACAGGATTTCTGCCCTGGATAGTGGCGACATGAATATGCTTAACCGGTTGATATCTGCAAATGCATTATGTGTTTGAAGAATTCTTCCTACAAAAGGATTCCCTTCAAAAAATACATCCCCTGATTTAAGATCCTCAGAAAGTTTTTTCAAATCGAGGGCCTGCAAATCTCCCCGGACATCCATTACAGCAAAATCATCTTTGACTTTCAGTTTTTCTATATCGTGCCGACTGCGAAAATGGTAATCTTTGCCATCGACTTCACCTGGCCTGGGAGAACGGCTATTGTACAAAATGAGTGGTTGCATGAATTGATTCAGCTCCGGATAAAACCGCGCTATGGCTTTGGCTAAAGGACTTTTACCTGCGCATGAGGGACCTGAGAGAATGATTAGGCGGTATTTATGATTATTCATTGACAGATAATTTTCTTGTTCTCATATTTTATTAATCTACAAGTTTAGGGCACCTATTTCAACGATGGAAGAAAATTAATGGAAGGGTAAAATTTGAAATTAAAACTCCTGATACCTTGCCATGTACCAATCATACAGCTTTTTTATACCTTCCTCAATTTCAATTTTATGTTCCCACCCTAAATTATGTAGTTTCGTAACATCTGTAAGTTTACGGTGTGTACCATCTGGTTTTGATTCGTTGAAATCGAGTTCCCCTTTAAATTCAACTGTTTCACAGATTTGTTTTGCCAGATTTTTAATGGAGATATCTTTTCCCGTACCAATATTGATATGGGTATTGCGAATCTCATTCATCTTGTTTTCTTCTTTTGAGCCTGAATCTTCCAAAGACGATAGGACATCTTCAAAATTTACATTCTCCATAATGTAAACACATGCATCAGCCATTTCTTCACTCCAGAGAAATTCTCTCATAGGGCGGCCTGTTCCCCATACTTCCACTGTTGCAGGTTCTTCTTCTGTTGCCTGTGTTATCCCATACTTATTAAGTATATTTAATATATCTTCCTGAGTTGCATCTCCATCAATCCCTTCAATGGGAAGGTAATTAAGATCAGCTTTTAATGCATCCCAATTATTTTCATCCAGGCATTTGCCAAGATGTATTTTTCTAATAAGAGCCGGAAGCACATGCGACTTTTCTAAATCGAAATTATCGTTGGGGCCATAAAGATTTGTTGGCATAACGGAAATAAAGTTGGTATTGTATTGCAGGTTGTAGCTTTCGCATAATTTAATTCCTGCAATTTTTGCTACAGCATAAGGTTCATTGGTATATTCCAGAGGGGAAGTTAACAGATAGTTTTCTTTCATTGGCTGAGGTGCCTGCTTCGGATAAATACATGTGCTGCCAAGAAATAGTAATTTTTTTACACCAAATTTCCATGCATTGTGTATAATATGGTTTTGTATTGTCAGGTTTTCGTATATAAAATCACCGCGATAGGTATTATTAGCGACAATACCACCGACTTTTGCAGCTGCCAGAAAAACATACTCAGGCTTCACTTCTTCAAAAAATTGTTCTGTGTCTTTTTGATTTAGAAGGTTTAGTTCATCAGAATATTTTCCAATCAGATTTGTGTATCCTTTGCTCTCCAGGTTTTTCCATATTGCTGAACCTACCATCCCCTTATGTCCTGCTACATATATTTTGCTATTTTTTTCCATCTGTTTTTATTACAATTAATATGCATTTTTGTTTGATTTTAAACAATCTTTAAAAAGGAGTCTGCCAGGGAACAATGATCGTTCGTATTGGGTATTTGTTATATAGTTCAAATACCTGAATCTTTTCTCCTGATTTTAATACGCATAGCTCCATGAATGGGTTTTTCTGCTACCAGAATAAGGTATCCTCCTCCTCCGGCACCTGCCAGTTTCCATGCCAGAGCCTCTGGCTTATAACTATCAATAACCTGATTGATTTGTTCATTAATCATTGCCGGGAATAAGGTCGTTTGAGCTTTGAATGAATCAAGAAAAGCTTCGGCAAAGGCATCCAGATTTTTATTGAGAATAGCATCCCATGCACGCTCGGATGCATTAGCAAGCTTATTCACATTTGTAGTGGAAATATTGGTGTTTCCCAGAAGGTCCAGACCTTGTGGACGGGGCCACAGCATTACCATAAAAATATGTTGTTCGAGCCAGTCTAAAATACCATTATCATGCACCGACTCAATCTTAAGAGGCCAGTAAGCTTTGTCGTAATAATGCCGCACCAGACCTGGCATGCAGATTCCGATTGCATCCTGTGCGCCTGAAATAAGGTCTGAACCTGGATCATTCTCGAATTTGAATAGCATTTCGGCAAGTTTCTCCGGTTTGCCCAGAGGAAGAGAATAGGGCCAGATTTTTTTTGCTGCATTGCGTGTGGAAGTACTCATGCCACACCGTTCATTGTATTCCACTACAGGTTCGAGCGATAATGTGATTGCCCACCCGGGCCCGTATTTAGAGACATAAGGTTGATCAATCCATGTTCCCGCTAAATCGATGCGGTAGGGCAGCATGCATACACCGGAAGTACGGATGGCAGTAGTTGATCGTGCAGGAAGCCCTGCATCAGGAATCCGCTCCAGTACCTTTAGATCAATATCCAGTTCCTCACAAAGGGCAAGTTTTGAAGGTGAATAACCATCTTCATTTACAACAAAAATATCAGGTTTTAGAGTGCGTAGTTCGTGCTCAAAGTCCATGAGTCCGCTGCCTGAATTGATAAAAGCATCTTTAACATAGCGTATTGCTTTTACCATATATAAACGTTCCTGATCGCTGTTGACTGTTGGGCGGCCTTTTAATTCCCCTATCGTTTTGTCAGAACCAATTCCTACAAAAAGGTTTCCGTATTTCGAAGCTTCCCTGAAAAATGCCACATGTCCGCTGTGAAGCAAATCATAGCATCCTGATATAAATACTTTTTTGGTCATTCTATTTTAAGCCAGTTTTATACTAAATCATAATTTGAAGATTAAAAACCAATGAAATTTTTCATCATAATTTCTTATTCAAAATAATTCAAAGTTCTGTAACCTCCTTCATTCAGATAGCGATCTTTTTTAATCAGATTAATGTCTGATTTTATCATGTCGGCTATCAAAGCATTCAAATCGTATTGGGGTTTCCATCCCAGTTTTGCACGAGCTTTTGAACTATCACCAATAAGCAGGTCAACCTCGCTTGGACGAAAATATGCTGGATCTATAGCTATAATTGTATCCTGATTGTTATGGGCCGAAAGTGAGTCAATTATTCTTGATTTAATTTGCTGGAGGTATTCATCACCAACTTTTTGGGTAAAAACTTTCTCATCCACCGAAGTAAGGTATCCCTTTTCGTTGATGCCCTCTCCTCTGAATTTCATTTCCAGGCCAATTTCAGCAGCAGTCTGTTCTACAAATTTTCGGATGGTGGTTGTAATCCCCGTTGCAATAACATAATCATCGGGTTCATCTTGTTGCAGGATTAGGTACATAGCTCGGATGTAATCTTTTGCATGGCCCCAATCGCGCTGTGACGATAAATTGCCAAGATACAAGGTTTTTTGCATTCCCATAGCAATGCGGGCAAGTGCAAGTGTAATTTTGCGGGTCACAAAAGTTTCTCCTCTGATGGGTGATTCATGATTGAACAAGATACCATTACTTGCATGCAAACCATAAGCCTCTCGATAATTCACAGTTATCCAGTAACCATATAGTTTTGCTACCCCGTATGGAGACCTTGGATAAAAAGGAGTTTTTTCTGTTTGTGGTACTTCCTGAACGAGACCGTACAATTCGGAAGTGGATGCCTGATAAATACGTGTTTTTGTTGTCAACCCTAATAACCTTACAGCTTCAAGTATACGAAGTGTTCCTATTCCATCTGCATTTGCTGTATATTCAGGGGTATCAAAGCTTACTTTAACGTGACTCATGGCTGCCAGGTTGTATATCTCATCGGGCTGTATCTCCTGTATGACTCGTGTAAGGTTCATTGAATCAGTCAAATCTCCATAATGAAGGATGAGGTTTCGATCTTCTTCTTGAGGATCCTGATAAAGATGGTCAATTCGATTGGTATTAAATAATGAGGCACGACGTTTTAGTCCATGAACTATGTATCCTTTTTTTATAAGATACTCGGCAAGGTATGCGCCATCTTGTCCTGTTATACCAGTTAATAATGCGGTTTTATGCATGGTGAATTGATTTTAAACTGTTCATTTGTAAAATTAAAAAATATATGTTGAAATTGAATTGAATGTTAAATAGAACATGAAAGAATCCATAAAGTTCATATAGCTATACGCCCTTAACTCATTACTTTAATGTTAACATTTTGCCTTATAAAAATACCATTTATTGGTTATGCCAAGAGAAGTTCCCGCAACAAGAGTTGAAGCTATAATAATTTCAACAGGAAAACAAGCGTCTCTTACGTCTCTCTGTTCACTTTACAAATTTTAATTTCCCGATAATTATTCATTTTACAGTTGCAAGGTAAATCTGCTTACTTTAATATCCTTATCAGGACAGAATTTGCCATGATTAATGAGTTAGGGCTATTTGGGTAATTCTTCCTTGGCTATAGTAAACAGTAAGTACTTAAACTTCCTATTGTATTGTGCTGAGTAAATAAATGAGTGCTAAATTCCTTAATGTATGTTGTTGTATTTTCCAAAAATAAGAATGTCAAATTATAAGGAATTTCATTTCAGCCGTCACTATGCCAGCCTTCGAGTATTTTGCGGTTGCTTTCCCCTTTATTGTTATTGCCGGTTTCTGATGAGGAACTCCCATAACCATATCCGTAACCGTAGCCATAGCCATAACCATAACCGTATCCATAACCACCTGCAAAATTGTAGTTCTTTTTATCAAGCCGGATGTCATTAACTATTATTCCCACTCCTTTAAGCTGATGCTTGTTAACTTCTTCAAGTGCTGCCTTCAGGGCTAATTTATGTGTTTGCTTATGTCTTACAATAAATAAGTTAGCATCAACCAGATCCCGAATGTGGAACAAGTCTGCCACATATCCTACCGGGGCTGTGTCTAGTATGATTACATCGTATTTATTCCTAAGCTGCTGAATTAAAAGCAGGAGTTTCTCATCGGTAAGCATTTCTCCAGGATTGGGAGGAATAGGCCCTGCCGGGATTAAATCGAACCAGGGATGTTTTGTTTTAAATGTAATTTCTTCAAGATTTGCTCTACCTATAATATAATTAACCACACCTAAGTCAGAAGTCAAATCAAATTCTTCTTTTAGTTTTGAATTCCGAAGGTCGAGGTCGAGCAAAACAGTTTTTTTTCTCATTAAGGCAAATGAAGATGCAATATTTATGGAATTAAAAGTTTTTCCTTCTTTGGGTAAAGTAGAAGTAACGGCAATTACCGGGTTGGCTTTTCCTTTAGTTATCAGATTAAGTTTTGTCCGTAATGCTCTATAAGTTTCACTTGCAGGGGAGTTCGGTTTATCAAGTACCAGAGTTCGTTTTTGATGCTCGCTTTCTGAGTGGAAAACATGGCCTATTATTGGAAATGAAGTAACCTGTTCAATATCTTCCTGTGACATGATTTTGGTATTAAAGAAATCAGCCAAAAAAATAACACCTGCAGGTAATCCAATTCCGAGTAAAAGAGCAATAGCGTAAACCATCATTTTTTTTGGTTCCACAGGACCTTCACCTGTCATTTGTGGTTCTTCGATCACCTGGCTGTCAGGGATATTTGAAGCCTTTGCAATTTGTGCTTCCGATAATTTTTGCAGCAGGAATGTATAAATTTCATTGTTCAATTTATATTTTCGCTCAATATTTACATAGTTGCGCTCGGTTGCCGGTAATCTCCGGACCTGTGCTTCAAACAGCCTGATACGCTGATTCAGATTTTCGAATGCCATATCTGATTGGGAAATGATGTTGTTTACATTTTCCCGCAATGAACTTTTAACGGTTTCAATCTGGGCATTTAACCTGCGAATGGTAGGATGATTTGAATCACTTCGGATGGAAGTCTGACTGGATGATTTTTGCGTTATTAAATCGTTTAATTGCAGAATGAGGCTGTTAAGTAAAGGGTCTTGAATTCCCATTGCCGATGGGGCAATTGCTGTTTCTAAATTGTACCCGGAATGTATGTAATCCCGCAGGTAATGGTAATATTTATTCTGCGTTTCAAGTGCTACCCGCTCTTTATCAAGTTCCCGCATTTGGTCCAGAAGTTGCTGAGACTGAAGTGAGATGTCAAGTACCTGGTGCTCACTTTGAAACATTTCCATCCGTGTTTCTGAAACATTTAATGAATCAGAAATATTCTCCAATTGGGAGGTAATAAACTGGATAGTACGGTTTGCATTCTCATTTTTTTTCTCGAGATTATTAACCTGATAAATTTCTGTAAGTTTGGCCAGGAAAGCAGCTGCTTTCGTTACATTGAAATCACGCAGTGTCAGGTTCAATATTGAAGTTTCCTTATCATTGAGAGAAACCTGTAATTGTTTCCGGTATTGTTTTACCATTGCGCTTCTGGAATTAAACCTGAACATATAATTGCCAGATATACCCGGATTAAAACTGTCCTTTAGTAAAATGGTAAATGAAAAATCATTTGCCGAAATTTTCTTGCCTGGTTCAATAATTTTTGTAAATGAATAAGTTGCTCGTTGCCCAATACTTTTTTCTTCAATATAACTATAAATTGTTACTTCATTTTCGTCTACCGAAAGCTTCATCTTTCCATCAGGTTCAATTTCGAGATAAAAATTTGCATTGATAATCTGAGGATGCAGTTTATCCCAAAGTACCTGGAAGGGAACTTCGTTGTATTTTTCTGATGCTGCTACCCTGCCAAGTGAATAATAACTGATTTCAAAATCCAGTTCATCGAGTGTCCGGGAAACTATTGGAGTAGAACTTAGTATGACCATCTGGTTGAATATGTTCTGCATACTGTTTAATCCACCCAGTCCCTGGAAAATATTTTGTGAATTGCCCGACATGCTTCCTCCAAAAGGAGCATGAGGTTTTTCCTCCTCCACCAACATGGTTGCAGAGATTTCATAAACGGGTATGGTATATCTATTGTAGAGATAAGCGATTCCCATTGCTACAACTATCGTTAATACAAACCAATACCAGTTGCGTAAGAACCTGAAAATTATTTTCTTCAAATCAATGCTGTCATCTTCATGGTTATTGTACCCTGGCTGGCCAGGATTTATGCTGCCGTTTGTTTTTAATTCCATTACCCGTGCTAATTTTTGAAAAGGTTTAAAATCAGTAACCCTATTGAGATTACGGATGCAGTAATGCTTAAAGGTGCCGCGTAAGGCATATTCTTAGCACCGTAAATTTTAGTACTGTGTTCCACATAAACGATATCATGAGGTAGCACATAATAATATGGAGATGTTAGCAGGGCAGGGTCGGTCAGGTTAATTTCTGCAACATGTTTTCCTTCGGGCAATTCGCGGATGAGCTTCACGGTTTGTCTGTTTCCATAATCAGTTATATCACCTGCGGAACCCAAAGCCTCAAAGATTGTAAGCTGGTTCTTAAGCATTAATTTCTGCCCGGGATTACGTACTTCCCCAAGTACTGTAATATTCCGGTTTACCAGTTTCACAAATACCGATGCACTTTCAAGATATACATTCACTTTTTTTTGAATTATATCACGCACCTCAGCTGTTGTCAATCCTTCTACTTTAATTTCCCCCAATTGCGGATAGGAAATATTCCCATTTTCATCCACAAGAAATGTAATTAATTCCAGACTATTGGCTGAATTTCCCAGATTACCGGTATTTCCCTGTGTATTAATGAGATTTAAAAATGCTGCATTTAACGGATCATCGCTTATGACCTGAATAAAAAGCTGATCGTTTTGTTTTATCTTATATTCCTCAGGTGTTGGGCCGTTCATATAGGTCTTTTCTGTTTGTATACCGTTAAGGTATGTTACCTCATGTAAAGGTGTACTACAGGAAACAACAATTAGAAAAAGGAACACCGATGGGAAAATATAAATCTTTAGGTACGATAGAATTTTAAAAAACATGGTTTTTTTTTTATTAGGCGCCAAAAGTAACAAATTATAATTTGCAGAAATGCTTTAGGTTTGGTTTTATTAAATTTCCTTCCTGTTTTTATTTGATACAACATTGTTTGGTACATTCAGAATTTCCTTCGTAAATATCAGGTCCAGTGGATTGTTCTCCTGGTTATTTTGACTTTGACGCCATTTCAGTAACTGGGAGGGCAGAAATGATAACAATAAACTTACAAGAAAAATTACCATTATGAGAGTGACAGTCAAATGATTGGGAAATAATTGCAGCAACCTGTGATGGATGTGGTTTTTGTCGGGCGAAAATGGAGACCTGCCTGACAGAATACGTATAGTCATTACCCTGAGTGTATCAATTAATGGCAGCATTACTATTGCAAACGATACTGAAGGTGCTGCACCGATGGAATATAAAGCAGTTTTTTGAATATTGAATTCATTGAACCTGACTACCAGAATAGCTACAATCATTCCGACCACCAATGAACCGGTATCTCCCATAAATAACTTGTTTTTATTTCCAAATACATTGAACAGGAAAAAGCCGGCAAGACTACCCAGTAGTCCAAATGAAATAATGGAATATTGAATGTGCTGTGCCAGATAATACCATGAACCAAAAATAAATGCTGCCATCATTGCAAGACCTGAGGCAAGACCATCGATTCCATCAATCAGATTAAATGCATTAATAATGGCAATCATCACAAATAATGTAACGAGAAACCCAAAGATTTGAGAGATTTCATGTATGCCAAATAAACCATGTAAATTTGTTAATTTGATGCCTCCAAGGGTGATTAATAATATTACGGAAAGTGCCTGCACAAAAAATTTTTTACGTGCCGAAATGTTTATGAGATCATCTTTCAGACCAATAAAAAACATCAGTAAAATTGAAGCAACAATGTAGCGGAGCGGGTAAAAGTTAAGACCATGTGAAGAAAAAATAACACTCAGGGTGAAAGCAATAAAAATTGAAATTCCTCCTAAAGGGGGAATAGCAAGCTTATGAACTTTTCGTTCATTTGGGGAATCGAATAATTTTTTTTCCCTTGCAACCCTGAGAATTGGAGGAATTAAAATAATTGAAATCAACAAGCCCAGGGCAGATGCCAATAGAACATGAATTAGGTCAGTGAGTAACATCAGAAATGGTTTTTAATTTAATCAAGGTTTGTAAGTCTGCGAAACTAAAGGATATTTTTTACAGGTCAAAACTATTTTTAACTTTTTTTTTGATTAATTATTAACAGTCTTAATTTTGATATGCAATTAAATATCAAGATTGTAATATAAAAAGGCAATCTGGTCTTTTAATAAGAAAATTGTATCCAAGAGAAATAATGTTCAAAATTCCCAAAAGTAGGGTATAAGAAATATGCTTAATATGAAAGCAATAATCTGCATGGGTGCACCTATTCGCAGAAAATCCAAACCCGTATATTTCCCCACGGCCTTAATTACAAGGTTTGCACGGTAACCCCGGGCGGTCATGAAACTGGAAGCACCGGCTATGGCAATAGCCACAAAGAACGGGCGGGAGTCAACGCCAAGCAATTGCGCTGCCATAGCCGCAATTGGAAAAACCAGTGCCACTGCTGCATTGTTTGTTATAATTTCAGTAAGTACCGAAGTAATTAACCAGATAATAGCAAGCACACCGGCAGGTCCGATTGAACGAACAATACTTATGGCATCGGCAGCGAGAAGATTGGCAACCCCTGAATTATGTATTGCCTTGCTGATGGCAAAAGCTGAGGCAATGGCTATTATCATATCCCAGCTGACTGCCTTCGTATAATTTTGCTGCGGCAGTATTTTTAACCACACCATAAGCAGTGCCGCAAGTGCAACATATACAAAGATATTCAGGCGCATACCAAAGCTGTAGTTCACAAGTTCATTGGTTATTATGGCAGCAACCATCAGCAAAAGTATTATCAATGCTGTCCATTTTACCCGGGTGCCTTTATCGCGCTGAAAAGTGCTGACATAATTTACAAGGTAAAACATCTGAGACGATTCCCATGTCTTGTGAAATTCTTCGGTGGCAAGTAATACTACATTATCGCCAACCTTCAGTTTAAGGTTGGAAAGGTTTTCAGTAATACGTTCGCCGTTGCGGTGAATAGCCAGAACAACTGCATTAAACTGATCGAAAAAACTAAATTGAGTAACTGTTTGGCCCAGCCATGGAAAACGCGGTGATAATACTACTTCGTAGTGCTTCAAATTTTCCGGATTTTCGTTTCTGAGGTACTCTACTCCTTTAAGTTTTACATCTTTATGCAGAAGTATATAATTTAACCGTTCTGAATTGCCGGTTACAAGTATTCCGTCATTTTGGTAAAGCTGAAGTTTAGTCTTATTGGGGCGAATTATTTTACTGTTCCTCGACACTGAATGAACCTCAAGTCCTGCTAACCCTTTAATACGTTTATTTGTTATTTCCTGGCCTGTAAGACGGCTGTTTTTTGTAAGTTCCAGATTGTAATAATAATCTTTCCCATTGTAGGGATTTTTAGCAAGCTTTACTTTTTCACCAGGTAATAACCAGTTTCCAAATACCGACATATAAATGAATCCGAGAATTGAGATGAATATTCCAATTTTTCCGAGTTCAAAAAGGTGAAACCCTTCTTTCCCGTTTTCAAGTAGCAGACCATGGACAACCAGGTTGGAAGAAGTTCCTATTAGTGTGCACATGCCACCAAAAATGGCCGCATAGGAGAGCGGAATAAGAAATTTTTTCCATGATATCTTCATTGTGTCAGCCCACCGGATAAGAATTGGTGAAAAATTAACCACAATGGGCAGGTTATTCAGAAATGCAGAAAAGAATGCCACCGGGATCATTATTCTAGGGAGCATGAATGTCATCCGGTTGCGTTTTCGGGGAAGATATGCCTGAGCCAGCCGGGCCATTAACCCCGATTGCTTGATGCCTTCATTTACCAGGAATAGCACAGCAATGGTAATCAGCCCGTTATTTGAAAACCCTGCTATCAGTTCCTTGTCGGTAATGATGCCTGTTGCCATAAAAAATACTGCAGCACTCAAAAGGATAAGTCCCGGCCGCATTGCCTCAAGTAAAAATGCCACGGACATGAAAACAAGCGCTGCAATTACTATCCAGGATTCAAATGTCATTCTTTTTCTGTTCGAAGCTGGAACACTTAATCTTTCGCTCCAATCTCAGTTTTGATTCTATCTGCTTTCCGGTTATACGGCTATTGTATGCAGTTATTATTAATATCACAGGCAAATATAGAAATGAATTCCAATCGGAATAATAATTACCAGAGGAATTTGACCCAAATGAATCGTAACAGGTTATATCTGCCGTAAATTTTGAAACCAAATAAAACTTTTCCTTTGTTTTAGCTGTATCACTATCAATAGAACTACTGTTTGGTAAAAGGTGTAAGAAACAATGAATTTAAAAAAATACTTACTTTCAGTTTTATATACTATAAAGTCCTGGATTTCTTCGTCAAAGTTATTGTTGGGAAAAAGACTTGGTCTTATACAAACCCTAATGATAATGCCTTACAAGGGATTCGGTAATAAAAATGAAGTTTTTTTTATGGGAAGGGTAATGAGGGACAGAGGTGTTGGATTTTCTACCCTGGAAGACACAAAATGGCAAAATTTTGGGAAAATGTATAAACGGTTTATGACCTGGGAAATTCCTTTTGTAAGGGTGCAGGCTACATTTAATGGTTTTTCCCTGATAACACAAACCGATGAGGAAGGATATTTTAAGTTTAATATTTCTTCCGGCGATGAATATTTGGCAGAACCTCCGGAATTGGAAATCCGGTTAACTTTAATTGACAGTATTTTGAAAATTCAAAATAAGGTAGAAGCATTGAATAAGGTGTTGATCGTTTCGGGGGGAACTGCTTACGGAATTATTTCTGATATTGATGATACCATTGTACCAACCGGTGCGACCAGGTTCCTGGAAATGATTAAAACCACTTTTTTTAAGAATGCCCACTCCCGTATTCCATTTCCAGGCGTAGCAGCTTTTTACCATGCACTGGCAAAAGGTATATCCGGCAACGACAACAATCCGCTATTTTATGTGTCCAGTTCGCCATGGAACCTTTACGATTTTCTTAATGAATTCATGGATATTCATGGTATCCCAAGGGGGCCGCTCATGCTGCGCGATATCGGCCTTTCCAGAGATTATTTTATTGCAGTCGATCATACCGATCATAAACTGATGCAGGTGGAACGAATCTTTAAGGTTATATCAGATATCCCGTTTATTCTGATTGGCGATTCCGGCCAGCACGATGCAGAGATTTACCTGCAAGTGATAAAGGATTTTCCAGGCAGGGTAAAAATGGTATATATCCGTGATGTTGATTCCCGAAAACATGAAAAAGTCCTGAAAACTGCTAATGAAATTAAAAGTCTGGGGGTTGAACCCCTGCTTGTGAAAGATACAGTTGAGGCAGCCCGTCATGCAGTTACCAAAGGCTGGATTGCAGAGAACGACTTGTGGAATGTTGCCGGTGAAAAAGCAGAAGAAGAGGCCGGTAACTGATGGTTTTAAAGGGTCGACGGTAATTGAACCATCACAAATTTGCTTTAGTTTAGATAATATGTCCTCATTCAGAAATAAAACATACCGTGTTGAAAAAGCATTTGACAGGTTTAAAATACAATTGAAGAATAAACTCAACCTGTTCGATCCTGTTATAATTTATCCATACCGGGGGTATGGAACAGGTGAGAAATTTTTTATAGAAGGCCGTGTTTTGGAAAAGGAACATATGATTCATGGAATTGAAGAACACGATAATTCAATCCTGAACAATCTTCACAAAATATGGAAAAGATATGAAAGCGACGAAATCCCCGGAGTAGCTATTGAAGCTGCAATGTCAGGTATTTCAGCAAAAACGGTAAGCGATGAAGATGGCTTTTGTAAGCTGACATTTGAAGTCCCTTCAAGTGTTGAAATTCCCGATGGATGGCATGAAGCTGTATTGCGAATTACAGACATTCCCTATAATTTGGAATTTGAAGAAACTGCCGTTGCCTCTGTCCTTATTTGCAATCAGAAAAATTGTTATGGTGTGATATCCGATGTAGATGATACGATAATTAAATCATCGGCTATGAATACATTTAAAAAGCTGCAGATAATGCTTACGAAAAATGCAAAAAACCGTGCAGCTTTCCAGGGGGTTGATAAACTTTATCAAAGACTTTCATCCAATGGTAAAAATCCAGTGTTTTTTGTTTCAGGCAGTTCGTGGAACCTATACGATTTGTTGATATCTTATTGCGAATATCAAAATATTCCCCGCGGACCGTTTTTCCTTCGTAATCTGGGACTGAGCCCCAGGCAATGGATTAAACAGGATACGGGGCTGTATAAAAAAGAATACATTTCTCACATAATGAAAGTTTTCAGTCGGATGTCTTTTATTCTGATTGGTGACAGTGGCCAAAAAGACCCTGAAATTTATGCTGATATTTACAGAAAATTCCCACAACAGGTGAAAGGTATTTATATAAGACATGTGCATACAAAAAAACGAAAACAGGAATTGGAACAAATGGCCGGGAAGATGGATATTCCCTTTTTGCTTTTAACCAATTCTGAAGATGCATTGGAACATGCTGCAGGCATGAAATGGATCTAGTTATTGATGGCGTCGGAGAATTGAAATGATGAATGGTTCTACAAGTTGTCTTGTTTGTCGTTTTTTTTATCGTTTCCTGCTACACGATCAATCTAATATGCGCCTCCTTTTTCCGGAGGTTTTTCTACTCCTGGTGTTTTATCTGCAACTACCTGATGTTCAATTGCCGAGTTCAATTCAGCACCTGCAATAATAATGAAACCGGTAAGGAAAAACCAAAGCATGAGTATAACCACTGCAGCAATACTGCCGTAGGTTTTATCATAACTGCCAAAGTTGTTAATGTACAAGGTAAAAAGCATTGAACCTGTCAGCCAAACAATGGTAGCAAAAATGGCTCCGGCGTTCACCAATTTGAACCCGGGATTTGTCCGGTCGGGGGCAATTTTATAAAGTATTCGCAGAACAATATAAACAATAGCTGCAAGAAATACCCAGCGAATCAGTGCCAATATATTCTGAAGAAGGGCTGGCAGCCCAAACTTATCGATGAAGGCGGGAAAGGCTAAAACAAGTGCAATGGCTATAATACCTATGATTATTGTCCCCAGGGTGAAAAGAAGGGTGATACCTGTCCTAAGAAATAAATTCCGGTTATCCGTTTCGTGATATGCAATATTCACACCTGTAAAAATAGCAGAAGCAGCTTTGTTTGAACTCCACAAGCTAAGTACTATGCTTATTATCAGGCTCCAGCTCAATGCTTCAATTGATTTTTCGGCAGTCTGCGTCAATATGTTCGAAACCATTTTATAAGCCTCATCTGGTAACGCATCTGCTGCCTGACTAAGTTGTTGTTGTACCTGTGCAGGATCAACCACTAACCCGTATATGGAAAATATGGCTGCCACCGCCGGGAACAATGCCAGGAAAAAATAAAATGCGACCCCGGCTGACACTATTGAAACATTGTCTTTCTTTATTTGATCTTTCATTCTAATTAATATTGCCTTCCAATTTTTTTTGAATACTGTTCCCTGATCTGTGGAATTGAAGCTTTGATTTTTTACTGTGTTATTTGGGACCATGTTTTATTGCATTATATTTTAATACTGTCGTAAAAAATTGTGTCTTACCCATGGTGTGAATTTCCCCGAAGCCGGATATCGTCTTCAGGGAAATAATTTACTCCCATGCCTCAAAATCAACATATGGCATGAAATAAATGTTCGATATGAGTTTTAATACATTAGAGACGAGCTGGATAATTGAGGTTCTCTGTTGAATCAGCCGTTGAAAGAGCTTTTATTTTGCAATATTATTTATCATGCCATTAAAAATAAATTTATGAAAAGGAATCATTGCAAACCAGTAAATTCTTCCAGGTATTCCCAAGGGCCTGAATGTAGCAGTCTGGTAAAGTTTATTATCCTTTATTTTAAATTCGAGCCATGCCTCCCCAGGAAGTTTCATTTCTGCATAAAGCAGCAGATGCATTTCCTGCCGGTTGGCATACACAACCCGCCAGAAATCAAGCGAATTTCCAGGGTGTAGAATCTTTTGGTTTTTTCGTCCCCTGCGCAAACCTACGCCGCCAAACAATTTATCAACAAAACCACGAATTCCCCAAAGCCAGTCGGCATAATACCACCCCTTATTTCCTCCAATCGACCAAAAATTTTCCAACGTTTGGTTTTCATCTTTAACTGTCCTTATTCGTAAATCCTTATAGCAACCATACTCAGGTACTTCAGAAAGTTTAGAAATCCTTTTCTCCAGGATCTTTCCGGACCCCGCATCGGTCCAACTGGAGTATACCTCCTGTCTGTCGATCCGGTCCAGTGCATTTTCTACAGACTCCTCATAAGATATTTGTTGAATGTTTAGCATTCTGTGCAAATTGTTTTCGCTGCATACAACTTCAACTTTCATGCTATTAACAAGATTGACCGCAAGTTTATAGGAAGTTGAAGTTACAAAATAGAGCCAATAGGAAGAAAGCTTTGGTGTCATCAGCGGAAAGTCGATGACGAATCGTCTAAGACCGCGTACTTTCGCATATCCAAGAAGCATTTCTTTGTATGTTAATATATCGGGACCACCAATATCGTACGTTTTATCATATGTTTCTGAATGAAACAAAACCCCCGAAAGGTATTGAACAACATTCCTGACAGATAAAGGTTGTGTTCGTGTCTTTAACCATTTTGGAGCTATCATTACCGGCAATTTTTCTACCAGGTCACGTATGATTTCGAAGGAAGCGCTGCCTGAACCAACTATAATGCCTGCTCTTAAAACTGTTAAATGATAGGAGGAGGAGTAAAGGATTTTCTCTACCTGCTTCCTCGATCTCAAATGTCTCGATAATTTTTCTTCATTTGCAATTCCCCCAAGGTATATAACTTGTTTTATTTTTGTTTGTTGAAGACGGTTTTTAAAGTTTGTAGCTGCTGTTGCTTCCAATTCTTCAAATTCATCAATTGAAGCTGACATGGAATGGATTAGGTAATATGCTGCATCAATATCATCCGGGATATTATTCATGGTTTCCTTTTGCAGAAAATCAACTTCAACTGCTTTCACTTTGGCTGCCGGATATCGTGAAATATCGAACCGCTGAATATCACGAACACTACAAACAACTTCATGTCCTGAGTTAAGCAAAACAGGAAGAAGCCTCTGTCCTATATATCCGGTTGATCCGGTAAGCAAAATTTTCATCGATTAAAATTGTTCTTTTTTTTAAAAGTATAAAAAACAGGTATCTCCCGGTTACCAATGGAACTAACTATCATCGGGAGGTGTTGTTATGTTATCGTGCTCATGTTATTTAAAGAATCATGAATGAAAATCTGTCAAATTATTTCTAATTTTGTTAAAACTGATATTCGATTATTCAAACAAAAAGCAACATGAAAGGTTTTTTTTGAATGTGAATTAACTGAGATTCAATCATATTTAATTTAAGCTGAAATAAAATGAGACGCAAAGTGCCGATGATGCGGGAATCTGCTTTAATTGCGGTAAAACCAAATTTGCTTTAGAAGGAACATGAAATTGTATCGGTAATTTTTAGAATGGTTAGTAAATTTGAAATCATAAGTCATTCTTCCTGCTCCAGAAATATTAATAAATCACTTTTTGATAAATTATCTGATTTTGTATTCAGGAAGGTTATTTTATTTTCGGCATTTGAATTTTTATAAGTATCAATGATGAAATTTATTTCATTTCTCATTGCCTCATTTATCTCACTTTTTTCGTGATTTAATTTTTCACCACCACAAGCATTAAAGTAAACCAGTTTTCCCGGGGCTATTGCAGCTGCAATATCGGGCAGATCGTACCTGGTCAGGGCATAAGGAACGATACTGCCACTGTATTCTGTGGCATAGAACTGACTGGTTGCCAATGACCGGTAAGAAATATAAGGTTTATACAACAATATTCCGTTTATTTCTTTAGAAAATGCAGCCGCATGCAATAAAGCAGGTGAAAGTTCTTCAACTGAGATGGCATAAATTTCTTCCATGCCGAAATGATTTTTTAATAACATAGTAAGTTTTACAATCTCTGTGGCATGGAAACCCACTATGCTTTTGGAAATCAGAGTTGCAGCAAACAGTTCGGTCCGGAGTGAAGGTCTTTCCTGGTTTTCTCTGCCTGTCTCTCCTGTACCAGGCAAATCAGGTATAAGCACAGTTATACCTTTACTGAGAACCCATTCAATTTCTTCACGGTTTACCGAAGATTTTCCGGACGGATGCAGGTAAATAAGTGCCTTGCCGGCAGGTGCCTCAGGCACAAACAATAAATAAGGGACCGGATAATTTCCCTCCCCTTCAATGAAATATTTTTCAATTTGATAGTGCTTATGACTGATTCTGCCTGCAAAGACGGGTTTGTTATCAAGTGAAGGTTCATGATAACCCGTTAATTCACGTGCCGATAACAGCACAGATTTTATATGCGAGTTCTTATTTTTCCTGGATGCCTGTAATTCGTTAGCCAGATGTGTGGCGTGCTTGCTGCCCAAACTGAATAATGTTTCTCCACCTAAAGAAGATGAAACCTGACCGGTTGGCGTTACCTGCAGTTCTACAGCTTTCAGTGGCTGAATATTTATTTCGTCTGAAATCCCGGGGTTATTTAAATGTTTCTGAAAGAATGCATAAATCTTTTCTCTTTTAAACTGCGTAACGCTGTGACCAACATCATCGTGATAAAAGGCAAAATTTTCCATCTTTTCAAAGGCTTCGTATGCTTTTTTTATTTCTTCCACAGTTTCAAGAGTTCCCTGAATACTAAAGAAATCACGGGTACTCGATAAAATCATGGTTGGTTTTGGTGCCCTGACTGTAATGAAATCTGCATGATCAATTCCATGCGATATGCTTCCGTAAACATTTTGTTCCGCATCCTGAGGTCCGATTGATTGCAGCAGCCTCCTCAGGCTGGTAATAAAGTTACTGGGAACAGCTGCAAGAACCCTGTCGTCAATTGCTGCTATATAGGCTGTCTGGGTACCTCCTCCTGAACTGCCTACCATGCCTATCCGACTGGTATCTACCTCTTCCCGGCTGCACAGATAATCGATGGCCCTGATTCCATCCCAAATCATTTGCCTGGCCTGAGAGATACCGGATATCAATGACTGGGTTCCGGCATACGAGTGTTCACTTGTAGCCCTGCCTACAAATGATTCTTTTTTTGCATCGTCATAATATTGAATACGTTCCCCAAGACTGACCGGATCAAATGCATATACAATAAAACCCTTAGCAACCAGGTTATGCAAAATAAGCTGGTAGGCACTATCCCTGTAATTTTCAATATGGCCTGGAACATATATTACTGCAGGCGATTTTTCTTTTCTTTGTTTGGGAATAAAAAGGGAAGATGTCACAAAAAAACCTGGTTGAGATTCATATACAATATGTTCGACACGATAATTTTCTTTTTCTAAAACATTCATGATTTGTGGATTGAGCGGCGTTTTATCAGGAAATGGTCCAACAACATTAATTAGAAATTCTTTCACATTTTCCTTTCTGTCAATCCAGTCAGTTTTGGATCTCAATCCGGCTATTTCCAGCTCTCTTTCATCAATTAATCTGAATGCCTGGTGGTTTATATAACGTAGAAGCATGCTGCTTTTTTCCGGCCATTCAATCCATCTGTCCAATACCTGAAGGTTTTCCACCTGGGCAAAGGAAGTATACTTGGTTAGCACAAGTAGGATGATTGTCGAAACAGTCAATAGGCCCTTTATTCCATTCGTTTTCAAAATTGAAAGGATTTAGATTTTCGACTTCAATATACGATTCATATTCCGGATTCCCGATAGTAAAGATCGTATTTTTGTTGTGCTGTTTATTTAATGGTCCCAGTTTAACTTCCCGCTCTGCAGCCCAGGAAAAAAATTTCTTGTTAAGTATTAAGGATGGCTTGTATTGATTTAAGTGGTCAGAAATTGTGAACGGATTAACCAGCCCTGAGGGGTAATATTTACCCAAAAGAAACAGGAATTTACCCAGATCCAAAGAAGGAGTTCAATTGATGTATCCGGAACAGGATTTTTTAATTGGGGTTGAATGAAAGCAGGTAATGTGAAAACCTGTTATTTCTAACTAAATGCCCGGAACAAGATTTAAGTCTGCCTGACTAAAAACTGCCATCACATCCTCAGCTTTTCGTGTCTGTATATCCCACCAACTGACCAATTTCTAATTAGCGGAAACTTTTTGAAGGAGTATTTTTCTTTTTTTCAACAGGGCATTATTTGGCCAGACCTTCATTTTTATTTGATTTTTTGGTGACAGAGTAAATTTTGCAAAAACACATATTTTAATTCACACTCTCAATTACACTTCTTTCTTTATCTCACTTCAGAAAAAAAAACATCCTTCTTACAGCCTATGTGTTTGGTTGGTTTAAATTCGGTACAAATTCGCTATCTCTTCGGAACAAATTCGCAAATTCGCGAGTTTATTGCGAATTTGTTCCGAATTTAATGCGAGTTTGTACTGGGGCAGATATGAGTCAGAAAAGTATTATTTGATTTTTGTTAATGCCTAGGAAAGTTAATTGATATTCCTGACCGGGTAAAGTCTTAATTTTAATTTGAGGGGTGGGGTCAATTGTTTGAGTTTGGAATTGGATAATTTCACTATTTGATCGACTTAGAAATGCATAGGAGCCCAAAGTTATTCCTGCCCGGTCATAATCCTGAAAGAGCAACTGTAAAAAAAGACATTTAGTGTATTCTCCTGCACATACTTATAATATTAGTAGAAATGAAATGCAATAATAACATTTGAAATATACCTGTGGGCAGGTGTGGTGGGAAAGAATGGGAATTACACGGAGCATAAAACTCCTTTTATTTGGTAAGAAGTGCCCAGAACAGGAGACGAACCAGCTTAATCTTAATGTTCTACAGAAACCCTGTAAATACTCCCAAAGTCCAATGAAATTAACGCTTACAGAGGATTTTTTTATTTGGTATTAATTAAGTTGAATTCATCATTATTTAAATAAATTAAGAAAATGTGGGGAAAATGTGGGGAAAAATAAATGAAATATTTATCTTAGCTTCAAATATATAATATTTCTTTTATGGCTTCTGTTAAATATTTCATCAGAACTAATAACAAAAACAAACCTGCGAATATTTACGTGCGGTTGAAAGAAGGTCGTTCTGTAGATGCGACTGCAAAAACCGGTAAATTTATCTTGCCGGAAAACTGGAATAATAATTCGGGTACTATTAGGCCAAAAGCTGAGATCGATAACAAAGATAAATTTAGCGACGATCTTAAATTTTTACGTAGGCACATTGAAGATGAATTATTAAATACACGGGATAAAATAAATCTTGAAAAGGACTGGTTGAAAACTGTTATTGATAAATTCAATAATCCGGAAAAATATAAAAAGAATAAAATTACATTGTTCCGCTTTATTGAATCATATATCGAATCTTCTAAAAACAGAATTAATCCTTCGTCAGGAAAAAAAATTGCCAGTTCAACTTTGAAAAAATACGGGACCTGTTTTTATCATTTGAAGGAATATGTAAAAAGGGAAGAAAAGCAAATTGATTTCGATGACATCACCATTGATTTTTACTACAATTTTATGAAATACCTGACCAAAGACTGTAATTTGGCTACAAATACTGTCGGAAAGCAAATAGCTGTTCTAAAAGGCTTTATGAGTGCCGCAGTAGATCAAGGTTTAACAAATAATACTGATTTCAGGAAACGAAATTTTAAGATTGTCACAGAAGAATCGGAAGCCATATATTTAAACGAAGATGAACTGGATAAATTATGGAAACATGATTTTTCAGAGGCTGAACATCTAGAAAGAGTGAGAGATTATTTTTTAATAGGATGCTGGACAGGGTGTCGTTTTGAAGATTGGGATTCCATTAATTCCAAAAATATCAAGAATGGGTTTTTGATTTATGAACAAGGCAAAACAGGGCAAAAAGTAAGAGTACCATTGCACCCGGTTGTAAAATCGATACTATATAAATATGAGGGAAAATTACCTGCAAAATTGCAAAATCAACCCTTTAATCGTGCTGTAAAAACGGTTTGCAAAAAAGCAAAAATTAAAACCAAAGAGTCAAAATCAATTACCAGAGGTGGGGTAAGAACTACAAAAAGGTACAAAAAATGGAAACTGGTCAGTAGTCATACAGCCAGAAGAAGCTTTGCTACCAATTTGTATAAATCCGGTTTTCCATCAATTAGTATAATGGTCATAACCGGTCACCGGACAGAAAAAGCATTTTTAAAATACATTAAAGTCACTCCGGAAGAGCACGCTGAGTTATTACAACAACATTGGTTAAAAGGTACATCAATGAAAAAAGTATCTGTATGAAAATTAAGTTATTCGAATTTGATACAACCAAAAATTTCATACCTCCCAGGAAAATAGATCCACCCAATAATTTTCATCCACATAAATCTGATGAATTATCAAAAAAGTTTCCTTTATGCTGTGATTTTCACAAGGGGACATTTCAGTGGTTGGATGATAGATACAAATCGGGAACATGGATAACAGATAAAGAAAAGCAGCGGTATAAAAACTGGTTCAAAAAAGAAATATATGATGGTATGCCAATGAAGATTGTTCAGCAGGTATCCTACACAGAATTTATTATATCAGAAAAAATAAACACTAATAACTGGTATAAGGTAATCACAGATTACATTGATTATAACATACATAGCTTTGGTAATCCTGATTTTTTTAGTCGTGCGTATCTTTTTTTTCTTGTTCACTATATTAAAGAAGTGGCTCATTTCCCTGATGAAAAAAAGAAAAATCAACTTTGGCAATACACTAATGGAAAATTAAAGGGAAGAAGTGCAAATGAAAACAAAGAAACACCTGTAAAAATCGAAGTGGTTCAGGATACTATAAGGAAATGGATTAAGTTTTTTCCTTTTGAAATTGACAGGTTTAAAAACCTTAAAAGATTCTTTGTAAATCAGGGAATTATCATTACAGAAATATCGGATGAAAATGTATTTGATGGTTCTGTTAAAATCAAAACAATAACAAAAACCGAATTGTCTGAATGGTTGTTATCTGCCACAAAAAAGTTGCTTGCTGATGTGGATCAGATGGAGATCATTCAGCAAAAGGATGAAGCAAAGTTTTATAATTATTCGTTGGTAATTCAATCAAAATACCATTATTTTAAACAGCAAGAACTTTTATCGGATATTAAAGCCTTTCCCGACTATGTAAGCTTAATTGCTGAGTGGTTAAATGAAGAAAAGTCTTTTTTGGAGCACCTTAAAACTGAGCTAAAAAAAGGTAATCTTATATTGAATAGTAATATAAAAACATTTAGTACGGATTATTCTGATAATCAGCTGGAAACCCTGCGAAATAGTCTAGTTGAACAGCAATTTATCAAACCTATTTCGCAGAAAAACTTTAACTATATATTTCAATGTAAGCCTTTAAAAGAACGAAAATCAAAAATTATTTGGATCAAACCATTGACTCAAGCACATTATTTCTTTAGGGGGTTTATATTTCAAAATAAAGAGATGAATTATCCTTTAATAAATGCTTGTTTTTCCTTTCCCGGCAAAAGAAAATTAGATTCAAACTATAAAAAGGGTGGTTATTTGCAGATTGATAATGTTTTTAAAGGATTGTAAGTTACTGTTATTTTTCGACCCCTGTTTTTTTGCTGTTAAGTTCTGGTTTACTGTGAACTAAAATAAGTTTTTCGACCCCCTTATTTTCTATTAAGGTCGAATATCCATTGGCAAAATTCCTGTTTATTCCATTTAACTCCTATAATTTCGGTGCATTAAATAACAAAGTCCTGGCCAGGGCTATTTAAAATTTTTAATAATGAATAAAATTAAAAAAATAAGCTTCGAACAAATGCCCGAAGCTTTAATGCAGCTGTTCAAAGAAATTGACGAGTTAAAAAATTTAGTTGCTGAGCAGCCTCAAAACAATGAAAGGGAAGAGGAGGAATACCTTACACCTTCAGAAATGGCGCAGGCTTTAAAAATTTCAATGGTAACACTCTGGCACTGGGATAAAAAAGGTATTACACATCCACTACGAGTGGGGAATTTAAAACGTTACCGTAAAAGTGATTTAAAAAAGATTATGGTTGAATTTGGGAAATCTAACCCCAGCAATTAATAAAGATATGGCATACATTGACCCGAAAGATATATTCAATATCTCCAACAGTGGGCTTGATATTATTTGTAATTGTTATCCACAGGCAAAATCAATAGCATCTAAATCAGATAAAAAGTTCCGTATTAGGTCCAATGACAAAACACCTTCCGCAAGACCAAACGGTAAATTGATTTTTTTCAAGCGTCTGGAACTGGAAGAATTATATTTTAATCATTTCCACAAAAAAAAGAAGCATGTCGGATTCAGAGTATCCGAATATGAAAAGGATCAAATTGACCAGTTCTGTCAAAAAGAACAAATATCAATATCCGATTTTTTGAGATACGCAATCCGTAAAGTGATAAACGAAAAATCAGCTAAATAGATGGATTACCTAAAACAAATACCAGATTCATTGGAACCGGAGGAGCATTTCAATTTGTACGGGTTTTATTTGTCTGGCAGCAAGTATTTTATTTTCGAGATTCAGCGAAAGAATAAAATTAAAGTTGAGTTATCTAACTTTGTTGGTGAAGGCCTTTTCCACCTGGTTAACGGGACCAATAACAGCAAACGAATTATTAAAATTCAGCGCAATACCGGGGAAATAGCAATTATTGAGGTGCAAAGCAGCGAAATGAAGCTGGATAGTTTTGAAACAATTCTGAAAAGTAAACAATGTACTTTTTACGGTAACACCTTCCAATTGAAACGGATATTTGCCCACTGGATGGACCATGAAGTACAGGCCCATATTATTGATATTTTGGGATGGAACCCGGAACACAAGGTTTATGCTTTTTCCAATGCTGTTTTTACCGGAAAAAATAAAACCCTGCAGATTAACGAGGTTGGAATTATCAATGATTCGGACGATGAAAAAAAGAAATACTATTTACCGGCTTTTGGTTTGGCCCAAAAGAACAACCAGGATTATGAAGGGGAGCGTAAATTTATTTATATTGAAGGGAATCTGAATTTCCAGCAATATTCAAAATTATACTTTGAAGCTTTTGAAACAAACGGCGGGATCGCAATTCTTTTTTTAATCCTTTCTGTTTTTTGGGATATTGTGTTCGATTTGGTGGGATTTTTCCCTTTTCTGTTTTTATTCGGTGCATACGGAACTGGCAAAACATCTCTGGTTGAGTTTTTGCTCCGGGTTTTCGGAAAAGATTTTAAAGGAATTCCACTGAATAATGCTACCCAGGTTGCACTTTCACGAACCATTGCCAGTAGAAACAACAGTATATTTTACCTCAAAGAATACACAAAGGAAACCGATGAAATTAACCAGGATTTATTTCTGACAGCCTATGATGGGTCAGGCCGCGCAACCGGTGTAAAGAGCACCGACAACCGGACAAAGGTTGCAATGGTTAAATCTGCCATTGTTCTGGATGGTAACGAATTGCCTACGCAAAAAACAGCGGTACTCTCCCGGATGATCCTTTTGAATTTTGAGAATAATAAATTCAGTCCGGATCAGCGAAAAGCATTCGCGGAATTGGAAAAAAATCAAGACAATGGATTTGGCAAAGTTTTAACAGATATTCTGCAGCACCGGGAGTATTTTCGGGAACATTTCAAAAAGACTTTTGACCTAAATATGAAGGAGCTGCGTGAAACCATTGCTGCAGATTTTGCCGAACGTTCTTTAAAGCATATGGCTCTTTTATTAACACCGGCAAGAATTCTCCACAAAAAAATGCAATTGCCTTTTACATTCAGTGAAATTACGAACGCAGTGGTTGATAATGCCAATGAACAGAACGAGCTACTAAAACAAACTGATGCGATTACCATATTTTGGAATGCTTTTGCCTGGGGGGTTAAAAATGGAAGCCTGGTGCAGTTTAGAACGGATGGGATGGGAAACAACCTTAAACTAAGTCATTTCAATTTGAAAATTGATAAAGCTGGTGAAACTATCCTACAAATAAAATTCCCTGGAATTTATCCTGAATATGTTAGGTACTGTAAAAATAACAACCAGAGGAGTCTTGATCAAAACAGCTTAAGAATGTTACTGACCTCAAACAGCTACTCATCATTTATACCGACCAACCAAAAAGGGAGAGGAGTATATCATACCGATACTCATTTTAAAACATGCTATCAATATCGGTTAAATAACGAAAATGGAGAAAACTCAATAAACGGAGTTGAACTTAATTTTTAAATGTCTGAAATGTGCGAATTGTCCAAATAATTAATACTAAGAAGCTGATAAATAGTTGTTTGAAAATTCAGACAATATTCGGACAATTCATACCTGTTTATTTATACATAATTTTTATGTCCGAATTTTGTCCGAATGATAAAAGACATTATAACAATAAAAGAACCAATAACTTAAATTCATAAATGTCAATTTTTGTATTCGGACATCCGAAATATGCAACTACCTCATATAAAGTAAATTATTAAATATTATTCAGACTATTCAGACAATTCAGGCAATTCAAAACACATAAAAGCCCACAAAAAAAAAACAGCTATGAAAGACACGGAAAATAAAATACAAAAGTTCAGCTTTTTTAAAGCACCGGTTACGCAGGTAATCAAACCTTACCGGCACATTTCATTAAACCATGTTTACCAGGTACTGACTGGGAATTTTTACCAGAAGCAAACTTTTGCACTTCGGACAATATCGGATAAACAACAGAACCGCGATTTTAAGGCGGCCAATTTTCCGTTTGTTACTTTCTCCGGCACATTTAGCCAGCGTAAAGAAGTTGATTTGATAAAACATTCGGGTTTAATGGTTTTGGATTTCGATCACCTGGACAATGTTGAAGCGGTAAAACTTCAATTACTGAAAGATAAATACCTGGAAACTCAATTGCTTTTTACCAGTCCTAACGGAAATGGCCTAAAATGGGTGGTGCCGATAAACGTTTCAGAAGATTATTCACACGGAGAATATTTCGATGCGATCCGGAATTACATCGAGGATAACTATAGAATTGAAGTTGATAAATCCGGGCGGGATGTTGTGAGAGTGTGCTTCATCGGATTCGATCCGGACGCATTTCTGCACCCGAAGTACGGAATAATGAATAAAATGTTTCCACCGGACATTTACCTTGTAGAACGGAAAAAGTTTAATCCCAGTAAATGGCTGAACAAGCAGCAACCAAGAAAAGAATTTGGGTCGGTTAAAATTTCATCAAGTATGACTCGAATTCAACACGATGTTGAAGTGGTACTCCGAAGGATCGAAAATAACCAGCTTGACCTGACAATGAATTATGATGACTGGCTCCGTCTGGCTTTTGCCTTTTCTAATGAATTCGGAGAATCCGGCAGGAATTACTTTCACCGTATAAGCCAGTTCTATCCGGATTACAACCCGACAAAAACTGATAGCCAATTCAACAAATGTCTGCAGGGCAGAAAATCGGGCATAACCATCAGTTCTTTTTTTGGAGCAGCAAAAGATGCTGGTGTAAATATAAAGGTATAGAAGAAAAGAAATCGCCACAAACCACCGAGTGAAAAATCATAAAGACAAGTTCCTCGAAAACCTGCCATTGCATTTTTGTTCAGAACTGGATATTTCGGAGTAACCTTCCCCCCCTAAAACGGAACTAAATCGGTAATTTTTTGATCTGACATTTCGGCGGATGCTGACCCCTTAATTATGGATTTGAATTGGCCGCCGGTATCGGTTTCGGAGCATGCTGAACCCTTTAAGGTTAAAAATAATGCTTGAAGCCGGGTTCCATTTCGGAGCATGCTGACCCCTCCTGCAGTTTTGGTTTTATTCGTGGTTTTATTATTTGAAATTAAATTAAATTAATTGCACTTTTCGGCTTAATTTTTAATTTGCTATGGGAATAGTCTTTTCTAAACGTACATACTTATATATACTATTTCAGCTAATCAGTTAAGTATGTTTATGTTTAAAAATTTACAGCACAATTCGCCTCCACTGAACTTAATTCGGTATATGATTAAAGGCGTGTTGTTTCAAAACGTTAAGCAATTTGTCCTCCAGGAGCCATGGAATAGCCAGTTCGAATATTTCTTTTCATTTTCAACTTTCGAGGGTTACATCGCCAGCGTTGTATGTTAAAATTACATCGCCGGGTAAATCAACTATTTGTTCCATAAAAGGGATTAATATACCGG
>JAWLGR010000124.1:0-2730 GCA_041684965.1 Mariniphaga sp.
AATAAACTAAACGATGAAGTGGATTATTCAGCTCCGGTATTCAGAACAGGGATTAATTACCATGCTGCTCAAAACACTTTCTTGCGTGCTTCTTTTGGCCAGGGTTATCGCTTCCCCTCAGTAGCTGAGAAATTTGCTTCCGCAGAGGTTGGAGCCCTGAAACTATTTAAGAATCCGGATCTGGAACCCGAATCGGGATGGAGTGCAGAGATTGGGATCAAACAAGGATTTAGTTTTGAGGGATGGATTGGTTTTTTAGATCTGGCTGCCTTCCGGACAGAATATGAAAACATGATTGAATATACCTTTGGAGCTTATCCGGATGATCCAGGCAAAGTGCCAACTATAGATGATATTGGATTCAAAGCCCTCAATATTGGTACTGCCAGGATAACAGGTGTAGAATTATCTGTAAGTGGAGAGGGCAGGGCAGGGCCTGTCTCCGTTCGAATGATGACAGGATACACTTATATAAATCCTGTTGACCCATCGATAATTGAAGAAATAGGAAAAGATGAAGATGAATCTTATATTCTTAAATACCGACGCCGTCATATGTTGAAGGGAGATTTGGAATTAGGGTTTCGTGAATTGTTCGCAGGCTTTAACTTCCAGTATAATTCAAGGATGGTGAATGTGGATGATGTTTTTATTGAACCTTTAATTGGTAATCTTATACAACCTGGCTTTCCGGAATACTGGTCGAACCATTCCGTTGGTTATTACCTGGTGGATTCAAGACTCGGCTGGGATTTTAAAAAAAGGATCAGGATAAATACTATAATACGGAATGTCTTCAATGTGGAATATCTTGGCAGGCCCGGAGATATAGGACCACCGAGAAATATTACCTTGCAGCTAAGGTTTAAATTCTGATGAGAATGAATTACTAATCATATTACACCGAACCTTACCTGATCTTTATAAGTTTCCGTGCCTGGTGTGAAGAACTGGATGTTACCAGGTAAAGATAGGACCCGGGCAACAGCCCACTGCCATCAAAGTTGAAAAAGTTTTCACCCGGCACTACCAGGCTGGATTCCTCGTAGATTTGTTCACCCAAAATATTGTAAATCTTAAGATTGATATTATCACTGATAGGGGTGTAAAATCCTATCCTGGTGCCTTGGGAGAAAGGATTGGGTGCATTTTGGAATACCTCGAATTGTTTTGTGTTGATAAATTCTGTACTTGTGACATTTTGAACACTTATAACTACAGAAGTATTGTCAACTGTCTGGGGACCTTTTATAATTCCGAATAGTGGAATTCTTATATAAGGGGTTACGTATAATGTAAGGGGAAATATTCCTGTCTGGGTAGGTATTCCTGATACAAAAATACAATATGCTGAGTTTGCGTAAAACCTTGTTGCATTTGCAGTATAAGTCATCCCGGGAGGAAAATTAAGCACAGAATCAATATCTATATATGAGATATCAAGACGATTTCCTTCAAACACGTATTCGGAAGGAGGTATCACGGTAAGAACCACTTCGTAGGGTTCGCCTAGAATAACATCCGGCAGGATTTCCGGGCAAATTGCCCCGGTATTATTAATATCTGTACAGTCTGTGTCGGGTACACATTGTGCTGAAACCTGTATTCCAGTCAATAGCGGAAGACAAGAAATTAGTATATAACGTAATAATTGTTTCATGTTTGTGTGTTTATTAATCCTACTAAGTTAGTGATAAATGTGGTTAAAGTCAATTTATTCTTGTGTTATTTTTTTATTTAGCTTTCCCTTTCATGTCAATTAAGGGTTTTCAGAATATATTTTTTTACCAAAAAATGATCACTTCGGCTTATATGTCTGATTGTTCAGGTATAAGAGCTATTTCAGGAGACAAGTGGTACACTTTTCATCAACATTACAGGTCAAACCGGAATCAGACTCTCTATCAACCAAATCCTCTACTTGATTTTCAATAGCCAGGTCATCAAATGGAATATTTGTTTTGTCAGCATAATTTTTGAACGTTCCACCCTGGGCTTTTTGTTTTTGATAATTTGACCAATCTACCTTATAAGCAGGCATGTACCCTCCAATTTTCTCCCATTTTATTGCATATAAATCATTCCTGCCACGAAACAAGGATTTATAAAGCTCAATATGATGCTGTTGTACTACCATATTGCAAATATAATTTTACTAATCTGCTTTTAAGTGTAAAGTTTTGGAATGATAAAAAAAGAATGTGAAAACGGATATTGCTGTAGAATTATAGAGGTGATAAAATAATTTATCGGAATGATGTTGCTCTGCAACTTAGATGCAATTTTTTAAACATCAAGCTGGATTAATGTACAGAACCTTCTGAAAAACAAATAAAAAAAATTATGCGAATGCTTTTTTTTGTGGGTATCTTAGCTTAATGAAAATACTTTTTACCGGAGCAACCGGTATATCGGCAAGAGACTTCTTCCTGGCTTGGTAAATCAGGGACATGAAGTAATATGGTTTGTTCGCAATAAAAAATTATTTTCCTAACGAAGGATGTTTAATTTAAAAAACATTAAACCATGAAAAGTAAGAGTATCCCAATTTATGTCTTATTTGTTGTGGCTGTAATTTTTTTCCCTTTCACAACAAAAGCTCAGCTGAGCCTGGATATTGAAAGCGGCGCGGTAATAGCAGGTTATAACAATGTCAGGATTCCGGGCGACGCAGGAACCTTATTCTCACTCACTGATGATCTGAATGCCATACCGGCTGTTTTTTATCGG
>JAWLGR010000063.1:0-14756 GCA_041684965.1 Mariniphaga sp.
CTAAGTCAGTTTCCGGGTCATGGGAATTGATTGATAACCCCTGGCAGACTCGTAAAATTGAGCCAATTAAGAATGACAATGACGTTTTTGATGAGGAGTGGGGGCCTTTACCGTTCTAACAATGAATTTTAATGCCTGGCCGGGCAATTTAAAAAGAACAAACAAAAATTAAAAAAATAAAATGATTTAAAACTTAAAAGTATGCCAACCAATACATCTAACAATCCTAAAATTAAATGCATCCATGAAGAAATTCCAAAGGAGTTAATTCACAATACTCCTGCAGAATTTATCTCTCATGATAACGACCCATTTTGTTTTCCAGACAGGGAAATTCTAATTTCTAATGAAATCGAGGAGCTTGCAAAAAAGCACCCCGGTGAAGAGTTTATCGAAATAATATTGAACATTGATGCATATGGATCTTTTATAAAGATAGTCAGTTATAAAGGAGAAGATGCTGAACAAAAATTCAATCATCACTGCCCATATAATTTATCAGAATCGATTGGAGAGGAAATGTCTTGTTGTTTTATGAAAAATATTAAGCTTTTCTTCGAATCAATCAAAGATTTTTTTTACGCAGAATGGGATGATGAAAATCTTAAAAAAAATGATAACGAAGTTATAAGGACCCAACTGGAAGATATGTATTTCAGGGTAATGGCGAGCAGGGAATGTTACTCCTACATCAGGATCCTGGGTTATTATAAAGTTACACAATTACCAACCTGAAAGGTGATGCATAAGATCTCTAATCACCACATAATGGTTCAAAGAATAAAGCAATTGATAATGAATATGACGATATATTAATGATCCCACATTCTATAAAAATAAGTAAAAAAATATCAAAGATGAAAAAACAAAAAAGTAGTAAAAGAAAGTTGGTTGATTTGCAACCATCGTTAATAAACGACACGAAGAATGAACATTATGTAAATACCATTGATTACGGCGACTTCATCTATGTTCCGGATGATTCCCATAAATATATTGAGGAGGCCAACCCTTTTATGACCCTTGAGAATTTTCCAGATGAATTTTATTTTAGTTCCGAATCTCTTTTCGCTGAATTAATAAAAGAATTGGAGGTACAGATTTCGGGAATTTCCCGATACAATAAGAGCAATCCATATAATGTTTTGGAGGAATTGACTCGATATTTAAACTTAATCAATTTGCTTAAAAAAATGGGAGGGCTCTTTTCCGACCGGGAACTGTTGGCCCTGCATTTTTGTATCAGCACCTATGCCTCTGAATGCGGTTCAAATGAAAGAAAAAAAGAGATCCGGAGAACAATGTTTTTAATTCGGGAAGAATTGAGATCGCATGAAATTGACTTTGAAAGATTTTCAAATAAAGTTGATGCCTTGGATAACTTAGAGTTATTTGAACTAACGGAGGTTTTAATAAATTCAAAGGTTTCAAACTTGGCCATATGGGATTATCAAATTATTTCTGAAACGTTCACGCCAAACGCCAGCCTTGAAAAGTTTCATAAAAAACTCTCAGTCTATCAAATTGAGAAAAGCTTAAAAGGACTTTTAGGTAAATCACCAAAAGAAATCTGGGATGACAAATACGACAGTGTGCCTTCAAAAATTATTAATTACATTAACAATGTGCCAGAATTTAAAAGGCAAATTGATGAATTTGAGGAGAAAGATCCAAATTTTAACTTCCGCAAAAAGTTTTCCTTGTCATTGTATACCTACATGGATAGATTTAAATCAGCTGAAAAATCAAAAGGTAATAGATATGATCAACTAAATAATCCAAATAATAACAACGAAGAAAATGATTTAAATAAAAGCCGCTTAAAGGTAAAGACCTTGATCAGTGAATTTATAAGCTCTGAAAGCACAAAAGTAAAGAACCGAGAAATTGGTTATTATTCCGAAGGAATTAGATTTAATGAGAAGAGCCATAATTTCGCGTTTAAGCACGATTATTCCTTGGTTTGCCCTGATGATGCAATGGCAAATTTTGAATCAATTGTTTTTGAAAAACAGAATTGGGATTTAATCGTGCACTATTATCGTGATTACATAAAAGTCTTTCCGATACAAATCAAGGAGTTCGAAAAAACACTTTTTTTATTTTTATTAAGGGCTGCTTTAAAAAATATTCCTTCTGGCATTAACTATGTGGGGCATTTATTAGATTTAAAAAAGCAAGTAAATATACTCCTCAATGCTAAATATATACATGTTGATAACGAAAGTGTATTACTTTTCCTGCATATAGTTAATGTTGATCCGGAGCTAAAACAAATGCGTGATGAAATTTTTAAAGAGTTCGAAGAGTTGCTCGATTTTCATCGATGTTGCCGGACAAAAGTCAGAATTACATCGGATATACCTGCAGACGGAGAGGGATAATAACGGTATTCTGTATTGCCCAGACCTAATGATTTTCGATGGACAAATATCTATACAACCTGCCCCAAGTATTTTTTTTGCAGCATGCCGGGGCAGGTTGTTTTTGCAAGGTTGTTTTTTGGCGTTCTGATTTCTTACCAAATGCAGCCAGTGCGGTGCCTTTTTCTGGTTACACAACCTGACACCGGTCAAACTATTTCTCAAGGGATTCCATATAATCAAAATATTCAGAATCATTCAGATCAATGGCTCGGTTGGGAAAAGTTTTTGAAGCATTATTATAGCTAATTCTTTAAAACTATCTATGCTGAATTTTTCATTTTTTGCAATTTCTGAACAAAAAGAGCCCACGTAATAAATTTTTTTTAAACTTTAAGGTTTTATTTATAATTTCAGCCTCGATTATAGCGATCTTTTCATTTATTTACGAAATTAAAAAAATTAATAATGGCAGATTTCTTTTGCGAGTATTGCGGTAACCGCACTTCATCAGTCTCAAGTCTTACCAGTGGAAGTTGCGCGCGTCATCCTGATGGAAGCTTTAAAGGCAGGCACAAACTTTACGAAGGCTCTGCCAAAAGTCAATACACATGTAAATACTGCGGGCAAAAATCCTCATCCATCTCCAGCCTTACCAGTGGCTCATGCGCGAGACACCCAAATGGCAGCTTTAAAGGAAAACATTTGCCTGCTTTATAAAAGAAGAAATTTCTGAAAAAAAGTTCGAAAAATTTTGTTTTAGGAATGCCTCATGCCCTGGGCCTGAACTGAGCTGCAATGGGTGAAAAATCAAAATGAAACACAAAGAATTGGTTTCATTTGAAGGGAAAAAATTAGATTACATGGGAAAACACCTGACAAAATACGTGACTTTACTTAACTAATGAAGAAATTGGCCCGATATCTTTGCGTGTGTTACCTTAAACAGTTAATATAATTTGGATAAATAAAGTGACCCTCGTTTAAATGAATTAAACAAGTTTTAAATACAAACAAGCGGAACCCGAAAAGCTTAAAACAGAGTAGGGAATATTTTAAATTTTATTTAATATGAAAAAGTTAATGGAAAAAATCTTCGGAGCAAAAATTCATGCAAAGCACACTGCGATTAAAGGAAGAAAAAGTGGTGGTGTAAGAGATAGTAATGGAGTTGATTGGCTTAAACAGGAAGGAAATGTACGCAATCCTAATTAATTAATAAAAGCAATACCGGGGATTTAATCCCCGGTATTCTCCTTTTTCTAATTTATTTTTGTAATTAAGGAACTTATCATTTGGTTTACTAATTTTCCTAAATAATGAGCTATTTATTCCTTTAATAGTTATACTCCTAAGATGCTTCTTTAAGTTACTGAAGAAAGAAAATAAAGGACAAGAAATGCTGTTTGGTGAATTAAACAATTATCTTTTTAGCTAAACTATATTGGGAGATACGAAAGATGCATTTCCCTATTTTTCTATCTGATATATTCATTGAATGCCAATCCTGATGAGGTTTTTTCTAAAACTGATAATTTCGAAAAATGAAGTTTCTTACCCTGCCTATCTATCAGGAAAAAAATAAGTTTTTCCTCGAACCACTAACAGGCAGTTTGCTAGTTAAAGAAACAGAAGTGCAAGTAAAGCCCAAGATGTTTCTTCCAGAAAAAGTTATCTCTGCCATCAACCAATGCGATAATCCTTACTTGCTAAAAGCAGATGCAACACGTTCCACACCAATTACAACAAGCCCATATTTAAAATATTTTGGGAATAGTTTAACCAAGGCATGCAGACGGGCTTTTTGGTTGCCAAGAGCCATTACTTTTTTCGGGAAACCTGTTTTCAATTCAACCAGCGATGCCATAATGGCCTATAGAAAACTGTATCCTACTGAACTGCAACAAGACTTATGTCTGCCCAGAACACTTTTTGCTGCCAGCACATCTAAAAGTTTTAAAGAAAATGGGGTGATTTTTATTGGGGTCTTTTTGCCTTCAAGGAGTATGCATGCATGGATAATTGAAGATGGTATGCAGCCTGACCCTAATGATGCCATTTGGATTAATTATCAACCGGTAGCTGCTTTATATTAAAATTTATGAAAGAAGATAATATCAAACAACCTGGGGTAAGTTTTATAAACCTGAACACCGGAGAAAAGTTTCAGGACATTTGGGATATCCTGCAAACGGGGGGATGGAGAAAACTTATTCCAGAAAACATTGAATATAACAACCTTAAAGGTGTTCTCAAAAGAAGTGAATGGAAGCCGGTGGTAGAAGATATTTTACCTATATACACAGGAATGTCCTGGAATGCAGCCACGAAAACCGCCACGGACCCGGTTTACATACCCCGGAAACTAACCCCAGGTATGCAAACAATGATGAAAGCAGCCGAATCTTTTTTTAAGAAATATGAAGGGAAAAATATTGGGGTACAACTTAGCGGAGGTTTGGATTCGAGCATTATTATCGGTCTCATGCATTATTTGGGAATTCCATTCCATTTAATAGGCATGAGTACAACCCGTTATGAATTCCGCACTGAAAGATATGTGCAGCAAAAATTACAAGAATGGACGGACAATTCCATACTCATTGATTATGAGCAATACCTGCCCATGAGCAATCTTGAAAATATACCCCCATACCAGTATCCTGATTTGCTTGCGCTCAATTATGGCTCTGAAAATGCCATGGCCCGTGAATGTAAAAAACAAGGAATAGAGGTTCTGCTCACCGGAGATGGAGGCGACAATCTTTTCGCGGAACCTATCCCTGTCAATCATAGTGAATGCACATGGATACCTCAGGTTTTCAGTGATCCCTGGTCGGCAGATATTGTATATGCACCTTATGGAGTAGAGCTGGTGCCATTTTACGCTGAACCGGGCATTATGGATGCCGTTTACAACCTCAGGCTTGGGCAGAATGAGGATAATGCCAAACTTTGGGCAAGAGATTTTTTTAAAGAGTTTTTACCTGAAGAGTTAGTTAATTACACCTATTGCGCCGATTTCTGGGGGCTATACATTGATGGTTTACAACAGGCACTACCTAAGGTAAGAGAACTATTTAAAAAAGCATGGGAATTAACAGGTCATCCCCATTTCTCAAAAACTGCAGAAAAAGAACTATTTGAACAAGATTTGCTTCATGCAAAAAAAGAAATGTATCAGGTTTTGGAAGCACGGGTTGCCCTGGCAGTTTGGCTTGATGCCCTTCACCGATAAACTCAAAATTTTGGTAAAATATGCGGTTTTTAGTACATCAAGATGATTTTGCCATAGATGAGGTAAGCAACCTTAATCCGAAGTCATTTCAGTTGAATTCTACAACATCTGTAAATCAACTGAAACTTTCCTTTTATTCGCTACTTTCTCAAATAGGCGAACTCATTCAGTTAGACAATTCAATGAATTGGGAAGAGCTACAGAATCTTACAGGGAGCGATGATGTTATTTTTGCATCTTTCCACGAAACCCCACCCCCGGGTTTGGCTTGTCGGTTTCTGAAACACAGTCTGGGTAGCCTGATGGTTGTGGGTGGTTTTCTGGGAGCATGGGAGTTCAGAAGCTCTTCATGCAATATGGTTACCAGCCCAAAACAAGCAGAACAACTTCGTGAAGGGCTGCGCATAGCATGCCCGGCAGTGGGAGTTTTGCCGCCGGAAATTAAAAATGATGTGTTTTTTCTATCCAATCCTAAAGCCAAAGAAATAGCAAGGGATAGATACAGTATAGACAAAAGTATATTTCATATTGTATATGCCGGCCGCATTATTGCCAATAAGGGCCTCACACAATTGGTTCGAGCCTTAAATTTATGGCCCGTAAACAATGCAATGCTATCTGTTGTGGGTAATTTTGAACCTGATTTTTTTATTTATCAGAGCAATGCGTATAACACTACATTCGATAGTTTTTTCAAAAGGGAAGTATTAGAGCGTACATCCAGTCTGAATATACGCATGCACCAAGCCCTTCCGCATGAGCAGTTAAGGGAGGTTTATTGGTCTGCCGATTGTTTTGCCTACCCATCTTTTCACGAAGACGAAAACTTTGGACTTGCGCCCCGTGAGGCTATGCTTTGCGGAATTCCCTCTGTGGTTACTGATTTTTGTGGCTTGGGGCAATTGGCAGGTAGCAAGGGTGGCATAGTTAGAACCTATCCAACCTTGGGGGGTATTAGATATAGCCTTTTAGAACTAAAAGATAAAATACATGAAATTGGCTCCTTATCTGAGTTTCAAAAAGCAGAAGCTTCAGAATTAAATTCAGATTTTGTAATTGACGAATGTGACCAGGCAAAGGCTTTGCTCTCTTTGAAAACTTCAGTAATTGAGTTGCTTTCTAAAACACCGGGTGATATTCCTTTGAGTGGTTGGCGGTCAGAAAACAGGATAAACCGATGGGCAGAGGTGGGTCCCGATTCATTTAAGAAAGCCATCAAAATGAAAAAAGCCCCCACTCCTGAAAGCCTGTTTGTTGATGGCACTGGTTGTATGGATAACAACAAATGGTTTTCTGATATTCATTTCATGAAGGCCATTCAGGGTTTTTACACTACATTACCAGAAACACCCACGGCACAACTAGGGAATTGCTACAGAGGGTTCTGGAGAGTTTCCTTATGGCATGATGAGCGGGCATTGGTAGAATTTGGTTTTCCCGGCCCAAGAGTGAAAAGATTTAACCAAAAGCAATGGAATTGCATTACTTCTATTGTTAAACCGGGTAACTGTAATGAAATCATTTTTGTACCAAAAAATTCTGAATCTTTACTAATAATCCAGGATTTGATGGAGCTGGGTTACCTTGTACCTGATAAATTTTAATTTTTACTATAATTGATAAGAACATGCAAATAGTATATTTAAGTTCAGAGGAAAATAAAAATGAAATCCATAGTCATTTTAAAGAAGAAGCAGAAGCTAAGCAAAAAATGGGGTTAATGGTGGGTACAAAGCCCGATGCAAATGCAAAAAAGCTTTTGTATAGAGGCTTTAGCATGTTAAGTAAAAAGGATTATCCAGCTGATATGAGATTTATAAACAACTATGAAACGTACAAAAACTATTTTTATCTTTCCAGGTATTACCCTTATATTTCCGACCTCACCATTGAAACATTTTTTGTGGATGATTTGAATGATGAGCTTCCCAAATTGATTAAAGAAAAAGGTTGGAATAAAGTTTTTATTAAAAAAGAAATGACGGCACTGGAGCATATCCAGGAGGGTAAATCAGTTTGGCCGAATACCCCTCTGCAGGAAATAAAGGATCTGTTTTCAAAATGGGAAATAAAGGGTGCAAAGTATGGGGTGCGCAAATATGTAGATCCTGAAATTTTAAAGGATGAACTCAGGTACTGGGTTTTGAACGGTCGAATTTATCGCAGAGACAATATCATTCCCGATATCGTGAAGGAGGCAGCAGAAAGGCTCAACGGAATGGGCAGCAAGTATTACACCATTGATGCTACACCAGAATTAATTGTAGAAGTAAATCCAGGAGAATCATCCGATCGTCATGCTGAAAATTCACCAGAGATATTCGCAAGTTGGTTCAAAAAGGAGTTTGCATAAAAATTGATAAGCATTGATATGAACAATCAAATAATTGCATTCGGAGACATTCATGGCTGTTATCAAGCCGCAGAAGCCGCCGTTAAGCTAGCAGAAGAATTAAAAGCAAAAGCCGTTTTCCTTGGTGACTATGTTGATAGGGGACCATCTGGCATAAGAACACTTCAAACCCTAATGACTGCTAAGAAAAATCATCCTGACTGGGTTTTTCTAATGGGCAATCATGAACAAATACTGCTTGATTTAATAAAAGGAAAAAACAAACCTGAAGATATTGGTTCCGCATTAGACATTTCTCAGTTTGATTATGCCCAGGCAGAACATTCATACAATGAATGGAAAATCCTTAAAAGTGATGAGCAGCATGCAATTGTGGAATTTATTGAGGCAACCAAATTGTTTTATGAAACTCAGCAACTGATATTCACACATGCAGTTTTAAGAGATAACGGGCATAGTTTACAAGAAAAATCAAAGGAAGAGTTGATTTGGAACTATGATTTTGAACCCGTGTGGCAAGGCAAAAAATTTATTCATGGTCATAGAAACATTGAAAAAGTTACTCTTTCTGAAAACAGTATAAACATAAATACCTTTTGTGGCTATGGAGGCACATTGAGTGGTTTGGCCATTGATATGCATTCCGGAATGCCTTTAACTATATATTTAATCAGTGAAAATGGTAAATTATTGATAGAAGAAGCACATCCACATAAAAATCTTTTTAAATGAAAGAAACCAATTTTGAAATCCTCAAAGACCTAATTTAAATCCCAAGCCCTTCCCCTTAAGAGATAATATGGATATTCAAATGGGTTTGACGATAAAGCAGGTGTTGCAGCCGAAAAAAACAGAACGCTATGAATAAGTTTCTTCTCAAAACAGCTGGCCCTGAAAAAGAAGTTAAGAAAGCCAAAGTATATCTGCAAGAAGAGCCAAAAAAAAAGGCCTTGGGATGGTATACTGGCAGTGTAGAAAATAGTATGCCACATGGTCCGGGGCATCTGGAATTTTCTGACGGTAGTGAGTATATCGGGGATTTTTTTGAAGGAGCATTCCACGGAAAAGGGGTATTTACCCAGGGTAACGGAAGCAATTTCCTGGGCGTTTTTGAAAATGGAGAAATAAATTCAGGAATAGTGTATTATTCCAATGGCGACACTTATGAAGGCAAGCTGCGTGAAAGGTTAGGGTATGGAAAAGGAAAGCTAACATACTCAAGCGGAGATGTTTGGGAGGGCGTTTGGTGCAAAGATAAAAGAGAAGGTCCGGGAACACTTATCAGGCCAGATGGGGATGTTTTTCAAGGAGTTTGGGTCGATGACAAACACCATACATATGATACCTTTGATTCACTTTTCAAGGAGGCTGCACGTATTGTTGTAGAAAAGCAGCAAAGCGCAACAAGCCTGTTGCAGATTGAACTTTCATTGGGCTATTTTAGGGCATCGATGATTGTTGACCAATTAGAAGCTGCCGGAATTGTTGGGCCTTTTATAGGAGCCAAAGCAAGAGAAGTAAAAGTAAAAACCATAAATGAGCTTGAGAAACTTTTTGAAGAATTAAATATTTAACAATAAAAACTATGAGAAAAAGCGAAAAATTCTTGTTTGAGGAGTTAGCCAATATACTTAAGATTAAGGTGAAACCAAATCACCGAAATTTTCTTTACCTTGCTTCAGGAGTCTGCCCAGAAAGGAACCCTACCTATCAGGAGCTTCCTTATGATAACATTTTCCTGGTTGATAAATCATATCCTTATTCGCACCTGATATCTGACCGGATCTTTTGTATAAAAGCGGATGCCACAAAAGCAGTTGAGGTTTTCAGGCAGGCAGGAGTAAAAATGGATTTTTATACTTCCATTCAGGAAGGACTTAATGAAGGCGGAGCAGAGTACCCTTTAAATACAAATGCGTGGTATGGCTTTGTCCTTCCAATCCTAAAAAACAGATATATTCACTTGCTGCACAGTAATTATGAGCAACGCATACAGAGGCTTCCATTTGAAAACAGGACTAAAATAGATTCCGGACATACTAGTTATATTAATCCAGAACTAATCACATCAAATCCAGACGGGGCTGAATTTTGGATTCTTGAAGACCGTTCAAATAAAAGGCATGAAATTAAGGTTCAAAATATCACCTTAAAAATACTCCATAAAAGCATCTGGGAAGATTTTGATGAGCTTGACCTGGTTTTTTCCAGAATGGATGAAACAATGAAGTCAAAACTCAATAATCCCGAAAAAATAATAGATTTCGATACTCACTGGAGAGATAACGAAGCATATATTGCACAATGTAATAATTTGCTGGCAGTGTGTAACGATCGGAAAGCTGCTGCCATAGGAATGATACCTTTTGGTTGGGACGATTACAATGGATTTTTAAGCTGGCTCAAAACGGCCGAGTTTAAATATACCCGGGAAATTAGGTTGTACCATCTTGCAAAAAATGATTTTCAGTCATTGTATTCCATTATATAATGTTTTCGAAAGAAGATATGTTAATTATTGTTACAACATTTTGTAGCCCCCGGTGCAAAAATTAAAAACAGCAAAGGCTTTCTTCTATTGAGATTGAACGCATCAAATGCTCCATAAATATCCAATGGGCAATTGATATTGCTAATGAATGCAGAACAACAAGGAGAAAATTAATAAACCTGGTAGTGATGAAGAAGGTGATGATTACCTGAGGTTTATCCTGGCCTGGGCAAAAAGATAAGAAAGCAAAAAGGATGACTGATTAGTTCAGGAAGAAAGCCGGGTTTCTTAGTTTATTTAAAAACTGCAATGGAATAAATCGTTACATAAATAGTATCAACACATAAAAGCAATTGTATTGTGGTGAATTTTAATATTTTCAGAAAAACTCCTGACAGCACTGACCTTCGGGCTTACCTATACCATTTGTTAAGTGCTGGCTTTGCATTGTCTTACGATATCATTGACGATTTACAAAGTCGAAATCCTCATTTTAATGGGGATCTTCCGGAAGGAATAAGCCTTTTCAGCGATCCTCAGATAATTGAAATATTAGAAAGATTTAAAATTCTTCCGGCTGAGGTCTTTTATTTTCAAAATGAACGCATTGCAGAAATCACCCGCTTTGAGGAGTTGCCCAAAGCTTTTACCGGGATCCATTTTGTAACTTTTGAATACAATGGCTTACTCGTTGGTGAATACTATTGCGGACAGATCTATAGGTTATTCAACAGCAAGGGTGGGTCTTTGACCGATTATTGCCATGACATTCAAATAGGAGCCTTCGGAAATATTCTGACAAGAAGGTCAGACTCTTTTCTCTGGGATTTTTATCATTATGATGGTGAAAGCCTTTCCGATGAAGGAGGATTTTCCAACCATGAACTACCTGATGATTTTCCCTACCTTAATTTTGGTGACATTATTCCAGAGATGTTTGCGGAAGGAGAATTTCCAATACCTGCAAACTACCCGCCCGACAATCTAAGCGAAAGTGAGGTCACCCGGGAGCTTTCGCGCAATCCCCATACTTATCGCTATCTGGCAGAATACTACTTTGATAACGAGCACCTTGCTGAAGTGGCCCTGGACATGGTTGTCGAGGCTTTTTTATTGCTTTCCGAAAGCTTAAAATCGGACAAAAATTTCATTCTCCAATTATTGTATAAGGGTAATAAACATGTTGAACTTTACCGGTTTTTTAGTGAACCTTTAAAAAGCGATCCTGAAATTATTAAATTGTGTTACCAACAATTTCCTTCTGCATTAGAGAGAATTGCTCCTATAGTGGATAAGAAATTCGCCAGAGAAGCCCTCGGACATTCTCCCAAAAATATAAAGTACCTTTCTGATAGCCTTCGTTCTGACCCTGAACTAATACTTTTTGCTGCTGCCAAAGACTGGGGTTTTCTGAAATTTATTGGGGCTGAACTACTTCTCGATAAGGAATTTTTGTTGAAGGCGATCACTACCTATAACAGTGCTCCGCAAGAATCTGACAGCAAGGATAATTATGATGAAAATGATGAAGCGCCTGATCCTTTTGGCGATCATTTCGAAAAAAGAAGCTTAGATATCTATCAATTGGTTTCCTATCTTGTAAGGGAACACAGAAATTCCGCCTACTTGCAGCATATTGCACCGGTTTCAGACAAAAAACTGATATTCGAAATTCTGCCTTGTTTTTGGGACAAAGATGTTCCCCAGTTGCTTAGTTTCATTAGCAATGATATTAAAGAAAAAAGAGAATTCTGGTTAGAGGCCCTTGCTTGTCGGAGCAATGTGGTAAAATTTTTTCCCGCAGAGCATGCAGAAGACCGGGAGTTGATTATGGAAGCAATTAAAAAAGACGGGAAAAATATCGGACTAATAGGTGAAAGATTCAGAGAAGATCCGGAAATTTTTCTTGCCGCTTTGAAACAGATTAAATACAACCCCAAGATTATTTTGCATTTGCTTCCTGAAACTCTGAGAAACAGCGTATCGTTTGTTGAAGAAGCCAAAAGATTAGGCGTTCGTATCGATGGATAAATTTGTAAACTGCATAGATACTGATTAGCTCGTTTGTTTATTTTTATAAATTAGCAAAAATTCTAATGTCCCTATTAAGGGTTGTTCGTCATTTAAAAACCGGCACTGTTGAACAGAACTACAGACATAATTTCAATAAGTGCACTTGGACAAATTCCAGCACTTGAAACTATTAGGACAATTCCACGAGAGCGAACATTGAAACTTATTTTTGATAATGGGCTTCAAGATCAAAGAGAAGCAATCGGCCAAAATCTAAAAAAAGAGCTTTCAGACTTCCTGGTTGGAATTCATATTATTGAACCAGAAATAAATATTGCCAAACTTATAACAGAAAAAGAAATTGAAGACAACCAGGACTTTTTTGAGCAGTGTGCAAAGGATTACAAACAATTAGGAGAAGAGCTTCTATTTAAGTTAGTTAACACACTTGGCTTGAAATTGAACAAGGATTTCCCATTGGAGACTTTTAACGAGATAAAACGAGATAAAAAGCAAAGCGGGAAAGTTGAAAATTGGAGATATTTTGTTCACGGTTTTCATTGTGGATTTGAAAATAATATAACTAAACAAGTAATAGAAGTTCCTCTGGTTTTTGGACTTGAATTTGGAGTTCTAGACCCCTGCTTTTTTACGAGACACATAAAGTCTACACCAAATTATAATCCATTACCTGTAGAAATTTTTGAAGACTATGCTGACGGAGTTAGAATAAACGAGAAAATGATTTCACTTGGCAAATTTGAAAGAATAAGTTCCAATATTCGACACCATTATGGAATTGTGGTTGCTGACAGACAAAAAGTTGAAGTTAAATCTCATGATGAAATTAGCAGATTATACGAAGAACAAAATGTAAAAATTGAAGCACCAAAAATCAACTTTTGGAAATTCATAGGACTGAAAAAATGAACAACATGAAAAACAAAGTTTATTCCAATCTGAAGTTTAAACAAACTGTTACTGAATCCGAGCCAGGTACACTCGACATTTTCGGGGAAAGAAAGGAAATAATTGATTGCTACCAGGATAAGATGCACGTGTTGTTTAGTAAAAGGGTTGTGGCAGAAGGGCTCACAATATTCTTTTTGATTACCGGCATTGTGTTTAGCCTTTTAGGCATTCCCTATATTTTTATTCCTTTTATAATCTCAGTTTTTTTTCTGGTGGCAAGGTTCCGCTTAGCAGCGATGTACAGAAAGGAAAAACGATTGTTGAATATGTCGGTTGCTTTTATGGACAAAAAAATTTTTGAAGACTATAACATGACAATGGGAGAAATTGAATAAGAATGTCCAACTTTTTCCCTATGATTCCTTTTATTATTCATATCCCGCACTCATCTGCCCACTTTCCCTTTTTTGATGGATATGTTGTTGACCCTCCAATTCTTGAAAGCGAACTACTAAAGCTCACTGACTGGCATACCGAGGATTTATTCAATGTTCCACATATGGAACATTTGATAGTTCGCGCTGATTTTTCGCGCATTTTTTGCGATGTGGAACGATTCGAAGATGATGCACAAGAGTTTATGGCAAAGTTCGGAATGGGAGTTTTATATGAGAAAACTGACGCTGGGATACTTCTAAGGGATGTTTATCCAAAGCTTCGTGAACAGATTTTACGAGAATATTACAGGCCACATCATCAAAGGCTTTCTCAGGCTGTTTCCCTCCAATTAAAAGACTTTAATGAGGCGAGAATCATAGATGCTCATTCTTTTTCAAACATTCCCTTTTTGCGTGATTTGGATAAAAGCCCCGAAAGACCTGATATTTGTTTAGGGACAGACGAATTTCACACACCTCCCGAATGGGTCGATTTTGCTGAAAAGTACTTTCAAAGGAAGCATTTCTCTTTAGCAATAAACCGGCCTTATTCTGGTACAATAGTACCACTGAAATACTTTCGGAAGGACAAGCGTGTTAAAAGCATGATGGTAGAGATCAACCGCGATCTTTACCTTGAAGAGGGAACAACAAAAAAATCGCGTCGATACAACGAAACGAAAGCAATGATTGCTGATTTTTTAAAAAAGTTGCAATTATGTCTTTATGATTAATATTCAGCGAACCGGTTTCTCAAAAGGTGAAATAATCATGCATTTTTTCCCCTAAGATAACCCTCAGGGAACCATGCTTTTGATGCTGTTTTTGCATTGTCAAATTTCACCTTATAGCCCCAAGTGTGTTTTTCAAGCCTTCTGTGGAAAATACGAGTGATTTCCATTACCACGCCAGTTCTTTTATCTGTCCAGTCATAAACAACAACACTTTG
>JAWLGR010000125.1:0-2616 GCA_041684965.1 Mariniphaga sp.
GTCTCGTTTAATGATGTTTTAAAAAAAAAAAAATTGTGTTCGGGCATATCGCCAAATTATATAATGAATATTCCAGTATCTCAAGTCAAGTTCGACCAAGCTAATGAGCTCCAAAACGAAAAATTAGACCGACTACTTAGTAAGCAGGGTGATTTAATAACTGCAGTTAACAATTTGTCTTCTGAAATACAGGAGTTAAAGAATGAGGCTTTAGAAAGAGATAGAAAAATAGCCGAATTAGAAAGATCACTGGAAGAGCAAAAGCAGAAGAACTCGTTGCTCGAGCGTCAAATGCTACTAATTGAAGTAAAAGAAAGAAGTTCGAACTTGATCATACACGGCTTACCTACAGATATTAATCCGAATCAATCCCTTGAAGCTCACGTGAAAGATCTACTTAAGAATACCTTAAAAATTGAGTCATCTTTGTCAATTAACAAATGTTACCGCTTAGGTGGAAAAACTGTTAATATAACGAATAGACGCCGTAATCAAAGTCAGACACGTAAACCGGCAGTTAATCCAGTGCTAATTAGGCTCAGGAATGAAGCTGAAGCGTATTTAGTTATGCAAAACGTATCCAAGCTTAAGGGCTCTGGAATAAGAATTTGCACGGACCTTCCTCCAGCACTTAACACTTTACGCACAGGATTCCTCACTAAAGCAAAAGAGATGAAGGAGTCTGGAATGATTATTGCTTCTCGGGTTAAAAATAAAGGAACCCACGTATGGCTTGAGATAAAAAAAAATGGTTCGGTGATATGGGAGAGAGCTGATCAATAACTGAATTGGATAGTAGTAATCTGAGTGTTGATTTATATGATTTTGTGGAGTATTTTGTTATTTTGTGTTTAGTGGTCTGGTTGTAAAGTTATTTGATAATTTATGATCGTTTGAGGATCATGATTATCTTATTTTCGGAGGCCCGTTCGCAAAAGTATCATAATGAGTATTATTTGGTTTTTTCTTACTTTGTTTTTTTTTGTTATCAAAACTGTTATATTTAATTTCTTTACTTTGTGCCACACTATTCCTGATTTTTCTTATATAAGGTTTTCATGTTATAAAGTTCTAGTTTTTTGTTTATGTTTGTCTCTTTCAGATGAAGTTCTGGTTACAATTGTGTCTCCTTTAACTCTCCGTATGGTTGGTAAGTCACTTTTTGTCAATAAGTATACCCAGCATCGAGATAATGGATAATAGAATTCGTAATTTTGAGGAGCACCCCCTTGATTTAGGTAAAATATTTGAGAATTTATGCAATGATGACGATGTTTTTGATGTGATGGTTCATTCTATCCCAAAAAATAAATATCTACTCCCCACCCATGTTTTAAATAAAGGCTCTAATTTTAGAATGGCATTTTTGAACTGTCGCGGGTTACTAAATATTTTTGATCAAATATCCCTGTTTATTTCTCATCATAATATAGATGTGTTCGCCTCTTGTGAAACATTTTTAAATGATTCGACAAAGACATTTATTAATAAACAGGATTATACTTTTTTTCATAAGAATCGGATTAATAAAAAACAGGGAGGGGTAGGTTTTTTCATTAAATCAACAATTCAGTCAGATCTGGTGAGTGAATTTGATCACCTATATCTTGAAATGGCGTTTGAATTTTTGGCAGTTAAAATAGATGTAAATGGTATGAAAATTTTGTGTTGTGTTTTTTACCGGCCTCCAAGTTCTCCTGCTTCAAAATTCATGGAACTTCTTGATGATTTTGTGCTTATTGCCTCGAAAAAGTATCCAAAAATAGTTTTTATGGGTGACTTTAATATTGATTTATATAATTCTAATAATTCAAGTGGTAATTTCCACGGAATATCTTCTGACGGGGCTGACTTGTTATCAGTTTGCTTATCCGGTGGTCTCTTACCAGCTTATGGAGTCCCAACAAGAATAACGAAAGATTCTGCTTCCCTTATTGATAATTTGTTTACGAATCTGGAACTTAAGTCTAGTGATGTGGTTATTGAAGATTTTTCAGACCATTTGATGCTTGTGACCGACTTTCACTTGATTACAGAGTTTAATAGGCCTACTAAAAGAAAAATGAGGATGACTAATAGAAACTCCTTAAGTAAACTTAAAGTATTGCTTTCTTCAAGTGACTTTTCTTCTTGTTTAGAGTCTTCGGACCCTGATTTTGCTGCTGAATGTTTTGTGAATCAGTTTAAACGTTGTTTCAATAATGCTTTCCCTCTCCGTCAAATATCAAGAAGAAATAGTATAAAGCCGATTAAGCCTTGGATATCTCCTGGATTGCTGGTATCAATAAAAAATAAGAATCTGTTATATAAGGCATACTTAATGCATCCATCTGAAGTTAAATTAGCTGAATTTCGCAGATACAAAAATTATTTAACAAAAATTTTAAGATCAGCAAAAAGTCATTACTTCGCCGAAGCATTTGTTGAAGCAGAAGGGTCCCCCAAGAAGACATGGGAAATAATTAATAAGTGCTTAGGAAAACATAAGACCCATGATCTTCCTGATGAATTAATAGCTGAAGATGGAACTAAACTGGCTACAGGGAAAGTGGAAGTTATCAATGCATTAAATATACACTTTGCAAAAATTGGCGAGGAAACCGCGTCAACTGCTGG
>JAWLGR010000022.1:0-66714 GCA_041684965.1 Mariniphaga sp.
GTAACACAAAGAATACATCATCATTATTATTATTTATTTTAAAGGGAAAAACAATTAAGAATTAAGAGAAAGTGGTCCTAAGGAAAGGTAGTATTTTAAATAACTATTGTACAGAAAAACAATGCAATGGCAATAAGTAATAGTTTAAATTTCATAGTATTTATATTAAATAAGTTGATTTTTCATTTTCATTAGCTAATAAATCAGTTAACAAAACTATAAAGCAATCCGGGCTTTAAACGCTTCCGTAGCTACCCGTCTGCATTTTTTCATACTGGTAAATTTAATATTTTTTCTTTTAAACAATGGTCCGGTTTTCTTTGATTTCCCGGCCATTGGTGCCATTGGTTTTTGTGGTAAAGTTCTTTTCTTTTACCACTAAAACACTAAATGCACAAAATTCCACTAAATAAGAAGAAAGATACCACCATGGTATTCTTTGATTTCCTGGCCATTGGTGCCAAGGTTTTTGTGGTAAAGTTCTTTTCTTTTACCACTAAAACACTAAATGCACTAAATTCCACTAAATAAGAACAACGGTACCACCATGGTATTTCCTGGCCATTGGTGCCAAGGTTTTTGTGGTAAAGTTCTTTTTATTTTACCACTAAAACACTAAATGCACTAAATTCCACCAAATAAGAAGAAAGATACCGCCATGGTAGCACCCTGCAAACCATATAAACCCTATGAACCTTGAACTTACTGGTGGCGGGTCCTGCATTAATTTTCAATGAATTTCTGTATAAAGATTAAGAATCTGGTCAAACAGCATTAAATTTGTCTTTTTTTTACTGTGATTTGGTTCAGAAGTGAAATGTACTGCAGGTTATATAGAATAATATGGGAAAACCGGATGTAATTAAATGGAGAAGTGATAAAGCACCAGGGGCTGGCAAACAGGGGATAATAAAAGAACAGGGAATTACAGCCCCTCCTGTTAACATAAAAGAAGGAGATGGGACCTTGTACAGACCTGAAAAAGATGAATCCGGAAAATTCCTGTAGGATTTTAATTGCAATCTGAATGAAAAAAGCATCACCTGAAATCAAAATACTTTTTCTGCTTTGCTTATTAATTTTTCAAAATGCTGTGCAGGCTCAGGATGAAAAGTCTGTCGGGGCGGTTCATACTGACGGACATATCAGAATCGACGGAAATCTCGATGAAGAAGACTGGCTGCAGGTAGCCCCAATAACCAACTTCACACAGTTTGCACCCAATGCAGGAATTCAGTCTGCCAACCGTACAGAAGTGCGGGTTCTTTTCGGAAAAGATAATCTTTATTTGGGAGTTACCTTGTTTGATGACCCTGAGAAACTTACCAAAACATTGGGACGCAGGGATGAATACAATCATGCTGATTGGTTTATTGTTTCCATCGATTCCTACTTTAACAGGAAAGTGGCCTATACATTCGGAGTGAATATAGGTGGTGTCCAGCTGGATGGTTTATTAAATAAACCCTTGCAGGCAGATGGAAGCATCATTTCAGGGCTGGATTTATCATGGAATGCCGTATGGAGTTCCTCGACCAAAATTACAGATGACGGATGGGTGGCAGAAATCCGGATCCCTTACAGCATGCTAAGATATTCAGTCGAATCGGGCCAAACCTGGGGATTTCATTTCTTCCGCCGGACTGCCCGGTTGGGTGAAGACTCCGAATGGCCATTTATTCCAAATTCAGAAAGGACAAACCTGGTTTCCCATTTCGGCCAGATTAATAACATCACCATCCATGAATCCAGGACTGAAATCCAGTTCCGACCTTATGTCCTTTCAAAACTGCAGTCAATTGAGAACAGCAATTCCCCCGGGGAGGGAACGTATCTAAATTCCTTTAACGGCGGAGGGGACATAAAACTGGGATTTGGATCCAATTTCATAATGGATGTTACCATCAATCCCGATTTTGGCCAGGTAGAAGCCGATCCTGCAGTCTTAAACCTTACTGCCTTTGAGACGAAGTTATTGGAAAACCGGCCTTTTTTTATGGAAGCTGCTGATGTTTTTAAATTTGGAATCGGCCAGAGCCAACTGTTTCATTCGCGTCGTATAGGGACTAGAGATCCTGTACTGGGAGCCGCAAAAATTTCAGGACGCACATCCCAGGGTTTATCTTTTGGCGTCCTGGGTGCTGCAACCGGTGACCATCCTGAGGCCTCAAGCAATTATGGCGTAACGCGGATAAATCAGCAATTAGGCCAATATTCTTCAGCAGGTGCCATTTTAACCACTTACCAGAGCCCCCTGGAGCACGGGTACGGATGGAAATCATATACGGCCGGAGTGGACTGGGATTTTCGTTTTGCAAATAATAATTACAGTTTTGAAGGAATTACTGCCCTGGCAAACCGCCAGTCGTTAATACCTGAACGGTCTGATGAAAAAGGGTATATGGGTGGTATCGTTTTCCGGAAACGGAGCGGAAAATTCTTTGGGCACCTTACTTTCCTGGTCTTTTCTGACCAGTATAATCCAAATGATATAGGCTGGACGACAAATGAAAGGGATTTCAGGAATGTCTGGATAAATACCACCTATAATGTCAATAACGGGAAATCCTTCGGTCCCTTTCAGCGTGCAACAATAACTACGTACAATACCCAAAGGGTTTCCTATGTCGATTGGTTAAATATCGGAGACATCAATAGTGTAACCGCAGAATTTGTAACCCGGAAGTACCAGGCCATTAAAGTCACAACCCGGTTTACCGATATGTTTGGAGGGTACGATTTATTTGAAACCCGTGGATTATGGCACTGGGCCAGACCTGCCAATATTAAATATACCGCACAGTTTATTTCTGACCAGAGGCGAAACTGGAAAATCAGCCAGGAAGGGAATCTTACCACTTTTAATAACGGTGGCAGATTGTACACGCTTAAATACGATGGCCGGCTAGATTTAGGCACCATGTTCTCCATGTCGGGAACAGCAGCCTTTAATCTGGAGCATGATGTTATAGCATGGGTTGCAAATGAAACTTTTCTTTTTTCGTCTGATGCCTGGCATATCGGGAAGATATATCCGTCAAACCCACCTAACCCGCTTGATTTTGTGCAATTTGACGACAACGGGATACTGGGGCCAATATTAAGAGAAATAACGCCGCTCTCTCCGGATTTTTATTTTGTGCCGGTTTTTGGGGATCGCAAAAGCACTTCAGTCGATTTATCCCTGAGGGGTACCCTGACCCTGAGCAGAAACATGTCTTTGCAGGCCTATAATCAACTTTTAATTGCCCAGGGGAAGTATGACCATTTTCAAATCCTGCAAAACCCGGACAAGCTTGCCGGCTTTGAAACTTATCCAAAAAATTCAGAATTTAACCTGAACAGTTATAATCTGAATATGGTGTTCAGGTGGGAGTACAGGGCCGGATCAACCATTTATCTCATCTGGAGCCAGGTCCGAAACGAAACAGGCAACTTCTTCCCGCGTACTTCATGGGAACCCTCTTCCTATCCGTTAAGGTTCAATGATCAAATCAGGAATACCTTTAATATGTTCCCAAGGAACACATGGATGGTAAAACTGGACTATACCTTTTTGAGAAGGTAAGACTGAAGATTAGGGAAAATACAATGCCACCAAGGCACCAGTGACACCAAGAAAACACGAAGAATTCTAATGGATGGGACGACGGTCGCACCATTAATCAGTATGCCATTGAAAATTGCGATCTTCAACCTGTCCGGTGGGTTTACTCCCAATTTTGATCTTCTTATGTCTTCTTTGAACATTAGTGGTTAAATCATTATTTTTTACAATATGAACAACATAAACTGGCTTTTCGGTAAGCTATCGGTACCGCCATGACGGCTCCAGGTCTGATTATGGTGCCCGATAAAATGAAAAAAATCCAGGACATTTCAAATAGAATCCAAAGATAATTCAAAGAGCATTTAAATTCGTGGTTTATTCGTAGTTTATTCGTAGTTTATTCGATACAAATTCGCGATTTTACGAATCAACTTCGAAAATACAACGAAAAAAACAGGAATAAAAGTAGACCCTGTACTTTATTTGGTAAGACTTTTAACTGAATAACATGAGACGGAATTAACGTTGGTTAAGGGTAACCCGGTAACCGGGTGTTTTATAAGATGACTGACATCGGCCTTTTATTGACAAAAGAGGGGTATTTCAGCGACACGAAAATGCCGGCACTACTGATTCAACGGTGGCAGGTAAAAAGGTGTATTGTGTTAACAAGTCCGATTTAAAGCCGGCTGGATTTAAGATGCTGAAGAAAAAGTATGCGCTATGACTAAATCTAAAGTTATTTTATTGGCTGTTAATTCAACCCGAAACCTGATTTATTATTCAGCAATAAATCAGCTACAGTTTTATCCCGGTAAAAAAGAAACTTTGAGCAGGTTATTGTTTTTGTTTTTCTTGTAATGATTACGTATATTAACCTCAGAATTGATTTCTGAATAGTAAAAAAACCTTGATTAAAAAAATTCGCGGAAAAATTAACCTGTAATCTGTGTATTAAGTGAATCTGTACGATTCTACATCCATTAAAATCTCCAGGGTTGTAACAACCAATTACAGCACTTCATTTTCATTGGCCACAAGTCTCCTGGAAAAGCAACATCGTGATGCCATTTATTCAATATATGGATTTGTCAGGCTCGCGGATGAAATTGTGGATACTTTCCATGAATATCCTAAAGAGCAACTTCTTCAAAAGATTGAAAATGATTTGAAAGAGTCGCTGGAACAAGGCATTTGCATAAATCCTGTTTTGCATTCATTTCAGCTGGCAGTAAATAAATATCAGATTCCGTATGAATACATCGATGCTTTCCTCAACAGTATGAAATCGGATCTTTTCACAAAAGAATACAGCACAAAGCAAAAATCGGGTGAATACATCTATGGTTCAGCAGAAGTGGTGGGACTGATATGCCTGCGGGTATTTGCAGACGGAGATGAAGTCCGGTTTAATGAGTTAAAGGAACCTGCGATGAAACTGGGATCTGCATTTCAGAAAGTGAATTTTTTACGCGATTTGAAAAATGATACCGGTGTACTGGAGCGGTATTATTTTCCCGAGCTTCAGAATAAGGGCTTTAATGAAATGAACAAACAACTGATTATAAATGAAATAGAATCGGAATTTGATGAGGCATACAAAGGAATTAAAAAGCTGCACCAATCCTCCCGGCTGGCTGTATTAACAGCTTATTATTATTACCGGAATCTTTTAATGAAAATAAAAAATACACCGGCAGATAAAATTATGGAATCGAGAATCCGGATTTCCAATTTCAGGAAACTTTATCTTTTAGTGAAAGCAAAAATAGTATGTCAATTTAATTTAATATGACTGGAAACAAAACTGAATTAGTTATACTTGTGGATGAATACGACAATGAAACGGGGACAGCAGACAAGATGGAGGCACACCGGAAAGCATTGCTCCACCGTGCAATTTCCGTGTTTATCTGTAATTCGAAGGATGAATGGCTGCTGCAGCGACGTGCATCGGGGAAATACCATTCAAATGGTTTATGGACAAACGCCTGCTGCAGTCATCCATTTCCCGGGGAATCGAACCTGGAAGCTGCCAGGCGCAGACTGATGGAGGAAATGGGAATGAAGGCACCTCTCAGAAAGCTTTTTCATTTTACTTACAAAGCTGAACTCGACAACGGATTGACAGAGCACGAGCTGGATCATGTATTTTTCGGCGTAACCAACGAGCTGCCTGTAATAAATACCGGAGAGGTTCAGGAATGGAAATATGTTGAATACAACAGCCTGATGGAGGAAATGAAGCGTATGCCGGAGAATTTCACTGTCTGGTTCAGGATGATTGCTGAACGCGTAAAAATGCATCTGTTAAGTGATGTATCCGACAAGAAAGCCTGAACGGATTTTACAGAATAAAACGTATCAGGTAATCATGCAATGGCTAAATGAGATAAAAGTTTTCCTGAACAGGAATAAAAAAAATACCATCCGGTTTTTTCTGATTTTTTATGCTGTAGGGATTGCCGGTATGCTGATTCAGGTCACTTTTCCGCTGTTTGTAAAACTTATTCCGCTGGCATTGCTGCTGAATTTTGCAGCATTGCCCTTTTTCCATGAAGGGAAGCTATCCTTCTCACATTTAATCGTTTTTTCGATCCTGTTTGTTATTGGATTTCTCATTGAAGCAGTTGGTGTAAATACAGGATTAATTTTTGGTTCGTACCATTATGGAAACAGCCTGGGCGTAAAGCTGTATGAAACGCCGCTTATCATCGGGTTAAACTGGCTGCTGCTGGTTTATCTCACTGCATCTGTTTTGGAAAAAACAGAACTGAACAGCACTGTGAAAATAGTGGCAGGTGCATTGCTGATGCTGGGTTATGATTTAATAATCGAACAGGTTGCACCTGCCCTGGATATGTGGTACTGGCATGCCGGTGGTGTTCCGTTGCAAAATTACCTTGCATGGTTTATAATAGCCGTTCTGTTTCATACCCTTATCCGGGTGTTTCACTTAAACTGGACAAATAAACTGGCCCCGGCAATTTTTTCCATCCAGGTTATCTTTTTTTTGATTCTATATATCTTTTTAATTTAAAACGTTGATATTAAAGGCAAAACATCATTTTCTCCTCGATCCGTTTTTCAGGTATTACGTTATCCGGAAAATGCACCGGACCTTTCATGCTGTTGAAATCCGGGGAGATTTCGTTGACAGGAAATTACCGGTATTAATGATCTGCAACCATATAAGCTGGTGGGATGGAATATGGGCGCTGCATATAAACCAAACACTGTTTCACCGGAAATATTTTTACATGATGCTTGAAGAGCAACTTCGCAAGAACTGGTATTTAAATTATACAGGGGGGTATTCCGTTGCCAAAAATTCCCGAGGCATCCTGGATTCCATCGGATATACCTGCGAATTACTGCAAAACAGTAAAAATGCTGTGCTGCTTTTCCCCCAGGGTGAAATTGCAAGTATGCACGACCGTAACTTTGCGTTTCAAAAAGGAATTGTTCGTATTTTACAGCAAACAAAAACGGATGTGCAGATTGTATTTATTGCCAATGTAATTGATTATCATTCCAACGTAAAACCAACGGTAAATTGCTTTGTGTACGATTACCCGGGAGGCTGCAGCTTAACCGAAATCCAGGAAGGATACAACATTTTCTACAGCAAATGCATAGAAAAGCAAATTAAAAGTAAAGGATAAAATGATTTATGCAGCTTATTTTATATTGGCTTTTACTACCCTGCAATTATTGGTGGCGCTTGCAAATCTGCTGTTTTCACAACCGCATCCGGAGGGTACAGAACCGGATACGGAGTTGGTCTCAATTCTGGTTCCGGTCCGAAACGAAGAGAAAAATATTGCAAACCTGCTCACCGATCTGCTAAAACAGAATTACCAAAACATGGAAATCATTCTGTTCAATGACCAGTCAACCGATAAGACCTTACAAATTTTGAAACAGTTTGCCGAAGCCGATAACCGCGTAAGATACCTCAACTCCAGCGGACTGCCGGATGGCTGGCTGGGAAAAAACCATGCCTGCCATTCCCTTTCAAAACAGGCCAGTGGTGAATATTTTCTGTTTTTGGATGCCGATGTAAGAATCGGAAGCAGTACAATAGAAAAAACGCTCGCTCATTTAAAAAAATACAGACTGGCATTGCTTTCCATTTTTCCGGTTCAGATAATGAAAACATTGGATGAGAAAATAACAATACCGAACATGAATTTCATCCTATTGTCGCTGCTGCCACTTATATTGGTCCGGAAAAGCAGCCACCCCTCCATTGCTGCGGCCAACGGTCAGTTTATGCTGTTTCATGCAGAAACATACAATGAGTTAAACCCGCATGATAAGATGAAACACAACATGGTGGAAGATATAGCAATTGCGAAATTTTACAAACGGACAAAAAAAAAGGTAGCATGCCTGACTGGTGACAGAGAAATTTCCTGCCGCATGTATGAAAACTTTAGCTTGGCGGTGAATGGTTTTTCACGAAACGTTGTAATGTTTTTCGGGAATTCCTTTCTGCTGGCATTTATCTTCTGGCTGGCTACCACCTTTGGGTTTATCCCCGTGCTTCTCTCATTCTCTGCATACCTTATATTGAGCTGGTTCGCAGCGGTTGTTTTCACTCGGATAATTGTTTCATCAGTGAGCAGACAACCGGTTATTCAAAATCTTTTTCTGGCAATACCACAGCAGGTAACGCTGGGAATATTTATCTTCAGAGCTTTTACCAAAAAAGTAAAAAAACAGCACGTATGGAAAGGGCGAAATATTTCATGATTGTTATCCTGCTGCTAATTTCAGAAATTGCACCGGCCTCCGGTTCGCGGAAAGCAGAGATTTACAAGGCATATACAGGCAATAAAATGGACCGGTGGAAAGAGATCATCGATCAAATGGAGCAGGAGAAAGCCACTGAAAAGGATTTTCTTGCCGAGCTGGTTAATTATCAGTACGGTTATATCGGGTGGTGTATAGGGATGGATAAAACCGATGCAGCCAAAGAATACCTGACAATGGCTGAACAAAACCTGGGTCAGTTGGAAAGAATGAATGCCGGGACATCGTTGATTCATGCCTATCAGTCGGCGTTCTATGGGTTCAAAATTGGCCTGAGCAGAATCAGGGCTCCCTTTTACGGACCACGCAGTGTAAAACATGCCAGGCAGGCTATTGAAGATAACAGCAGTGAACCATTGGGTTATATTCAATATGGAAACAGTCAGTTTTATATGCCTGCTGTATTTGGTGGTTCAAAGGAAGAAGCGATTGTGTATTTTCAAAAAGCACAGGAATTAATGGAGCAGGATGCAGATAAGATAAAAAACGACTGGAATTATTTAAGCCTGTTAACACTCATTGCACAGTCATTTGAAGAAATTGGTCAGTATAGCCAGGCGCAGGAATATTATGAAAAAATCCTGAAGTTTGAACCTCGGTTTTTGTGGGTGAAAGATGAACTTTACCCCGCCTTTCAACAAAAAATAAAACAGAAAAAATGAATCAAAAAGTATTAATAACAGGAGCTGGTTTAGGCGGGTTGGCCACTGCTTTGCGCCTGGTTAAAAAAGGCTTCAAAGTAGAAATTGCGGAAAAAAACAGTCAGGCAGGGGGTCGCCTTAATCAAATCAAAAAAGATGGTTTTACATTTGATACCGGCCCCAGTTTTTTCAGCATGTCGTATGAGTTTGAGAAATTTGCCAGGGAGTGCAACATCAGGCTGCCTTTTGAATACATTGAACTGGATCCGCTTTATACGGTTAATTTTAGCGGCAGCCCAAAAACTTTTTTTCTTCATAAAAACTTCGACAAACTCGCTGCACAGTTTTCAGACATTGAACCTGACTTTAAAATAAAATTTGAAAAATACATTCAGAAATCAGGTGCTCTGTTTCACGATACTGTAGACCTGGTAATTAAAAATAATTTCGATTCGCTGATTGCCTATATGGTGACTTTGATGCGTGTAAATCCGGTTCATCTTCCGGTTCTTTTCAAAAGTTTTTATGCCCATGTGAAAGAATATTTTTCATCACAGGAGGCACGGCAAATCATTTCCCTGGTAGCTTTTTTCCTGGGAAGGACACCTTTCGATACCATGGCCATTTACAGCCTGCTCTCTTATACCGAGTTTAAAAACGATGGATATTATAACGTAAAGGGAGGTATGTATAAAATTGTGGAAGGGCTGGTTCAGGAACTGCTGAAAGAAGGTGTGCAGATTCATTACAACACCGAAATAGTTGGTTATTCAGAAAAAAACGGGCAGCTTGATTATTTTCTGGATCAAAAGAATCAAAAACATAAAGCGGATATTTACCTGATAAATGCAGATGCAGCATGGTTTAGAGGTACTATTTTCAACCGAAAAAAGTACAGCGCAAAAAAGCTGGCGAAAATGAGCTGGACCATGGGATATCTGACATTTTACCTTGGATTGAAATGTAAACTGCCGATGGTGAACCACCACAATTATTACCTTGGAAACAACTTTGAAGCTTATGCCAGAAATGTGATGAAACACCCTGATACCCTGGACAAACCCTATTACTACGTGAATGTTTTATCGAAATACAATAATGATTGTGCACCTGAAGGGTGCGAAAGCCTTTTTTTTGTATGCCCTGTGCCCAATCTGTATTTCAAAGACAACTGGGAAGACAGGGATGAAATTGTGAACAGCATTATTTGTGATTTCTCACAACGGACGGGGAAGGATATTCTCCCGGAGATAATCTCAAAAACTGTTTATACACCTCTGGAGTGGCAAAACCAATTTAATTTAAACTATGGCAGTGGATTGGGATTATCACACACTTTCAAACAAATAGGTGCATTACGGCCAGCAAATTTCGACGAAAAGTACAGGAATGTGTTTTATGTAGGTGCATCAACAGTTCCCGGAGCAGGGCTTCCAATGGCAATTATCAGCTCAAAACTTGTTACAGAACGAATTGAAAAATATGCCGGTGTTAAGAAACAAACCGGATTAAATTTATGAATGAAATACTTTTGTTTACCGATGGAAGTGCAGATGCAGATTCAGGAATTGGTTACGGTTCCTGCCTGCTTGTTACTGATAAGGAACTTTCGCCTGAAGCATACAAAAACCAGGTAAAGGTGCACCGGTTTGAGAACACCTCATCTACACGGCTTGAACTCGAAACCTTGCTGTGGGCGCTAAAAACCATTCCACCGGAAGTAACCAAAATCAAAGTTTATACCGATTCAGGAAACATAACCGGATTGTTATCCAGAAGAAAACGACTCGAGCAAAATGATTACAAATCAAAGAATAACCGGTATCTGAGTAACAGAGATTTGTACAAAGCGTTTTTTCAAACAATCGATTCACGGCAGTGCGAATTCATAAAAGTAAAAGGTCATCAGCCAGCCAGGCAAAAAGATGCTGTTCACAGGTATTTTACCATTGTGGATAAAGCATCCCGGCGTGCTTTAAGAAAAGAACTGGATTAATTTTCTTCGCAATCAATGATTTCTGATTCTAATAAACGGGTTCATGCATTATAAATTGTCGAGCCATACCTCCAGTTTGTTGATTCCTTCACACAGCTTACGGCAATTCTGTGTTATAAAGGCCTCATTTAAATGTTCATTTTTATATTCGTTCATCGCTTTACCCATTATCCTTTCACCATCAAAATCTACGTAAGCCATTCTGCACGTAAGTTCTTCAGGTTGTCTTCCGAAATCCATCCCCGGCAACAAAGCCACTCCTGTTTCATTGAGCAGTGATTCACACAATTCAAATGAAGTCAAAACTCCTTTTGCAGAAAGTTTATCACGGTAGTAGTTAAAATTGAGGAAAAGGTAAAATGCCCCTTTGGGATCAGGCATGGTAATATGTTTTGCTCTCAATCTGCCGGCAATATAATTACCCAAAACCTTCAATATTCTGCGTGCATGCAATAAATATTCATTAATTTCTGGGTTATCCCGGAATGCTGCAATTGCAGCATATTGGATTGGAGCACTTGTGGATGTATAGGTTTCACTGGCAACAATTGCCATGGCATTTTGCAGCCAACGTAAATTTTCAGGAAATGTAAATGTTCCCAGGCGCCAGCCCCCGGCTCCGGCCCATTTGCTTAAACCGCTGCTGATAATAGTTCCCTCGGGATAATAACCGGCGATTGAAACATGCTCCCCGGAATGGTCCAGCAATCCATAGATTTCATCGGAAATCAGGATCAGGTTGTATTTACGGGCAACCTCAGCCAATCTTTTGAGATTTTTTCCCGGATAAGTAGAGCCCGTTGGATTAGAAGGATAATTTAATATTACTACCCTGGGCCGGTTGGGATCAGAACGGCAAATAAGATCCAGCTTATCCGGGCTTAGCCTCCAGTCGTTATCTTCCGAAGTGGGAACCCAGGTAACATGCCTGCCGGCAATCCGTGCCTGAGGTGAGTAAGAAACCCAGCTGGGAGTAGGAATTATAAGTTCGCCGTAATAAACCAGTTGCAAAATGAATATCAGCTCCTTGGAGCCCGGCCCTATCATAATATCGTCAGAAGTACATTTTATTTTCTGATGCCTGAAATTAAATTCTGCAATGGCCTCACGTAAGGGCCGAAGACCTTTCACCGGCAAATAGTCTTTCTGATGGGCATTCCGGCGCAATTCTTCCTGCACAACAGCAGGAACAGGAAATGGCGACTGCCCAAGTCCAAGTTTATATACTGTTTTACCTTGTTTAATAAGCTCATTGCTCCGTTCATTGATGAGTAATGTAGCCGACTGATTCAGGCCTCTTACATTCAGGTTAAGATTAATAACATGATTACTTTTCCTGGATTTCAACATAGTGTTTTATTTATTGGCAGTGAAATCTTTATCTGCTATTCTTTTCTCCTGTTCGGGAATTGTATAACGAAATTAATACATTTGAGTCCGAAGGTAAATATTTCCTTCGTTTATGTTGTAACCAATCTCCCAACCGGGAAGGTAAAAACCAGCTACCCAATCGTCTGATTTTATACCTGTCTTCAGGTTTAATCCTTTTAGGATCGGAATATACAAAGAAACATCGTATTCGTTCTCCCACCAAAGGTCCGGCAACTGACTGTCTCCGGTAAAAGGTCTGTCAGCATTATAAAAATTATATGTATAATAAGCTCCTATTGATAATCTCTGAACAAGATAAAAACCCATCGAAGTTTTTACTCCAAAATTATAAACCGATTCATTCATATCGACAGGTTGTCCATCAATTTTAAAACTGTTGATTTTAGAATATTGACCAAAAGGGCTCACCTTAATACCAAACCGGTTATTCGCAGACCTATAAAGCTGAACCGGAAGTGCCATTCTTATTTCCCACATGTTTTTTGATAAAGTGAATTCAGGATTGATATCCACCCTTCTTATCAGATTCCGGTAATATTGCAATCCTCCGGCGAAACCCGATGAAAGATCGGTTCCAAGTGAGACCGAATAGATCCCTCCCGAATGTTCCACAAGCCCCTCCTCGCTCAATGTGAAGCCAGGCTGAAGATTGGTAAAATAATATTTTGGCCTGATTTCCCGGAGGAATTCATAATTACTTAACAGCGGTTTGCCCGACAAATAATCCGAAGCATACGCTCTTTGCTGTTTCCAGTCAACATCATTTTTGTCAGCATAACGGTAATTCCTGAAACGTTCGGAATATTTTTGCGAAGAAAATGACAAAAAGTCATCAAAATTTTTTGTTGCTTCCTGATGATCTCCTCTTTGAAAATCAATATACCCTTTTAAAAATGCCAAATCAGAATACAAAATGGAACCGGGATACTGTTTCTCCAGCTCATCCAGGGTTTCCATTGCATTTTCGTAATGCCTCTCTTTTATCAGGCGTACAGACCGGGAATATAAAGATGCAAGATAATAATCAGATTCTTTAGGTGAATTGGCCAATTCCATACGGTTATCAAAAGGATACCTGAAATTCATGTTGGACAGTTCGGTAATAAAATGCTCAAAATTTTCCTCTGTAACCAGTTCATTGCTGTTGGTGCGTAAAGGAGCAGGGGCCATTCCGGGTAGGGGATATTCATAAAACTGTTTATCCTTATTGTAATGAATTTTGTAAACATTCAATTTTGCACACCCTGTAAAAAAGAATCCGAAGGCAATCAGCCAAATTACATTTCGGATAAGTTTATAATATAGTTGTAACATATTTTCAATTATTCGTTTTGCCACTGAAGCAAATTTTTGTGGTTCGTATTATTGATAACGTTTGAACTTTTCAGGTTGTTGAAAATAAAGACTTAATTCATCCGGTAAATATTTAAATTTCAGAAAGGGAATAACACCTGCCCAGCCCCGAAAATATATCCCATTCAGAAATTCCAAATGCAGGGTACCTTTTTATCACTGCTGTCCGGCAAAACCCTATTCCGTCCCGATGGGACTTTGGATTAATTTCGCACTTAATTTTCTTCCAATATATTGTCCCTGACGGGACAGTCCGTTTACGGACTTAATATGGGTAGTATAAAAATTAACCCCTTGTTATTTGAAAGTTCCGCAGGAACGTAATAATACCAGGATGTTCATAGTTTTTTTTATTTTATTCGGAGATAGATGCTTTTTAATCATTCATAATTTTTTATTACTATAAGAAATTCGTTTTATTATTTTTGCAGCTTCATAAAATTATAAAATGAAAGTAATTGATATCATAAATCAATCGGACAAGACAATATTTTCTTTTGAGTTGCTTCCACCTCTTAAAGGGAATGACACTACCCGAATTTATAAAACAATTGAAAACCTGGTAGAATTTGATCCAAAATACATAAACTTAACAACTCACCGTGATGAAACAGAGTTCAGAGAAATGCCCAATGGTTCAATTTTAAAACGCACCGTCAGAAAAAGACCAGGGACTGTTGCTATTGCAGCTTCAATTCAACACAGGTACAAGATACCGGTAGTGCCCCATATTTTGTGCGGTGGATTTACCCGAAGTGAAACTGAACATGTTTTAATCGATTTACATTTTTTAGAGATTGAAAATGTATTAGCCCTCAGGGGTGATGGCGTTAAAAACCAGCATGTATTTCAACCAGAGGCAGAAGGCCATAACTATGCCAGCGAACTGGTGGAACAAATAATAAATTTAAAAAAAGGAAAATACCTGGAGGAGGACTTAAAAAACAACACTCCACTGGATTTCTGCATAGGTGTAGCAGGCTATCCTGAGAAACATTTTGAAGCTCCAAATTTAGAATTGGATTTGCTTTACCTGAAGCAAAAGGTGGAAAAAGGGGCTGAATACATTGTTACCCAAATGTTTTTCGATAACAAATTCTATTACGATTTTGTAAAAAAATGTCGGGGAATGGGAATAACTGTTCCAATTATCCCAGGTATTAAACCCATTAATCTGAAAAATCAACTAACTGTATTACCTAAGATTTTCCACATAGATTTGCCAATGGAACTATCAAAGGAACTGGCAAAATGTAAAAATAACGATGAGGCCAGGATTGTTGGTACCGAATGGGCCATCATGCAGTCGAAAGACCTGGTAATTAATAAGGTTCCTTCACTGCACATCTATACCTATGGTGTTTCCGATAATGTAAGGGATATTGTAAAAGCAGTTTTCTAGGTAAAAAACATTTTATTCAATCCTCTGAAAAATTCCTGCTTTTTTAAGAAATTTTATTCCTATTGATTAATCTGCAAGACTTATCTGAGCATTTAACTTATCATTATTTGCCTGATTGTTCAAACGGAGGGTATAAATCATCGCCTCCACCTGTCTTAATAAATTACGTTTGTCTTTGCTTGGTGCATAAACATAACCGTAAGCTACCACTACCCGTTGATTTTCGATATCAAGCTGTGCCAGTGAGATATACGGCCCGCCCATAAAATCGTTCATTAAACGCCAGAGGCCACGCATTTCGGTTGCATAATTGCCGTTATGCCTGGTGGTGTTATAAACCTGTTCAATTCTGCGTTCGGTTGCCATATAGCTTCCTTCGGCAGGCCCGGGAACATTTGTCTTCAGAATACTGTCTCTGACTTTTAACTGGTATTCAGAACTAAAGGCACTTTCGGATACATAAGGAAATGTATAAAGAATGATTCCCTGTGAAATTTCCGGAGTTTCATAACGAACCCAGATAAAATCATCCTTCTGTTCAGCAATCTGAAAACCGGGTGCAACTTTCATAGTCAAACCAAATTGTTCATTTACCACATTAAATACGCCTCTTTCATAATATCTGTTGTAATTCATTGTAAGGCGGTCTTTTTCCGCTTTGAGAAAATAGGAAATAATCTTATTTCTGTTTTCATCGAAAATCTCCATAAACTCATTTTCATCTTTTGCCTGAATAGTCACAACAGACTGAGGGCTGGCCCAAAGGTTTTCCTGAAAGGATACACCGAATGAATCGAGATTCGGTGACACCCGCACCTGAACAATATTCCGGGTAGTTCTTAATATGCTTTTAAAACCTTCGCGGGGTACCCGGATAAGATCAAACAGAGGCTCATCCTGTGGCAGCGAGACATGTTCCTGAGCGAGGGTATTTCGAAGCACATCACCGGGGCTTCCTTCCCAGGCATCATCATTGATAACGACAACCACCTCACCGGCTTTTCCGGTGACATTCTTTGATAATCCGGTTCCACCATCCTGGCATGCTGTAACCATTAAAATTATTAATACAGCAGACAGACTATGTATCCATTTAATATTCATTGAAATAGTATTTTTTTTTTACAATTCTGGTTATACAAAAATCCTACCAGATAATATAAAATTACAAAATTACACTTAAATACAAAAATCCCGTTACAGCAAAAGCCGTAACGGGATTCCCGCAGATCATTCAAATCCGGTTACTTATCTATCCTCTCGGGTTCGGCTTTCTGGGTTTCGTCGTCATCCTCTTTGGTTGCCTTTTTAAATTCTTTCATTCCTTTTCCAAGGCCCTTCATCAATTCAGGAATCTTCCGTCCACCAAAAAGCAGGAGTACAATAATTAATATAATAATTATTTCCTGTGGTCCTATAAATCCTGCAATAACATATAAATTCATGATGCAAAGTTAAAATGTTTATCTACAAAAATAGAATTTTTTTAATTAAAATGTCCCATTTATCATTTTTATTATATCGTTCGCATTGGCATACAGCACAAGTGCAAGCAAAAGCAACATTCCTGCAATCTGTGCATATTCCAGGAATTTTTCACCGGGTTTGCGTCCCGAAATCATTTCAAATGACAAAAACATTACATGTCCCCCGTCAAGTGCCGGTATAGGCAGAAGGTTCATAATGGCAAGTATTATAGAAATAAATGCTGTCATATTCCAAAATGAAAACCAATCCCAGGTAGCGGGAAAGATATTTCCGATAGTAGCAAATCCACCAAGCGATTCATATGCTTTTGTTTCTGGTCTGAAAAAAAGCTTGAACTGTTTCAGATAATCTTTCGTAATTTGCACTCCCTGTCGGATTCCTGCAGGTATGGATTCAAAGAAACCATATTCAATCGTTTCAAATTCAAAATAATTTTCAGTAAACTGGTTCAACCGGATACCAATCATACCGTCCTCGCCCAAAACCATGTTAACATCCTCCAGCCTGCCACCGCGTTCAACAGTCAACTGTATGGTATTCCCTTTGTGTTTCTGAAGCTCCCTGCTCCATTCGTCGTAATAGGTGAAGGTCTCACCGTTCAATTGTTTAATTTCATCACCTTCCTTCAGCCCTGCCTTCTGGCCGGGAGAGTCGGGAGTAAATCCTTCAACCTGCATCCTAAATGGTATACGGGGCGACATAACCGATCTGCTTTTTAAAAGCTTCGACAGATCCTCATTTGAAATTTCCACATCCATTGCCTGTCCGTTACGCTCTACCTGAATACTTTTTGCATCATCGAGCACAATGGTTGGAATAATTTTATAAAAATTTTCAACTTTTTTATTATCAACCCCCAGTATTTTGTCACCTGTTTGTAAACCAATTTCTTCACCTACTTCATTTACTACAATCCCATACTTTACATTTTCTGTAGGCAGGAATTGTTCTCCCCAGGCATAGAGCACACCAATATAAATTAACATGGCAAAAAGAAAATTCATAAGTACTCCCCCTATCATAATCAATAACCTCTGCCATGCCGGTTTTGCTCTAAATTCGTAAGGTTTGGGAGGTAATTTCATGGCTTCTTTATCCATTGATTCGTCAATCATACCTGAAATCTTGACATAACCTCCCAGCGGCAACCAGCCCACGCCGTATTCTGTATCTCCTTTTTTTACTTTGAACAAGGAAAACCAGGGATTAAAAAACAGGTAAAATTTTTCGACCCGCGTATTAAAAAGACGAGCAAACATAAAATGTCCGAATTCATGCAATACAACCAGTATCGAAAGGCTTAATAAGAGTTGTGCTGCTTTTATCAATATTGTTTCCATTAATTGCTATTCTATTTTCTTTTTTCTGTTAATTGTTGTGCTTTATTTCTTGTCTCGGTGTTTGTAAGAATTAAATCATCCATGCCAGGCTTTTCTACAAAAGTCACGCCATCAATGATTTGTTCAATTAAGTCAGGTATTTGGAGAAATTTAATCTTTTTATCCAGAAAAGCCTGAACCACCACTTCGTTTGCCGCATTTAAGATGCAGGGAACATTTCCGCCTGAATCCATTGCTTTAAAAGCGAGTGCAAGATTACGAAAAATTTTTGTATCCGGCTGTCCAAAATGAAGTTCCGGGTAATCAAAAAAACTAAAACGCGGAAAATTGTTTTTAATCCGGTAGGGAAAACCCAGGGCATACTGAATTGGCAAACGCATATCGGGCAGGCCCATCTGCGCTTTTATGGAACCATCTTCAAACTGAACCATGGAATGAATAACCGATTGTGGATGAATAACAACTTCAATTTTAGAAGACGGGAGTCCAAAAAGCCATCGGGCTTCAATAGCCTCAAACCCCTTGTTCATTAGGGTTGCCGAATCGATGGTAATTTTTGATCCCATATCCCAGTTTGGATGGGCAAGAGCATCCTGTACCGTCACCTTCTCCAGTTCCTTTAATGATTTTTCCCGAAAAGGCCCCCCCGAACAGGTAAGATAAATTTTCTCTACCGGATTGGCAATTTCGCCTATCAGGCACTGAAATATAGCAGAATGCTCGGAATCAACCGGTAGAATATCCACCTGTTTTTCTTTAGCTATCTGCGTAATCAGTTCCCCTGCAACAACAAGGGTTTCCTTATTTGCCAGCGCAATATTTTTTCCTGCCTTTACTGCGTGCCACGTAGGAATCAATCCCGAATAACCGACCATGGCTGTAATTATCAGGTCAATGGTATCCATCTGTACCACCTGGTTTAATGCATCGGCTCCTGCATACACTTTTACAGGATCGCTTTCCAATGCCTGCGAAACTAACCTGTATTTTTCTTTATTCCCTATTACAACCACATTGGGCTGAAATCTTTGCGCCTGCCGGATAAGTAATTCTGCATTGTTATTAGCCGTAAGTACTTCCACTTCAAACAATTCCGGATGAGCGGCAATTACTTCAAGCGACTGCGTGCCGATAGAGCCTGTGGAGCCAAGTATGGCAATTCGCTTCTTCATGTTTTAAAAATCAATATACAATTCAGGGTTTAATGGTGTTCCGTTATGCCACAATTCAAAATGAAGATGAGGCCCGGTAGATAGTTCCCCGGTATTTCCGATAATTGCTATTGCTTCACCGGCCTTAACCCGGTCGCCTTTACTCTTTAACAATTCTGAATTGTGTTTGTAGCCAGAGATTAAATCGGCATCGTGCTGAATAAACAGCACATAACCAGTCTGAATAGTCCATTCCGAAAAAATTACCGTACCATCCATAATTGCAGAAATCCGGGCATTTGGTTCACTCACCAGATCAATACCGAAATGCTCGGAATTTGAATTAAACCTTTCGGTTACCACTCCTTTTACCGGCACAAAAAAATGTATCTGGCTCAGGTTGAGCCTGCGGCCTTCACTGGATCCGATGGACAGACTTGTTTGTTCTGCCAGTAGTTTATCCTGGAAAACTGAGTCATGATTGTATTGAGCAATCTCAAAATATTCATGAACCGAAGTTGTATCAGCCATTAAATATTCCTGGGGGGTTTCGCCCGAAATTACAGCCTGAATGCTCCTGAAGAATAAATCGCGACGTTGAAGTTCCTGTTCAAGTGAATCGATTTTTAGGGCGGTAAGTATCAACGTTTGCCTGTATTCGGCTTTAGGATATCCTGGAATGTATTCGCGGAGCCCGGTGGTTGCAATCAGCAGGATAACCAGAACAACCAGGATTGCAGACAATAAGCTGGTAATTGTAAAAACCTTTAGCCTGCTCAGCTTCATGCTCCATACCGATTGAAACGTTGTGTCATTATAAATGATTAAACGGTAGCGGTCGCTGAGTTTTTTAATTATTTTTTTTTTCACTTTATCTGCCAGCTTTATTGAGAGCTGCAAATTTAACAAGAATTGAGAAACAGCCGCGGAGTTTAGTTTTTTTTAACCAACTCAGAATTCAAACCCGAAATAAATCACAGACATTGAATTCCGAAATATTATATTTGCAGTTTTTTTAAAATTAATTTCAATCAAATATGAGAAAATTAACTTATTTGCTGCTCTTGCTTGTTCTGTTTTTTGGAAAGGTAGTTGCAGACGAAGGGATGTGGCTGCCTTCTCTGGTGCAAAAATTAAACATTACTGAAATGCAGCAGATGGGATTTCAGTTAGATGCCAACGAAATATATTCCATAAACAGCGCCAGTCTTAAAGATGCCGTAGTAGCGATCGACAGGGGTTCCTGTACCGCCGAATTAATCTCACCCGATGGATTGTTACTTACCAACCACCATTGCGGATACGGCGAAATCCAAAGCCACTCCAGTGTTGAAAACGATTACCTTCAGGATGGGTTTTGGGCTATGTCCCGGGAAGAGGAACTTCCAAATCCGGGTAAGTCGGTTTCTTTTCTGGTCCGAATCGAAGACGTGACCTCAAGGGTACTGGACGAATTAACTCCCGAATTAAATGAGAAAGAGAGGAACAACAAAATATACAACCTATCCAGGGATATTGAAAAAGAAGCAAAAGGCAATACTCATTATGAAACGTACGTACGCAGTTTTTTTAATTCAAACCAATTTCACCTGTTTGTGGTGGAAACCTTTAATGATATCCGTCTTGTAGGTGCACCACCCCAGGCACTGGGTAAGTTCGGAGGAGATACAGATAACTGGATGTGGCCGCGGCATACGGCAGACTTTGCCCTTTTCCGTGTTTATTCAGGCCCCGACGGGAAACCTGCAGCTTTCTCGGAAGATAATATTCCATATAAATCAAAACATTTTCTCCCCGTATCAATAAAAGGAGTTGAAGAAGGTGATTTTGCAATGGTTTTAGGATATCCCGGAAGTACTGACAGGTATAAAACCTCGTATGGCGTGAAATATACTATGGAAGTAACAAATCCGGTACGTATAGAAGTACGTGAAGAAAAGCTGCGAATTATTGATGAGTTTATGGGCACCAGCCAAAAAGCACGTATTCAGTATGCTACAAAATATGCCCGGAGTTCCAATTATCACAAATACAGTATCGGACAGAACCGTGGTCTTGACAACCTGAATGTAATTGAAAAAAAGAAAAATCTGGAAGATGAGTTTTCCCTTTGGATAGATGAAAATAATACACGCAGGGAAAAATACGGACAAGCGCTTAGTCTCATAGAAGAAGCATACACTGATGTAACTGTTGATAAAGCAATCGAATACATATTTGAGTCAATGATTCGCGGCCCTGAAATTTTTATGTTTGCCTACCGGGTATTACCCATTTACCGGATGCTGGCAGAAGATAATATCAGTCCTGAAATGAGCGAAATGGTTAAAATAAGGCTGGCTGAAGGAATGGACTCCTATTTCAAAGATTATGATGCTGAAACGGATATGAAAATTGCAGCTGCGTTGATGAAACTTTATGCAGAAAACATCGATCCGGAATACCATCCTGCATTTTTTGCGGAAGTGAAACGAAAATACAAAGGTAATTTTGAAAGATATACTGAGCGGATGTTTAAAAGGACACTATTTACCAATGAGGAAGACTTCAGACAGTTCATTGAAAATCCAGATATAAAAACCCTGAAAAAAGACATGGCATTTCAGGCAACGCGTGATATTTTTGATAAATTAAGGGAGCTGAATGATTTGGCAGAAGAAAAAAATGCATTGCTTGAAGAAGGAAACCGTTTATTTATTGCAGGATTGATGGAAATGCAGCCCGATAAGAAGTTTTATCCCGATGCCAACTCAACCTTGCGCCTGACCTACGGACAGGTGAGCAATTATGAACCCCGCGACGGAGTGATTTATAAATACTACACCACAACTGACGGATACCTGGAAAAGGAAATACCGGGAGATGATGAATTTCATGTACCGGCACGCATGAAGGAACTGTTACTCAACAAAGATTTCGGCCGTTATCAAAATGAAAAGGGGGAATTGGTCGCCTGTTTTATTTCTAATAATGACATTACCGGTGGCAATTCCGGCAGTCCGGTGATAAATGCAAATGGAGAACTCATTGGTGTGGCATTTGATGGCAACTGGGAAGCAATGAGCGGAGATATTGCCTTCGAGCCTGAACTCCAGCGGTGCATTAATGTTGATATCCGTTTCGTATTATGGGTAATAGATAAATATGCCGGGGCATCACACCTTATTGATGAAATGCAAATAGTGGAATAAACATGCTGGTATTATTAATTTCCTACGCTACTTTGAAATAACAGGGGTTAATTTTAATACGAATACACGCCATTGTAATATTGGATAATACCCGATTAATTGGTTCGGATGGTTTGGATGGTTTGGATGGTTCGCACGGTTCGCACGTAGAGACGCACGGCCGTGCGTCTCTACAACCACCCCACCAACCCAAATTAATTCGTAAACCCAAATCTATTTCATCATTTATCGCAGGATTCAAAACGGCCATTAATTCAAAAATTGATGATTTCATTGATGAAAACCATATGAATATTACAAAATACAATCGAAACAATCATTTTTTCAACCAAATTACCACGACCATATTATTCGAAATGATGCAGAATATCAACGAATAAAGAAATACATCATCGGCAATCCATTAAAGTGGGGAAATGATAAATTTAATCCATTGAACGAAATCATTGAAAAATGATTTGGATTACAAAATGCATCATCGAAGATTTTGAAATGTTTAGACACTGGATTTAATATCAGGTACGGACGATAATTCTACTATTTCAGCTTGCAATTTCCAATATTTACTGACTATTTTGCATCAAATTAATTTGTGGATGACAAAACCTAAAATCACAGTATATACGGATGGGGCAGCCCGCGGAAATCCAGGACCAGGCGGATATGGTATCGTATTATTATCTGGTCCCCACAGAAAAGAAATTTCAGAAGGTTTCAGACTAACCACAAACAACAGAATGGAGTTGCTGGCCGTAATAACCGCACTTGAAACATTGAAAATTCCAGGAAGTGAAGTAACAATCTACACCGATTCAAAATATGTGGCCGATGCTGTTGAAAAGGGGTGGGTTTTTAACTGGGTAAAAAAAAGATTCAAAGGGAAAAAAAATCCCGATTTATGGATGCGGTTTCTCGAAATTTACAAAAAACACGAAGTGAAGTTTGTTTGGGTAAGAGGACATAACAACAATGTGCTGAATGAACGCTGCGATAAGCTTGCAGTGGAAGCTTCAATGGGTGTACATCTAAAGGAAGACACAGGCTATCTTGCTAATAGAGAGGAATGAAAGTAAGGAAATTAAAAAGAGGAGCCTTAAGACTCCCCCTTTTTTAAACATGTGTCAAGTAAAACGAATTTATATGTTTTGAGTAAAAACAAATTCTGTTGATTTTAGTTTAACGTAAGCTGCCCCGGTTCCCAGTTACAGGGTGTTAGTTCGCCTGTCTGAAACGCATCCAGCAAACGGATTATTTCCTTCACATTACGTCCCACTTCGAGGCCATTCATTGAAACATGCTGAATCACTCCCTCAGGATCAATGATGTAAGTGGTACGGTAAGTAATCTTGTTTTCCTTTTCCAGGATTCCCAATTCTTCAGACAATGATTTAGATGTATCTGCAAGCATCGGAAACTTCAGGTTTTTTAATTCCGGATGGCTGTTTCTCCAGGCCAGATGCACATATTCTGAATCAATAGAAGCACCAATAAGATTTGCGTTTCGTTTTTCAAATTCATCAAAGTAACTGTTAAACGATGCTATTTCTGTTGGACAAACAAAAGTAAAATCAAGCGGCCACCAGAAAAATACCGTCCATTTACCATTATTCAGGTGCTCGTGTGTAATGGTTTGAAATTCTTTACCTGGTTCAAGCGATACAACTGCTTTTTTTGCAAACCCGGGGAACTTGTCTCCTACTGTGTACATAATCTCTTGTTTTTAATGATTTATGAAAATATTATTTAGACTGATTAAAAATTTCGGGACAAAAATAGTTTATAAGGTTTCTTAAATCAAATTGATTTTTTTTAACTACTATAGAATCAACCAATGTTTTGCACCTTAACAAACTGAAATTCAACTGCATTAGCGCCACTGTTCATAATAAGGGATCAACAAGTCAGATCATTTATTTTTAAAATTCATTAAGCCAGACATTCCACTGTATTTGAGGAAATCTTTAATATATTTATATTTAACAGTTTTTTACGAGATTATAAATAGGCATAATAAATACCTATCCAATTGAAACTTTAATTAATTATGGAGAAAAATTCGAACAAAAGTATCGTAACGAGGAGAGCATTCCTTGGTACGACCGCTGCTGCTGCAGCTGGATTATCGATTGTTCCGAGCCATGTGGTGGCCGGATTGGGACACAAAGCTCCCAGTGACAAACTAAATATTGTAGGTGTTGGTGTTGGAGGAATGGGTTTTGCTAACCTTAAAAACCTGGAAGCCGAAAACATCATCGGTGTTTGTGATGTAGACTGGAAATATACTGGCGGGAATGGTGTTTTCGATCGCTACCCAAAAGCTAAAAAGTACAAGGATTGGCGTAAAATGTACGATGAAATGGGTAAAGATATCGATGCAGTGGTAGTTGCTACTGCCGACCATACCCATGCAGTTGTAGCTGCCCATGCCATCACTATGGGAAAACATGTTTATGTGCAAAAACCGCTTACCCACTCGGTTTATGAATCGAGGCTGCTGACCAAACTTGCCGAGAAGTATAAAGTAGCTACTTCCATGGGAAACCAGGGATCGTCGGGCGAAGGTGTAAACCTTACTACTGAATGGCTGGCTAATGGTGAAATTGGTGAGGTAACCAAAGTAGAATCGTTTACCGACCGTCCAATCTGGCCGCAAGGATTGAACACTCCTGAAGCAGGTCATTGGGTTCCGGAAACCCTTGACTGGGATTTGTTTGTAGGACCTGCCAATATGCGTCCGTACAACGAAATTTACCATCCCTGGAACTGGCGTGGCTGGTGGGACTATGGAACAGGCGCATTAGGCGATATGGCCTGCCATATTCTGCACCCGGTGTTCGTAGGTCTTGAGCTGGGATATCCGATTCATGCTCAGGCAAGCTCAAGCCTTCTGCTCCAGGATTGTGCTCCTGTTTCAGAAGCAGTTAAACTCACATTTCCTGCCCGTACTCCAGAACGTGCATGGAAAGGGATGAAAAGAAATGCTCAACTGCCACAGGTTGATGTATACTGGTATGATGGTGGTATTAAAATGATGCTTCCCGATGAATGGCCTGATGGTAAAAATCCGAACGATGCAGGTGGTGGTGTAATTTTCCATGGAACCAAAGACAAACTCGTTTGCGGATGCTATGGGAAAGACCCATGGTTGATTTCAGGGCGCAAACCCGATGCACCTAAATTCCGCCGCAGAATAAATACCAGCCACGAAATGGATTGGGTACGTGCGTGTAAGGAAAGCCCGGAAAACCGTGTTGAAACTGCATCTGCCTTCCACGAAGCCGGACCATTCAACGAAATGGTAGTTATGGGAGTTTTGGCTGTCCGTTTACAGTCGCTGAATAAAGTTCTTGACTGGGATGGTAAAAACATGCAGTTTACAAATCTTACCGATGACGAAAAAATCAGAACAGTCATCAGAGATGGTTTTGAAATTAAAGACGGGCACCCAACGTTCAGAAAAACATGGACAGACCCGGTTTCTGCAAAAGAATTTGCATCTGAATTAATTAAGCATACCTACCGCAAGCCATGGAGCTTGCCTGATATGCCGGCTTAATTTTTTTCATTTTTCAATGATTTAAAGAGGGGTTGCCTTGAATGGCAACCTCTCTTTTTCATCTATTACACCGCCTGCGTTAACTTCTTTTTCTCTTTAACACAAAACACAACTCGTTGATATAAAATACATGGGTGTCAAAAAGATTAAAGAAATACTATGAACATGCTGGTATTATTACTTTCCCACGGAACTTTCAAATAACTGGAGTTGATTTTGCTACTACCCATATTAAGTCCGTAAACGAATTGTCCCGTTTGGGACATAATATTGTTAGAAAGTTAATCACCAAATTAATCCAAAGTCCCATCGGGACGGAATCCACAAAAGCTGCTTCATTCGATGTTTTCCAATACTCCCGCTGTTGCATTTACATTTTAAAAACCTGGCTCAGGCTGAAACTTCCACTAAACTGTTCTATCCTTTAATTGCCTCTTACTTTCCCATGTTTCTACCAGGCAGTGAAAAAGTTCTATTGAATAATACCTTTTTATAACCAGGTGTTTTCTGACAGAGAATTTTTTCTAAAGTTATTATACCTGAAAATTGGAGCTTACTGTATTTTTTTTCTATTTTGCATCAGCCAGTTCAGGTTATGAACGTTTTAAAAATTATGAATAAAAAAACAACCAGAATTTCCCGCCGGGCATTTGTAGCCAGTGCATCGACTGTTTCGGCCGGTTTTACCATTCTTCCCTCGCATGTAATTGCAGGGCTGGGGCACCAGACACCGGGCAATAAACTAAACATTGCCGGGATAGGTATTGGTGGGCGGGGATACATAAATCTCAGGCATGTGGAGTCCGAAAACATCGTGGCACTTTGTGATGTTGATCAGGATTATGCCGGGAACTCCTTTAAGCGATGGCCAATGGCGAAACAGTATACCGATTACAGGGTAATGCTGGAACAGCAAAAGGATATTGATGCGGTTATTATTGCCACACCCGATCATTCCCATGCACTGCCAGCTGTAATGGCCATGCGTGAAGGAAAGCATGTTTTTTTACAGAGTCCGCTCACCCATTCAATCTATGAATCGAGGGTATTAAATGACACTGCCAAAAGGTACGGTGTATCAACCCAGATGGGAAACCAGGGGAATTCAGGTGAAGGTATCCGGCGTATATGTGAATGGATTTGGGCCGGAACAATTGGCGAAATTACCCATGTTGATGCCTGGACAAACAGGCCTGTATGGCCGCAATTTTTACAGCAGCCTGACAGGGGGAGACGGGTACCACGGAATCTTGACTGGGATAAGTTTATTGGGCCTGCTTCCTGGCGTGAATACAATCCGGCCTATCATCCCTGGACCTGGCGGAGCTGGTGGGATTTTGGCACAGGAGCAACCGGCGATATGGCACCACACAACCTTGATCCGGTATTTAAAGCGCTTATGCTTGAACATCCCATTTCAGTAGAAGCCAGTTCCTCAGAATTCAATACCGTATCTCCTCCAAATTCCGCATTTATACGTTATGAATTCCCCCGGCGTGATAACCTTCCAAAGGTTGGTATGCCGGAAGTATCGGTTCACTGGTACGAAGGAGGGTGGATGCCCCCCCGTCCTGATGAACTGGCCGATGGAGATATAATGGGGGATGAAAACGGAGGTTGTATATTTTACGGTTCCCGGGGTAAAATAATGTGTGGTTCATTTGCCCAAAACCCTACTCTGCTTCCCAAAGATGAAATGCAACATTTTCAGGAACCTCCCAAAACAATACGCCGGATATTTAATCCCCTGGAAGGGGGCCACGAACAGGATTGGGTCAGAGCCTGCAAGGAACCTTCCAGTACCCGGTTGGAAACAACTTCTAATTTTTCCTATTCAGGACCTCTCTCCGAATTGGCTCTGCTGGGTGCACTTGCCATAAGGCTGGGCAGCCTTCAGCGCAAGCTGGATTGGGATGGTGGAAACATGCGATTTACCAATATCGGCTCAGGCGATATTTTACGTATTCTGATTAAAAATAATTTTGAAGTAGCATATGGAAATGCAAGGCAAAACAACGAATATGCTGCATTACCTGCACTTCAAACTATAGAAGAATGGATTCGTCCAACCTATCGGAATGGTTGGGAACAAGTTTAATCATTGCCTGGATGTTTTCCGTTTTACCCGGATTCTCCAGGAAGAATTTTGCTTATTCAATCTCTTCAATGACTCCAATTCGCCGTATCATGAATAAACAATTTATTACCAGTCAGACAATTTCAAGACCACAAGGGATATCACCTTACAAATTAAGACATTAGCAATTCTGTTATTAAGAAAAGAAAATTTTATAGCTTTAAAATAAAAAACTTAACTTAGCATTTGTTAGATTGACGCAAGGGAACATTTTCGGAGCGTTTATGATATTTGTATAACTTTCATAAAAACTAAACAATGGATGAATTTATGGCCGCCCGTTGGCAAATGGGTGTTTCACTTGGTTTTCATATAATATTTGCCTGCATTGGAATGGTTATGCCCTGGTTTATGTTTGTTTCGGAATGGAAATGGTTAAAAACTAAAAATCCGGTCTACTTAGACTTAGCAAAAGCATGGGCAAAAGGGGTAGCAATTTTCTTTGCAGTTGGGGCTGTATCCGGGACGGTTTTGAGTTTTGAACTTGGTATGTTATGGCCCACATTTATGCATCATGCCGGCCCCATTTTTGGATTGCCTTTTTCATGGGAGGGAACTGCATTTTTTGTTGAAGCCATTGCTCTGGGTTTATGGTTGTATGGCTGGGGAAGGCTTACCAAAAAAGTCCATCTTTATACAGGGCTGGTAGTAGGAATTGCAGGTGTTATGTCAGGCGTGTTTGTAATATCGGCCAATGCCTGGATGAATGCTCCTGCCGGATTTGACTGGGTAAACGGGCAGGCAGAAAATATAGATCCGGTTGCCGCCATGTTTAACCGTGCCTGGTTTCACCAGGTGCATCATATGACCATCGCGGCATTCTCTGCCACAGGTTTTGCTGTTGCGGGTGTTCATGCTTTGCTTTATATGAAAACGAAATATGATATTCATAAAAAAGCCATTACCATTGCACTGGCATTTGCTGCGGTAGCAGCAATCCTTCAACCCTTAAGCGGAGATCATGCCGCTAAAATGGTAGCAAAGCTTCAACCTGCAAAATTGGCGGCATTTGAATCACATTTTGAAACAACCACCCGGGCTCCCCTGGTAATTGGAGGAATTCCCAATGTAGAGGAACGTACATTAAACCATGCAATCCGCATACCTGGTGCCCTGAGTTTTTTGGCGCATGGTGATTTTGATGCTGAAGTGCTTGGGCTGGAGGAATTTCCAAGGGAAGAATGGCCGCCGGTATTGTTTACTCACCTCTCCTTCCAGCTGATGGTAGCCATTGGTTTCTTTTTGGCATTCCTTGGTATTATTTTTATAGCCGGAACTTACAAATGGAAGCATTGGCTTGAAAAAAAATGGTGGCTTTGGTTGCTGGTAATCGCCACTCCCCTTGGTTACCTTGCAGTAGAAGCAGGCTGGATGGTTACCGAGGTGGGGCGTCAGCCGTGGATTATATACGGAATCATGAAAACACGGGATTCGCTCACACCCATGCCAGGAATTCAGTATACCTTCTATATAATTACGGCAGTTTACCTGATGCTGACCTTCATTGTTATCTGGCTCTTCAGCCGTCAAATTAAAATGTTACATTTAAAATACCGTACCAATGACTGAAGTAATTTTTGCAATATTAACAATCTCCCTGCTTCTTTATGTTATTCTGGGAGGAGCCGATTTTGGAGCAGGAATACTTGAATTATTTACCCGGGGAAAAGCTTCGCAAATTGTTTCAAAAGCAATTGCTCCGGTATGGGAAGCTAACCACGTGTGGCTGATTCTTGTTATTGTTATTCTTTTTGTCGGATTCCCTCCGGTTTATTCAACTGTATTAACTGCTCTGCATATTCCAATACTGCTGGCACTTATCGGTATAATTTTTCGAGGCTCTGCTTTTACCTTTCGTCATTACGATATTGAAGAAGAAAAACCAAAAGCAGTTTATTCCTTAATCTTCCGGTATTCAAGTCTTTTCACCACTCTGTTTCTGGGTGTTTCGCTTGGCGGAATCATCCTTGGTGAAATTTCCACCGATTTCACCAATGGGTTTTATGCGATATACATTCACCCCTGGTTCAACCTGTTTTCTTTCAGTCTGGGATTATTCCTGATTATATTATTTGCCTTTCTTGCCAATATTTATACATTGGGAGAGATAAAAGATGAAAAGGAAGTTGAACGGTTTGCACGTTTGGCAAAATATATGATTGCGGCACTGGTTGTTGCAGGAGGAGTCGTTTTTGCTGCTGCTGAAATAAACGGACATCCGCTTTTTAATGAATTCCTGAGTTCTCCGGTCAGCATTGGGAGTGTGGTTCTGGCAACCCTGGCATTACCGGTACTTTGGAAAAACCTGAAGCGAAACAGACAGAACCTTCTGCGGCTGGTTGCAGGATTTCAAACCACAATGATTGTGGCGGGCTGGTTTGCAATACAGTTTCCCATCCTCGTAAATATTAAAGATGCACCCGATATTACACTTCAAAGTGCTGCAGCACCAGAGCAGGTGCAGTTTTACATGTTGATTGCTCTGGTAGTTGGGGTTCTTATTATATTCCCTTACATTGGATACCTGTATAAAGTTTTCAAGTTCAGCAAGGAAACCGAATCACCTCATAATGTTAATGAAGAATGGGAGGATGTAAAATGAAAATTGGAACTTAAATAATAACAGAAGGGGCCCGGCAGTTAAATTTTCTTTAAAATTTTCACCATTCTTTCCCACGATTGGTTACGGGCTTTTAAATTTCCGGCAGAACTTTGGGGTTCTTCTCCCTGCCTCATATAGGCATGCCCTGCATCTGGATAAATGATGTATTCATATTTTTTTCCAGCCTTTTTCATCATTTCTTCTGTATCAGGAATACCGGCATTGATACGCTGATCGTTTCCTCCATAAAACCCATATACCGGTACAGATATTTTTTTAATATCATTTAGCGATTCCGGAGCGCTGCCATAAAAAACCAGAGCTGCTTCAATTTCATCGTTATAAGTAACCATACGGAAACTTTGGGAACCACCCCAGCAAAAACCAACCACAACAGTTTTCCCATTTCCGGCAGGCAGATTTGAAGCAAATTCCTGCACCGCATTCATGTCATTTTTTACCTGATCGGAGCTAAGTGCATAAATGGCATTACGGGCTTCATCAGAATTTTCGAAATCGGCAGTGGTTTTAATTCCTGGTTTAAAATTCGATAAAAGGTCGGGAGCAACAACAATAAATCCTTCGCCGGCAAGTCTGTCGGTAAAACTCCGTACCCAATCCGTTAATCCCCGATTTTCGTGAATAACGATAACCACAGTTGCTTTCTTCGAGATTTCAGGATAAACCATAAAACAGTTTACCTCCCGGTCGACGGCCGGGATGGTTACCCATTCCTGATGACGAGGAGAATTCTCAAGTTGCTTTAATGCAAAATCCTGAGCATTTATGCCTGGAATGAATCCAGCAATTATTATGAGGAACAACATTGTTTTCATTTCTAACTAATTAATAAATCAAGTAAAAAAACAATGTATTAACAATTAAGTTTATTCATAAGATTAATGTATATGAAAAACAGGCTGATTTATTCTTATCAGCCTGTTCTAAAGTCGATGGGAGCCACTTAAGGAGTGGCAGTTAAAATATTTTCAGCTCTCGCTCTTACCGGAAATAAGCCGTCCAATACTTACAGCCCTTTTGGCCTGGTAATAAACAGCTTTTTTTATGGTCTCCCGGTCTTCCTTCATGTTTCCATCACCGTCCACTGTAACACTTAATCCATAGGGGTTTCCTCCTGCGGCATACAGAACCGAATCGGTGTAGCCAGGTGTAACAACGATGGCACCCCAGTGATACATAGTGGTATACAGCGCCAAAATAGTTGATTCCTGCCCTCCATGAGTATTCATTGCACTAGTCATTGCAGTAACCACCTTATTTGTAAGCTTTCCTTTTTGCCAGAGCGGACCGGTAGAATCCATAAATTGTTTTATTTGAGAAGGTACATTGCCATAACGCGTTGGAACACTAAAAACAACAACATCCGCCCATTCAAGATCGTCAAGGGCAACTTCCTCAACATCTTTTGTTGCATCGGCATTTTTCTTCCAGGCCGGATTTTGTTCTATAACCCATTCGGGTGCAAGTTCTTTTGCCTTGCGTATTCTTACTTCCGAACCTTCGTTTTTGGCACTTTCTGCAGCCCATTGTGCCAGCTGGTAATTATTTCCTGTAGAACTGTAATAAATTACTGCTGTTTTTAATTTTTCGCTCATATTTTTCTTTTTTACTGTTTCTCATCCTGTTCCCCTTATCTGTAACTATAACACCTATTGTATAATAGGATAGACGAATCGATTGCAGAGAATTAATTTTTCATAACTTTCGATTCATTCCCTGTCTTGAAAACATTTCGAAAAAATAAAAGTTCAATTAAAAAAGATACATCCAACAATTCTAAATTAAAGAGCATGGATAACAGAAACAATAAAGTTGCATTGGTAACAGGGGCTTCCAGAGGTATAGGGAAGGTTGTTTCCATTGGTTTGGCTAAATCGGGATATCAATTGGTATTGATTGCACGAAACGAATCAGAACTTGGAAAAGTAGCAAATGAGATAACAGGCAAAGGAGGCCTTCAACCGGCTGTTTTTTCACTGGATATAACACATCCCGATGATTTACAAAAAATGGTTTCAAAGGTCCTTGTTGATTATAAAAGAATTGATATTCTGATAAATAATGCGGGGATTCATTTCGGAGGTTCGCTGGAGCTGCCTTTGGAAGATTTTAAAACAATGATTGAAACGAATCTGACTGCGCAGTTAATGCTGCTGCAGATTGTAGTTCCAATTATGAAGCAACAGCAGTCGGGTTATATATTCAATGTGGCTTCCCGTTCGGGAAAGGTAGGGTTTGCCGGCAGCGGTGGCTATTGTGCAACAAAATTCGGCCTGGTTGGATTGAGTGAATCTCTTTACCGGGAGCTTTCTCCGCTTGGCATAAAAGTTACAGCACTATGCCCGGCATGGGTTAATACCGATATGGCCCTGCAGGCAGGTACAATTCTGAAGCCTGAAGAGATGATTCAGCCCGCCGATCTTTATAAAACAATAAAATGGCTGCTAGCACTTTCGCCGGGAGTCTGTGTTAAGGAAGTGGTACTTACCAATCCAAAAAGTCTTTAAAATCAGCTTTTACTTGTCAGCCTGGAATGGATCCATTTTTCAATTCCTATTATAGGGAAAATAGCAAATCCGAATCCCACAGCCCAGGCAATGTCAGACATTTCAAGTGGTCTGGTACCAAAAATATTTTGCATAAATGGAGCATAAATAAATATTGCCTGCAACAGCAATACCGTACCAATTCCCAAATATACTACCGGATTACTGAACCAGCCTATTTTCTGAATTGAATCTTTAAGTGAACGGCAGTTAAGCATGTAAAATATCTGAAACATAATTACGAACGTAACTGAAATGGTTTGAGCTTTAGCCTGTGCATCAATAGCTTCCATTCCTTCCGATAACCTTGATGAATACTGGAAATTGAAGAGAATGATGGTACCTGCTGTCATGACAAGAGAGACAAAAATCACACGAAAGGTAACAAATTTATTAAATAACGGCTCATCAGGTCTTCTGGGAGAACGGTTCATCACATTTGGCTCTTTCACCTCAAAAGCCAATGGAAGCGCCAGCGCTACTGCAGCAACCAGATTAATCCACAGCAGCTGGGTAGGCAGCATGGGTAATAACAACTCATTGGTTACCGGATTGAATGGAAAGAACATAATGCCATAAATCAGAATAAAGGCCAGTCCCAGGTTAGTGGGCAATAAAAACGCCAGTGACTTAAGCAGGTTGTCGTAAACCCTGCGGCCTTCTTCAACTGCTGCACTTATACTGGCAAAATTATCGTCGGCCAGCACAATATCAGCCGATTCCTTTGAAACAGAAGTGCCGGTTATACCCATTGCCACGCCAATATTAGCCTGCTTCAGCGACGGAGCATCGTTCACCCCGTCACCAGTCATAGCCACAATCTGGTTATCGTTTTGCAATGCCTTTACCAGTCTCAACTTATGCTCCGGAGCTACCCGGGCAAATATATGGGTGGTTTTAACCACTTCATTGAGCTTTTGCATATCCATTTTTGCCAGCTCGGTTCCTGTTACCGTTTCTCCTTTTTCAGACAATCCAAGTTCCATACCTATGGATCGTGCAGTAGTTCCATGGTCACCTGTAATCATTTTTACCACAATGCCTGCATCGTGGCATATTCTTATGGCATCAACAGCCTCCGACCGAGGTGGGTCAATCATTCCCATCAACCCTGAAAATTCAAATCCATCCTGAACATCATCTTTGGTTAAATCCGCGTTCTCAGGCTTTGTCCATGCTTTCTGAGCCACAGCAAGCACACGCATTCCCTGTCCGCCCATTTGTTCAATCTGTGACTGCACTTCACTGATATTTATTTGTCCCTCCCCTTTTTTGGAATTACATCGGTTAAGTATCACTTCAGGTGCACCTTTAATTATAATGTACTTCTCATTGTCAATATTATTAAGGGTGGCCATGTATTTCTGTTCTGAATCGAATGGAATTACATCTAACCGGGTGTATTTATTTCTCTGTTCATCCACATTCAATCCGGCTTTTGCAGCTGCTACAACCAATGCAACCTCAGTAGGATCACCCGTAGGGGTAAAGTTATCTCCTTCAGCCTGTATGCTGGCGTCATTACATAAAACTGCATTTCTCATCAGTACCAGGGCATCCTTTGGAAGTTCATCCACCTGCTCATTCTGCAACTTAAATATACCATCATCATTGTATCCAACTCCAGTGACATGGATATCGTGGTCAATGGTCCACAATTTTTTAACTGTCATCTCATTACGGGTTAGGGTTCCTGTCTTGTCGGAACAAATTACCGTTGTACTGCCAAGTGTTTCAACTGCAGGCAGCTTTCGGATAATCGCCTTCCTGCGAGCCATCCGTTGCACCCCAATTGCAAGGGCAATGGTAACAACAGCGGGCAATCCTTCGGGAATTGCACCCACTGCCAGAGCAATCGCAAAGATTAAACTGTCTTTTAACGCTGCATAAAGACCGGTTCCCTGCCCAGTTGCACGGACAGTGCCTATTACCATTATTATTAAGGTAATAACAATAATCCCAACAGTCAGATACTTTCCAACAACAGCAAGTTTCCTGGTTAAGGGAGTTTCAAGGTCGGTAGTTTCACCAAGCATACCTGATATCTTGCCTAACTCTGTCTCCATTCCGGTTTCCGTTACCACAGCTTTACCTGTTCCGGACACGACAAGTGTACCGCTATAGACCATACACCTCCGATCACCAAGTGAAGCCTCCGCTTCAACTGCTTCAACTGATTTTTGTGAAGGGACAGATTCACCTGTGAGTGCAGCTTCCTCTACCGAAAGGTTCTTCTGTTTTAAAAGACGCATGTCGGCCGGAATCCTATCACCAGCCTCCAGTTCAGCAATATCTCCCGGAACAATTTCAGAAACAGGAATTGTAACTTTTCGCCCGTCACGATGGATAGTTGCATTTTCAGGAACCATTTCACTCAGAGCTTCAATAGCTTTTCCTGCTTTAAATTCCTGAATAAATCCGATAATAGTATTTATTACCACTACTGCAAGCACTACGAATCCGTCAGTTATTTTACCAAGTAAAACAGCCAGCAAGCTCGACCCGATAAGTACCCAAATCAACGGATTGTTAATCTGCCGCCACAACAATCTTAGCGGGTTGTCCTTTTTTGTTCTTTTAATTTGATTAGGCCCATATTTCTGATATCTTTTCTCTGCTTCATCTGATGTCAGCCCGGTTTCGGAACTTTCAATTTCCTCTAATACCTGCTTAAAGCTTTTTGCATGCCAATTAACCGGTTCACCCATATTTATCTTAACGTTCTAAATTTATATTGTAAAGTTATGAATTAAAAACAATCTCTATGAATATGTTTTTGAACAAAGCTCCGTAAATTGTAAATTGATAAAATCAGCTCATAAAAATTATCTAAAACCTTATGAAATGGAAAATTCACCGCTTACTTCAAGAAGAAACATCATCAAGTCACTTATGGTTCTTCCGGTATTGCCTGCAACTAATATTTACAACCTTTTTAAGGGCGAAAAAATAAATACCCTTGAATTGTCTCATAAATTAAAGCTTAGCTTAAATCTCTATTCTTTCAATAATCTGCTCATGAAAGGTGAAGTGAATTTATTTGATATGCTGGACTTTTGTGCCATATACAATTTTGATGCAATTGATCCAACGGGTTATTATTTTCCTGGTTATCCGGAACCCCCTGGTAAGGAGTTTATTAATGAATTTAAGCGAAAGTCCTTTCTGCTGGGGCTTGATATCAGTGGAACAGGTGTCCGGAACGATTTTGCAAATCCCAATCCTGCAGCACGTAAAGCTGATAAGCAAATGATTAAAAAGTGGATTGAAGCCGCTGCTATGCTGGGAATTCCCAATCTACGGATATTTGCAGGCACCCATTCACATCAAGGCTTTCATCGCGACCAGGTTTTTCAATGGATGGCCAGTGATATCAGGGAATGTTGTGAATATGGAAAACAGTTTGGAGTCATCATTGCACTTCAAAACCACAATGATTTTCTTTACACTGCTGCTGATGTAGAACGATTGTTTAATATGGTGAATTCTGATTGGCTGGGATTAAATCTTGACATAGGCAGCTACCGGCAACAGAATGTTTATGAGGAAATTCAAAAAAATATTAAATATGCAGTAACATGGCAGATTAAAGAAAATGTATGGATTGACGGCAAGGAAATGCCGACTGATTACTTTAAGCTCTTTGAAATTATCAAAAAAGCAGGTTACCGGGGATACTTGCCTCTGGAAACATTGGGCGCAGGAGATCCTTTTAAAAAAGTACCCATTCTGTTAAACAAGGTATTAACAGCTATACAAAACACTTAAATGAATCAGGTTATTATACCTTTCATAAAAATGAAGTCTGAATTTAGACGGATTTTGATAAAACATGGATTCTCAGAAATCAAAGCAGAAGCCTGTGCCCGTATCTTTGCTGAAAACAGTCTCGATGGAGTTTATTCCCATGGGGTATATCGCTTTCCTCGTTTTGTTAATTATATACAGAGAGGTTTTATAAACGCAGATGCCGAACCCATTCTAATACATTCCACAGGTGCCCTGGAACAATGGGATGGCCAGTTGGGGCCAGGACCTTTAAATGCGACCTATTGTACCGAAAGGGTTATGCATCTGGCAAAAGAGCATGGCATCGGATGCCTGGCCATTGCCAATACCAACCATTGGATGCGTGGAGGTACATATGGATGGCAGGCAGCCAGAAATGGATTTGCCTTTATCGGCTGGACCAATACCGAGGCAAATATGCCAGCCTGGGGAGCCAAAGACAACCGGCTGGGAAACAACCCGCTGGTATTTGCTGTCCCTTATGGTAATGAAGCCATCGTACTTGATTTTGCCATGACTCAGTATTCATATGGAAAAATGGAAACTGCTCATCTTGAAAACGAAACACTTCCATATCCAGGTGGTTTTAATTCAGAAGGTAAACTTACAAATCAGCCTCATGAAATACTTGCTTCCCGCCATGCCTTACCTATTGGCTACTGGAAAGGTGCAGGATTATCGTTGCTGCTCGATATAATGGCAACTGTATTGTCAGCCGGTCTGTCTACTAGCCAGATTAGCCAAAAAGAAGCCGAATACAGCGTTTCTCAGGTTTTTATTGCTTTTAACCTAAACGATCTCAGCAATTATCCAACAATAGAAAGTTCCATAAGTGCCATCATAGAAGACTTTAAAAATTCGACAAAGGATGTAAACCTGGACAAAATCAGATATCCTGGAGAACGGGTTTTAATTACCCGGGGAAAAAATCTTAAACAAGGGATTGCGGTTGACAAGAAAGTTTGGAACGATATCCTGAGTTTATAAATTTAGAATTAACCATCAGACAAGGTTCACCCGAATTTCAATTGCAGATGATGAATAAAATAATGAGTTCCTTAAATTGCACTTAAAAAACTAGGTGGATATAAAAATTTACTTCTGGTAATTTTGCATCGGTTGTATAAGATTTGGCATTTATGTAAAGAAGAACAACAAAAAAGGATACACAAACAGAAACTATTTTACTCAGAAAATATATTCCCTAAAAATTAACTTACTGCCGGCTTATTAATATAAACCAATCCCCCATGTTTATTTCCTCAGAATTGAAATTCATTTACTAAATTGAGCCAATTAAAAAAAACCAATCAATAATTAACATGACACAAAGAAGAGACTTTATTAAGAAGAGCCTGGCTGGAACAGCAGGCCTAGCCATTGGAGGCATTGGTTTTAGTGCCAAATCATATGGTTCAATCCTGGGGTCAAATGAAAGAATAACAATGGCAGTTATTGGTATTCGGGGCCAGGGTAACGGTCATATCAGCAGGTGGTGCTCATTAAAAGACAACAGAAATGTATTTCTGAAAACATTATGTGATGTAGATGAAAGTCTTTTTTTAGATCGGGTAAAGAAAGTACAAAATGAAACAGGTACTAAACCAATTACAGAATGGGATATGCGAAAGGTTTTTGAAGACCGGGAAATTGATGCAGTTTCCTTTGCAACGCCTAACCATTGGCATGCGCTGGGGACAATCTGGGCTACCCAGGCAGGGAAACATGTTTATGTTGAAAAACCATCGTGTCATAATGTTTTCGAAGGCCGTAAAATGATAGAAGCAGCCCGTAAATACAATGTACGCGTTCAGGCAGGTTTTCAGAACCGGTCTATTACTAATGTAACAGAGGCTATGAAATTCCTCCATGATGGTGGCATTGGTGAAGTTTATCTGGCTAAAGGACTTTGCTACAAGCCAAGGGACTCATTTGGAATCTCAGCCGACAGCATGCCACCAAAAAACCTTCATTACGATATGTGGCTTGGACCTGCTCCATACCGGGCTTACAATGAGAAGCGCGGTCACTACAACTGGCATTGGCATTGGGATACAGGAAACGGCGACACAGGCAACCAGGGCCCGCACCAATTTGATATTGCCCGCTGGGGTCTGAATAAAAATGAACATCCGGCAAGGATATATAGCACAGGTGGAATATATGGTATCTCTCCAAAGGAATGTTCCCAGGAAACACCCAATACCCAGACATCCTTGTTTACTTACAGCGATGGCAAAGTGCTGGAATTCGAAACCCGTGGCCGCTTTACAAATGGAGAATCGAGCCTTGACATTAAAATCGGCAACATGTTTTATGGAACAGATGGTTATCTGGAGTTAAATGGCAGCACCTGGAAAGCTTTCAGGCAAAGAGAAAAAGAACCATTTGCCAGCTCAGCTAAAGAAACATCAGAAGTTCCCATTGATCCAACTTTCAGAGCCGCACCTGGAGGGTCTGAACATTACGCTAATTTTATTGATGCAATACGATCGGGCAATAATTATGACTTAAATTGTGATATCCGTGAAGGGCATTATTCCTCTGTGTTACCCATAATTGCTAATATATCGTACAGATTAAAAAGAGAGCTAAATTTTATGGGCGAGTATGAAAAGTTCGTTAATGACTCTGAGGCAGACACGATGCTTACGCGCAACTACAGAAAACCTTACGAAGTTGAGAATAATGTCTGAAGTGTTATTTTAATATTTATGAGAACATTTCCGGAAGAAGATATAGCATTTTTATTTCCAACATGGCAGAAAAAAATGTTTCCCTTTGTTCTGGTAATTGTGTTGTCTTTATACCCTAACCTGTGAATTCTTTCCACGCCAGCTCCATATTTTCAGTTATAAAAAACCATTGCATTTTATCACCAGCAGGTAGTTAATCATCTAATATATACCAAGAAAAATCCCGGGGTCACTACCCCGGGATCAAAACTAAACCTAACTAAACCAAACTTATGAAAAAACAGCAAATTGTTATCTTAAATTCTTTCAAACAACAAACTCTAAATGTTTAATTGTTTTCATGACTATTAAAGTAATATCAATTTGCATGCCAAAATACTTCCATCCTTCTTAATAATTTTGTGAAAATTGTGGCTACTTTATCTTCTGCTCTCTTTAACAGCATGTTATGTCCAATATAGATTCTTTATATCTAATCAGGCTAATAAGAATTGAAAAGTCCGAATTGGTAGATTTATTCACAGTAAAGTGTTTATTCCAAATCCGGTCTTACACAATCTCCCAATCCTAAAAATTAGATATCTTTGCTGAAAAAATCCGGATAAAGGACATAATAAAGAAGGAAGTAAATAAATGAACAGAATACGCAATTTTTGCATCATTGCACATATAGACCATGGAAAAAGCACCCTTGCCGACAGAATGCTGGTCTTTACAAAAACAGTAGGTGAACGTGAAATGCGGGATCAGGTGCTGGATAGTATGGATCTGGAACAGGAAAGGGGAATTACCATTAAAAGTCATGCTATCCAAATGGATTATGAACACGATGGTCAGCTATATAAACTAAATCTAATTGATACCCCCGGACATGTTGATTTTTCATATGAAGTATCACGTTCAATTGCTGCCTGCGAGGGAGCATTGCTGATTATTGATGCTACACAAGGCATTCAGGCCCAAACAATATCAAATCTTTACCTGGCTCTTGAACATGATCTTGAGATAATCCCTATACTCAATAAAATGGACCTGCCCAATGCTTTGCCTGAAGTGGTAGAGGATCAAATTATTGATTTAATCGGATGCGATCGGGAAGATATAATTCATGCAAGCGGCAAAACCGGCATGGGTGTGGAAGCTATTCTGGAAAAAATTATTGAAAAAATCCCATCTCCCTCAGGAACTCCGGAAGCACCTTTGCAGGCGCTTATCTTCGACTCGATTTTTAACTCCTTCAGGGGAGTTATTGCCTACTTTAAAATTGTGAATGGAGAAATCAAAACAAAGGACCTGGTAAAATTTGTTGCCACGGGTAAACAGTACAATGCCGATGAAATTGGGGTTTTAAAACTCGGCATGGTTCCCCGCGATAAACTGTCGGCCGGAGACGTTGGGTATATAATCTCAGGTATTAAAACTGCCAAGGAAGTTAAAGTAGGTGATACCATTACTCATGTAAGCAATCCCTGCGAAAAAGCAATTTCGGGATTTGAAGAAGTTAAGCCTATGGTTTTTGCAGGTATCTATCCGGTTGATGCCGATGATTACGAAGATTTGCGCAATGCTATGGATAAACTGCAGCTAAACGATGCCTCCCTCACTTTCGAGCCTGAATCGTCCGCAGCCCTTGGGTTTGGATTTCGTTGCGGATTCCTGGGATTGCTGCATATGGAAATCATCCAGGAACGACTGGAGCGGGAGTACGACATGAATGTTATTACCACTGTTCCCAACGTTTCCTACAACATTCTTCTAAATAACGGAACAACTGAAAAAGTATATAATCCTTCCGGCCTGCCTAGTCCTGCTCTTATAGACACCATAGAAGAACCTTTTATCAGGGCCAGTATTATAACTGCATCCGAATTTATAGGGCCGGTAATGAACCTTTGTCTGGATAAAAGAGGTGTATTAATTAGCCAGAATTATCTGACCGCCGAACGCGCTGAACTGGTTTTCAACCTGCCCTTAGGGGAAATTGTTTTTGACTTCTACGATAAATTGAAAAGTATATCCCGTGGATATGCATCTTTTGATTACCACATGAGCGGGTATAAACCTGCGAAACTGGTAAGGCTCGACATATTACTTAATGGTGAGATGGTAGATGCCCTGTCTACACTTACACATTTTGATAATGCCTATCCATTTGGCCGGCGTATGTGTGAGAAACTTAAAGAACTGATTCCCCGCCAGCAATTCGATATCGCCATTCAGGCTGCCATAGGTTCAAAAATAATTGCCAGGGAGACTATTAAAGCCATGCGAAAAGATGTTACTGCCAAATGTTACGGTGGTGACATCACCCGGAAGCGAAAACTATTAGAGAAACAGAAAAAAGGAAAGAAACGTATGAAGCAGGTAGGAAATGTGGAAGTACCTCAAAATGCTTTTCTGGCAGTGTTAAAGCTGGATTAAAAAGAATCTAAAATCATCCGGATTCCCGATTAAAAAAATCCGGATTATGTCTTTACATGATTAATTTATACCCTTTACCGTGGACATTGATTATTTCCACTGATGGTTCATCTTTAAGGTGTTTCCTCAATTTGGTAATATATACATCCATGCTCCTGGCATTAAAATAGTTATCGTCAATCCAGATTGATTTCAGAGCATAATTCCGTTCCAGCACCTTATTTGCATTCTGGCACAGCAACTTCAGCAAGTCTGACTCTTTAGTGGTAAGCTTCACTGAATTTTCACCGTCGGTAAGAGTTTGCTTGCGTGTATCAAATGTATATTTCCCGAGGTTATATATCGGTTCTGATGCAGCCTGTGATTCCTGTGAAGTACGCCGGAGTATTGCTTCTATTCTGAATATTAGCTCCTCCATACTAAAGGGTTTGGTAATATAATCGTCGGCTCCAAGCTTGAAACCCTCAATTACATCGTCTTTAAGGTTTTTGGCAGTAAGGAATATGATCGGAATATCGGAGTTGACAGCCCGGATATCTTTTGCCAGTGAAAACCCGTCTTTTCTGGGCATCATGATATCAAGGATGCAGATATCGTAATGCGCTTTCATAAATCCTTTATAAGCAACCTCACCATCAGGGTAAAGGTCGGCTTCAAATCCTTTGGCCACCAGGTATTCCTTAAGCAACAAGCCCAGGTTTTCATCATCCTCTGCTAAAAGTAATTTTATTTTTTGTTCCATGTTCTTTTTTTATTTTAGGTAGCAATATACTAAACTTTGTACCTTTATTCACAGCACTGTCCACTTTAATTTTCCCATTGTGCATTTCAACAATTTTTTTTACATAACTCAAACCCAGCCCGAATCCCTTTACATCATGTACATTTCCGGTTGGTACACGGTAGAACCGATCAAAGATTTGCGTATGATACTCCTTAGCAATTCCAATGCCATTATCTTTAACAGCTATAACAACATGATCGTTTTTACTGAAAGTAGATATTGTTATTTCCGGTTGCCCATTACTGTATTTAACTGCATTATCGAGCAGGTTAAACACTACATTGGTTAAATGCACCTCATCCCCTTTCACAACTGAATCTTCAGCATTTAAATCTGCATGCAAAATTCCGTTTTTATTTTTAATACGTAATTCAAAATTATGTACTACTGTTTGCAGGGTGCTGTTTACATCGAATTCCTTAAATTTAAGTTTGAGCCGTCCTTCATTAAAAACTGCCATTTGCAATACCTTTTCTACCTGAAAACTTAGGCGCTTGCTTTCCTGATTGATAACCTTTGATATGTGTTCTATTGTTTTGGGTGTATTTGTTATGCTGCCATCTTCGAGCATCTGGCTGGCAAGAGAGATGGTTGAAATGGGTGTTTTCAGCTCGTGGGTCATATTGTTTATGAAGTCATTCTTAATCATAGAAAGCTTTTTCTGCCTGAAAATAACCATAATCGCATAGGCAAAGATAGCCACAAGCAAACCCGTCAAAATAATGGTGGGAATAATCGTAAACCCAGTTGCACGAAGAAGATAACCAGTACGGTTTGGGAAATATACATAAAGATAATTGGGCTGCTGACCATTAAAATCGTATGGGAATAACAAACTGTAATATTCTTTTTTCCTGGATGGGTTATAGTCGGGGCTACCAAGTATGAAGCTATCCTGCCCCTGATTGGCTGAACGGACTGCATATTTGTATTCCAGGTCAATCCCAAAACCCTCAAAAATAGCAGCCATTTCATCAACGAGAAAAGCTGAATCGATTCTTTCTCTCAGGGGTCGGCCTTCAAGATAAAGAATTTCATAATTTCTCCAGTCAATATCATTCAGCCACTTTTCTCTCCGCCGCTCCTGTTCAAGATTGAATTCATGAAGTTTTTCGAACGAGGTGAAATTACTGGGGTGATTATGCAGAGCTTGCATTGAATCTACAAAAATTACCTCGTATTCTTCCTGAAAATTTCCATACATATTCTTTTCTGAGTAGCGAAAACGGAAACTTCCACTGATAGCACCGGATCCCTGTCGCGGAAATATGTTTAAATTGCCAGGATTTGTCGGCTCTGGTAAACGGCCCAGACGTACACTTTCTCGCGCCAGTTTCTCTTCTTCTAATTCAAGGTATTCAACCAGGCGCTTAAGCCCGCTGCTAACCACTTGATCAAACTGCTCCTCCCTAATGTCAGAAGCAGTTTTTATGAGATTGGTCTGAATCAGAATTAAACCCGATAGCACCAAAGCCATTAATACGATTAATGTCACCAACATTTTTCTGCTCATGCAACAAAGATAATTTTAAAGAAAAGTTGCAGAAATCCTGCTTAACATTATTTAACTCCCTACCTTGCTATGTAATAATTATTAACCTCCGGAAAATACGTTACATAAATAAATATTTATCTTACAGATTTTCAGTTATGTATTTTTCAATAATTAAAGGAAAATATTTATACTCCAGTTCATGTACTTTTCGAGCAATATCTTCGGGTGAATCATCTGGCAAGACAGTGCATTTTGCCTGAAAAATCAATTTCCCCTCATCATAATTTTTATTTACAATATGAATGGAAATACCTGTCTCGGCTTCCTGGCTATCAACTACCGCCTGATGAACCTTCATTCCATACATTCCTTTACCTCCGAATTTAGGAAGCAGGGCAGGATGAATATTTATTATAGGGAATGTTTCGATCAGATTTTCCGGTACCAGCCATAAAAATCCCGCCAGGACAATCAAATCAACCTTTCGTTTTTTTAATTCCTCCAACATTTCATCTGTTTCGAAAAATTGTTGCCGGTTAAAGGTAAAAGTTTCAACTCCCATATCTGTGGCCCGCTTCAGCGCATAAGCCTTCGGATTGTTACTCCACAGTGAATCAACCCTTATTTGTTTATTCTGAGCGAAATATTGAATAATTGCCTGTGCATTTGTACCCGATCCCGAAGCGAATACAGCTATTTTCTTAACATTCATTTTATATTGTTTTAATACAATGGAACATTTGAATAATATATTCAAATTTAGAAGATTACTGCAGCATTATCTTTCATTCAGGCTATCTTTTTTATAATTTTTCTTTGAAATATAAATTGTAAATGTATTACTTTGCAGCGAATTATTTAAAAACTCAAATTAGTATTAACTAAAATTTTAGAATTATGTCTGACGTTGCAGCAAAAGTAAAAGCAATTATTGTCGATAAACTGGGAGTAGACGAAAGTGAAGTTACCAATGAAGCATCATTCACCAATGATTTGGGAGCCGATTCACTTGACACTGTAGAGCTGATAATGGAATTTGAAAAAGAATTTGATTTAGCTATACCGGACGATCAGGCTGAAAAGATTTCTACCGTAGGGGAAGCAATTGCACACATTGAAGCAGCCGTAAAATAATCCAGAAAGTTCATTTATGGAATTTAAGCGGGTAGTAATTACCGGAGTGGGCACCGTTAATCCCCTGGGAAATTCGGTCAACGAATATTGGGATAACCTACAAAAAGGGGTTAGCGGTGCTGCACCCATTACCAGATTTGATGCCTCGAAACATAAAACCCAGTTTGCCTGTGAAGTTAAAAACTTCGACGTAGAGCAATTTATTGAACGCAAGGAAGCCAGAAAATATGACCTTTATACACAATATGCACTGGTAACTGCAGCTCAGGCAATGGCTGATTCTGGCCTTGATCTAAACAAAGTTGATCACGATCGTGCAGGAGTAATCTGGGGTGCTGGTATCGGTGGGCTTCAAACATTTTTTGAAGAAACCAGGAGTTACCGGGAAGATAATCCCCGGTTTTCACCTTTTTTCATACCAAAAATGATTGCCAATATTGCCGGCGGTCTGATATCTATTAAATACCATTTCAGAGGGCCTAATTTCACAACGGTTTCAGCATGTGCATCTGCCTCCCACGCAATGATTGAGGCATTTAATATGATTCGCCTTGGAAAAGCCAATTTAATGATAACAGGTGGTTCTGAAGCGGCAGTAAATGAGGCCGGAGTATCAGGTTTCAATTCAATGCGTGCTTTATCCACACGCAATGATGATCCCAAAACTGCTTCCAGACCTTTCGATAAAGAAAGAGATGGTTTTGTAATCGGTGAAGGTTCAGCTGCTTTTATTTTCGAGGAATATGAGAGCGCAGTAAAAAGAGGCGCTAAGATTTATGCAGAAATGGTTGGCGGTGGCATGTCGGCCGATGCCTTTCATATGACCGCCCCCGATCCGGATGGTAGAGGTGCCAGCCTGGTTATGAAATGGGCTATTGAAGATGCCGGTCTTAACCCTGAAGATGTGGATTACATAAATGTTCACGGCACTTCAACGCCTTTGGGTGATATTGCAGAACCCAAAGCCATTCAGAAAACCTTTGGAGAACATGCATATAAAGTCAGTATCAGTTCTACCAAATCAATGACGGGACATTTACTCGGTGCAGCAGGTGCCGTGGAAGGGCTTGCCATCCTTTTGGCTATCCAAAACAATATGATTCCACCTACCATTAATCATTTCACCGATGACCCGGAGATTGACAACAAACTGGATTTCACATTCAATGTTGCTAAAAAACGGGAAGTAAAGGTTGCAATAAGCAATACATTTGGTTTCGGTGGTCACAATGCAACTTTGGTCTTTAAAAAATATTAGAATTTTGTGGTCAGAAAAATTGCACAACGAATAAAACTCTTTTCGTCACCCCGAAAGGAGTTTTATTTGTTTTTAAAAGATTTATTAGGCTTTTACCCCTCAAATTTAAAGCTTTACGATTTGGCTTTTGTCCATAAATCAGCATCGGCATTTGATTCACAGGGAAATTTCGTGAATAATGAACGGCTCGAATTTCTGGGTGATGCAATTCTGGGAGCCATTATTGCCGATTTTCTGTACAACCGTTTTCCGCAACAGGATGAAGGGTTCTTAACCAAAAACCGGTCAAAGCTTGTAAACCGTACTTTTCTGACCCGGCTCACCTTCGATATGGGCCTGAATGTTTTTATTGATTCCAATACCACAAAAAACGTTGATAAAAGCCACATTTACGGAGATGCGCTTGAAGCATTAATTGGTGCTATTTACCTGGATACCGATTACCAGACGACCAAGTTTTTTGTTACCAAACGGATTCTTTCACAATTTGTGAATATGAACGAGATTGAACAAAAAGACACCAATTTTAAAAGCCAGTTAATCGAGTGGAGTCAGAAAAATAAAAAGGAGCTGAAATTTGAAACCATTGAAGAACACCTGAACGACAAGTCAAAACAGCCAAAATTCATAGCAACCGTATTGATTAATCATGCAGAACTGGGCCGTGGAACAGGAACTTCGAAAAAAGAAGCACAGCAAAATGCAGCCCGCGAAACTTTAAAAAAACTCGACAGCTAGTGTTCATGCCTAACTGGCTTTCCATATCTTATTTATTATCTTTGCGCCCCAACAACAACAACGAATGAGTACGCTTCTTATTTACGCATTGGGTTTTCTGTCGCAGGTACTTTTTTTTGCCCGTAACATTGCCCAATGGTTTTTATCAGAAAAAAAAGGAAAAGTAGTTTCACCCGTAATATACTGGCAAATCAGCCTGGCTGCTTCCGCCCTGATGCTAACCTATGGCATTCTTCGAAATGATTTTGCAATTGTCCTTGGGCAGTTTATCGTATATCTTATTTATATCCGAAACCTGCAATTAAAAAAAGCCTGGCGCACTATTCATCCATTTATTCGGGTAACAGCCTTTGCCATACCTCTCCTGTTTTTTGGATGGCTCCTTTTTGGTAATGTTTACAATTTCCGGTCTGTCATTAACAATAAAGACATCTCAACGGCATTGATGATTTGGGGTTCTGCAGGCCAGATAATTTTCACTTTCCGTTTCGTTTATCAATGGATGTATTCTGAAAAAAGAAATGATTCCTTTCTACCCATTGGATTCTGGATAATAAGCACGATAGGATCGCTCATGATTTTCGCCTATGCCATTTACCGCCTCGACCCGGTTTTGCTTGCAGCTCACAGCCTGGGCCTTTTTATATATATACGAAACATTTTACTGCACCTTGGAAAAGGAAGCCTGTTCTCCGGACTTGAAAATCATTCAGGTATAAATACCATCTTTGGAAAAATTTCGAAATTAAATAAAGAATAGTCGTTTAATATTTATCTGGAATGATAATCATTCATTTTTCATCCGGCCGAAAACTCCACTATTATTTTTTGTACCTGATTTAATATAACGTATCTTTTCTCCCAATTTTCCCTGCTCCTGCAGCAGAATACCGTTAACTTTCTGTTGTAAAACGCCCCTTTTACCTTTCAGCAGTAAAAAAACCAACTGGACAAAAACCTGTTCTCCATGGCCCTGCAATAGACAGGTGTTCTCACCCGGTTTCTTCAAAATAATTCATTCATTCAATAAGTATTTGAAGGAAATGTTATTTTTGCAACCATGTCAGCTAAAGACAAATACATTTTCCGTGAAGGATGGCTTTCCATATTTGGAAACCTTTTACTGTTCGGATTAAAATACTGGGCTGGATTGGTTACCGGATCACTGGCATTGATTGCCGACGCCTGGCATACTCTTTCCGATATGGTTTCATCGGTTATTGTACTTATCGGAGGCAGAATTTCCCGGAAGCCTGCCGATGACGAACATCCCTTTGGTCATGGACGTGCTGAACATATTGCGGCAATAATAATCGGCGTTTTACTGGCCATCGTGGCTTTCGATTTTGTTGTGGGAGCAGTGGAGAAATTTAGTAAAGGTGAAAAAACTACATTTGGTATTTTTGCCTGGGTTGCTACAATTGTATCAATACTTGTGAAGGAAGGAATGGCACAATATGCCTTCTGGGCCGGAAAAAAAACCAGCTCCTCCATCCTGAAAGCCGATGGATGGCATCACCGTACCGATGCCCTGTCTTCTGTAATCATCCTGGTTGGGATTGCCATTGGAAGTCAATTTTGGTGGATGGATGCCGTTTTGAGCTTCATTGTAGCATTGATGATAGCATGGGCCAGCTATAAAATACTTTCTGCTGAAATCAAATCACTGCTGGGTGAAAGCCCCTCCGATGAGCTGCTTCAGTCAATTCACAGTACTACCCAGGCAGAGTTCAGGCAACCTCTTCATCTTCACCACATTCACATTCACAATTATGGCAGGCATACCGAATTAAGCTGCCATATCAAACTTCCAGGCAACATGTCGCTTGAAGAAGCTCATAAAGTATGTACCAAATTGGAAAACATCATCTTGAATAAATTTGGTTTCGTATCCACGGTCCACGCAGAACCAACTGAATAATTAAGCTGCACCGTTTGAGAAGGGCAATAAATTTTTCCGGTGTCTCCGTAATAAATTTATCCCCTCTGAATTCCAGAAGTACCTTATGACGGCTTAACTATTCCTTTTACAAGCCTAACGTTAATGAAAGCTTACCGTAATCCTCCATCGTATATCACCCATTAACCATTCTCAATAAAAAAGTACGGGCAAATTTCTGCATGCCTTGCATGATTTGACCGGAACCAATTCCGTAAAGCCCATACAGCTCAGGTTGAAGGATTATTTGAAGGTAATCCCCCTTCTAAAATGTAATATTATGCCGATTTATTGGGGACACCAACAACTGCAAATTCTTCTGCAATTTCCGGTACCGGCCCCATAGCATAAGTTTTAGGTCCCAGGTATAAGTCGGAATTCATCATTTCTTCCCATGTAACATCCTTCCCTGTGTACGCTGAAATTCTTCCCATAATTGTAAGGAGCGTAGAACTGACCATTGCCTCGGCATCGTTAACAGGCTTACCGGTACGAATAGCCGTTACAAGATTAATGTGCTCCTGTACAAAAGGGTTTGTTACCTTCCATTCCGATTGGGCATCACCTTCTTCAGGATAAGGATACTCCCAGACCAGATTTCCCTTTAAATCATAAATTTTACCCGATGCACTTGCATATCCTTTTGTTCCTGTAATCTGTTCCACCTTCCTGTTGGTACAGCCGTTAATTTGCCTTGCAGCGCAATGGGTACGGATTCCGTTGTCGTATTCATATTCAATGCTGAAAAAATCATACTGATCTCCGGTAACCCTTCTCTGGCGGCCTCCCCAACCAACAGCCTTCACAGGGTTCCGTCCAAGATACCAGTTCATAACATCAACTTCATGAATAAACTGCTCGGTTATATGATCGCCCGACAGCCAACAGAAATTAACCCAGTTACGCAACATGTATTCCATATCGCTCCATTCGGCCTGGCGTCTGCGGTACCATAGGGCTCCTCCATTGCGGATAATACTGGCACCGGTTATTTCACCAATTTCACCATTGGCAACCCTTCTTTGAGTCTCCATGTAATCTTTCTGCACCCTCCGGATAGTACCGCTTACCATACTCAAGCCAATTGCTTCAGCTTTTTTTGCCGAGACCATTACCGAACGTGCACCGAACGGATCAACCGCAATGGGTTTTTCCATAAATATATGTTTCCTTGCATTTACGGCTGCCTCAACATGTACCGGTCTGAAATGCGGCGGTGTACACAGCAGTACCACATCCACTCCTGAATCGATTACCTTCTCATAGCTGTCGAAGCCCACAAAACAGTTTTCATCGGCAATCTCCACATTTTTTTCCTTTTTTAATTTTTCCCTGCAATTATCAATTTTATCCTGAAAAACATCGCCCAGTGCAACAATTTGCAGATTAGGCCCTGCATCTAAAAAATTGATTGCAGCCCCTGTCCCGCGTCCTCCGCATCCTATCAGCCCAGCTTTTATTATCGGCCCGTCAGGTGCCTGATCAAGCAATTTGGGAAGAAGTATTTCTTCCTGTTTAGCAGACGTTTTCGAACATGAAGTTAAAATTCCTGCCGCACCAAGGGTACCCAATGCAGTTGTGGTAATAAAGCTCCGGCGGCCTATAGCTGATTTTATTTCCATAAGTATAAAAGTTATTGTTAAATAATTGTGTAATAATGTTATCTGTGGCTAAGTTATCAAAATACTTTCACTTAAAAATACAATTGTAAAAATTTCATCATCTGTTGTATGATAATCAAAATAATAATCCTCATTTTCTAATTTATTATTCTGTATTTGGAAAAATTTGTGGTATTTATTTCTTTCCGGGAATTGCTTAAAACCAAAATCAAAACTGGCATCACAAAATAAACTCACCTTTCATATGATTGAAAATTGAATTACATTTGTTTAGAAGCATATTAACAGGTTTCCGGGAAATAATAAGATATGCAATGCTGCATTAATAAAAACAGAATAAAATACCAAAATTCATTGTGGAAATAAAGCATCACATCCTATTACTATACGTTATTAATCAGCAATTGCTTAAGAAATTACATATTCTTACGCTACAGTCAATAAAAACGAAATAAAATGAAACTATGCATTGTTTTTTGTTTGCCGCTTACCATCGTATTATTTACTTGTACAGACCAGCCTGAATTTAAACAGGAGCTAACCGCAAAGGCATATCAAAACGGAACTGAGGCTTCAGAAGGATTTGAACGCAGTCTCCGGTTTGTACATGGCTGGCTAAACCATGTGGATAAGACCACAGGCCTGATACCTGCCAATCTGTCCAGCAGTAAAGATATTTGGGAACCTCACAATTCCGCTGCCGACAATTATGCCTTTATGGTGTTGACCTCTTATTTGCTTGATGAAGATCTTTATGAAGGAGAAATGCTTGAAATGCTAAAAACAGAAAAGGAATTAACATCACGGATTAAATCACTTCCTGATACCTGGTCCTTTTCAAAAAAAAGTTTTCTGAAAGAAGAACCACAACCTGCGAACATCCTGTTTGGCGCTTCTGAATATATAAAAGATGGGCTGGTTCCATTGATGGAATACATAGGTCACTCGCCATGGCACGATCGAATGATGGAAATGCTTGACGATTTACTGGAATATAAAGGTGAAACCGGAAACCTGGAAAATGTTTTTCATGACCGGATGGCTTCTGTAGAGGAAGTCAATGGTGAATTGCTGCAAACACTTACGCGCGTTTTCTGGATGACAGGAGATAAAAAATACCTTGACAAGGCCATAGAAATAGGTGATTATTACCTTCTGGGGCAGCGTGATCTCAGCAAGATTGAATATTTGCGAATCCGGGATCACGGCTGCGAAATCATTGGTGGGTTAAGTGAACTCTATGTAACGGTTCATTTTGTAGATCCTGCAAAAAAGGAACAGTATAAGCCGGCCCTTTACAATCTTTTAGACAGGGTACTGGAAACCGGGAGAAACGAAGACGGACTGTTTTACAATGCCATCAATCCAAAAACCGGGGAAGTTGTAGATAAAAACATAGTGGATAACTGGGGATATACCTTCAACGCCTATTACTCAGTCTGGCTGACAGATAAAAAAACTGAGTACCGGCAGGCGATTCTGGATGGGTTTCGGAATCTGAACACGAAATATCGAAATTTCAACTGGGAAGGATCCAGTCATGATGGCTATGCCGATGCTTTGGAAAGCGCAATCAATCTTTTCAACAGAGAACCCGTACCGGATTTGGGAAATTGGATTGACAGTGAAATAAAGGTAATGTTCAACATGCAGCAGGAAGATGGTATTATAGGTGGCTGGCACGGTGACGGCAACTTTGCCCGGACAGCTGTTATGTACAGCCTGTGGAAAACCCTGGGAGCACGCGTTAAACCCTGGCGCAGGGATGTAATTCTGGGTGCGGCAACGGGAGATAATGAAGTCTGTTTTGTGCTTACCTCAGAAAACCAATGGGAAGGAAAGCTTATTTTTGATACGCCTCGTCATAAAACCATTCTGAACCTGCCAATTGATTATCCACGCATCAATCAATTTCCAGAATGGTTTACTGCAGAAGAAGACAAAGAATACAATCTCATCTTTTCAGTAAATAAAACTGCATCGAAATTCACCGGGAAACAACTGGCTGAGGGAATTCCCATAAAATTAAACCCAGGCGAGAAACTAATCATTTCTGTTCTGCATTCAGGAGAATAATTTCCAGTCATTTACCGGATTACCAAACAATGTACTGGGGCAGATTCACCCTGGCAAATAAAATTATCCCCGGGCTCCCTGCATATAAATCGCCGGAATTTAATTACCATTCATTTCTTTTAAATTTATAATCCAAAATGTACTAAAAGAACAGAATAGCCCACGTTTATTCTATCATTATCTCACTCAAATTATACCAACCATCGGAATCCAATCCTGCAATGCCCAGTTTAACATCAACCTCCAGGGTATAGGGGTCTTTTACGGCTACTGCGAGATTATACATCCCCGGCTTAACGGAAGATGGTATCTCCAGATCAAGACTCAGCGGATGTATTCCCGGCAACCACTTCCTAATATCAACTTTGTATTGCGGATCCTTAATTTCAATTGATTTTAAATTCCTGCTTACCGGAATCAATTTAAATGCAATCAAATAGTTGCGGTAAGCAGGCGCAACACCAAGATTTTCCCACTCTGTCTCAACAGAAAGAACACCGCCTGCTTTCACCACTGAAGGATGAGTGAGGTAATTGATGACAAAACGGTACCCCATTTTTTTAATAAATTCTTCCATCTCACCCCACCATCTGGGGGGAATTGGTGAGGATTTATTATTAAAAACAGAACAATGCCAGCGTAAAGCTTCATTAATGATGAATTTTACATCGTATCCCTCATCGGCCCATTTTTGTGTTACCCAACATGATTCAAGACATACCGGAGCATTCCTCCATGCATCATTCACATCCGCCTCATCCAATGATTGCTGGTAAGAATCGCGCATATGATTCCACGTTTCACTGAAAAAACCAAGGTCTCCAAGGCAATCCGCTCTCCAGCCAGCTCCCTTTTCTACGGCATACGACAGTTCATTGCGTCCGCCAATCAACATAATCAAGGGTGTTTCCACAAAATTATCAAGATAAATATCCACCAGTGCTTTTCTGATATCCGGCTCAACAACAGGCCTCGGTTCCACAAATCCAAAATGCCATTCACCCCAATGCCCCAGCGATCGGATATCAACGTGGTCAATATCCGGGTTGCCATCATAACGTTTTCCCATATCCTTTACCAGCCGTCCCATATATTCCAGATAGAGCGGGTCGTTGTGATCGGGCATCCAGCTTGAATCTCCTCCCTGCTCAGGCATGTATGCAAAACCTTTTGCTCCAAGTTCCCTGTACCATTTGGGTGCCGTGCCATTTGCCGGCATAACGCCCAACGCCACTCTCTGACCACGTGATTTGGCAGTTTTAATTACCCCGTCAATTCTATCCCAGTTGTACTTACCGTTTTGCGGTTCAATCTCACTCCAGTAAAAACGCCAGTAAGCTATTCTTGATTTGGGATAGCCTTCCACATCCCCGTCAAATGAATTGGCTGTAGTTATTCCTTTCCCCGGGTTGTAAAGCACATCATCAATTCTCTCAGGACGAACCGTTTGTTTTCCCGGTGCTCCCCGAAAGCCGGATTGTGCCAGGATAACTCCATTAAGAGCTATCACAAACAGGACGGTTGCAAAAATTTTAATGCCAGCTAAGTTTGTTTTCATCTCAACTTAATTTTATTAGTTTAATAAACACTACCTCTAATGTCCTTCGGTGCAGCCATGTTCAAATTATCAAACCCGGCTGTCAGATGTTTCTGCTTCAGTATTCCATACTATAGCAAAATGCCTTAACTGTCACTTATTGCGCAAACAATACAGGAACCCTGAGTGAAATTCCTTCATCCTCTGCACCCTGCTCAGGAACAGATACATGAACTTTCAGGATGGCTCTGCTGCTGTTCAAACTTATTGTTCATGAAGCTATTTCAATCTGCTGCTGTTGTTTATACCTAAAGCCGTATGTATCCTTACAGCAAAACCTGCATCTTACATTATCAAACCGGATTTTATGAATTGCTTTCTACTCATTACAGTTACTACCTATAAAGGTATGCATTTCAGTACCTGGTAAAAAACCGGATCGCCCTGGCTGTTTCCTTCTTTGGATTTAATTTGTATCACTGCATCTTTTCCCGAAACATTTCCCAACTCATTTCCTTCCTCATACTGAACCATGCGGTATTCCTTATTCGGGTCCATTCCCCTCAGTTCAACTTCCTTTTCAAAAGGGGCGCTATCAAAGAACGAATAATAAAGTGTGCCATCATCTTTTCTGACCACATGACCTTCGGGTGAATGATAAGCGACATCATAAAGACCCAGGTAATCGCCTAAAAAGATTTCTTCCGAAAAATAGAGGTCCATCCAGTTCCGGGCATGTTCTTTTCCTCCCAGTTCATCCACTTCCCAGCGAAGGGATGTGATTACACTCCCTATTGCAACACTTTGTGCAGGTTCTCCTGCCAGTTCATTGTAATCCATTTTTTCCACATATCCGTCGCCCACAGGAGCTTTACCGCCACGAAGGGCTTTCATCCAGCGAACGCGCCAGCGAACCTGTCCGTTTGAGGTAGGATCGGAAGCATCCTCCACATGGTAATATGCATATTGGTAAACATCATGTACTGCAGCGCATGCACATTGCCCCACCCAGGCATCTTCCGGCTTTAATTCCATCATCCTGTCGTGCATATGCTTAAAAGCCTGGTGATTGTCTTCCACACTTTCTGCAATTTGAGTATGATTATGATTTTCAGCAAAACAAGGCAAAGGGTTCTGGTCTTCCCAATCGGTATACAATCCGTCAATGTCCCATCTGCCAACAATTTTATCTACCAATGAATTACGAATGTATTCGTGGGTGCCGCTGAATGAAGGGCATAAAGCATATTTTGACTGAAGGCTGTTATAATAAGAACCATCCTCATTCTTCACAAGTAAAGGTTCAATGGCTTCGGTAATTGTATCAGCACCAAGAAGGTCAAACCACAGGTACACTTTAAAGGATTTATCTTTGTTTTCACCCCATTTTGGAGTATGTGCCTCTTTTACAAAATCCATCAGTTCCTGTTCATTCTTAAATTTATCGGGGTTCGGGTCCCAGGTGCCAAGATAGTCCTGCCATCCATCGTCGAGCATCACTGCTTTAAATCCATAATCTGCCAGCTCATCCATTTTATTCAGCACCTGTTCTGCCGTAAAATCTCCTGATCCGGCCAGGCTGTTCATCCCCCATGTTTTCCAGTATGGTTCATAAGCCTGATTAGGGTATTCCTGGAAAAAGCCCCTTCGTTCCGCTTTTTGAAGCGCTAAGTCCAATAACTGTCCGAATCGCCGCCCCGGGTCGAAAAAGTCACCTTTGTGTACACATACTGCACTTTTCCATGTAGTAACGGAGTCGCCGGGAGGAATGTGAGCCGGAAACTGGCCAAAGGTGTTTTCAGGTACAGTAACAAGTCCTACATCCACCTTTTTATCATCCTGAACCTGTATTTTCACATTAAGAAACCTGGGTTCCCCTTCAACGTGAAATACAGCCATTCCAAGTTCGGCTCCCCAAACATCGATGAATGGAATACCTGAATAATTACTACCTGAACCCGGCACAAGAAAGTTTTCATCCGTAGTGTCGGTTACGGCAACATTAGTCCAGGTTTCTCCCCATTTTTTATTCAGGGGCTGCAGATAACGAAAGCTGTTGGATGCTTCTCCGGAATTGGTTAACCGGCGGTCGAGGCGGTAATAATTGTATCCTATCTGATCAATGGGCATTTCAGAATCCGTCAGGTTGGAATAGGTGCATTCAGAAATTGCCACATCCGGAAAATCTTCATACATCTCTACCGATAAAGTCTTTCTAAGACCGGACTGAACACCCGTAAGAATCAGACGCTTTCCCTTACCAAAGAATTCATCATCCAAATCTTCAACTTTGTGGGATGTTCGCTTAAACTGTGAAAAAATCTGACCATTTATTTCTATGAAATGTGAAGGCAACCCTGAAGATTGATTATGACTGTCATCGTTGATGGATAATAGATTACCATCTTCCCGGTAACTGACTTTACAAAACAGCTGTTCATCAAACCGCAACTGGATTTTTTCATTTTCAAAATAAACATAGGAGTTTTCAGTACGCACATCCAGACGGTCGGATGGTTGCGTGGCACAACCTGTAATGGTTGTAATAAAACCAATAAAAATCCAGTTTAAAAGTCCTGTTTTTTTTAAAATTACTCTTCGTTTCTCTCTGTCAAATTTCATGTTCTATTTATTTTTTAATAATATTTCAGGAAAATTTTAAAGTTACACTTTAAGTTTAAAAGAGGCCGGGCCTCGCAATAAACATATTCATCGAAGGACCAGGGGTGGTAAAACAGGATAAAATCTGTAGCAGTAATATCATTCATTGAAGTTTTAATTGACTATCGCACAATGTTGAGCAAAATAATATTAAAGCTCATAATTATAAGAAATAAACATCCCAAATCATTTCTTCTAAAATATAATCTTTTTTTTAATTGGATATCGCAACAGCCGTGGCAAATATATACAAAACATTTTTTTCATTTGCGACAATAATCAAAGCGCTTTAAAATAGAACTTATTGCAAGGTTATCTTTAGGTTAACTCCAAATGTTTCTATACCCTGGCAATTGACTATTGCCCGGAATACATTTGCCGGTCACAGCCCTCCGGGTTTTATCATCTTCGATATTATTTATTGGGGACTGACTTCAGTCAAGAATAAACCAGATTTCTTTATTTCAGATGTTGAACATGATGAAATGAAACCAAACTATACGTTATGCAGACAACTATTCTGAACCGAAAATTAAAAGTCGCTTTTAATATCATAAAAGGATAAATTCATCCGGGAGTATCTTAAAGAGAAACGAAATAAACATACAATGGAAATCATGCCATTATCTCCACCCGGTTTCCGTCCGGATCGAGCACCACACTTTCGTAATAGCCGTCCCCGGTAGTACGGGGTTCACTAACAATCCTGTAACCATCATTCCTGATTGCTTCGGTTATTTGCTCCACCTCACTTTTACTCCCTACCCGGATAGCGAAATGCGCCAGTCCTGTGTAATTTTTTGCAGGGTCGTTTTTCGATTTACCAATGTTGGGCATTTCCATAATTTCAAGCCGGCACTCACCTTCGAATAATAAAAAGTAAGATCGGAATTCCCTGGAATGATTGTAATATACTTCTGTTGATGTAGTATCAAAATAATGCATATAAAAGTCGCGGAGCCTTTCCAGGTTATATGTCCAAATGGCAAGATGTTCGATTCGCATTTGTTTCTGTTTTCTGTACCAAATTTACTGTAAAAAAACGGTTCTTCCCCTAAGTAGCTGTTCTGTTTTCAAAAACTTATATTTTCTCTTATCTGGTTTTTGTGACTACCACTGCATTCCTGGAAAAAAGCGTCACTTTGCCAAAAGATTCGAATTAATCGAATAAATATTCTATAAAATATATATAAAAGGTATTAAAATTAATCTTTAAAATGGTATAATAAAACTATGTAGCACAGTTATTGTTACATTTAGGCAGTTCAACTATGGACAATTCCACTTATTTAGATTTATTTTTTAACTGATGATAAATAATTACACAGTACCATCTTTTTTAACTGAGTCTTTAAAAAAATTCCCCGGGAATAACGCTCTTGTTTTTGCCGGTGAGAACAAATATACCTACAGGGAAATGGGTGATGATATGAAGCGGGTAGCTGCATTACTCAAAACAATGGATGTTCAAAAAGGCGATAAAGTAGCCATCCTGAGTGCCAATATGCCCAATTGGGGAGTAGCTTTTTTTGCCATCTCATGGATTGGGGCAACCGCTGTTCCAATACTTCCTGATTTTCATCCCAATGAGGTCAAATCAATAATTGAGCATTCAGAAACGGAGGTTTTGTTTGTTTCTGAAGCACTGTATAAAAACCTGAACCCGGAAGCCATAGGTTTGTTAAGGCAAATCATCCTGATAGACAATTTCTCGGTAGTTAAGGAAAGAGTTCCGGCTGTTTCCATTGAACCGGGAGAGAGTTCCATAACAGGGTTGAAAGGCACATCCTTACCGGAAGATGTAAGTGAAGAGGATTTAGCCACTATTATCTATACCTCGGGAACTACGGGTAATTCCAAAGGAGTAATGCTTACCCATAAAAACCTGGCCTGGACTGCTGAAAAGAGCTATAAATTCCAGGACATATCACCTGCTGATCGATTTCTTTCAGTACTGCCTCTTTCACATGCATTTGAAAATACTCTTGGATTTTTATTTCCCATTATGTATGGTGCTTCGGTCCATTATTTACGGAAACCACCTGTCGCATCGGTCCTTTTACCTGCGTTGGAACAGGTAAAACCCACCATAATGCTCATAGTTCCCCTGATCATTGAGAAAGTGTTCCGGACGAAAATTATGCCAAAATTCCAAAAAAGCGCTGTTACCCGTTTCCTGTATTCTTTACCCCCCATGCGGAAAGCACTGCATAAAATAGCAGGGAAAAAACTTTACCAAACCTTTGGAGGACAACTGAGGTTCTTTGGAATAGGGGGAGCCAAACTGGATACAACTGTTGAACAATTTTTAAAGGACGGGGGGTTTCCATACGCGATTGGCTACGGCCTTACTGAAACTTCACCTCTGCTTGCAGGGGCAGTAGGAAAAAATGTCCGGATTGGCTCTACAGGAATCGCACTTGAGGGAGTTCAGCTAAGATTGGGTGATGCAGATTTAAGTACAGGGGAAGGTGAGATTCAGGCCAAAGGCCCCAATGTAATGAAAGGATATTACAAGGCACCTGAAGTAACCAGAGAAGTATTTACCGAAGACGGCTGGTTTAAAACCGGCGACCGGGGATGGTTCGATAAAGATAATTTCCTTTACATCAAAGGCAGGATTAAAACCATGATTGTTGGTGCCAGCGGTGAGAACATTTATCCCGAAGAGATAGAATCGGTAATCAATAAAATGAGATTCGTCCTCGAATCACTGGTAGTAGAGAAAAAAGGGAAACTGGTAGCCATGGTTCACCTTAATATGGAAGAGGTAGAGCAACATTACCAACATCTTAAGGCAGAAGCCAATCAGTATTTTCAGGAAAAAACAGATGAAATCCTGAAGGAAATTCATAAAAAGGTGAATGATGAACTGAATAAATTCTCAAGATTGCAGGCCATCGTGTTGCAACCTGAACCATTTGAAAAAACACCAACGAAAAAAATTAAGCGCTTTTTATATGCCTGAAAAAGGCATGTTGTATTGTACTTAGAACCGGACTTTCATTTATTCCACCCAGGAACAACTGAAATGTTTGCTCCGAAAAAAATTACCCGTCGAATAAGTGGGTTTTGCAGCCAACATAATATTCCTTAACCGGACCCATATTGAAATCCGATCAGAAACTTACCACAATAACCTTTAAAATGTCGTGAAATTGCTAATTTTGTGGCATTAAAATCATTGGAATGGTTACTGATTCGAGATACAACGCCCGGGGCGTTTCTGCTGCAAAAACCGATGTGCACCAGGCTATAAAAAACATCGATAAAGGAATATTTCCCAGGGCATTTTGTAAAATTATACCTGATGTATTGGGCGGCAATCCCGATTGGTGCAACATTATGCATGCCGATGGTGCCGGCACTAAATCATCACTGGCATACATGTACTGGAAAGAAACCGGAGACCTGTCGGTATGGAAAGGTATTGCGCAGGATGCTCTAATAATGAACATCGACGATTTGCTTTGTGTAGGGGCCACTGAGAATATTCTTGTTTCTTCTACAATCGGCAGGAACAAAAACCGGATTCCGGGAGAGGTAATTGCAGCCATAATCAACGGCACTGAAGAATTGCTGGAAAACCTGCGTGAACTGGGAATCAGCGCCTGGTCTACTGGCGGCGAAACTGCCGATGTAGGGGATCTGGTGCGCACCATAATTGTTGATTCCACTGTTACCTGCCGCATGAAACGCAAAGATGTAATTTCGGCAGGAAACATAATGGCAGGAAATGTAATTATAGGGCTTTCCTCCTCCGGGCAGGCTTCTTATGAAAACAGCTATAATGGCGGTATGGGCAGTAACGGCCTAACCTCGGCCCGGCACGATGTGTTTGCAAACTATCTGGCGGAGAAATATCCCGAAAGCTTTGACCCCGAAGTACCGGCCGGTTTGGTATATACCGGAAAATACAGGCTCACCGATGAAATAGAGGGACTTGGTGTCACCGCCGGGCAACTGGTGCTTTCGCCCACACGAACTTATGCTCCGGTTATTAAGAAAATTCTTTCCCGTTTTAAAAATGACATCCAGGGAATGATTCACTGCTCGGGAGGAGCGCAGACAAAAGTGCTTCATTTCGTTGAAAATGTACATATCATCAAAGACAATTTATTCCCGGTGCCTCCCCTGTTTAAAATTATACAGGAACAATCAGGTACTGACCGGGCCGAAATGTATAAGGTTTTCAATATGGGACACCGCTTCGAAATATATACCCGGCCAGAACTGGCTGAGGAAATCATTTCTGTTTCAAAGTCGTTTAACATTGATGCGCAGGTAGTTGGCAGAGTTGAATCTTTTGAAGGTAAAAAACTTACAATAAAAACAGAAAAAGGAGAATTTGTTTATTAACTCCTAAACCTGTTGAAAGAAACAACTAAGGAATTTAAGGAAATTTTATAACAGGGAGCAGATAAGCTTTTTTTGTCGGCTCATAAAAACATGAAATTTTACTAATCAATACAATTAAAAACAATTGTATATTAAAAGATTAAATAAAGAATACAATGGCAGAATATGCATTACTGGAAAAATACGAAACTATAAAACACCGGTTCGAGGAAGTACAGCAGCAGATCACTGATCCTGCTGTAATTTCCGATATGAAAAGGTATGTTAAGCTGAACCAGGAATACAAAAACCTGGAAAAATTGCTTAACGTCTTCAGGGAATATAAAAATTTGGTTGAGACCATCAAATCGGGCAAGGAGATACTGGAAGAAGAAAGCGACAGTGAACTGCGCGAGATGGCCCGCGAGGAGATGGAAATGGCGGAAGAAAAAATTCCCGAAAAAGAAAAGCTGATTAAATTGCTCCTGGTACCTGCCGACCCGGAAGACAGCAAGAATGCTATTCTTGAAATCAGGGCAGGAACCGGAGGCGACGAAGCAAGCATATTTGCCGGCGATTTATTCCGCATGTATTCAAGGTTCTGTGAAAAAAAGGGCTGGCGTATGGAAGTAACAAATGCAAATGAAGGTACAGCCGGGGGATACAAGGAAATTGTTGCCAATGTTACCGGTGAAGGGGTTTACGGTATTCTGAAATACGAATCAGGCGTTCACCGCGTGCAGCGTGTTCCTCAAACCGAAACACAGGGAAGGGTGCATACTTCTGCAGCTACAGTGGCTGTACTGCCCGAAGCCGAAGAAGTTGACGTGGAACTGAAGGATTCGGACATTAAAAAAGATACCTACTGCTCTTCAGGGCCCGGAGGTCAGTCGGTGAATACAACCTACTCGGCAATCCGGCTGACACATTTACCCACAGGAATTGTTGTTACCTGCCAGGATGAAAAATCGCAGCTGAAGAACCTGGATAAAGCAATGAACGAACTGCGTACGCGTATCTACAACATGGAATACCAGAAATACATCGATAACATTGCTTCCAAAAGAAAGACGATGGTTTCTACCGGTGACCGTTCGGCCAAAATACGCACCTACAACTGGCCGCAGGGCCGCGTTACCGACCACCGCATTAACCTGACGATGTATAACCTGCAGGCTATTGTCAGCGGCGAAATTGATGAAATAATCGACAAGCTGATGATTGAGGAAAATGCTCAAAAACTCAAAGAGTCGGAGATTTAAAATACCAGCTGTTTAAGACTGAACGGCACAAACCAACTGTCCCCTAGGGACAAAATATGGGTAGCATCGGTACGAAATATTATTAATCGAAAAGCATAAAAAAAAAACTATGTACATGCTGGTATTATCACCTTCCTACGGTACTTTCAAATAATAAAGGTTAATTTTGATACCCCCCATTTTTACTCCGTAAACGAACTGTCCCCTAGGGACAGAATATGGGTAGCATCGGGACGGAATATTTTTTTTACCGGACCACAGCGAAATAAAAACAAGAATCTGTGGTTTACTAAAAATATAATATTGAATCCTGACAAAGTTGAACATTTTGATTAATCAAAAACATTTATGAACAGCAATTTTCTTTTAGAACAAATCAGGCATAAACGCAGCTTCCTCTGCGTAGGCCTTGATACCGATATTAAAAAGATTCCTGAACACCTGGCAGATACTTCAGACCCGGTATTTACATTCAACAGGAAAATTATTGACGCCACTGCCGGTTCTGCTGTTGCATTCAAACCCAATCTGGCCTTCTACGAAAGTTTAGGTGCTGAAGGCTGGAAAAGCCTTGAAAAAACAGTTGCTTATATAAAAGAGAAGTATCCTGAAATCTTCCTGATTGCCGATGCCAAGCGTGGCGACATTGGAAACACCTCCAGCCTGTATGCCCGTGCGTTTTTTGAAAAATCCGGCTTCGATGCCGTTACCGTGGCACCCTATATGGGCGAAGATTCAGTAAAACCGTTTATGTCTTACCCGGGGAAGTGGGTAATTATACTTGCCCTCACTTCAAACAAAGGAGCGGCCGATTTCCAATATTTACAAGAGAAGAATACGGGCAGCCAGCTGTTTGAAACGGTATTAAAAACCTCTCAAAAGTGGGGCACAACTGAAAACACAATGTATGTAGTGGGAGCTACCAAAGCCGAAAAACTGAAAGAGATACGGGAAATCGTACCCAACCACTTTCTGCTGGTTCCCGGTGTAGGCGCCCAGGGTGGCAGTCTGCAGGAGGTGGCCCGCAATGGGATGAACAGCAAATGCGGATTACTGGTTAACTCTTCCCGTGGCATTATTTATGCTTCAAACGGTGAAGATTTTGCAGTAAAGGCAGGCGAAGCGGCAAAAGAGGTGCAACAGGAAATGGAACAGCTTCTTCGTGAGGCACACTTAATCTAGAAACACCATGAAAAAATAAATGCTCCGTCACCGGAGCACTTATTTAATTTTGACTGTATTGTATCAAACTTTATCAGGTATTACATACGGTGCCCGGTATTTACGTGTAAGCATCTTATTCGCTTCCTTGTCATTAACAAATTTTTCTGTAGCAGGATTAAAGGTCAGCACCCGTTCAAGGCGGTATGCAATGTTGCCAAGATGGGCAAGGGCTGAAGACAGATGTGCTGTTTCAACCGGTCCGTTCAGAATTGATTTATCGTGTTTGCGCACTGCTTCAATGAAATTGGCAAAATGACCGTCGGTACCACCGGCTCCCCTGTCAACGCCTGATGCCTCTTTTGCTCCGTCATCTCCCGACTTGCCAGGTTCCCTGTTCTGACCCATGTAAGTTTGGTATTTGCTGTAACCATCAACAACCAGTATACCCTTTTCACCGTAGAAAATGTTTCCTACCGTTACTCCCTGTTCGGTATTGGTAGCCCAGGGGCGTACTTCAAACTGTATGATTTTATTTTCATCGGGATAATGGTAAACGGAAGTTAAAACTTCAGGAACCTCCTTGGCATCGTCCCAAAGAAACTTACCTCCCATGGAAGTGATTTTTGTAGGAAGTCCTACATCAAGGCCCCACATGCACATATCGGTTTCATGAATTCCCTGGTTGCCCACATCGCCGTTGCCATATTCCCAGTTCCAGTGCCAGTTGTAGTGAACCAGATTGCGACTGAACGGACGCTTTTCAGCAGGCCCTGTCCATAAATCATAATCCAGTCCTTCAGGTACCGGTTCAACCGGATGATTCCCGATACTTGGCCTCCAGCGGAAAACAAGACCGCGTGCCATATAAACCCTGCCAATGTAACCATCGCGCATCAGCTTGACTGCCTCATTTATTGCAGGCGAACTTCTTAACTGCACCCCGTGCTGAACAATCCGGTCGTACTTGTTGGCAGCCTCCACCATCTTCCTGCCTTCCCACACATTATGTGAACCGGGTTTTTCCACAAAAACATCTTTTCCTGCCTGGCAGGCCCAGATTACCGATAGCGCATGCCAGTGATTGGGTGAAGCAATACTCACTACATCAATCTCCTTGTCATCCATTACCCGGCGGAGATCCTGCACCAGGGCCACATCTTTTCCGTATTCTTCCTTAAAAGCTTTTTGCCGGTCCCTCAATATGTTCATATCCGGATCACACAAGGTGGTAACCTGAACATTTTTCTGTACCATTAAACTGGAGACATGGTTTTTGCCACGTCCGTTCAACCCCAGAACTGCGGCATTGATACGGTCATTGGCACCAAAGGCATGTGCTGGAATAATGGTTGGAACAGTAAGTACTGCAGCAGCTGCAGCGGTTTGCTTGATGAACTTCCTTCTTGTTTGTCTATTACTCATGATAAATTGGTTTGAATCAGGAATTAAAAGTAGAAAAAAAAGTTTGTAATGCATGGATATATATGTGAAAACTCATCATACTCCCGATTTTAAAGCTGAAAAACAAAAAATATATCCTGGCTGATTCGAAACAAGGTTAATTTAAATACTTTTTTGTCTTCTTTTTAAAACATTTTTAAGCTGCTGGTTGTTAGTTACTTTTACATATTTTAAAATCAAATATTATGAAAAAAATTCTGTTCTTATTAATCGCACCGTTTATGATGATGTTGTCATCATGTGACTCACTCCAAACTGAAGAAACTTTTCAGGATGAAGCAGCTCTTAAAAAAGCCGGGATGAAAATGAATTTCCGCGCCCATCTGTCTGGTGACCAGGAGGTACCTCCTGCTGAAACAAATGCAACAGGTCAGGCTATTTTCCAATTGAGCAAAGACGGCATGTCACTCAGTTACAAACTTATTGTTGCAAACATCGAAAATGTCAGAATGGCACACATTCACCTTGCTCCGGCAGGAGTAAACGGAGGTGTGGTTGCATGGCTGTATCCGTCTTCTGCGCCACCGGTTCTGATTGAAGGAAAAGTGAATGGTGTACTTGCGGAAGGGGTTATTACAGAAGCGGATGTTGTCGGTGCTCTTGCCCCGGAAGATGAGCCCTTTAAAGCATTGATTGCAGCCATTAAAGCAGGAAACACCTATGTAAATGTGCATACAACAGCATATGGTGGAGGTGAAATAAGAGGTCAAATCAGCGGGAATTAGTTTTTGTTAGTTTAACCGGAAGGTTTCCTGAAAAAAATATCGCATCTGATACCGGTCCCTGGCCTGTCTTATGCGATATTTTTTTTAGAAAAACCATGAAAATGTTGGTAACGTTCCTACGGAACTTTCAATTAACTGAGGTTAAAAATGATTCTACCCATATTTAGTCCGCAAACGGACTGTCCCGTCAGGAACAAAATATTGGTAGAAAATTATTAACGAAATCATTCAAAAATGTCCCATCGGGCTGTCCAGTAGGGACAAAATATTGGTAGAAAGTTAATTGCGAAATCATTCCAAAAACGTCCCATCGGGACGAAATATTATTTTTCGACATCAGTGATTTTTTTAGAAACTATGAACATGCTGGTAATATTACCTTCCCACGGAACTTTCAATTAATAAGGGTTAAATTTGACACTACCCATAT
>JAWLGR010000022.1:66814-81309 GCA_041684965.1 Mariniphaga sp.
TAATAAGGGTTAAATTTGACACTACCCATATTAATTCCGTCAACGGACTGTCCCGTCAGGGACAATTGGTAGAAAATTATTAACGAAATCATTCAAAAACGTCCCATCGAACTGTCCCGTAGGGACAAAATATGGGTAGAAAATTAATTGCCAAAATCATTCCTAAAAGTCCCAGCGGGACGAAATATTATTTTCCGACATCAGTGATTTTTTTAGAAACTATGAACATGCTGGTAATATTACCTTCCCACGGAACTTTCAATTAATAAGGGTTAAATTTGACACTACCCATATTAATTCCGTCAACGGACTGTCCCGTCAGGGACAATTGGTAGAAAATTATTAACGAAATCATTCAAAAATGTCCCATCGAACTGTCCCGTAGGGACAAAATATGGGTAGAAAATTAATTGCGAAAATCATTCCTAAAAGTCCCAGCGGGACGAAATAATATAGAGGTTAATTTTAATACGACCCATATTAACCCCGTAAACGAACTGTCCCGTCAGGGACAAAATATTGGTAGAAAATTATTAACGAAATCATCAATAATGTCCCATTGGGCTGTCCCGTAGGGACAAAATATTGGTAGAAAGTTAATTGTGAAATCATTCCTAAAAGTCCCATCGGGACGAAATATTATTTTCCCGACAGCAGTGATTTTTTATAAAACCCCTATGTACATGCTGGTATCGTTCCTACGGAACTTTCAATAACAAAGGTTAAAACTTATTCTACCCATATTTAGTCCGCAAACGGACTATCCCGTCAGGGACAATTGGTAGAAAATTATTAACGTAATCATTCAAAAATGTCCCATCGAACTGTCCCGTAGGGACAAAATATGGGTAGAAAATTAATTGCCAAAATCATTCCTAAAAGTCCCAGCGGGACGAAATATTATATTACCGGCCAGCAGTGATTTTTTATAAAACCCCTATGTACATGCTGGTATCGTTCCTACGGAACTTTCAATTAACAGAGGTTAAAAATGATTCTACCCATATTTAGTCCGCAAACGGACTGTCCCGTAGGGACAAAATATTGGTAGAAAATTATTAACGTAATCATTCAAAAATGTCTCATCGGGCTGTCCAGTAGGGACAAAATATTGGTAGAAAGTTAATTGCGAAATCATTCCTAAAAGTCCCGGCGGGACGTAATATTATTTTCCCGACAGCAATGATTTTTTTTAGAAAAACCATACTGGTATTATTACCTTCCTACGGAACTTTAAAATAATAAAGGTTAATTTTTATACCACCCATTTTCACTCCGTAAACGAACTGTCCCGTAGGGACAAAATATGGGTAGAAAATTAATTGCGAAAATCATTCCTAAAAGTCCCATCGGGACGAAATATTATTTTCCCGACAGCAGTGATTTTTTTTAGAAAAACCATGAACATGCTGGTAACGTTCCTACGGAACTTCAACTAACAAAGGTTAAAATTGATTCTACCCATATTTAGTCCGCAAACGGACTATCCCGTCAGGGACAAAATATTGGTAGAAAGTTAATTGTGAAATCATTCAAAAACGTCCCATCGGGCTGTCCAGTAGGAACAAAATATTGGTAGAAAATTAATTGCCAAAATCATTCCTAAAAGTCCCATCGGGACGAAATATTATTTTCCCGACAGCAATGATTTTTTTAATGCTGGTATTATTACCTTCCTACGGAACTTTCAAATAATAAAGGTTAATTTTTATACCACCCATTTTCACTCCGTAAACGAACTGTCCCGTAGGGACAAAATATGGGTAGCATCGGGACGAAATATATTAACTCCCTAAACGAACTGTCCAGGGACAAAATATTGGTAGCGGCGGGACGAAATTTGCTTCGGATAAAAACAACCAGCAATGGATAAAAGGATGCTCTTCATGCGAACATAATTCCCTGTTTACATTAATCCTTTGAGCATCCCGTAATAATACATTGGTTTCAATCCATGCGCTTTCAGCACCCACCACATTCCACGTTCAATACCGGGATCAAGGAACGGGATGGTTGGCAACAGCTTTTTATCGTACCCAAACTCACACATCAGCACCTTGCCGTATTCGGTAACAATGGGGCACGCAGAGTAGCCGTCGTATTTCATTTCCGGCTCTTTACCCTCCATTATTGACACCAGGTTTGCTGCAGCAACCGGAGCCTGCATGCGAATTGCTGCCCCTGTTTTGCTGGTGCCCAATCCGGCAGCATCACCCAAAGCAACGATGTTTTTATACTTTGGCTGAACCAGTGTTTCATTGTCAACTTCAACCCATCCGCCATGCCTGAGATCTCCCTCACGGATAGCCAGGGGGGAATTTTTTACAAAATCGGGCGTTCCCATTGGCGGGGTAAAATGCAGAAAATCGTAATCAACAGTAATCAGTTCTTCTTTGGAACCTGCAGGCAACCGTTCCTGGGTAGGCTCTGCAAGAACCTGGAAAGTAGCTTTTTTTGCAGATGTATCTACCGAAACCAGCCGGCGTTTGTAATGTACTGCAACATCGCGCTCATCATACAGCACCTGCAGACGATCGCCAAAAATCTTTGGCGTCATTAAATTAGTTGAGTTACAATAATAATCAAACTGAAAACCTTCCCTGCTCTTGTGCTTTTTCAGATAATCCTCTGTCAGCAGGGTTATTTTTTTTGGAGCACCGCCACATTTAATTTTTGTATAGCTATCGGTAAAAACCAACCGGCCCTCCTTCATGGCAGGAAGCTTCTGCAGCGCTTCGTAACATTTTGCTGACCCTTCAAAATCATAAATGGAATGAACATTCCCTTCTCCCAACGATTCTTTTGAAATTCCTTCAATCTGGGTAAAATCTGTTATACAGCCTGGAACCAACACCAGAAAGTCGTAACCGATTCTTCCATTTTGGCCGGTTACCACATAATTATTCTCCGGCTCCAGTTCCATCACCCTGTCTTTCACCCATTTAACACCCCGGGGCAAAATGCTTTGGGTGGGTTTTAAAAGCTCTTCAGGCTTAAAAGTCCCAGCCGCCACCATGGTGTACCCGGGCTGGTAATGGTGAACCTCGTTGGGTTCAATAATTGTAATATTATCGTATCTGAGCATATCGGTCAGGTATGCTGCCATAGTAATTCCGGCGGCGCCACCCCCTGCAATCACGATTTTGGCCTTCACTTTACTTGCCGACAAAAAGTCCCAGGCCTGATTTGAAACAACAAGCCCACCAAGTCCCAATGCCCCGGCAGTAATGAATTTCCTCCTGTTAATCATTCTTTTAAAATATTTCTAAACTGGTATGTTGTTAATGGTTTGCTTGTCAGTCAAAACAAGAATAGTAAAATCGTATCGGGATATTTATGACTTTTCTACTCTATTAGACTACTTTTACGAAAATTTAACGCACCCGGTTTTTTATTAGTATAACGGGTAAAAAAAATATCAGGAAAATTTGTCTTAACAATAATGAAAGCAATGGATAAAGTGATTGGAATAATGGGAGCAATGCCTGAAGAAATTGAGGGAGTGGTTGCATTGCTTTCTGCACGCAAAGAGTATTCAACAGGTAAACGAACCTATTTCACAGGCAGCATAAACGGCATCAACACAGTGGTGGTCTTTTCACGTTGGGGGAAAGTGGCAGCAGCAGCTACGGCAGCAACATTAATCCATAAATTTAATGTTACCGGATTGCTGTTCACAGGAGTTGCCGGTGCCATCCATCCCGATTTGCGCACAGGCGATGTTGTTGTTGCAAAAAGACTGGTACAGCACGATCTGGATGCCCGCCCTTTCATTAAACAATTTGAAATTCCATTGCTAAACAAAATATTTGTTGAGGCCGATTCGAAACTGGCAGCCCTTGCAGAGAATGCTGTATTGAAGTTGCTCGGGAACGGAAACCTGCATAAAATAATTGGCAGGGAAGATATAATGGAGTTTAATCTCTCGAAACCAAAAATCTATACAGGTGATATTGCCAGCGGCGATCGGTTTTTTTACGAAACCAGTCAGAAGAAAATGTTGCAATTGGTTTTACCAGATATTTTATGTGTGGAAATGGAGGGTGCAGCTGTAGCCCAGGTTTGTTATGAGAGTGATACTCCCTTTGCTGTTGTCAGGACCATCTCAGATGAAGCCGATGAACATTCGCCGGTGAATTTTACAGCTTTTGTAAAAAAAATTGCCAGTACCTATTCTGCTGAAATTATTAAAAGTATTTTCAGCCAGTTGTAACTTCTGTATCAACAGGTTGAATTCTGTTTTCACCTGTTTCACAGAAATCTTTCTCATTAAAACCGGAAACTACCCACCGTTAGGATTGTTATTGAAAAAAATATAACACCACAAGTATGAAGTTGAAAAATTTTCATTTTTCAGCCCTGTTTATCCTGTTCACAAATATCTTATTTGTAGCAGAAGCCTACTCTCAATCTTACCCGCGTACGATGAATCCGGCTTATACGCAGACAAAATTATTTGAGGATTTCAGCTCCGGTGATTTAAACCGGACTACGTGGCAGGTGGTTTCGGATTTTAAAAAGGACAACCTGTATATTTTTACTGACAGCTCAGCTACTGTAAAGCAAAACAACAACAACCTCGAATTGTCTATGCTCAGGCACCCGGGATACTCTGCCACAGTGTGGTCACCCAACGGGGATACCCTGATTTCTGCCCGTTTTATTGCAGGAGAGGTTATGACAATTGATGATTACTCATACGGCATTTTTGAATGCAATGCAACATTTGCACCGGGGAGAGGGTCTTTCCCTGCTTTCTGGCTTTACAACGATACCATGTGCTTTGAGTCAGAACGGCCTGAAATTGATATTGTGGAGCTCAAAGTTAACCGCCGGAAGCCAACCCTCGATAACAACATCTGGTATTACCCGGTGGATTGTCAGCCACATACATCACATGAATTTACAAGACACCCGTTTTCGTGGGGCGGCACCCATACCTTTAAAGGAATCTGGACCCCTGAAAAAATTGAATTTTGGGTTGACAACACCTTATTAAAGGAAGTATACAACAACGGGCAACATTGGTATCCGCGGCTCAGACAGCATGTAATCCTGAGCCAGCAGATAATACGTTATGGCCGCTGTTTCCCTGATTCGGCAAAAATAGAAACTCCCCAGACTTCCCGGTTTCACTGGGTAAAGGTCAAAGAGTTCTTTCTTGCGCCGGAAATCTTCTGTCCCGGTAACATTACAACATCTGTTATTGCTACGTTGGATGTTGACAATGCAGCCTCTGAAATCACGTGGGAACTTACTCCCGAACGATTGTTTGCCGGAGCAACATACGGCAGAGGCATTAATGCTGTTATAAACCCTGCAACCAGTCTTCACGGGAAAGGAAGATTGATTTACCGGTTTAAAATGCCTTCAGGGGAAACTTTTTTTGCAGAAAAAAAGATTATACTTAACGGACTTTATGAAATAACAGACCGGCAGGTCAATTAACTGTCGCTGCAGAACCGCAGATTTAAGGTGAGGAAAAAACTGTCAACAGGTTAATGCAAAAAAAATAAGGTGCTGCAACTTGCCGAATTCTGACGGATTCTGCTAATTTTGAAAACAAAGATCAACAGAATACTATGACTAACGATCAATGGGTACAGTTGCTGGATGCCGTTCACGGACGTACACCAAATATTCCGGTTACCGGTTTCATTGTTGACAGCCCATGGATTCCCGGATGGGCTGGAGTAAGTACCCTTCAATACTATTCATCGGAAGAAATCTGGTTTAAAACCAACAAAAAAGTCATTGAAACCTTTCCCGGCATACTATTCCTGCCGGGATTCTGGTCTGAATTTGGCATGTGTACCGAACCCTCAGCTTTCGGGGCAAAACTGGTATGGAACGAATTCAGCCTCCCCCATGCCGAAAAAATTCTGCACAACGTTTCGGAAGCAGCAACACTAAAGGTAAATCCTAAAACGGATGGCCTTCTCCCCCTGGTAATTCAACGGCTGCTGAACTATAAAAAGCCCATGCAGGAAATGAACCATGAAGTAAAGTTTGCTGTAGCACGCGGCCCTTTAAACATTGCTTCATTCCTGACAGGCACGACCGAACTGATGATGGGATTTATGATGGATGCTGAAAACAGCCATAAATTGCTGGATACCATTACGCAGTTTATCATCAGCTGGATTCAGTATCAGAAAGAAGCAGTTCCATCGATCGAAGGCATCCTTTTACTGGATGATATTGTGGGATTTGTTGGCGATAATGAGTGCAGGGAGTATGCAGTACCCTACATAAAAAAAATCTTCCGTTCCATTGATTCCAAACTGAATTTTTTCCACAACGATGCCCCGGGACTGATTTCTGCACCTTATCTGAAAGAAATGGGCGTTCACCTGTTCAACTTCAGCTTTGAGCATTCAATGAAAGAGATACGGCGGCTGGCCGGTCCCGAAGTAGCTTTAATCGGGAACCTGCCCCCCCGCGATGTACTTGCTGCTGCCACACCTGAAAAGGTATTCGAAGAAACAAGGAAAATGGTCCGGGAATTTGGTGATAATAACCGGGTAATATGGTCGTGCGGCGGAGGAATGCCTCCCAATGTAAGTACTGAAAATATCCGGGCATTTAAAAAGGCTGTCGATGAAGAAGTATCCGGGCTTTAAAAAATTACAGGTACATTTACCTGGGGTATTTGCTTCCGATGCTGCGGAAGTTTCCTGCAACAGGAAAAGGGGCCCGGGAGTGATGAAAATATAAAAGCGTAAAAAAACGAATAAATAAAAAAGAACACCAGCAGACTAAATGCTGCATAAACTTCATGAGATGAAACTAAAATTCATTGTTTGTCTTTTGTTGGTTTCCCCCGCTCTGCTTTCGCAGGTACCGGCACAGTTTACAGTACATATAAGTGAAGAATGTATAAATGCACCGGTGTCAATAGAATCTGAAAGAATAAATTTCAGTACAGACAAAGGAAACCTGGTTCTTTATGAAATTATCAATGACAGGGAAGTACTCCTGCCTGTCCAGCCGGAACCCGGACACACCGGCAGGCTCTGGTTCATTTTGACCGGCATCTCGGAGAAAAATTCAAAAAGGGAGTTTGTTATAAAGCAGGCAACCACAGGAACTGACATCCCCGGCAATAAGAATACAGAACTGATAAAACAGCACCGGGATCTGCATATAACAGCCAATAAAAAACCGGTTCTAAGCTACCGCTTTGCAACCACGTATCCACCCGAAGGGATCGATCCGCTATACAAACGTTCAGGATACATACATCCCCTTTGGTCGCCGGCCGGTGAGGTACTGTCGCGTATACAGCCCCCCGACCATTACCACCATTACGGCATCTGGGGACCCTGGACCCTGACCCGTATCAACGATAGGGAGGTAGATTTCTGGAACCTGGCTAAAGGGGAAGGAACGGTGCGGTTCAAAGCATTCCTGACTGAAACAGAGGGAGAAGTTTTCAGCGGGTTTAAGGCATTGCAGCAGCACATCGATTTTGGTGCCGCGGGGGCAGACCAGGTTGCCATAAACGAACTGCTGGATGTAAGAACCTGGAATACCGGAGACAGTATATGGATGATCGATTACACAACCTCCCTGAACAGTCCGCTGCCCACGGGAATTCTGCTGGATGCATACAGGTACGGGGGAGGCATCGGGTTCAGGGCAACCGAAAAATGGCATAAGGACAATTGTACAGTCCTTACCTCCGAAGGAAAAACCAGAATAGATGCCGATGGCTCAAATGCCCGGTGGTGCATTGTGGAAGGCGAATCAAACACTGCAGCCGGGCGGTCGGGAATCCTTTTTCTAAGCCATCCGTCGAACCGCATGCACCCTGAACCTATGCGTGTGTGGCCCCTGGATGCCAATGGCGGCCGGGGCGACATGTATTTTGAATTTGTCCCGATACGGCATCAGTCCTGGAAACTCGAAAGCAGACAGGATTATACGCTAAAATACAGAATGATTCTGTTTGATGGTGTGATGAAAACAAAAACTGCTGAAATGTACTGGAATGCGTTTGCAAAAATGCCGGAAGTGACTGTATTAAAATAAAACTGCCGCATGTTTATTGATTTACAGCCGGAAAAAATTAACACAATTTATTGAACCATGATAAAATCGGTTACTTTAATGCTTTTCTTTCTGCTCATTATTTCCGCTGCACATGCTGAAACGAAGGTATCGGCAACAAAAGAGGGCAACCGGATTGATTTCACTATTAACGGAAACCTGTTTACCAGCTATATCGTTTCAAACTATGAAAAGTATCCGTTTTTCTTTCCGGTAAACGGGCCTTCTCATGCCTCCATCACCTCCATGCGGAATGCGAACTACCCGCACCACAGCTCCCTGTTTTTCGGCTGCGACAAGGTAAACGGAGGAAACTACTGGCAGGAAGGGCTTGAACGCGGACAGATCATTTCGCTGCGGACCGATATCCTGGAAACCGGAGGGGAAAAGGCCGTTATTGAAAATGAATGTATCTGGACCAGGCCCGGGGCAGATGCACCGGTGAAAGACAAACGCATCATTACCATATCAGCACCGTCGGACGAAAAGTACCAGATTGATTTTGACATTACCCTGGAGATGCTGATGGATGTTACCATTGATAAAACCAACCATTCGCTCTTCAGCGCCCGTATTGATCCCGATTTGGCAGTAATCAGCGGAGGCACCATGATTGATGCCGGCGGCGCATCAGGAGAAAAGGAAACCTTTGGAAAAGCATCGGCATGGATCGACTGCCATGGCAAACGGATGGGAAAAACGGAAGGCATTGCCATTCTGCAGCATCCTTCCAACGAATGGTTTCCGGCTCCATGGTTCACCCGCGATTACGGGTTCATCTCTCCTACCCCCATGTACTGGCCCGAAAATGAAAAAAATACCGTGCTGGAAAAAGGCAAAAAAATCAGATTGAGGTATCGTGTGCTGGTTCATTCGGGTGACCATATACAGGCTGATATTGCCAAAGAATTTGAGAAGTATAAATCAGAATGATTAAATATACAACCGATGAAACGAAGAAACTTTATTAAAAAAACTGCCGCCTCAACTGCAGGCACTTTTGCAGGCACATTTGCAGGCACATTTATCATTCCCACTATTGTCCCGTCATCGGTACTGGGAAAAAATGCACCCGGTAACAAAATCAACATCGGACAGATTGGGTGTGGGCGCATTGCCCGCGATCACGACCTGCCAGGCGTTTTGCAGTACGATGCGGCACGTGTTGTTGCTGTTTCGGATGTTGACAGCCACCGGATGGACGACGGCAAAAAACTGGTGGAAGATTATTACAACAAAAAGACAGGCAGCAGCAGCGCCCTGAATGTCAGAATGTATGACGACTACCGGGAAATGCTGCTGGATAAGGATATTGATGCCGTAGTCATCAGCACACCCGATCACTGGCATTCCCAACCTGCCATTGAAGCAGCTCTTGCCGGCAAGGACATTTACCTGCAAAAGCCGACCTCGCTGACTGTAACCGAGGGCCGTCTGTTAAGCGATATCGTTCACCGGCAGGGAGTCATACTGCAGGTTGGTACCCAGCAACGATCCTCATCGCAATTTCGCAGAGCTGCCGAGCTGGTCAGGAATGGCCGTATAGGCAAACTGCACACGGTTAAAATCGGGCTGCCGGGAGATCCCCCCGGGCCACTCTTTCCCGAAATGCCGGTGCCAAAACACCTGGACTTTGACAGGTGGCTGGGAACAACCCCCGAATTGCCTTATACCGAAAACCTCGTGCATCCCCAAAAAGGATACGGACGGCCGGGATGGCTCCGGCATGAAAATTACGGTGCCGGCATGATTACCGGCTGGGGGCAGCATCATTACGATTCGGCAGCGTGGGGAATGAATACCGAATTCACCGGACCGGTTTCAGTGGAAGCCATTGCTGAGTTCCCCAAATCAGGAAGCTGGAATGTTCACGGCGATTTTTTTGTGAAACATGAATACGACGAAGGAATTACCGTTTTTACAAGCGGCGGTTACCCAAATGGCATTCGCTACGAAGGCACCGACGGATGGATATTTGTAACACGCGGGGCCTACCGCGCCACACCGAGCGACCCGGTACCGGAGGGAAGCACAAAAGCCCTCGATGCCAGCAGTCCCGATATCCTGAGATCCATTATCGGGGAGAATGAAATCCAATTGTATATAAGTGAAGAACAACATGGCAACTGGCTCGACTGCATCCAATCGCGCAAACAACCTGTTTCCCCGGTGGAAATCGGTCACCGTGCCTGCACAATCTGCCTCATCAGCCACATTGCAATGAAAATACCGGGTACCCTGAAATGGAATCCCCGGGAAGAACGTTTTGTTAACAACGATTTGGCCAACTCCATGCTGAGCAGGCCCCAGCGGTATCCCTACGGAACAAATTTTATCATGGGTGCCCGGTAAAAATTTAAAAAAACTATGAACATGCTGGTATTATTACCTACCTGCGGAACTTTGAAATATAATAGTGGATAATTTTGACTAACCATAGTAAGTCCGTGTTCTGACTGTCCAGGGACAAAATATTGGCAGAAAGCTAATTGCGATTTATTCCAAAGTCCCGTCGGGACGGAATATTTCAGTAGTGAAATTTTATAAAGTTATAATGCTCCGGACCTGTTCAAGATAAAAGCAAGTGTTTTAAACTGTGTTTTTTTCTAAATGTTGAATCCTTTATGCATGCCTGACAGGGGATTTGCACCGGAGGATTTATCCGAAGAAGAAAAAAATGTTAATTTTGTGTGCGTACATGAAATCACTATGCGTAATTAAAATCAACTAAAAGATATGTAGAATGAAACGAGCGCTTATTTTATTTACGGCAACAGCAATTGTCCTGTCAGCCTGTTCGGGCGGAAGTCAAAAATCAGAAACCAAAGAAAATCAACGTATGTTTACAGGAGTTAAAGGAGAAGTAAAACTGATGACCCTTGATCCCGGGCACTTTCATGCTGCCCTTGTACAAAAAACCATGTATGAAATGGTGAGCCCCGAAGTGAATATTTATGCACCTGAAGGGGCGGAACTACAGGGCCATCTCAGGCTGATAGAAAGCTACAACAACCGTACGGACAATCCCACAGCATGGGAGACCCGGATATATACAGGTTCCGATTATCTTGAGAAAATGCTGTCTGAAAAGCCGGGAAATGTGGTCGTGCTTGCCGGAAACAATGCAAAAAAAACCGATTACATCCTGGCAAGTGTCAATGCCGGAATAAATGTGCTGGCCGATAAGCCTATGGTGATTAACCCGGATGGGTTTCCAAAGCTGGAAAAGGCATTCAATGTTGCAAAGGAAAAAGGGATAATGCTCTACGACATCATGACCGAACGGTATGAAATCACCACCATCCTGCAGCGGGAACTGGCCCATACACCCGATGTATTTGGCAGCCTGCTGGAAGGTTCACTGGAAGAACCGGCCGTTACAAAGGAAAGTATTCATCATTTTTCAAAACAGGTATCCGGAAGGCCACTCGTCCGCCCGGTATGGTATTTCGATGTTGAACAGCAGGGTGAAGGAATGGTGGATGTTACCACCCACCTGGTTGACCTTATACAGTGGGAAGCATTCCCTGATGAAGTGCTGAAAAAAGAGGACGTGGAGATAATTTCTGCCCGGCGCTGGACAACAGACCTTACCCTCGAAATGTTCAGCAAGGTGACTCAGATGAATGAATTCCCCGGTTTTCTGGAGAAAGACATCGAAAACGGTGTTCTTAAGGTTTACAGCAACGGTGAAATCAACTACCGGCTGAAAGGAATCCATGCCAAAGTATCGGTCATCTGGGATTTTGAAGCACCTCAGGGTTCGGGTGATACCCACTATTCAATTATGCGCGGCTCAAAAAGCAACCTGATAATTAAGCAGGGCAAGGAAGAAAACTTTATCCCCTCCCTTTACGTGGAAGCCTCTGAAAAGGAAGACTTAAAAACATTTACAGCCTCCCTTGAAAAAGCTGTTCACCAGGATCTGGATGCCCTTTATCCCGGTATCCGTTTAAACAAGTTGCAGGACAGGTTGTGGGAGGTACAGATTCCGGCAATACACCGCGAAGGCCACGAAGCACATTTCGGACAGGTAACCGAAAAATACCTGCGCTATCTTGCCTCCGGACAGATGCCTGAATGGGAAGTACCGAACATGATTGTAAAATATTACACAACCACCGAAGGAATGAAAGCTGCAATGAAATAAAATCATTGGTGTCCGGTAACTGTCCCGTAGGGACAAAATGTTGGTAACATCGGGGAAATATTATTTTACCGGACAGCAATGAAATAAAACAAGGAAGAAAAATAAACTGCAAAAAGCTGTCCGTTGGGCAGCTTTCTTTTTTTTATCACTCCTGTGAAATGCCTGCTTACTTTTTCCGGATCAGGGTCATGCCATCCCTTAACGGCAGAATCACCTTCTCCACCCGCTTATCCTTCCTGATTAGCTCATTGAATTTTATAATCCCGGTGGTCTGTTTATCGCCGGAGGAATCACTGCCAATTACTTTGCCGCTCCACAGCGTATTGTCTGCAATAATGCATCCTCCCCTGCGTAACTTATCAAATACAAGGTTGTAATAGTCGGGGTATTCCCGTTTATCGGCATCAAGAAAAATCAAATCGAACGTTTCATTGATGGAAGGCAGGATTTCCAGGGCCGGGCCAATCAACTGCATAATTTTATCGTCCAGCCCGGCTTTTTTAAAATATTCTGAAGCCATTGATTCCAGTTCATCATCCAGTTCAATGGTTATCAGTTTTCCGTTGTCTTTGAGCCCCCTGGCCAGGCAAATGGCCGAATAACCGGTAAAAGTACCCACTTCCAGTATCTTTTCGGGCTGAATCAATTTCGACAGCATGGTAAGCACCTGGCCCTGCAGATGGCCCGAAAGCATGCGGGCACCAAGTACCTTGCGATGGGTCTCGCGATCCAGCTCCTGCAGCACTTCATCTTCCGGTTCTATATGCTCCAGTATGTACCGTTCAAGTTCTTTTTCCTCACGCACCTGTTATTTCCTTTTAATCCATCTGTACTTTATCATTCATATACCAGCCTGCTCATCTGCTTTTCTTCAAGCACCTCATTGGCTGCATCAAGCAAATCGGAAGGTGTAACCGCTTCAATTTTCCTGAAAATGGTCTGTATCGAATCCACCTTGTTGAACAGCAGGTAGCTCTTGCCGATGGTAAGCATTAAATCCTCCCTGTTTTCAGATGAAATGGCAATCTGGCCCATCAGTTGCTTTTGTGCCTTACTCAACTGCAGCACGCCAAGCTTCTTTTCACGCAACAGCTTAAACTCTTTCAGAACCAGGCCAACAGCTTTCTCAAGGTTTTCGTGATCGGTGCCAAAATAAACATTAAACAAACCTGTATCGGTATAAGCCGTATAACCCGACTCAATATTGTATGCCATTCCCTTGCGCTCCCTCAGGGCCATGTTCAGTCGCGAATTCATTGCCTGGCCCCCCACGATATTATTCAGTAACACCATGGATATGCGCTTCGGATGCAACACATCGTAGGCCACATTGCCCAACACACAATGCGACTGAAATGTATTTTTTTGCTCCACCCTGTTACCGGGAATGTAATTTCCGAAACGTTTCCGGCCGTTCACCCTCATCCTGGCTTCTGTCTGTCCGAAGTATTTTTCAATCAGCTTAACCAGGGCATTAAAGTCAATCTTACCAACCGATGAAACAACCATCTCGTTGGTATGGTAGTTATTGGCAATAAACTGCAGGATGGCCTGCCGGTTAAACCCCGCCAGATTTTCCGGATTGCCCAGAATATTGCGTGCAATGGGATGCCCGTCGTAAACCAGTTCTTCAAACTCATCGAAAATCAGCTCCGAAGGGGAATCTTTATAGGAATTGATTTCTTCAAGAACCACTTCTTTTTCACGGTTAAGCTCTTTTTCAGGATACGTGCTGTTTAACAGAATATCGCTGAGCAGCTCGGCAGTCCGTTCATAAAATCCGGCCAGGAAAGTTGAATACAGGGTTGTTTCTTCCTTAGTGGTGTATGCATTTATTTCACCGCCCACATCCTCAATCCGGCTAAGGATATGAAAAGCCTTTCGCTTGCCGGTACCCTTAAAAACCGAATGCTCGATAAAGTGAGCCAGACCGTGTTCATCGGGCCCCTCATCGCGCGAACCGGCATTTATAAGTATTCCCAGGTGTCCGACAGGCGAATTATCCGGCTTATGTATCAACCGTATACCATTGGACAATGTATGTGTCAGAAAATCAGTTTCAATCATTCAAAACAAAATAAGGGTGCAAAAGTACAAAAAGATAAGCGCCAATCAAACAACCGGCCATATCTGAAAATTTTCTTCCTGCATCTTACTTTGAATTAAAATTTCTTTGTGATTTTAAAAAAATACTTACTTTTGCAACACCAAAACAAAGGGGTGCCATAGCTCAGTTGGTAGAGCAACGGACTGAAAATCCGTGTGTCCCTGGTTCAATTCCAGGTGGCACCAC
>JAWLGR010000126.1:0-2601 GCA_041684965.1 Mariniphaga sp.
TTGTTTTCCTGTTATTAATGTACCGAAGTTAAAAAATGAGCTTGGAGGAAAAAATTGTGATTTTTTATATAGTAATGATATGGATGTGAATGATAAATTTACACTTTGGTATTCGATGATTAAGGATACGGTAGTTGCTTGTAGTCAAGTTAGGAAGAAACGTAAGTATTTTGATTCGCCGAAGAAGCCTTGGGTTACGAAGAGTATTCTAGTTTCTCTAGCTAGGCGACAGCAATTGTATAAAAAGTCCGCATTAAGTAATAGTATTAGCGATGTAAATATTTATAAAGCGTATAGTAATAAGTTGAATAGTATACTTCGTAAAGCTAAGTTAGATTACCTGAGTGATAGATTTAAAAATGCGGAGGGTAACCCGAGAAAGACTTGGAATGTTATAAATTCTGTTATTAAACCGAATAAGCCTGAAATTGTTAGTAGTCTTGTTGATGGTGAAAATATTCGCCAAACTACTGAACGTATGTGTGAGCACTTTTCTAGTGTAGGGGGCCGGTTAGCGTCGTCTGTTGAGCAGCATGCAAGTGATGGTGATTTTACTCAGTTTTTGCCTGAAAGTAGTGACGTTTCTATGTACTTGCGACCGGTTACTGAAAAAGAATTGTGTGATGTGGTAAAAGGTATGCGAAACAGTGCATCCGGGTCAGACTTTATTTCAACAAAGGTTTTCAAGTCAATTTTTCCTGTGATATCGCAACAAATTTTGTACCTGATTAATGCTAGTTTTAAATGTGGTATATATCCGGAGTGTCTTAAAAGTGCCAGAGTAATACCTTTATTTAAAGGGGGTGATAGGAAAAATGTGAATCATTATCGACCGATATCCCTCCTTTCTGTTATTTCTAGGCTAGTAGAAAAACTTATTAATTCTAGAGTATCTGAGTTTTTGGAGAATATTTCCTTTTTCCATTCTAATCAGTTCGGTTTTCGTAAGGGGATGTCTACCGAACAGGCAGTTTTATTTTTGACGACGTTTGTGCATGATGCTTTGGACCAAGGTTTTAAGGTGGCGTCTATTTTTTTAGATATTGTTAAAGCGTTCGATTCAGTTGACCATGAAATTTTAATTATGAAGCTAGAAAATTGTGGAATTAGAGGAAATGCGTTGAAGTTATTTGAAACTTTTTTGAGAGGTAGGACCCAGTGCGTTGAAATTTCTAATGTGAGGTCTGGTGAAAGAATGGTTGATTATGGTGTTCCACAGGGTTCTGTTTTAGGTCCGCTTTTATTCTTGGTTTATATCAATGACTTACGATTTTCTGTTTTGGATTTGTTAGATAGTGCACATTCTAATTGTAGGGTGATTATTCCTAGTTTTGCAGATGATACCCATTTTACTGCCGCAGCAAAGACTGAATCTGATTTAATAGAGATAATGAGAAGAGGTATGTTAGGTATAGATAAGTGGATGAGAGTGAATAAGCTTTTGTTAAACCATAGTAAATCAGGTTTTATTATATATGGTAGATCATCAAATTTTTACCCTTGGGTTCTGGATTTGCAAATGGAGAATTATGTAATTAAGCGTACAAATACTATACGATACCTTGGTGTTATTGTGGATGAATGCCTTAGTTTTAAAAATCATGTTTCTTTTATTAGTAGTAAGATTGCAAGAAATGTTGGAATGATGAGAAAGTTAAAAAATATTTTCCATGATTCTGTTTTGAGATTGATTTATTTTTCGTTAGTTCACCCGTATTTAGTATATTGCGTGAGTATATGGTCTAGCACATTTTCAGTGCATTTGCAGCAGTTACGTGTGATACAAAATATGGCACTGCGAGTGTTGTCCGGAGATAATCGGAGAACCTCGGTGAGATCCCAATATGTACAGTTAAATATTATCCCTGTGTCAGGTCTTGGAAAATTTTACCATGGGTTATTTATGTTTAAATATTTTTCTAATTTGGTTCCCAAGTGTTTTTCAAATTTTTTAAATTTATTTATTTCTGGTGATGATGTACACAATTATCCTACTCGTCATGCTAGAGATATACGGACACCTCAAGTTACTAGTACTAGATCGCTATTTTCAATACGTCATGTGGGGCCAGTTGTCTGGAATAATTTGCCTGTTTCTTTAAAAAGTTCAGTGAATCTATGTGAGTTCCGTCGGGACCTTAAAACCCTTTGTCTCCATAGGTATGAATTTGTATGAATTTGTTTAAAGGGTGGTATAGTTGAGTCACTCTCAGGTTTGCCCGGAACCCGTTTTTCCCGTTTTTCCTATATATTTTTATTTTTTTTTGTTTTGTTTATTTATTATTTATGGGATGGCGGCGGGAAGTTTTGGAGTATGTGAAGTATTGATTTTTGGTTATTGCGACCAGGAGCCGAGTGAGTGTAAGATTTTCATTTTTTCTTCTTTTTTTTCTTTTTCTTTCTTTCTTCTTTTTCTCTTTTTTTTTAGTATGTTATTATAAGTGTTAATTTTAAGAGGGTTAATACTTCCGAACAAGCGTTAGCTTATGGAAGGTCATTTGTTTTTTTTGTGTTGTTTTGTTTTTAGAATAAACCCTTATCTTATACTAATCATTCGATCACTATGAAACTTTAAGAAGTTTTTAGTACACCCGCGAAAAG
>JAWLGR010000127.1:0-2578 GCA_041684965.1 Mariniphaga sp.
TGGAGAGATAATCAGTGAAGGAACACCTTCAGAATTAAAAGAACACGACACCCTTACCGCTGCTTACCTTAATGGAACAAAAGAAATTAAGGTCCCCGGAAAAAGAAGAAAAGGCAACGGGAAATTTATAGAATTAAAGGGGGCGACCGGTAATAACCTGAAGAAGGTTTCGGTAAAAATCCCTCTGGGAAAAATGGTGGCTGTAACCGGAGTTTCCGGTAGCGGTAAATCTACCCTGATCAATGAAACGCTCTACCCCATTATGAATGCCTATTATTTTAATGGAGTTAAAGTTCCTATGCCTTATACTTCCATAAAAGGCCTGGATAATCTCGATAAGGTGATCGACATCAACCAGACGCCAATTGGAAGAACTCCGCGTTCCAACCCGGCAACCTATACGGGAGTGTTTTCTGAAATTAGGAATCTTTTCGCCAAAACCCCTGAATCCCTTATTCGGGGTTACAAGCCGGGCCGCTTTAGTTTCAACGTAAAAGGCGGAAGATGTGAGACCTGTAAAGGCGGTGGCCTTAGGGTGATAGAGATGAATTTCCTTCCGGATGTTTATGTGGAATGTGAAACCTGCCAGGGAAAACGCTTTAATCGTGAAACCCTGGAAATTCGGTATAAAGGGAAATCGATCTCTGATGTACTGGAAATGACCATCAACGATGCTACTCAATTTTTTGAAGCTATTCCAAAAATTTACCGCAAACTAAAGACCATTCAGGATGTTGGTTTAGGATATATCACCCTGGGCCAACAAAGCACTACTCTTTCCGGAGGAGAAGCACAGCGAATAAAACTGGCTACTGAACTTTCTAAAAGAGACACCGGTAATACCTTTTATATTTTAGACGAACCAACAACAGGATTACACTTTGAAGACATCAGAGTGCTGATGGATGTATTAAATAAATTAGCCAATAAGGGGAATACTGTTTTAATTATCGAACATAATATGGACGTGATTAAAATGGCAGATTATATCATAGATATTGGTCCCGAAGGTGTAAAAAATGGCGGTAAACTTATCGATAAGGGAACACCGGAAGAAGTGGCAAGGTCTGGAAAAGGTTATACCGCTCCCTACCTTAAAAAAGAATTAAATTAAATTATCAAAAATCTAATATGCAAACAAGTTTAAAGAATAAAGCCTGGAACGAAATTAAAACAAACGATTCCTGGGCTATTTTTAAAATAATGGGGGAATTTGTACACGGTTATGAAAAACTAAGTCAAATAGGTCCCTGTGTTTCTATTTTTGGATCTGCCCGAACAAAACCGGACCAGAAATACTACAAACTGGCAGAGAAAATATCCAAAAAAATAGTTGAAAACGGCTATGGTGTAATTACCGGTGGTGGCCCCGGAATTATGGAAGCTGGTAATAAAGGAGCCCATCTAGGCGGCGGGACTTCAGTGGGACTTAATATAGACCTGCCTTTTGAGCAGCACGATAATCCTTATATCGATAATGATAAAAGTCTTGATTTTGATTATTTCTTTGTTAGAAAAGTAATGTTCGTGAAATATTCTCAGGGATTTGTAGTAATGCCAGGTGGTTTTGGAACGCTGGACGAGCTTTTTGAAGCGATAACCCTTATTCAGACCCATAAAATAGATAAATTCCCTATAATACTGGTAGGCACCGAATTCTGGGGTGGCCTCATAGATTGGGTGCGAAAAACCCTTCTGGATAGCTTTCAAAATATTAGTGAACCCGATATGGACCTGGTTCAGGTGGTGGATACTGAAGATGAGGTCATTGAAATCCTTAACCAGTTCTACGATGAGTACAACTTAAGTCCTAACTTCTAATCATAATCAGTATAGGGGTAATAAACTTTGATTATATTTAAAAAAAATCTGTTACACGCTAAATAGCCTTGTTTCCCTTGAAGTATTTTATATTTTACCTGCTGCTCATTACAGGAATAGGTTTGGGTTTTTCTCAAAACTCTATTACTATCGATGCGCAGTTAAACGACTCCCTGAGAACCTTTGATATTCAGCAGGAGATCATTTACAAGAACGAAAGTAAAGATACATTAAGGGAAATTTATTTAAATGACTGGGCGAATGCTTTCAGCAGTAAATCCACTCCCCTGGCCCGAAGGTTTGCTGAAGAATTTTCCCGACGCTTTCATTTTTCAAAGGAAATTGAAAGAGGAGGTACTTCCATAAATTCGCTTTCTCAAAAATCTGGTAATGCCCTTACCTGGAGCAGGCCGGAATTACATCCCGATATTATTAAAGTTGAATTACCACAGGCTTTACCACCGGGAGAAGAATTTGAAATTCATCTGGATTATAAGTTAAAAATCCCATCTGATAAGTTTACCCGATACGGGGTAGACAATGTTGGGAATTACAAGTTAAGATACTGGTATATCAATTTAGCGGTATACCGGGATGGTTGGCAGATTTTTAGTCATCGTAACCTTGACAATCAATTCACTACGCCGGCTAGACTTAACATCACCCTGAGCATTCCTCAAAACCTCTATATTGCGAGTGCTCTGGCCAAAAGAAGTTCCCATACCCCAAACGGTATAAAAACCGTTCAACTTGTAGG
>JAWLGR010000128.1:0-2510 GCA_041684965.1 Mariniphaga sp.
TGTCTTAACCCCTTAAAAAGTTGGACAAAATTTGAAAAACAATTTTGTAACAATTTAATTTTAGGGTATGAAAAGTACAAGACGAAAATTTACACCGGAAGATCGCTTGTCGATTCTTCAGGAATCTCAGCGTGAAGGGCATTCGGTGACCTGCCGAAAATACAATCTCTCTCCATCGCTATTAACCAAGTGGAAAGCCCGTTATTTGAGCAAAGGGATTTCAGGATTAAAAGATTTTTACAGGAAAATTGATCCGCAAGTGAAAGAGCTGGAAGTGGAGAATGAGCGTTTAAAAAGAATCATTGCCAAACAGGCATTACAGCTTGAGGTACAAAGTGAGATGCTAAAAAAAACTCCTATCCAGTCGAAGATAAAATAGATATGGTTCAGAGGTACAGACATAAAATATCTGCAAAGGAACTGTGTATCTGGATCATGCTTGCACGAAGCAGTTTTTACTATAAGCCTTCAGGGAGTAAAAAAGGGGCAAAACCCAGTACGGAAACTGTTAAAGTTGATGGAAAAATAGTTCCCAACGAAAATGTAGTTGAAAGGATAAAGACCATTCTCAGTGGGGAGTTTGTTTGCTACGGCTATCAGAAGATAGCCATCCAGCTAAAGCAGGAACAGTATATCATCAACCATAAAAAAGTTTACCGTCTGATGGACCAGAACAATCTTTTACTGGGAAAAGTGATAAGGGCCAAAGGCAAACGGCAGTGGGTAAAACACCGGAAAATAAATGCAGCAAAGCCAATGGAATACTTGTGCCTGGACATCAAGTACATTTGGGTACATGGCGAAAAACGCTATTACTTCCTGCTCACTATCCTGGATGTTTATTCCCGGAAAGTATTGCGATGGATATTGCAGAAAAGCGTCCGGAAGATTGATGTGATCAACCTGTTCCGTGAAGTTAACCTTGAACATGGCATTAAAGGTGTAAATATCCGTAATGACAACGGCTCCCAGTTCATTGCCAACGATGTAAGGCAGTTTTTGCGTGCTGCCGAAGCGAACCAGGAGTTTACTCATGTAGCCACACCCGAAGAAAATGCTTACATTGAAGCTTATCACAGCATTCTTGAAACAGAAGTGGTGCAACGATTTGAATTTGATGGTTTTTATGAAGCAAAACTCACCATTGCTGCTTACGTTGATTTTTACAATAATCGCAGGATTCATGGTAGAATTGGATACATAACTCCACAACAGAAATGGGATGATTATTTTGAAAAAGAAATCAGTAACTTTAACAAGTCAGTTGAAGCGGAACCGGGCAATGCTGGAGAGCAACCCGCCAGGAATAAACTGACCAACGGAAATGATACCGAAGGGGCCAAAGAAAATGCCCCTTCAACTTCCAGAAATGAATCATTTTTGTTGAAAATTCCTCAAAAAACTCAAAGTGATAATACTGAAATGAACTCAAACCTTTTGGAAAAATCTGTCCGATTTAACGGGGGTTAAGACATGAATTTTTTGGGTGATATTTTATCTCCAGTCTCTTCCTGATATCTTGCCAATGCATCGTTTGTGCTGATTAGAATTTGGAAATCTTGTTTAACATCTTCAAACCATTCGTAGAAGGTCTGATTTGTTGCCCGAATAGCATCTTTCTTCATGTTGACTTCCTCAGGGTAATGTGCTATACTATTAGCTAAATAAAATTTAACACAAAGCAACATAAACGTATCAAATTTCAGCCATTCTTCTTCGTCCCAATCGGTAAAAAAGGTATGACCGAATTCATCAACAGGTCTGTAGCGATAATTAAAGTGGTGGTGAATATCTACATTGTATTGTCTTCGTTTAAAGGAACCACTATAGCCACTTATAACATTGTTTGTCGTAATTATAAATAGAGGGGAATATTCAATCGGCAAACGTCTTTATTCCCAAATTTTTTCTCTATTGTAATTCCATCTGTTATTACTGAGAACAAATCTTCGAATGAAAAATATTCACTCGTTTCATCTATTAACAACAGATCTGTGGTTTCATCTACATCCGAATACTCGAACGACTTTTTGGGGTTAAATGTTTTTCCATCTTTTATCACCTGATTTCTTAAATATCCCAAAGATTTTGCCAGTAAACTTTTCCCGCTTCCTCCTTCTGGCTGATCATTTATAGTTTCATCATTGAGAATTATTGCCCTTGTATTTTCACTGGTTCTATAATTATGCAGGGCATAACCAATTAAAGAGCACAAATAATTATATCTATCAGAATCTTGATTTGTTAACCTGTTAATGAAAGTAGCGAACACAGGTGCTTCGTAGATCTCATTTATTCTGAATTCTCTTTTAATTATGTGGTGTTCCCAAACCAGATGCCCAAATTTTTCATACGGTATTGGTCCATAAAACCCTTCCTTGGTAACCTGTACCACACCATTTATATAAAAGAAATAGGAAGTGTCTTTCGTATCACGGATAAGTTTTGGTTCTACTCTACTTAAAGCATTTAAATAACCTGGCCTGAAAAATGGTGTATTCCTTATAAAG
>JAWLGR010000064.1:0-13571 GCA_041684965.1 Mariniphaga sp.
AATAAAATAGCAACAAAGCACAACGTTCAACAAAAAATATATACCAGTGCCGCGCAAAATCAACCCGCAACCAAAGCACCGGTTTATATTCTTAACGTTGAACGAAACCGCCTCTGGCGGTAACCTTTGCCGCTAACTTCCGTTTTCCTTTATACACACAAAATAAAATACAATGAAAAAAAACATTACGCGAGCGGATGACCGAAGAGTTGCGCATCCGCAATTACAGTGAACGCACTGTAACCAGTTATCTTGTTGCCATTTCCAATCTTTCGAAGTTCTATAAAAAATCACCAGATAGAATATCGAAAGATGAAGTTAAATCGTATGCCTACCATCTAATTCATTCAAAAAAGGTATCCGTTTCCAGTATAAACCAGCTCATCAGTGCATGGAAAATTCTACAGGTTGATGTACTGGGAAACCAATGGGAAGAATTCCGGTTGCAACGTCCTAAACGGGAGAAAAAAATTCCACATGTATTATCACAGGATGAAGCATTGAGGTTAATCCATGTTCTAAAGAATGTAAAACACCGGATGATTTTAACCCTTGCCTATGCTACAGGGATACGCAGGGCAGAACTGTTAAATATTAAATTAAAGGATATTGATTCATCCAGGAATGTAATTCGTATTATACAGGGCAAGGGTAAAAAATCAAGGGAAGTACCTGTTCCAGCAAATTTAATCCTTTACCTGCGACAGTATTACAAACTTTATCGTCCTAAAACCTATCTTTTTGAAGGGGCAAAACGTGGCATTCCCTATTCTGCCACCAGCTTTCACAAGATCGTGAAAGTTGCAGCCGGCAAAGCATGCATCAAAAAAGAAGTTTACCCGCATATCTTAAGGCATTCCTTTGCTACCCACATGCTGGAAAGGGGTATAAACCTTAAACATCTGCAAATGCTGCTTGGGCACAATGCCATGAAAACTACTTCCATATACCTTCACCTGGCAAATCCCAATTTAGCTGATTTACCTGATTTGCTTTCACCTCAAAAATAAAACGCTATGAGTGAAAGTAAAAAAGATAAAGCAGAGGTGGCAGCAATTTTTAATTCTTACCATGAAGAATTTATGCTGACAAATCACCTTTGTCCTGAACAGCAAAAGGCATTCAATGCAATTGTGGATTGCCGGACATCCCAACTCGGTGGGCATATTAATACCTGCAACCAGTGCGCACATAAACAACAGGCCTATAACTCGTGGCACAACAGGCATTGCCTCCCGATAGCTATCGGGACCAGTTTCTAAAACAGGAACAGTGGGTTGATAAACTAAAAGGAAGGTTGATTCCCGGTAGATACTTCCACATTGTATTTTCTGTACCACACCTTTTGAATCCACTTTTTTACATCAACCAAAACTTGTGTTACAAACTACTTTTCGATGCTGCATCGCAGGCATTACATAACGCAGGCAAAAACCCACAGTTCCTGGGAGCAGAAACAGGAGCAGTAGCTGCTTTACATACATGGGGACAAACCCTATCCTACCATCCGCATATCCACATGCTGGTTCCGGCTGGGGGGTTAACAGAAGATGGCATGGAATGGATTAAAGCGCCCAAAAAGTTCTTTGTCCCTGTAAAGGCTTTGTCAGCAATGTTCCGTGGAATTATGGTCAGGCTTCTGATTGAGCAACATAATGAAAATGCCTTTAAATTACCGGAAGGATTTACCGATGTATCAGCAATCAAAAAGAAGTTGTATGAAAAGAACTGGAATGTTTATTCCAAAAAAGCTTTAGGTGGAGTAAACAGTGTACTGGCTTATCTTGGCAGGTATACTCACCGGGTAGCTATCTCAAACAGCAGACTTATTAATGTTGAAGATAATAAAGTTACTTTCAGGTTTAAAAATTACCGTAAAAAGGAGAAACAGGAAATAACCACACTTTCCTGCATAGAATTTATCCGAAGATTCATGATGCATGTATTACCAAAAGGGTTTTATAAAATCCGGTATTTTGGAATACTGGCTACAGCCAATATTAACACAAAACGGCAACAGGCAATAGCATTATCGGGAAAGACTCTTTTTTTGCCGGTATTGGAAGGATTAACTGCTTATGAAGTTTACCGGACACTTACAGGCAATGATCCGGTAAGATGTCCCAAATGCAAAGAAGGAATCTTGCAGAGGCAAAGCATACCCATCGCATCGGGATAGCACAAATACAACAGCGTTCTTTATAAATTACAGTAAAAAGTCAACCGTCATGATAAAAATGAAACAGGAGAAGTATGTCTGCAGCAAAGGAATTTAATAAACATATAAAACAAAAAGTGTCAAATGGTCGAATATCCAACAGAGGCAAACAGCTAATGGAAAAAACACAGCTTATAAGAAGCACATAGAATAGATCCTGAACTTAGTGCCGCGGCATCGTCCAACTATATTTTATCCATCATTTTTATTCTGCTATTTTCTACGTTTAAAATTATATTAAATTTATGACCATAAAACAGTTCTGCGGAAACGACGGATAAAATACTATAACGTTGGCAACAAGTGTAAGTGCGACACAGCAGACAGATACGATATTGACAAAATTAAAATAAGAAAGGATTTAGTTTTTGACAGGACAGTGCAAATTTGATGGAAATTTATTTTGTTTTTTTCTTCCCGCCCACAAAAAAAAGGAAGAAATGCAGCCCAACGCACATTCAGGCACATTTTGCTGCCCCCACACAACGGCTAACGCTTCGCAGCCAAAAGAGCCTGAATCTTGCAACGCACAGACGAAAATGATTACCTTTGAACTATTATGAAAATTGAACAAAGCATATTAATGACATATTTTATCATCGCAATTTGTTTGATATTAATGTTAGTTGCCATTTCAGTTTTCTTATTTCTCAAAATTTCAAGGATCAATACTAAAACAAAGAAAATAGAATTAAAATATCAGGAACTTGAAGAAAGATATAGCGGGTTAAAACTTGAATCATTAGAATCAAAACTTAATCCTCATTTATTTAAGAATATCCTGAATTCTATTCAATCACATGCATATCAGACTTATTTTTCCCTTGATAAGCTTGCAGGTGTACTGGATTACATTTTGTATGAAAGCAGGAAAGGTTTTGTTACCCCTAAAGATGAAATTAATTTTGCGTTAAACCTTATTGAAATTAACAAAATTAAAATTAGCCCATTGTTTGAATTAAAGGTGAAATCAAAAATTAATGACCCGGAACCTTTATTTGAACAAAAGCTAGTTGTTCCTATGATAACTGTGGATTTAATTGAGAACGCCTTTAAACATGCGGATTTACAGAGCCCGGATGCTTTTATTTCAATAATTTTTGAATTTAAAGAGCATTGCCTTTCTTTGAAAGTAGCAAATAAGATTTCAGCCAAACCTCCATTAAAGAAAGAAAAAAGTGGAATTGGGACAGAGACACTAGAACAACGTCTCAATGTTATTTACAGGGATTGTTATAAACTTGACCGCTTTATTGAAGAAGGAGTATTTATTGCCCATTTAAAACTAAACTTAATTGAATACAAATCTAAGATGCATATTGCTGGACGATGAGCTTCCAGGCTTGTCATACCTGAAAATGCTTTGCGAACAAATACCAGGCCTTGAGGTAGTAAAAGCATTTGATAATCCTGAAATATTGCTTAGGGAAGTATCAAACCTTGAATTTGACTTTTGCATTTTAGATATTGAAATGCCCCAAATAAGTGGCTTACAAATAGCCAATCTTCTTTCCGGAAAACCTGTTATTTTTGCAACAGCTTATAAAGAATATGCAGCCGATGCCTTTGACTTGAATGCTGTTGACTATATTCGCAAACCCTTATCTAAAGAACGACTTGAAAAAGCAATAGAAAAGGTTGCGAAACATTTCCAAAGTTTACCAAATTCAAAAAACTACATCCAACTAAATACAGATAAAGGAAAGGCGATTATCTTCTTTGACCAGATAATGTACTTTCACACATCAGATGTTGATAGCAGGGACAAGATCATTATTTTGCAGGACGGTTCTTTATTAATAGCCAAAAACTATACATTCAATGCACTTTTGAATATGTTGCCTTGCATGGAATTTTGTCAGGTAAATAAAAGGGAAGCCATTGCCATAAAAGCAGTAACATTCTTTTCCAATGATGAAATCACGACTAAGGTCATGTTATCGACCGGTAAACCTTTACTGGTTACATTAAGCGATAATTTTAGAAATGACTTTATGGAAAAAATCACAACATAGCAAAAGTTTAATTACAGTTTAATTGCTGGTAGTTACATTTATAATAATTCTCCTTACAACGCCTCTTTTGATTTATTGCTTTCTTTTTACCTTTAATCGTAATTATTTTAATTTAAGAAATATAAGAAAGAAACTATAGCAATGGAATTCAGTTGCTGGCAGATATTTGGATTTATAATAATGATTTTAATCTTATTGAAGATGATTGTTTTTTCTTTTAGGGCTATTTTTCACTTATGGAAAGATGAAAATGACCCTGATAATTTTTTGGATTTATGACGCTGCCATTCAGTTAATCAGCCCGATGTACTCGGAAGGGCTAAACTTAGTTTCAGGTGAAGAATCTCTTCTCAGGCAAGGTGAAGGTCGCACGATAAAGGGTTTCATAATTCATAAGGAAATCGCTGCGAAAATCCTTTTATCAATTTCTTGTTTTATTATGCTTGGAGTGATAACAGCATTTTTTCCGGGAAATCTCCTATAGGCTTTTTAATTTGATTACAAGTTTTCTCTTTTTTATTCCAATTTCAGGGCACTACGCTTCAAGTGCAAATTTTCAGCCTGAGGAAGTTGCAACTTTGCATTATACGCGGTTATTTAAAGGGGAGATTATAAACTTCGATTATCAAACTTAGCAAAGATGATTCATGGAAAATATAATAGAAAAAAATTTCTTAGGCTGGCGGGCATAGGTATTTTGGCTTTTGGTCTTTTAAGCGCATGCAATTTCCGTGATGGTTCTGCTGTTTCGCTTTTAGGGGAGCCCAAGAATATTGAACCTGTGGTTGTTCATCTACCCAGTATCTGGCAACTTAATGAAAAAACACATCTGGCTATCACGTATCATTGCGTGGAAATCGAATTTACGGACACTCCGGCTACGTTTACATTGAAAAAAAAAGGTAAAGACCTGTTAATGCAGTTTGACGGGCAACACCAAGTCTGGATGGCGCCAGCTGGCAAAAGATACTTTTATGCTCGCCAGGTATTGAAATCGTCCACATCAGGCAGGTTCTGCGGTTTTGATACAGAAATCAGCATCTATTTCAGACTGACTGGTCGCGAGCCAAACAAAATAAAGGGTATATGGCAGGCAACCACTTGTGATTATTGCCCGAAAGTAGAATTTATAGCCCACAGAATCAATTAATAAAATATTTAATAAATGAGTGAGATCAGTTTGCCAATAAACGACAATGTATTATTGTTTTTTGTATTGCTTTTAATAATTCTGATATCACCAATCCTTTTCCGTCAAATAAAATTTCCGGGAATTGTCGGGATTATAATTGCCGGGGTTATTGTTGGCCCAAATGGGTTGAATATAATTGCCATGTCATCTGCAATAGAGCTATTAGGGGCAATCGGGTTGTTGTATATCATGTTGTTGGCCGGTTTGGATATAAACCTGCTGGACTTTAAAAAAAACAAGAATAAAAGCATTGTATTTGGTCTTATTACTTTTAGTATTCCACAGGTTGTGGGGACGTTTTTATTTCGGTTAATGGGTTTCTCATGGACGGCTTCCATATTAATTGCCAGCATGTTTGCTTCACATACTTTAGTAGGCTACCCTATAATTACAAAATTGGGGATTGTACGAAACAGGGCAGTTTTAACAACTGTTGGCGGAACCATATTAGCCGACACCCTTGCATTATTGGTTTTGGCTGTTGTGGCACGATCTGTTAACGGAGCGCTCGACTTCAATTTCTGGATTACCTTAACAATCCTGTCAACTATCTATTTTCTTGCTGTTGTATATCTTTTGCCAATAATCGGAAGACTCTTTTTCAGGTTTGTTGACGATGGGGTTGTTCAGTTTCATTTTGTACTTGCAGTGACATTTTTTTGTTCATTTATGGCAAGAGTAATAGGAATTGAACCTATTGTCGGGGCCTTTCTTGCCGGGCTTGTCCTTAACCGTATGATTCCGGCATCGAGCCAGCTCATGAACAGGGTGCAATTTGTAGGCAATTCCCTTTTTATCCCTTTTTTCCTGTTATATATCGGGATGATTGTTGATGTTGAAGTTTTGTTAAAATCCCCTGCTTCATGGATTATAATGGCTACCATGCTCGCAACAAACGTTAGCACGAAATATGTCTCGTCTAAAATCACCCAAAAAATATTCAAATTTACCCAGGCTGAAGGCATGGTTATTTTTGGCCTTACAACCACCGAAGCAGCGGCAACACTCGCAGCCACACTTGTTGGGTACAGGCTTAAGATAATTGGAGATGAAGTATTAAATGGGGTGGTTCTTATGATTTTGGTTACTTGCATTATTGGACCCTGGATAGTGGAGCATTTCGGAAAGAAAATTGCTCATGAAAATGCAGGAGAAAAATTTAAAAGCACAAAGTTGCCCCACGTTTTAGTTCCTCTTTCAAACCCTGCCACAGCCCTTCATTTACTATCGGTTGCTTTAGTACTTAAAAACCATACTATTGACCAGATTTCAGTTCTTTCTGTTCTAACAGAACAAGCAAAACTCGATGATGAAATGGATAAAGTTGATACCATGCTAAGTCATGCATCTGATTATGCAATTTCCGCAGGGGTAAAACTTAATAGGTTAAAACGTATAGATGTAAATATTGCCAATGGCATAACCCGTGCGGCCTTAGAAGAACATGCCGATTTACTGATTATTGGATGGAATGGTAAAATTTCAGCCCGGGAGCGCGTATTTGGTAGTGTACTTGACCAATTGCTAGAGCAAAGTAGCCAATCGGTTCTTGTTTGCAAACTGGAAAAATCAATCATGAGCAATTCAAGGATAGTATCATATATACCAACAACATCAATAAAAGAACCCGGCTTTTATGCTGTACTGAAATCGCTTTTAAGCCTTGCAAAAGGTATAAACGCACCTCTCTTATTAACCATGGAAAATGAAATAGCGGATATTATAAAATCTACAATGAATAGTAAGAAAACAAATGTCGAAGTTCAATACCATGTTTTTTCCGAAGATGGTAATCAGTTAATTGAATTCTCATCTCATGTTAGAAAGAACGATATTCTTTTCGCTTTTGGGGCACGCCGGCAAACCATGAGTTGGATTCCTTTTGCCGATAAACTCCCAAAACGGCTTGCTACCAACTTCAACGATTATAATTTCATCATCGCCTATCCGGGCATTCCTTATGATAAAAGTGATAATAATTTTTATGAATTTGCTGAAAATTAATTGTTGTATATTGGCTCAGGTTATTGTTAAAAACAAATTGTAATGTTAAATGAAAGGATATAAATACATATTTTTCTATATAACAATAATATGTATTTTAACTATCGCATTGTTTTTTATCATTTTAGGCGGGTCAAAACTTGAAAATGAATTAGAAATTACTGCATTAAATATTGAACATGAAAATTTAGGTGATTTTTCTACACTTATCAAAGCAAATTTGCAACATCCTCTGTCAATCCTGCTTATCCAAATAGTTGTTATTATATTTGTTGCACGCATTATAAGCTGGTTGTTTAGAAAAATTGGCCAACCTGTTGTAATTGGAGAGATTATCGCAGGAATCATACTTGGGCCATCATTGTTGGGCTTATACTTTCCTGAAATATCGAATATGATTTTCCCCTTAAAATCATTAGACAACCTTCATTTTGTAAGCCAGTTAGGGTTAGTTCTTTTCATGTTTACAGTTGGACTTGAACTTGATTTAAGGGTTTTAAAATCGAAAGCAAACGAAGCCATAGTTATAGGTCATGCAAGTGCTGTATTCCCCTTTATTGCAGGTTTGTCACTGGCTTATTTTCTTTACCCAAATTTTGCCCCGGTTAATGTCTCCTTTGTATCATTTGCATTGTTTTTCGGTGTCTCCATGAGTATATCGGCCTTCCCTGTTTTGGCAAGGATTGCACAGGAAAGGGCGATACATAAAACCAAAACAGGCACTTTAGTGATGGCTTGTGCTGCATCCAACGATTTGCTGGTTTGGTCATTACTGGCAGTTATCATATCAATAGTCAGGTCGGGTTCCTTCTTAAGTGCATCTTACACAATAATTTTCGGGTTAATCTACATTTTCCTGATGATTAAATTTGTCCGTCCGTTTCTTCAACGGATAGGAGAATTGCACCCGTCAAAAGAAAACCTAAGCAAACCTATTGTTGCTATATTTTTTACTATGCTCATTTTATCTGCATTCATTTCTGAAGTAATCGGGATACATGCATTGTTTGGAGCATTCTTAGCCGGTGCAATTATGCCTGATAATATAAAATTCAGAAACTTATTTATAGATAAAGTAGAAGATGTGTCAATTGTCCTTCTATTGCCGCTGTTTTTTGTTTTCACAGGGCTTCGCACACAAATCGGGCTAATTGGCGACCCTCAATTATGGAAAACCACTGGATTGATAATCTTGGTTGCCATTTCCGGAAAACTATTAGGGACTACTCTGGCAGCAAAAGTTTTCGGTCAAAACTGGAAAGATAGCTTTGTATTAGGTACTCTTTTAAATACAAGGGGATTGATGGTATTAATAATCCTGAACATTGGTTATGATTTGGGTGTTTTTTCCTCAGAAATTTTCACAATGTTGGTATTAATGGCATTGGCAACAACATTGATGACAGCTCCTGTGTTAACTTTAATCAATAAAATATTCGATTCCGGATCGTCACAAACGGCTCGTGAAATTAGCAGAAGCAGTAAATACAATATTCTGATCTCTTTTGCTAATCCGGAAATGGGCAAGTCTTTGTTACGTTTGGCACACAGTTTTACTAAAGAATTACATGAAAATGCGACCATCACTGTTATGCACCTCGCACCAAGCAGCGAAATACATCAGTATAATGTTGAACAATATGAAACAGAGAGCTTTGAATCAATTATTGATGAATCGAGATTTCTAAATCAGAAAATTTCTACGCTGTTTAAAGCATCAGGTGACATTGTACCAGAAATAACAGAAATTGCAAACAAAGGTAACTATGATTTACTTTTAATAGGTATTGGAAAATCAATATTTGAAGGCAATCTTTTAGGTAGTATATTGGGATTTACTACAAGAATTATAAGCCCTGATAGACTTATTAATCAAATTGTTGGTAAAAAAAGTTTATTTGGCAACATACCTTTTGACACTAAAACACAACTAATTCTTTCAAAAAGTGAAATTTCTGTAGGCATCTTGATAGATAAAGGCATAGTCAATACTAATTTAATAATAGTACCATTCCTTTCTGAAAAAGACATATCAACTTTGCCATTCACACAAAAACTAATAAAAAACTCAGGGGCGCAAATCACATTTGTTGACCTATATGGCATTATAGAAAACAACATCCATCTAAAAGAATCAATAAAGCGTATTGAGCAAATTGCCCCAAATCATATTTACAGTATAAAAGTTTCAACAATATCTTTAGACCTATTGTCAAAACAAAATCTGATGATAATAAGCGATACTGGTTGGAAAAAAGCTATAGAACAAAAACTTGAATGGCTAAAAAATATACCATCAACTCTGATTATTTCGGACAAATCAAATGAATCCAACTAATTGCCAGCCCACAGTCGTAAGCACATTTGCAAGCCCACACGAGCCAACGCTAAATTTAAAGGCTTGCAAAAGAGCTTCCGCCTTTCCCGCCCACGTAACCGCCTTTCAGGGCGGTTTTAGGATTGCCTCCGCTCAAAAAAACAAAATAAATTTGTGCTTCGTGGATAGGTTGGTGCAGACTGAGAATGACAAGAAAATAAAAGCTAAATAATTAACAAACAGACAGAAATAAATGAACACCAGTTGCCAACATCGTATATAAAACATTTGGCACTCAGTGGTTTATCGAGCGTCCCGGCTCGTATCAAAAGCACACGTAACTTGACAGGAAAGTGCTTCGAAATGCCAAACGTTTCATATACGTAACCGTTATGGTTCATTTTCTATCAAAATTCTTTCACGGTAATAAAGATTTTCTTAAATTTGTATCCAAGTGAATACATCTTAAATGTACTTTATTGAAAAAACAGTTGAGTTTGATAAATGGCTTAAAAAAGTAAGGGATTTAAGAGCCAAAGCGAAAATATTGTTTCGCATTCAAAAGATTGAGCGAGATGGACATTTTGGAGAATATAAACCCGTTGGTGATGGAATCCTGGAATTAAAAATAGATTATGCTAAGGGATACAGGATTTATTATACAGAAAAAAGAGGAAAAATCATTCTTTTACTTATTGGTGGAGAAAAATCGACTCAACAAAAAGACATTGAAAAGGCAAAAAAGCTATTCCGAAAATTAAAAAAATAACGAATATGGAAACTTCAAAATTTGAAATTGCAGACTATTTAGATAATAATGAAATGATTGCTGAATATCTTAATACTGTGTTGGAAGAAGGAGATAATTCAGATGTGATTACAGCGATTGGTCATATTGCAAAATCAATTGGAATGACAAAAATTGCAGAGGAAACCGGACTTAGCAGACCAAGTTTATATAAGGCCTTATCAGATGGATCAAAACCTCAGTTTGAAACAATAATGAAAGTATTAAGAGCAATTGGAGGACAAATAAAAATAAGTCCAATAAGTGCTTGAAACGAACCTACACTGTGCAAATTTTAGGGCGGCGGAAGTGGTGCGAGATCGGCGGGTTCACGCCCGATTTCCCTTGCCCGTGGACAGGAAATCGCACGCTACCCGCCCCAGAAATTTGCACCTAACCGTTACCCGCAATTTGGGTGACTAAAAACCATTGATACAAGAATGAGTGACAAGATATTTGTATATTTGAGAAAAAATATAACATGCCAACAATATCAATGTTTTACGGGATAATTATCAAAATGTATTTTGCTCCAAAAGAACATAATCCACCACACATACATGCATATTATCAGGATACAAAAGCAACTTTTGAAATAATTGATGGCGATTTGATTGATGGCGATATACCAATCAGACAGATTCGGCTGATTCAAGCCTGGATAGAGATTCATAAAGATGAATTGTTGGCGGATTGGGCATTATGTCAAAATGGAGAAAAACCATTTAAAATAGAACCTTTAAAATAAACAGATATGTATTTAGCAATTAAAGAAGTAAAGACCCAAAATGACTATATGCTACTTCTAAGTTATGAGAATGGAGAGGTGAGACAATTTGATATGAAACCATATCTGGATTTGGGGATTTTTCAAGAGCTTAAAGATCCGTTGATGTTTAAAACTGTTAAACCTTGTTTTGATTCTATTGAATGGGCTAATGAAGCAGATTTAGATCCTGAAATTTTGTATAGAAATAGTACCCGAATTAGCCAATAGAAATAAACTGCGGGTAACAGGAGTGCAAATTTCATAGCGATGTCCGTGCATATTTCAGCGGCAGATATTCGTTTCGCAGTTCATTTCTGGTGGACAGGAACGCACTTCGAAATCCGCTACGAAAATTAGCACTTGAACGTTAGCAGCAAGTGTAGAAGAAGCCCCCTACCAAGACAGATACTAACATTAGGTCTAAAATAATGGGATACTATATAGACTTAGAGAAAATTACAATTGATGATTACCAAGCTCAATTGGAGTCAGCTTATTTACCCCCGAGCAGAATGAGCCTTAAAGACAATTTAGATGAGCGATTTGGGTACTTTAAAAATATTGGTATTGAAAATGTTAAGGAGCTTATTCAGTTACTTAAGAAAAAGGATAGATTTAATGAGTTGTCAAAGGTTGAGTGCTTATCGGCAGACTTTTTGACAATTTTGCTTAGAGAATTAAACAGTACTCTTCCAAAGCCTAATAAAATTGCCGATTTCATTGGGATTTCAAGTGAAACGGTAGGTAAATTGCATAAAGTTGGAATAACCAATACCGAGAAGCTGTATGCTATGGTTATAACTAAATCTGACAGACTCAAACTTGCAGATTTAACAGAGTTATCCGAAACAGACATCATAGAATTAACCAAACTATCAGACTTGTCAAGAATCAAATGGGTTGGGGTGACATATGCCCAAATCCTATACGAATTAGGAGTAGACTCGGTAGAAAAAGTCTCGAAATCCGACCCGTTAGAACTACATAGAAAAATCAACCTGTTGATTAAAGAAAAAAATATCTTTAAGGGGCAGATTGGTTTAAATGATGTAAGGATACTAGTTGAATCAGCAACTGGAATACCGTTGGAGATTGAATACTGAAACTGAATAAACACCAGCTGCCAACATCATGTATAAAATATTGGGGGTTTATGTGTGTATAGGCAACTCCACTCCTCAGAGCAAATTTATTAGCGGCAGACAAAAACGTCGCTCGCAAGCCCCCATCGTTTCATACATGTGGGCGTTGTGCAAAATAGTAAGAAACATTCTGCTTTATGGATAAAATAAATCAAGATTTTTTAGATTCCCTTGACTTGCAAGACAAGGAAATGGAAAAATACATTCCATATGTACTTCAGGATTTATGGGGACTTGGTAGTATTCCTGATTACATATATCAGTTGATTGATACTCATGTAGACACAAAAAGACTGAAAAAGATTATTGATTTTGGCTGTGGGAAAGGAGCCGTTTTAATTTATTTGGCAAATAGATTGAACTTTCAAGGATTAGGAATTGATATTGTACCTGAATTTATTGAATCAGCAATCGAACATTCAATTGAAAATTCTGTTAGTGACCGACTAGAATTTGCTTCAAGAGATTTATTAAAAATTATTGACCAACATGAAAAGTATGACATTGTAATTTATGGTTATGACTCAGGAATTCTTGGAGATGTGTATGGAACAATTTCTCGTTTGCAAAATTGCATATTTGATTCAGGATATTTAATATTAGAAATTGCCTTTACCCCAGACAATAAAGCAAAGATTGAAGGTTTACCGTCTGAAACGGAATTATTGGAACAACTTGATAAATCAGGTTTAGAGACTATTGACAAAATATTCTGGGAAACAGATAAAATCAGAACAATTAATAACGAGAATAACATATATATAAATAAACGGATTGAAGAACTGAAAAAAGCCAATCCGGAGAAGACGCAGATTTTTGAGCGATATATGTCAAATCAGATTGATGAGTGCAAATTGATTGAAAATGAAATGATTTGTTCAACGTGGATATTGAAAAAATAACTACTTTGCACAACACGCGGTATAAAAATTGCCGGGATAGTAGTATATTCAAGGGTTGTCGTCCGCTTCAACTTTTGTGTAACTTGATAAGGAATCGCCCGCAATCGGCAACTTTTCATACCGCTGACCGTCAGACTGTCTAAAAACCGAACTTCATTTTTTTTTGTTAACAACTAACCGAGATATCAACATCACTGAAAGACAATCCTTTATATCTTCAGGCAT
>JAWLGR010000002.1:0-366954 GCA_041684965.1 Mariniphaga sp.
TCATACGATTATGGAAAAGTGCAGATTAAAGTAGATGGCTCAACTGATTGGGTTGATATATCCTCTTCTTATACGAGTACCGGAAGCAATATTTGGACTAATACCTATTTTGATCTATCTGGCTATGCAGGACAATCGGTTCAGATTGCTTTTTATTTTTTTGCAACTCCAAGTTCAGAAAGCTCAGGATGGTATATCGATGATGTAATTATTGAATTTGATACTCAGCTTTCTAAAGAAAACGATTTCCTCACCTGCAGTTTCGGCATTCCGCCACAAACCGGTGCAGCTTCAATCAATGAAGTAAATCACACGGTTGACATTGAAGTAGAATCGGGTACAGACCTGACCGCCCTGGTTGCAACATTCACTCTTTCCAACGGAGCAACAGCTGAAGTCGGAGGTGTTGCACAAACCAGCGGAACAACTTCCAACGATTTCACCAACCCGGTAACTTACACCGTAACTGCTGAAGATGGAACAACTGTACAGGATTGGGTAGTGACAGTCACCATCCCTACAGGAATTGACGAATATTCACTTCGAAAAATAAATATTTACCCTAATCCTTTCTCGGTTAAAACTACAATTGAATTTAGTAATTCTTCTCACTCCAATTATAAATTGTCAGTTTTTAGTACTTCGGGAAAAAAAGTATATGAAATGGATAATATTAAATCAGATAAATTTGTATTAAATAGAGGAATCCTCAAAACAGGAATCTATATTGTTGAATTAAGAGGAGATAAAGTATTTGAAAACAAAAGAATTATAATAAAATAATAACGTAAATTACATTGGCAACGCTGGAGTGAATAAAATTAAATGGAGATTTAATCAATATTTTAGTGATTATGCTTCAAGGATAGATTTTATAGTGATGCCGAAATAGGGGAATGACTAATAAAAAAAAGGAATTACATAAAATATATACGAGTAACAGAGATCGGACCATATGCACAGGATATTATTTTCTCGGTAAGTGGTGAGCAATGAAAAGAAGTAACACTAAACTCAAATCATTTTGAAAATTTTTCAAACAACACGAGTATATTGATGAATAAAATGGAGCCGGCAACCATTTTAAAAACGGGGCGAAACCGAAAAGCCTGAAGAGTAGGGAATAATAAAATAATTTTTAATCTTAACTATTATGAAAAACATTACAAAATTTCTGCTGATCCTCTTGGTAAGCTCATTAAGTTTTCAATCTTATGCCCAAACATTTGGTATAAGAGGTGGTTTAAGTATGGCCAACATGCTGGACAAAGATGAAGACGGAACATACAGTGGCGACTACCAGATGAATCCCGGATTTCATGCCGGTGTTACAATTGATTATCCCTTTAGCGAAATGGTTTCTTTTGAAACAGGTTTGTTCCTGAATACCAAAGGATTTAAGATAACAGAAGAAGAAGATGGTTTTGATGTTACTGCAAAATCTAAACTGTATTATGCCGACATTCCTTTAACACTCAAAGTTTTAGGTGAAGTGAGCGAAGGGGTGAAAGTATTTGTTTCAGCCGGACCTTATATTGGTATTGGTATAAGTGGTAAAGTGACTGCCGATGCCTCAGTAGAAGGATATGATGTTTCTGTTGATGAAGACATTGATTGGGGTTCAGGAGAAGATGATGATTTAAAACGCCTTGATTATGGAATAACAGCAGGAGCAGGAATTGAATTTAATAGAGTACTGGTTGGCCTTTTTTATGATTATGGATTAGCAAATGTTTCAGCCTACACCGGTGACGGCACAGTTGCAAGCCACAGGGTCTTAAAGTTTTCATTGGGTTTGAAATTTTGAAAACTCTGAAACGCCCAAAGGAAACTACAAGCTTTGCCTGAGGAAATACAAATAGTATTCAGGCAGGCATAAAAATAGGGTTTAACTCTTTTATAGGCAGAAATTATGAAAAAATCAAATTTTCTTATCCTTCTGTTACCAGTTATTATTTTCCTTGTTATTTTAAGTTGCAAAAAAGATGACGATTATTTTTCCTTTGTTGATGGATACGCTGCACCATTAACTGAAAAACAGGGAACAACTTATAATGGTGATTATTTCCCTTTCAATGAAGTCAATTACTGGAAATATTCAGGTTACGAAAGTGTAACCGGAAAAGTGACCATGAATTACCAGGGAGAAAGAGATACGGAATCACTTGATGATTCTTATTCATGTACTTCTGAATTGGTAGTAAACACTCCCAAACCGGTGAGTTTAAACAGTGGTACATATACACTTTATCCCGTACGGGAAACCGAAACGGTCGATTATGAAACCACCTACACAATCAGATATTTTGAGAAAACGACTGATGCCATTTATCTGCGAGCCATTCAGCTGGGTCATAGTGATATTATTGAGGTCAAAAATCCTGTGTACTTAAAAATTCCATTGGTAGTTGGTGATAAATGGGAAACCCAACCAGAAATTGACCTGGAAAATTTTATGGAAGAAGTAGTTGATATTTCCGGTGATTTGGATTTAGAAATGAGATGTAAGATCTATGTGATTGGTAAGGAGATCATAAACTGGAAAGGTGACAATATCGAAACCGTTCGCCTGGACGAAAGGGCTCAGGCTAAAGCTAAAATGAATGTTAATGAAGATGGAGTTAAAGGCTCCATGTCATTCGACATGCAAATCACTTTATACCTCAACCATCTGGAAGGAGTTGGGCTGGTCAGTCAGAAATCCAGCCTTTCTCTTTCTATGACAGGTTCATTTTCAGGTGAAGGTGAGAAACTCACTTTTAATATGAATTTGAATTCAGAGGGAAATTATATTTTATCATCTTATTATTTTAGCGGGGAAAAGAGTGTAAGCATTAAAAGTGAAGGTGAGCAGAAAGAATTAAAAAGCCGACTTCCAGAGCATACGGATAATCCAACTATTCAAAAGAAACTAGAACAATGCGTAGAAATAACCGATATAATCCGGAAAGTATTGATGTAAATGTAAATCTTCGATGCCAACAATAAAAAAAATATCTATTGTAGATTTATTGATAGTTAGATAGAAAAGACACAATTGAAATCTGCTGGCACAAGGCTGTGTAGTTTCCATCAGGGGTTTTGGCAGCTGATTTATTTAAAAGGATGGACATCAGTCTTTCAGTTTTCACAGGCTGCATAGTTGTTTAATTCAATTCCGTGATTTAGAATCTCAGCCACTACTGGATTGTTACTATTAAAATCCTCTTTTTTCCATAGATGAGGTTCAATTATTAAATCTTCATCAGTTCTCATTTGCATCAAATCAAATTGAATATCAATGATATCCGAAACAGACTGAATAACAATTGCTAAATCAATATCACTATCAGCATGATTTGTTCCTTTGGCAAAGGAACCATATAAATAAGCTTTATCAATTTTGTATTTTCCTGTTAAGTTAGAAATATACCTTTTTGCAATTTTTATAGCCTCTCTTTTATCCATAATCGAAGTGTTTTAATGTTATCAATCCATTGATTTGTAAAATCGTAAATGCCAGTGAGTCATGTCATTAATATTTATTATTTACTAAATGTCACAAGAGCTTCTTTTTATTGGTAACTATTATTTTTTAAGCCTTGAATCAAATTTGAAGTCTTTTTGATCAATGAGTTTAACCTTTGAATAATCCGAATGCCTGCAATTGAGTATATAATTATAAGAACTGTGAATAATACAACTGGGTACTTTCATGGCAATTGTCCTTCCTTCTTTAATCCATCTTTCCCCAATTTCTGATAAAATTGCAGGAGCAGGATAAACTGCCCAATTTTTAGGTAAGCTTATTTTCTCAATAGCAGTTATTGAATCATCTGGTATTTCAAGGGTAAGAATTTCCAATGCCGGGATTAATAACGGAGGTGTATGAACAACTGTTTCCAAAAGAGCAATCTCCTTATTTTCGCCTGTATATAAAACCGGTGTTCCCTTTTTATTCCAGCGTCCGCCAAAGAGTGCAGCTCCAATTCCGGTTAAGTCGCCTGCATATTTCTTTCCAGTAATTCTATATACAAGCATAACTTAACTGTATACTCCGTATTCTATTCTTCCTAAAATGTCTTTAACTTTTGAAACGCCTCCGGGAATCTCAATTAATTCCTGTGGTTCCATACCTCCCAGGGCATCATTTGGTAAATATATCCATTTAAAGAAACCATCCCATTTTCCAAACACCTCTTCGCCATACAGGAACAAATCCGCTATTTCAAACAGCTTCACTGAAAAATTCCTGTCCAGATTTTTATTTGATTTAATCCAACGATACAATGTTGGTTCAGAAATATCCAGTATTTGAGCAACCAATTCCTTTGACAAATTAAAATAGTTGCTAAAATTACCTATCACGTCAATATTGATACCGGCACTTGCAAAACGAATAAAATCGAATGGACTTTCAATTTTCTCCGGTACATTTTTCCTGCCCAGCACATTTGCAAGTTTCTCGTAATGCTCCGTAGTGATCTGACCTCTATCTATCATTTGATAAATTATTTTATTAGATGAACGAAAATAAATGTATTTTGTTTCGAATTCCAGGGAAAATTTAAACGGGAATGCAATATCTTTTCTGATTCTTGGTATAAATGTAATATATCTTTTAATCTGAAACAGTAGTTCAAATGCTGATATTTCTCCTCTACTTCTCCAGTGCCTCAAACATCACCTCCACAGGGTGCAGCGACTTTTTGCCTGTACCATCCTTTATCTGGTGGCGGCACGAGGTGCCCGGAGCTGCAACAAGAGTTGCCTCAGCAGCTTCGCGTACGGCAGGAAACAGCACCATTTCACCTATCTTCATCGAAAGGTCGTAATGCTCTTTTTCGTAACCAAAAGAGCCGGCCATGCCGCAGCAGCCCGAAGGTATCTCCTTCACCGAATAGTTTTTGGGCAGCGACAGCATCTGGATTGTAGGATTGGTGCTGGCGATTGCCTTTTGCTGGCAGTGGCCGTGCAACAGAATCTGTTTTTCCTCACTGGTGAATTGCCCCGGAGTGATGTTTCCCTTTGCCATTTCGGCGGCAAAGAACTCCTCAAACAGCAGGGCAAGCTTCCCAAGTTTTTGCGCTGCCGGCTGCAACTCCATTTCTACCAGCTCGGGGTATTCATCGCGGAAGGCCAGAATTGCCGAAGGTTCAATGCCTATCAGCGGGGTGTCTTCCGAAACGATACCCATTAACAGCTTCACATTCTCGGTGGCAATTTTTTTTGAGGTGCGCACCAGACCCTTTGAAAGGAATGTGCGGCCGCTTTCTCTGTGCCGTGGGATTTTCACCTCGTAGCCCAGCCGGGTAAGCAGCAGGATGGCCTTGATGCCGATGTCGCTCTCGTTGTAATTGGTGAACTCGTCATTGAACAGATAGACCTTTCCTTTGGGGGCTTCATCGGGCATGGGAATGCCGTTGCCGGTCCATTTATTTAGGGTGAGCTTTGAAAGGGCAGGCAGTTTACGCTGCGGGGCAATACCGATATATTTTTTTACCAGGGAAGTTTCCATCATAAAATTGGAAAACGACCGTACGAGCACAGCCAGCCTGTTCAGGCGGGGGAGGTAGGCTATGAGCTTCGCACGCAAGGGGATGCCGTGTATGTCGTAGTAATGCTGCAGGAATTCAGCTTTCATCTTGGCCATATCCACATTGGATGGGCACTCAGCTTTACAGGCCTTGCATGAGATGCAGAGGTCGAGGATGTCATAAACTTCACGGTGACTGAAGGGGCTTTCCCCGTTGCCGGCATACATGAACTCGCGCAGTACGTTTGCCCGGCCGCGGGTGGTCTTGTATTCGTCGCGGGTGGCCATGAACGTGGGGCACATGGTTCCACCAACAATCTCGCTCTTGCGGCAGTCGCCCGAGCCGTTGCATTTCTCAATACTTCGCATATAACCGCGGTACCTCGAGAAATCAAACACCGTTTCAAATTCAGGTGTGGGCTCACCCGGCACCACACGCAGGCTTTCGGTAATGGGAGGTGTATCGGTTATCTTTCCCGGGTTAAAGACATTGTTGGGGTCCCAGGCTTTTTTTAATTGCTTTAGCAGGTTGTAGTTGTGCTCTCCAAGCATGAAGGGAATGAATTTTCCGCGTACACGCCCGTCGCCGTGCTCACCGCTCATGGAGCCGCCGTATTTTTTTACCAGCCGGGCGGTTTCGTTCATAAGCCGGTCAAAGCGTTCCACATCTTCCGGGTCCTTAAAATTTATAAGCGGGCGGAAATGGATTTCCCCGGTGGCAATATGGGCATAGTACACGCTGCTCAACCCAAGTCCGGCCAGCACCTTTTTCATATCGGCCACGTAGGCAGGTAGGAGAAATGGTGGTACGGCGGTGTCTTCAATGCCCGGTACCCCTTTGCGGTCGCCGGGGATGTTGGCCAGCAATCCCAGCCCGGCTGCACGCAGCGCCCAAACTTTTTTAATATTATCTGCCCCCGTAACCAATGGGAAGTGGTAGCCCAGGCCTGCCTTACGCAAATCGTTTTCTACAGCCTCAGCCTTCTCAAGGAGTTCTTTTTCGGTCTCGCAGGCAAATTCAATCATCAGGATGGCACCCGGATCGCCCTTCACAAAAAAACGGTTTTTGCGTTGTTCGATGTTTTCTTTCGTACACTGAAGGATGATATCGTCCATCAGTTCAATGGCTCCCGGACTGTGCTTCAGGGCCACCAGATTGCCTTCCAGCGACTGTTCAAGTGTTTCGAAATGGGCACAGACCAGTCCTTTATGCCTGGGAGGCAGCGGAATCAGGTTGAGCTTTATACGGTGCGAAAAGGCAAGTGTTCCTTCTGAGCCGGCAAGAAGCTTGCAAAAGTTAAAAGGTTCACCTCCTTCGGTAAATACCTCTGAATCGAGCAGGGCATCTATGGCATACCCCATATTGCGGCGGGTGAGGGAAGGGTGGGGGAAGTTTTTACGAATCTCTTCCTGGTTTTTTGTGTCCGAAAGGATATCGGATATGTTCTGATAAATGGCCTTCTCCAGTTGATTGGGGTTGCCGTTAAGTTTTTGATCAAACTCTTTCCGGCCTAAAGGTTTGAAAGTAGCTTCTGAGCCGTCGGCAAGAATTGCATCTACCTCCAGGATGTGCTCCCGTACACTGCCGTAGATAAGTGAATGCAGCCCGCAGGAATTGTTCCCCAGCATGCCGCCTATAACGCAGCGGTTGGCGGTAGAGGTTTCGGGGCCGAACTGCAATCCGTGAGGCGCCAGTGTCATGTTCAGTTCGGCCAAAACCACACCGGGTTCAACAACAACATACCGTTCTGCCACGTTCAGCTCCAATATTTTGTTCATGTACTTCGATACATCCACTACAATCCCTGACCCCACCACTTGTCCGGCCAGCGAGGTGCCCCCGCCGCGCGGAATGACAGAGGTGCCGTTTTCGCGGGCAAAAAGGATAAGCTTCCGGATATCCTGCTTGTTTTTTGGACGTGCTACCGCCAGGGGCAGCTCTTTGTACTGCGATGCATCGGTGGAATAAAGCACACGCTGAACGTGGTCAGTAAAAATATCTCCTTCGAGTTGAGTTTTCAGCCGGTTGAAATCGGGTTGCATAATTCATTATTTAGAAGACGATAAAAATAGAAGATTAAACGAATAACGGCAAATCAGGCAGGCATCGTTTTTTTTATTGAGTTGTTATTTAACCTGCTGGATATTACCTGCTCGCTATGCTCCGGCGTAAAAGGGGAATTTGCCGGAATAAATGAAAACGCTTGAAACCCCCTGACCAGGTAATTGCCAGACAGTATTCAGGTAGTTATTAAACTCTATTTTTATTCGATGTTTATTCGTGGTATATTCGTGGTTTATTCGATACAAATTCGCGATTTAGCGAATATATAACGAAGAAAGTACGAAGAAAGTACAACGAAAAAGGTAATTTGAACACTATTTGATAGCTGTCAGGGCTATCCCTGGGGTATTTCCGGTCACGAGCCGGTTGAGTGGTAATTAACGAGTGGATATTAAATCCAGCCCCTTAGTTTATAATAGAGCAGGGCTGCCATTTCACGGGCAAAGGTGATTTCATATTTCAGGTGGTTCCACACCTGGTAACGTACTGAAGTATTATCACCCACATCGGGGGCAACGGTTTTGCGTCCTCCAAGTTCTTTAGCAGTATATGTAAGATCGGCTTCTGCTGCATTTTCGAATGCTGGCAGTGCATATACAGTTTTGAAACCTGCTTTTTGGAAACAAAGCACAGCCCGGCGTGCATGCTCGGGTGAGGTGACCAGGAGCAGGGTATCGGCAGGATTGAGCAGGTCCAGGCAGTGAAGAGCCTGTGCCCGGGTATTGGTTCCCTGGTTTTCAAACCGGATACGCTGACTGTTAATTCCGCGGCGTATGAGTTCTGAGAGCATGAGTTGCGGGGTGCTGTACCTGTCGGTAGTGTCGCCAGGCATGGCTATCAGTATTTTAGCGTCCGGAAAGCTGCGTGCCGCTCTTTCGGTGTACCAGCTCCGCATAAGGTTGCTTTCGCTGGGCATCCCGCCTCCTCCAAGCAGAACGATGGTAGCCGGCATGCCTTTCAACTCACTTTTACTGGTCCCCAGCCAGTGGACTGCCCAAAAAGGGAGTGTGGTAAATGCAATTACGACTGCAGCTGTGAAGAAAACACCTGCAGCCACAAAAAAAATGCGCAGTATCCTTAAAAAATGAATATTTTTGGAATAATATTTTGCCATCTGTTTTGTTGATGGCATAAAAATACATTTAATCTTTTAACTTTCATTCATTGAAAACCAAAGTAAGAAAAGAGATAGAGCAACTGTTTGAGGAGCATTTCGGGGAGAAAGTTGCGAAAATCACTCAATTGCCGCCATCGGGCTCGGACAGGGAATATTGCCGCCTGAGAAATGAGTATCGCTCGGTTATTGGTGCCTGGAATACCGATGTGAAGGAGAACAATGCCTTCCTCTCCTTTTCAGACCATTTCAAAAAAAAAGGAATACCTGTTCCGGAAGTGTATGCCGTTAGCCCCGACAAGCAGAAATACCTGCTGGAAGATTTAGGCGATACCACTCTTTTTGATTTCCTTTCACGGGTTCGCGAAAGGGAGGGATTTTCGGAATCTGTAATAGAAGAATACCGCAAGGTGCTGAAAGAACTTCCCCGTATTCAGATTGTTGCCGGAAAGGATATGGATTATTCCGTTTGCTATCCCCGGGATGCATTTGACAAGCAGTCGATGATGTGGGATTTGAATTACTTCAAGTATTATTTCCTGAAGCTTGCCAAAGTACCTTTTGATGAACAGGCACTGGAAGATGATTTTCAGGTTTTCAGCGATTACCTGTTATCGGCTCCATCGGATTACTTCCTTTTCCGTGATTTTCAGTCTCGCAATGTGATGCTCAGGGATGGTGGCGTGTATTTTATCGACTATCAGGGAGGCCGGCGCGGTGCACTGCAGTATGATTTAGCATCGCTTCTATACGATGGCAAAGCCGATATTCCTCCGGAAATCCGTTCGCTGCTTTACGATTATTACCTGGGTGAGCTTAAAAATTACCTGCCGGTTAACGAAAAGGAGTTTGCTTCCTACTTCAACGGGTTTGTGCTTATACGTATCATGCAGGCTATGGGGGCTTATGGTTTTCGGGGTTTCTACGAAAAAAAGGAGCACTTTCTGAAAAGCATTCCCTATGCTATCCGTAACCTGCAAAACTTACTTTCCGAAATGAACCTTCCGGTAAATATACCTGAGCTGGAGAAAGTGCTTAACTTGCTTACACAGTCTGAAACATTAAAGGAAATTGGTCAGTCACCAGGCAAATTAACCGTTAGAATTACCAGTTTTTCCTACAAAAAAGGAATTCCTGAAGATCCTTCGGGAAACGGCGGGGGGTTCGTTTTTGATTGCCGCGCGCTTAATAATCCGGGACGTTATCCTGAATTTAAAACTCTTACCGGCAAGGATGAAGAAGTGCAGGAATTTATCAGGCAAAATTCGGAGATGAAATGGTTTTTAAAACCCGTAAAAACATTGATCGACCAGTCGGTTAAAAATTACCTGGAGCGTGGATTTACCCATCTTTCAGTAAGCTTTGGGTGTACCGGCGGGCAGCATCGTTCGGTATATGCAGCAGAAAAGCTGGCAGCATATCTCCGGAACAATTTCAAAGTTAATGTTGTTGTTGTTCACCGCGAACAACAAATGTGAGTGAATAATGGGGAAAACCGCGTGTAAGAAGAAAGATTTTAAGGACAAGGAAAATCCGGAATACGAATGCAAACGTTGCGGGGCAAAAGTGAAGAAAGAAGAAAAGGTTTGCAAGCCTAAAAAAATAAATACTAAAGGATAGCTTGGGAAAATGCCCGGATAAAATGTCGTGTTCATTTATTTCCCTGGCTGGTTGATAAATTAACTGTTACACACGGGGCAGATGGCCCCGACCCGGATTTGATTGCTGCCTTGCACAGCGCTATCCCGAATGCTATGGCACAAAATAGGACTAAAAGCAATATTTATTATGCAATATGAATGGTAATCGGTAAAGATGCGGTTAAATTTTTCTAAGTTGCCTTCTGAAGGGAAAAGTAATGATAGTATAATGTTTAGCGTTGTTAATTTGAAGAGTTATTCAATAAAACCGTTGACGGATTGATACCTGTCCATGCGTATTGACGAATTTATTCTATGGTTGATATGGTTAAGGGGAGATGAAAAATTTTTATAAATATATTGAATAATAGAAGAATTGCTTTTCAAACACATGTTTTTTACGATTTAAACATCATTTTTACAATTTGCACTTTATTATTGGTTTTCAATATTTAACTTTATGGCATTTATACATTAAATTACCTAATGATGAAACCAAAAACCGGATGGTGTTTTGCAACAATTCTGCTTGTTATTTTTCTGCTTCCTTTGAATGGAATTTCTATTAACCCCGATCTCTCCAGGTATCTTATCAACCTTTCCGAAGGAGCTGAAGGGCCCGGATACGATGACAAAGTACCGGAAATAATTGTTTCGGGAAATACCGTACATGTGGTTTGGACTCAGAGTGTAGCCAACAGGGAGGCTTACCTTTACTACCGCCGTTCTACGGATTTGGGTGAAACATGGGAAGCTCCGAAAGTAATTTTGGCATTTAAAGACAGAGGTAAAGCGATAATGGTTGAAAACAGGCGGCTGGCAGTTGACGGCAATGTGGTACATATATGTGCAGCCGATTACGACTATGATGACAATGGAACAGGCCGTTTGCATTATTTCCGCTCACAAAATGGTGGCGTCTCGTTTGAAAGTGAACGGATTATTGCAGCTACTTCGGGTGGATACAAAGCACTCGACAGAAGTTTTATTAAAAGTGCTAACGGGAAAGTGGCTGCAGCTTATCAGGGAACCGGTGATAAAAAAGGCACATGGGTTCTTTTCTCCTCCGATGGCGGATCCACCTTTACCGAAACCAAACTTTCAGATGAAAGCAGTTATGTTTATGATTTTTATTATGATGGAAATCAGATGATTGTACTCCATGGTGATTTTTCTACTTCATACGGATATATTACAGTTGGCAAAATATGGGTTTCCACCTCTCAAAATGGAACTGCTTTCACTACCAGTAAAGTATCGGCAACCTATATGAAAGACGCTGTAGAACGGGAACGCTGTTATGTGGTACATAATTATCACTACTCTCCCAAAATAGCCCGTTTCGAAAATTTCATTTATGTTGTATTCACCGGATATGCTGAGGGAGATGTTTGGACAACATTTTATGCCCGTTCATCCAATGGTGGAAATTCATTTGATACCCCAATCGATATTGGTGCTATTACATCTGAAGGTTTACAAAACGGAAGTGAAACAGTAGCCGCCAAAAACGGGAATGTTTATTGGCTTGCAGCAACCACCTATCCTACAAACAACAACGCTGGAAATCAGTTTTATTTTGCTTATTCCCACGATAACGGGAATAACTTTTCTGAACCCCGGAGAATATTGAATCCCGATGTTTACCATGTGGGTAAATCCTCTTTGCCCAACATTGCAATTGACCCTGCTGATGAAAGCGGTAAAACGCTATATCTGACAGGTAACTGGCTTTTTTCAACCAAATCGGTTGATGGTGGTGAAACGTTTTCAGGGAGCATGTCTCTGGCGCCATTCCTGGAAAACAATATTATAAACATGTCGCACAGTTACATGAATTCATATATGGAAATGGATGCTGAGGGCGGAATGCACTGGATTACACAAGCCAGGTGGAGGGATGGAAACGATCAGGATGTTTTTTACCGTAATGTAAGGATGCAACCTGAACCAGGCACTATAAATAAGGCATTGTATGTAGAAGACCTTAAAAATACCCGTCAGGCTGAATTAGTGGTGGTTCCTTCCTCAGAAAGTATCCAGTTTGACTCAGCCATGACTGCTGAGGTGTGGGTGAAGTTTAACCCGGGAACAGAAGCGCGGTTCAATATTCTTGCAAAGGTTGACGGTCCAGACCTTTACGACAACAACCCTTCCGGTTATCATCTGGGTTTCCGGCAGGACAAAGGAGCCATATATGTAAATGCCGGAATGAAAACAGATAATGATGCAGTTGTAAACTGGAGCGAAATTGATTTAAACGATACCCTTTGGCACCATATTGCACTTACATACGATGCCAATGCGGGCCTGAATAATTTTAAGCTTTATGTAAATGGATTTTTACATAAGCAACAAACTCTTGCGGGGGCTATTGTTCGGGAAGACGGTATGTTGATGATTGGTTCCCGGCAAATGGGTGACAGTTGGTACCGCGATGCCAAATACCACCTGGACGATGTGAGGCTTTGGAACCGGGCCCTCACACAGGAGGAACTGCTGGAAAATCAGGTGAAAAAACTCACTGGTGAAGAAGAAGGGCTGACATTGTTTATAAATTTTGATGATACCTTTAAAGATATTTCAGGGAATGGAAATGACGGAATTCCTGTGTATAAAGGCACACTGCATGAATCGGATTTCGATCCGCCTGTGCCCGCTTTTGAAATGTATCAGTCAGGAAATACCGTTTCATTTAATAATAAAACGAATAATGCCACTTCATGGCAATGGGATTTTGGCGATGGCAATTTTTCTGAACAGGGGAATCCTAAATATGGATATTCTACCCCAGGTGAATATCCCATTTTGCTGCTTGCAAAAAATGCTAACAGTGCAACAGGGACTGCAGGGCATGCCACCATCGAAGGACTTGACAGGGTTGAACCCACCAGTGCCGGGGATGCCGGATTTGTTACTGTTTCAGTATTTGGGGGTGGACTGATTCCCGAAGGAAGTTCCTTTCTGATTCGAAAAAATGGTTCAGAAATAGCCGGTAATGATCTTTACTCTTCCGCTCCCGGACAGCTGTCCGGCCGGTTTTTAATGAATGGAGCAGAACTGGGAAAATACGATGTCGTTTTTCGGAAAAATGGTGCAGAGCTCATCCTGGAGGAAGCGTTTACAGTAGTTGAGGCTAAATTACCTGAACCCTGGGTGTCGATATCGGGCCGGGGAATGGCTTTGATTAATATGAGACAAACCTATACGATAAATTATGGTAATAAAGGCAATGTGGATGCACTTGGCGTACCTTTAAACATCGTAATCAGTGACCTTCCCGGACTTAAAGTCGAATTTTTCGACTTTAAAGTTGAAGCAAATGAGTATATGAAAACACATACCCCCGAGATTGTAGAATTAATGGATACACTTTACGATGTGGTGGAGGACTATTTTGAACCGGGACACCATGCACGGTTCTATCCGCTTTTTGTCCCAGTTTTGGAGGCAAACAGTTCCCACAGTATTCGTATACGGATAACAAGTCCGGAAAACTTTCATATTGAAGCCTGGACAAATGATCCGTTCTTTGAAATTGTGGACTCTGAAACCAAGAGTGCCACAATGAATCAGGATGACTGGCCGGATGATAAAACCAAACTGAATGCATGCGTTGCACTCTCGGCAGCAAACGCGGCATCTTCTGTTGCTATGGACGCGCTTGGCATGGTTCTTCCTGTTGATTGTGTATACGACTTTTCAACTTTTATATTTAATCCGTGGGATGCAGCAAAACCCGAAATGAACCAACCTTCAGTATTAGATAACTGGGGATATTCCCTTGCCTCAGCTGCCATCAGCTGTATTGGCGATTTGAGTCCTGTAAAGGCTATAAAAATTGGTATTAAAATCGCCTCGATTGTTAACAACATGTATCAGGGTTATATGGCACATCAGGATTGTCTGAATAACTTTGACCCACGATATAAGAGTAAAAAACGCGTTACCACCGTTGCCTCATACGATCCCAATGAAATGGTAGGTCCTTCTGGGTATGGCGGAAAAAATTATATTGCCAAATACCCTATGATGCCTTATACTATTCTATTTGAAAATAAAAGTGAAGCCACTGCTCCTGCTCACATTGTAATCATAACCGATACACTTGATTTGTCGGTATTCGATATTTCAGAATTTGGATTCGACTCTTTCGGTTGGGCTGATACTACTTTCTCTCCTCCGGGCAATAAACTTAAAGAATTCTCGGTGGATATCGACATGCGCCCGGAACTTGAACTGATTACCCGCGTTTCTGCCAGGCTTGATACTTTAACTGGTGTTATAAAATGGGAATTTCTTTCTTTGAATCCGGAAACTATGGATTTGGAAGAAGACCCGTTTCTGGGCTTTTTGCCCCCCAACATAACCCCTCCCGAAGGCGACGGGTTTGTGAGTTTTTCAGTTGGATTGAAAGAAGAACTGGGTACCAACGATGAAATACGGAATAAGGCTATCATTGTTTTCGACGCCAATGAACCCATCATCACTAATGAGTATTTGAATACACTCGACATGGATGAACCTCATAGCCAGGTATATCCGCTTGAAGCAACAACGGGCAGCCACTTTCCGGTTGCATGGACCGGCTCCGATGTGGGCTCCGGTATTAGTCATTACACTATTTATGTAATGGAAAATGACACATTGCTCTATCCATGGTTGACTAATACTTCCAAAATTACTGCCGAATTTATTGGTGAAGCTGGCTCCATCTATAAATTTTACAGCATTGCCACCGACAATGTGGGGCACATAGAGGAAGCTCCAAACGAGTACGATGCGCAAACCACGATAATAGTAAATGTGGAAGATTTTGAACGGATGAAAGAAATGCTAAGCATTTGGCCTAACCCGGTAAAAGACAAAATGAAGGTGAATTTTAACAATGCCCCCTGTGGTGTGTATGTGGTTGAACTGATTAGTGCCAATGGCTTTGTAAAACATTCTCAATTATACGATGATCGTCAACTACAAAATGGGATTACCATCGACGTGTCGGATTATCCGCCGGGGAATTATGTTTTACGGCTGGTATTTGGAAATAATACTGAAACCCGGAAGGTGGTAATTTGGTGAAAGTGCATATTTGAAAGATTGAAAAAGACAGGAAGCTTTTTCATTTAGCCTCTCCACTGGTTTTCGTTTTTTTCTGTTTTCAGCATTGTGTTACTCTTAATAAAGGCTATATTATTTTGACATATTTAATAATAAATTTACTCTGATTTGGAATACCTTATAAGGGTGCTCCTAAAAGGGAAGAAAAGTTATGCAAGTTCAAAAAAAATGAAGGCTGAAGAATTTTCGAAGCTGAATTACCCGGATTTACAATTCATGTTATATTTTCGCAGTAAATTTCAATTCACAAAAATCTGAATTATGGGAAGAGCATTTGAATACCGCAGGGCAGCTAAGGAAAAACGTTGGGATAAAATGTCACGTACATTTCCCCGGCTTGCAAAGAAAATCACTATTGCAGCCAAAGCAGGTGGCCCTGACCCGGATTTGAATTCTGCCCTGCGTACGGCTATTCTGAATGCAAAGGCACAGAATATGCCCAAAACAAATATTGATGCGGCCATAAAAAGGGCAAGCGGTAAGGATGCTGCCGATTTTACGGAAGTCAATTACGAAGGCAAAGGGCCCCATGGCGTGCTTGTATTTGTGGAATGTGCCACTGACAATACCACCCGTACGGTTGCCAATGTAAAAAGCTACTTTAATAAAGCCGGTGGCAGTCTTGTTCCTACCGGTTCACTGGAGTTTATGTTTTCGCGGAAAGCAGTTTTTGAGTTCGAAAAGCAAGAGGGAATGGATTTGGAGGAACTCGAACTGGCACTTATTGACGCCGGATTGGAAGAAATTGAGGAAAACGATGGAATTTACTACGCATACGCCGATTATACCAGTTTTGGTGATTTGGCTCATGCCCTTGAAGAACTTAACATTGAAGCACAAAAGGCAGTGCTGAAACGGTTTCCAAATGACCCGGTGGAGTTCTCTGAAGAACAACTTGAGGATATTGAAAAAATGCTTGATAAACTGGATGAAGACGACGATGTTCAGGCGGTATATACCAATATTGCCTAGTTGCGTATCTGAACCTGCCTTCCATTCCTGCCTGGGTTAACATTTTTGAACCCCCGATAGCTATCGGGGTCAAACCATTTCAAACAGCTTTCAAACCTTGTAAACTTCTTGTCTTCGGTCTCCCGTCTTCGGTCTTCAAACCCTAATTTTATCAGTTGCCCTGCTTTTCCCCTTTATTCAGCTATTAATTCCGGTAAATAACCTAAAAAATTACCTGCCTTTTTATTTCCTGATTACCTTTATCTTTTTAATAAATTAAAAGGGTTATGCTGGAGGTTAAATATCATATTGGTCATTTTTTGGAAATATGGGATAAAAGTCCGTTAGATTTTCCCTCATTTTCACAGAGCTATTCCCGGAAGGAACAGGAAAAAAAAGAAGCCCGGTTCAATGGTATCCGTAAGAAAATTGATCATCTTCAATCGAAAAATGACAGCTATAAATTAAAGGCAGAAGATGCCGGTACAACCTTTTTTCCCCTTTTTCGTGAGTTTTTGGAAAGTGTTTTTGATTTTGAACCAGAGTATCTTGAGATAATTCTTTCTGAAAGTTTCAAAAATGTTTCAAAAGATTTTTTTTACCAGGCACGGAAATTTGGCCCAGAGCTTTCTCCTGAGAATATTTACCAGGGCCTGCGCAACGTCTGGATAATGAATAGCCTGCAACTGATGATGGGTTTGCCTGTTGAAATAACTCCGTCAGTATTTGCTTACAGCATGATTTATCCGTACAGCGACAATTTGCTGGACTCTGCAACTCTGTCGGGCCAGGAAAAGCTGGAATTCAACATGCGCTTTCAGCAGCGGCTTCAGGGTGAAGCGACGGTTCCGGAAAATTACACCGAGTTGCAGTTGTTCCGGTTGATTGGAATGATAGAATCACAATACCCCAGGACGGAATTTCCGGACGTATATGAAAGTTTATATGCAATACACCTGGGGCAGGTTCATAGCCTTGAATTGATAAACTGTAACGGATTACAGGAATCTGTGATTCGCAGTATCTCTTTTGAAAAAGGAGGAGCTTCAGTTTTGGCAGATGGCTACCTGGTTGCCGGCCGGTTAACTGCTGAACAGGAACAGGCCTTGTTTGGATATGGCATTTACCTGCAACTGCTCGACGACATTCAGGATGTTAAGGAAGATACACTGGCAAATACAAAAACCCTTTTTGCCTGCCACGAAGGTTCATTCAATCTGGATGATTTAATTAATAAAACGATTCACTTTGGCCGCATTGCACTGGAAGAATTGAGATGTTTTGACGGAACGCGGATGGACAGAATGCTCGGATTGATGAACCGGAGCATTGAATCGATGCTGATTGAATCAGTAGGACTGAACCCAGAAGGTTACTCCCAGGATTGGTTGAATCTTCTTGAAAAATATTCGCCTTTAAGCTTTGGGTTCATTCGTGAAAACAAAGCAAAATCAAAATCGCAACGGTTCGATTTTCTCAGGAAATATTTCGAGATGAATCCCGATTCTTTTATTCCTCCGAAAAGCAATACAGCGAATTAAAACCGCGTAGGATAAGATCCTTGCCGATAATTACAGGGGATGCGTGGAAATTATCGTCAAGGTTGTTGGAAGCCAGGACTTCAAACTTTTCCCCATCTTTTATTACCATTACTACATTATTGGCAGCAATGTAAAAACGGCCATCTGCTCCGGCAGGTGATGAATAAAGTGTACTTATGTCTTCCAGGTTTTGCTTTGTATAATAAGGTTCACCTGTTTTTGCGTCAATACACGAGAGGAATCCATTGTTTACTCTTAAAAAATAGAGCCTTCCGTTCATAATAAGCGGTTGGGGTGTATAGGGAGTTTCCTGGTCGTATGTCCAAAGAATGGCATCGGTACCGGAAATATCGCCTTTGGCCTTCATTAAATCGATTGCCTGCATGGCACTTCCTCTGAAGCCGCTCATGACATACAATATTCCATCGCTGTACACCGGATTGGGGATGACATTCCGGGTGAGGCCGGTTGAAGTCCAGATAACTTCGCCTGTATTGTAGTTGTATGCTCTTATCTTGTTGGTTGCACTTGTAATTACCTGTACCTGGCCGTTTACTTCTACTGCAAAAGGGGTAGACCAGGAAGTCCCTTCATCACGCTGCATGTGCCAGTCGGTCTCTCCTGTATCTTTGTTCAGGGCATAGATATAGGAATCGCCTTCATGATCCCACTGAATGAATAGTTTGTCGTTGTATAGGTATGGAGAGCTTCCCTCGCCGAAACTCATGTGCTTTTGCATCTGTCCAAAATTTCGCTGCCACAAAATATTGCCTTCAAAATCGAGACAATAGATTCCGCGTGATCCAAAATAGGCATATATTTTTTCACCATCGGTGCAAGGGGAATTTGAGGCCCAGCTACCCAGGTCATGCGTGTTTTCCTGGGGCCATTCACGTGTTACTGTTTTTTCCCAAAGAATGTTGCCATTTTTTCTGTCCACTAAAAGTACTTTAAATTCATGGACGCGATCGGTTTGGCTGGGAGCCATACGACTTCCCCCAGCCGCACCGGCTGAGGCTTGTGATGCAACTTCATCGGTTGCAACTGCTGTCTGGACAATGATTTTATCTTCCCAAACAATGGGTGTGGCATGGCCTTTCCCCGGAATAGGTGTCTTCCATTTCAGATTTTCCTTTTCACTAAAATGAATGGGTGGGTTTCCTGTTTCACTTGTTCCTGTACCTGATGGGCCTCTCCATTGCGGCCAGTTTTCGGATGCCGATACCTGTGAGATGAAATTTATTTGTATGAAAACAAAAAGAATAAGAAGGGAAGTTGGAATGCAGAGTATTTTCTTCATGCTGATTTTTTTTATTTTGATTGCAATATATAATAAAAGTTTAACCAGAGCCGGTTTATAGTATATAGTTCATGTATTTTTAATCTGTAATTTTTATTTTTTTTAAAAAAATGAATGAGAATTCCTGTTAACTTCGATAGGAGGCATTAAAATTTTAAGTAATTATTACTTTTACGTGCCGGTATTTCATTTAGGAAACCTGGTTAAATAAACTCTATTGAAAAATTGCTTTTAGATGAGAGAAAAAATTATCTTTTTGGACAAGATTACGAAAAACTACCGGGTAGGCACCCAGGTAGTTCATGCATTACGTTCTGTGTCGCTGGATATTTACAGAGGGGAATACGTTGCAATAATGGGAGCTTCCGGATCGGGCAAATCAACTTTGATGAACATTATAGGCTGTCTGGATACTCCTTCAGGAGGGACTTATGTGCTTAACCAGAAGGATGTCAGCCGGCTTTCGGATGATGAACTTGCTGCCATCCGAAATGCGGAAATAGGCTTTGTATTCCAGGTATTTAACCTGTTGACACGAAGTTCAGCACTTGAAAATGTAATGCTGCCTATGGTGTATTCAGGAATTGCAAAAATTCATCGAAAAAACCGGGCATCAGATATGCTCAAAGATGTTGGTCTTGCCGACAGAATGCACCACAAGCCAAATGAACTTTCAGGAGGCCAGCGTCAGCGTGTAGCCATTGCAAGAGCCCTGGTGAATAATCCTTCAATTGTATTGGCTGATGAACCTACGGGAAACCTTGATTCAAAAATTTCAGAAGAAATTATGAAACTGTTTGCAGAAATTCACCGAAAAGGCAATACCCTTGTAATGGTGACCCATGAAGAATCCATAGCACGGCATGCACACAGGATTATCAGGCTGAAAGACGGCGAAGTTGAATCGGATACAGTGAACACCGATCCGATTTACGGGTCTGTACCGTTATCTTTTTAGCGGTTTAACTGTTGTAGTACTGCATAATTGGAATCAGACAGTTGCGGGATGTCTAAAAAAAATAAAATATATACAAAAACAGGCGATGACGGGACTACCGGCCTTGTTGGGGGAACACGGGTATACAAGTACGATATCCGGCTGGAAGCATATGGTACGGTAGATGAGTTAAATGCGGCTGTTGGGGTGGTGCGTTCGTTCGTAATTCCTGAAGACCTGAAACACAAACTTGCGGAAGTTCAGAATAAGCTTTTTAACATAGGGGCCAGACTGGCTTCCGATGAAAAGGGAGATGTATATACTTCAGGTCTTTCTTTAAATCAATCGCACCTTCAGTTTTTGGAAAACAGCATTGATGAACTTGAAAAGGATCTGCCGGAACTTACGCAGTTTATACTTCCTGGTGGCGATTTGGCAGCAGCATACTGTCATGTGGCACGTACTGTATGCCGGAGAGCTGAACGAAGAATAGTGGAGTTCTCAACACACCAGTACATTCAGCCTGAAATTATCCAATACATGAACCGGTTGTCCGATTTTTTGTTTGTTTTTTCCAGAAAACTTACCTACCTGAGTGGGGCTAAAGACAAACCCTGGAAACAAATTTAAAAATAAATTAACAGGGTGTAATTGGTCTTATTTTTTTATTATATTCGCGGCATTGTAAAAAACGAGTTGAACCACTTAAATCCATATAAATGTATTGGACTTTGGAATTAGCTTCAAAACTGGAAGACGCACCCTGGCCGGCGAGCAAGGACGAATTAATCGATTATGCAATACGTTCAGGTGCACCGCTTGAAGTCATTGAAAATTTGCAGGAAATAGAAGATGAAGGAGAAATTTACGAAAGTATCGAGGACATCTGGCCCGATTACCCCAGTAAGGATGACTTCTTTTTTAATGAAGACGAATATTGAATGCAAAAAAAATATTAAAAAAGCAGGTTTCAGGCCTGCTTTTTTAATTTATACACTTGCCAGTAATCCTCCATCAACATATAAGATATGTCCGTTTACATAATCGCTTGCCCGGGAGGTCAGGAATACAGCTGCTCCAATAAGCTCTTTCGGGTCACCCCACCTGCTGGCCGGTGTACGGTTACAAAGCCATTTATCGAATTCCGGATCGGTTTTAAGCGGTTTGGTTATCTCTGTTTCAAAATAGCCTGGCCCTATCCCGTTAACCTGGATGTTGTATTTCCCCCATTCTGCACAAAGTGCTTTAGTAAGCATTTTTATCCCGCCTTTTGAAACTGCATACGGAACAATCGTTGGCCGTCCCAGTTCACTTTGCATGGAACAAATGTTGATGATCTTTCCCCTTTTCCGCTTAACCATAAAACTGCCTGTTGCCTGAGATACGATCATTGCACCTCTGATGTTGGTATCCAGTACCTTGTTCCAGTCTTGTTCAGCAAATTCTTCAAATGAACCCCTGATATTTATTCCTGCATTATTGATAAGGATATCGATTGGCCCTGTTTCAGCTTCATATCCGGAAATTGCCTTTTTAACAGCTGCCGAATTGGTTACATCGAAAGCCAGGTGGTCAACTACAAATCCCTGTTCCTGTAATGTATCAACTGCCTCTTCCAGTTTCTTTTTATTTCTTCCGTTTAACAGGATCTTTGCTCCCGCACCAGCCAGTCCGGCAGCCAGTGCATAACCGATTCCGCTTCCTGACCCTGTTATTAATGCTGTTTTCCCTTTAAGGTCAAATAGCGATAATGTATCCATATTTTATTTTTTTTTATCGAATGTGAACTGATAATATTTAATGTTATGAGATCTCAGAAAAGGAATGGCTTTTTTAAAATTCCCGGTTTCTATCTGAAATTACAGCATTTGTTCTGCTAATTTCTTTAATGGTATCCGTTCGGGTTCATCGTATTTTTTTTCCCTGAATTCAGTAATGAATTTTTTATTCAGCATAAACAGCCTGCTGTTAATCTTATCTTGCGGAAATGTATTGTCAGGTGTAAATCTCCCATAATCATACTTTCTAAAGTTTAGTTCACAGGTTGAAAGTTCCCATTCGTAATCATCGTTTGTATATAATAAAGGCAAACCGTGGGTGCGGCAAATTACCGGCCTGTGTTTGTAAATGGTACAGGAATTATTCTTTAAAAAAATGCAGCCATCGCTTTTCCCGCTGGTCTTTATCGTTTTTCCCATATTCATTTCTGCGTTTATTTCATTTTGAATGAAATGAAACTCAATTGGAAGAATGGCATAATCCATACAGCACAAATCGCATCCTTTTTTGCATTTCATATGATGCTTGTGGATGGCTGAAAGTGTATCCGCAACAGTATCTATTGTACTTCTCAATTCTTTGTAGGCAGAAAAATGTTCATTGTATGCTTCCATTCTGTTGTTTTTAGATGCCAGGGTAAAATACATGAAATTTTTAACAGGAAGCAGAAAAGGAGAATATTTTTATAACCAGGGACAAGGAGAACAGCAGATACAAATAATAGATTCACCACGCTTTTATGGTTAACTTAGTGTGTTTAGTAATCTGAAATTATTTCCTCAGACCATTTTGTTATGAATTTAATTATTATGCCAGCCGATTAATACCGACACGAAATAGTTTCTTGGATTTCCCGGATAGTAATACCTGGGTTGTGCATTTCCAAATGCGGGTGCATTAACAGCCAGCATGGCAGCATGATGGATGTCGAAAACGTTCTGTATACCTGCCTTCAGTTCCAGGTGGAATGCATATAAAGTTCGGTTGTGTCTGAGTTCGAGATTTGTTATACCGTATGGATCGGTAAAGTCTGTATTGGCATCGTTTACCGGCATTTTACCTGTGAACCGGTGCCAGGCCCTGATACCATAACCAGGTGCGGGCTGAAAATCGCCTGCCAGGAGCCAGATTGTACGTGCTGTTCCCGGTAGCAGGTTTCCGGAATAGTCATTGTCATTTTCAACAAAATCCCTGAAGTGATAATTGGCCAGGGTAGCATTTCCGTTAAATACCAGCGAAGGGAAAGAGCCCGGATTCAATGCGAACCAGCGGATTTCAGCTTCGAGCCCCGGGTGAAGCGATTCCCCTGCATTTACTCCCACATATGCATCTTCACCTGTCCGGCGTGCAACCAGCAGGTTGTTTATGTATATGCGGTAATAGCTCACTGTGGCCCGCAGGCGGTTATAAAAAACGGTACGCATACCTGCCTCGATGTTCCAGCCTGTTTCGGGTTTAATGTCCGGATTTATCTGTCCCTCAGGCAAAAGGGTTTCTTCAAAAGTAGGAGTAGAAAAACCATGGCTCAGATTTCCGAAAACAGATAAGTCTTCAAAAATCCTGTAGTTAATACCTATTCGTGGTGAAAGTACCGGTTTGTATGAACGGTCGCCCGATTTATCGCCATCTCCCAAAAAATTATCCTTATAGTTAAAACGTGTCAGGTTGCCATTTAACCCGGCAGAAAGGTAAAGTTTTTCCTTGAAATTTGATTCTGCCTGAACAAACATGTTTTCATAAGAACGTTTTTCATGGTTGTCGGAAATTGCCTGATCGGGATTTTCATTCGACCATGTTGACCAGTTGTAGTTTTCGCGAAATAGTTCAAATCCTGCTGTGAGTGTTGTCAGTATATTTGCACCGGTTAAACTTTTTTGGTAATACCCTCTGCTTCCTGCATATTCTGAGGATTCAAGAAGCAGGTTAAACGGACGGGGTTCATCAGCATCCCGAAAACTTCCAAAAGCAGCTATTGAAATTTTATTGCGGGGGTTGGGATTAATCTTCAGCGATATCCCAATTTGTCCCTTTTCATAAGCTTCATAACCTTCAATGCCTTTCCAGTTTGCAGCCGCCTGTTCGGGATTATTGATAAAGGTATTCAAATCAATTGAGCTAGGAATATGAGCTTTCATCTTTGTAAACTTCAGAAGGGCTTCTGCAGTCACTTTGTCTGAGAAATCGTATTCTGAATGAAGCATAACATTTGCCCGGTTAGTTGCGTTGTTTTCCCTGTACCCCTGACTGTTCAGTATTGCCCCAAGTACATACACATACAATTTTTGATTATGAATGCCTGCTGATAATGTATTCTTGTAGGTATTAAAAGAGGCAAATGTTGCCTGGTGTTGTATAAAATCATTTTTTATTGTTCGGGGATGAAACAGCAGGGTGCCTCCTAAGCCGGCTCCATACAAACTCGAGGAAGGACCTTTAATAATTTCCGCCCGCTGGATGGATGAATTTTCCAAATCTTCAAGGGTGGTTTCACCGTCACCGCTGGTGAGGGGGATTTCACCAAAATAGGCTTTAATTTTATTTGTGGCGTACGGGGTTCGGGTACCAATACCCCTTATGGTAAGCCTGTTTGTGGAAAGCGTGGCACTATGCATCAGTACCCCCGGAATCTGGTTCAATGCTTCAACAGGCGTAAAGGCACTACCCATTTCCAGTTGCACCGGCAATATTAAATTGATAGGCGCAGGTGTATTGAAAAGATTGTAAGGTGTCCGAAAAGCAGTAACAGTAACTTCTTCTAATTCTCCTGACAGCTCTGTAGTATCCTGTTGTGCTTCATAGGACTTAACATCCTGTGAAGGAACTGCTTGTACAATATGTATCCCCATAATAAATAACAGGGAAAGAAGTAAATTCTGAAATTTCATATTTTAGAAAAACGGTTATTAATGATGGTTAATTGAAGTTTTTTCTTAACTTAACTACTTTAATCGCTTAATACAATGAATAAATCAGTTGTTTTGTTCGCAGTGTTTTTAACTTTTAATGTTTTTGCCGGTGAACAGCCCAACCCGGTAACCATGAAACCCGGTGAAAATGCAATCGGTTTTAATCTGAAAGGGATAGATGGCAAAACGTATTCGCTTGAATCATTCAGCGATGCCAAAATACTTGTAATTGTATTTAGTGCACCGCATTGCCCTACGGCACAGGCATATGAAGACCGGCTGATTGCCCTGCAGGATGAATTCAGAAAAAATAGGGTACAGTTGGTACTAATCAATCCCAATTATCCTGAAGCAGTGTGCCTGGAAGAGATGGGCTATTCTGATTTGGGTGATTCATTTGAAGATATGGTAATTCGTGCGGAAGACAAAGGGTTTAATTTTCCGTACCTGTTTGATGGTGATACAGAAGAAACTTCCATTGCCTATGGGCCGGTAGCTACCCCTCATGCATTTGTATTCGATGAAAAGCGCATCCTCCGGTATGTTGGCAGAATAGATGATAATGAAAAGATAGGGGCTGCCCGCCAACATGATTTAAGCAATGCCATTGAGGCGCTGCTGGCAGGGGAGGAGGTACCTGTTAAGCAGACAAAAACCTTCGGCTGTTCGGTAAAGTGGAAGTGGAAAGGGGATTTGCGTAAAAAACTGGATGCAGACTGGTCAAAAAAAGAAGTACAGTTGGAAAACTTGTCGGTGGAAGGTCTGAAAGAATTAATGAAAAACGGTAGCAATAAACTCCGGTTAATAAATGTTTGGGCAACCTGGTGTGGTCCCTGCATTGCTGAATTTGACGGACTTGTTGATACCTACCGGATGTATATGGGAAGAGACTTTGAAATGTATACCATCAGTACCGACCGACCCGACAAAAAGGCGCAGGTGAAGGAGTTTCTGCAGAATAAACAGGCAGCTCTTAACAACAATTACATTTTTGCCTCTGAAAGCCGTGACGACTTGCTTGACAATCTTGACCCTGAATGGCAGGGAGCCATTCCGCATACCGTAATAGTGGAGCCAGGCGGCAAAATTGTTTATCGCAGTTCGGGAGGATTGAACTTCAGGGAACTGAGAAAGGCCATTGTTGAGAACAGAATGATTGGGAGGTATTATTAAAAAAAGATTTTAAGCGGCAGCACCAGCAATTGATAACTAGCCCACAAACTTATACCCCAGCCCGTTAATTGTCTCCTTTACTCTTTCCAAATCGATATTGGATCCTGTAATTTTTACTTCCTGGCTTTTATTACTGGCTTCAACATTTGATATCCCTTCCAAAGATTCAAGATTCCTTTTTACGGTAGCCTCGCAATGAGAGCATGTCATACCTGCCACTTGTATTGTTACTTCATTTGATGTATCCATAATTAATTTTCTTATTATTGAGTTTCAATCAGGAATATCAACAAATAAAATGAAGGCTTGTTTTTGATAAGCGGAAAGCGTTACTTTAAAATTTCAATCTTCTTTTTTATCGACATACAACTGTGCTGTACCAACTTTCACCACTACAATTTCTTCTCCTTTTTCGATAAATCCGCCCTGACTCATGGCATCATATATTTCATCTTCGATGATAACCTTTCCTCCGGGACGGAGGACTGTCTGAGCTCTGCCTGTTTTCCCCTTTAAAGCCAGGAAGGAAGCATCAACGTTGAGATAACCTTCACTTATATTTTGAACTGTGTTCAGGGCAAAATCCTTAAATGGGCCGGAATGGGCACTAAAGATTTTTTTTCCAAAATACAGTGAACCCAGGAGGCCACCAAACAGCCCGATGGTTACTGTCATTAATGCGATTCCTACATTTTCCATTTCCACATATCCAAAATCAAACTGAACGTTGTTTATTAAACTTAGAACGAGGCTAGAAAAAACAAGCAGGATACCGGATATACCCGCCACACCGAAACCGGGGATTACAAATATTTCTACAGCAATTAAGATTACGCCTGCAAAGAAGACCAGAATTTCCCAATGTTCTGCAAGTCCTTCAAGGTACAGTGGAGCAAAGTACATTACTGCAGCCAGGATAGCTACTCCAAGCGGAAATCCGATTCCTGGTGTTTGCATTTCGAAATATATTCCTCCGATGATAGCCATTATCAGCAGACCTGAGAAAACAGGATGGATAAGAAAACCAATGATTTTTTCAAGCCAGTCGGGTTCATAAACCACAAGCTCGTATTCCTCTATCCCTGCCTGCCTCAGAACCTCCGGTATATTATCAGCCAGACCGTCGCAGAAACCATGCTGAAGAGCTTCACCTGATGTGAAAGTCAAAACCTTACCTGTATCTATTATTCCTTCAATATAGACAGAAGGGTCAACCATAGCTTCAGCTATTCGGGGGTCTCTCCGCCATTGATATACTGTATCGTTTCCTTCAATCACCATTATTTTTCCTTTTGCCTCAGCCGTAGTGCGCATTGTCGACCGCATATAGCTCTGGTACTTATCGGGCATTGCCTGGCCGGTTTGGTTCACAACCGTTGCTGCTCCGATGCTGCCACCGGGCCGCATGTAGATGCTGTCGCATGCAATTGAAATCAATGCACCGGCTGATGCAGCATTGTTATCTATAAATACATAAACGGGAATTCGACTTTGCATGATTTTGGTACGTATGGAATCGGCATCGAGCACGGTCCCACCATAAGTGTTCATATGGATAAGGAAAATATCGGCACCCAGAGTATCGGCAGCTTCAAAAGCCTTTTGGGTCTGTCTCCACATGCCCGGGGCAATTTCCTGTTGTATGTTCAGCTTGTATACCAGTGTCTTTTTTTGTTCCTGCTCCTGAGAAAACAAAATGGCAGGCAGGAGTATAAGTATTGGCAATAATAAAATAATTCTTTTCATGTAATCTCTATTTGAAGTAATTCAACAAAAAGAACAGATTTCACTTCATTTCCGATTGAAAAAGGCTACAGTGCATGTCGTATATATTATCATGTTCGAATTGCTGTTTTGAATGCATCCTTATTATACGAATTGAATTTCTGGTCTGCAGCGAAGTTATAAATAATCTGTCAGATTGAATTATAAATTATCATATGGATGAAAAAATCCTAATCCGGTGAATTTACTAACTTTGCCTGCAGTTAATTTTTTAAGAATGAATCGCACCAATTTACTGGCAATTTCCCCTGTCGACGGCAGATACAACAATAAAGTTGAAGATCTTTGGAAATATTTTAGTGAATATGCTTTAATAAAGTACAGGGTTTATGTAGAGATAGAGTATTTTATTGCACTTTGCGAATTGCCGCTGCCACAATTAAATGAGATTTCACAGAATCAGCTTGAAGGTTTAAAGAAAATCCACCTGCAGTTTTCACATGATGATGCATTGCGGGTAAAGGAAATTGAAGACATTACCAACCACGATGTAAAGGCTGTGGAATATTTCATTAAAGAAAAATTTGATGAATTTGGTTTAAATAAATACAAGGAGTTCATACACTTTGGACTTACGTCACAGGATGCCAATAATACGGCATTACCTTTATCCATTCTTGATGCATTACAGGAAATTTATTATCCGCTGATGCGGGAGTTGGTTGAAAAACTTGAAAGTCTTGCATCGAAATGGGAGAATGTATCAATGCTTGCAAAGACTCATGGTCAGCCGGCTTCACCAACAAAATTGGGAAAAGAACTTCGTGTTTTTACGGAAAGACTGGAAGTTCAGCTTGAGCAGTTGCAGAAACTGCCATGCCATGCTAAATTTGGGGGAGCCACCGGTAATTTCAATGCACATCTGGTTGCATATCCTGAAATCGACTGGCAGCAATTTGCTAATTCATTCTGCATGGATAAACTGGGATTGGAACGTTCTCAGTATACCACTCAGATAGCTCATTACGATAATTATGCAGCAATTTTCGATGCAATGAAGCGGATCAATACAATATTGCTCGACCTTGACCGGGATATTTGGAGCTACATTTCCATGAATTACTTTAAGCAAAAAATAAAAAAAGGTGAGGTGGGTTCATCTACCATGCCGCACAAGGTCAACCCCATCGACTTTGAAAACTCAGAGGGGAATATTGGGATTGCAAACGCAGGATTTGAACAGCTTTCATCCAAACTTCCTGTTTCACGATTGCAACGCGATCTGACGGATTCAACTGTTACCCGGTTTATTGGTGTGCCTTTTGGGCATACTATTATTGCCATTAAATCAACCTTAAAAGGATTGGATAAGTTGCTGCTGAACCCTTCTGCTATTGAAAAGGATCTGGAAGAAAACTGGGCCGTAGTTGCCGAAGCTATCCAAACCATTTTAAGGCGGGAATTTTTCCCAAATCCATATGAAGCGTTAAAAGAGCTGACGCGTAAAAATGAAATAATCAACAAACAGGCTATTCATAATTTTATTGATTCCCTTAACGTTGATATGAAGGTTAAACAGGAGTTAAAACAAATTACTCCGCAAAATTATACCGGAATATATTAAATGAAAGATTTTCTTCTTCTTCTGCGCAGGTATATACCTCCGTATAAATGGAAATTAGTATGGAACATCGTCTTCAATTTTCTAAGTGCGGTATTTGGGGCATTTTCATTTTTACTGTTAATCCCTTCACTTAAAATTTTATTTGGTACCCAGGAGCTTGTAGTAAATAAACCGGAAATAAGTTTTAGTATTTCCTCACTTGAACATTATTTCAATTATTATATCAGCCAGGTTATTATAGAGTACAGCCATGAAAAGGCCCTTATTTTTATCGGAATTTTCATAATTATTACAGTTTTTATGAAGACTGGGTTTTATTACCTGGGCAATTATATGGTGGTAGTAATACGTAACGGAGTGGTGCGGGATATCCGTTCAAAAATTTACCGGAAAATTCTCCGGCTTCAACTTGGTTTCTTTTCTGATGAACGTAAGGGGGATATTATGGCCCGAATGACGGGTGATGTTACGGAAGTGGAAAATTCAATCATGAACTCACTGGACATGATGATAAAAAATCCCATCCTTATAGTAGTTTCTGTGGCAGTAATGGTTTATATGAGTTGGAGTCTCACTCTGTTTGTATTTATAATGTTTCCTATTGCAGGATATATTATTGGTCGTATTGGTAAAAGCCTGAAAAAGGAAAGTCGGAAAGGCCAGCATAAAATGGGTGAAATACTTTCTGTGATTGAGGAAGATCTCACAGGTTTGCGTATAATAAAAGCATTCAATGCAGAAAACAGGGCAATTAATCGTTTTGAGAAAGAAAACGAGAACTATTTTCACATTATGAATCAGCTTATGTGGCGGCGGTTTCTGGCCCATCCAATGAGTGAATTTTTGGGGACAACCATCATTATTATTGTGTTATGGTATGGTGGTCAACTCATTTTGAATGAAAGAAGTTCGCTTGATGCCGCCACATTTATAGGCTACCTGGTTTTCTTTTACAGCATTATCAATCCTGCCAAAGCTTTTTCAACAGCATTGTACAGCGTGGAAAAAGGACTTGCATCAATGGAGCGTATTGATAAAATCCTTAATACTCCCTCCGGAATAAAAGAGATAAAGAATGCAAAACCTATAACGGATTTTAATACGAGCATAATTTTCGAAGATGTATCCTTTGCCTACAATTCGGTTACAGTATTAAATCATATAACCCTGGAAATTGAAAAAGGGAGGACTATTGCGCTTGTTGGACGTTCAGGAAGTGGAAAGACAACACTGGTTGATCTTCTGCCCCGCTTTTATGATGTTACCGGGGGACGGATTACTATTAATGGAACGGACCTTCGTGAACTGAAAATAAAAGATCTCCGAAACCTCATTGGCTATGTGAATCAGGAACCCATACTTTTCAACGATTCATTCTACAACAACATTGCTTTTGGAATGGAGAATGCCACCGAGGAAGAGGTAATTAATGCAGCAAAAATTGCCAATGCACATGGCTTTATAATGGCAACTGAACTAGGTTATCAAACATCTATTGGCGACAGAGGTGATAAATTATCTGGAGGGCAGAAACAACGTTTGTCCATCGCTCGCGCTGTTTTGAAAAACCCTCCGATTCTTATACTCGATGAAGCAACCTCCTCCCTTGATACTGAGTCGGAACGATTGGTACAGGATGCATTAGAGAAGCTGATGAGAAATCGTACCTCCCTTGTAATAGCTCACAGGCTTTCAACAATAAAAAATGCTGATTTAATTTGCGTATTGCATAAAGGGAATTTAGTGGAAAAAGGAACGCATGAAGAGTTACTGAAAGCGGGGGGCCGTTATACAAAACTTCACAGCATGCAGGTTTTCTAAAAATATCTGCTAACTGAAAGCAGGCAGGAAAGCAGTTACCTATACCAAAATTAGGACAATTTAAAATATTTGATTTAACCAGGATTTTTTTCTGCAGGCAGGATCGAAATCAATATTCCGGAGCATTCTTACTGGTGTCAGGCTACAGCTTTACGATAATAGGGGATGTCGACATTATTTTTTCCGCAATATTATAAAAAACTTAACAAGTTTTAAAGCAGCATATATAAAAAATAAGCTGCCCTTCAGCAGCTTATTTTTGCACGGGAGGAGAGACTCGAACTCCCGACACCTGGTTTTGGAGACCAGTGCTCTACCAACTGAGCTACACCCGTTTTTATTTTGCGAATGCAAATATAGCAATTCATCCGATATTATTTAAAAACTTTTCCAGCATAGCGGAATTTTATAGTGAAAATGTAAAGCCTTTTCCAGGTAGCCTCAATTTCATTTAATTTCCAAATAAGTACGGCAAGTTATTAGTAAAAACATCCACTGTTTACCGCTCTAAAACATTTCTGGATAAAAAAGTTATAAACAACTCATTAATAAAAAACACTGACGTTTTAAGCCAGTGTTTTTTATTGCGGAGAGAGAGGGATTCGAACCCCCGGAACCTCTCGGTTCAACGGTTTTCAAGACCGCCGCAATCGACCACTCTGCCATCTCTCCGGGCGCGACAAAAGTAGAACTTTTTTTGTTTTTGAAAAACCTTCTAAGAAAAAATATTTTAAAATGCTGAAAAAAAAAGGGTTCTGGGGTTGTTTTTTTAAAACTTATTTCTGAATTTAGCTTCAACTTAATTTTAGTTCTCTGAAACGGTTGATTTTACTGGTATTTCAAATATATAGAAGGTAAATAAAACATTGGAAATATAATATAACTCGCTTATAATTAATAAATTAGTTCTTCATTTAAATTTTTAGCTTATGAACAAAGCACAATTGATTGATGCAATGGCCGCTGGAGCAGGCCTGACCAAAGCTGATGCAAAAAAAGCGCTTGATGCGTTTATCAGCACTACAACCGACACTTTAAAAGGTGGCGACAGAGTTGCACTAATAGGATTTGGTACTTTTTCAGTTAGTGAACGTGGTGCCCGTACGGGTAGAAATCCACAAACAGGGAAAGAAATTAAAATTCCTTCCAAAAAAGTAGTTAAATTTAAAGCAGGTGCTGACCTGGCTGATTCAGTTTCGTAGCTGAATGATTTATAGAAAAATCTTAAAGGGAGCAAACTGCTCCCTTTTTTTGTTTTTAGACGTATGTTAAAAGATTTAAACGAATATCTTTCCGGCTTCATTACACCAGAGAGAAATCTTTTATTTGAAAAAGTATTAAATGATCGTACTTCCTATTTAACGGTCGTGTTGGAAGATATTTTTCAGCCACAAAATGCCAGTGCCGTATTGCGAACCTGTGATTGCTTTGGAATCCAGAATGTTCATGTAATAGAAAACAGAAATGCCTTCACTATTGATAAAGAAGTGACAATGGGAGCCTCAAAATGGCTCAGCATCCATAAATACAACAATACACAAAACAATTCCCTGGAAGCAATAAAAAACTTAAAGAACAAAGGATACCGTATCATTGCAACTACACCCCATAAAGTTGATATGCTGCTTCCTGATTTCGATCTGACAAAAGGAAAAGCAGCTTTGGTATTTGGTTCTGAATTACCGGGAATCTCCAATATTATCCTTAATGAGGCCGATGAATTTCTAAAAATTCCTATGGCAGGATTTACTGAAAGTTTCAATATCTCAGTTTCAGCAGCTATAATTCTATTTCATCTGACCCATAAACTTAAAAACTTATCAGATATTGTATGGCAACTATCTGCACATGAAAGAGAGGAAGTTAAACTTCAATGGCTTCACAAAACACTCAAAAAAAGTAAATTACTTGAGGAAAGATTTCTGATGCAGCAGAAAAATAAGGAAAGATAAAATCCTAATTAAGCAGTTTTTTTAAATTTTCTACTGATATTAATTTCACACCTTTTTTCTTCCAGAATTCGAATGACAAAGGGATGTTTGGAAATTCCTTAATTGCATCTTCCACTACAAGTACCTTTTTTACCCGTTTGGCAAGTCCTTTTACTGCAGCATCAACATCTACATTTGTTGGAACTCCATAAACCACCACAGTATTGGGATTAAGGTGCCTGACAATGGTTTCTGCAAATGGATTTCCTGTAAATACATCAACAGCATCCTTGCGAATTATAAAATTCCGGTGCAGATTTTCGTTAAATAATTCAGGAGTTATCAGGTAATTCTTGTTCCAGTCGAAAATGACCGGATCTTCAGGTTCAGTTTCCCGTATGTAATCTGCCCCCCGGGAATTTGCCATACAGTGTTCCGGAAATGTATTAATAAAATCAGGGAACGCATCCAGTTTTGCTGAATTTGGGAAATGATAATCGGCCGTATTGACTACCCTTATGATTTTATCTTTTGCCAGTTGGGTAAGCTCCTTCCATTGCGGGCGTAAATCCTCCGCCCCTTCAATGTATAATTTTCCCCTGGGATAGATAAAGTCAATTTGCGTGTCAACATTCCAGAACAGCCATTTTGATGTATCCATTTTTAAATTTTTTTCAAAGAAAATCTGTAACAACCAGGAGGGTTCATTTACAAATTTTATTTAAAGTTATTCAATCTGAAGTTGGGCAATGGCATGATGTGTGTTAAAAAATGATAACAACTTTAAATCTTTTCAAAGTTTTAATTTACAAAATTGTTTACAAGCCCTTTTCCAGGAAGGTGACGAATTCATCTTCCCTGAATGTGACCCCCAATTTGTGTTCTGTGCCATCAGGTTCGATTATGACATGAAATGGAATGCTGTTTGTAGCATATTTTTGAATCTGGAAGTCAAGATTTTTATTTCCCATGTTTTTTTTCTCTTTTCCATCCACTTTCGAAACTACCCATTCATCTTCTGGTAGTGAAGTACGATCATCTGTATATAAAGCAATGATGATAAAATCCTCTGATAATAGTTTTAATGCACGAGGATCTGCCCATACCCCATTCTCCATTTTTTTGCAATTGGCACAGGCATGTCCTTTAAATACAAGAAAGACCGGTTTTCCCTGCTCTTCAGCACAAGCCATGCCCTGTTCATAATCGAAGTAACCGTTCAACCCATGAGGTAAATGCAGTTTATTTCCGTATTTTGGTGTTCCACATAATTCACCCTGATTTGTTTGTAATGTGCCTGTATAACCACCAGATGGAAATAATAACTGGCTTCTATCCTGCGGAGGAAGAAGGGCTGATATTGATTTTAAAGGAGCACCAAATAAACCTGTAAACAAATAAACAACAAAGGTAAAGGTTGCAATAGAAATGAACAACCGTCCTACTCCGATATAAGGAACATCGGTATCGTGTGCGAATTTTATTTTGCCAAGAAAATACAATCCCAGGAAGAAAAATAGCACTATCCATATTGACAGGTATAAATCCCTGCTGATGATATTTAATCCATATACCTGATCTATATTGCTTAAGAATTTTAAGCCAAATGCAAGAAGTATAAATGCAAAAACCACTTTAATTGAATTGAGCCAACCGCCTGATTTTGGCAATTTATTTAACGCTGAAGGGAAAATTGCCAATAAAGTAAATGGAGCCGCAAAGGCTAATCCAAAAAACGACATGCCAATCAATGGACGCATACCACCATCCTGAACTGCTTCAATTATAAGTGCCCCTATGAAGGGACCAGTGCATGAAAAAGATACTATAACGGTGGTCAAAGCCATAAAAAAAGCACCGACTATACCACCTTGTTCAGCTTTTGAATCGGTACTGTTTACCAGACTTCCGGGCAGTACAATTTCAAATGCACCAAAAAAAGAAACAGCAAAAATAAAAAACAGGATAAAAAACAAGAGATTTGGAATCCAGTGCGTACTTAAAATATTTCCAATATTTGGTCCGAACAAACCAAATGTAAACAAGGCGCCCAGAAATGCAAATATGAGCAGAATGGATAATCCAAAAAACAAACCGTTGCGAATGGCCGTTCCCCTGTTTTCGCTTCCACGCATAAAGAATGAGACCGTCATAGGTATCATTGGGAAAACACAAGGTGTTAAAATAGCAGCAAATCCTGCAAGGGCCGAAATTAAAATGAACAACCACAATGCCTGACCGCTGGCAGAACCTGGTACAGAACCCATCACTAAATCTTCCGAATCAGCTCCGAACGTTGTATTGCCCCGATTCATATTGCTTTCATTAAAATGAAATGAAAAATCAGCTTCATTGGGAGGCAAACACATTTCATCATCACAACCCATAAAAAGTACGAATCCCTCTATTTCAACAGCCTCATCAGATTTGAGTCTGATTTTCTGCGTTAGCGTAGCTTCATTACTAAAAAACCGCAGGTTCATCATGAAAATTTCATCGTATTTCTCAACCGGTTGTGGATGTTTTTGTAATTCTCCCATAAAATCAAAAAGGGTAGAATCTTTAAAAACCACTTGCGTTGCGATGGGGCCTCCCTCAGGAAGAAAAGTATCGTACAAATGCCAGTTTGGCTCGATATCGGCCTTAAATATAAGTTCAACTTCCCTGCCTTCCTGCCTGGAGTCGAAGCTCCACTTAATTGGTTCAATAATTTGGGCATGAACAGAAAAATGACTAACAATAAGCAGCAATATCAATGTTAAGTTCTTCATATCATTTTAAATATTAACACTTTTAAAAAACATCCACAAATGTAAATATTTCCATATTATATACAAATTCTCTGTTTTGTTTCATTAGAAAAGAAGCATCAAAAAAGCCGGCTGCTAACAGCACCGGCTTTTCCTTATAAAATAATTTCTTCTAAATTTTCATCAAAAAAATGATATTCCAATAATGCCAGCGAATTATTTGATTCAACTCTTACCCATTTAAGATGCTGAAAGAACCATTTATTTCTTAGACTTTTAAATCCTTTTGTGATATATGCCGCTACATATGGATGTACATGCAATACCAGTTTCTTTTTATTTATATCTTTTAATATGTAATTTACCTTACTGTCGAGGTCATCGACCAATAATACAGAAGGCATAATTTTACCGCTTCCGTTACAGGTTGGACATTTTTCAGCCGTTTCAATTATTTCTTCGGGACGTACTCGCTGCCTGGTAATTTGCATAAGACAAAACTTACTCAGGGGAAGGATATTGTGCTTTGTACGATCGTTGGCCATAACTTCCTTCATATGCTCATAAACCTTTTGACGGTTTGCCTGCATATGCATATCAATAAAGTCTATGACTATTATTCCACCCATATCTCTGAGTCTCAACTGTCTTGCAATTTCATCACATGCAGCTAAATTTACCTCAAGGGCATTTGATTCCTGGCTTCCTGCCGTTTTGGCCCTGTTTCCGCTATTTACATCAATTACATGGAAGGCCTCGGTATGTTCAACAATAAGATAGGCACCATTTTTAAATGAAACTGTTTTTCCAAATGAGGCTTTAATTTGTTTGTCAACGGAATAATGCTCAAATATAGGACGGCGGCCTCTATATAATTTTACAATTTTTTTCTTATCTGCCTGAATGCTGCCAATATAATTGGTTATTTCGTCGCATACCGACTGATCGTTTATAATTATGCTGTTGAAGTTAGGGGTATATATGTCTCGGAGCAAAGCAGTAGCTCTGTCTATTTCACCAATAATTAGCGAAGGGGCCTGTGCACGTCTCAGTTTATTAAAGGTCGTTTCCCATTTATCAACCAGTCCTCTTAGTTCCTGATCCAAGTCAGCAACTTTTTTTCCCTCTGCGGCCGTTCTTACAATAACTCCGTATTGGCGCGGCTTGATACTTTGAATTAGTTTTTTTAAGCGGCTTTTTTCTTCGTTCGACTTGATTTTTTGTGAAATAGATATCTTGTCACTAAAAGGCATTAATACCATGAACCTGCCGGCGATTGAAATTTCGGATGTCAATCTTGGCCCTTTTGTGGAAATGGGTTCTTTGGCTACCTGAACAAGGATCTTTTGTCCAACCTTAAGTAATTCCGTAATCCTGCCTTCTTTGTTAATATCCGGTTCCGCCTGAACCTTTGTAATAGAGGTGATTTTGTTTTTAGAAGAAACAATTTTTAAAAACTTATTCAGGGTTGCAAATTGCGGGCCCATATCCAGATAATGCAAAAAGGCATCTTTCTCATATCCCACATCAATAAACGCCGCATTCAGGCTTGGCATTATTTTCTTTACCTTTCCAAGGTAAATATCACCAACCGCAAACTTCGCGCCGCTCTTTTCCCGGGTTAATTCAACAAGTCTTTTATTTTCCTGTAATGCTATAACAATTTCGGAAGGAGTGACATCAATTATTAAATCACTACTCACAACCTAAATATTAGTACTGTTAAATAAATAATATGTGTTTTAATAACAGATTAAACCTAAGACAATAAATGTCTTAGGTTTAATCTACTCTTTCAGTTAGTAAACTTGAAAAATTATTTCTTCTTCTTATGCCTGTTTTTACGCAATCTTTTTTTGCGCTTATGTGTGGCCATTTTATGTCTTTTTCTTTTTTTACCGCTTGGCATACCAGTTACTTTATGTTATTTTTTACTTTAGACACAAATGTTTTCGCCGGTTTAAATGACGGAATGTTATGTGCCGGAATAATGATTGTGGTATTCTTAGAAATATTTCTTGCAGTTTTTTCTGCTCTTTTCTTTACCACAAAACTACCGAAACCTCTAAGGTAAACGTTTTTGCCATCTTCTAAAGAGTCCTTTACAGTTTCCATAAAGGCTTCAACTGTTTTTTGAACAGTTACCTTTTCAATACCTGTGTTTTTTGAGATTTCATTTACAATATCTGCCTTTGTCATGTCTTAAAATATTTAAATATCAATAAATTAATCAGATTAATACGGTGTGCAAAAATATAAATTATTTAATAACCCAAAAGCTTTTCAAATAAATTATTTTTGTTTTTCCTAAAGATTTAAAGGATTTTAGAAAAAGTGGCCGATTTTTTACATTTAATATATCAGTGGTATAACGTTAACAGACGTGAATTGCCATGGCGTAAAACTACTGATCCTTATAAGATCTGGATTTCAGAAATAATTCTTCAGCAAACACGTGTTGAACAGGGATTGGAATATTATCTTAAGTTTACAGAAAGGTTTCCTGACTGTAATACATTAGCTTCAGCAAATGAAGACCTGGTGTTAAAGCTGTGGCAGGGATTGGGATATTATTCTCGTGCACGCAATCTGCATGCAACGGCAAAAATTATTAGTAATAATTACAATGGTGTATTTCCCCAAACATATTCTGAAATCCTTTCATTAAAAGGGATTGGGCCTTATACAGCTGCGGCTGTAGCTTCTATAGCATTTGGTTTGCCCTATCCGGTACTCGACGGAAATGTTTACCGTTTTTTATCCAGGTATTTTGGTATAAAAGCTCGTGTTGATTCAGCGGCCGGTAAAAAGGAATTTTTAAAAGTTGCCTGCGAAATAATGAATCCTGTTAAACCGGGTTTTCATAACCAGGCACTAATGGAATTTGGTGCTTTACAGTGTACTCCTCAGGCTCCCGATTGTGAAAACTGCCCACTTTCAGCTTCTTGTTATGCATTTTCCCGTAAAGCAACAGAGCAGTTCCCCGTTAAAACAAAAAAAACTGTGAAACGTAACCGGTATTTCTATTTTTATCTGATTGAAAACAATAACAGCATCTGGCTTGAAAAACGTACCCGGAAGGATATTTGGAAAAACCTTTACCAGTTTCCAGTAATTGAAACTCCAAATGAACTGAATACTCAAGAAGTTGCAGGATTGCATCCACCCGTTTTGAATGGTGAAAGGTATACTTTGATTTCCATATCTTCTCCTCATAAACATGTTTTAAGTCACCAAAACCTGTTTGCTCGGTTAATCCATATAAGAGTAGAAGACTCACCTTTTTTAAATGAGCATTATTTTAAAATAAAAAAGAAGAATATTCATAAATATCCTGTTCCCCGCCTTATTGAGAAATTAGCAGAAACTTCAAATTTTTTAAAATTTTAAATTGAAAATCTGGTATTATAAAATCAGAATTTGTATTTTTATGACGTTAACCTAAAATTTAAATGGTATGTCAGTTAACAAAGTTATTCTCGTCGGAAATGTAGGAAAAGATCCCGAAATCAGACACCTGGATTCTGGTGTTGCAGTTGCTAATTTCCCTCTTGCAACATCTGAAAGTTATATCGCTAAAAACGGCGATAAAGTTACCACAACAGAATGGCATAATATAGTTTTATGGCGTGGTCTGGCTGAAGTAGCTGAGAAGTATGTAACCAAAGGGAAACAATTGTACATCGAAGGACGGATACGTTCACGTTCATATGATGACAAAGACGGCATTAAGAGGTATGTTACCGAAATTTATGGTGATACCATGCAAATGCTTGGCAGCAGGTCTGACTCCCAGGGGCAGAATTCGAATGGCAGAAACAACCAGTCGGAATCGACAACTCTCGAAAGTCCGGATGTAAGCGATCAGGGCGGCGATGACGATCTCCCATTCTAATTAATGTAAGTCAATAGATTATTTTATCAAAAGAATTCCTCTGGTCACTTTACAGATGGCCAGATTGAATTTTTATTGCTCCTATTCTTTATTTTACCTCATAAACAATGTATTTTTGCGTTATCATAGCAACTAATATATAATATGAGGGTTCTATTGCTATTTCTGATTGGTATATTTTCTTTTTCTGGTTGTAATGAAAAATACACACCCAAACCACGTGGTTTTTACAGAATAGGTTTTCCTGAAAAGAAATACGATTCTATTAACAGCAAATATCCTTACCGGTTTGAAATTCCGCAATACTCGGATGTTAAACCTGATAGCCGGAATCCTGACAAACCCTGGTGGATTAATATAGAATTTCCTAAGAACAAGGCAGAAGTACATATATCATATTACAGGCTTCAAAAGAATCAAAATTTTTTGCGCCAACATCTTGCCGGATTAATGGAAGAAACACGTGAACTTGCCTATAAACATTCAGTAAAAGCAAATGCCATCGAAGAACAGGTTTATATGCATCCTGAGAATAATGTTTATGGTACACTATACCGAATTGAAGGTAATGCTGCTTCACCCCTTCAATTTTTTTTAACCGACAGTATAAATCATTTCCTGCGGGGGGCACTTTACATAAGGGCTACACCAGATATCGATTCACTTAGGCCGGTAATTGATTTTCTTGAAAGCGATGTCATTCATCTTATTGAAACAACTCAATGGGAGTAATTAATATTTTTAAGTTACAAGAAGATGCAATTGGCCTTCTGGGTGTCTGGAATCTGACAGAATCAAGTAATTCTTTATCTGTGCGATTTTCTTTTACAGAAAAAGAAAGAAATCAATTCCATACTATTAAAAATGAAAAACGTAAGCGGGAATTTCTTGCCGTTCGGCTACTCCTGCAGGAAATGATGCAACAAAAAATGGAAATAATATACAATGAGGCAGGAAAGCCATCGATTGAAGGAAAATTAAATATAAGTATTGCCCATTCATCCCAATTGGCTGTAATATTGTTAACAGAAAAGCCTTCAGGAATTGATGTGGAAAACATTTCCAGAGACACTGATACGATTGCCTCCCGGTTCCTCTCCGAACAGGAGGCAAATCATGTCTTTGTTACAAATAACCCCGCATTTACACGTATACTTTACTGGTGTGCAAAAGAAGCAGTATATAAAGTTTCCCAGATGAATGGTGTCGAGTTTAAAAATCATATATTTATTAATCCGTTTGAGCCGGAATCTGAATCCGGAAAATTTACAGGCCAGCTATTGATAAACAAACACCTTACAAATTTTGTATTCAATTATTTCCTTTTAGATAGCAATGCGATTGTTTATTGTATAGGAATATGAATTTGCTGCAAATGGGAAGAATTTATTTAATATGAGATAATATATGAAAATACCGGAAAATCAATTTCTTATTATTTTCGGAGCTTCCGGAGATTTGACAAAAAGGAAACTTATACCAGCACTTTATGATTTATTCAGGCAGAACCTTATGCCTAAAAGGTTTGCAGTGTTGGGTGCATCTCGCAGTTCTCTTTCTGAGGAGGAGTTCCGACAGCAGGCAGTTGAATATCTGCCATCTGAAAATGAAGTTGAAGATTTCAAAAAGTATTTATTTTATGAATCGGTTACACCCACTGAGCCGGAAGGATTTAAGTTGCTGAAAAAACGTTTGAAAAAGTTGGGCAGGTTATTTAACATTGATGCAAACTATCTTTTTTATCTCTCCACACCTCCGTCTGTCTACCAGGTAATTGCAAAAAATCTTGAAGAAAATGGATTAAACACAAAAGACCACTGCTTCAAAAGATTAGTTGTTGAAAAACCATTTGGCACTGACCTGGAATCAGCACAAGCACTTAATATAAATCTATTAAAATATTTTGATGAAAGTCAGATTTACCGTATCGACCATTACTTGGGAAAGGAAAGCGTCCAAAATATGCTAGTAACCCGTTTTGCCAATGGCATTTTTGAACCTCTATGGAACAGAAACTTTATTGAAAGGATAGAAATCACATCGGCTGAGAACCTTGGCGTAGAAAGCCGTGGCGGTTATTATGAGCAATCTGGAGCACTTCGTGATATGTTGCAGAACCATCTCCTGCAATTAGTTGGTTTCGTGGCAATGGAACCACCGGTAGTAATGAAAGCAGATGCCATAAGGAATGAAATTGTAAAAGTATTCCAGTCGTTACGCTTAATTCCTGAAAAAGATGTTGCTGATTTTGTGGTGAGAGGCCAGTACATCGCTTCCACCATCAATGGAGAAACAGTAAAAGGTTATCGCAACGAATCGTTAGTGGATTCTCATTCGAGAACCGAAACTTTTGTGGCAATGAAATTTTTTATTGATAACTGGCGCTGGGGTGGAGTGCCTTTCAGTATACGTACAGGTAAACGGTTACCGGCTACTGTTACCGAAATTGTTATTCATTTCAGGCAGGCACCTCATCACTTATTCAATATTGCAGGCTTGCCAGGACCAAACAATAACCAGCTGGTCATCCGTATCCAACCCGATGAAGGTATTCTGCTTAAGTTCAGGATGAAAACTCCGGGAGCAGGCTTTAAGGTACAAACAGTAAACATGGATTTTCATTATTCAGATATGGCCGATGTCAGACTGCCCTCTGCATACGAAAGACTCCTGCTCGATTGCATGCAGGGTGATGCTACGCTGTACTCAAGAGGCGATGCTGTGGAGGAAGCATGGAGGTTTGTTCAACCCATTTTAAATGCCTGGAAAAATGATCCCGGTATCCCGGTGTATGGATATCCTGTAGGTACATGGGGGCCGGAATTTGCAAATAAACTTATTAATGATGGCCAATGGTGCTATCCATGTAAGAACCTGGTTAACGACGGTACATGGTGTGAGCTTTGAATAAAAATAAATTCTTATATTTAAGTGAGTTTGATTTGAGAAGCTAAACAACTAAATACGCGATTTAATCTTGTGGGTTCAATGAGTGCAGTGAATTGTTTGTTGGATTCGAATTAAAAATGAAAAAGTATGGCAGCTTCCACTGAAGTAAAAGTTCTCTCTAAACCAAAAAAGGTAGCGAAATCTGTGGCAAGGGAAATAAAAAAACTCATTCTGAAGTCCAATCAGCAACCGTTTCATATTGCCCTTTCAGGAGGAAATACACCCCGGAAACTATTTAAAAAGCTGGCAAAAAAGTATCGGGATTCAATACCATGGGAATATGTCCATTTCTGGTGGGGCGATGAGCGGTGCGTAAAACCTACCAGTGATTTAAGTAATTTCAGAATGGCCAATGAAAACCTGTTTTTGAAGATACCCATTCCTGCGAAGAATATCAATAGGATCCGGGGAGAAAGAAATCCGGAAAATGAAGCTGAAAGATATTCCGATGATTTAATAGAACATCTGGAAATTAGGAATGGCTTTCCTGTTTTCGATATCATCCTGCTGGGACTTGGTGACGATGGCCACACTGCCTCCATTTTTCCTGAAAATCTTGAGTTGTTTCATTCGAAAAAAGTATGTGCAGTTACTGTACAGCCAGGTAGCGGTCAGAAACGAATTACACTTACTGGTGATGTGATTAACAATGCTAAAAGCATCTTTTTTATGGTTACCGGAGAGAAGAAGGCAAAGCGGCTTTCTGAAATTATGAACAATGAAGAGGTGGCAAAAAAACATCCTGCTTATTATGTGGAAGCCCAAACGGGATCTGTAACATGGTTCGTTGACGAACCAGCGGCTTCAAAATTCAGCTAAGATTAGTTTACACGTTCAGGTTTTAATTTTAAAATTTCTTCCCCAAACCGTATCGTTTCCCTGATTACTTCATCTACTGCATCTGATGTAAGCTCACTGGCTATTACATGTTCTCCGGCATCAGGGAAAGCCAATTTTATCTTATCTTCAGCAGGTGTACCTAACTGGCTGAACATTTTAAGCATTGCATCTACCTTTACAGTTTTGTCCTGATTGTCTTTATCCAGATAATAGTACCCAAGAAAAACCGGCACATTTACCCGCTTGTAAGTTTCTCTTTTCATCGTGGTTTGAACCAGCTGCTGCAAATAAACAACACCTTCAAGCCGGTATTTGCAGTACCAGTACTGGCAGTCTTTCGAATCAAAATCTTCATTTGTAATCCGGTATTTACCATTGGAAACTTTTCGGGCAATCTGCAGCCCCCATGGGCGGGAAAGTAAAAATGCCGTATTGTTATTGATGCGGATATTGGGTGAATAAAGGATGAGTGCATCAACGTATTCAGGAAACTCTGCTGCCAGTTTTAAAGCCAGTGTGCTGCCGGTTGATGTGCCCATAATGATAACTCTTTCCCCCAGGTTGCTGGCAATCATGAGTGCTTCCTTTGCTGATTCCCACAAGTTATCGGGAGTCATATCTATGAGCGGATCTTCTGTAATAAGGCCATGCGAAGCCAACCTGGGAAAATAAGAATTCATGCCAAAATGTCTCGCAAATTCAGCATTGGCCGGATAACCTTCCATCCACGATGCTGAAAACCCGTGCAGGTAGAGCAGTGCATAGCGGGTTCGTTGTTTCGCGGAATCATGTGCCCAGATAATACGCGACTCATTATCGGATTTTATATTCAATTCTGCCTCTTTTCGTTCTATATATTTTTCAATGTTTTGCATCCCTGCCGGTAATGATGGGAGATTCATGTTTAATTCCACCCCCGTAGGCTTAGGGCCTAAAATATAGCCTGCTACCAAAACAAGGAGGAAAATAAGAAGGAAGTATCTTGATTTACTCATAAATGGAAGGATTTTAGTATTGTGCAAAGTAAAATATTTTTATATGACCCTGTAAATTTTTTATTGCAAATTGCAGACCCCGGTTTTAAAAATTAATGGTCAACTGAACCGGATCGTTCCTTACTTCTGTCTTGAAATTGGAAAGGGTCAGGCCAAGCAGGCGGATACCTTTTGTAAATGATTCGGCATAAAGTAACTCATTCGCACTCTGTGTAAGCTCTTTTTTTGATGAAATCCAGCTGGTGAATGTTTTGCTTCGGGTATGTTGTTCAAAATCAGCATATTTATATTTAAGAGTGAGTGTTTTAGCCATTGCATTGGAACGATGGTATCTTTCCCAAAGCGTATCGGCTATTAAAATAAGTTGATCTTCAAGTTCATTTTGCAGGAAAATATCATTAAAGAAAGTGTTCTCGGCGCCAACTGATTTTCGTTCGCGGAAAGGCTCAACCGGCCGGTTATCTTCGCCCCGGCAGATTTCATAGTAATAATTCCCTGACTTCCCGAACAGGCGCACCAACTCAAACCGGTCTATTTGCCTCAGGTCACGACCGAACCATATCCCCATATTATTTAATTTTCCGGCAGTAACTTTTCCAATTCCATAAAATTTTCTGATTTCAAGATTGTCAATAAAATCCTGAGCCATTGCGGGAGGGATTACAAAAATCCCATTGGGCTTGTTTACATCCGAGGCCACTTTTGCCAGGAATTTATTGTAGGAAACTCCGGCAGAAGCTGTCAGGCTGGTTTCCTCAAAAATGCGTTGCCTTATTTCCTGCGCTATCAGGGTAGCTGAAGGCTTCCCTTTTTTGGCATAGGTAACATCAAGGTAGGCTTCATCGAGCGATAAGGGTTCCACCATATCGGTATATTGAAAAAATACAGCACGCACCTGTTCTGAAATCTCTTTGTAACGGGCAAAATGAGGCTTCACGAAAATCAAGTCTCTGCATTTCCGTTTGGCAATTTGAGAAGGCATTGCTGAGCGCACTCCGTATTTCCTTGCTTCATAACTTGCAGCAGCTACTACACCTCTTTCCCTTGAACCGCCAACAGCAACCGGCTTCCCTCTCAGTTCAGGATTGTCAAGTTGCTCTACCGATGCATAAAAGGCATCCATATCGATGTGGAGTATTTTACGGATGTTTTCCAATGCTTTCCTATAGACCTGTTAAGGTGGCAAAATTACTCTTTATTACGTGAAAATGACGTTTTTGAATAAGCGGAATTAAATCCCCTCACTGAAAGTCACCTCAAAAAAACATTTTTAATAATCCCCTCTAAAAGGCAACTATAGGAAATATTTGGTCAGTACCGTACTGGTGCTCTTACTTTAAATTTTCCTTCATGCACCATCACCCAAATCCGAACAAGCACATCAACACTTTTATCCCTTTGCATTCCAGGGCTCCAGGTATTAACCCTGTCACGAAATAGTTTTAATACCTGATCTCCTATGTTGACAATTTCATCCGGACAAAAAATTATCTGGTAATCTCCTGCTTCACCCCGGCAATTTACAATACACTGAAAGTGCAGAGTAGTTTTACATGTCTTTTCCTGATTATTAAAACGGACGATTTTCTCCAATAAATTTTCAATATCATGCTCGGAAATTTTGGGTTCGGGCATTCTTTCAACTAAATAAAAAATTGGATATTGTGTATGAGGTTTTTCTTTTTCTTCATAAAGAGGATTTAAAATGTGATATTTAGGCCTGGGCATAGTCTCCTCATTGCATAAAGACGTAGGGTCCAGAATTGGGCGAAACTCATACTGAGCGTTAACCAATGCAGGAAATATTAAAAGGAATAAAAAAACAGTTTTCACTTTCATATTCCTGGTTTATTAATGATTATTATATGGTTATAAAGTTAGAAAAATAATCGTTATCCATTCTCAGAAAGAAAAAATTATCCTGTCAGCCCTCTTACTTCTGTGTCATTGCTGCCAGAATCCTCTCCGGTGTCATTGGCAATGTAAATAACCGTATACCAACAGCATCAAAAATTGCATTGGCTAATGCGGCACCAATAGTAGTAATTGCCGGTTCTCCGCAACCCTGAGGCGGCAATTCGGGATTATCTACTAATACTGACTCAATTACCGGTGTGTCCGAAAACCGGGTAATTTTGTAGGAACTGAAGTTGGTTGTCAATATTTTTCCTCCACTAAATTCAATTTCTTCCGACAAGGCAGCACTGAGTCCCATCGTTATTCCTCCTTCAATCTGCAATTGTGCTCCCTGTGGATTAATAATCTCACCCATATCCTGAGCACACACAACACGCTCAACTTTTACCTCTCCCGTGGATTTATTTACCTTTACATGAGCAATTGTTGCCACATATGTATTCAGATAATTTGTACATGAGATGCCGTATCCCTTGCCACCCGGACCTTTACTGAATTTATGCCCGAATCTGTCTGCAGCAGCATAAAGTACCCGAATCATACGTTCGTCGGTCAGGTTATGCATTCGAAACGACAGCGGGTCCATTCCTGCTGCCCGTGCTAGAATATCGGTATGCGATTCCATAGCAAACACATTTGTGTTGCTTCCCGGACCGCGCCATGCTCCCGTTGCAAAAGGATGTACCCTCCCGGCACTTCGTGATTTTACCTGAAAATGCGGTATATTGTAAATTGGTTCTGAACTGCGCGTCCCGGCAAACAGGATATCACACTCCCAGAAGGTAATGCGGCCATCCGAACTCAATCCCGATTCCAGCCGGACTACTGCAGCAGGACGGAAAGCATCGTAAAAAAATTCTTCTTTTCTAGTCCATGCAAGTTGTACCGGCCGTCCGGTTGCATTCGAAAGCTTTACTGCTTCACTGATTTGCTGTCCCGACTTTTTACCCCCAAACCCACCACCTAAAAATGGTGTTATTACATGAACGTTTTCTTCAGGTATTGAAAGTGTCTCCGCTGCTGTCCTGCGCACCTGGAAGGGAGATTGAGTAGATGCCCATACCGTCACTTTCTCCTTTTCAACATGTGCCAGTACTGCATAAGGCTCTATTGGTGCATGGGCAACATAATGTGTAAAAAATTCCGATTTAACCCGGTGCTTTGCTTCAGTATACCCGGTGGATAGCCTTCCGTTTTCGACATAAATACTTCCCTCGGGTGCTGCCTCTTTCAGGTTATCAAATATGGAGCTGTTATCCACTATCGGTTCAGGTACATCCCATTCTGAAGAAATCAATGCAATTGCTTTTTCTGCCGACTCTGGTTTTTCATGAAGCACTGCAATTAATCTATCCTCCTCGATTAAAATTACACCGGGTATATTTTTTACTCCGGAGGTGTCGGCAGAAACGAACCGGGCATCATGCGACGGGGGCCTAAGCACTTTTGCAAATAATAAACCGGGGAGTAAAATGTCTCCTGTAAATTTTGCTTCTCCAGTAACTTTTTGTTGTGAATCCATTCGCCTGAGCGGTTGACCGGAAATCGTATGCTCAGAAATTGATTTAATCGGCACTTCGGCGATATGCCTGATAATTTGTTTACCTTTCACCAATTCTGCATAGGTTACTTTATTTGCATTATTTAATTGGTCGCTTATTATACCATTTTTAATAACCAGGCTATCAGGATCTGTCTTTAAATATTCGGATGCCAGTTGAAGCAAAACGGCTCTGGCTTCGGCTCCCGCTTTCCGGAGAGGGGGTCCGTAAAACTTCGTACTACGTGAACCGGTAGTGCCGCTGTCCCACGGACACACACTGGTATCGCCCATTATCATATCAATTGAAGTGAGCGAAACATCCAGCTCTTCAGCCATCATCTGGGCCATCGATGTTATTATTCCCTGCCCCATTTCTATTTTACTGCAAAATACCGATACCCTGCCATCGTCACCAATTTTCAGATAGGCATTGGGATCGGTTGGATAACCGCTGCTGCGCTGCTGAAGTGTAACGGCATCCAAAGTTCCCGGTATAAAGCATATAAAAATGCCACTGCCAGATATCTTCAGAAAATCGCGGCGCGTAAATGCCAGCTCCTCTTGTGCAATTTCATCCAGGTTGTCGGGAAGTTGATCTTCTTTCATAGTTGAGTATCTAAAAATCTATAGAAGTTTTTTTTTATTCTCTGCAAACAGATAGCAAATCATTACGAAAGATAACTTAAAAGCTAAAACCGACCAAATGAAATTCTTTATGTAACTTGAAATACGAGCTGTTTAAATCCATGAGTTTTCATCGTATCAGATGCCAGTTCTGTTTAATTTACTCCTTGATTCTTTATATTCTAACCCACCTGATATTTTAACTTTTTATTTCTTAAAGATTTTAAAAATTATATCTTTAAAAAATATTTTTAAATTCCAATGACTCAAAGAGCTAATCAAATTTTAAGCGAATGAACGAATTATATGTAAGGACAACAAATCACCTATCAGCCATTTATAATTATGTGCTTGAATCTATCTCTATAAAGAAGTACCTGTTAGTTGTGTTTTCTGTTGTAATGATTTGTGCTTTCACGGCAGGTTGCGGGAAAAGAAATTATTTCTTGATGGAAGTTGAGAATCCTGTTTACAAACCAAATACAGTTTTTGAAACATTTGAAGAAATTTCTTCTGCCACGGATTATTTGATTGAAAAATACCGGCTTGATACGATTGTTAACGGTGAATCCGATGAGTTTAAAAGAATTCTGTTGCTCCGACACTGGCTGGTGTCAGTTATTGCTATTGAGGATTTCGGAGAACCTTACCCGGGCCAGGGGAATGTTGAGTACATGCTGGATTATGCACTTGCAGGCCAGGGATACCACTGTGCCCATTTTATGAGGATTCAGAATGCCGTAATGAGTGCCTTTGGATATGTCACCCGAACCCTGGGTTCCGGCCCGGGGGTGAAGGATGAAAACGACGGACATCATGGGATTAATGAGATTTGGCTAAACCAATATAATAAATGGTTTCTGTCTGATGCAAAATACGACCACCATTTTGAAAAGAATGGAATTCCTCTTTCAGCGCTTGAGGTAAGGGATGAATTTCTCAAAAATAAGGCTGTGGATATCCGGAGTGTCAAGGGGCCTGACCGGGTGCCGTTTGAATTCGATGAAGCAGCAGGGTTAAGCCATACCGACTTTGCAGCATTGTATACCTGGATCTCCTGGGATGCCAATAATAACAGATTTACTGCGTGGCCGGATTACACCGAACTTCTTATAATGTATGAGGATGATTTTTTCAGAAACAATACCTGGTACAGGGGTGGGAGACCGCACTGGGCTTATAACACCGGATACCTGAAACTGGTACAGAACAGGGATGAATTGTATTTCACTCCCAATACCATCTCTTCAGAAACAGAAATAGTCGGAAATGTTGCACGGATAAAACTGATTTCATATACTCCTAATCTGAAAGAGTACCAGATGAAAAAACTGCCGGACGAAACATGGGCCGCCATTAATCAACAAGTTGAACTTGAATTGAAGAATCCGGAATATGAATTCATTTTCAGAACTGTCAATCTTGCCGGAGTAGCAGGGCCCGAACACCGGATCCTGATATCAAGCCGTTGACAGGTGCTGACAGGTATTAATTCAATTCCTTTATTTCATCTTGAGTTACCAGTACCTTACAATATTGCTTTTTGCATTTGAATCCCAGTTTTTCCCACCTGGTACCTTTGTGTCCGGTTAATTTTATTTCTCCACCTTCTTTTTTAAATGCAATAATGAATGTCTTTTCAACTTGCAGTGGGTTCGGCATTTTTAACTTTTTCTGGCTTTCAAAATAGTTATCAAGATACACTCCGGAGTTGTCAACGTATTTTGTTTCTTCATCTTCCAGTGAAAACATCAGATTGGTCCATGTGCAACCTGATTTACACTCCAATACGATGCTATTTCGGTTTTCAGTAGTTTGAATTATGAATTTAAAATCCGTTGATTTTTTCTCATAAAACTGAGGTGAAGCTCCCAGGCTAATTATTACAGAGGCACATACAAACAGTATGGTTTTTATTTTAATCTTTTTATCCATAATTTCCTGTTATGAGCGCATACACACTTCGAAAATTACCAATTAATGTACTTTTTATTTTAAATTGCTAATTTAATGATAATCCAATATTTCAACTTAAGGGAACATCGGCTATGGCATCCTTTATTTCCCGGTATTCATTTTCGTCTCGAATTTCCCAATGTGCCTCTCCAATGGCAAAAATGCCCCGGGCAGGTAAAGCCACCTCACCAATTTTTGGATTCATACGACTGGCAACCGGCTGGCCGAGATCCCTTCCGATTAATTCAATTTGAGTAGTATTAATAAGGTACATTCGTTGCGGCATTAAAATTCCATAATGTCCGCTGGGCATGTACCCTGCTAAGTTTATTTTACCAATGCCAATCTGCCGGGCCATCCATTCACGCAGTTTTAATAAAGCAGCATTTTTCCAGGTCCAGAACGGCAAACGTTTGCTTACTGAATTCATTAAACGCAAATACAGTGGTTCCTGCATCCATACAGTCCACTTCAGTTTCGGATTGTCTATGCGGATATTCAGTACAGCTTTAGAACGCCATTCAAGACTGATTTTGGCCTTCGTGATTTGGTCAACCGCATTGCCGTAATAGCGGGGACAGGCAATATCAGGTCGAATGGCATCGTAGTATATCGTCCACTTACCCTCCGGCGTGCAATGCCAAAGGGTGACATATGGAGCAAAGTCATTTACAGGGAATACACGCAATGCAAGGGTATGGCCCGATGACAACGGAAGGCCGAACACTCCATAGCCGCGCACATGTTCATGGCCCTGCCATGGGCTCTGTTGAACACGGGGAACTAAAGATTCCAGTTCGCTTTTAAGATTCGGTATCATATGTCAGATGTATTAATCAGTACTGCAAAATTATTGGTTCAGCTATTGGCGGACACTTTTATGATGCTATACCTTGGTTTTTAATCTTTTCCCTTTTTTATTTGTGCGTTATTTTTACTTAAAAGTATGAATTTTACAGTGAAATAACAAGAAAATTCTGAAGGCATTTCCACCTGGTTTCTAATACGTACCAGTAGGCTGATTTTTATGTAATATGCGCGTTTATTTTATCCTGCGATCAACAAAAAAAGGTACCGGTTTTAAACTAAACAAAAGCATTAAAATATTTCAATAAATAAAATACACTATTGACTTTTATTTAATTTGTATGTAACTTGGATAGGATTTATCTGAATTTGAAATTGATACAGTAGGTTTATTTAATCATAAATACGTGAAGTTATGCCAACCATTTCAAAAGCTGCCGTTGTAATTCTGGTAAACAGTACCAACCTGGATATTTCCCTTCCCCTGAAGATTAAAACATACGAACATGCTATGAAAAACGAGCCGCTGCCGGAACCTGGGAATATACCACTTGCCGCGCATCCTTCGCCATACAACAGCATGATTAGCAGGATGAGCAAAATACAGTACAATAAATTTAGATCTGAACCCAGTGAAATACTGATTATTGCTGCCAACACTGCAATTCAAATAGATAAAAAACTTTTAGAACTTTATGAGTATGAACCCTTAATAGGAAATAGCCAGCTAAAGTTGGTTGATAACATACAGGAAGTTTTACCTATGGACAGTCATATCATAATTAATAACACAGCGCGTAAAATCGGTATCCGCAACAAATTCAAAGCAGGTTCAGAAATTATTATTCCTGCTTTTGGAACCCGAAAGATCGATGAACCTGTGCTTTATCAATACGATTACGAGCCATGGAAAGATCTTAACCTGATTCAGGTCTATAAAGACCAGCAGCAATTAGAGGAGATGCAGAAAGAAAAATGGATGGCCCTAATTGTCTGGCTGGCGTATGGTTGGTTTTTCATCCTTCTCCTGAAGTGGATAGGTCTCGACAAACATTTCGGCGGACCTGATGCTACATTTTCATTTTCATTATGGACAATCTGGCCGGCATTTGCTATCGTAATTACTGTGTTTTATTTAATCCGTGATTTTTATTTTAATAAGAAGAAGGATTTGCACAAAGCTTTAGTAAGCTTTGCCAAATACATTTTCAAGTTTATAAATATGCTTGGGTTTTTTATCTGGCCTCTTATGGTACCCGTCGCCGTAGTGCTTTTTTTTGGTGGTGTATTAACTGTGATCATGGGAATTTTAAATGGTGGCGCCTATTTCTTCCGTTATGGGGATTTTTCTTCCGGCGGATTATTGCTCCGGCTTTTACAACTTGTGTTCATTGTCATACTGTCGTCCTTTCCCGGTATGCTTTATTTTCATTACAAGCGCCGGCAAGTGGGAACCTTACGCACACAGTTTATTCGTAACATCATGTTTTTGAACCCGTTGATTCATACCACCGATGATGCAGAAATTGAATACGGTAAGTTGGTCGATGAGGTTACCGTATCATCAGGTGCCAATTCCAGTCATTTTTCAATACTTCGGGCAGGGTCGCCTATCCTTCTTACAACTGTGCTGATTACCAGCTGCTGGATTTTTACCTTTTGGCCGGTCGGAGAACTGCCTGTTATTGATTCTGCTCAAGTAATCAACCTGCTTTCACCCCGAAATAGTTTAATCAGTTTTGCATTTCTAGGAGCCTATTTTTTTGCACTGAATTTGTTATTCAAGCGTTACTCCCGAGGCGATCTTTCACCTAAAGCCTACAGCCATGTCAGCATCCGAATAATCAGTGCTGTTATTCTCGTTTGGGTTCTTGGTGTAGTAATTAGCGATAGCTCAAGGGAAATAACAAAAGCTTCATTTATTGTTATGGCTTTTGGAATTGGGTTGGTTCCTGAGACCGGAATTACCCTGTTGAAACAATTACTGGAAAGTAAAAAGATGGGAAAAATTTTTCCTAATTTCAAGGCAAAGCATCCCATTACTGAACTGGAGGGAATTAGTCTTTACGATCAGGCCCGCCTCGCTGAGGAGGGAGTAGAGAATGTAGAAACTCTTGCACACCACAATATGATTGAACTGATGTTGCGTTCAGGAATTCCAGTCGCCCGGTTGGTTGATTTGATGGATCAGGCGATACTGTACTTGCACACAACAGGTATTGTAACTGAACCCGGCCCGGATGATAAAGATAAGTCACCAAAGCGGGGTATTGATATTTTGCGGAATGAAGGAATTCGCACTGCTACAGATTTACTTGCTGTGGAAAAGTCAATTTCCGATGATACAAACGACACTGACAGTGAGTTAAAAAAACGCAGAGACCCCATGGCTTTCTATACATTGCTCGATCCGGAAGGAAAAACCAGTTATAGGATGCAGCGTGTAATTGATGCAATGAAAGACGATGAGTGGCTGGTATACATTCAAAACTGGCGAAACATTGGTCTTTGCCAGGACACCCTGATTACCGACCCCGGCGAAATTATTAAAGAGGAACGTTTACGGGCTTAAAACCTGTTTTAGTAATTGAATCTGTCAGAATTTTTCAAAAAATCATAATGGTGTTGAATTTCTGGTTGACTGTAAAAATCTTCAAATGGATCGAATAAGCCAGGTTTGGTTATTGTGCATATTTTATCCATACCATCTCCATGTCCGATCGAATTTATACTGGACAAGGTATGGAGGAGGTATGCAGGAAAAGTACTTTTTGCGCAAACTAATTCAAGTGGTAAAAAACAATGATTTTGGTTAATTGAAGGTAACTGGCTTACATACCATTGCCGGGGTTACGCTATTATTTTTTGGAGCATTTGAGTATAGTGCACGGGTTTTCATGAATGTGTTTTCTCTCTTTCAGATGCAAGTGGATTTTACGTAACAACGACTTAAAACCGGGAAAGTCATTTTTTGAGACGGACGGCTATATACAAACTTTGTAGTTCCGTAAACAGAGCATACAAAAGCGCCTTACCTGCCGGTTACGGAAGGAAGGCATGCTGTTTCAACAACTCAGACAGTTTACTGGCCACTTATCCCTCCCGGCCGGATGATATTTCGCCGGTTTCCATCAGGATTTTCCGCACACGCTCCAAATCCGCCTCGCCGACCTGCAGTTCGGCATAAATTGAGGGAACGTAGTTAATCACCTGGGAGGTCAGTTCATTTTTGAGCCAGCAGGCAATACCTTCCGATTCAAGGCGGCTTTTCAGTATAGCCAGGTCGGTGGCATAACGCGATTGTTTTATTGTAATCAGTTTCATATCTGCTTATTTAAATTGATGTTTAGGATGTACTTTAAGCGTACGGTAACCATAAATGGCAATGACCACAAAACAGATAAATGGAAGAATAAATGAAATGTTCACTGCCGGGAGCGGTCCGACCCTGCCCAGGTCTATGATTGCTCCCTGGAGAGGCGGCATAAGTGCCCCGCCTACAATGGCCATAACAAGTCCTGCTGCACCGATTGTGGCATCATCTCCGAGTCCTTCGAGCGCAATACCATAAATGGTAGGGAACATGAGTGACATGAATGCTGAAGTTGCTACCAGAAGATACAACCCCGGCATTCCCTGTATGAGGATGACACCCGTGGTGGTTATCATACCCCCAACGGCAAAAAGGGTTAGCAACAGGCGAGAATTCAGGTATTTCATGAGCATAGTGCTGATAAACCTGCTCGACAGGAAAATGAGCATGGCTACGATGTTGTAGTTCTGTGCAGTGGCTTTTGGAATCCCCAGATTATCTGCATAATGGATAATAAACGTCCAGCACATAATCTGGGCGCCCACGTAGAACATCTGGGCAATAACCCCTTCACGGTATTTCATGTTGTTAAACAGCCGCTTAAATGAATCGCCTGCACGGATGGTATGGTCGGCACCTTCACGTTTTGGCATCTTTGCCAGCAAAATAATTACAAACATGGCTATTACGACAAACCCCAGGATAATATACGGATCGCGGATAACTGCAAGGTCGTGCGACCGGATAGCTGCCTTTTCCGCCTCTCCAAGGGTTGTGTAAATCAACTCACCGGCAGCATCTCTTTTGTCGGACTCCAGTTGGGATAGTATAAAATTGGAGGCAACAAACATGCCGAGCAACGACCCCATCGGATTAAAAGCCTGGGCGAGGTTGAGTCTGCGGGTAGCTGTTTCAGGTGCCCCCATGGAAAGAATGTACGGATTGGCAGTGGTTTCAAGAAAAGCAAGTCCAAATGTAAGAATGTACAGTGAAACCAGAAAAAATCCGAATACTTCGAACTGGGCTGCAGGAAAAAACAGCAATGCACCAACGGCGTAAAGTGCCAGCCCCATTAATATTCCCTTTTTATAACTGTATTTTTTTACAAATAAAGCAGCCGGAATAGCCATCGTTGCATATCCTCCGTAAAAGGCAAACTGCACCAGGGCAGCTTTCACATTCGAAATTTCCATTACAGTCTGGAAGGCAGCTACCAATGGATTGGTAATGTCATTGGCAAAACCCCACAAGGAAAATAAGCTGGTAATCAGAATAAATGGCACCAGCACCTTTTTCGAAACAACAGGCTTTTTCGTTTCTTTCATTTTTAAAAATGATTAATCGTTTATTTAGTTGGTCAAAGATGTAAAAATAATTGAATCATGGCAACCTGCTCCTTCCTGTATAAAAAAGCACATTATTTTATTCCGGTGTGAGGCAGACTATACTTTTTACAGGCACCGGGAATAGTTAAAGTCTTAATCTGTCCGGGCCTGAGCTCATTATCTGAAATTTATTTTTTTTCTACTCTTCCAACAATGCGATTACAACTCTATTTTTAATTCTTTTTTTTCAGGGAACAATTTCAGTACCCCGCTGGCATGTCGGTAATAATGGCCACGCAGGTCTTTGGAATAATCATTCAGAATCTGATTTCCTGCGCCATTAAAATCCCCGCATTTATATAATGCTCTCCCCAATATAAGTTCGCGCAGTGAATTATTACGGGTGCTGACATCGTTTTTATGGGCCGGGGTTAGCTTTTTTGCAGTTTTGATATCCGGCATTGCATGCCCCCGCACACCGGGCATTTGCAGGATTTTAAACAAAGGTTCTGCTGCTTCTGGATCGCCAATGGTTTCGAGTGCCAGGGCTACCGATCTGAAATGGGAGAAGTGACTTTCAGGCGTCAGCATTTCTGCCAGGCGGAGGATGGATGGAATTGCCTCTGCTTTTTTTGTTCTCCCTGCCGCTATAATCAGGCTGTCGAGGTAACTGATACTTCTTCCGAACTGTCCCATTCCGGTAAAGTTCCAGCCTTCATCCCAATCATCGAACGCATCAATAGCATTGATAAGTTCTTTCCAGCCGGTGGGTTCACCCAACATGCCCAGTATTCTGGCATAAACCAGTTTGTTTGTGGCATCACCGGTTAAATGAAACTGATCGGTCAGGGCGGGTATTCCTCTTTCCTTATCCCAGAGCAGAATTTCCAGTCCCTCCAGATCTTTAACAACCGATTGGGCAGCCTGCTGAATTTTTTCATAGGGTGGGGGATAGTTGTCAACATCTGTAAGGACGTGTTCCGGGAGGCTTTCTATTTTTACAAGTTCTTTCTGAAGTGTTTTAATATCAATGTACCGGATATTCTGATTGTTGAATTTGGCCCATGCAGCAGCTATTCCCACAGCATATCCCTGGTTTTGGAGACAAGGCTGCATGCGGATTACGGGCATGGCATCACGATGGGCGCTGGCACCAAGACCGGTAACGGCAATGCCTTCCAGCCCTTTTGGCAACAGCGACCGGAATGGTACAAAAGCCAGCACGTCCACACCGCTATGGGCAGGAGGTTTTAGAGAGAAGAAAGGGTCTTCAGTGAAACCATGGGTATCGAAGGAGCTGAAATGTACTGAAATAATATCCGGATAGGTGCGTCCGTTGTACACATCAAGGACACCGACTGTAAAATCGCCAATCATCCGGCGTCGTTCACGGGTCTGGGGGATTTTGCCTACATCGTATTGTTCCTTGAATTTATCTTTGGCCAGAATAAAAGCACGCCATACATCGAGCATGTCAGAATCGTTTATAAAGGTCCAGTCGGTATTATTGTAAAAATCATCCGGATTTTTAAACGGCAGACCGGCACCCTGGATTGCTACTGAGAGACCGTCAGTATAACTGTATGCCGAACCGGCTGCAATAGCAATATCCGCACTTCCTGTTGAATCAATAACAGTATGGGCCAGCACCACACCTTTGCCTTCAGGGGTGGCTACAACTACTCCTTTTACCCGGCCGTTTTCAACATATGCCCCGCTTCCCAATACGCCGAACCATATATCTCCGCCGGCATTGCGGATTTCCTTCCGGAAATATTCCGTTTTCCAATCGAACACCCATTCTCCCAGTGATTTCTTTTGGCGCGGATTGTCAGGGTCCATGTTTTTAACACCCAAATCAACAATATTTGTATAGCCTTTCCGGTATCCGTGGTAATACTTTCCAATCATCCCCAGTGTACCCATACCGCCCAACCCGTGCATGTAATCGAGCACCAACGTTTTTACCCCCTGTTGGGCAGCGCCCACAGCAGCAGGTGCACCGGCAGTGCCGCCGCCCATAACCACAACATCATAGGTGCCCAGCACCGGCAGTGTGGTTTCTTCAGAAACTATTTCCCCAATATTTAACGACGGACGCAATCCTTCGAGAATTTCACCTACATCGCCGGCAACCAGATTGTTGTTCACAACACCCTTAATTTTTGCAGAACTTGCTGTTGTCATTCCTGCTGCAATAATTGAGGCCTCTTTGCCTACCCGTTCTCCTACCCGGATAAGTTTTCCAGGTTGGAGCAATGTCTCAGCAGCATCGGGGCTTAGGTTGGCGCTCCCGCTCAATACAAACAGATTCTCAATTTTTCGCGGCTGGAAAACTTTTAAACTGATTGTCTCCGGATTAACATCGGCTCTGTTCCATCTTTTCTGCCCTGTCAGTTTATCCGGCGGATTCTGAAAGAGTAAATCTGCCGATTCTACCTGGTCCGAATCCCAGGTTAAATCACGGGCCAACTGCTCAGCTTCTGCAAAAGATGCCCAACTCCCATCTTTCATATCTGTCAGAATGGTGTATTCAATGGCATTGTAACGGATATCGGCTTCTGAAAATCCGCTGCCCTGTGTATTTCCGGTAGAGGCAAACTTTAATTGCACCTGCTGCTCATGTACTTTTCCTGAAAGACCGGGTTTATCCTTCAGCTTGTTGCCAATGACCGTAAACTTAAATGTTTGTTTTCCCGCAGGAAAGCTTCCAAAATGAGCGCCGGTCATACGTGCCGCAAGGGCCCGCGGTGTGGCATCAATAATGGTTTTGGCCAGAATGGCCTGCCTGCCTGAACGATTTGAAATCACAACGCCCCGCGGCTGGTTTTTTTCATCGTGCAGTATATCGGTTACATAACTTGAGTAGAGAAAGTCGATGTTGTTATCGATAAGTTCATTGTCGAGTGTTCGTTTGATATGCATAGGAGTGGGCAGACCGTTTCCGAAAATCTTTTCTCCAAGCCGGGTGTTTGTAATGCTCTTATCATCCGTCCATAACCGGAACGTACCACAAACATCTTCACCCAGATAGGGTTCCTGAGCGGCCAGAAAAACCCTGGCACCCGATTGTGCTGCACTTACTGCAGCTGCCACTGCAGCCAGTGAGCCTCCGATTACCACGACATCGACATTGTAGGCTACTGGTATTTTTCGTGCCGACTGGAAGCAATGTTTTGGGAGCTGGTTCAATGGATTATCAAGGGCAAATGCACCGGAAGCCATTACAAATGCAGAACCGGCTGCTGTTGTTTTAATGAAGTAGCGTCTTTTCATGTTATTAAAATTGTAAGTTATCAATGGTAATCCCGATGATTATCGGGAGAATTCGCATGAGTATTTTAATAATGCTCTGTTGGTGTGATAAATTGCTCATGCTCATTTCATATTTTTTATTGTTTTAATATTGTTAATTCAATCAGGTTTTGAACAGATTTTTCCCTGCAAAGCAGATAAGATTTATTGAATTACTGAATACCAGAATTTCCGGACGATCAAAATACTTCAGTTAACGTCTGTTTCCAGTGTCAGTACCTGTCCTTTATCAAGTAGCATGTTTTTTAACTTTTTATATTCCACATCCTGTACGGCAATCCCGTCATCGATGGCCATGCATGCCGCTACAGCAGCCGATTGGCCCAGTATCATAAATACCGGCTCCATCCTGATCGACCCAAAGGCAATATGACTGGCTGATGCACAAACAGGAACCAGCAGGTTTTCACATTCATTTTTCCGGGGAACCAGGGCACCGTATGATATCTCATATGGTCCGGGCAGTCCCACGCCAATATCGCCCTCATTATGTACACGGCCTTCTTCGGTAACATACCGCTGCACATTATGCGAATCGATGGTGTACGAACCCATACCTACTGATTCGGGTGTTGGTGTCCGTTTGAGTAATTCGTTTTCAGTCATTATAAATTTCCCAATCATCCGGCGTGCTTCGCGCACGTAAATCTGGTGCGGCCAGTGACCGTTATCTTTAAATTCGTCCTTAGCCAATCCCCATTGTTTCATTTTAGTTTGAATTTCCTGTGGCACACGTGGGTCATTGGCTACAAACCAAAGCAATCCTTTTTGATAATTTTCATGCTCTTTAATTATTTCCCTTCTACGTTCATAGGTTGCTTCGGGATAATCGTAATTCATTCCGATATTGTCGCTGCTAAACGGGCCGTGATTGTTGGTGTCGGTTTTCCGGTTGGGGATGGCATCAAACTTATCAAACCATTCGCGCCACCCGGTATCGAATATGCGTACCAGTAATTCATATTGGGTTGAATCGTACTCTTCCGGTTTGGGAAATGGAACGCGGTTATCAGGATGATCGGTCATACATACCCGGAAGCAGTATGCCTGAATCCGGTGGTCACCTGCTCCTTTTTTACCAGGCGGGTCGGGGCTTATCCGCGGGAGCAGTCCACTCGATGGGTCGCCGGGCACCCAGTAGGGATCGATCGGTTTGCTGAGTACATTGAAATGGTGGCGGTGATGGAAAACGTTTGTCTGTACACCATTCCACTCTTCACCATACACATCCGTGCCTTCACGGCCTGTATGGTAACTTACTCCTGCTGAGGCCATCAGGTCTCCCTCATAGGTAGCATCGATAAACATTTTTCCTTTAAACACCTTGCCCGAAAGGGTCGTCAGTGAAACAATCTTTCCATTATTTTTTACCAGTCCATTCTTCCGGTCCAGCCATTCATCGCGGTACACCGGAATGTTATTTTCCTGAATTAATTCTTCGAAAACCTGTTCGGCAATGTGCGGTTCAAATATCCACATGGTGCGCATATCACCATCGATTGCCGGTATACCCTGACCTTTGTTTCCGTATTCTTCTTTTTTCATCCATCGCCAGGTTTCATCCTGTTGATAGCGGTTATAAATGCGATGGTAAAAATTTCGTGTAAGCCCTCCAATGGTTTCCTTTCTGCCTGTATCGGTAAAACCTAATCCTCCCGATGTCAGCCCGCCAGGATGGATATCGGGCGATACAATTACAACTGATTTTCCTGACTGAGCCACTTCCACGGCGGCAATCACACCAGCTGAGGTACCCCCGTATATAATTACATCTGCCTGGAAATTATCTGAAGAAATATTACGGCAACTGCTAGCCAGTAAAACAACTAAAATTGCCCCGGGCAGAAGGAGGGCAGGAATGAAATCGTGAAATTTTATTTTCATGGAAATTTTATTGGTTGTTTGAAAGTACTTGTTTGTCTTTCAGCAAGATCGATTTTAATTCATCGTAACGAATAGAATGGAGATTTTCCCCGTTGTTAATAGCCAGAACTGCGGCGGTTGCTGCAGATTGGCCCAACACCATAAAAACAGGCTCCATGCGTATGGACCCGAATGCTATATGGGTTGCACTAAGGCATACCGGAACCAGCAGATTGCTGCACTCTTCTTCTTTAGGTATCATTGAGCGGTAACTGATTGGGTAAGGGCCTGCAACAGGTGCTTCCACGTTGCCCTCATTTTGTACGAAACCGTTGGCGTCAACATATCGTTGTACATGATGCGAATCCATACCGTAGGCGGCTAGGCCAATGGCGTCACTGGCAATCTCGTACCCTTCACAGTTTCTCTGTGTCATCACGTAGTCGCTGATCATACGCCTGGCCTCCCTGATATACAATTGCTGTTGCCATCCATCCTCGCGCTCGTATTCGTCCCTGCATGTGCCCCACCGGGAAACTTCATCCCTCACTTTTTGCGGTATGCGGGGATGAAAGGCCAGGGTCCACATGAGCCCCTGCTGATAAGTGCGGTGCCGCTCAATAATCTTTTCCCGTTCATCGTAACCTGCTTCCGGGTAGTTATGATTTTGCCCGACAAAATCGGTAGAGAATCCTTTTTGATTGTTGGTATCGGTTTTTCTGTTTGGCATGGCTGAATTGATCCACGGCACCAGCGGGTCGCCATAGGTGTACATCTCTTCAATCGGGCCTTCGGCAGCTTCATAATTTCTGAACAGCAATTCGTATTCCAGTTCGTTGTATTCTTCAGGTTTTTTAAATGGAATGCGGTTTTCAGGATGGTCAGTAAGCGTCATTCTGAAACAATAGGCCTGTATCCCGTCATCCCCATGTCCATCGATTCCTGGTCCTCCTTCAACAATAAATGGCAACAGCCCACTTGAAGGATTGCCTTTTTCAATATATGGATCCACCCCGTCGATAAAATTATGGTGTATGGCGTTTCTCGAAACGGTTCCCTGAATTGTGGTACTTACTTTATTGGCCTGAACACCGTTTAATGTTTCGTTGTATTCTTTATTTGATTCCCGTCCTACTCTGTAACTTATACCTGCAGTAGCCATCAAATCACCTTCATAGGTTGCATCAATAAACATTTTACCTTTAAATCGCTTCCCACTTTCCATCCGGATTTCTGTAATCCGGTTGCCATGTTTTTCAACTCCGCCGGCACGATCGATTCGTTCTTTATATACCAATTCAATGGATTCGTCTGCTATCATATCATGATATACCTTCAGGGCAGCAGAGGGTTCAAAAGTCCACATGGCATCCTCGCCGCTTAAGGTACGTGTCTGGCCACCGTCTTTGTATTCCTTCTTTTTCTGCCAATTCCAATTGGCCGTATCATTGTAATAGGTGTTAATGTTCTGGTAAAATTCACGGGATATACCTCCGATTGCCTGCTTGTTCCCAATATCAGTTTGTCCTAACCCCCCTGTAGTTAGTCCGCCAATACGCGTAGATGGTTCAATAATAATTACTGTTTTTCCCATGCGTGAACCTTGAATGGCTGCCGCAATTCCTGCAGAAGTTCCGCCATACACAACAAGATCGTATTCATCCGTGTTTTGTGCCGGGGATTCGGTGCCTGCTGCTGATAGTATAATCGCCAGAATGAAGCTTAGTCCGTATTTAATCGAAACCATATTTATATCAATTCATTAATTTTATTTGACATCGTTTCTTGCAATTGAATTTTAACGGTTCAATGAGCCAGGAAATATGATTTTTCAGGAAAATTCACTATTCAGTATTCCTCTTTACTGCTGATGGCTAAGATATATCATAATGTCTGTAAAATCAAAATCCCGTTAATAAAAAGCATAAAATGTGATATAACATTTTTCTTCTTTCAAATTTATTTCTAAATTGCAGCACAGTTCAGCACAGTTGCTGTAACCGTTAATGTAAACCTTAGAGTACTGGTAATCAGTTCAATAATGTAGGAATGTATTTTTTGAATAATTTTTAATATAAAATAATCAGGAGAATGGCTAACAGATTAATCGGAAGGCTACCCAAAGTAGGCATCAGGCCCGTTATTGACGGACGTGAGCGGGGTGTTCGCGAGTCTTTGGAAGTACAGACAATGAATATGGCAAAAGCTGCCGCTGCATTAATTGAAGAAAATCTTCGCTTTCCGGGGGGAGAGAAGGTGGAGTGTGTAGTTTCGGAAACTACGATTGGCGGAGTTGCAGAGGCTGCTCTTTGTGCCGATCAGTTTGAACGGGAAGGAGTAGGGGTTTCTTTAACTGTAACTCCCTGCTGGTGTTACGGCACTGAAGTGATGGATTCCAATCCCCTGATCCCAAAAGCAGTTTGGGGATTTAACGGGACAGAGCGTCCGGGGGCAGTATACCTGGCTGCAGCGTTGGCAGGTTACACTCAGAAAGGATTACCGGCTTTTGGAATTTACGGGCGTGATGTTCAGGATGCGGGCGACGAAACTATTCCGGAAGATGTTAAGGAAAAAGTCCTGCGTTTTGTTAAATCTGCTCTGGCTGTTGCACAGATGAAAGGAAAATCTTACCTGTCGTTGGGATATACCTCTATGGGCATTGCCGGTTCAATGGTGAATCCGGATTTTTTCCAGGATTACCTTGGCATGCGGACGGAATTTGTTGACATGGTAGAAGTAAAACGCAGGCTCGATGAGGAAATCTATGATAAGGAAGAATATACAAAAGCACTTGCCTGGACCCGGGAAAATTGTATAGAAGGAGAAGACAGAAATGCTTCCGAAAATCAGAGTGATCGGGAACGCAAGGACTGGGAATGGGAGGTTGTAGTGAAAATGACCCTTATTTTCAGGGATTTAATGATTGGTAATTCAAAACTTAAAGAAGCTGGTTTTGGAGAGGAAGCCTTAGGAAGGAATGCTATTGCCGGTGGTTTCCAGGGGCAACGCCAATGGACCGACTACTACCCGAATGGTGATTTCCCGGAAGTGATGCTTAATACATCCTTCGACTGGAACGGTATACGTGAAGCATTCGTGTTTGCAACAGAAAATGACAGTCTGAATGCAGTTCCGATGCTGTTTGGCCACCTGTTGACAGGAACGGCACAGATATTTTCGGATGTGCGGACCTACTGGAGCCCAGAAGCTGTAAAACGGGTCACGGGAAAGGAATTAACCGGTTTAGCTGAAGGGGGGATTATTCATCTTATCAATTCAGGGGCAACTACAATGGATGCAACGGCTCAGCAGTTGGATTCAGAAGGCCGACCTGTTATGAAACCTTTCTGGGATATAACAGATGACGATTTGGAAAGATGCCTGAAGAACACCCGGTTTTGCCCTGCCAATAAGGGATATTTCAGGGGTGGCGGCTATTCAAGCCAGTTTAAAACTGCCGGGCAAATGCCTGTTACCATGTCACGGGTAAACCTGGTAAAAGGTCTTGGGCCAGTGTTACAGATAGCTGAAGGATATACAGTTGATATCGAAGACGGCATTCATGAAGTTCTTGATCGCCGCACTGATCCTACCTGGCCCACTACATGGTTTGTCCCAAAAATTACAGGCAGGGGCGCATTCAATGATGTATATTCTGTAATGGCCAATTGGGGTGCCAATCACGGAGCCATCAGCTATGGGCACATCGGTGCTGATTTGATTACTCTGGCATCGATGCTTCGGATACCTGTCAGCATGCACAATGTTGATGAAGAATCTATTTTCCGGCCCAGTGCATGGAATGCATTTGGAGAAGAAAAAGAAGGGTCGGATTACCGTGCATGCAGTAATTATGGTCCGCTTTACAAGTAATAAATGATTAAGAAGAACATCCGGAGAGGCGATTTTAATTTCTTTCCGGATTTCTTTTATTGATGTGAAAGATGCATGCTGTAAAAAGATTGCTTTCAATTTGTGAATCCCGGAGGAGATGGGAAATAAAAATTACTCTGGTTTTAATCCTGTTTTTGCAGTCGTGCGTTGATTCCGGCTCAAAAAAAGGAAAATTAGAAGAAAAACAGGTAGTAGTTGAAATTACTGAAGAAAACGATCCGATGGAAAATTACGAAACAGGTACCTATGGGTACGATTTAGAGTTATTGAAAAAATATACCGATCCTGTTGAATTAAAAAATGGGGATTCCCGGCTTGTACTCTCATTAAAATATCAGGGCAGGATAATGACGAGTTCTTCAGATGGTAATAATGGCAGAAGCTATGGATGGATAAATCATGAATTGATAGAGTCGGGAAAAGTGCTGGAGCAGTTTAATCCTGTAGGAGGAGAAGAACGGTTTTGGCTCGGACCTGAAGGAGGTCAGTATTCATTGTTTTTTAAACCGGGTAGTTCTTTTGATTTCGAAAACTGGTCTGTGCCGGCATGTATTGATACGGAGCCATTCATAATGTACCTGGCTACAGATTCTTCAGCTGTTTTTACCCAAACAATGAAAGTGAAGAATTTCAGCAATTTTGAATTTCAATTCGATGTAACACGGAAAGTTGAACTGCTGGGTGCTGATCAGATATCGAAAAAGTTGAAAGTTTCCCTGACTGATAATGTTAAATGGGTAGGATATGAAACTACCAACATCATCAGGAATACAGGCAGACAACCATGGAGAAAAGAAACCGGGTTGATTTCCATTTGGTTATTGGGCATGTTTAAGCCTTCGCCGTCTGTAACAATGATTATTCCTTTCAAACAGGATGTTCAGGCAGAATACAGCTTTAAAGACGATTATTTTGGTAAAATACCTGAGAACAGATTGAAAGTTGTTGATGACATTCTATATTTTAAAGGGGATGGAAAGCAACGCGGCAAGGTAGGTATACCACCGGAAACTGCTTTGCCGTTAATAGGGAGCTACGATTCAGGGAACAAAATCCTGACAATAGTAAAAGCTGATATCTCAGAGGAGGGTGCAGGTTATGTAAATTCTGCATGGGAGTATCAGGAAAATCCGTACCAGGGCGATGCAATCAATGCATATAACGACGGGCCTTTGGAGAATGGAAGCCAACTTGGTCCCTTTTATGAATTGGAATCTTCCTCGCCTGGTTTGGAACTGGAATGTGATTCTTCTGCAACCTACATTCAGTCTACCTATCATTTTGAAGGTCCGGAAGCTGAATTAAATGTTCTTTGTCAACAAATTTTCAATGTTTCACTGGATGAAATTAAAACTGTTTTCTAGTGCAGGAATCATTTTTCAAAATACCGGAAAAAGCTGGTCAGACCAAAGTTCAGCAGCTTGTATATGCAATTTCTGAGGCTATAGTAAGCAGGCAACTTCAGAAAGGAAAAGTACTTCCATCTATTAATGAGCTAAGCACTCAATGCGGATTTTCACGCGATACGGTTTTTAAAGCATATAAAATTCTCAAAAGCAGAAACCTGATTGATTCAGCGCCTACCAGGGGATACTATGTAACCGGAGGTACTTTCAATGTGTTTATGTTGCTCGATGATTTTAGTGCCTTTAAAGAGCAGTTGTACCAGTCTTTCAGAGCCAATCTTCCTGAAGCTTATTCAGTGGATTTACTTTTTCACCATTACAACCACGATGTATTCAACCAGCTTATTCAAAACAGTATTGGCCGGTATAGTTTTTATATAGTTATGAACATTGACCACAAAGGAGTGGAACCGGTTTTAGAGAAGCTGGATGCTGAAAAATTGCTTATTCTCGATATGGGCAGGCCTGCAACTGAGAACATCAGTTTTGTGGTTCAGGATTTTGATCAGGCTGTGGAAAATTGCCTGGAGAACGGGTGGGAGTTGTTAAAAAAATACCACGAACTCATTTTGGTTTACGATAAGAATGAAACTCCTCATCCATTAGAGACTGCTGATGCCGTTCAACGGTTTTGCAAAAAGCAAGGAATGAGGTTCAAAAAAATAAAGAGAGCAAAAGATTCAGATGTTAATTATGGAGAATGTTGGTTTGCAATCAGGGATTCCGACCTGGTGGAGATCATTAAAAAATGCCGGGTTAAGGGGCTTCAGGCAGGAAAAGACATAGGTATACTCTCCTTCAATGATACACCCATGAAACAAATAGTTGGTGATGGCATTTCAGTAATCTCAACCAGTTTTAAACAGATGGGTTTGCTTGCTTCCACGTTCATAAAGAGCAGACAGAAAATAAGAAAAGTACTTCCGACTTCTTTAATTATCAGGGGATCCATATAGATGAAATTATTTAGTGAAAGCAGGTATTGAATAGAATCACTGAATTTACTCAATAACGGGCAGCATAGATATGGACTTGATACAATTAATTTTGGAAGCAGGATAAATACATTTTGTTCATGAATTGTGTTTTTTACTTTTTCCCCTGATTTTTTTTATCAGATTTAATATTGGTTTTGAGTAATTAATTTTATGTCTTCCTAAACCCCTGCTGCTAAGCAGATATGAATAGGGTTGCAATGGTTCAACATAATTCATAATGATTTTCATTACGGCGATAAAAGGAATAATAACCAGCATTCCAGGTAAACCCCAAATCATGTTTCCTATTAAAAGGCCGATAATAACGGTAAGAGCATTTAATCTTACATTTCCTCCAACCACATTCGGGGTGATGACATTGTTTTCAAGAAACTGAACTATAATAAACATAAAAACCACCTTCAATGCTGTGCTAAATGGGTCTTCCAGTGCAATCAGCACATAAAATAGAGGAATTAACGCACCAATTAATGTACCGAAGTAAGGAATCAGATTTAGTATGGCGGCTGCTACACCCAAAACTATGGCATGAGGTACCCCGATTATCATTAATCCGGTTGAATTTAAGACGGCAAGTATCATAACCACTCCCAACACGCCCCCTAAGTATTTTGTAGTTACCGCTGTTATATCGCGTAATATTCTGACAGCTTTTTTCTTCCTTTTTCGACCCACTACTCTAAAAACGAAGTATGCTGTTTTTGTACGGTAGTATAAGAGGAAAAATACAAACACCGGTAAAATTCCTATCTGGAAAATTGTAGTGGTGGTAGTAGAGAAAATATTTGTTTCTCCGCTTCTTCCTGATATGAGGCTATTAAACATGGAATCAATGTAGTAGTCCATTGTTCTCATGTTAACTCCAAATTTTTTTTCGATTTTTTCCTCGGGAGATCCCGTTTCCTCAATCAGTTTAGCCTTAATTTCGTTTATATCAATTTGAATATTGGAAATCTGGACAGCGAAAAAAAACGTTACTGCACCTATCAGGGCCATTGAAAACAAAATTACGATTAGTATCGATAAGGATCGGTGCAGGCCTGCCAGTTCCAGGCGCCAGGCAACTGGGTATAGGAGATAGGAAAATAATGCTCCAAAAGCAAGTGGCAATAAAATATGTTTGGCAATAATTAAGAAATAAATGAAAGCCCATAGAATAAAAATCAAACTGGCGGCTTTGATCAAACTATCTTTATTCATTTTACTGATGGAATTTTTAGATACGATGAAAAAATTATGCCACTCTAATTAGTACAAGTGGTTCTTCGATTTTAATTTAACTTTTATTGTCGTTAACTAATGTGTTGTTGCGGTTTCTGTGTTCATTAACTGTTCATCAAAGTCCTGGTTAAGATTAGCCTGGTAAGATGATTTTATTAGAACTTTTGTGGAGAAGTTATCGAATCTGAGGAATTTTATACACACATTCCCCACAAGCTTCCGGAAGTTTTGAGCGATGGTAATTGGTTGGCTGTATTAATATGTTTTGAATCAATAGAGTACAGCTTATTATATAAAGTATAAATTTTCTGGCAAGATTTTTAAATGAAATTTTAATGAATTTCGTGACATTTTTGATAATTATTTTTAGATATGGATAAAACAAAATTAGGGAAACCATTACAGGATATAGTTGATATTTGTAATGACAGCGTGGAAGGTTATGAAACAGCTGCCGGGGAAATTGAAGATGACAGTATTAAAACTTTATTTTTACGGTTATCACAGCAACGCAGAGGTTTCATTGAAGAGATAAAAAATGAAGCACATAAACTGGGAATTGAGCTGGATAATTCGGGTTCTTCCAAGGGTTTTTTTTACCGTACATGGCTTGCCACAAAAGCTGCTTTTAGCAGCGATTCGAAAGAAAAAATAATTAAGGAAGCCATGGATGGTGAGAAAAGAGCGGTTGATGAATATCATAAGGTATTTGCCAATCAGGAAGTCCCTGCATACATGCTTGACATATTAAAGGAACAGGAGCATCTTATAAAAGTGGCAATTCATCAGTTGAATGGACTTTTTTCTGAATAGATTTGGCTCTGTTGTGTGTTTTTTTTTATTGGTAAATTGAAAAAAGGAAATTATGGGAAAACTTGATGGAAGAAAAATTGCCATATTGGCTACGAACGGATTTGAGGAATCGGAACTTTTTGAACCCAAAAAAGCGCTTGAAGAAAGCGGCGCTGAAGTAGTAATAGTGGCACCGGAATCAGGTAAAATTAAAGCATGGAATCATGGTAACTGGAGCAGGGAAATTGACGTAAATGTCCTTGTCGATGATGCAAGAGTCGATGATTACGATGCACTTCTGTTGCCCGGAGGTGTCATTAATCCTGATAAGCTTCGCAGGAATAAAAAAGCAGTCGATTTTGTATCTTCTTTTTTTGATAAGAACAAAATGGTTGCATCCATTTGTCATGGCCCTCAAATGTTGATAGAAGCTGAGGTCGTCAAGGGCCGCACCCTGACTTCATTTTTTTCAATAATGAAGGATTTGCAAAATGCAGGTGCTAATTGGGTAGATAAGGAAGTGGTGGTCGATAGCGGTTTAATAACATCTAGAAATCCGGGAGATCTGGAAGCTTTTAATAAAACAATTATCGAAAAGTTTGCAGAAATTAATTAGGAATCTCATTCCGGGGATTTTGTATTTTATGCAGTTCAACAGACTATGGAAAAAATTCAGGCCCCTGGTTCGCTGGTATATGTCAACGACAGTATGGAAGGATTTTGCCGTTCGGGGGAAAGTCCTGATTTTATCTATACCGATAAGGAAGGAAACGAAATTACGGATGAAAAAATTCTGAAACGGATATCCGGTATGGTAATTCCACCTGATTGGCGGGATGTTTGGATTTGCAAAAAAGCAATGGGACACATACAGGCAACAGGACGCGATTCAAAAGGCAGAAAACAATATATTTATCATAAGCATTGGAGCGTTCATCTTGGAAGAAGAAAATATGAAAACCTGAAAGCATTTGGTGAGCAACTGCCGTATATCAGGCAGCAGGTTAATTCTGATCTGCGAAAACGGAACTGGAGTAAGAGAAAAATTACCGCTCTTGCAGTTAAACTGATGGAAGGATCTTACCTGCGTGTTGGAAATAAAATGTACCAGAAAATGAACGGAACATTTGGGCTTACCACTTTAAGGCGGAAGCATTTAAAAGAAGATGAAAAAAACCTGTTGCTGCAATTCAAAGCCAAGAGCGGTAAGCTGATGAAAGTAAAGATTAGTCATCCTACTCTAAAAAAGCAACTTAAGCAATGTTCAGAGCTTCCTGGCCATGAATTGTTCAGATACGAAGAAGAAAAAAAATTTATACCCCTTAATTCTGCTGATATAAATGAATACCTTCGGGAAATATCAGGGGCAGATATTTCTTCAAAAGATTTCAGAACCTGGGGAGGGACAGTGCTAACTGTCAAATTCGAACAACTGGCCCGTCAGATTTGTGAAGACAATCCACGAAAAAAATTGGAAACTACTCTTATAAAGCTAGTAGCTATGGAATTAAACAATACGGTTTCTGTTTGCCGCAAGTATTATATTCATCCAAAGGTGCTTAAAACAGTAGTAAGTGGTAAAACCGGACATTATATGCCTGAGAATAAAGAGCCAGATAAATGGTACAGCAGGCATGAGCTGATAGTCTTGAAAATAATCAGCGATTAACATTTTATTTCCTTATGTCATCGATTTTCTACACATGAAAAGAATTCCAATCACCGGCTATTGCCGGCAATTGGAGATTCATACAGTCATATTCAGGATTTTTTCCTAGAGCAGGAGTATCAATAGTAAGATAATAATTATTGCAGTACCAGAGATGTAAATGCCGGCTTGTGTTCCCTGAGCCGTGGCTTCTGCGTTTGCCCTGGCTTCAGAATCTGCTTTACCATAGGCTTTTAGTTCTTTACTGATTGAACGTACTTCTTTTCGAAGTTCCTTTTTTTCAGAAGCATTTAATTCGGAAATATCCATTTCCTTAATTTCTCCCAGCCGGTCAACCAGGTTTTTAACTTCCATAGTTCCTTCTGCCACTGCTTCAGTGGTTTCTGCTTCATTTGCTTTTTCTTCTGCTGTTAAATGAGCCGGAATGGTAAATAACAACAGAGAAGCTACCATTAAACCTAAAATAGATTTTTTCATCTTAATTCATTTTAATTGTTAAAAAAGAAAATTTACATGTTGTGCATTAAATTCTATTATTATGGTTATTTAATCTTGTTCACTTTCCTGCAGAGGAAAATCTATGGCATTTTCCGTCTGCTTACTTAAAGCCTCTACAAATGCATTTTTAAAGAGCCCCCATATTGTCGGCCATAACCCTGCATCCAGGTTATCCTGATTTAAATTTCCTTCCAGTGGTGTTTGTGTTGCAACCTGTTCTTCCTCGGGGTTTTCAAAAATCTCTTTAACTCCGGCAACCATTGCTTCCCATGCTTTTTTAAGAAAACCCCCTTCTTCTTCCTCCCAATCCAGGATTTCAAGATTTTCCAATATAGGTCTGACATATCCTTTAAGTTGAGCATCATCAATCACTATTTCCGTGTAAAGATTAAAAGTACCCTGTTCAATATCGGTATTTGAATAGGCTCTGACAAACTCATTTAATGCAGTTAAATCTACCTGTTCAATTTTCATGGTTAAATCAATATCCGGAATCTCCTTTAAAACATTGAACCTTGCATCAATGTTCAATATACCTCCTCCTAAGGTATTTCCTGTTGCTGAAATAGTTGAGGGCAAATTTTCTTCTTCCTGCTCAACATTTGTCAGATTGGTAATTAATAAATCCATGTTCTCGATGTATACATTAATTTCAGGTTCCGTTGTAAAATCATGACCCAGATCCATGCTTTCTTCATACAATTATTACTACTATTAATAGCTGTGAAATTAAATCCTGTTCCTCAGCAGAAGTTTAATATTTACTTTCTGCAGCAGGAATCTTTAAAAGGAAATCAAAAAACGAACAAAATTGATTAATGATGTATCAATAGACCTTGTTTTGGTAATATAAGAATCTAATAACTAGTTGAATAGCATTGTATTTATCCTCCATTTTCCTGAACAGGGAGGAATAAAACTTTGGGAAAATTTTACACATTTGTGGGGAATTTTGGTAAAGCAGGAGCCCACTAAAAGGATCGATTTCTTTGTGGAAGAAATGTGGTAATGATTTTCTAGTTGCCACCATCAGGAAAGAAATATATTCGACATCTTAATATCAATGAAGTATTGTTTCCCATAAATGATTTGCCGGATAAATTTTTTCGCCGGTTACTTCATATCTCTGGAAATGATTCCCGAAAATTAATTAATTTTCGCTTTGAATCTATTGAAATCACATGAGTTAGCGTCCATGTTTTAGATGTTATGTTTTACCACTGCAACTAATAGAATTTTGGGTGCAAATTTTTAGGGAAATTTTTTTTGTTGAAAAAAAATATACCTCTCACTTTTTAAAAACATGGATTCCTGTAAAACCGAAGAATTTAAATAATTATTACTTTTATTTTGGGGAAAGTCCAGTTATATTAGCAGAGCCAATTTAAATTATCGGAAGTTAAATTATGATTCTTCACAGGACCTATCAATAGGCCACTTTAAATTCTAAATTGTTTAAATCAAATGAAACTTCGGATTCCTTCTCAAAAAGTACCGTGTTAAATTTTTCCTTAATTCCCATCTCCTTTTTTGAAAGATTTTCAAGCAGATTTTTCTCCAGGGGATCTTCAATCGTATGAAAAAATCTTCCATCACGGTATAATTTGTATTTTCCATTCATAACCCAGCGGTTATGTTGAAATTTGCTCCAACGGGGAGAATAATGAATAAATATTTCCTGTTTTCTCTTTTGACTTTTTTCTCCCAACAAAATATTTAAAAAACTTTTTCCGTCACGGGAATTGTCTGGCAATATAGTGCCTGCAACTTCGGCTAATGTTGGAAAAAAATCAGTAAAATCAATTAAGTCGTCAACAACCCGGCCTTTACTGATGATTTCCGGCCATGAAACGATTAAAGGCACGTGATTTCCTGTGTTAATAGATTGCCCTTTAGCTCCTTTCACATTCCCATTACAGGTTATGGAAACAATAGACGGATGTGTTCCGTTATCGGCAGTAAAAATAACTAATGTATTTTCCAAAATTCCTTTTTCACGAAGCTTCGATTCAATTTGCCCTAAAATTTTATCAATATAGGCAATCATATCAGCAAAATAGAGCGTGTTTTCCTCATAACGTCTGGAAGTATCCTTCCATGCATGTGAATCAGGAGTAGGCACAAAAGGGTCATGAGGTAAAACCATGGGGTAATATATAAAAAAAGGTTTGTCAGAATTTTTATCAATAAAGTCAGATAAAAAATCAGCAATCACCTGTGGGCCATATGTATCTATATTACGGGGAAGATCTATACCATTTTGAGTCAGTAGTGGATCGGCATACCGTTCACCTTTATCCTTTGTGTGATGAAGTTGCCATAAACAGTATTCATCAAAACCAAAATGATTTGGCCGGGTTGTATCCTGATTGCCAGGTTTGTTTTTATTAATTCCATTTAATTGCCATTTTCCCGCAATACATGTGACGTAACCCGCTTCTTTTAATAAAGTTCCAAAAGTTTTTTCGCATGGATTAAGATACTCAAAATGTTCATAATTACGAAAATTATATTTTCCCGTCATTATTTTTACTCTTGAAGGAGTACATAAAGGCTGTGAATAACATTGGGTAAAACGAATACCACTACTTGCAAGTCTGTCAAGATTTGGAGTATGATTAACTATATTCCCATTCGCTCCTACGCATTCATAACCCATGTCGTCTGCCATAATAAGTATGATATTGGGTTTTTCTGAATGACTGATACTTTGACAGATACCAACCTTTTGTATTCCAAAGTAAAGCAACAAAAAGAATACAATTTTAAAATTAATATTTAACCAATTATAAAACTTTTTCATAGCCAATATTTTTGTCATCCATTGCTTAATGGGTTCAAACTTTGTTTCGAATAAAAAATATGCTAATTTCATGTTTTGGATTTAAAAAATTAATTAATTCAAGTACATACTATATCAAGATACTTCTAACGAAATGTAATATGTATATTTCCTCATTTATCCTCTGATACGTTGCTTTTTTTGCTGTAATCAATGCGAAGATCATTCTTTCTTATTTCCTCTAATTTCATCTTTAGCTTTTCCTGGAAATCCTTGACGACTTGTTCAAATTTTGGATTCAAAGCCAGATTATTGTATTGTTTAGAATCGTATTCCATATCAAATAGTTCCTTTCCTGAATCTGCATTTTCTCCGTATTGAATATATGCCCATTTTTTATCCCGTAGTAGGAATGAAGCGTAACTTGAAGAGAATGCAATTTCTCGCACTATATAATCCGGATCATCAAGTGTTTTTACTAAACTTTTTCCTTGAATCTGATTTACAGTTTTCATTCCGGTCAATTCTGCAATAGTAGGATATAAATCCAGAAGCTCCGCAAATGAATGACATACACCCGGCTTCTTTCCTGGTACTTTAATAATTAAGGGAACCCGTGCAGATTCTTCGTGCAAGCTTACCTTCATCCAAAACCGGTGTTCTCCCAAATGAAAACCATGGTCAGAAGTAAAAATAACAATGGTATTATTTTCCAGTCCTTCTTCTTCCAGTGTTTTCAATACTCTTCCAACCTGTTCATCCATGTACGACACTGCCGCATAATATCCAGCCAATGCTTTTTTCTCCTGTTCTTCTGTCATTCGTGCCTTAACACTAGTTACATAATTAATCCCGCGCTCAGGGATATCATCCCAATCATTTTCAACTTTAGGGGGTAATACCATTTGTTGATAGGGATACGATTCGAAATACTTTTTTGGGGCAACAAAAGGTACATGAGGACGCACAAATCCTACCGCCAGAAAAAATGGTTTGTCTTTATGTTGTCGTATCAAATCACTGGCCTTTAAGGCTGTTTTTCCATCGGAGTGTACAAAGTCATCGCCCTCAGCTTTCACAATTGTCATTACATTGCCTCCTTGTTTTGGTAATGTGCCAAAAGGATTATTTTGCACCAATTCAGCATTTCCTTCTGCTTTCCACTCCGGTCCCTGGCTATTAAATCGTTCTGTCCATGATTCTTCATCATCGGCACCATCTGAGCCCTTTTCAATATCACCGGGTACCCCCATATGATAAATTTTGCTGACACGGGCAGTATAATAACCATTATCTTTGAAAAGTTGAGACCAGGAACTTTTCTCAGGTCCAACAGCATCTCTGCCACTTACATAACCATAGGTTTCGGTTGCAGTGGGATAATAACCGAACATCATCGATGTCCGGGACGGACCACAAACAGGAAACTGACAATAAGCCCTAGTGTATCGCATTCCTTCCGAAGCTAACCGATCAATGTTCGGTGTACTACATGCGGTGTTTTCATAACTTGATAATGCTGTAGTTGTTAAATCATCGGAGATAATAAATAACACGTTGAATTTATTACTCTCCTGGCTATAGCAAACAATTCCTGATAAAAGGGAAAATAAAGTATAGACAAAACCAATTTTGAATTCAGAGTTTCGAATAATACTCAATATTATCAACTTAAATTTCGTAACATAACATTCCATATTTAACATGTATTTCAATTTCTATTATTAGCATACTTGCTAATTGTATACGATCTTGAGTAAAATATCTCTATATGTAAGTGAAAAATGATATACGTAATTTGATTAAAACTTCTATTCATTTACATTTTCATTCAATTCCTTAAGCCAATATTTTTTTAACTTTGCTCCATACACCTGAGGATGGCCATTCCGCCTGGAGGTGTATATTAGCCATTTATTATCGGCTGTTAAGTAAGGATGTGTATGGGCCCATTGTTTGCCATCATTCTCTGTGTAGCTGAAAACTAATCTTTTACATTTACCTGTGGCAAAACTTCCAATGTAAATGGGTGTGTTCGTTTCATCGGTATCTCCTATCCAATAATTTCCACAATAAGATACACTGATATGACCAAAATGAAGGGGGCCTTTATATATTAATTTTGGTTCCAAATCCTTGGAAGTTGCTGACCATATATTGCCGGAGGCGGCAGAATCCCGACCAGTGGAAAAAAAAATACTGGTTGAATTGCCAATCCATGCTTCATGACCTGTAGGACGGGACGTATATGGTCTGTCAGCAGGAAATATTTTTAACTCACCATTTAAATTCAGCTCGCCAAGCAACACCTGTTTTACACCAGGCATCTGATTTAATTGAATTAGAATTCTATTATTTCCATCCCGCGAAAACTGTTCGTGCTTGGCATGATACCCTTTTTTTTGGAGAAGTATTGACCAATCACCGGTTCTGAGATCAAGAAGATGGACTTCAGCTGAGGTTTTATCAGAAGGTGGGCGAATGCAAACGACATAATACAGCAGGTCTGGTGAAACTGTTCCATAACTATAGCTGCCTCTTTCAATAGGGAGTATGGCAATATTTTTCTTTTCAATTGTATTATAATGACAACTGCGAAGAAGCAAATTTCCATCTACCCTTTCCTGAAAAAAAATGTAATCGCCCCATGAATGAAAAGCCGGAAAACGCGGGTCTCCACTCATTACTTCATATTTGGAACCGTCAACCAAATCAACCAGACTGATACCACCTTCCATTTTATCAGTTCTGTAATATCGGACAGCAATCCTGCGACCGGTTGGGTCACTGTATGGCTGTTCTCCATATATATTGTCAGCTGGGCGTTCATCTGCTCCAAGAAGATATATAATAGCACCGCTTTCCTGATCTACTTCATCAAGATATGTTATTGCCTTACCGGTTATTTCTGCCAGATTATTCTGAGCTCTGGCTGATAAAGCAAAAAAAACGAAACCAATTGTAATAATCATTAACAGAATCTTAAAAGGCTTTTTTTTTTCATAGTGAGTTGATTATGATTTACATTTTTATTTACCCTTTTCATAAATTATAACTCCCCAATAATCTTTTCGAGATAAAAACGTGTTTTTAAGGCTTCAGAATTTATAAAATCTAAATCACCTGTTGACAAGCATTCAATCATAAGAGGACCTTGAGAGAATCCACCTTTATATAGATTGGCTAAAACTTTAGAAAAATCTACAATTCCCTCTCCTGGTGTCAGATCCACCATTTTGGGAGGAGAAAAGTCTTTGATACTAATTCCAACTACCATACCGTCAACTTCCCTTGAATCAACAACCGGGTCTATATCACCATCTGAATAGAAAAAGATGTTTCCAGGGTCGTACCAGATTCCAAAATTACGATTGTTAACTTTCTCCATAATGGTTTTGCAACCTTTCCCGGTAGCATTTGGCCCGCCGTGTGGTTTAATACAGATAAACACTCCCTTCTCAGCTGCATAATCACAACTTTCAGCAATAACCTTATAATAATCCTCTACCAGTTTTGGATTTCCTATCCCTCCCAAAACCAGATTGGAACACCTACATCTATGAAGGTTATCAATAATTCGTTGCATTCCGTTAATACCGGAAGCAATTGAATGGCTCACATCTATACTGCTGTATGCTGAATTAATCTTAAGACCCCTTCTTTCAGCTTCTTCTCCAATTGTAAATGCTTTTTCTTCAGAAGTTTCAGCCGTAATAATTCTTCCTTTGTCGGAAGACATCAGCCCGGCAAATTTAAAACCTGCTTCTGCCATTCCATCAAATGCAACACGATAATCATAATTAGCCCATGGCCTGGTGAAAGCGCCTAATTGCCAGGATGGTTTATTAAATGATAATAATGAAGCACCAGCCGAGGCAAGCATAATTTTACCAATAAACTCACGTCGGGAAGAGGTTTTTCTGCTGCATTTATCTGCAGGGTTGATTGATTGATTTTTCATTGTAATTAATTAATTTTCTGAAAAGGACTTTTAATTGCTGTTTAACCATTCCTTCACCATTTTATGGAGAAGTTCTTCTGACTGTATTAAGTAAGTAAGATCTTCCCTTTGGCTGGCAAAGTGAAAATATCGATCTGGAATATAATCTTTGGGATAAGTGGTAAAACGGGTTTTACTGTAAATGAACTCCAATTTTTCCCATGCTTTTTCAAAATCATATAGCGCAGTCAAAACCTCTTTTTTCCCTTCCTTTACAATCTGAGAATTCTCGGAATCACAACTTCGAAGTGCGAGCAATAATTTTGGAGCTGTATTTTGAAAATCATTTAGTGCAATAAATACCTGCCAGTGATAACGATTTCTGCGCGATTGAGCATACAGGGCATTTAAAACATTTGACGTCTCCTTATAATCTGATACTATTTTTTCAGCCAGCATCAACCGTTCGTGATATTTTTCAGACCACTCTCCCGGATTAAATTTGTTTGGAAGATCAATAAGCAAATAGGTAAAGTCGGTTTTCATTTCCTGGGGCTCTTTTGGTGGCAGCCAATGAGCTAGTCCCGGAAGATTAAATAGGGCATTTTCAACTCCTAAACGACTACCATTTTTATAAAATGCTTTTTCCCAAAAAACAGAAGCCTCCCTTAATTTATTATATATGGAAAAAAAATCAGGAATTGTTACACCAAACTCTCTTTGAAGCCATGCCAGATCATATTCGTTTAAATCTCTTTCATCTGGGTTCCAGCTATATTCCGCAGATGCAATATAACCTCTCCAGTAGGTCTCAAAGTGAGGGGAACGATCATCCCATGCCGTACAAAGCATGCCTGTAATGTTTTTCTCTGCACCAAGCTGTAAAAAACTTTGGATTGCTGCTACTCCATGCGCGTTCATACCTTCATTTCTTGTGTCAAAAGGAAACAAAGCTGCTGGCCCACATTGCGCTGCCGTAGCAATCATTACATTTAGTCCTTGCCTACTGTACCAGTCCAATGCCCTAATGTTTCCCTGCTGGCGGGCCATCGAATAGTTCCAGCGCATAAAAACACTGTTTTTAAAAAATCCAGAAATGGCTTCCTCTAGTTTTAATTCTCCTGATTCCCATATTTTGGATACTTCTTCCGGAGTATGATTTGATCTGATTCCAGTGGTAGCATGAACACCCGCCTCTGACAGTAACATATCATCCCAGAATATTGGGATACGACCGTTTTTCTCTGCAAATTCACACACTCTTTTAAGCCAGTAAAGGTTTAGGCTCATTAATCCATCCTTATCTGCAGTTGGCTTACATCTTGAACATAATCCTATATTCCCAATCTCATCGCCGCCAACATGCAGATACCTTGAACCTGGAGTTGCTTCAATAGCATCAAGGTAAAGATCAAATAAAACTTCATACGTTCCTTCATCAAGTGGACAGAATGCCCAACGGTTATAGGAAAGTTCCCTGAGATGTGCATAATAATCATGTTTTAGAATAAATGTTGCATGACCCAATCCCTGAACTAATGGATTTATTTCAATGTTTCTTTTTTTTGCATATCTTGTAAGGGCGGCCATTTCGTCAATACTTATTGCATGTGGAGCACCAACCAATGGCTGTCGCTTATATCTCAGCTTGTCTTCAAATTCAAAAATGATAGCATTAATTTTATATTTTGCAAGTTTATCCACCATTTCATAATATACCCGCATTTGATCAAGATGGTGTTTTACATCAATTTGAACTGATCGGAATGTTAATGATGGGTAATCAGTTATTTTACAGGAAGGAATTGGTACATGGTAATCACGTGCATCTTCCAACATCTGTTCAAGTGTCTGACAGCCATAAAATAAGCCTTCAGCTCCTTTAGATAAAATGGTTGCATTGCCTTTATGTATACTTAAAATGTATCCCTCAGGTGATTCAGGAACCGAAGAGTTTTCAACAAGCTTAAGGGTTAGCGTTCCTCCTTCAATTTCTGATTCTGTAAGCACAGACAGAATACTGCCCATAACAGGGCGTTCTGCAACTCCTTCAATTGTCAGCTTTTTCAACTGCCCGAAATAAATTCCTTCACCTTCAAATAATTCTATTTTTTGTGGATGAGGAATGATATTGAAAGGTGAAGGTAGTTGAGCAACTGCCTGTGATACCTCTGAACTGATAAAGGATATTGTAAAAAAAAACAGGAAGAATAATTTCATCGTTAAATCATTAATAATTAATGTTCTCTTTAATCCTAAATTTATGAACAGTTTATTTCGCTTTCAATCATGAAGCATAATTCAGTGAATTGATAGTATTCCATTGGGAACTAATTTCTGTTTGTTTTTAATTCCTTATCTGTCCATAATGCAGCATTTCTCGTATGTTCCGGCACTTTTTTATTATTGTGGATCTTTTTTAATTGTTTTGCAGCAAATGTATAATTGCCTTTCTCTGCAATTCTTTTCAAAAACAGCAAATAAGAACTTGTAGCATCAGTATAATCAAAATTATATCCCGCCATTTTTGCTTCGGAAGATAGAAGCTGTGATGAATTTTTATCACCGATTTCTGCTAATGCCCGTAATATGATCTTTTTTTGTTCATTTCCTGAGCTTCCGGCCAATAATAAAATTTTGTTTGCAGAAGGTGTGTATTGCAGTTGCCCGATTGCCGTTATAATGATTCCTTGTTGTATGGGTTCTGCTTTCAGTAAAAAATCATCCAGCGTTTTCCCGGCTTGTTCGGAACCTAAGCGAATAAGAATCCGTGCTGCAGGATCGCAAAGCCGCTCATCTAAAAGATATTTACTGATTTTGGCAAGCACTACATCATCTGCTATATACTGAAGTTCCTGAAGCAAAAAATCTTTCACTTCATCATCTTGAGAAGAATCAATGGCATCACACATTAAAAGTGAAATTTTCTTCATTTTATCAGGATCCTTGACTAAAGAATAATGCTTTACCAAACCACTTATAATATACCGGGAGACTGAATCAATTTCCGACCCGGGTGATTTTAATCCGGAGATAATCTCAAAAAAAGCAGGTTCACCTAAAGCCTCCAATTCAACCAAAGGTTTATTAATGTCATTGGTATTTTGGAATGGCCATTTTTGTATAAGTTCAGCTATTTTTGAATCTGGTGTAAGTTGTGCATTTTTATAAGTCTGGGCATATGCTCCTATGGTTAAAAACAGTGCCAGCAGATTTATGTATACAATATTTTTCATCAGGTATTAGTTTGTTTTTATAAATGCCATGGAGCCCTCATAGGTTGGTTAATGAGTAAATTTGCAGCATGATCTTCAAGAAATTCCAGTTTTACAGGATCAAAATTAAGGGAGCGGCCAAGTCTTAACGCTATTATTCCCAGATTAACAAGAGTACAGGAACGGAACCCATTTTCCTCATTAAGAGCAAATTTTTGTCTTGTCCGCACTGATTCAGAAAAATCAATCAATTGCGGTTCAGGTTCAGGAAAGGCCTTAAGTTTATTTTCCAGGTCAGTTATGTCTGAATTGAAACCCCTGAATAACTTGCCTTTAGAACCTTCAATATAAGGAGCATTTATGTCTTTATTTTCTCCATCTAAAATAATCTTACAACCATCCTGATAAGTCAGTTCAACTCTTCTCCAACGACCAACAGCATCAGGATGCTGCTGGGGAGTATCAACGTCTACACGGACCGGACTGGTATGGTCTTTCCCAAGGATATATTGCACAGGGTCCATATAATGCTGTCCCATATCGCCCAGTGTACCTCCGTCATAATCCCAGTATCCCCTGAAGGACCAGTGCACCCTGTGATGATGATATGGCTTTAACGGTGCAGGTCCAAGCCACATGTTATAATCCAATTCAGGTGGAACTGGTTCAACTTCATATGAACTTTTTCCCAGATGCCTGTGATCAATTTTAAAACCATTTGCCATATTAATGGTTACTTTCAATGGCCAGCCCAACAATTCGCTTTGTACTAATTTTTTAATAGGGGCAACAGTGGTTCCATTACCATAAAAATTATCCTGAAAACGAAACCATGTATTAATTCTAAACATCCTTCCATATTGGGCAACTGCTTCCTTAACACGAATGCCTTCGCCAATTGTGCGGGTCATCGGCTTTTCACACCAAACATCTTTGCCTGCTTTGATAGCATCAACACTCATTATTCCATGCCAGTGTGTGGGAGTAACAATATGCACTATATCAATATCCGGATTAAGCAGCATTTCTCTGTAGTCATGATATTTTTTTGTGCCCTGCGGACATTTATCAAGGGCAGCATTAAGATGATTACTGTCAACATCACAAATTGCAATCATCCTGGCTCCGGGGTAGTTAATATGTGCAGGGCCCATTCTTCCTACACCAATTACTGCTTTAGTTAACTGATCACTGGGTGCAATAGTTTTTTTACCCCCGAGCACATATGCCGGAACAATTGTGAAAGCAGCAACTGAAGCCGTCCCGTTCTTAATAAACTTTCTTCTGTTCATATACTGGATTTTAGGTTTCTATCATGGATATGTTTTGTAACTTCTTAATCAGCTTTTTATGATGTCTCACTTATAACATTTAAATTTCTTTAAGGCCCTCCTTTAATATTTTAAAGAACCCTTCCCATATAGGATCACCATGTTTTGGCAATGCAGATAATTCTCTTGGAGACATTCTCACAATTACCATATCCCACTCAGGAATGACAAAACAAAAGTTTCTTCCTCTTCCATGAGCAGTAGCCGTTTTGGGAGGTGCCGAAGGCCATGGTCTTGTTCCATTTTTACGAACTCCGTTTGTCCACCAGTATAAACCGTATCTTCCGGCCAGGTCAAGACCAACAGCAGGTAATTCTACAGGAACCTGATTTGAAAAAGCAGCTTCTGAAAAAATTGAATCAATTACCTGTTTTTTGTTCCACATACCTTTATTCAGGTATAATAAACCAAGTCGTGCGAAATCAACAGGCGTAATCCGGATGCCTCCCTGTACTTCGTTCATTTCGTTTGCTCCATCATCATTTGGTGTGCCGGCCGGATTATTAAAGAACATACCATCCCGGTATCCATAGTCTGACCAATCCCAATTCGTGATACCAATTTTTGCAGCCACTTTTTCACTGAATATCTGTTTAAGTGATTTTTCGGCTACTTGTGTCAGAATATAACCTAGCATATGAACTTCCGGATCCCTGTAACTGAAATGAGTCCCTGGTTCGAATCTTGGTGTTCCTGGAATCGTATATTGCTGAGTGCAGGCATAACTTTCATCATGAAGTCCTTTTAAATGTAACTCCCAGCAATTTGTTGAAGGACCACTATATCCACCTGTCATGGATGCCAATTCCTTCAAGGTTAATTTGCTGTATAAATCCTGATTTTCATGCCCTTTTATGATACCAGGGAAATGCTTTACAACCAAATCATTTAGTTCCACCTTCCCTTCTGTTACAAGGATTCCAAGTACAGTGGATGTGAATATTTTTGTACAAGAGTAAATTTCATGATAATTTTCTGCTCCAGAACCTTTCCATATTATTTTTCCACCTTTAATAATTACCATTTCATCTGTTCCCGATCGTCCTGCATTGATGCTGAAATAACTGAGTGCACTGTCAAGAATAGCCGGAACAACACCCGCCTTTTCTGGTGAAATTTCATTCCATTGACCATCAGGAAATATTTTCGGATTAACAGGTTTCACAATATTACATGAAACAAAACTTGCAAAAATCAATATTTGACTTAAGAGATACAACGAGCTTTTTGAAATCCTTCTCATCTTTTATAATCATTTAAATTCATAATTATTAGCCTCGGTATTTAATTTAGAGTGCTTGAGAAACGGTTATTTTCCCATTAGCAGTTGAATTTTTTTTATCTGTTATTTTATACAAAAGGACTGCCTTCCCTTTTAACAATCTCCCGTCATCTATCAGAGGGTGGCCGTTCGTTGGTCCAGATACTACATTTTTATAGATTAATTGCCCTTTTAAATTGTATAAGGAAATCGTTACATTGCCATTGCAATCTTCACAATATAGATTGCCATTCCTGTATAATATCGTCAGTGGTTTATTCATCCCTTCTGAACCGGTGAAGGCTGTTGATGTATTTATATCCCTTTTATAAAGTGATAAAAACCCTGTTAAAAATGTAAGTGAAGAAACTGAATATATATCTGTTTCATTAAAGGTCCAGGAATCAACAGAATCAATATAATTTTTTGCCGGAGGGAAACCAGCTTTTAAGAGTCCATTTGCAATATCATCAACATCAGTAGTTGCTTCCACTCCGGGTCTTAATGCTCCCTGGCCTATAAATCCCGCAGGAGTTATTCCATATCTTCTGGTAATCCAATGAAAGGGTTGTGAGAATTTTCTGGAACCGAACCCAGTAACAAAGGAATACTCCAGGCTGTTTCTGCCAAACAAATAATCCAATTGTTGCGAAGCATAGTTCAGCCAGTTATCGTTGCCGGTAATCATATAAGCATATATAAAAGCAGCTCCGTAATTGGCGATAATAGCATTACTTCCTTTTTGCCAGTTAAAAACATCAACTGCGCACCCATAACCACTCAATTCAACCTGCATTTTTAAATCAGTGGCATATTTTTCTATAATTTGTTTGATCCACGATTTAACAATTGAAGGTAAACCTGGATATTTGTTTATCGAGATACAGCCAAACATTTGAGGAGTTGACCAACTTGGTTGTGATATTTGAGTATTTCGTAAATCGTTATAAAAACTACTTAAAATTGTCTGGTCCTCCGTTATCATAAAAACTTCAGCCTTTGCCCACATTTCTTCCTGCCATGATAATGGATCGGTATAAAAAGAATCCTCCTGACCCGTCCCCGAATTTAATTGTATCCAGTTCCATGATTTCAATGCTGCATTTCTGCATGTTGCTGAAAACAAAGAATCGAACGACGCATAAACCCTCGAAGCATGTGCAATAACTGCGGTAAATACAGCAGCATCAATTGTAGAGAATTTATCGGGATTTCCCAATAACCGCTGATTTGGATCTTCATCGGGGCCATAACTAAGGGTAGTAAATGGTACTGAAACTATATTGTGGTAAACAGCACCATCACTACGTTGCATTTTTAGAAGCCAGTCAAGTCCTGTTCTAGACTGTATTAGGATATCAGGTAAATTTTGGCTGTTATCAGGAATAGTTAAATCCAGAAACCTAAAATATTCCGGATTAGCCTCGTACAAATTCATTAAGTGAGCACATGCAAATGCCGTAGTAGGTACCCACTTCCCAAAATTGCTTCCATTGTACCAACCACCTGTCAAATCTTTCGTATTCCCAGTCCCATCACTGAGTGATGCATCCTCAGAATGCGATTCGGGATGATATAAACCGGTAACAGGATCATCGATAGCATTATTTGCTCTCACCAGATAAAAAAAACGAAGCATATGATAAAGTGCCGAATCATAAACATTTTTATGAATCTCAAATGGATATGAATATTCCTTTCCCACCTTAACTTTATAACTCCCATTTATATTCAATCCCGAAAAATTTCCCCGGTAAACTTTCTCACCACTAATTTGGGAATCATCCACTAACTGAACTTCAATATTTCCTGAAAATACTTCTTCCTCCAATTCATTTACAATAAAAAATTCCTGTCCTGCCATAACACTATCTGAAATAATAGAAAACTGCTTAGATGCAGCAGGTAAATATCCTAACTGATTAACTTTGGGTTGATGGCTTATAAATGGTTTAAATGGTTTAGCAGGTGGTGCAACAGGTGATTGTGAGATTAAATTCCCGCTAATGAACTGTATGTTATCAATCCACATTTCACCAAGAATATCAAAGTCAGTTTTGGCTAAAAATTTGATTGATTTTACATTTATACTATCGCAGCGGGATAGGGAAATTCCATTGGCTTTTAATTCTGAAAAAGGAATTTCAATATTTGTCCAATCTTTAGGTAATGTTAGTTGAAAATAATAATATTCCTCATTACCACCAGATTCGGCGGCAATAACACCTACATCCAACACACCTGAACCTTTACATTGAAATTTTAAAGCCTGATATCCATGTAAATTTACCAGAATATTATTTTCATTAAGGGAAGTGCCGAATTCAACAAAAGGAAATACTATATCACTTCTATTTCTCACCCATTCGAATTTTCCACTAGAAGTATCGTTAAAACTTCCCGGATGATTTAGTTCCATATGAACAGATGAGTTGCCATCACATATACTTGACCATGCTCCTCCCAACATGTTATAGTTTTGGCCTATCCCAAAAGTATCAACTTCCATAATCAAAGTGTCATTTATGACACTTTTTACAATGTCATAAATTTCTTTATAATTTTCAATCTTACTGAGATTGCTGTCAAAATTCCATGAAGTTGTAACCAAACTGTCATTTATATAAACAGCCGGAGTATTTACATAAGCATTTGCAGATACCCAATTTGCCCTTTTTGAAAAGACCCTGATAACAATATCGGCAATGCTGTCTTCAACCCGTATTGATTTTTCTATATCAATTGCACCATTACTTATGGTGATATCCTCCTCCCATAAAACCTCATCGTTAATCAGTAGTTGCTTGAAAATATACCCCGAATCACCTTCGAGTTTGGAATCTTTCATTTTGAATTTAACTCGTATATCACTTCCATGATTGAGGGGTATGTTTGTTTTTACAGCCTGATACCATGAGACATGGGTTCCTTTTCCTGAGTTTGTTAACCTATATGTAAAAGCTGGATCATTGTTTGGTTGCTGCTTAAAGATCGTGGACTGTAAGAAAAAATCAGGATCATACATGTATAAAGGAAAATTAAACATCGCCAGACCTTGAGTTTTCCAATAGCCTAATTCAACCATTTTTCTCAGGTCTGAAGGTGAATGAAACATTTTTTCCTGATCAAAGGTAGATTCCAGATATCCATCCCTTTGTGAATAAATCCCTGTAATAATATTTGCAGGAGTGGATAATGACCGTGTTTCATTTACATATCTCTCAAATTCATCCATGTTTGTTCCTTTCCTGGTATAACTTGCCCAATACCACATGAAGGTACCATCTTTAAATACACCTTCGAATTCATTTCCTTTCCTGAAAAAACGTAATTCATCGTATACATCATAATATAAAGTTGGAATAAACTTAAAGAGTGGATTAATTCTATCTTTTGCTTCTATTAAATTACTTATAAAGGCAGGTGTAAGTTTTTCAGGATTTGTTGTTGGGTGAAGATCATCAAAAACTACAACTTCCAAATTGGGATATTCAAGTGAAAGCTCAGCAAGATGCTCTATCCATAATGTGCAATTACCTTTGTAGGGTGATGGTTCTGCATTGCAGTGGTGATTCATTATAATATAAATCTTTATATCAGTGTGTTTTGTGCTTTTTAAAAGATTAATAAAGTTATTATAACGATATTCCGTTCCCAATCGTTGGAAAACTGCCGTGGCACCAAGATCTTTTAACGCAGATACGGTTCTTTCAATGTCAATTTCACCATTTCTGCCATCTTTTAAAATGAGCTGATGCTGATATGTCCATAATACAACAGGTTTCCTTTTCCAAAAGACACTACTTTCCAGACTACCCGCATTTAATAAAAGTGCATTTTCAGAATCAGGATATTTGCTCTGTAATGAAGAAAGTAATCCAGGATTGCTTTTAGGCGGCGGACAAGTCGGACAATTATAATATTCCGGTTTTTCCAAACTAAATCCAGGAATGAAAAAAAATATAAGTAACTGGCATACAAAAAACTTTTTTCTCATGATTTTTACTTTTATAATTTTACAAGCAAAACCATAGTTTCATGGCTAGCTATATTCTTCCCTACAAAGAAATTTTTAAATACTCCTATCTTTATGTTGCCAAAGGTCTCTGACTTTAACCTTTCCTCTGATCACGATATCTTCCCAGTCTGTTTTTGTCAGGCAATCACGCATTAAAATATATGTTTTTTGGCATTCTTCAGATGATATTATTTTTGCTTTCTCAATAGTTGGAAAATTGCACCAGTCATAAAGTATAGATAACAAGGATGAATTGCATAAACGGCTGTCCTCTGAAGGACAGCCGTTTCATTAAAATTTAATTACTATGCAATTTAATCGCCTTATAACGACCCAACATTCGGTTATTGTTACTGATGATAATGAGAAACATTCCAGATGGGATGTCTTCCAGCGATAAAATTTCAAGATTTCCTTGGGCTTTCACTTCCTTAATTAGAGCTCCCGTTGCAGCATATATTTGAATTCGGTGGCCTGGTTCAATTCCACTTACGTTGAGTTTGCCAACTGTGGGATTTGGGTATATTTTGATTGAATTGGAATATATCATGTCAGCTGAAGTAACATGAAAATCCAAATCATACCACACTACAATTCTTCCATCAGCTGATGTTACTTTTAATTTATCTCCGTCATCAAAATACTCAGAATCTTTTTCAACTCCATTAGCATCTACTACAATTGCAGTGGAACCTATGCAAGGGTGTATATTGTTATAAAAATCTGTGAGTAAAGTTGATTTTGAAAACTGAGTAAACCCTCCGGAAATTTTATAATCCACCTGATTAACAGCATAGTTATCTGACAATACATAAGCCAGATAAGTAGTTACAGGGAATTTGAGTGTAGATAAATAGGATATATAATAGACTTTCGTTGATAAACCATTTGCGGAGATCACAACCACTTTATCATCTTCTACAATTCTCCCTTCTGTTTTTTCGTTTCCCATTTTATCAATCATTTTAACACTTGAACCAAATGAAGGTACTATGTTTGAAAGGAATGTTTGAATATTAGTTTCCCGCGGTACTAAATGAACCAAAAACTGCTGTTGATCAACTGTGTAAACATCTGAAAGTATAAAGGCATCATTATCAGATACATTTGGCTGTAGCTGGTAAACGATTCGTGTAACACCATCTTCAGCCAGCACATCTAAATGAATGCCTGAATTTACTGTTACAAAAATGTAAGTAGTATCGAAATTCAGTATTTTCATCGGAACATAAGTTCCTTTACTGTCAATGATATCCAATGTTGCACCGTTTGGAATTTTGAGATTATTCATTACAGTTCTTAATCTGGTACCGTATTCAAATCCTGAAATGTATCCAAAGCCGGCTTCAACTCCTTCACCCAAACTTTCAGTCTGATTTTCGATGAATATATTATACAAGTTGGAAGTTAAGACCGCATCAGAACTTAATCCTTGTTCTGTTACCTCCAGAACATATTGGGTAGTGTTACTGCTGTCAGCAGAAAGGACCACCAGAATATCATTATTTCCAATTAAGGCATCAAATTTAAGGTTTGAACCATCTGCAGCTGATTTAACTGACAGTGATTGTGCCGAATCAGCTTTTATAAGATTGCCAAAAAATTCGGCAATGGTAACTCCGGGTTTCATTCCCCTGATTTTTTCATTCATGGAATAACCTTCACTCACTTTATAAATGACTGAAGAAACCGTTGACATATAATGCGTTGGTTGTTCAAAAAAATGTTGCCCAAAATTATGCAGTACATAAAGTTCTCTCCACGGCCATCCATATCCTTCATTACCCAGTTTGTTTCTGTCAAGAAACCAAAATTCACTGGTTTCTTCATCCACTCCGCTTATTCCATCCAGTTCCTTATTGGGTAAGTTAATATGGGGCTTTCTTCTATAGCTTCTTATAGATGATAATCCACCTCCTCTATAACGCTTGCCATTCCCGGTTGAACTTGCCCACTGTTCTATCAGCTCAAAGTCCATCGGGTCATTGGCTGGTTTTAACCCTCGTTTAATAGAATCGTTTAGTATCTTAAAAATATAGAAATTATGCCCCGCTGGGGCAGCAACTACATTATATGTTTTGTCTACATATTCTCCCCATGGGTTTGAGTAAGTATGAATTCCCTCGTAATTAAAGAACTGCACATCAAGTTCCGCTGGAACAGGCCAATCGTAACCTGCTTGGCCGGCATAATAAGAGTCGTCACTAATCATTCCCATACAGAAAACATCATTCCCCAGTACAATCGGATCTACAGAAATATCCAATTTAAGTATCCCCGGATTTACTGTCCACTCACTTTCATCAACCCATCTGTAGCCGGGAACGTACTTTCTGTATCTTCTGGCCCATGATGTATAGTCAATACCCATTCCCTGGGTTATTGCATGAGCATGATCATTGGCAACCATTTGTACAAACATATAATTGCTTAAATCAAGAGGCTGATTACCCGGATTGAATATTTCAAGGAACCAATTATTTCTGAAATGAATATCGTATTCCGAAAGAAAAGGTTCAGCATGATAAGGTTGAACAGAAGAAGGGTCTTTTTCTTTAATCAGTTCCACATTATAAACCCTTTCTGCTCTGTTATTTTCAGAAGTTGCAGTAAATGTTGTAATGCGGTCCTCACGTGTTCCTACCAATGAAACAGCACGCTTAACCTCAACGGTAGTATTAACATCTTTCGTTTTAGCCACCAATGCCGGAATCCCCTCTACGTCCAACGGAACCTGTACGCGGTATTCAAAATTACCTGAGCTGAAACTTGGCACAGTATCCCCTTTCCAACCAAAAATCCCTTTGTAAAGATCAGGAATATCAGGCCATGTTATTGCTGAGAGTTCAGCATTTGAGCTACCCTGAAAGGACTGCACCTGGATGTAATATTCCTTTACATTGCCATTTTGGGCAGTTACCTTGAGCTTATCTCCTGATTTTAAATCAGGCCTTTTTTCATCGTTAAGAAATACAATTTCCCAACTTGCCTGAGGTGGTTTTTCAAGATACTTAAATAAAGTGTCGATGCGAGTAGAATGTGGTAACCCATGCCAGGAACCGGTAATAGTGTCCATTCCTGAATCATACCTTGTAACCCGAGGCCATTCCAATATTCCTTTTTGCGTTCTGTTTGTAACCGGCCCTAAGTCATTTTTGTGATCTATCGGAATAACGATGTTTGCTCCCGGGGCAGGTTCTCGGACAATAATATCAAAGGTTGCTAATTGCAATTCAGTGCCGCTAGCATACACAGTCATTTTATCACCTGTTCTAGCAGAGCGATATAAAGAATCCACACGATTTTCATTCAAATAATAATTCCATGCTAGCCCAGGTTTCTTTTTCATGTTACGCATAATGTCATCCAACCTGAGCGTACCCCATGGAATTGTGATTCTTTTGCTTGCGAAATCAATTTCAAAACCCGAAGTTACAGGCTCAAGTGTAGTGGCATCCAACTTCGCAGAAACATGATTACCTACAGTCCACCACAAGTCACGCCAAGCATCATGCCCTGGGGGTTTTGTCACTGGAATCCATTCTGAGTCGTCAAGACCTAATCCCCTTGCGTTAGCAAAATCAAGATTCCCGTTTTTGATGCTGTATTTGCGCATGAGGAATGAATTCCACAAACCATTTGCAACCCCTGCAACCTCATACCGGTATTCTCCACTCCCAAAGTTTGTACCATTATTATCAAAAACTCCACCTACCTGGTCAATAACAGCCGAATCACCATTGGCAAAGTGCTGTTCAATATAGATAGCATGGTTCCAAAATTTTAATGTTCCCCAGGAATAATAAAAATAAACACTATCAATCCATACTGTTACCTGGTCAGTACTGTCAGCAGGCTCCCACTGAGCGCCTGAACCTTCAGAACGATGTATCAAAAAATCTGCAACATCTAAATACCCCGGATTGCCGGGACGTTCCAGCCCTTCAAATCCAGGTATTCCCTGTTTGTATTTTCTGGGGCCATAATCCCATGCAGGTGCAATAACATATGACTCACCCGGCATAAGTATATGTGTAGGTAACCAAAACCATCTTGTACTACCACATGACCACGGATCATTCCATACATCTAAAACTGCCCCTCCTCCGTACATGTTGCCAAACTTAAACTGATTAAGCTGTACAGGTTGACTTCCCATATTGGTTAATTCAATATGCGATTCATTTGTATTGTCACCTCCATAAAATTCGGAAATTATCAGTGACCTATAGGGTATTGTATCACCATCATTAAAACGTGGATTTACTTGTGCATAAGATGTAGCACTCAAAATAAGAAGAGCAAGTAGAAGTGTCTGTTTCATAGCCTTAAGTTGATTAATTTATAAATTGAATTTAAAGATATTTCATTATAATAAATGTTATTCAAATATAATATATTGTATTTTGAATTCAAAATATTTAAACGATATTTTTAATAAATATTTTATAAACAGTAAAATAATTCGTAGATGTTTGTTATATAGGGATAATAAAATACAAACAAGCTTAGCTTTACAATATTACTCTTTCCGGCATTTGCTTTTTTGCCGATTTATAAATTGCTTCCTGAACAGCAAGGCTTTTTAATATATCATGACCATTGGTTTCGAATTCCTTCCAATTGATTAGGCAATCGATAAAATGTCTTTGTGTGGCATAAACACAATCGCCGGCAAAATTGATTAGATTCACTTTGTAAAGATGTTCTTTTTCTTTTTCTCCCAGTTTTTGAATGGTAATTTTCCCATTGGGATACAAGCGAATGGTGCCGGTAGTTCCATCGACCAGAAATTCTCCAAAGGTTAGTCTTGGATTTTCGTAATTGGGTTCATTGTAGCGGTTGGCATCCCATAAAGCCAGCAAATCTGGATTTTCGAATTCGAAATTAACAAGTGCGAAATCTTCTCCTGCAATCAGTGGGTTTAGTTTTTTTAGGTAAGCAAAAACCCTTTTTATTTCACCTCCGAGATATCGAAATGTGTCGATAAAATGTATACCATTTTCATAAACTATCAGGCGCGGGTAGTTGCGGAAGTATGGTTGGCGGGGAATGTATGCATTCTCGCCCCAGCCGTCACCCATGCGTTTTCGCCAATTCATAAAATGTACTTTTCCTATTTCCTCATTCAACAGGAGCTTTTTTATTTCACGATGCCAGGGTTGAAACCTCCAGTTTTCATGAACCATAAAACGGATTCCGGAGTTAGTGGCATATTCTACGATTTTTTTTCCCTCTTCATAGGTAGGTGCCAGTGGTTTTTGGCATATTACGTTAATGCCCCGATCTGCTGCAAACTTTGTCATCTCAAAATGAGTCTCTGGTGGTGTTATAATATCTACAAAATCAGGTTTTTCATTTTCTATCATTTCCTGGTAATCAGTATAATGTTTCGGGATTTTGTAAATTTTCATTAAAGGCGCTGCCTTTTCCGAATCGTGATTACATATGGCGGCAATTTTCACTTCTGGTATTCGTGTCCATGCTTCGTATTGAAAAGGACTAAAATAACCTGCGCCAATTCCTACGCCTTTAAGCTCTTTCATAATTTTATATGCTAATTGTCTTTTTACATTGAAAATATATTATTACTGCCCATTTGCATTACCTGTTTTCTATTGGATTATTGGGATTCATGAATCCCCAACATATAACAGCAAAAAATGCCAAAGAGGCACCTATAATAAAAAATGACTTTACTGAACCGGTCCATGCCTGGAGATAAGGAAACGCAAGTGCTGTAATAAACGATCCCAAATTGCCTGCCATATTCATGGTTCCAGATACTGCACCTGAGTTTCGTCGGCCAATATCTACACAAAACGACCAGGAGGGACTTATTGTCATATCTGCACCAAATATTGCAAGGGTTAAAAAAATAACAGCTCCTGATACTGTTTCCATCTTCAGGCTTGCCAGCAAGCCAATGATTACAAGTGAAAACCCAATCATTGCAGGAATACGTCGTGACATTTTCCAACTTCCTCTTCTGTAGATTACATCCACTAACCAACCAGAAAACCAATTACCTAATGCACCACCAATTAAAGGTGCAGATGCATAAAATCCGGCTTCCACAATTTCAAGACTGTATTTTGTTTGAAGGTGCGGGAATAGCCAGGTGAGCGTAAAAAAGAAGGTAAAATTGCTGGCAAAATACTGAAGCATTGCCAGCCACATATTTCCTGATTTCAAAATTGTATTCATTCTTATTCCGGCTCTTTCGGTTTCATCAGCTTTTTGCCGGTTTCTAATGATGTATTCCTTTTCTTTATCTGAAATTCCATGATGTTCTTCTGGAGAATTGCGAAACCAATAAAACCAGAGAACTGCCCATAGTATGCCTATAATTCCCAGAATAATGAAGGTAAGTCGCCAACCAACAGCATGAATAAGCCAGGCAACCATAGGTAATGCAAACGCAGCACCAAGCCGGGAACCTGAAAAATTTATTCCCGTTACCAATCCGCGTTCTTTTATCGGAAACCATGAATACACCGCCCGTGAAATTCCTGGAAATGCTCCTGCTTCACTTGCTCCAAATAAAAAACAAACTGTCAGCATAGATGCATAATTCCATGCTGCAGCTGTGAGTGCTGTAAATGTGGACCATAAAATTACAATAATGGTTAAAATATTGCGTGGCCCGAGACGATCGGCCAACATTCCTGATGGTGTTTGAAATAGAGCATATCCCAATGCAAATGAAGAAAGTATCCAGCCCATTTGTTTATCAGAAAAACCTAGGGAATCGGATATGGGGATTTTTGCTGCTGAAATGCAAGCGCGGTCGATGTAAAGTAAAAGCGACAGGAAAAAAGTTCCGCAAACAAGTAACACACTGGTTGGTATTAGTTTTTTCATCGTATTGGACTATATTGGTTTTTCTTTTCTTGTGGAATCTTGAAGAATTTTCAAGCAATCTTAGTAAATACGTAAATAGCTTTATTTATAAAATACATTTCGTAATGCTCACTTTGGTTGAGGTAATTCTTAAACCAACTGGAGGTTGCAACCTTACGAATTATCAGACTAAATAGAAAATAATAAATTGTATGCATAGAATAGGTTTCAGAAAAATTTTTGAATGGCATTGTAAACTGCTTCATCACCACCTAAATTACCAGGGAAAGGCATGTAAATCAGATCTGGGAATGATTTGCAATCATTGAGTTGCCATACCGGAACGCCTGGTATGATTTGTCCTAATACATGTGCCTTTCTTACGTTAAATGATTTGGTAAGTATATCGCTGGCGGTGATTCCCCCTTTGGCAATAAAAAAACCTGGCCGGACGGTAATTTTCTTTACTATTTCCACTATTCCTGCCGAAATGAGGTTGATAATCCGAAGATTGTCCTCTGCCGTTTTACCTTTAATGATCTTCCGGCTGGTATAAAACACTACTACCCGGTTATTTTTCAGGTTGCTATTTATTCTATCAGAAACCCTCTTAGTTTCACTCTGAAACCCGGCATCATTAAATAACTTTTTTGCTTGGATTTCAATATATTCCACCGGGAAATTTTTTTTCAGGAAATCCAATTGCCTGGAAGTCATGGGTACATAAGAACCGACCGCTAATACCCCTCCCTGACCTTCGTAATTTATTTGTTGCTTCCCTATTGGCAAATTCACTGGCAATCCGGCCAGGCTTGGAACTATTGATGCTGCCGTTCTAAATAAAATCTGTTTAAAACCTTGTTTTAGTGCCATATAAAATCCGGTTGTGAAAACATCCAGATCAGACTGGGCAGCCGCGTTTATTACACAAACCTGGCCGTTTTGCAATCTTTTTAATACAGATGAAACGTATACAGGTCCATTTATCCGCAATTCATTAATACTAATTGATATTACTTGTAAGGCCTTTATCCGGCCCTGAGTTTTTTCTTCCACATAATCTTTAAGGTTTGAAGATTTGTATCCGAAGCTGAAATCCTTAGCAAAAGGAGTTTCTCCGGCAGGGATAAGATGGTTACCGTCACGAACATAGTGCACATCTTCAATCGTTACTCTTCCACCCTCAAAAAATGCCGGTATTAATATATGGGGGGCATTTTTTATGCCCAGACTTTCGCCCAGTGCATCCACTTCATTTGGATAATGGCCTCGAAGAGTAGAATCACTCCGACTAATTACAAGGGTTTTTCTATTTGTTTTATTGGAAGCATTATTGATGTTCCGCCCAATTTCGTGAGCCAGTCGGTTTGCTTCTCCATGATTCAGGCTTCGAGAGTTAGTCAATATATAAAATAGAGGAGTACCTGATTTTAATTCATTTTCAATTTCTTTTTCATCCCAGTTGGTTATAACCGGCACATTGCTAATAGTTTGAGTTCCTGTGGGATCATCATCCAAAACGATGACAGTCAGTCCTGAATCCAAAAAAGATTTACGGTTTTTTTTGGTTAGTTTCTCTGAATACTCAGGAGGCAAGGATTGGATAGTATCAATATAATTTTTCATTAATCTTCAATTACTATGGCCCGGCACGGAGCTCCGTCACCATTCATTATTTTCAACGGCAGCACTACAAGCTGTACTTTTTGTTTTGTTATTTTGTCAAGGTTGGTTAAACCTTCCACTATTAAAATATCTCCTGCCAGCAATATCCGATGTATTTCCGTCAGTTTTTCCAGATTAGTTACATCAGCTATTGATGGCGGTTCTACTCCAATAAATCCAACTCCTGCTTCCACGCACCATAAGGCAAGTTCCCTGCTTAGTCCCGGAAGCCCATTGCGATATTTCATATCATTGACGTATTGGCTCCATGATGTCCTGAAGATGAGACCTTCCCCTTTAATTAACTGGGTTTTTACTTCTCCTAAATGAGAAACTGTAATCTCAGTTCCTGGTTGAATCCCGATTAATTCGATAATGTGGCATGACAAAAAAAACCTTGCCGGGTCAACCTGGTCTATGGTTTTACCCTTTACTTCGAAATGTGCCGGCGCATCCATATGTGTTCCGGCATGCGAGTATAGGTGAAGTATTTGGGCATTCCATCCGTCGTTTAGAAGTGTTCTGGACGGGTAAAATTTCACTCCACGCATCCCTGGTTGATATGTTAAGGTGATATCAATAAATTTCATATGCCGAGTCGCTGAATAATTGCATCAGCAATTTCATTTGTTCCTGACTTTCCCCCTAAATCAACCGGAAGTATTTTATCGGTACAGGTTTTGTCCATAGCAACCATTATTTTTTTCGCTGCAGTAGTTTCTCCCAAATGTTCAAGCATCAATACTGCCGACCATATTGTTCCAAGTGGATTTGCAATCTTTTTACCGGCAATGTCGGGCGCAGAACCGTGAATGGGTTCAAACATAGATGGGAATTCCTTTTCCGGATTGATGTTTCCCGAGCCGCCAAGACCGAGACTGCCCATCAGTGCACCGCCTAAGTCACTTAGTATATCACCAAATAGATTGGTGGTAAGTACAACATCAAAAATTTCAGGACGTAGTACAAAATTAGCCGAACAGTTGTCGATATACATTTGGAAATGTTCTACATCAGTATATTGTCGGGCTACTTCGTTGATTACTCTGTCCCAAAAAGTAAGACTGTTAATCAGAGTATTCGATTTGGTGATATGATGTACTATTTTTCTGCGTTTACGGGCTAGTTGAAAAGCAAAATGCGCAACCCGTTCAATTCCATGGCGGGTAAAAATGCTGGTATCCATGCCCATACCGTTCGGAGAATCAGGCATAAACTGACTGCCTATTTGCACAAATTCACCTTCGGTATTTTCTCGCACAACCACGAAGTCAATTAGTCTTGTATCTTTTAGCGGACCATTAAAACCAGGCCACGTGCGAACCGGACGGTAATTAACATATTGCTGTAAGCCAGATCTCACTTTAAAAGTATATTCTTTGGCTGGCAGTGTGTCGTCCACCTCAGGCAGACCGACTGAACCAAACAAGATGGCATCGAAAGTTTTCAGTATATCAAGCCCATTGGGTGGCATAAATTCACCAGTTTTCAAATAATTCCCCGCTCCCCAAGGGAAATATGTTTTTTCCAGTTGAACTCCTTCATTTTCAACCACTGCATTTACCACTTTCAATGCAGCCGGTACAATTTCCGGTCCAATACCGTCACCAGGAACTACTGCAAGTTTTAGTTTTCTCATTGATGGTTAATCAATAAATATTTCTTTTATTTTATTGAAGAAATCTCTTTTTCGGTTTGAGCTGATAGCCCAGTTAACCGGGATGCTTTGGTAGCCTTCATTAAAATGTTCATTTTTCATTCGATAATCAAAAAATCCCCATGATGCGTAAGCTTGTGTAGCGTTAACAAAGTTATTAACGGGTTGCTCAAATTGGAAATGGTCATCCTCGTTAAAAATAATTGGCATAGAACGATAAGAAGGGAGGGAGCGCACTGTCTCAACCATTTTTGTAATGTCTTCAGGTTTGTTCACTCCATTTCCATGAATCAAAACGAAATCAGATACTTCCACTACTTTATCCGGAGGAATAAAGCCTCCACCAAAACTTGTTGATACAAGCAGTTCAGGAGTTTTTTCCTTAATCCTTAGAATTAATTCATGTACCCTGTTTTTAATAATATCGTGATCATAAGCTTTGTGATTACTTTCGTTTGCTACTTCTATGATGACATTTTTAAAGTTATTGTTCAGAATCCATTGCACCACGTTATCAACGGCATTGATTACAGCATTTTCATTTTCTAATCTTTCATCCTGACCGAAATAAAAAATCCCAAGAATTACTACCATTCCCAAACCGTCGGCTTTTTTTATAATACGCTCCATTCTCGAGGAAAATGCTGAACGTAGTGTGCCATCTGCTTCAAAAGCATTATTTTCCCATGGTTGAGAGGTGGAATAACCTTCCGGACTTCCACCCTGAAAGTTGATAGTAAAAGCCAGTAATCCATGTTTTCTCCATTCGGGCATGGCGTCTGTAAATTCACGTGTATTACGTTCAGGATCCCACCTTCCGGTATCCGGATATTTCCATTTAATTTCTGTTTCCCGGTTTAGGTCATCGAAAATACCATTAACCATTCGGGAATTTGGGAGCAGACCTTCCACCGAAATTTCATGCCATGTCCTGCCTTCAAATGTAGGTTTACCATTGATGTAAAATTTTTCATTCCTGATTGAAACGTATGTTTTAGGTTTATATCCGGTTTTATTGAGAACCTGTATATTAGCCCAGTTAATGTATTGATCCCAGTCATAAGAAGTTACTGCATGTCTGCCATTGCGGATATGATAAGCAACAGTATTTTGAATTGGTTGATTAATTGGGGGCATTTCTGCAGAAGATATACCTGCTTTGCCGTAAAGTTCGTAAACCAATGTGGCATGATAGGCTGAAAGAAATTCTCCACGAGGATCAGCCCATTTGTCTTCCTCAGCACTTGCAATGTAAACCGGACGCGGTGCAATCAGCGCAATCAATTCATGTTGGTCAACCGGAAGAATGTTTTCGTTTTTGTTATAGATCGAAAAATTGCGGGTAAACCAGTGAGGGAAAGAACTATTGATTCGTGCCACAGTTTCTCCAAATTGTCGTTTAGACAACGCAGCACCCCCGCAACCTGAATTATTTGATATAACAGCTGCAAAACGTTTGTCGTTGGCGCCTGCCCATAAGGCTGTTTTTCCTAATCTTGAATGGCCAAATACAATTACTTTCGTTTCATCAACATCGTCATCCTGTTCCATGTAATCCATTGTACGGCTCAATCCCCAGGCCCAGGCAGCAATAGAACCCCATTCTCCGGCAGCAGGTTGATGTTGATTGTTGTTATAAAACAGAGCGTGAATTCCATCGGTGAAGTCATTTTTGTCAGGATCTATTTCGCCATAAAAAATTGTTGCCAGGCCATAACCTGAATCAATCAATTTTTCAACCTGCCAGCTCTTAATGCTCGAGCCTCTTGGTTTTTTAGTCGTTTTTAAGGCTCCGTTATCTTTTATAAATGAGGAAGATATCAGGATGTTGGTGTCGTTGCAAACGGTGTGATTGCCATTAAAATTATAACCTAAAAAAACAGGTGCTTTTTCAACATTTTTTGGCAGGTATAAAAGAACGTTAAAAATGAGCGTCTTGCCGTTCTTGTTGAAGATAATATTAACCTGTTTTCTTTGGGCTTTCCCGTTCAATGCTTGATTGCTCTCTTCAATCACTTCCCAATTTGAAATGTGCAGTTGTGCGGGTATTTTTCCATATACATTGCTGGTGAAAAATTCCATCAGTTCTGGTCTTCGGATTTTTTCCCAGAGCCTTGTATTTTTTATCTTTCGACCGTTAAACGATGTAAGCGGATCGGGAATTTCGTATTCAGGAACTTTGCTTTCGTCATAGTTAGGGACGAATGTTCCACGCTGCTGGCCAAAACAAAAAATAATGGTATACAGGAACAAAGAGAAAAATGAATAAAATTTCATTTTATTTATTTATGAATTTTTTCTGTATTAAACTCTTTGACTTAAGAAGATGATTTCTAAGTTCCATTGCTGCCCGGTCGGAATCATTCGCTTCAATAGCATCTAAAATGGCAAGGTGTTCTGGTAACGTTTCTTCGGGAGGCCGCAACAGACCCATTTGTTCCACTCTTAGTTGCACCAGGGAATGACTGTAAATTTTATTAAGTATTTTGTTTCCTGAAAATTCAAGAAGAAGTGCATGGAAATGGTCATCTGCTTTCCGATATTTGTCAAAATCAATTGGTGTAGTAGCTTCAAATGGTTTCCAGATATTTTTTAACTGCAGGAATTGTTTTTTTGTTATCCGTTCCGCTACCAGCCTTACTGCAACGGTTTCTATCCCTTCGCGAACCTCGTAGATATCATACATTTCATCGATGGTTAGTTTTTTAACAAACATCCCTCTTCGAGGAATACTTTCTATCAGAAAATCGTATTCAAGCATTTGCAGCGCTTTTAACAATGGAGTACGACTAACACCCAACCGGGCAGCAAGTTTTTCCTGAAGTAACTTTTCTCCCGGTTTGAGTTCGTTTTCAATAATCATCTCTTTGAGTTTATTATAAACTGGAGTACTTAAATCCGTATGCTGAATCATAATAATATTTTTGCCTGCAAGGTAACATTTGTTTTTTGAATACAAAACTCAAAATGAAAAAATTTTATTCAGACACTTACCGGGTAGGATATAATTTTTATTTATGAAGAAAAATATTAAAATTTATAATAATTACCAGTGTGCATCTGTTAACATTTTTACATGAGAAGACTTATATTAGTTTCAGGCTAAAATATCATATTTTATTGCCTTCAAACAATGGAGAACTTGATTATTGATCCGTTTTTGTAATTCTTGTGATTGGAGTCAATTGCAGTTTTCTGAATTCTACTTCCGATCCCTCAGCCTGGATGGCTATCTGGCCTTTTTGTGCAGTACAGTCGTAGCCGTAATTTACCACATCGCCGTTTACCCAAACCTTTATTTCATCGTCAACACATTCAATTACCATGTTGTTCCATTCTCCCGGAGGATTTTCAGAATCGTCAGTAAGATTTCGTATTCTGCGCTGTTTCCCTTCAGTAATCCCCCATTCATCTTTAGGGCCGCGACGTTCTTCCATATTTGGTACTTTAATGTCTTCAACTATGCACCAGAAATCGCCTGCATTCTCATGCATCATCTGCACCTCCATCGACTGCGGAAACATGCTGTACAGAGCCCTGGGAGTGGAAGCATGTATCAATACTCCGCAATTTCCGGGTTTGCCAGGGAAACGGTATTCAACTTCGAGGCGGTAATTTTGAAAGACGGAATCCGTTATCAGGTGCCCCGGAGGTATTCCCAGGCTTACCAACATTCCATCACGAACAATAAACGGGTTGATGGTATCCGGATTGTTATCCATAGCTGGAACATCTACATGCCACCCGGTTAAATCTTTTCCGTTAAAAATACTTTGAGGCTCTTTTTCCTGATTGCAGGATATCAATAGTACCACGCAAAATAAGACGACGAATAAATTTTTCATATTATTGTATTATTAGATTTCTCTTTTTCACACTTTCCAATATGCAATTGTGAAGCACCAGGTGTCGCGTTTGTATTTATTGTTTTATATTTTGTAACTATATTTATTATAAAAATAATAAAAGAAATTTGATTTTTCCAATGTTAACCCTGATTTGCCGGCAAATAAGCCGGAAGAATATTAAAAAAAATAAGCATCTTCCCTGTTTTCAGAATCAAAGCAGATAAAACAATTTTATTTACTGTTTAATTTAATATCATCTATGCTTTATCCATTTACCGTAAAAACTGTTAATTCTGATATGCAGCTACACCTATCACAGGATTATCGATCAATGAAAATAAAATAAACTTTGATTCAATTTACCCGATGTGATATAAAGTTACACCTCCTGACGATCGGACAATTTAATAGTTTAAAAGCGCATATTACCACATTAAATTATTATAATCAGGCAATATATGAATTGCATTCCTTTGCATGTTTATTACCTTCTCATTTAAACAGAATTGTCCTCTCGTGAAATTCTTTTTAGTTGAGATAAGTTTGACAATACACTCTAATTCCAGGAGCCAGATACGGAACAAGTCATTATTTAATTCGTATTATTTTCGGAACAAATTCGGAATATACTCGGAACAAACTTGTAAAATCGCGAGTTTATAGCGAGTTTATAGCGAATTTGTAGCGAATTTATTCCGAATTTATAATGAAGAGAATTTAGGGAGTGTAATTTAAAGAATTTATTTATAACCGAATTTTGTGAGTATGTGATGCCAGTGTGATAATAACGAGGTACTTGCCTTTGATTATAAAGAAAGTAATTTCTCAGATTCCGGGTTGCTGAAATTACGGGCAAATAAATTTTGAGATATGAAATAGCATACCCTGATGTTTTTATGTCTGTTTGTTGGTTCTTGTGCCTTTGGATCTTCTGAACAGAAAGTATTCTTGCAGATATCCCTGCGTTTCCCCTGTGAAGAATTCTGAGCCTTTATAAATTTGACAGCATGAGTGTACTTCATTAGGAATAAAATGCAGATATTTCTATTGCACTGGATTTACAGCTTCTTATTGTAACCTATTCATATAAAAGGGCTCAAAATTTGTCCTTAGATGAATCATAAATCCGTTAGCATTTACTTAATGTATAAGTTCTTCCTGCATTGAATGCTTCTACATTAGTGGCCACGGTTTTTTCTCCCTTGGTTTTAAAAATGGTTTCAATTCCTTTAATTATAATATCATTATGAATGGCTATAAAAGGTGAAGCAGCTCCAAGCATCACCATGTTAGATGCTTTCGAGTTACCTGTTTCTTTTGCAATACGGTCGGCATCGATGCGAATGATATTTATCTGGTTTAAAAGTTCTTCAAAAGTGCTTTCCAGTTTCGGATAATCCGGAATATTTCTAAACTCAGCTGTATTTGTAACAAGGCTTCCCCCCGGTGACAGGTAGGGCAGATAGCGCAACGATTCCATCGGTTCAACTGACAGGATAAGATCAGCGCTTCGTAACGGAATCAAATCGGACCATATTGGATGGTCAGCTATGCGCAGGTGTGAAACGACCTCTCCGCCACGCTGGCTCATGCCGTGTGTTTCAGCCTGTTTCAGATAGTAATTTTCATTTAGGGCAGCGGCTCCAAGTGTTGCAGCAATAGAAAGAATTCCTTGTCCGCCCACTCCTGCTAATATGATATCTGTTTTCATTTTATTGCTGTATTTTTGCCTTATTCAACTTTTTTGTTTTCGCTATCCGCTGGACGCATTCCCTGCGCCCTATGATTACTGAAACCCCTTCAAACGCCATCTCTTCGCGGATAATCTTTACGATTTCATTGTGGTGCTTTTTCAATGGCACAAACAGCCTGATGTGTTCCGGTGCAACACCCACACCTTCGCAAATTTTTTCGATTCTTCCCTTTGCAGAAGAATCCTGTCCACCGGTCATGGCAACAGTTTCATTGTCTACAATAAGAATATTAACATTCGATTTTTCATTTACACAATCGAGTAGCCCGGTAATACCTGAATGGGTGAAGGTGGAGTCACCAATTACAGCAAATACCGGAGACAATCCTGCATCGGCTGCCCCTTTTGCCATGGTAATGGAAGCTCCCATATCGACACAGGTATTGATGGTGTTGTAAGGTGGCAACGCTCCCAGTGTATAGCACCCGATATCAGAAAACACCCTGCCTTTCCCAACATCTACAACCACTTCATTCAGGGCATTATATGTATCCTGGTGACCGCATCCTGCACAAAGCGATGGCGGCCTTCCAATCAGGGTTTGCGGAATATTGAATTGTTCCGGCAGATTTTTGCCAAGCGCTTTGGCAAGATGATCGGGATTTAGCTCTCCCTTACGGGGAAGAACATTGTTTAACCTACCCATTACTCTGGTACCTTTGTTGAAAAAATCGGTAAGCAGTTCCTCTACAAGCGGGTATCCTTCTTCAGCGATGAGCAATTCATCGCATTCACTTTCAAGTTTACGCAGCAGTTTTTCAGGAAGCGGATAGTGTGTAATTTTTACAATCGGATGCGGACAATTTCCATCCGGATAATTTTCCATTAAATAATTGAATGCAATTCCACAGCATACAATCCCGAGGCTTTTGTCGTTTCCTTCAAAGTATTGATTATATCTGGATTCTTCTGAAAGTTGAATTAACCAGTTTTGCTTATCGAGCAGATTTTGATAATACCTTCTGCCGTAGGCTGGCAGAAGCATAAATTGCATCAGGTTTTCGGGCAAATGAAGCTGATTTTCATCCTGTGCCTGGCCTGGAATTACTCCTGCACGTGAATGTGCCAGACGTGTGGGAATGCGGAGCATTACGGGCAGGCCTGTTTTTTCAGAGAATGCAAAACCTTCATAAGTCATGTCGTAGGCTTCCTGTTGGTTGGAGGGTTCGAATACCGGAATCATGGCAAATTTTCCATAAAATCGTGAATCCTGTTCGTTTTGAGAAGAATGCTGCGAAGGATCATCTGCCACAACCACTACCAGTCCACCGTTTATTCCTGTTATAGCCATGTTCATGAAAACATCGGCTGCTACATTCAGTCCTACATGTTTCATGCAGGCGACGGAGCGTTTCCCGGCATACGACATACCCAGTGCTGCTTCCAGAGCTGTTTTTTCATTGGACGACCATTCGCGGTGGATATTTCGCTCCTGAGCAATTTTATTGTGCTGGATATATTCTGTTATTTCAGTGGAAGGAGTTCCCGGATAGGCATACACTCCGGAAATGCCACCATCAATGGCAGCCTGACCGATGGCTTCTACCCCCAGCAATAATTTTCTTTGCATATTAATTTTTGATTTTTCGGCCGGCAAAATAAGGTTTTTCCCTCACTGAAAAAATAACAGGACGCAGTTAATTTCCAAATCTTTTAAGTTTAAAGAATAACCTCTATGTTTAATTATGTGATTACAAAGATGATACCCAATAAAAGCCATTGTCCAAAGACATGGGATGAGTAGTATCAAATTAACTTATTATTAAAATATTATTAGGAAAAAATTGTAATTGTGAGTTTTCTGCTGCCTCCATAATTTCGGAATTCGCAAAAATAGATTCCCTGCCAGGTTCCCAGGTTCAGACGGTAATTAGTAACCGGAATTGTCAACTCAGCACCAATAACAGATGATTTAAGATGGCCTGGCATATCGTCGGCGCCTTCATATGTGTGTATGTATACCGGATCATTTTCAGGTATCATTTTATTGATGAATGATTCAAAATCGGTACGTACTGACGGATCAGCATTTTCATTAAGGGTTATTCCTGCCGATGTATGTTTTACCAGGATGTGGAGCAATCCTTTTTCCGGGAGTGAGGTCAAGTGTTTTTCGATTAAAGATGTTATTAAATGATAACCTCTTTTGAATGTGGGCAATGTAATTTCAAATTGTTGTATCATGTTTAAACATATTTTAGATGTAAATTACCAATTTGGCCACTCAGCCGGCCCTTTAATTAATAATCATTTTAATTTCAGCTTACTCCAAATCTTTTACCCCACCATTTTTGGAGCCGTTCAAGGATTTTCATCTCGGTTTGGTTCCTTCCGGGGTGGTAAAAACGATTGTTTTTAATTTCCGCAGGAAGAAAATCCTGCACAACAAAATTACCCTCATAGGAATGGGCGTACTTGTAATCTTTTCCATAGCCGATTTCTTTCATTAGCTTTGTGGGGGCGTTGCGGATATGCAACGGGACAGGCAAGTTTCCTGTTTTCTGCACCAGTGCAATTGCATTATCAATAGCTTTGTAGGCGGAGTTGCTTTTAGGGGAAGTTGCCAGGTAAATTGTACATTCGGAAAGAACAATTCGTGCTTCGGGAAATCCAATCTGGTGCACAGCATCAAACGTGCTTTGGGCAAGCAGCAAGGCATTTGGATTTGCAAGTCCGATATCTTCTACAGCGAGAATGAGTAATCTTCGGGCAATGAATTTTGCATCTTCGCCCCCCTCAATCATCCGTGCCAGCCAGTATACAGCGGCATCAGGATCACTTCCCCGCACGCTTTTTATGAATGCAGATATAATATCGTAATGCATCTCACCTTGCTTATCGTACATTGCAAGGTTTTTTTGCAGGCGGGAAATGACTTTTTCATCGGTTATTTCAATTTTTTCTTCCTCTTCAGAAAGCACTACCAGTTCAAGTACATTCAGAAGTTTACGGGCATCACCGCCCGAGAACCGGAGCATGGCTGAATTTTCCTTCAGAATAATTTGCTTTTTTTTAAGTTCCGGATCTTTCTTTATGGCATTATCAACAAGTTTTAAAAGCGAGGCTTTATTCAGAGGTTCCAGTATGTAAACCTGACATCTTGAAAGCAGAGGTGAAATGACCTCAAAAGAGGGATTTTCGGTAGTTGCGCCGATTAGGGTAATCGTTCCGTTTTCTACAGCTCCCAGCAACGAATCCTGCTGGGATTTACTGAACCGGTGGATTTCATCGATGAAAAGGATGGGGTTGGGCTTATTGAAGAATTGCTGCTTTTTAGCTTTCTCAATTACTTCACGTACATCTTTTACACCTGAGCTTACAGCACTTAGGGTATAAAACGGACGCTCCAGGGTATTTGCAACAATTTTGGCGAGTGTAGTTTTGCCTACACCCGGCGGCCCCCATAAAATTATTGATGAGAGGTTGCCCGACTCAATCATCCTGCGCAACACTGCATTTTTACCTACCAGGTGATCCTGCCCTATATAATCATCCAATTTTTTGGGACGCAGTCTTTCAGCCAGTGGTTGGTTTGTGCCCATATTCCTATCTATTTTGCCTGTCTGTTAACTTTACTATTTATCAAGGTTCAAAGGTAGAACTATTTTTTATCTGAGATTCTACCGAACCATAGCCTCCTGCTTCAATTCCCGTGGCATTTTTTCAATGGCATACCTCAGGGCTGTTCGTGGCATTTTATTTTTTCTTCTGACTACAAAGTCAAATACTTCCTGCTGATGGGCCTGACTGGCAGCCTTCAGCATCCAGCCATAACCTTTCTGAACCAGATCTTCATTATCATTTAACAGAGCATCAGCAATTTCAAAAATAGCCTCCAGGAATTTGCCCTTTCGGGCCGGTATAATCAGAGATACTGCTGCTCCCCGCCGCACCCACTGGTTTTCAGAACGGGCCCAGCATTTTATCCTGTCAAGAAATTCAGGATACATTTCAATGAATTCACCCATTGTATGATTGCAGAAGGTATCGCACGAAGCCCAGTTGGTTACATAGGTGTTCAGCCATCTGTAAAAAACTTCAAAATCTGCAGGTTCGTATTTTCTGTGAATAAAATAAGACCATTTGCATGCAATAAATGATTCTTCAAGATAACCCGACTTCCAAAGTTCTTCACACAGTGAAAATATCGCTGTTTTTCCTGAATGCTCAACTTTTTTGAAATGTTCTTTGGATAATCGGCTTACCTGAGCTGTTTTTACTCCGTAACTTTGTATTTCTTCCTTAAAGAAACGCATCCCTGACTTGCGCGTTATTTCTTCTGAATTATTCCGGAGTTCTGTTCTGATAAGGGAAATAATTTTTTCCATATTAATTTTCAGGTATTTTATTGTCCCATTTATTCAGGCATCTGGAACTATGTTTTATCTGTTAGCTAAAAGTATGCATTCCTTCGTATTTTTAACAGTTCCAGTTCAAATTTTTAGGACCAAGACAAGTCTGTTATGAAAACAATTTCAGGAATTTCAAAACTAAAAGACGGGAAGTTAAACAACTTTGACTGAACAACAGGAGACAGCTAAGCGTGGTTGGCTGCACCTGAATTACCTGCAAGCCAACCTGTAGAGAAAGCAATCTGGAGATTGTAACCACCTGTTTCAGCATCCAGATCAATCAATTCTCCGGCAAAATACAATCCTTTTATCAGCCTCGATTCCATGGTTTTAGGAGAAATTTCTATTGTAGAAATGCCGCCTGCCGTAATAATTGCTTCTTTAAATGAACGGTGATTTGATACTTTGAATGTCAGATTTTTCATCATGAATCTTATTTGTTTGCGTTCAGAGGATGAGACCTGATTGCACATTTTTTCAGGCTCGAGTTTCAGCTCTTCAATGAAAACAGGTATCATTGAAGCCGGGAGCCAGTTTCGAAAGATGTTGGACAGTTGTTTTTTTCCGTGTTCATTTAAATCTCGAAGCAACCGGTTATCCAGCTTTTGTTCATCAAGTGAAGGCTTGAGATCGATTGTGATTTCAACTTTTCTGTTGTTTTGTATTGCTGCAACAGCAATCCGGCTTAATGTAAGTATAATTGGTCCAGAGAGTCCAAAGTGTGTAAACAGCATTTCACCAAATGCTTCGCCTGCTTTTTTCCCATCTACCCAAATCACTGCTTTTACATTTCTGAGGTTCAGTCCCTGCAGCCGTTGTGCCAGGTCTCCCCAGGTTTCAAGTGGAACCAGTGCAGGAATTGGGTTTATAACAGTATGACCTAAATGTCTTGCCAGTTCATATCCATCGCCGGTGGACCCTGTTGCTGGGTATGATTTTCCACCGGTAGCAAGTATTACATTCGGAGCATAAAAAATATCGCTGTTAGTTTTTACACCATTGATGTATCCATTTTCAGCAATCAGACTTTCAGCTTTTTGACCACAGAGGATTTTCACATTTTGTTCGTGTACCCATTTAAGCAGCGCCCGCAGAACATCCAGCGATTTATTACTAGCCGGAAAAAAACGGCCTCCACGCTCAAGTGTTGATTCAACACCAAACCGGTTAAGCAGTTCAATGATGTCTTTTGAATAAAATTTCGAAAAGGCATTTCGCAAAAACCGGCCGTCAGGAAATACATGTTTGATAAATTCTCCCGGAGAAGCATCGTTTGTAATATTACAACGACCTTTACCTGTAATTAAAAGTTTTCGTCCTTCAGAACGCATTTTTTCCAAAACCAGCACTTTTGCTCCCAGTTCGGCAGCACGGCCGGCGGCAATTAATCCAGACGGTCCGGCACCAATAACTATGACATCAAATTTGTTCATTTCGGGCAAAGGTAAATCTTAAGGTTGATTTTAAAAACCGGAAAATGATTTCTCTTCGCATCAGGATTTCTGCCTTTTTCTTTAATTCAGCTATCTTTACCAAAAATTTTTCTTCATGATCCGCTTTTTTGAAAACCATCCTTTACAATCCTATAATACTTTTGGGCTAAAAGCTTCTGCCCGTTACTTTTTTGAATTCACAGAACCGGAAGATCTGGATACGTTTGTATATGCCAATGATTCGTGGAAGGATATGCCTGTGTTTGTTCTGGGGGGTGGAAGCAACGTTTTGTTTACGAGAGACTTTCAGGGTTTGATCCTGCATCCTAAAATTCCGGGAATTGCCTGGGTTAAGGAAACCCGTCAAAACGTATGGCTGGAAGTTGGCGCAGGGGAGGAGTGGGATGATTTTGTGATGTATTGTGTTGATTGTCAGTTGGGAGGGGTTGAAAATCTATCGCTTATTCCAGGCCTTGTGGGGGCGTCCCCTGTGCAGAATATCGGAGCTTACGGGCAGGAGGTAAGTGAAGTAATAGAGCTGGTAAAAGGATATGATCTGAAGCAAAAAACAAAGATGGAGTTTCCTGCCAGTGCCTGTGAATTTAAATACCGTGACAGTCTGTTTAAAAGAGATTTGAAAAACAGGGTTGTAATAACTTCCGTAGTGTTTAAGCTTGAAAAATTTCCTGAATTCAGACTGGAGTATGGGAAAGTGGAAGAAAAGGTAAAGATGTTGGGCGAAATTAACCTGAAAAATATAAGGCAGGCAGTTATTGATATCCGTTCATCCAAACTTCCTGATGTGAATTTGTTGGGAAATGCGGGGAGTTTTTTCAAAAACCCGGTGGTTAAAAATCTGCTGGCTGAGGAAATCAGGCTAAGATACCCTGATATACCTGTTTATCCTGTAGATGCTGAAAATGTAAAGCTGGCAGCAGGCTGGCTTATTGAAAACTCCGGACTGAAGGGACACCGGAAAGGGAATGTAGGTGTGCATGAAAAACAATCACTGGTACTCGTTAATTTAGGAGATGCAACCGGAAAGGAAGTTTACGAGTTTTCAGAGAAGGTGAAAGAGGTGGTTTATAAGAAGTTTGGAGTTGAATTGGAACGGGAAGTAAATTGTATATAACAACCCGGAGGAATAGATACGATGAAACTATTCCTTTAACTGTAAGCGGAAATTTTAATAACTTTTCCTGTTTTCCGATCGTACATCTTTACTTATTTCCCCACTGTAAAGTTTGCCATTTATTGCTTCATTACGAAATGGTCTGCTTGCATCATAAAACTTATCGGATGTATCAATTTCAGAAATTAGTATACCTGGTTTGTTTGACTTTAATTTATCCTGAACAAGTCCATTGGGAGTTATAAAATAACAAGGCCAGCTGTATTTTGCAGATGAATTCGTTAACGACATATAAAAATAATTTGAAGCAGCACTTGCCTGGGCTGTCACAGGCATTATTTCAGGAAGAATGTTGTCTTTTGACATACGGGCATTATAAAAGGAATGAAATATTATATCTACATCCCTTTTACGGTATTCCCTGAACAACTCCGGGAATCGTATGTCGTAACAAATCAGCAAACCACATTTTACATTGTTTACCTCAAACACGGCAAAATGATTTCCTGGAGTATAGTATTTTAAATCTCCTGTTGTGCAAAATCTTTTATCATACCGGTCAACGATTTCTCCTTCCGGATTTATTACATACAATGAGTTATGAGGCTTGTTTCCATCGCTTAACTGGTGAGAAGTACCTAATACCACCCAAACTTGCAATTCCTTTGCCAATGTTAGTATTTGCTCTGTCTGGAGCCTGATCTCCTCCCAGTTAAAATCATTAATATTCTTAATGTCTGCACCACCATAGCCAGATAAAGCACATTCGGGAAAATGAACAATATGGGCGTTCCTTTTTTTTGCATCCTTCATCTGTTTACGTATCCATCTGGCATTTTCAGTTACATCAGCAGAAATGGGAAACTGACACGATGCAATTATTAATTTACCTGAATCCGGATTATCAGATGTATTGTTTTGGCTGTATCCCTTTTGCAGGAAGATTGTAAAAAGAACTGCTGTAATTAAAATGCCTGAAAATATAGTTTTCATAATTAGTGTTTAAAGATTTATTTCCAAATTTTTAATTTATTCAGTGCTGCCTGATACCTGGCAGCGTAACGGTTGTGTTCGGCCAAAGTTGTTGAGAAGTGATGGTATCCGGAAAAATCATCCCGGGCAACCATGAAAAGGTATTTGTGATCTTCGTAATCTAAAACTGCATCGATGGCTGAAACTTCAGGAAAATTAACCGGACCGGGGGGAAGCCCTGCATATTTATATGTATTGTAAGGTGAATCTGTTTCCAGGTGAACATGCAGGATTCTGCGTAATGAAAAATCGCCGACTGCAAAACGGACAGTCGGGTCTGCCTGCAGAGGAATGTCGCGTTTAAGCCGGTTGATATATACACCTGCCACACGCTTTAACTCATCTCTTTTTGCCGTTTCCTCCTGTACAATGGATGCCAGGGTAGTAACCTCAATGGGGGTCAGCCCTATAGATTCGGCTTTTTTTAATCTGGATTCATTCCAAAAACGGTCAAATTCTTTTTTCATCCTGCCGGCAAATTCAACTGCATCGGTTGTCCAGTAAAACTGGTACGTATTTGGGATAAACATTGCCTTGAATGTTTCGGATGTAAAACCCCAGGACTCAATTCTTGCAGTATCGTAGAATAATTCCAGTATTGATAGCGAATCGGCCTGTATATAACGGCTTACTTTACCTGCCATATCTTCTTTAAACCGGGCATTGTTGAAGGTAACATCAACCGGGTCCTGCTCTCCGGCCCTGAGTTTATTTACAATTTCGTTGTTATTCATACCTTCCCGCAGGAAATAACGGCCTGGTTTAACTGCCTCCGGATAGTTTTTCTTTTTTGAAACCCAGTGAAAAGCCTTGTAATTAATGAGAATATCATTTACTTCCAGGGAATCTACTACCTGATTATAGGTGGCACCGTCCGGAATTATTAAAGCGTATTCATTTTTTATGTTCTCATTAAAAATATACATATAGAGCTGGTATCCACGCAGTGCAGCAATAACAAATGCAATGGCAAAGAACAGGATGATAAATTTACCTACCCGTGGAAACGTCATGAGTCTGCTTCTTTTATTTAGTGCCATACTTAATTCTTTAACAATAATTCAATAAATATGCAGATATTATACCAACCGGAATATGAGTCTTTTAATCCAATATACATTTAAATACCTGCTATCCATGGCAGCTTGCTCTTTCTTTTCAATCTGATTTAACTTTAAATTCCAAAGATATAATATTTTTCACCCATTGGATTTTCCGGTTTTATAATACTGTATCATTCAATATAAAATTCGTTAAATTCGCAACCTGAACATAAAAACAAGAATCATGCAATATGTAAATCTTTCGGAGAGTATTTATTTTTTAGGATATAATGACCGGCGTACCCATTTGTTTGAAAACATTTGGCCGATACCTCACGGTATTTCATACAACTCCTACTTAATTGCTGACTCAAAAGTAGCACTCATTGATACGGTAGAGCGTTCATTTATTGATGAATACCTTGAGAGCATTGAGGAAATTATCGGAAGCCGAAAAATAGACTATCTTGTCATAAATCACATGGAACCTGATCATTCGGGGGCATTAAAGGCTATTATTCAGAAATATCCGGACATAATACTTGTAGGCAATAAAAAGACTTTTGCATTTGTTGAGTCTTTCTACAAAGAACCTGAAAATGTTCTGCTTGTGCATGATGGTTCGGTTTTAGAATTGGGTAAACACCGGCTTCAGTTTCAGACAATTCCTATGGTGCATTGGCCTGAAACCATGGTGACTTATGAAGAAACCAATAAAATTCTATTCTCTGGAGATGCTTTTGGGAGCTATGGGACACTTGACGGGGGAGTCTTTGACGATGAAATCAACCTAGACTTTTATGAGGTGGAAGTAATGCGGTATTTTACCAATATTGTTGGAAAGTATTGCGCACACACCCAGCGTGCCATTAAAAAGCTGGCTCCGCTCGAAATAAAAATGATAGCCGCCACACACGGACCTGTTTGGAGGTCTGATCTCGACTGGGTACTTAAGCGGTACAACAAATGGAGTTCCTACAATCTTGATAAGGGGGTTGTGATAGTGTATGGTTCTATGTACGGGAATACCCAGAAGATGGCTGAAGTAATTGCCCGCAGACTTGCCGAACGGGGTATTAAAAACATACGTGTTTACGATGCTTCCAAAACCCATGCATCCTACATAATTAATGATGTATTTAAATACAAAGGATTTATAGTTGGGAGTCCGGCTTATAATAATTCAATGTTCCCAAATGTGGAAATCCTCTTGTCTACTATTGAGCACATGGCTCCCAAAGATCATTACCTTGGTATTTTCGGAAACTTTTTATGGAATGGTGGCGGGGTAAAAAATCTGAAGCTATTTGCTGAAAATATTAAATGGGAACTGGTTTATGAGCCTATTGAAGAAAAGGGTGCATTGCGAAAAGAGAATAAAGATCATCTGTTAAATCTGGCAGATGCCATGGCGGAAAAACTGTTGCAGGATTAAACCCAGAAAAGGAAACAAAATTTTCACCGGGCTTGACTGAAATATCAGTCAATATAAAACCAGGCCTGCTAAGCTTATTTATCCTCTGGTAAATACAGGATAGCCTGGTTTCGACAATTTCTGATTAAAATGGTATCCCTCTGAATCAAATGCTGGCAGATCGTCCGGATTTTGAAGATCATTTTCAAGAATAAACCGGGCCATAAGGCCACGGGCTTTTTTAGCATAGATGGTGATGATCTTATACTTGTTATTGTTCCTGTCTTTAAAAACCGGAGTGATGATTTCAGCTTTCAGCCTGCTGGTGTTGATACTTTTATAGTATTCATTGGAAGCCAGGTTGACAAGTATATTACTGCCTGATTCTTCAATTGCACGATGAATTGCCTTTGTAATGTCAATTCTCCAAAAATCATACAGGTTTTTTGATCTGCCTGAACCCAATTTTGTACCCATTTCAAGCCTGTAGGGCTGAATGAGATCCAGTGGTCGAAGCACTCCATAAAGCCCCGATAGTATTCTCAACTTATTTTGTGCTTGTTTTAATTTTTCTTCCGGCAGGGTTGAAGCCTTTAGTCCATTGTATACCTCCCCGTTAAAAGCCAGCACCGCCTGTATTGCATTATCGGGTGTAAAGGGCTGATGCCACATTTGATACCGTTCGAAGTTAAGTGTGGCGAGTGAAGAAGAAATATTCATCAGACTGGAAAGCTTTTCAGGCGTTAGTTTGCGGAGTTTATTTGCAAGCTTCTCTGATTTGTCAACGAATTCAGGGATGGTGTAAATTGAAGTAACAGGTGTTGATTCAAAATCCAGAGTTTTTGCCGGAGAAAGAATTGTTAGCATGATTTTTAATTTTTCAGAAGAACAGCAGTCAATGGGAAATGTTTACAGAAGTTTTTTTCAGCCTGAATTTTTAATGCGGGATAAAGCTTGTTTTATCGCTCTTTTATCCTGTTCATGAATACCTTCTGTTTTCAGCGTTTGTTCATACAAGGCTTCAATGAGTTGTACCCTTCCATCCTGCATATAAATATCTGCTAGGAAGCTAACGGCATTCATGTATAGCGGGTGTTCTTCAATTAATCGTTTCAGCGTTTTTTCTGCCTCCCTCTTTTGATTGTTTTGCAGTTGATAATAGGCCAGTGTATACGCATATTTTGGTTCCTCCGGGCGTGCTTTAGTCGCAATGGCTGCATATTGAACAGCTTCCGATATGCTTTTTTGTGAGCAGATTACGCTAAGGTTGTAAGCAGCTACTGCCTGTTGCGGATTGGCGTCTAATGCAATTTTCAGTGAAGTTTCTGCTTCCTGCAATTTACCCTGTTCTGCCAGCAACAGTCCAAGATTCAGGTTAGCTGCTTCATTTGTTGGATCAATCTCAACAGCCATTCTCAGATTTTTTTCTGCTTTCACGGTGTTGCCAAGTTGGGAATAAAGAACACTGCTGTTAATCAGTGGCATCATCGATTCCGGGTACAGCCGGGCGGCAGTTTCGTATGATTCCAGGGCTTTGTTGACATCGCCTCTGTTTTGATGAAAAATACCTTCATTGTAATGGGAACCCCAGTCATCGGGCCGGGTTACCAGTGATGTCAGGTATTCCTCTGTTGCTTTTACCACAGTTTGAGCTTCGGTAGCTGTAAAGCGATTGCCGTCAAATGCTGCAAGGGATATGGCAGCTGAAATGCGTACCAATCTGAGATTGTCGCCTGCAGCAATTGTCAATGCGTCTTTGGCATCATTAGAAGTATTTCCCAAAAGTGAAGAAGCAGCGGCAGCCCGAACGAGCGGGGATTCATTTTCCAAAGCTTTTATTACAGTAGCCCATTTTCTGTCATCATTGCAGTTGGTCAGTAATCTTAAAAAGGAGGCTGTTATTATCTCATTCAGTTCGTTTTTCTGAATTATATCCAGCATCTTGTCAATTTGTTTCCAGTCTCCGGCACGGGCTTCTTTTATAAGTTGTGCCCAATGGATTGTTTCATCCTGGTAGCGGTTATTTGCACGCTTTCTTACATGCTGGTTTGCCCATTCCGGTGATTTGTCGGTATGGCAGATATTGCATGCATTGGGCGAACCAAACTGAATGGTCGCTTCAGGCATAGGTGGTCTGAAGGAATGGTCGCTTCTGACCATTCTTCCAAATTCTGTTTTTGGCATGTGGCAATTGATGCATACAGCTCCCTCACTGCCCACAGGATGCATGGAGTGCTCCGCTACATTTTCTACCCTGGTGCGGTGGCATGAAATGCAGGCATCATTTGGATTGGCAGCAAAACGATCGCGTCCGCTCGATGTGTGGCAGGTTACACAATGCAGATCGCTTTTTTTGACGCAATCATTCATCAGCCAGGAGGTGTATGTGTAATTTTCTCCCAAATCTCTTCCATCAGGATAAAAGTCTACATTCTCAAGTGTTGTCAAATTATAGTGATCGAAATACCGTTCTCCGGGCATAAATCCGGAGGTAATGGGTTGCATTTTGGCATGGCAGGGTGCACACGATGCATTATGCTGATCGGGTGTAAACGTACTGGTAACAATAATTTTTAAATCTTCGGGAATATTTCCTTCACCAGCTTCCAGGCAGGCACGTACATGTCCGGCGCTCGGTCCATGGCATGTCTCGCAATTGATGCCAGGTTCCTTCCAGTTGGTCTGATATGAATCGGATTCAAGATCGAAATTGCTGGCCAACTGACTTACATGACAGCTGTAACACGATGTGTTGAATGTATACATCCGGTCGCGCCAGGGCAAGGCTTCATCTGAATTTCCTTCAGGAAAATGACGAACTGCAGATTCAGGATTGTTATACCATTTTTTTGCTCTGACATCATATGCCAGTGGTACGGTCTGTAATTTCCCTTTTTCCATAGGAGTCAAAAAGTAAAACACATTTTTACCACCCAAAGCCCAGGTTATATCAAATATTTTTGAATGCTCTTCTTCCACTTCAATCATTAACAGTAACGAATCTTTTCGTGAAATCCGGTAAGTTTTACCCTCAATGGTGAAATCATCACTGGCAGGAATATTCTCGTCTTGCAGAAATTTATAATTTACGGGTTGCATTGCCTTTCCATGATGAGAAGTTGACCAAAGATCATAAAACCGCTCATGGCATTGCATACAACTAGTCGAACCGGAGAAATCGTCGGTAATCTCCTGATTATTCCTCAGTTTTATGCAGGAAACTGAAACAATTAACAGTAAGATTCCTGTAACCCGGAGTAAATATCTTACTTTCATGTTTTGTTTTATGTCTGCAAAGATTAGAATTAAATTTTAAAGAATGAATCTATTCTATTTCCCGGTAATAAGCTTCCATCTCCTTTCTCCATTTTTGCATCAGGTCTTTATTCAGGTCGAGCGGGGGAATTGCATCTTCGGGAAGAAAAAGTTTATAAGGATGTTCTTTTGAATATTCTTCAAATTCAGATCTGAGTTTTTCCAGTTCTTCTGGTTTCGTTAAAAGATCAACTGCAGAAGCAGCCATTGCTTTTGCCCCTGCATTAAGGCCTTTCCATGCAGTTGAGCCATAGTTGCCGGAAACAGAAGACCAGTGATGACTGATGCTTCCGGGTACTCCTCCCGGAAATCTGATGGTGGCTGTGGGAGCTATTAATGTCACATCCCCAACATCAGATGAACCTCCGCCGACATATTGTTCCATTGGAGCTTTTAGGGTATCGACCTCTACAGGCATTCCCTTTTCTTCCTTATTTAAGGTTTTCTGAAGATTACGTGCAAATTCATGCTCTTCTTCTGTCCATTCGGGCATACCAACCAGCTCAATATTTTTCTGAAATAATTCGGCGGCTGCTTTATTGGCATGCCTCTGATGAATGGCGGTTAGGCATCGTATTTCGGCAAGTTCAGTTCCGGTAGCAAGTGCTGCTGCCCTGGCACAATTTATTACTTTTTCATACATCTCCTCTACTTTCTCATCGCTGTTCCTGACAAAATACCAAACGCTGGCTTTGTCAGGAACGACATTAGGCGCTTCACCTCCGTCAATGATTACATAATGCATACGATGGCCAAAATGCAGATGTTCCCTCAGGTAATTTGTGGCGATGTTCATCAGTTCTACCGCATCGAGCGCGCTGTTGCCATCCCATGCAGATGCACCATGAGCCGTCTTGCCTTTAAAGGTAAAAATGGTTGAAAACATTGCGCTGCCATAAACTCCATATTGTGTCCCAAAATTGCTGCTGCTATGATTATCAATAACGGCATCAACACCTTCAAACAAGCCTGCACGTATCATATAAGGGCGGCTGATTAATGTTTCTTCGGCCGGAGAACCAAAAAATTTAATTGTACCGCTTGTATTGTATTTCTCCATAACCTGCTTTACTGCTATAGCTGCAGCAATTGCAGCAGTACCCATGGCATTGTGCCCGCAGCCATGCCCCGGCGCCCCATTAATCAGCGGCTCCTGTACCGGAACCTGACCCTTTTGGGATAGCATGGGCAGTGCATCAAATTCTCCCAATATACCGATTACAGGTTTTCCCGAACCATAGGTGGCTACAAAGCATGTGGGCATGTCAGCTAATCCTGTTTCTACTTTAAAACCTGCCTCTTCCAAAGTTTTTATCAGAAGGGCCGAGGATTTAAATTCCTGCAGTCCGAGTTCTGCATATGACCAGATAGCATCCGATATTTTACCATATTTTTCAATAATTTCAGGTCTGGAAAGATAATCCAGCACTTCTTGTTTTTCAGGGTAAATGGATGCCTGATTGGTGGACAACTGGGCGGAAATGGAATGGAAGCCGAATAGGATTGCAGACAATAAAATTAGTTTTAACAGGATTTTCATATTCATATTAAATTGGTTTAAATAATATCAAATTAAATAAATATTAAAGTGTCTGCTTTGAAAATACAATTAAAATGTGAAATCGAATAAAAAAAATCTTTTTTATTCCAATTTTTCAGATACGATTTATTTATTTATAGTAGCTTAGAATCTCTCATTGAGTTTTCATTAAAATTCAATATCAGAAAATCTTATAGTAAAATTATGAAAATGATTCTACTTTTATAAGGAGAGTTTTTATAAAAAACATTCATTCTTTAGATGGTTAAACAAAATGAAAGGCGAAAAAATGTTCTTTGATTGTGCAGCACAGATTCATGAGGCATCCATTGCATTACTCGATAATCCCGGGGTTAAAATTGAACATGATGAAGTATTCAAATTGATCATAAAAGAAGGAGCAATCGCCGGTAAAGATCCATATGTTGTCCGTTTTCCAGAAGAGCTGGTAATGGAATGTATTGCTAAGGCACCAGCAGAAGTATTTTTTGCGAACCGGCGCGATGAAGGTCACTTGGTAAGTCAAAATGGAAAAAACATGATTTGGTCTGTTCCCGGAATATATATCCTCCGGGATGGGATTCACCGGCCATTTGTTAAATCAGATATGGCTGATATTTCAAGGCTGATTGATAAATTGCCGCAGATAGATGCTGTATTCGGAATGTCTATGGATGATGTTCCTCCTTTTGCCCGTGATGTTGTGGGTCTGAGGATAATGGCTGAGAATACAACTAAACATATCCGTGTACTTAGCTTTTCTCCTGAAGGTGCAGAGGCAATCTGCGAAATGAAAGAAGTTTTGGGTGATACCCCCTGGTTCAGTATGGGTTTTACAGCTCATGGCCCCTTGAGGTGGACAAATCTGGCAGTTGAAATTTTTAAACGTACAGCCAAAAAAAACATTCCTGTTACCATCAATGGTGAACCCATGGCCGGCGTTTCCGGGCCGGTTACTCTTGCAGGATCAGCAGCGGTTGGGAATGCGGAGATATTAGCCGGTTTGGTGATAAATCAAATACTTGAACCGGGACGTCCGTGTATTTATAATCTGGGTCTGGCTCACATATTTGATATGCGCACTGCAATTGCTGTTACCGGGGCTCCGGAAAATCATCTGTTTGCTGATATAAGTGCCGCAATGGGGAGATTTTACAATCTTCCTTCATGTTCCTGGGTTTCTACTGAAAGTATGTGTGTCGACAGCCAGGCTGCACTGGAAAAATCAATTGGTTTTTTAACACACCTTCAACAGGGTGTGAATGTAATCTGGGGCGCAGGTCAACTTGAATCGGAGCTCACAGTTTCTCCTGCTCAGGCTGTTATTGATAATGAAATAATCAGCTATGTAAAACGGATATTAAACGGAGTTAAAGTTACAGAGGATTCTCTGGCTGTTGATTTAATTCGTGAAATTGGTATCAGTGGAGAATTTCTTTCAAGTGAACATACCTTATTGAATTTTAGTGCTGAATTCTTCGAGCCTTCCATATTGTTTCGCAAAAAACGTTCAGACTGGGAAAAGTCCGGCAGTAAGTCGCTGCATCAAGTTGCTGAATTAGTGGCTGAGAAAATCATCAGTGAACCCCGGGCCAAAATTATTTCAGATGAGCAATCCATTCAATTACAAAAAATTGAGGATTTCTTTATAAAGCGCCATCATATTGAAAAATAATTAAGTTTTATTAACCAGAGGAATAAAAATTACTTGAGAATGAAAATGAAATGGATCTTTTGTATTCTGCTGCTTTTATCACATTCAACGGAAGGAATTTCACAACACATAGGTCAAAGCCAGTTAAAAATTTTTCTTGAAAACACCTCATGGTGGTCTGGAGTAGTTAATCATGCTGAAAAAATGCCCCTTAAGAATGGATATTATGCAAATTTGGAAAGCAATTACGGAAACCAGGTTCAACCATTGATGCTTTCTTCCGGGGGACAGGTAATCTGGTCGGAAAGCCCGTTTGAGATACTGGTAAAAAACGACACCTTGTTTATTTGGTCGGCCGATTCTTCGCTGATTTATTCGGAAGCAGGTGAAACATTAAAAGAAGGATTTAAGTATGCATCTCAAAATTATTTTCCTCCTTCAGGAAATTTACCGGATACACTACTGTTCTCAAAACCTCAGTACAATACATGGATTGAACTGATGTACGACCAGAATCAAAAAGATATTTTAGATTATGCCAACCAGATTATTGCCAATGGATTTCCTCCCGGTGTTATAATGATTGATGATAACTGGCAGGAAGATTACGGGAAATGGGAATTTCATCCGGGACGGTTTAATAATCCCCGGACTATGGTTGATTCACTTCATAAAATGGGTTTCAAAGTGATGTTGTGGGTTTGTCCCTTTGTTAGTCCCGATTGTGATGTATTCCGAAAGTTAAGAGATGAAGGAAATTTACTTACAGATAAAAATGGTGGTGTTGCGATTGTTCACTGGTGGAACGGCCACAGCGCACTGTTAGATTTGTCGAAAAAAGATGCTGTTCAATGGTTTAAGGGGCAACTTGAAAAATTAAAATCCGATTATGGTATCGACGGATTCAAATTCGATGCCGGAGATTTTGAGTTTTATTCAGACTGTTATTCCGACATGAAAAAAGTAAACTCCCGGGAACACTGTGAATTGTTTGCACGTATCGGATTGGATTATCCTTTTAACGAATACCGGGCCATGTGGAAAATGGGCGGGCAACCAATAGCCAACCGTTTAAGGGATAAAGATCATAGCTGGGCAGATTTGCAGAAGTTAATTCCCGGTATACTTGTACAGGGTATAATGGGATATGGTTTTGCCTGTCCGGATCTGATTGGAGGAGGAGAGTACCTGTCATTTTTATCAACCCAGACCATCGACCAGGAACTAATCGTCCGGTCGGCACAGTGTCATGCATTAATGCCCATGATGCAGTTCTCAGTTGCACCCTGGCGTATACTGGATGATTCCCTGTTGAATGCATGCAGAAAGGCAGTTCAGACCAGGGAAAAGTTCATTCCTTTGATACTTGATCTTACTTATCAGTCGGCCAGTAACGGAGAGCCGGTCGTCAGACCTATGGAGTATGTTTTTCCACATCAGGGATACGATAATGTAAATGATCAGTTCATGTTGGGCGATAGTGTGTTGGTAGCACCCATGGTTGAAAAAAATAAGTATTTTAAAGATGTTATTCTTCCACTGGGAAAATGGGAAGATGATTTGGGCAGAATACACAACGGTAATCAGAAAATAAGGATAAAGGTTAGAAATGACAGATTACCCTACTTTAGAAGATTATAATCTGTATCATTGTTCATTAATAAGAAGGCTATGAATTCATATGTATAAGATGATATTCGAAATGTTGTATTTTAGCTTTATATCCGGAATGGTTATATTTAAAAAATGAAACGGGCATGATAATATTTATCACCAAAGGATTGATTAATTCCGATAGCTATCGGGACACGCGAGTTACATAAAATGCCTAATAAATAAACATTTGTTATCATATGAAAATTGGAATAATACGTGAAGGAAAAATACCCCCGGATAACCGGACACCGCTTACACCGGAACAATGTCTGGAAGTACAGGAGAAATTTCCGGATGTAAAGGTGGTGGTTCAGTCCAGCCAGGTCCGTTGCTTTAAGAATGATGATTATCTTAAAAAGGGTATACCTGTAGAGGAGGATTTAACCGGTTGCGATGTTTTACTTGGTGTAAAGGAAGTTCCCATACAAGAACTCATTCCGGAGAAAATCTACTTCTTTTTCTCCCATACAATAAAAAAGCAGGAATACAACAGGGAATTGCTGAAAGCCATTATCCGGAAGAAAATACAACTGGTCGATTATGAAACACTAACCGATAAGGAAGGTTTCCGCATCATCGGATTTGGGAGGTATGCCGGATTGGTAGGAGCTTACAATGGATTCCGGGCACTTGGATTACATTACAGGAGTTTTAAGCTAAAGCCGGCCCATCAATGCAAGGATTATGATGACATGCTTGAGCAGTTGCATCAAATAAGTTTGCCACCGGTTAAAATCGCATTGACCGGTGATGGCCGTGTGGCAAGTGGTGCAGTGGAATTGCTTGATTTTATAAAAATACAACGTCTTTCACCTGAGCAATACCTGAGAATTGATAAGCCAGCTTTTCCTGTTTATACACAGCTCTCCCCGCAACATTATGTGAAAAGCAAGGATGGTAGTCAATTTGGTTTGCTGCATTTCTTCAACCACCCTGAAATGTATGAAACCTCTTTTCTTCCTTTTGCTCTATCAACCGACTTGCTAATCGCAGCAGCCTACTGGGATCCCAAATCTCCTTTGCTTTTTACTTCGGAAGATATGCAACAGGAAGATTTTCGCATTCATATTGTTTCCGATATCACCTGCGACATCGAAGGTTCCATCCCGTCAACGAAACGGGCTGCTACCATCAAAGAACCTTTTTACGATTACAATCCTGTGACCGGAAAAACGGAACCACCCTTTAGCTCCCCTGAAAATATAACCGTACAGGCAGTTGATAATTTGCCAAACGAATTGCCAAAAGATGCCTCCATTGATTTCGGCAGAGCCCTCATTGACCATGTGTTCCCCTGTTTGTTTGGTGAAGACCCCAATAGCATTATTGACCGTGCAACCATTACAAAAGATGGTAAACTGAACGGAAGGTATCATTGGCTGGAGGATTTTGTTGACGGATAGAACAAACATTCCTGTTAGATATATCAGCCAACGATTCTGAATTATTAATTTTCATTCAGCTGTGCCATTGGTAAATAAAATCGGATAATTTAAACTGAGCTCAATATTATTAAAAACAGGTTCGACAAAATTATTTAAAGAAGGAGAAAATTCATAAAGAACCCTTTCGTGCTCCATGTATTCTTCAGAAATTGCAACACAAGATTATTTTACTACACAAAAAAACCGTTTCAAAATTTCTTTTGAAACGGTAATTCAAAATTGTACATTCAAAATTGCAGCTACTGCTAAGTCTGATATTAGTTTGTTTGAATTACTTTATCAATTCGACACTTCTTTTAACGAATTTATCCAAATCAGCACCTTTTAACATTCCATTACCAAGTAATGCTAAATCAACCAATTGTTTGGCGAGTTTATTTTTTTTGCCAAATTCGGAAAGTTTTCCCCTTTTATTTTCTTCCAGTTTAACCAAATCGTTATTCAGGTTTTCAAGTTTTTCTTTTTCGGCTTGTGGAACTTCCTCTTCCTTCTTATCCTTTTGAGCTTTTTCAAGTTCACTTATTTCAGATTTCTTACTTTGGATTTCAGCTGAAAGCTTCTCTAATGCTGTTCCCAGTTTTTTATCTTTAGCATCCAGTACCTTTTTAACTAGTGGATGGGAAGTGTTAACCACCAGATTCAGGCTATCGGGCATATCGCCATAAAAATTCACACCGCCCTGCATCTGACTCATGTCTTTCATACGGCGCATCCATTCACTGCGGGTGATTACCATAGGGCTTGCCTGTTCCCCAAGTTCTTTAAAATCGATGATAAATGAATGGCTGTTGCTTTCGGGACACACTGCCTGAAACACCGGCGACAGTTCCTGTTTTTCTTCCCAGGTTAGTTCTTTTTTATCGGTATCTTCTTTACTGACCAGGTTCTCTATAACATCCGAATCTACCCGGACAAAATGTTTGTTTGAATCTTTTTGCTCAAACCGGCTTATTAAATGCGGTGCAAGTACACCATCAAGCACCAGCACATCGTATCCCTTACTGCGGGCATCTTCTACAAAAGTATATTGTTCATCTTTATTGGTGGTGTAAAGATAGACCAGCTTTTTATCTTTGTCGGTCTGATTATCTTTTATGAGTTTTTCATACTCTTCAATAGTAAAGTATTTATCTTCAGTGTTTTTAAAGAGGAAGAATTTCATCGCGCGATCATAAAACTTATCATCGGTGAGCATCCCGTATTCTATGAAAATTTTCAAGTCATCCCATTTTTTTTCAAATTCTGTACGTTTATCCTTGAAAATTTCAGTTAACCTGTCAGCAACTTTTTTCGAAATATGGCTGCTTATCTTCTTCACATTGGAATCACTTTGCAGGTAAGAACGGGAAACATTCAGCGGAATATCGGGAGAATCGAGGACACCATGCAGCAGTGTCAGGAACTCAGGTACAATTCCTTCTACCGAGTCGGTAACGAACACCTGATTGCTGTATAGCTGAATCTTATTTTTCTGGACCTCAAAATTGTTTTTAATTTTTGGGAAGTAAAGAATCCCCGTCAGGTTGAACGGATAATCGACATTCAGATGAATATTAAAAAGAGGTTCGTCAGCCATGGGATAAAGACGACGATAAAAATTCTGGTAATCTTCATCTTTCAAATCAGTCGGAGTTTTTGTCCAGGCAGGTTCCGTATCATTTATTTGATTGTCATCATTTGTATCTTCTTGTTTTCCATCTTTCCACTCTTTCTTCTTGCCGAACAGAACAGGGACAGGAAGAAATTTACAGTATTTTTCCAGGATTTCTCCAATTTTGTTTTCGTCAAGGAATTCTTCTGAATCGCTGTTAATATGCATTATAATATCTGTACCTACCTCATTTTTATCTGTTTCGGTAATGCTGTATTCTGGTGTTCCGTCACAGCTCCATTTTACTGCCTGAGTATCTTTCCGAAATGATTTTGTGATGATTTCAACCTTTTTGGAAACCATGAATGAGCTGTAAAAGCCCAGACCAAAATGGCCAATAATAGCATTTGCATCTTTTTTATATTTCTCAAGGAATTCATTTGCACCTGAAAAGGCAATCTGGTTAATGTACTTTTCGATTTCTTCTGCTGTCATTCCGATTCCATTATCGGAGACAGTAATTGTTTTTGCATCCTTGTCAATCTGGACTTTAACTTTTAGGTCGGTAACATCACCTGTGTATTCTCCTCTGGATGCCAACGTTTTCAGTTTTTGTGTGGCATCGACTGCATTTGAAATAATTTCACGAAGAAAAATATCGTGATCTGAATATAGAAATTTCTTAATGATAGGGAACAGATTTTCACTGGTAACGCCAATTTTTCCTGTTTGCATATTTTTTCGGTTTTAAATGATACTTATTTTAATATTTGCCTCCAAAAGTCAAAACCTGTGCCAGCTGCTAATTATGACGAATTGTCACATAAAGAGAAAAAAAATTACGCACAGTTGGTTGGATGCATTTTATTTTGCAGATATTTTACCAAAAAACAGGATAAGTGTTTAAGTTTTCACCCTCTTCCGCAGACTGAACTAAAATTGATATGAATTCCAAAACAGCATATATGCTTTTTAAACAATGGCTGCTTTTGGTTATTTAATATCTTAAAAGCTTGTCGTATTTTTATAAATTAAAATCATTGGAAGATGGAATTTAACTTAAAAAAGAATGGATTATCTTGCAGATTGGGTATATCAAATAAAATTGTTTATTAATTCCCATTTAAGAATCAGGGAATAGATTTCGGATTGACATTAAAGTTTTTTTCATGCCGAAAATTCTGGTGGAGTCAAAATGGATAGTTTTGAAAGAATAATATTATAATGAAGAAATATAAAGTTGGTTTGGTATTAAGTGGAGGGGGAACGCGAGGTTTTGCCCATTTAGGTGTGATAACCGCTCTGTTTGAAAAGGGTATCATCCCTGATGTTATATCAGGTACAAGTGTTGGTGCCATAGTAGGCGCATTCATTGCAGGCGGGAAAACGCCACAGGAAATTATGGAGATTTTTAACAAAGGATGGTTTTTTAAATATACTACCCTGCATTTTCCAGATGATGGGTTACTGAAACTGAATGGCTTAAGAGGAATAATTAAAAAAAATATACAATTTGAAAATATAGAAGATTTACCGCTTCCCTTTTTTGTTTCAGTCGCAAATTTAAATTCAGGTGCGGCTGAATACCTCAACAAAGGACCGCTTGGATTAACCGTGCTTGCATCGTCTTCAATTCCGGTGTTGTTCTCTCCTGTAAAAATTAACGGACAGCTATATGTTGACGGAGGTTTGGTAGATAATATGCCTGTTGAACCTATAAAGAATGATTGTGAACACATTATCAGTGTTAACATTACACCTCTAAATCCACGTACCAGATTTAAAAACTTAATCCAAATAGCTTCCCGAACATTTTACATGGGTGTAAATGCCAACATGACGGAAGTTCACAAATATTCCTCGTTATATATTGAACCCGAAGGAATTGATAATTACGACATCTTGAGCTTAAGTCATGCCAATGAATTATTTGAACTGGGATATGATTGCATGAAAAATAAAGAACTTCCGTTTTAATTTAGTTTTTAATGAATTCAATGATTTGAGAATTAAGATTATTGGTTTTCCTTTTAGCCATGCTTTCTGTTTTTTGTGTAATTACCTTTGTTCCCGAATCCGAAAGGTGTTTAATAAGTTCGGGGAAATCATAAAGCAGTAAGCTGCCTGGCACAGCAGGATAGGCATCTGCAGGATCATAAAATTCTTCTTCCATTAAATCTTTTACCGGGTCAGGGAAATCATAAAAAGCTGCTTTCCTGAACTTGTTGTCTATAACAGCAAAATGGAGAAATGGAAAAGCAGCTGTTCCCTGAACCAATGCAGTTGTTTTTGATTCATTAAACCGGTTGTCGTTTTCAACATGCTGCATAATCAAATCAATTGCCTCAGCCTGTATTCCTGCAATACTTTTTCCTATAAGATTGGCCCCAAATGTATAGTTAAACGGAATGCTGCGGATTACGCCATCACCTGTAAATTCAGGATCATTTAATTCACCGATACCAGGCAGATCGGCGGACAGGACTGTATATCCGGCATCCAGGATTTCATTTAACAAAGGTTCCTCTAAGAGTTTTGCCTTTCCTTCAGAGTGAAGCCAAACAACCAGGTTGCCATGTTTATTATTTGTTTTTTTAAGTATATAAAACGGCAGGGCATAGTCTTTCAGGTCATTTTCAATAAAGTATTTTTCTACTTCTATATCCTCTTCAAAAAACTTTCCGGTATAAACCGAGGCAGTTAATTTTCTAACCGGATTTATTCCTGCATTTGCTGCTAATTCTTTTGCCAGGTTGGAAACATTCGGTTTGTTATCAGGATAATATTTTTTATTTAAGCTGAAAACCGTTTCACCCTTATAGGAGGTTCCAATCTGGCCGGTAGGTGTTACCTGTAATTCTTCCAGGGAAAAGGGTTCAATATCCTGATCATTGGAATCACCGGGCAAATTAAGATGTTTTTGAAAAAATGCATAAAGTGTTTCTCTGTTATTTTTGGTTGACTGATGAACACCGAAATCTTCAACCATTTGAAGGTTATCGGGTTTTCCTAAAGCAGAATAAGATTTCCGGGCTTCCGAAAAAGTTTCACGTGCTCCCTGGATACTAAAATAATCATGGGTGGTGGTAATCATAAGCGTAGGCTTAGGAGCCCGGATATGAATATAATCGGCATGATCAAATCCGTTAGCAATAGCTTTGTAAGGGTTTTGTTCGGCATCCTGTGGTCCAATTGCCTGCAATAAACGTTTAAAGCTTGTAATATAATTTTCAGGAGCTGCGGCCAGTATCCGGTCGTCGCATGCAGCAATTTGAGCTGTTTGGGTCCCACCTCCTGACCGGCCGGTAATTCCGATGCGTTTCATATCAACTTCAGGCCGGGTTTCAAGAAAATCGAGCAAACGAACCCCGTCCCAGATGAAATAATCGGTAAGTGCTGTGCCGGTAAGTAATGTTTGTATACCTGCATAGGAATGCTCTTTGGTCGGACTGCCAATTTTGGAAATGCCCGATTCAGGATCCGGGTACTGTAACCGTTCTCCCTGGCCGATTGGATCGAAGGCTAAAACAATGAATCCTTTTTGAACCAGATTCATGATTACCCGCTGATAAACTTCACTGCGAAAACCAAGTTCGGTGTGTCCACAACTGTATATTACTGCCGGTGCAGGCTTTTGCCTTTTTTTTGGAAGAAATAACCCGGCGGTAACATAAAAACCGGGATGTGATTCAAAAATGATTTTTTCTACGGTAAATGTTTCCCTTTCCAGGATCCCGGTGGTGCGTGCATTAAGTGGAGTTTTTGTAAATTTTTGAAGCGATGAGCAAAGGGTGGACTTAATATTTGACTGATATTTTTTCCATTCTGCTTCTGAATATAGCTGTGCCACCTGTTCCTTTCGATTGTCAAGAAGTTCGAATGCTTCATTGGTTATAATCCGGTAAAGTGCTTTGTGGTTATCCTGGTATGTAAGCCAGTGACTGCGGTTTCCTTCATTGGCATGAAAAACAGACCTTACATTCGATTGAGAAGTGGCAGATAAAACCACAAAAAGCAAGGGGAGAATTAATTGAAATTTTTTTTGTTTCATAGCTTTGAAATTTTAATGCTTGAATTTTAAAGCTTATTCAGATTTCACTGTTTTAAAGCTTTAGTTTTTTTAGTTAATATTTTGCAATATGTCTATTAAATGTTTCCAGAATTTTTCAGTTGAGTCTATATTCAGCCTCTCATCAGGTGAATGGGCACCTTTTATGGTTGGGCCAATGGATACCATATCAAGTTTTGGATATTTTTCAAGGAACAATCCGCATTCGAGTCCTGCATGTATGGAACGCACAACAGGTTCTTTCCCAAACAATTTCCTGTAGGATGCAACCGTGATTTCCAGTATTTTTGATTCAGGATTTGGCGTCCAGCCCGGATATCCATCTGAATGGGATACATCGGCTCCTGCCAGGTGGAATACGGCACGTACCATTTCTGCTGCATAATATTTCCGGCTTTCCAATTCACTACGCTGACTGGTGGTAACAATTATTTTATTGTTATTCTCAAATTTAACTGAAGCCAGATTTGTTGATGTTTCAACCATCCCATCCATCCTTGTACTCATCTCCAGGACTCCATGAGGGCATGCGTACAATGAATTGAGCACGTTTTTTTGAGTTATGTCATCAATAACGAATTTAGGTGGGGATACTTTTTTCGCTTTTAATATCAGACCGGGTTCGTTTTTTTTAAATTCAAACTTCAGTTCGGCAGTGAATTTTTCAAAGGAAGCAAAAAGCTCCTCTGTTCTGTGTTGTGGTAAAACAACAATCGCAGAGGCCTCCCGTGCAATGGCATTTCGCAGGTTTCCACCGTCAAAATCAGTAAGATGAATTGGTAAATCCTTAGTTGCTTTCCACAGAAAACGGTTTAGAATTTTAACAGCGTTACCTCGATTCTTATGAATGTCATCTCCTGAATGACCTCCCTTTAATCCTAAAACCGAAAGCTTCACAGCCTGTGAATTTTCCGGGACTCTTTCTTTTTGAAAGGTAAAAGTTGAAAGGGTATCTATTCCACCGGCACATCCTATAAATATTTCACCTTCGTCTTCAGAATCCAGATTAAGTAATAAGGAACCTGTTAAAAATCCGGGTTCCAGGGCAAATGCTCCTGTCAACCCGGATTCCTCGTCTACAGTAATTAAACATTCAATAGGTCCGTGACTGATTTCATTTGAGCTTAATACTGCAAGCTGAGCTGCGATCCCAATACCACAATCGGCCCCCAATGTGGTGCCATTTGCTTTTACCCATCCATTGTTAATTAACGGTTCAATCGGATCGGTTTCAAAATTAAATGCTTTGTCTTTGTTTTTTTCACAAACCATGTCCATATGAGTTTGCAGGATTAAACCAGGTGCATTTTCTTTTCCTGGTGAGGCAGGTTTTGAAATCAAAACATTTCCTGCCTTGTCTGTTTTGGAGGCCAGTTTGTATTTCTGAGAAAAATTAAGAAGAAACCTTCTGATTTTTTCCTCTTTTTTTGATGGACGGGGCACCTGGCATATGTCTTCAAAATAATTAAATAGTGGCTGCGGATTTAACCGATGCAGTTTTCTCATAAAATTTCAATTTCAAGTATGGTAAAGATGGTAAAAATGACTGAAAGTTTCATGCTTGGTATTTAGGATAGTTTAAGGTTTTGTGTATTTTTTTTACATATATGCTTAATCATTGAATCAAAAAGAGAAAATTTTTATCTTGCACGTTGTGGTTTTTCACTATGCCACTAATAAATTATGAATGAATCCATTTTAATTGGTCTGGTTCAAAACATTGCAATCCTGTTGGCTTTTGCAATGTTGTATGAAAACTTCTGGCTTCGAAAAGATAATTTTCATGGAACATTATCTAAAATATTTACAGGATTTGTAATAGGCGGTATAGGTGTTGTACTCATGTATACTCCATGGACGATGTTCCCGGGTCTGGTATTTGATGTTCGCTCTGTGATGATGGCTGTTTCAGGACTGTTTTTTGGAGCTTTGCCGACCATTATTGCTATGGCAGTTGCCGCCTCTGTGAGAATTTTAATGGGTGGCGATGGTATGATGATGGGAATTACTGTCATAATAATGTCGGGAGGTATAGGAATTTTATGGGGAAAGTTGCGGAAGGACTGGCAACAAAAAAACATGAAAGTTGAATTGCTGACAATGGGATTGCTGGTTCATATAACAATGCTGGCATCCACTCTTTTATTGCCAGCGGACAAAGTAATTTCTACTCTTACAACAATTGCGTTGCCAGTAATGCTTATTCATGTACCAGGTACTATATTAATAGGCATGCTAATGGCGGTGCAGAAAAATAATATTGAAAATCGCTATGCAAAAGCGCGGCTATATGAAGTTGAACACAGGTATAGTCAAAATCTTTTGCTGAAACAGAAGCAACTTAAAAATCATATCAATAAGTATTCAAGACTTGCCAGGAAATTTAAGTCACAGAACTCAGAATTAAATAAAGCTAAGGAAAAGGCTGAAGAAAGTGACCGGTTAAAATCTTCCTTTCTGGCAAATCTCTCCCATGAAATAAGGACCCCAATGAATGCAATTATAGGTTTTGCCGATTTGCTGGAATTTGATGAAAGTTCGTCTGCACAACGGCAACAATATACAGGCATTATAAGGAAGAATGGTCATTATTTGCTTTCCATTATTAATGATATTATTGAAATATCTCAAATTGATTCAGGTCAGATTGAATTAAAGGTAACAGAGGTAAATCTTGAAACCCTTTTAACTGAATTGTACAGTACCCTGAAATTTTCAATCCCTGCTGAGCGAAATATCGAATTTATATTGGTAAAACTTCCCGAAGGAATACCTCCAACAATTTTAATTGATGAGATAAAACTGAAACAAATACTAATCAATTTACTTAATAATGCACTAAAGTTTACACCCAGAGGAGAAATCAATTTTGGGTGCTTATTGGAAGACAATAACCACTTAACTTTTTTTGTTAGAGATACAGGAATAGGGATTGATGTTAAAAATCATAAAGTTATATTTGAGCGTTTCAGGCAATTGGAGTCCGGTCTTGATGGAAAGAGTAGTGGTTCAGGATTGGGACTTGCTATTGTTAAAGCTTATGCAGGAATAATGGGAGGCTATGTTAGTCTGGAATCAGAACCTGGAAAGGGTTCAACTTTTAATGTTAGGGTACCATACAGATACCCTGAATTTCAAACCTTAGATAAAATATCAGAAAAAAAAATGAACATTGAACAATCAAAAGAAAGATTAATCCTGGTTGCAGAGGACGAAGATATTAACTGGTTTCTTCTCGATCAGATTCTATCCCCCAATAATTACAGATTACTAAGGGCAGCAAATGGCAGGGAAGCAGTAGATATATGCAGGGAAAATGATAACATAGATTTGGTACTAATGGACATAAAAATGCCTGTAATGAATGGTTATGAGGCATTGGAGGAAATCAGGCTGTTTAAACCGAAACTGCCGGTAATTGCTCAGACTGCCTATGCATTGCCCTCCGATGTAGAGCGTCTGAAGAAAACATTTTCGGATTATATTACGAAACCTATAAACCGGCATCTGCTGCTTGAGAAGATATTAACAGCTGCAGAAAAAGAAGATAGCCGAAAAAAAACATTATTACTGTAAGAACTGAAAGTTTCATTTCAAATACAGGTTGCTGTCACCATAACTTAAAAACCGGAAATTATTTTTCATGGCAAAATGATATAATTTTTTCCAATCATCGCCTAAAAAAGCACTGATAAGTAAAAGGAGTGTGCTTTGAGGCTGGTGAAAATTTGTTATCATTCCTTCAACAAGTTTAAAACGGTATCCGGGAAGGATAATAATCTGTGTTGAAAAACGAAGTAAATCTAAACCGTGTTTGTTTAAAAAAGCAAGAATGTTCCTGAGTGAAGCCTGAACATCTATCGATTCTTCAGCTTCGTAAGGCTCCCATTGTCCAATAACAATATTCTCAGAAGAAAAATCATGTTTCTGTAATTTTAGTCCCAGCCAGTATAGGCTTTCCAGTGAACGCACCGATGTGGTACCGACTGCAATAATTTTTCCCGGATTGGTAATTGCATCCTCAATAAAATGTTTAGGGATAATTACAGTTTCATGGTGCATTGCATGACCTCCGATATGTTCTGCTTTAACCGGCTGAAAGGTTCCGGCTCCCACATGTAAAGTAATTTCACTTAATTTGATTTTTTTTTCTTTAAGTTGGGATAATACATTTTCTGTGAAATGAAGACCAGCTGTGGGTGCTGCCACAGAACCATCGTTTTTTGCATAAATTGTTTGATAGGTTATTTCGTCGATTGGTTCTGTATCCCGGTTCAGGTAGGGAGGAATGGGAAGTTTACCTGCTTTGTCAATGATTTCTGCAAAAGTGAATCCTGGAGTCCAGCTAAATTCAATTAAAAATGAATCCAATTTGGACGCTGCCTTTTTTGCTCTTAATTCAATTGGCTTTCCGTTAATATTAAACCTACTCAATAATTCTTCTTCTTTCCATTTTTTTGCATTACCAATCATACATTTCCAGGATGTTTTATTCGTTTGCTGAAATGCCTGCTGATAATCGGATGGAATTTTTGGCTCCAGGCAAAATATTTCAATTTTTGCACCGGTTTCCTTAAAGAAAAATAACCGGGCATGTATTACGCGTGTATTATTAAATACCAGCCTGACTTCAGTAGGAAGATAATGGGAAATATTTTTAAAAAGACTTTTTTGAATATTCCCTTGTTTCCATATCAGCAGGTTCGAATTGTCACGCTCCAACAATGGATATCTGGCAATCCTGTTATCGGGAAGTTCGTAAGTATAATCACTGATTTTTATTTTCCTGAATTCTGACAAAGTTTCTGTATTTATTCAGCTGCAAAAATAAATCAAAAAAATGATTGCATAAAAAAAGAGTATTTTTGTATTAAATTAATGAGTGTTATGATTAAAGTCGGAGACAGGGTAAAATTTTTAAACGATGTGGGAGGAGGAATTGTCACTGGTTTCATTGGTAAAAACATGGTAAATGTAGAAAATGAAGATGGATTTGAAGTCCCATATCCGGTTTCGAAACTAATAAATGTAGATGATCCTGCCTTGCAAAAGGGAGAAATTATTGCAGATAAACCTGAGAAGGTTGAGGCTATACCACCACAAGAGGAAAAAAAATTAAAAGGAAAGATAATAACAGGAAAAGATTCACCGGATTTTTATTTCTGCATTGTTCCATTTAATTCAAAAAATCCTTTGGGTGGCGATGTTGATTTGTATTTGGTAAACGACAGCAATTTTACGGTTCTTTATCATTTTGCACATTATAAAAATGAAATCTATTATTCAGTTTTGAATGGAAAAATAGAGCCGAATTCAAAAGAGGAGTTGGAAACCCTTGAGCAAAATAATTTTGCTGAATTACCTGAATATTATTTTCAGTTAATTTATTTTCGTGATCAGGAAAAGGAGTTACACCCTGCAGTTTCTAAAAAGTTTAAAATCAATCCGGTAAAATTCTATAAAGAAAAAAGTTTTCAACCCAATCAGTTCTTTAAAAAAAATGCGCTGGTTTACCAGATTACTGAAAACATTCTGAATGCGGAAGTCGATAAACTTACTGATGAAGACTTAAAAAAAGTATTGAAAGTCAAAGAAAAGTCATCAACCGAGCCGAATTTGCCAAAAAAGCAACAGGCAGAAATTATTGAAATTGATTTGCACATACATGAACTTGTAGATAATTCAACGGGGTTGAGTAACAAGGAGATCCTTGACATCCAGATGGAAAAAGTGGAACGGGAAATGCGTGCAGCAATTCAGGCCAGGGCAAAGCGAATTGTTTTTATACATGGAGTAGGGCAGGGTGTACTGAAACAGGAAATTGCAAAATTACTGAAATCACGATTTCCGAAATATATTTACCAGGATGCTTCTTTTCAGGAATATGGGTATGGAGCAACTATGGTGATATTAAGAAGAAAATAGTTAAAAAATACCGGGTTTTTAGATCTTTATTCTGAAATTTTTTTACATGACTTATAAAGCACTACTTTTGCAACCGGCAGGCAGTCTTATCGCTCCCGAGGTAATTCGGGAGAGGAAAGTCCGGGCAACGTAGGGCACTGTGCTTCCTAACAGGAAGATTCCAGAAATGGAATAGAAGCCTGACAGAAAATAACCACCTGTCAGTTAGATGACTGACAGGAACGGGTGAAAAGGTGGGGTAAAAGCCCACCGGTGGTTGTGGCGACACAGCCAGCCGCAGGCCTCACGGGTTGCAAAGCCAAATATATCCTGATTGCGTCGCTGTTGCAACGCAGCAAAGTTGCCCGCTTTGTTTCCGGATGCACACCGGATGTCAGGAGGGGTAGGCTGCAGCGATCGCGTCAGTAATGACGCGACAAGATAAATGATAAGAGATTTAGTTTCTGTCTTAAGATGGAAATTTGAATTACAGAACCCGGCTTACATGCCTGCCGTTTTTTTATAAAACATTATTAAAGGGTTGTCTCATTAGAAGGGGCGATCCTTTTTTAATTGGCAAGCCAAAAATGAATAATAGGTTATTTTGAAAAAAATTCAGTTTGCCTTATAAAATTCCCTGTACCACGAAGCAAACTTGTTAATGCCAGTCTCAAGGGGAGTGTCAGGATGGTAATTAAACTCTTTTTTAAGCTCGCTCACATCAGCAAAGGTCTTATAGACATCTCCAGGTTGCATCTCTTTATATTCTTTTATGGCTAATTTCCCCAATGCTTTTTCAATGGTTTCAATGAAATCCAACAATTTGACAGGTGAAGAATTACCAATATTGAATACTTTATAGGGAGGTTGATTATCGGGAATACTATTTAAAACATTGATTATTCCTTCAACGATATCATCGATGTATGTGAAATCACGGTACAAATCCCCCTTATTGAAAATATTGATTGATTTGCCTTCTAAAATTGCTTTAGTAAAAAGAAAATAAGCCATATCAGGTCTGCCCCATGGACCATAAACAGTAAAAAATCTTAGACCTGTAGTAGGTATGCCAAACAAATGACTGTAAGTGTGGGCCATTAATTCGTTGCTTTTCTTCGTGGCTGCATAAAGGCTGATTGGATTATCAACTGAATCGGTGGTTGACAAAGGCATTTTTTTGCTGTTGCCATAAACACTCGATGAGCTGGCATATACCAGATGTTTTATATTATGATGCCTGCTGGCCTCTAATATATTTATAAATCCTAAAATATTGCTATTGATATATGCATGGGGATTTTCAATGCTGTAACGAACGCCTGCCTGGGCAGCTAAATTACAGACAGCATCAAATTGCTCTCTTTCGAACAGCTTATATAATTCATCTTTATCTTCCAGGTTCATCCGTATAAAAGAATAATTTGAATTCCTGGAACTTCTTATCTGTTGATACCATTCTTTGGATTTATTTGAAATACCAGCTTCATGTAAACGTGCAAATTTTAGGTCAGTTGAATAATAATCGTTGATGTTATCAATGCCTACAATTTTATGTCCCTGCTCAAGAAGTTTCTCAGCAAGATGAAATCCTATAAATCCTGCAGTACCTGTAATTAATATTTTCATTCAGCTTTATCTATGGGGAAAACATTATTTTCTTCCAGGTAACCAACAATATTGTCTAAATTCAGTTCATTTTTTGCCGGATCAAAAATCAATCTGGCATCTGCCGGTATTTCATATTCCAAATCAACTCCGGGAAGATTTTCAACTTCTCCACGGTCTGCTTTTTCATAAAGTTCAGGTTTATTGTTTCGGCAATATTCTATTGATGCATTCATATACAAGAGGTGGAATCTATCTGGCCCAATTATTTCAGCAATTTGTTTGCGCAGTGAATCATTTCTTGAAATAAATGAGGCAATTACTATAATTCCCTGATCATTCAATATTTTACATATATGTGCGACCCTGCGAAGGTTTTCAGCCCTGTCGGCGGGTGAATAATCCAGCTCACTATTGAGTCCGGAACGAATTGAACTTCCATCCAACAGAATAACAGTGGCTCCTAAATCAAACAACCTTTTTTCAAGGCTGAAGGCCAATTCATTTTTCCCTGAACCATGCAAGCCGGTAAACCATATGGTTTCACCTCGCTGGTTGTATTTTTCCTGTCGAGATGAGGTATTAATCAAAGATTTGCCAAGCCGAATATTTTCTTTGTCCAGATTGGTAATTCTTGATGGAAGATCCTTGCTTTCAAGTTTGTCAAGAATCATACCTACGGCAACAGTATTGTTTGTAACCGGATGAATCAATACAAAGGAACCTGTATTTTTATTTTTCTTATAGGGATCAAAATAAAGTGTTTTAGCTGTTGTTATTACTGCACGTCCAATCTCATTAAGCGAAAGTATCTCAACTTCTGATTGTTGTAATGTGTTTACATCAATTTTATAGCGCATAAAATCAATTCGGGAGCGGGTTGTATTGGAGGTATGCTTTAAAAAATACTGAACAGAGCGGTCCAGAGGATCTTCATCCATCCAAACGAGCATCGCTTCAAAATGTCGCTCCATCCGTGGAAGGTTGTCTGGTTTTACAAGCATTTCTCCCCTGGAAATATCTATTTCATCTTCCAGCACCAACGTGACTGATTGTGGGGGAAATGCCTGTTGCAGTTCCCCATCAAAAGTGGGAATTTGTTTTATTTTGGATTGTTTTCTGGAAGGAAGAGCCATAACCCGATCCCCCGGGTGAATGATTCCCGAAGTAATTTTTCCAGAAAACCCCCGGAATTCAAGATTGGGTCGCAGTACATATTGCACTGGAAACCTAAAATCGTCGTAATTTCGATCACTGCTTATATGGACGGTTTCCAAATACTCAAGGAGGCTTTTGCCATGATACCAGGTTGTGTTTGGTGATATTTCAACTACATTGTCGCCTTTTAAAGCCGATAAGGGGATAAATTCCACATCAGGTACATCAAGTTGCGTGATGAAACTCTTGTAATCCTTGCAAATACTTTCAAATATTTTTTGGCTGAAGCCAACCAGATCCATTTTATTAACAGCAAGGACAATATGCTTAATACCCAACAGGGATACTAAAAAAGTATGACGTCTTGTTTGGGTGATTACCCCTTTTGTTGCATCTGTAAGTATAATGGCAAGATTGGCTGTTGAACCACCGGTTATCATATTCCGGGTATATTGTTCATGCCCTGGTGTATCAGCTATGATAAATTTCCGGTTTGCTGTAGAAAAATACCGATATGCAACATCAATTGTAATTCCCTGCTCACGTTCAGCTTTAAGCCCATCAAGCAGAAGTGCATAATCTATATCTTCTCCTGCATGCCCCATGCGCTTGCTGTCGCGTTCCAATGCAGAAAGCTGGTCTTCATAAAGCATTTTACTGTCGAACATCAGCCTCCCAATCAGTGTTGACTTGCCATCATCAACCGAACCTGCAGTCAGTAACCGGAGCAGGTCTTTTTTCTGGTCCTGATCAAGAAAAGCACGAATGTCTAATCCTTCTTCATTTTCTTTTAAAATGGAGTTTCTTAATTCGTTATTGCTGTTTTTATTGTTTATGTCGGTCATTATCAATCATCTTTTATTTCCACTTTCTGGATTTTCCAATCAAAAAAGTGATGTTTAAAAATATCCTTCCCGCTTTTTCTGTTCCATACTCGCATCCTGGTCGAAATCAATGACCCGGGTGGTACGTTCCGATACTGTGACCGTCATCATTTCTTCCACAATTTTTTCAATGGTATCTGCTTCCGATTCTACTGCTCCGGTCAGAGGATAACATCCAAGTGTCCGGAATCGGACCTTGCGCATTTGTACTTTATTGACAAGTTCTTTTGGCATCCTGTCATCATCTGCCAAAATCAGGCTGCCATCCATATTAACAACTGGGCGTTCCTTGGCAAAATAGAGGGGGACAATAGGAATATTTTCCAGCCGGATATATTGCCAGATATCCAGTTCTGTCCAATTGCTGAGTGGAAATACTCTGATTGATTCGCCCTTATGTACCCGGGCATTGTAAATATCCCACAATTCCGGCCGCTGGTTTTTGGGATCCCATTGATGGAAACGGTCGCGAAAAGAAAATATTCGTTCCTTTGCCCTTGATTTTTCCTCATCACGGCGGGCACCTCCAAAAGCTGCGTCAAACTTATATTTGTTAAGGCCTTCAAGTAAAGCCTGAGTCTTCATAACATCGGTATGAACCTTGCTGCCATGGGTAAAGGGGCCGATACCAGTTTCAAAACCTTGTTTATTATAATGAACGATGAGGTTCCATCCTTTTTCCTTTGCATACCGGTCACGAAATTCTACCATTTCCCTGAATTTCCATTTGGAATCAATATGCATAAGTGGGAAAGGTACCTTGCCCGGATAAAAAGCCTTTTCGGCCAGTCGCACCATAACCGATGAATCTTTTCCAATGGAATAGAGCATAACCGGATTTTCAAATTCGGCTGCTACTTCCCGTATGATGTGAATGGCTTCGGCTTCCAGCTCACGCAGGTTTGTTAAACTATAATCCTTCATGAAAGTTTTTATATTAATTTGAGCCCGTTGAGTTTATTTAAAATAATCTGAACTGCTCACACAAAATGGCAAATATAATACTTTTACATCTAGTTTTCAGGAACCCTTTTTTAGATGGTAAATTTGAATTAAATATCAGCCGGATCTTTTACCTGGTTTTGGCAGGTATGACAATAATTTGCAATTTTGTAAAAATAATGACCAGGAAGATACAGCTGTAGTTATAAAATTATTAGAATTGAATAAGGAATCAGAAATCAGTTGCTGCATCAATCCTGGTCTTATTATCTTTAAATTTTAAAAGTTGTTTTGTTCAAAATCTTCCAGTTGATTGAATGAATACCGATAACTCATCGGAACAATTTCGTTGTATTCTTCCACTGTTGCATTCGATAAACATGCTTCAATTATGCGCCTGCCTGTTTTGTAAAGGTCTTCCTTCAAATACTTTTGCAATTCACTTTTGAAAAACTGTTGCAATATTTCAGCTCCGGCATCATATCCATCCGTACCAACTTCTACCTGGTTGTATACTTTCAGGAAACGCGTCGGTATCTTTGAACTTTCGAGGGTCAGGTAATTTAATTCATACCCCAGCAAACTGCATCTGGCCGGCTGGTATTGATCCTCGCGCAGTCTTGCTTCTCCACGTCGTGTTAAATATTCACGCATTAAAAGCTGAGGCTTAAATCCTACCTGCCATACTCCTATATTTTGGTTCGGTACAAGAGTAAACAGGGTACGGGGAGTTTTTATTATCTGGTCAAGTAATAAATTGGCATGGGTGACCCTTTTCCCTGTTGCAAAAGGCCAGTAGGAACCAACTCCTTCACTCTGCATAGCACCGGTTCCTACAATACTTGGATTATTGTGTCCCCTTGGTGATACCAGTCTCCAAAGCCATGCAAGAGCCGGAGGTAAGATATGAAACAGACCGGCTATTCCATACGAAGGATTTTCTCTGCTACAAACTGGTGTTCTCAATCCAAAACTCCTTATATCGGCTGAAACAGGATGATTGACTATGTCTTTTACAATAGTACGAGGCAGGATAACTCTTGGGTTTGGACAAGGCTTACCCGGCTCATCTTCGATGTGATCCCATATGAGTGCAGTACTGTTGGGATTTGTATCGATGTTTAAAAAAAGCAAGGGTTTCTCCGGTTTGATTGTTATTTTCTCCAGATGAGGGTCATCACCGTACCCCCTAACACTGTCAACCCTTACAAACCATGCATTTTCTGCATCTATAATCTGGAGTTTACCATTGGTCTTTTGGAAAGATGGATGACAAAAAGCCATATCATCGGCTATTGGTTTGAAAGAGCAAAACCTGGGAATACTTATAAACCTTTCTTCCTGAGTAATGCTGTTTCTGCCAATAAGCACCCGTCCATCTGTTTCTCTTACGATGTGTTGATGCAATTCACTTTTTCCTCCTCCGCTGGCTCCTTCATGCATAAAAGTTTTTACATTGTCGTAAGGACTTATTGATTGAACAGCAGAACAGTGTGCAGTAACCCAACCTTCTTTTTCACCTTGTGAAAGCAATACTCCGTATAGGCCTTTTTTTGCACTTGGTCCCGGATAAAGATTGTATGAATACAATTCGTGTATATTCGATCTGCGATTATGAACCACAACCTGTTTCCCTTCAAAATGAGTATGCCTGAAAACCGGTGCAACAAATATAACTGATTTGATTTCTGTCTCGGCTTCCAGCTCCTTAACCGGGATGATTTCCTGCAACATAGATAATCCCATGGCAAAAAATGCAGCGTTGGCCGGGGCTATTGCAATACCAACAGAACCTATGTTTTCTCTTCCGGCATAGTAAAAGAAGCAAGCCAAATCCTGCTGCTTCATCCACTCGTATGTTTCAATTTCAAGTGAGGAGAAATCATAACCGTATTTGTCGCTGAACCTCATTTTATCGGTCGGCAAATTATCAGCAACCGCCATTGTTCCCGGATCTCTCCGGCGCATATATGCTTCTGTATAATTAGCTGATATGCCATTTTTTACCCGGTGAATGATTGCTTCTGTATATTCTCCCTTTTCCGGTATATCGTATTTTACATGAAATTCCGGATTGTCTTTTCCATTAGTTGCTGCATCAGCCAACTCCTGAGTGGTATTGAATACCGAAAGGCTCTTACATTCAAGCAAAACGGTTTTAATATTTTCTGGTAACTGAATATTTTTTTCTTCTAAACTATTGAATAGCTTGTTCATGATCATTACTGCTTATTTCTGATGTTATTTAAGATATTCTACAATGCAAAATTATTTTTGTTTGGTGAAACTTGAAAGCAATACACTATTCTTGTTAAGAAGAATTGAAAAAATTAATATATACTTAATTCTGCCTATTGGTTCTCGGGTGGTGTAATGACAAAAAGATATTGTGAATAGCCTCTTGAGGAATTTTTGACTGAATGTGTTCTGGCTGAATTGAAATAAAAGCTATCGTGTTTCTCAAGTATATATATTTTCTCATCAAGCATAAATTCAATTTTTCCCTTTAGTACCATACAAAATTCCTGACCAGGATGTTCTTTCATTATGCCTTCAGCATTGGCACCTGGTTCAAGTTCAACCAGGAATGTGTCCATTAGCTTTCCGTTTCCATGGTTTGAAAGCAGATAGAGGGAGGCTCCTGAATTATTCTTTTCAACAAAAATTTTCTGTTCTGACTTAACCAGTGGATTATTGGTAAGTACCTCGTTTTCTCCGATAAGTTCACCAACAGAAGTATATAAATTGTCGGCAATTGATTTTAGTGTTACTATTGAAGGGAATGCCTTAGCCTTTTCAATTTGGGATAAAGCACTGGAACTGACACCTACTTTTGCAGCAAGCATATTAAGCTGCATATGCAGGCTTTCTCTCTTTCTTTTTATTCGTTCTCCCAATCGTTTCATAAAAGGTGCTTTTAAAATCAAAAGTAATGAATAATAAGTTGAAGTCAGGCAAGATAAGGAAGTAGAGTTTATATTTTTAAGTCCTACTTATTAAAAACTCCAAAAGATTGGAATTAATATTAAAGAAAGAATAAAAGCGATGAAATTCAATGGCAGACCAATTTTAATGTAATCGGTAAATTTATAATTCCCAATTGCCTGAACTATAAGGTTAGTTTGGTATCCTATGGGAGTGGCAAAGCTTGCTGAGGCGGCAACTGCAATGGTTACAAAAAATGGTTTCGGATCAATATTTAGTTGATTGGCAGCTGCCAGGGCAATGGGAAAAACCAGTGCTGCTGCTGCGTTATTTGTGAGGATTTCAGTTGAGATAGTAGTTACAATGTAAAGCGCTGCCAGAACACCAATGGGGCCAAATCCGTAAGAAAAATTAATTGCGGTACGCGCAAGCGATTCGGCAGCTCCTGAGTTTTGCATGGCTTTACTAATGGCAAAAGCGCAGGCAATGGTAATCAGCACATCCCAGCTAATAGCTTTGGTATATTTCTGATGAGGCATGATTTTAAGCCAAATCAGCAAAATAGCTGCTAGCATTGAGAAAAAAAACATATCGAATGTAAGACCTGCCGGTGAGTCGAAATAGCGACCAACAGTGGCTCCGGTAATCATAAGAAGCAGAATAATGAAGGCAAGCCATTTTTTCCAGAAAGTACCGGTAGTTTTGTAGTCGCGAATATAGGAAGTGAGATAAAAGATCTTTGAATCTCCCCAGTTCTGAATAAAGTTATCGGTTGTCAGTAATACAAGATTGTCGCCCGATTTCAGTTTAAGTTTGTCGACGTTTGATATGATACGTTCACCATTCCGGTGAATGGCAAGAACTACTGCCTGGTAATGCTGGTAGAAATTGAATTCGGGAATTGTTCTTCCTACTCCGGGAAAACGCGGAGAAATTACAGCTTCATATTGTTTGAGTTTATCCTTTGGTACATCTTTTACAAGCTCAATGCCTTTAAGTTTTATATTGTTGTTGGCCAGTATGTAATTTAGCCTGTCTGACTTCCCGGCTACCATGAGTTGGTCGTTTGCCTGAATTTTATATTTCCCTTTTTTTGAGTCTATTTGATTTCCGTCGCGTGTAATATACCGAACAAGCAGCTTTTTCAACTCTCTAAATCTGCTGTTTTTGATTTCAAGCCCAATCAGATTACTATTTTCAGGGATGATAATGTCATAATAATAATCTTTGAAACCGGTAGTGCTTTTTGTATTTAAAAGTATTTTTTTCCCGGGTAGTAATTTGTTGCTGGCAATGGACATATAAATAGTTCCTATAATTGCAATGAAGAGACCCACTTTACCCAGCTCAAACATCCCGAAGCCAGGATATCCGTTCTCAATTATCAACCCATGAACCACAAGATTAGTTGATGTGCCAATGAGTGTGCAAGTTCCGCCAAAAATGGTTGCGAATGACAATGGGATAAGAAACTTTTTATACGAAAGATTTAGTTTTTCAGACCATTTTTTTATGATTGGAGCAAAAATGATAACAACCGGAGTGTTATTTAGAAATCCGGATAAAACGGAAACGGGTAGCATAATTCTTGGAATCAGCCAAATAAGTTTTCCCCGTTTTCGCGGCAGGTAGGTTTGCGCCAGGCGCTCGAGAATCCCGGACTGGCGGATGCCTTCACTCACCAGAAATAACACACCTACGGTTATCATTCCCTTGTTAGAAAATCCAGCAAGTAATTCCTGATCGGTAATGATACCCGTTGACATTAAAACAATTGCCGAAGAGAAAAATACCAATCCCGGACGCATAATTTCTTTTGCAAGCGCAATAATGGTCAGTACAACTACTGTCAATACTATATATCCGTCGAGCGTTAACAACCTTGATTTTGATTTAATAGATTTTTCATTTTATCAAATGCTGTTTTAATAACGGTCAAATCTATATATAAAAATGATTCCTTCAAAAAAGGGATTCCATATTCGAATTAAAAACCAAAAGTTGAAATGGAAATAAATGTGAATCAGTTGCTAACTTACTACCCTCAAATACCCTTTCCCTTCCCTGAAAGGAAGAAGGAACCAAAAAGTCGTTCCTTTTCCCGGAACAGATTCAAATTGAAGTTCACCACCAAGCAGTTGGATGTAATGTTGGGCAATAGACAAACCAATGCCTGAACCGGAAGTAATATCATTTATTTCATTTTTAACACGGTAGAAACGACTGAATATGTTCATAAATTCTTCCTGCGGGATGCCAATTCCCGTATCTGAAACCATGAATTTTACCATTTCATTACGCATCATTTCATAACCCAGGTATATTTCTCCGCCGGCAGTGTATTTTACTGCATTGTCGACCAAAATTTGGAGCGATTCCAGCAGAAGTCGCCGGTCGGTTACAAAGCCAAATGCTGAATTGGGAACATCTATATTCAGGTTAATTTTAACTCTTCTTCCATCCGGTATCAGAGGCTTATAACGGTTATAAACATCTCTTACCAGAACATTGACCATACAAAAACTCATTTCAAGATCAACAGCATTGGTTTCAATTTTTGACAGATGGATGGTATTGTCTATCATATTTAGCAACTGGGTCCCGTTTTGCGAAATGGCATCTGAGAGTTCAATCCGTTCGTCTCTGTTTAACCCGCCTTCAGCTAACATTCGTGTGAAATTGGTAATAATATTTAGAGGAGTACGTATTTCATGAGATAAATTGGCCAGGAATGCAGACTTGAGTCTGTCGCTTTCCTCCGCTTTGACTTTTGCTTTTTCGAGATTAAATTCTGCTGTCTTTCGGCGGGTAATATCTCTCGAAACAGATATTACTGAACGGGAAGTTAATTTTGCCAGCCTCATCTCGAACAGATAGTTGCCATTGGGTGTGTTCAATGAATATTCAATGGTTTCAATGGTATTGCTTCTTAGGCAATTGCTTATACAGCTTAATATTTTTTCTGCCATATTCTCAGGAAAGCCTACATCAAATATGGTACTGCCTACTATATTGGTATCTTCTACTTTAAAAAGATCGCTTTCCTTAATCACAAAATCTTCGTAAGTACCGTCTTTCCCTATAACAAAAAACATATCAGGAATGGCTTCCAGCAACACCTTATAACGCCGTTTGCTGATTTCAAGTTCTTGCAGTTTCTTTTTGGCTTTTGTCACATCCTCAAGAATTACATAAAATGTATTTTGTCCCGGCTTTAAAATGTGAATTTTAAACCAACGTTCCAGCCTTGTTGCATGAAACTCACGAACCTTATTATTTTCAAAAAGAAGTATTTTGTTTAAATCGAAATGTTCCCGTAAAACAAGATCGAAGATATAATTTGCTTCCTGACCTTTTACCTCGTGCAGCTGGATTTTAAATAACGACTCGAAAGCATTGTTGACCTTTTCAACCTGAAGGTTTAATACATTTCCCTGGTCATCCCGTATAGCAATAATTTCAGCAACAGGGAACCCAGTTTCACGAAATACTTTGGAAATGCCTTGCTTTATTGTTTTAACATCTTCACTTTTAGCTTCGCCAATTAACCTGAATTTTCTGCGGACCAGGAACCCGCCTGTAAAGACGAACAGGTAAACTAAGAGGGGATGGGACAAAGGAATACCTGAACCGTCATTAAAATCAAAAAACTGTCCGGATTTTAATAATTGAAATATTATTGTAAATAGTGATAAAATTGAATAAAGAATAATTTTTCTTTCAGTATTTGAGAAATAGAGCAGAAAATAAGCTCCTGCCAGTAATAATCCAACTGACTGATAAACTGTATTGGTTAATTGTGGAGCCAGTGAAATGTCAGATATATAATAAGCATATACAAACAATGGAACGGAGAATGTTGTATTCAGTACACAATTGATGCGATTATTAAAAAGGCATATAAGTGCAAGCAACGACACCAATACAAGTCCTAAATCACATATAAGACAATTATATCCACTGCTGCCAGCCAGGCGGAATAAAAAATGAAGCAATGCACCCAGGAACAGCAAAATCAGCGGGACCAGTAATTCAAAAAGCTTTTGCTTAGCTGGCTCATTCAATTCCGGCCATAACTTGTTTGTAATAATATGGTAAAGTGGTTTATTCAAGCTTATAAAAATACAGAAATTGCCTAAATAACAGCAAGTAATTTTTAAAAACCGAAGTTACTAAGTTCTTTTAATTTACAAATCGAATAAAAGAAAATTTGTGTTGTTTTTCAAATGGTAAAGGAAATAACTCAATAACAGATAATTTATTGAAGGTAAATAATTGTCTTCCTGATTTTTGTTAGGATTTCAGTGAGCCTGATTTTTTAGTTTTGAAACATATTAATTTTAAAGTGAGTAAGATGTCAAAAGGATTTTTTAATGTACCCGTTGCTAAAAATGAGCCGGTTCTGAGTTATGCTCCCGGTAGTAAAGAAAGGGCTGAGGTTCAGGAAATGCTGAAAGAATTGCGCTCCAGGGAAGTAGACCAGCCGATGGTAATAGGCGGGAAGGATGTATTTACTGACCGTAAGATAAGGATGTTTCCACCTCATGATATTGAACATACCCTCGGATACTATAATCAGGGTGATTCAAGTCATGTTGAAATGGCTATTGACGCTGCCCTTGATGCGCGCACTAAATGGGCAGCCCTTTCATGGGAGCACCGGGCTTCCGTTTTCCTTAAGGCTGCTGATTTAATTGCAGGACCTTATCGTGCAAAAATTAATGCCGCATCTATGCTGGGGCAGTCAAAAAATATTTACCAGGCTGAAATCGATGCTGCTTGTGAATTGGCCGATTTTTACCGGTTCGGGGTTAAAGCAATGTCTGATATTTATAAAATGCAGCCTGAATCGTCTCCGGGTATTTGGAATTATAATGAATACCGCCCCCTGGAGGGATTTGTTTTTGCCCTTACCCCTTTTAATTTTACTTCTATCGCCGGAAATCTTCCGGTAGCTCCGGCTCTCATGGGAAATGTTGCAGTCTGGAAGCCTTCCAAATCTGCAGTTTATTCAGCAGGGGTTATTATGGAGGTGTTGCAGGAGGCAGGACTGCCCGATGGTGTTATCAACCTTGTCTTTGCCTCAGGGCCTGTTGTTGCCGATGTGGTTTTAACACACCCTGATTTTGCTGGAATTCATTTTACCGGTTCAACTGCAGTATTCCAGAATATCTGGAAAACCATCGGGAACAATATTCATAAATATAAAACTTACCCGCGCATTGTGGGTGAAACTGGTGGAAAAGATTTCATTTTTGCTGATAATACCGTTAAAATTCCTGAACTTGTGACTGCTGTCGTCAGAGGCGCTTTTGAATACCAGGGACAAAAATGTTCTGCAGCATCAAGGGTTTACATTCCTCAAAGCATCTGGCCTGACGTGAAGAAGGAATTGGGAAATGTTCTGAAAAATTTAAAAATGGGACCTCCAGAAGATTTTACTAATTTTATAAATGCAGTCATTGATGAAGCTGCATATAATAAACTAAAAGGGGCTATTGAGCAGGCACGCCAGGATAAAGATGCTGAAATAATTTTTGGTGGAAATTGTGATAACTCGAAGGGGTATTATATTGAACCCACTGTTATTTTTGCTAAAGTCCCTGATTACATTACCATGCATGAAGAATTATTTGGCCCCGTCCTCACTATTTATGTATACCCGGATGAAAAGATGGATGAAACGCTCGATGTGCTGAATAAAACCTCCATCTATGCACTTACAGGTGCAGTTTTTTCACAAAACAGGTATACAATTGAGAAAATTACTAAGCGGTTGGAAAATGCTGCAGGTAACTTTTATGTCAACGATAAGCCTACCGGAGCTGTTGTTAACCAGCAGCCCTTTGGGGGAGCACGTGGCTCAGGGACTAACGATAAAGCAGGATCAATATTCAATTTCCTGAGATGGGTCTCAGTAAGGACAATTAAAGAAAACCTGGTGCCACCGGCAAATTATATGTATCCCAGTTTTTTACCCGACCAGGGTTGATTAGTTAACGCTTCAATGTTCATAAAAAGAGGAGTGAATTCAGACATTCCTCTTTTTAATCTGTTTTTTATATCGTACTTTTAACCAAAATTAAACCGGTATGAAAGACGGGATTCATTTAGAAACAAGTTTCATAAAATTGCTTAAAAATAAATATTTTATTGCAACAGTATTGTTTTTGACATGGATTGTTTTTTTTGACGAAAACAGTTTTGTGTCCCGTGCTGATAATAATCGGCGCTTAAATGAACTTACCCGGCAGAAAGAATATTACCAGGAACGTATTGAATCAGACAGGGAAAAACTTGAAGATTTAAACGCCGGCAAAAATGAACTTGAAAAATTTGCCCGTGAACATTATTTGATGAGCAAGCCTGATGAAGATATTTTTATCGTAGTGGAAGAATAATTGTCACTAACCCAAAAAAAATCGCATAGTTTTTGTAATTACTTTTTTCGACAGTTTGATTGCTTGTTGAAAATTTTTATATTGCTAGACGATGAATAATAATTTGGATATATTTAAGATACAGTCAAACAACATCTCACCTCAAAAAGGAAGAGTGTTGATTGCTGAACCGTTTCTGCCGGGAAGTTATTTCAACCGTTCGGTGATTTTGCTGGTGGCATATAGCGACAAAGGTGCAGTTGGTTTTATTGTGAATAAAAAAGTCGATTTGGCAATCCACGATATACTTCCCGGCTTTCCCGAATTTGAAGGTGATATTTATCTGGGCGGTCCTGTTTCTACTGATTCCGTTTATTTTATACATAAACTTGGTAAGCAACTTCCCGGAAGTATTCAGGTATTGGATAATTTATATTGGGGTGGAGACTTTGAAATTCTAAAACAGATGATTCTCGAAGGACGTATAAATTCATCTGATATCCGGTTTTTTGTCGGTTATTCTGGCTGGGATTCAGGTCAGTTGGAACGGGAAATTAAAGAAGATTCCTGGCTGGTTAACGATGTGGATGAAGAAATGTTAATGCAACAGTTGCACCCTGCCTCCTGGGCAGAATTTGTTAAACGTGTTGGTCACCGGTATTCATTGTGGGAAAATTTTCCTGAAAACCCTGCAATGAATTGACAGCCAGATTTTAATTATGCTAAATCAAAAAGAATTGGAAGCGGCTTTTTGCTTTAGGAGAACATTTAATTCCTCATGGATGGCTTTGGAAAAGTAAGAAAGAAAACGTTGCTCCTCTACTCCAAGAACCCATTGAACCCCTAAAACTTCCGACACACAGAATATTTCATCAGCTGCAAATAACATATCTTTCGCTATGGATGGTTTTTCCGTAATCTTTATTCCCAGGTTGGCTGTCGCTTTCAACAATAAAAAACGGATTGCATTTTCATGGCATCCCGATTGAAAAGATGGAGTTACCAGCTCATTATCCACAATCATATACAAATTACTATAGGCACTTTCTGATACAAAGTCTCTGTCATTTAATATAATTGATTGGGAAAACCGGGAACCTTTAATTTCTGCAAGTGCTGATTGCCAAAGTCTTTCATTAAAAAAAGCCATTCTGTTTAATTCATTCGATACATATTTTTTTTGACTGGAGAAGCGTACCAGCAATCCTTCTTCAGACATTGGAAATGTAAAATCTGAAAAAGCTGTGCAGACAATTAAAGTATGCACCGATTCAATGCCTGCAATGATTTGCAAATTCATAAATCCCGAGCGATAGAACTTGTTTTTGTTTAGCATTCGTTTTATCAACCTGAATAACTCCCTGATGTTTTCAAATTCTCCCGGGAATGGAATTTTAAGGACATCAGCCTGCTTTTTTAATAGTTCCAAATTTTCGGATAGCAACGGTATTCCACCATAGCCATACCAAATCATCTGGGAAAGTCTTATGCGGGGGTCAATGTATTCATCCAATAGAAAAAGTTCTTTTTTTTCGATTATTTTTCCATCTGCAATTGCAAATTTCATGTTTTAATATATCGGTTTTATTTTTTACTGCAAAGTAGTAAAAAATTCAACCGAATCAGAAAACCTGCTCCGCTGTTATATCCCTTACAGCTCTAAAACCTATTATCTTATAACACAATGAGTATGTGTAAAATTAATTGTTTCGGAGTGCACGTGCCAATTCGTCTTTTGACATTTTACTCCTGCCCTTTATACCCACTTGTCGTGCTTTATCCATTAGTTCTTTTTTTGTACGGTCTTCATACTTATTACTGTGACCACCTTTTTTACCAGCGTTTTCTGTGTTGGCTATTCGTGCAGCTTTTTGTTTGCTGTAACCTTTTTCCCGGAGTTTTTCATACTGGTCTTCATTTTTTATCCGGGATGATGTTTTCTTATCTGGCATATTCTTCTATTTTATTTGTTTATTTAGCAATAACAGGAAAATTTTAATCCTCGTATTGTCCCTGTTCTACTTTATTCATAAACTCAGAAATAGTTTCAGAACCATCCATTCCAAAAGAATCGACTACTGTACCTTTCTCACCTGTGGTTGTTTCCAGTGCATAAAGTATACTCATATCACCCGGATCGGATGTGCCTTCAAAGCGGTGAAATTCTACAAGCTTTACATTAGCTGGTTCAAAATGTGCTTCGCCGGTTTCAATGAGCTCTCCCTCATTGTTAACTCTGAAATTATGTGTGAACCCTCTTTTTTTCAGATGTTCAACGGCTTCAGACAATGTATTGTATTGATTGTTCATTTTTGAAAAATTTAGATAACACTATTTACTGTTTTCTATGCTGAAAAAATCACGCCAGAAATCAAATCAAAATAAAAGATATTTATTTTCAGCGTTTTAAATACAACTAAATATTATCAATTGCTCCATTGGGGAAAATTTGTGGAGAATATCCCCAAAAATGAATATCAAACCTGGATGATCAAATAGTTTTTTAGGCTACCCATACGATTTTGGTAGAGGTTTAATTGGATAAATTGGGGAATTTTGTATGAGTGAGAGTTTTACTGGCCGGAATTAAAATTTTATGATATGCTATTCAAATTGAAAAGGACAGGAAGTGAATCTTCCTGTCCTTTTCTAAAACTTACTGTTTTAGAATTTCTTGAGAATCCCAAATCTTACTGATGCATAATTATGTTTAAATTCTTTTGCAACACCACCGACTTCACTGTTTCTGTTAAGTGCATTAAATTTTACTCCTGGAGTTAAGCTCCAGTTGTTGCCCAGCGCCAGATTAATTCCACCGGCTGCCTGCCATCCCAGGCCATGACCTGTGTTATGAATGACATCACCATCGCTGTTTTCAGTTTCAATATGTGCGTACAATCCTCCTGCCCTTAAATACCACGATAAATTGGAATCCGGCAATGGTCTGTTGTACTGAAGCCCCAAGATATATCCGGTTTCTTCAAAGTTGGCATTGTCACCTGCAAATGACTCATCGGCTCCAAAACGATTCCAACCCCAGCCTCCATATGCTCCCAGGTAAGGCAAAAACCGGTAGTGAAAAATACCTTCAAAACCAAAACCTGGGTTTAAGGTGGCATCTGCCACTTTTTGGGTAGCCATTGAAATCCCAGGGCTGAATTCAAAACCAAATCGTTTTTTATTTTCTTGTGCCTTGCTGCCAACCGAGAAGAGAACAATCAGCATCAATGCAGAAAATACTTTTCTTTTCATGACTTTATTTTTTAAGTGATTATTAATTTGATTTCATGAATCAAAAGTAGCCGTTGTACCACGGGTGTAAAATTAAAAGTTGATGAATACGAATTATTAACTGTTGAAAGGATGATTTGAAAGGATGAATTAAAATTCCCTTAAATCATTTTATTTGAATTGTATGTTTTCGGGGAAAGATCTGAGGGTAAATTCAAATCGGTTTATTTAACTTTAATAATTCTGGCGATGTTAAAATTATAATAGCTTATTCTGTAGTTTAGGAGAAAGCAATTGCGTTTTTATTTTTATTTGAAGATCTGGAGTAACAGGTAATTTATAATTTATTATTCTTCCCAATCATCAAATAAACTGTGAGGTAAATGATTGGCATATGTCGTATATTTTATTTTGTACTTCACTGTCATTTGCGTAAGCAGGGTAATAAGCTGCACCCCATGCATGTTTAAAACCGGTATTTTTTGGTCCTGGTTTCATTATTTCCAGCTTGTGGTTAAGATGTATTCCGGTGGTATCAATAAACCTTTCAGAGGTACAAATAGTGTAATAATTTGAAGCCATATATTCAGGCAGAGGAAAAACCAGGTTCTGAATACGAGCAATTAGTCGCCAGCGGGGTTTGAATTTGTTTAAAGTTTCTTTTGACATACGTGATCCGTTAACCTGAAGTGAGTAAAACTTTATTTCTTTGGAATTATGTAATTCAGCCATTTTTAATGTGAGCATCAATAGCGCCATTTTAGAATTGCAATAACTGGTATATACACTGTGTTTGTATCTTTTTTCTGAGATACCTTTCAAGTTTTCGAAATCAATTGTTTTTTTTGGTGAAAAGAAGTGTTTGATAATATTGCTGGATACATTTAATACCCTGGCATCCTCTGATTTCTTTAGGTGTCCGGATAAAAGCTTCGTAAGCAAATAGGGGCCTGCAACATTTGTAGCAAATGTAATTTCAATGTTATCAGCCGTCAGACGATAGTTCTCTCCATGATTAAAATAGGCTGCATTATTTACCAGTACATCAATTTTCGAAAACTGGCGTATGATTTCTTCGGAGAAGCGTTTTATTGAAGCAAATGATGCCATATCTACCTGCTTCAGAAAGATTTTGTCATTATTTGTGACCGCCTTGATTTCAGCCTGAACAGCTTCGCTTTTATCTATATCCCGACAGGCCATTACCACGCTGTAGCCTTTGTTGGCAAATTTCAGGACAGTTTCTTTTCCAATTCCTGAATTCGCACCTGTGATTATAGCTGTTTTTTCAGACATTCTGTATTTAAATTGCCTATTGAAAATTTACCTCTGGAAATCATTTATTGAATCAAAAATAATGAAATAACCTCTTTCCCCCTGGGTTTTATTGATTAAAATTTCTGCCTGTAATATCAGCAGGTCTGCCTTCGGAATCAATAATCTGGATTTGCTGGCGTGGATAAACAGGAATTATTTTTCCCTTGTATTCAGGTTTATTTAACTCAGCATTTACTTTTAGCAACAGTTCACTTTTCCACTTTCGACGTTCACGGGCACCCACCAAATAGCGGATTATGACATCATTCCACGAATCACTTGCAGCCAGAAATACTTCCGGCTCTAATGGAACGTTTTCTACAAAACCTGCCCTTTTTAAAATTGCTGAATAATTTTCTGCAGGCTTGCGCATATTTTCTCCCATGATTTCGATAGCAATGTTTTTTAGCACTTTCATTGTAAGCGGAATGTCTGATTCATTTGCCACAACCACATCCAGCTCGTCCCAGACATAGGGAAAATCACCTGTAAGGTTGATTACTGTACCAGTAAGAATTTCATTGTTTGGAAATGTAACAAGTCTTCCTGTAGGTTGTTCAGCATTGACAAATCCCGCCTGATACGGGGAACCAATTTCCCATACGGTTGTAGAAAGGAAATCAATCCGGTATACATCACCAAATACTTCACCTACCAAAATGCGATCACCAACTATATAATATCTGCGGAAGGCATTCATAAGCCATCCGGTAAAACTTTCAATTGGAGTTTGAAGTGCCCATGACAAAGCAAGGCCGATTAGACCAAAAGAACCAACCAGTGCGCGGATGTCACCAATAACCACACTGAATGCTATTCCCACTGCAAGCAGCCATATTGCAATAGAGGTAAGCGTGATTATTCCTGCCCGGCTTTTAGCCTTTTTGAAAATGTTTTGGAGAATAAATTTTATAAGTTTTACAAGTAACCAGGCAATTATGAGAATACCAAAGGCAATCACTACTTTTGGATAATTAAATACAAAATTATTCCACATGTTTTGAAGAGCACCTATAGCTTCTCCTGCTGCCTGCTCAGTTCCCTGTATTTTTTCTGTGGAATCGTTTACTGTTTCCATTGCAATTGTGTCCTGCTGAAAGGATGGGGTCATATCTGCTGACGAAAATGTTTCATCGGGAGCAAACATCAACAGGATGAAACCAGTCATTGCTATAGCAAGAATGGAAGCCTGCCGGAACCCCTTTAAACGGTTTTCGGCACCTTTTACCACTGAACCTTTTTTAACTCTTTGCTTCGTCTTTTTGCGGATGATTCTTTTTCTGGTCTTTCTGCCTTTGAATTGTTGCTTCCTGACCGGAGGAGTTCGACGGATATTATCTTTTTTTGAGTTCATTTACTTTGCTTCTGGTGGCAATATTTTTATAAAGAACATAAGCCGTTTTTAAAGGTTCAGAAAAGTAGAAAAAAGCCTTTGGGAGATGAATCAATTTTTAAAGCAATTAATTAAGATGCCTTCCGGAATTTCAAACTGTATTGCTCCAAATTCTTTAAAAGTACCGCCATTAAGTCTATACTCAAATTCATCTAAAATTCGGAATAAATTCGGAATAAATTCGCGACAAATTCACAAAAACGCGAATTTGTAGCGAATTTGTAGCGAGTTTATAGCGAGTTTATAGCGAGTTTATATTGAGGTTATATCTTGTCACTAACGGTTTGGATGCAAAAAACAAGCAAATGGGATACTTATTTGATTTGTCCGAGCGGTATAGGATCATACAAAGCAGGGGTTATAGAATTTAAGGTGCAACCAGCGGCCATTATAAAATAACCGGGCCATCAATTTTGTGGTTTATGGGGGTATAACTTCATGATGACAAATTATTACATACCATTTTTTTGGCTGATTAACGGAACAAATTGTATTTCGGCATGTAACCTTTTATATATGGTAAAATTTTTTATTATTTAAAATTGCAAACAAATAATCGTTTACAAAAGTTATGCAAAAAAACACTTTATACAATGAATATTTTGAATTGAATAACAGCAAATAAACAGGTAACCTTCAATGGCCTGTTCAGTAAGCTCTAAAATTAAAAAGCCGGCTGCAAAGCCGGCTTTTTTATCCTAACTATATAATATTTCAGCATTTTCTGCCTCCATCTCCATCCACCTGATCACGAAACCACTGCAGCGGGTGGGAAGTAGGTCTTTCAATAGGCATACCATACACCCGGTCATTCACGAGGGATGCCAACACACCCAAGGCTCTCGAAACTCCAAATAAAACGGTATAAAAAGTATATTCCTTAATGCCATAATGATACAATAGCGATCCGCTGAAAGCATCTACATTTGGCCAGGGATTCTGAATCTTACCAATATTTGAAAGTATTGGTGGAACCACTCTGTAAAGCTGGTTTACCAGGTTTACCAAAGGATCGTCTTTAATGTATTTATCTGCAAACTCCTGTTGAGCTGTAAACCTGGGGTCTGTTTTACGGAGTACTGCATGTCCGTAGCCCGGAATTACCCGGCCCTCTTCCAGTGTCTTTTTAATATAGGCTGCTACTTGTTCATCGGATGGAGTATCTGTATCCAAATCTTCCATCATCTGAAACATCCAATGTATAACATCCTGGTTTGCAAAACCGTGTAATGGTCCTGCCAGTCCGGTCATAGCTGCGGCATATGAATAAAACGGATTACTCAGGGCCGAACCTACCAGATGGGCAGTATGTGCCGAAACATTTCCCCCCTCGTGGTCAGCATGTATTACCATGTATAGTCTGAATAGTCTCCTGATATCTTCTGAGTCGAATCCCATCATATGTGCCAGGTTTCCTGCCCAGTCGAGCCGGGGATTGGGGTCAATATGTTCTTCATTATGAAAATTGCGGCGGTAAATGTAAGCTGCAATATGCGGCAGCCGGGCTATCAGGTTCATTACATCCTCGTAGGTTGAATCCCAGTAATATTTCTTATTTACACCTGCCCTGTACGCTTTTTGAAAAACAGATTCAGTAGCCATTGCAATTATAGCTGCACTAAACTGGGTCATTGGACGTGAATTTTTGGGCAATGCATCGATAACATCAAATACATGCTGTGGCACATGTGACCGGGTGGCAAAATCCTTTGAAAGGTTTGTTACGTCATCATGAGTTGGAATTTCACCAATGAGCATGAGGTAAAAAAGTCCCTCAGGAAGTGGTTCTCCCTCAGGAGACATCTTTGGAAGTTTTTCACGGAGTTCAGGTATTGAATACCCTTTGAAACGGATACCTTCATTTGGATCAAGCTTTGAGGTATCGGTTACCAGCAACGGAATGCCTTTCATTCCGGACAATACCTGTCCCAGAGTTACTTCGGCAATCACCTTGTCGGCATGTTCTTTTTTGATACGTTGAAATTCTTTTGAGCATTCACTTGCTTTTTGAAAAAAACGGTACTTAATGTATTCCATCTGTTTATTTTTTTGATTTTATTTATTTCTGTCAATGAATGTGTTTAATTATTTCATCTGCAAAATCGGTGGTAGAATATAATTTTGCCCCTTCCATTTGTGCATAAAGGTCAGAGGTGACCCGGCGTTTAGCAAATACATGTTCCATGGCATCGTAAATATGCTCGGCAGCTTCGAACCATTGCATGTATTCCAGCATCATAACTGCCGATAAAATGAGTGAAGATGGATTGGCTTTACCCATTCCTGCAATATCGGGAGCCGTTCCGTGAGTAGCTTCAAAAATAGCATATCCGCTTAAAGAATTAATGTTTGCTCCGGGTGCAATGCCAATTCCACCAACCATGGCGGCAAGCTGATCAGAAATATAGTCCCCGTTCAGGTTCATCGTTGCAATTACTGAATGGTTGTATGGTTTCAGGAGCGATTCCTGCAAGAATGCATCGGTTATTACATCTTTAATGATAACTTTTCCCTGTTCTTGTGCTCCCTCCAATGCTTTATCCGCTTCAGCCCGTCCACTTTCTTGTGTGATTTTTTCATAGGATCGCCAGGAAAAAATACCGTCAGTGAATTCCCTTTCGGCTAAATCATATCCCCATTGCTTAAAAGAACCTTCAGTGAATTTCATTATATTCCCTTTATGCACAAAAGTTACTGAAGGCAGGTTTCTTTGAATTGCATAGGATATTGCTGCTCTGATAAGCCGTTCAGAACCCTCTTTTGAAATGGGTTTAATTCCAAAAGAGGAAGAGTCAGGAAAACGGATTTTATCAACTCCCAACTCATCTATAAGAAAGTCTTTCAGTTTTTTTGCATCTATCTCTCCGGTCATGTATTCAATTCCTGCATAAATATCCTCGGTATTTTCGCGGAAAATATGCATGTCAACCAGTGAAGGGTACCGAATGGGTGAGGGCACCCCTTTGAACCAACGTACCGGGCGCAGGCAGACATATAGATCAAGTATCTGGCGTAAAGCAACATTTAGAGAACGGATTCCCTCACCAACGGGTGTCTGTAGCGGGCCTTTAATTCCCACAAGGTACTTTCTGAATGCATCAATTGTATCATCAGGCAGATAATTTCCGGTTTTGCGAAATGCTTTTTCACCGGCAAATACTTCTTTCCAGATGATATTACGTTTTTCGCCATACGCTTTTTTTATCGCAGCATTGATTACTTTTTGTGCAGGCACAGTAATATCAATACCAATACCGTCTCCTTCAATAAAAGGTATTACAGGCTTATCGGGTACCTTAAGCAAACCGTTTATGAGTTGTATTTGATTCATTCGTTACGATACCAGTTTCTTTTTAAGGTTTTCATCGAGAGCTGCCAGAAAATCTTCGGTTGTGAGAAAATGCTCCTGCTTAAGGTCTTTTTCATGAATGATAAGTGCCAGATCTTTGGTCATTTTTCCTGATTCTACGGTTTCAATGCAAACTTGTTCCAGTGCATTGGCAAAATGGATTAATTCCTGATTGCTGTCAAGACGCCCCCTGAATTCCAATCCACGGGTCCAGGCGAATATTGAAGCGATTGGATTGGTAGAAGTTGGATTACCTTTTTGGTGCTGTCTGAAATGCCGGGTTACTGTTCCGTGGGCTGCCTCTGCCTCCATTGTTTTTCCATCGGGGGTTACCAGGGTTGAAGTCATTAATCCAAGAGAACCAAAACCTTGTGCAACCGTGTCGCTTTGCACATCCCCATCGTAATTTTTACATGCCCACACAAAACCACCTTCCCATTTTATTGCTGCAGCAACCATGTCGTCGATGAGCCTGTGTTCGTATGTAATTCCTGCTTCTTCAAATTTTTGTTTGTATTCGTTATCGAAGATTTCCTGGAATATATCCTTAAATCGTCCGTCGTATTTTTTAAGAATTGTATTTTTAGTGGACATGTACAGAGGCCATTTTTTAAGTAATGCCTGGTTCATGCAGGAACGGGCAAATCCTGAAATGGATTCATCTGTATTGTACATTGACAAGGCAACTCCATCGCCTTCAAAATGATATACTTCATGTGAAATTGGTGCACTTCCGTCATCGGGTGTAAAGGAAATAGTCAGTTTGCCGGGGCCTTTTGTAACAAAATCAGTTGCCCGGTATTGGTCGCCGAATGCATGACGGCCAATGCAAATTGGCTTTTTCCAACCAGGTACCAGTCGTGGTATATTTTTAATGAGAATCGGTTCACGAAAAACAGTTCCGCCCAAAATATTTCGGATTGTACCATTAGGCGACTTCCACATTTGTTTTAGCCCAAATTCATCAACCCGGGCTTCGTCGGGCGTTATGGTTGCACATTTAACTCCTACCCCGTATTTTCTTATGGCATATGCTGCATCAACTGTAATCTGATCATCTGTGGCATCACGGCTTTCAATGCCTAAATCGTAATATTTCAGGTCAATGTCAAGATAAGGCAGGATTAGTTTTTCTTTGATAAAATTCCAGATAACCCGTGTCATTTCGTCTCCATCGAGTTCAACAACCGGGTTTTGCACTTTGATTTTTTGCATTCTCAATTATTTTATGTTAAAATTTGAATCTTATTAAATTTTGCCTGGTCATAACTCCATGTTATGCATTTTGTTTCCGGATCATATTTAGTGCGGATCCAGCTTTAAACCACTCAATTTGTTGCTGATTATAAGTATGGTTTAACCTGACAATATCTTTATTCCCGTCACTATGGACAACTTCAAGTAAGAGTTGCTTTCCCTCAGCGAATTCATCTAAGTCTAAAAAATTGAACCTATCATCTTCCTGGATAATATCGTATTGATTTTCATTGTCGAATGTAAGGGCAAGCATCCCCTGTTTTTTCAGATTGGTTTCATGAATCCGTGCAAAAGATTTAACAATCACAGCAACGACTCCCAGATGACGTGGTTCCATAGCAGCATGTTCACGTGAAGATCCTTCACCGTAATTGTGGTCACCTACGATGATTGTAGGAATTCCAAAAGCCTTGTATTTTCTTTGAACATTTGGAACTTCATCGTATTCCCCGGTAAGTTGGTTTTTTATCTTATTTGATTCGTTATTAAAAGCATTAATTGCCCCAATAAGCAAGTTGTTTGATATGTTATCGAGATGACCGCGAAATCTTAACCAGGGGCCTGCCATAGAAATGTGGTCCGTAGTGCATTTCCCATAGGCTTTGATGAGCAGTCGGGCACCGGTTATATTTTTTCCATCCCACGATGGAAAAGGTTCAAGTAGTTGTAACCTGTTGGAATTGGGGTCGACAGAAATTTGAATGGTTGAACCATCATTTGCCGGGCTTTGATAGCCAGGATCTTTTACATCAAAACCTTTCACAGGCAATTCAAAGCCTGTAGGAGGTTCTAATTTAACAGGTTCACCGTTTTTTCCGGGAATAGTATCGTAGCGCGGATCAAAATCAAGCCTTCCTGAAATTGCAATCGCGGTTACAAGTTCTGGTGAAGTAACAAATGCATGCGTATTAGGATTTCCATCATTTCGTTTCGAGAAGTTTCTGTTAAATGAATGTACGATCGTATTTGTTTCTTTTTTATCTGCTCCGGGACGTGCCCATTGCCCGATACACGGCCCGCAAGCATTGGCAAATACTTTTCCGCCCATTTGTTCAAATATATCGATATAACCATCCCGGTCAATTGTATACCTTACCTGCTCTGAACCGGGGGTAATTGTGAATTCTGACCTTGCTTTAAGTCCTTTTTCAACGGCTTGCTTTGCTATTGAAGCAGCACGGGAAATATCTTCATAGGAGGAGTTGGTACAGCTTCCAATTAAACCAACCGATACTTCAAGCGGCCAGCCATGTTCCCGGGCAACTTTCTTCATTTCAGAAACCGGAGTGGCAAGATCGGGAGTGAATGGCCCGTTTACATGTGGCTCAAGCTCCGAAAGATTGATTTCTATGAGCTGGTCGTAATAGTCTTCAGGATTCTCATTAACTTCAGGATCTGATGTCAGATAGCTCTTTAGATTGTTAGCCATTTGAGCTATCTCACTTCTTCCAGTTGCCTTCAGGTACCGTTCCATGCTTTCATCATAAGCAAAAATGCTTGTCGTAGCACCCACTTCAGCACCCATGTTGCAGATTGTTCCTTTCCCTGTTGCAGAAATTGATTCAGCCCCTTCTCCAAAATATTCTACTATTGCTCCTGTACCCCCTTTAACAGTTAAAATACCAGCTACCTTGAGTATAATATCTTTTGGGGCAGCCCAGCCATTTAATTTCCCTGTTAATTTTACCCCAATAAGCTTGGGCATTTTTAATTCCCATGCCATTCCAGCCATAACATCAACAGCATCGGCACCTCCCACACCAATTGCAATCATACCCAAACCTCCGGCATTGGGTGTATGTGAGTCGGTACCAATCATCATACCCCCAGGGAATGCATAATTTTCAAGCACTACCTGATGAATAATTCCTGCTCCGGGTTTCCAAAAACCGATACCGTATTTATTGGAAACGGATTCAAGAAAATCAAAAACTTCTTTATTTACATTGAAAGATACTCCCAAATCAGTTCTCCCATCAACCTGGGCCTGAATTAGGTGGTCACAATGCACTGTAGAGGGTACCGCTGTTTTTTCCTTACCAGAATTCATAAACTGAAGCAAAGCCATTTGTGCTGTTGCGTCTTGCATTGCAACCCTGTCAGGGGAAAAATCTACATAATCTTTGCCCCTTTTATATAACTGCAATTTCTCATCATTGTGCAAATGAGAATAAAGAATTTTCTCGGCATAAGTCAAAGGGCGGTTTAGCTTTTCCTGGGCCTTTTTTACTTTGTCAGGTAACTCTGAATAAATCTTTTTAATCAGGTATAAATCAAACATGCTTTATTATTTTTGTTTGTTGAATCTTTTTTGAAATGTCACAAAAAACTAACAAAATTGAACCTCAAATGTTGTCAAATTAATAAGTATTTTCCTTTAAACAGCGCTAAATATATAGATTCTTGAATACGTTTAAAAAAAGGAGCTATAATTTAGAATGAATCTAAATTCATTCGTGTGGTATTTGCATTTTTTAATTGAAAAAAAATTCTATTAAATATCTTTTTCCGATTTATATATTTGGTCGGGTTAAAGAGCATTTTTTAAATAATTATATCTTGTTTATAATTTTATCAATTGCCGTATTTACAGAATACATTGAATGAGAAGAATACTATAAGCAGACTGAACAAGAGTAAACAATAACTACTGGTATGAAAATTGATTTAATTGATTCGGGTATTTTACAGGTATAGAAAAAAAAGAAGGATGGGTTCAACAACCCATCCTTTTCTCATTAAACTAACTAACCTAACTAAACCTAAACTTATGAAAATAAACGTAGAACAAAGATAAATTCTCTGTTGCATTTTTGCAACTCATATGTGTTAAATCATGTTAAAGTGAGGTTATTTAATTTTTCTTATCATTGAGCAACAAATGTATAATGAATAGATCCATGCTGAGGTTCGGGCGCGCTATTGTCTTCATTAAAAACTGTACGTGAAGCAGCAGCTTTCGCATAGATATAAAGTTGCTCATCAGAGATTCCCGGAGATTTTTGAGGTTCGGCTGCAATAACCTTTCCCTGTCGGTTAACAGTTATATTCACAACAATTTTTCCTCCTTTTCTTGTAAGATAGACTGGAATTGGCAGGCTTATGTGGTATCTGTTTTCAAGATAATAGACAATATTACTTTCCCCTGTGTAAACTGAATTTTTAATTGATTCAGGATCCATTCCTTCGCTTGAACGGACAGGCATTTTAATATCTTCCAGTTTTACTTTTTCTTTTGAAAGCTGGTTGTTTACATCTGAAACCAGATTTCTTGCTTGTTCCACTTCCTTCATATAATCCTCATCAAAAAAGTTGTCCTTTTGTGCAAGTCGGTTTGAGGCTACATTCGTATGGCTGCTTTGACTCTCAGAAAGAGGGGAAGATGCTTCATTCGGTATGGGCTCGCGTTCCTGCTGTTCATCCTGTTGCTGTTCTTCTTCCTGTATTTCCGGCTCGGTTATTAATTCAGGCAGTTCTATAAATATTTCTTCTTCCAGCAGGTTCCCTTTTTTATCTATGTCTGCAAAAAGAAAACCTAAAAAAAGCAAAATATGAAACACAAGAGTACCAATTACCCCATATATATTCTGTTTGTATATTTCGTATAATTTTCCCACTCGGCAAAAATATAAAAATAACGGATGAGTTTCCGGAACAAAGAAAACGAAACACCATTGGCCAGTATTGCGGTTTTAAAAGTTTATTGGGTTTGATTTTTGAAGGCTTTAACTAAATTTAACAGCACATGGCCTGATATGGAGCTTTTAAATTCATTATTTTTCCGAAAAATTAGTGATAATCCATTATAATTTGGAAAAGAGTAAAAATTTTGAAAACAGGAGCAAAATTCTGTTTTTTCTGATATTTATTTTGTTTTTTTTAGCTTTGATGCACCCTCAAAATCAATTGATTGCACAAAGTAATAAAAATGATTCACTTCGTTCAGCTAACAGTATGAACGAAAAGCATGAAATGTTTTACGACAGTCTTGAACATAAAGCCAAAAAGAATTCGATAACTGGTTTATTATATGATTTTTTAATTACACATTCCAGGATATCTCACGGTCGCGATACGATTACATATAACTATTATTCCCGAATGGAAGGAAAAATTATTTCCGAAATTTCAATAAATACGCTGGAAGTTTTTGGTCCTACTTTTGAAGATACGACCCGTAATGCTGTTTCATGGCTTGAAAAAACAGCAAATGCAGTTCATACCACATCAGGCAAAAGTACCATTGAAAAAATGCTTCTTTTTCAGGTGGGTGATTTTCTGGATCCTGAAATTATTTATGAAAATGAACGTATTATCAGATCATTAAGATATATACAGGATGTGAGGTTTATTTTAGAACCAGATTCGATTTATAACGGACTTGTAAAAGTACATGTATTAACAAAAGATCGTTTCCCATTTGGAGTTACCGGTGATGTGAACGGAAATAAATCTGCTGCCCTCGAAGTTTATAACCAGAATATTTTTGGAGTGGGACATGAGTTATCTGTTCGGTTCGTGGGGCATTTACGGCGGCAACCTTACGCAGGACTCGAAACATTTTACAAAATCAATAATATTCAGGGTAAATTTCTTGATGTTACTGCTGGATATATGAATACCTATAGAAGGGAGGGATTTAGTCTGGTAGCAGAAAAACCATTCATTATACCTTCAATAAAGTGGGGCTATGGAGGTTCTGCATTAAGAATGTACAGGACAGAAAAAATTGATGAACACGATCCTGTTCTTTCAGAAGTTCCCATGGATTTATCTTTTTTCAGTGCATGGGGAGGGCGCAGTTTTACAATCAAACCAAATTACATTCAAAATTCCCAAATGGTATTGTCTGCCGGTATCTATAACAACCGATTTATTCAGAGACCTGAACCTGATCCTGGAAATAAACAGTATTTTGCCAACAGTACTTTTCTGCTTACAGGTATCACTTTCGCACAGCGTCATTATACGCAAGACTACCTGGTATACAGTTATGGAATTACTGAAGATATTCCTGAAGGGTTTAAAAATGAAGTGGTTTATGGATATGATTTCAATGAATTTGGAAACAGACATTATGCACATTTGTTTTTGTCTAATGGAAACCTGCTGGTGAAGAGTGAAGGGTATTTATATCTTTCAGGTGGTATCGGCGGGTATTTTAGGAATAAAAGTTATGAGCAAGGCCAGGCTCAGTTGGGGATTAACTATATTTCGCGGCAAATAAGCGCAGGGCGTAAACGTTTAAGATTATTTGTCCGCTCACAATATTTGTTGGGCATTAATCGCTTTGATATTGAAAATGTGGGTTTAAATGGGGACGACCACATCCGGGGGTTCAGGAGCAAAGATGTTTTGGGAAAGCAGCGTTTAAGCCTGAACCTGGAATATGTAATGTTTTTGCCTCAGCAGTTTTATAAATTTAATATGGCTGCATTTGGTTTTGCCGATTTAGGTATTATTGGTTCATCGGACGATATTATTTTTAATCAAAACTATTACAGTGGCCTTGGAGTCGGAATGAGGTTTCATAATGAGCATTTGGTATTTAAAACTTTTCAAATACGGTTCGCATTTTATCCATTTTCTCCTGGCGATGTAAATTTCGCAGGGGTATTGATTAACGAACAACTTAAAAAGGATTTTTACAATTTTCGTCCAACAGCTCCAATGCCTCTCCGGTTTGAATAATAGCAATATTGAATAACATTTTGAGGATGGGAGTATAATTGTTTCTTTCGGACAATTGAGATAAAGGAATTCAGACCAGATATTCAGTCTGGCCTTTCTATCTTCCTATTGGGTTTAATCTTTATTTTATAAATAAAGCATTTTACCAATTTCTTTCATGGCTTCAGTGGCACGTGCTTCAATAAAAACATCGGTCACGGTGTGGGTAAAGGGAGAAGGTTTGATGTTTATTTCTATAATTTTTGCTCCTGTTTTCTTGGCTGCCTCAGGTATTTCCGCGGCGGGAAGCACTTCAGCATTTGTGCCGATTATAAGCAGCAGGTCTGATTTCCGGGCTTCATCAAATGATCGTTTCTTTGCAAATTGAGGAATCGGTTCATTGAAAAATACCATATCCGGCTTTAAAATTCCCTTGCAGACATAGCATGTAGGTGGAAGGAAATTTAAATCTGCAAAACTCAAATCATATTCCGATCCACATTCCATGCAAACAAGTTGTCGATAAGTACCATGAAGTTCATAAACGTATTTGCTTCCAGCTTTTTGATGCAAATGATCAATGTTCTGAGTAATAATTGACTCAAGGAAACTTCTTTTTTCCATTTTTGCCAGTATTTCATGCGCTACATTCGGTTCTGCGTCTCCCAGCTTATCGTAAAAAATCTCTTTTATTTTTTTCCAGGATTGAAAGGGTTTTTTTTTGAAAAAATCTATTTCCAAAAAAATTGGATGGGTAGTATTCCATAACCCATCCGTCCCTCTGAAGGGTGGAATACCACTTTCAACCGAAATCCCGGCGCCGGTAAAAGCTACCATGTATTTGGATTTCCGGATTAGGTTTGCAGCTTTGTTAATATTGAGAATATCCATTAACCTGGTTTAATAACTCCCGGCAGTATTTTTTTCCTGCCGGGAGAATAAACGTTCCGGCGATAAAATTATTCTTCTGTCAGGTCTTTTCTTACCGAAACGGTAGAATCTTCATTAAACCTGATTTTAAAGTTCAACTTTCTGAAAACAGAAATCATTGGTTTATTATCCCGTGTAGTTTCAGCAACCAGTGTTTTTATTTCCCTTATTTTTGCAATTTCCATGCAATAATGCGTAAGAATATAACCCAGTTCCTTCTTCTGCCAGGCATCGGTAATCAAGATTGCGTATTCCATAATTTCTACATCCGGATCGGCAATAAGGCGGCCAACCCCAATGATTTTTTTCTTTCCTTCCTCTTCAATCTCGGCTACAATGGCAATTTCCCGGTCATAATCGATGAAGCAAAACTGAGTGGCCACTTCGTGCGAATCAAAATAAAAATCGTATCTGAACCTGTGATAAATAGATTCTTTTGAACAACTTGCCAGAAGTTCCAGCCACATAGGCTCATCTTCAGGTTTTATCGGTCGTAATGTAACAGGTGATCCATCTTTAAGCTGGGCTTCCCGGATAAGGCTTTCAGGATAGGGCCTCAATATAAGGTGTGAGTATTCTTTCACCGGATTATTCATCACCTTCTCATCAACTACAATTCGGGCATCCAGTGCAATAACATCTGTGGGTGTAACTATCAGTGGGTTGATATCCAGTTCCTTGATTTCAGGGTAGTCTGCGGCAAGGTACGACATACGGATAAGGACTTCTACCAGTTTTTCGATGTTTTTGCGTGAAGCTCCTCTGTACCCTTCCAGCAGAGGGTATATCCTTAGAGATTCAAGCATCTGCTGTGCCAGGCTTTCGTTTAATGGCGGGAACTCAAGCCGCTTGTCCTTGAATAGCTCGGCGCTTGTACCTCCCATACCAACGAGCATGACAGTGCCAAAAGTCGGATCTTTTTTCGTACCCAATATAAGTTCCACGGCATCCTTAGTGTCAACCATACGCTGAACCGTAACTCCCTCAATTTTTGCATCAGGCCTTTTTTCGGCAGCGGTATTAACCATATTCTTGAAGGTAGCCCTTACCATCTCATCATCTTTGATGTTCAAAGCAACCCCTCCGACATCTGATTTATGGGTAATATCGGGTGAATAAATTTTTAACACTACCGGGTACCCTTTTTTCTTTGCTATTTCAACAGCTTCATCCTCATTATAAGCCGGAGTAGGATGAGTAGTGTCAATACCATAATCATTTACCAGCATTTTAGAGTCGTCTTCATTCAGGATTTTTGCTTTTGGAAATACCTTTTCAAGGTACTTTTTCCGAAGTTCATGCCGGTCGTATTGAAAGGATACGGGCACTTCTTTTGGTGTTTCAAACAACATTTTCAGGTTCTGGGCATAATGTGATAATGTCATAAAAGCCCGTATAGCCTGCTCTGGGGTGGGATAGTTTGAGATGCCTGCTTTATTGAAAACCTGTATTCCCCCGTTCATGCTGGCACCTCCAAGCCACGCAGCCATAATAGTTTTTGAAGTTTTTGAAGCCATTTGAGCAATGGCCTCAGCGGTTTCAGTAGGAGCGGTCATTGCCTGGGGAGTAAGCAAAACCAGTACAGCATCTACCTCCTTGTCTTCAAGGACAATCTCAGTTGCCCGCGCAAACCGTTCCGGTGTGGCATCCCCAAGTACATCTACCGGGTTCCCGCGCGACCAGAAAGGGGGAAGGTATTCGTTAAGTTTATCCATTGTTTCATCGGAAAGCTTTACCAGCTTTCCACCCCATGAAATGAGTGAATCGGTTGCCATTACACCTGGTCCACCAGCATTTGTCACTATTACCAGCCGGTTTCCCTTGGGTATGCGTTTGCGGCCAACCAAATCGGTGAAATCAAATATATTTCCGAAATCATAAACACGTGCCAATCCGGCTCTGCGGAATACTGCATCATAAATTGAATCTTCCGATGCCAAAGCTCCTGTATGGGAGGCCGCTGCGGCGGCCGATTCAGGGAACCTGCCCGATTTGTATACAATTATTGGTTTTTCACGTGAAAATGCACGTGCTGCCGACATGAATGTTCGGGCATTGGAAAGTGATTCAACATAAAGAACAATCGATTTGGTGTTGGGGTCCTGGCCAAAATAGTCAATTAAATCACCGAAGTTTACATCCATTGAATTTCCAATGGACACGAAGTAGGAAAAACCAATATGCGATTCATAAGCCCAATCGAGTACCGATGTACATAATGCTCCCGATTGTGAGATGAAAGCCACATGACCTTTCTCAGGCATTCCGTTCGCAAAACTGACATTCATACTAAGACCCGGAACCAGGATACCCAGACAATTAGGCCCTATAACCCGCATATCAGGAAATTTTGTTTTCTGCGTCTTTACCTCCTCTTCCAGTTTTTTTCCTTCTTCGCCCGCTTCTTTAAACCCTGCTGACATAATGATGATTCCATGAATGCCAACTTCACCGCATTCCCGCACGAGTTGAGGGACAAATTTAGCTGCTGTCATTATTACTGCCAGGTCAGGGACTTTTGGCAGGCTTTTAACATCCGGATAACAGGGAATGCCAAAAACAGCTTCACGTTTTGGATTTACAGGGTAAACAACTCCGTTGTAACCCCCACCAACTAAATTTCGCAGGGTAATCCCACCTACACTGTTGGGATTGTTGGAAACACCAATCAATGCAATTCGTTTTGGTTTAAAAATACTGTCTAATTTTTTAATGGCCATTGTTATATTTTTTAAATTTTGACTCTTATTTCCAGATATTCAAAGATGTTGGATTTTGCCTATAAAAATCAGGAAAAAAAATCATCTTAGAAAATTTTTCAATTTATGGCATAATTTATCCTATTTGCGATGAATGTATCTCTGATTCAATTACTTGTCCTTTTATCAGGAGGTTGATTTTGTGATTTTATGTTTAAAAACAATAAAATAAAAACCTGTTTAACAACATCATTTTGGATGATGAAGGTGAATAGCTTCCTGGTTTTTCCTAAATAGTTCCCTTTTTTCAACGGAATTCAATTAGGCAATTAAACATGCTTTCCGGAAAAAAAATCCGGGAAGTACAGGTTGAAATGTTCAGTTTTATTTAGATGCAGGATGCAGTTAATGACTTACACTGGGTTGTTTTTTTCTGGCTTCTTGTTTAAATTTAGGATTTTCTGCAGGTTTTATAGCCGGGACTACCAATGCTATTGTTAAAACCGCTATAAAGCAAAGTATTCCACAAATAGTAAAAGCCAATGGGAAATTGTTCAGGTCACCAAGTTTTCCACCCATTACCGGGCCGAAGATACCACCTGCAGCATATGCCAAAAAGACCCAGCCATAATTCTGTCCTACGTATTTTGTCCCGAAGGTATCAGCAGTTATTGTTGGGAACAGAGCAAAATTTCCCCCAAAATTAAAACCAATTAGGCTTGCAAAGAGATAAAGTGTTAAAACATTGCCTGCCATCCATTGAAAGAGGATTACAAATAATCCCTGTGTAGCCATCATGATGATGATGGAACGTTTTCGGCCAATTTTGTCGCTTATTATTCCCCAGACAATCCGGCCCATGCCATTAAACAGGGCAAAGAAAACTGCCATTGCCATTGTAGCTGCTGCTCCGGCTGCTTCAATTGGCAATCCTGCAAGGGTCAGAGCTTCCTGGGGCCACAAACGCATCAATCCAATGCTCATTAGCCCGGCTGCTGCACTGAAGGTAAAGGTGAGTAAAATAAAGTAGTATTGTGGGGTCTGCAACATTTCAGTGCTGGTGAAATTAATGGTGCCGGCTGAATTTGTTTTTGTAGCTTCAGGTGGTTTCCATCCTTTGGGTATCCATCCTTCCGGTGGGAAAACCATCCAGATGCTGCCTATAGAAACAATTACAAGATATGCGATACCGTACACAATAAAGGTTCCTGAAATGCCTATCCTGGCAAGCAGTTCTCCTCCACCAAGTGTTCCCAGCCTGTCTGCGAGCGCCATCCAAAGGGTTGCGCCGAAGCCAAACCCTGCAACCGCAAGCCCTGTTATCAAACCTTTCTTATCGGGAAACCATCTCATACCTACAGCAATGGGTACAACATATCCTAACCCGATCCCGCTTCCACCCATCACACCTACAAATAACAATGTGGTGAGGAAATTTTCAGCGCCAATAACACCTGAAAGAATGTATCCCAGTCCAAGCACAATTCCACCGGCAAATGCCAGCTTACGCGGACCCGTTTTGGGAAGCATACGTCCAGCCATTACCATTACAATGGCAAAAACTGCCAGGCCTGTAGAGAAAACCAACTGAGTCTGTGTTTTTGTCCAACCTTCTTCAACCAGAATCCGGGTATATACCGACCAGGCATAAATTGCTCCTAATGCAAGCTGGATTAAAATAGCCCCAAGAATTACAAATCCACGGTTAAATGTTTTTTGGTCTTTCATTTTATTTATTTTTATTGGTTTAAAAAAAAGACATCCTCAGCCTGAAGATGTCTTTTTTATTGATTGAGTCAACGTTTAACTTCAACTTTTGCTCCGCTAATTATTTCTTCCACAACGCCTGGATCGAGTAGGGTAGAGGTGTCACCAAGATTGGTAGCATCGCCTTCTCCGATTTTACGTAGGATGCGACGCATGATTTTTCCCGACCGGGTTTTTGGTAAGCCGCTAACAATTTGGATTTTATCCGGTTTTGCAATTGGGCCGATAAACTTATTCACGGTATCCTTGATTTCTTTTTCGATGGTTGTCATTTCCACGTCAGACAAATCTTCACAAATGACATAGGCATAGATGCCGGATCCTTTAATTTCATGTGGAAACCCAACCACGGCTGATTCCACTACTTTTGGATGCTGATTGATGGCATCTTCCACTTCAGCAGTACCTATGCGGTGTCCCGATACATTGATAACATCATCGATCCGGCCGATAATCCGGTAATAACCCTCCTCATCGCGTTTGGCTCCATCACCTGTAAGATACAACCCCCTGTAGGCAGAGAAGTAGGTAGTAAAACAGCGGTGATGATCCCCATAGGTGGTACGAAGCATTCCCGGCCACGGAAATTTGATGCAAAGAATTCCTTCCACACTGTTTCCAACAAGCTCCTTTCCCTCAGGATCGATAAGAATCGGCTGCACACCAGGCAGAGGAAGGGTTGCATGTGAAGGCTTGGTGGGTGTGATACCTGCGAGCGGTGAAATCATGATGCCACCGGTTTCAGTCTGCCACCATGTATCTACAATGGGGCAGCGCGATTTTCCAACAGTGTCGTGATACCAGCGCCATGCTTCCTCGTTAATGGGTTCGCCAACAGTTCCCAGTACTTTTAATGAACTCAGATCATGATTCAGTACCCATTGATCTCCCTGTGCTATAAGTGCCCTGATTGCTGTAGGGGCTGTATAAAATTGATTTATTTTGTACTTATCCACAACATCCCAGAACCTTCCTGCATCCGGCCAGGTAGGTACTCCTTCAAACATGATCGAAGTGGCACCTGCCAGCAACGGACCGTAAATGATGTAAGAGTGCCCCGTCACCCAACCAATATCGGCTGTGCACCAGTATATATCGCCGTCATTGTATTGGAAAACATTCTTGAATGTGTATTCAGAATAAATCATATAACCTGCTGTTGTATGAACCACACCTTTTGGCTTACCGGTGGAACCGGATGTGTAAAGAATAAAAAGCAGATCTTCTGCATCCATAACTTCTGCTTCGTTTTCAGCATCCACTTCATCAACAATATCATGCCACCATACATCCCGACCCTGTTCCCAATGAACTTTCTCTTCTGTTCTTTTTAAAATGACTGCTAACTCAATAGTTGGGCATTTTTCAATCGCTTCATCTGCAATATTTTTTAAGTGAATAGATTTTGCTCCTCTAAAACCACCATCGGATGTAATCAGAATTTTGGCTTCCGCATCTATTATGCGATCTGCAAGTGCTGATGCAGAAAAACCTGCAAAAACTATAGAATGAATGGCTCCAATTCTTGCACAGGCAAGCATGGCAACTGCCAGCTCAGGTACCATAGGCAGATATATTGCTACACGATCTCCTTTTTTTACACCCAGTTTTTTCAGAGCGTTTGCAAATCTTTTTACTTGTTCAAAAAGTTCCCCATAAGTCAATTTTATTTCCTGTTCCTTTGGATCATTCGGCTCCCATATTAAAGCAACCTGATCTCTCCTGCTGGAAAGATTTCTTTCAAAAATGTTTTCAGTAATGTTCAACTTGCCATTTACAAACCATTTTACATCGGGCGCTCCTTCTCCCTCAAACCTCCAGTCGAGGACCTTGTCCCATTTCTTATGCCATTTATAACCTTCAGCAATTTCTCCCCAAAAACCTTCAGGGTTGGTAACACTTTCCTGATACTTCTCAAAGTATTCGGAAAGATTAGTGATTTTGTTTACCATAACTCAGAATTTAAATAATTTGAATGAATAAAATTTAGAATCTCTCGTTGATCAGGCACAGCATTTAAATTTAAACACTCCCGATGATCTTTTTTTTCCGGTGGAAAATCTATCAAATTGGCTCGTATTTATTATTGCTCCGCATGAATATCCGAAGTTAAATTTGAGAGAAATATATGGTACATGGGTTCTTTGCACGTTTTTTCTATTGAATTTTTAAAGATACCATATTTCTAATGGCAGATAATATACATAAAAAAAATGTTTTGTAAAAAAGAAATCTGAATATTCTGCATTCGGAGGGTTTCGGTTGTGAATTTTTGAAATATAAATTGTCTTTACGTAAGGTTTTAGTATATTATAGACAAATAAACCATACATCTTATGAATATATTGGTTGTAAACAGCGGAAGTTCCTCAATAAAATTTCAGCTGTTTGAAATGCCATGTGAGAAACTGCTGATGAAAAGCAAAGCAGTAAAAAATGAACTGGGGAAAGCAGATTTTAATTTTATTACAAGAGAAAGGGATATCTCATTTCCGGTAAAGGAATTTTCATTTCGAATTATTTTCGAGAAATTGTTAGAAGAACTGATACGGCCTGAATCACAATGTCTTTCTTCTAACGATGAGATAGATATTATTGGGCACCGGTTAATTCACGGAGGAGAGCAAGGAACTGATTGCGTAATAATTACAGAAGAACTGATTGCATATATGGAATCCTGCATATCACTTGCTCCTTTGCATTATCCGGCAAACCTTGAAGGAATTAGGACCATCCGGCAAATGATGCCTCGGAAAATACAGGCTGGTGTATTTGATACCGCTTTTCACAGCACTTTGCCACCAAAGGCTTTTCTTTATGGTATTTCACCGGAATGGTATCGTAAGCATCATATCAGAAGATATGGATTTCACGGTACTTCTCATAAATATGCTTCCGCAAGGGCTTGTCAACTGGCAGGAATTGATTTTGGGAATTGTAAGATTGTATCCTGCCACCTGGGAAACGGTGCATCAGCAGCAGCAGTTAAAAATGGGAAATCAATTGATACGTCAATGGGATTCACACCGGTAGAAGGATTGGTCATGGGTAGCCGTTGCGGCGATATTGACGCAGAGGTGCTTCTTCATATAATGGAAAACCATCACTATTCCACATCCCGAATCCGGCAATTGATAAATAGGGAGGCAGGATTATTAGGTTTATCAGGTGTTTCCTCTGATTACCGGGAAGTAGAAAAAGCTGCAGAAAAAGGAAATGCTTCGGCCCGGTTAGCGCTTGATGTCTACCATTACCGAGTAAAAAAATACATCGGTGCTTATGCTGCTACCCTGGAGGGAATTGATATCCTGGTTTTTACAGGAGGAGTAGGCGAAAACAGCAGCAATGCAAGGACTGAAATTTGTAAGGGGCTGCAGTTTTTAGGTATAGATCTGGATATAGAGAAAAATGAAAAGCCGGATGATGATGAAGCAATGATAAGCAGCCAGGATTCTAAAGTAGCAGTTGCGGTTATAGCTGCAAACGAAGAACTGGAGATTGCCCGTAAAGTTGCAGAACTGGCCGCTTCCCACATTGGAAAGGGTTAAAAAAATGAATTGCGGATTTATATGGTGAAAACATTTATTTAAATGAGAAATGTTACTAAATTCCAGCTGTGATTGTCCTATTTTCGTAGAAAATTAAATCCATGGAAATATCGAGCTTTAATAATTTACTGGAAGCAGTGAAAAAACAGCCAAAAAAAAGGCTGGTTACTGTAAACGGTGTGGATGCCAACACACTGGAGGCCCTGAATGAAGCTGTGGAGCTGGGACTTGTCACAGCAATACTTACCGGTGATAAAGGAAAAATTGAACAAACTTGCTCCGAATTAAAAATCAATATCGGAAATTACGAAATCATACACACAAACACGGAACGGGAAGCAGCTGAAATGGCGGTGGAATTAATTAATAAAGGCACTGCTGATTTAATTATGAAAGGGATGGTATCAACAGACAAATTCATGAAAGTGTTGCTGAAAAAAGAATATGGGCTGGTTCCTTCCAGAAGTATATTAAGCCATATTGCCATGATGGAAAGTGCCAATTATCATAAACTTCTATTGTTTTCCGATGCAGGGGTAATACCTTATCCCGATTTGAAACAGAAGATTATTATAACTGAATTGCTGATAAAAGCGGCTCAAAAACTCGGGATAGAATTACCAAAAGTTGCAGTTATAGCACCTACTGAACAAATAATAATATCTATCCAGTCGTGTATGGATGGGGCTACCATTGCAAAAATGTCTGAACATGGCCAGATTGAAGGTGGGTTTGTTGACGGCCCAATGGCACTCGATGTTGCAATTAATCAGGAATCGGCTGCAATTAAAGGTTTTACTTCCCCTGTGGCTGGCAATGCCGATTGCCTCCTGTTTCCCAATATTGATGCTGCAAATGTTTTTTATAAGACCAATTCAAAACTATGTAAGGCACAAATGGCAGGAATCATTGTTGGTGCCAGAGTTCCCGCCATTGTTTCCTCACGCGGAGATAGCGAAAAAACTAAATTAAACTCCATTGCATTGGCTTCGCTTATCAGCTAATCTAATTGAATCATGCATCGTATACTCGCTATAAACCCGGGTTCAACTTCTACCAAGTTTGCTGTATATTTCAACAGTGAATGCGTACTGAATAAAACCATTCGCCATTCGATGGATGAATTGATGCGGTACAATAGCATAATTGAACAATTCGATTTCCGTAAGGGATTGATAGTTGATTCCCTTGTTGAAGAAGGTATCGAAGTGGATTCAATAAAGATAATTATCGGCAGGGGCGGATTGACTTATCCATTGCAGTCAGGCGTGTATAGAGTGAACAACCGGATGCTTGAACATGTTCGGCAGGGAGTTTTAGGACAGCATGCCAGCAATTTGGGTCCATTATTGGCCGATTATATCGCCCTGCAAATCCCTAATGCCCGTGCCTATATTGCCGATCCGGTAGTTACCGATGAACTTGCTGATGTAGCCCGTATTGCAGGGCATCCCCGTTTTGAGCGACAATCTATCTTCCACGCATTGAACCAGAAAGCTACAGCACGTCTCCATGCAAATAAAACAGGCAAAAAGTACGAAGAGTTGAACCTGATTGTGATCCATCTTGGTGGGGGAATCTCGGTAGGGGCACATAGAAACGGCTGGGTAGTTGATGTTAATAATGCTTTTGATGGTGAAGGCCCTTTTAGCCCTGAACGCGCCGGTACCCTGCCGGTAGGTCAGTTAATTGGTTTATGCTTCAGTGGCAAGTATTCCGAAGAACAGGTTCGGCGAATGGTAGTGGGCGAAGGTGGTTATGTGGGATACCTGGGAACCAATAATGCCAAAGAGGTGGAAGAGCTTGCTGCTTCAGGAAACAAAAAGGCACGCCTGATTCAGGATGCACTGTGTTACCAGGTAGCAAAAATGACAGGCGAAATGGCTGTGGTTCTTGAAGGCAAAGTGGATGCCATTCTGCTTACCGGTGGAATGGCATACAGTGAAAATCTGACCGGTTCCCTCCGGGAAAAAGTAGAATTTCTCGGCCCTGTTTTTGTTTATCCGGGTGAAGATGAACTTCAGGCACTGGCCATGAATGCCTTGCTTGCAGCTAATGGCGAAGTAGAGGTGAAAGAATATAAAAACATTTAATATGAGTCACGGCGGATATAATTGATAATATTTAGTGAGTGCTTTTCCAGTAACAATTTTCCTTTTCCTTCTGGGTTCTTATCGTGATATACAACCCCTTTTAATAAATCCTCATTTGCCACCGGAAATGCGGGTTGCTGTCCTAATTATTCTTTCATAGTTTTTTAATTTTAAGAGTCAACGAATCGTCATCCTCATCCTCATCCGGTCTCTCCCATGCTTCCGGCCCATTGAATTTTCAAAACATTCTTTTTTGCACTTTTACAAAAGTGAAAGTTTTCGTGGCTTGAAACATTTAGGTCAGGATTTCCAGTGCCAGTTGTGTAGCTGCCTGTTTTTATCGGTACAGAACTAAAATCGAAAAAAAGTCACCGGATTCTTTTTTAAATGGTTATTATTGTATAGAAAGATTAATCCAATAAAAATGAGAACAAGAATCAATTTTTTTAGTCTTCTTTTTTTTATAGTTTTTGCATTGATATCCAATGCTGGTGAGTTTGTTTTTCCTCCAGGCCAGGAGGATATTCCCACCCTGGAGAATCCTGTAACAGTGCAGTATCTCAAGAAAAACCTGCGGAAAACACAACCTCGACTGGTGTTGAATGCTACTACAGAAAGTAACTTAAAAAGGAAGCTGGAAACCGATCCGGTAGTTCAAAATATGTACCGCGCCATTAAATTGAATGTTATAGAAATAAAAAAACAATCATTTCTTAAAAGGGAACTGGAAGGTCGTCGGTTGCTGGCTGTCAGCCGCGAGATGCTGTACCGGATAAACATGCTTGGGATGGTATACCGGATTGAAAAAGATGATGAAACACTTCAGCGTATCAACGATGAAGTGGTGGCTGTGTGTAACTTTTCTGACTGGAATCCTACACATTATCTTGATGTAGCTGAGATGGCGCTGGCAGTTGCTCTTGCTCTTGACTGGACGGCAGGAAAACTGCCAAATAAAACCATTGAACTGGCACAAGCCGCACTGATTGAAAAGGGTATCTTGCCCAGTTGGCCAGAAGATGGCAGCATTCCGGGATGGGCATACGGAACCAATAACTGGAACCAGGTATGCAATGGGGGCATGATTGCTGCTTCGATAGCCATTGCCGAAAAGGATTATGAACTGGCTGCAAAAACAATTCATCGTGCCCTGGATGGTCTGCCTCATTCATTGGCAGAATATATGCCCGATGGTGTTTATCCTGAGGGTTCAACTTACTGGAGTTATGGAACCAGTTTTTCGGTTGTTACAATTGCCATGCTCGAAAGTGCTTTTGGTACCGGATTTGGGCATTTTGATTATCCGGGGTTTAAAGAAAGTGCCGTATTCAGAGTAGTATGTAATGCTCCTTCAGGCTGGTATTATAATTTTGCGGATTGCGGCGATAAAAGAAGCAATCAGGGAGATATTACCCTTGCCTGGTTTGCAGCAAAAACAGGTAACCGGTCATTTTTTGAGAAAGAACTGTTTTTGCAGCCTGCCGATGGAATGGGGAAACTGTCAAGGCTAGCAGGCGCTGGATTGGTCTGGCTGGCACAATACGAAGAAAAGGGGGAAGTAGAAATTCCATCAGAATGGATGGGGGGAGGGGCAAATCCTATAGTAGTTTTTTCCGGAGGAGAAAACAATCCTTATCAATATTATTTTGGAGGCAAAGGAGGCAGGGGAATTGTAAATCATGGTAACATGGACGGCGGCTCTTTTATTTTTGAGCTTGACGGTGTCAGGTGGGTTATTGATCCCGGCAACCAAGGCTATCATGATTTGGAACGAGAAGGTTTTGACTTGTGGGGAAGGTGCCAGGATTGTGACCGGTGGACACTCCTTACTAAGAATAATTTCGGGCACAGTACTCTTACTGTTAATGATCAGTTACATGTGGTGGATGGGCAGGCTGTCATTACCGGATTTAAAAAAGGAGCTAAACCTGAAGCTACAATTGATTTGACACCTACCTTTCAGGGACAGTTGAAAAGCGCCCGGAGAACATTTTTGAAAGACAGTGAAACTTCATTGATAATTGAGGATGAAATTGAAAAATCGGATGAAACAAAATTAATTACATGGCAACTGCTTACGTTGGCCGATGTTGAGATTAGGCAGGGAGGTGCAATCTTAAGCCAAAATGGTAAATCTTTAAAATTGGAAAACCTGTCGCACCCTGAAGTGATGATTTCAGTAGTTTCGCTTTTCCCGGCTCCATTAAGACTGGACCGTCAGATGGAAAACCTTAAACGCCTGGAGATTCGTATACCTGCCTGGATTATTGAAAATGATAATGAAATAATAAAAGTGAGGCTTTCCAAAAACTGAAATACTTGAGTTCAGTAAGCCATAATTCAATGTTGATAATTTTTATGGAAACCTTTGGAAGTTGCTGTATGAAAATGAATATGAAAAAGGCCTTTTATAGTAATATGTCGCAATGCTGGTAGAAACCTTATTAATGGATGATTTTTAAATCAAAAAGCCCAAGTACTGAGTTCAATTATACCAATCTCTTTTAAAAAGGATGAACAAACATTCATATAGTAATTGTTATTATCACACACAAATTATGAAATGGATAAAGAGAATATTATTCGGTTTGGTATTGCTTCCAAAGGATTTGTCTATATTTTGATTGGTGGGTTGACAGTAATGGCTGCAGCCGGTTTGGGTGGCAGGAAATCGGACAGCAACGGAGCATTGGGTTTTTTAGCAGGCAATACTATTGGTCAACTTTTACTTGCTGTCACTGCAGTCGGTTTAGTGGCGTATGTTTTTTGGAGATTATATCAGACTTTTATTGATCCCGAAAATAAAGGAAATGAATTCAAAGGATTGGCAATGCGTATGGGGTATTTCTCCAGCGGCATTATTTATGCCATTTTGGCATTTAGTGCCTTCCAGATTCTAACTGGTTCGGGATCGGATTCGGGTGGAGGGGGTAATTCCATTATTTCAAAGGCTATGAGCCAAACTTACGGTCAGCTGATTGTAGGAATTATTGCCTGTGTATATTTAGGAAAAGCTATATATCAAGGATATAGGGCATACTCCGGTAATTATAAGAAGAAAATTCAAGAGAAGCATTTTACCCGAAAGACACAAAAATTAATGATAGTTTCCGGAATAGCCGGATATACCTCTCGGGGAATTGTTATTGGAATAATAGCTTTTCTTACCTTTAGAGCTGCGTTTTCTTCCAATTCAGATAATGGCGGAGGCACTAAAGAGGCTTTTGATTTTCTGCAAAATGAATTTGGTGCATTAGCTTTGGGCATTATTGCATTAGGTATGGTATTATACGGAATTTTTATGCTTGTAAAAGCCCGTCACCGTAGGATGGATTTCTAAATAATAAGCTAGTGTAATGATTTAATATTAGTCGAACTATTCTTCTTTTTTCCATCATAAGTCCACTCAAAAGGCTTAGCTCTTTCCTTATTGTAGGTTTCAATATATTGGATTATTTGTTTGGCTAATTGTTTTTTGCTATGCCACACTGCACCTTTTAAAACATCTTTAGATAAGATGTTAAACCATATTTCGATTTGATTTAGCCATGATGAATATGTTGGCGTAAAGTGTATTGTTATTCGTTGTTTCGACTCTATCCATTGCTTGACATCTTTATGCTTGTGAACATTCAAATTGTCTGCAATTACATGAAGATGCATATGTGGATATTTCCGGTATATTTTCTTTAAAAACTTTAGAAAGTTCTGCGAATTGTTTCTGTCCATTGTATCTGCAGTGATTTCACCATCATGTACAGAAAGGGCCGCAATTAAAGATACAGTACCATGTCTTTTATATGTAGCAGTCAATCGTTTTGGGTTTCCCTCTCGTAAAGGAAGTTCCGGTTGGGAGCGGTCTAAAGCCTGTATTTGTGTTTTTTCATCAACAGACAATACCAAAGCATTTTCAGGAGGGTTCATATATAATCCAACGATATTTAGCATTTTCTTCTCAAACTCCGGGTCAGTACTTTTTCCACACCAATATTCAACCTTGTGGGACTTAAGGTCATGGGATTTTAATATTCCTTGCACTGTGCTTTGGCTCATACCAAGTTCTTTGGCTATTCTGCGCTGGCTCCAGTTGGAATATCCACCTTTTGGCTTTGAGCATGCCTTATTTATTACCCGTGCTTTGTCTGCTTCTGAATAAACAGCTGGTTTCCCAGGTCTGGGCGCATCCTGAAGGCCTTCAATACCCGACTTTACAAACCGTCTTTTCCATTTTGCGATAGCTTCACGGCCTACTTTTAATTCGGCCTTAATCGAATCATAACTATGCCCATCATGTAACATCAAAATTATCTTTGAACGCACAACCGACCTGTGATCAGCACTATGTGCCCGAGATGTGGTGACTAATGTTTTATAGTCATTCTCGTTCAATTGTAGTTTTTGTCCTTTCCTTGCCATAGGGCAAAGATAAGAATAATTCGTTTATTTAAAAATCATTACACTAGACAGCCAAGACCTTAATCTTTAAAAATAATTCGAAAAACGAGAATTACACCTCCAATTGCAGCAAGTAAAAAAAACAATATGGCAATTCCAGGGTAACCAAATAACTGGAAGGTAGTTTCTACCTGCATGAGTAGTGAAGCTCCTACTATAAGGGCAGCAAGTATGACACCCACAGTTAAACGGTTCGCTGATTCTTTTAATCCATCAATAAAATCATTTTCATCAAGAATTTTTGTCTGAATGGTAAATTTATTACCCGCCAATGCCTTGAGAATTTGATTTAATTGCGCCGGAAGATTCTCAATTATAGTTTTTGTGTCGAGCAGTTTTTCGTAAAAATTTCCCTGCTTCAAGCTGTTGGAAATAATTCTTTTAATAAGCTTTGGTGCATTCCGGCGCAGGGAAGCTTTAGGATCAAAATCAGGATCGAGCTTTCGTCCTGCTCTGTCTAAATTCATGAAAGCTTTCCCCAACATTATTACCTCATTGGGCAACCTTATATTATTTTCTGCTGATATCCTGGTAATCTCAAGAATCATACGGCCGACTTCAATGTGTTGCAAGGTATTGTTGCTGTATTCATTTACAAGTTCCGTTACCGATTTTATAAATTCTTTTTCATTTGCATTTTCCTTTTTCTCACCAATTGTCAGTGTCCAGTTCGCTGCTTTTTCTCCGTCCCCTTCACTTACCGCAAGAAGTATTCTAATTAGTTTGGCTTTGAGTTTTTCCGGCACACGGGCTATCATTCCAAGGTCGAGAAGGGCCAAATCACCCGTGTCGGTAATATAGATATTTCCTGGGTGGGGGTCGGCATGAAAGAACCCATCGATTAAAATTTGATGCAGGTATGCTTTAAAAAGTTCTTCTGCCAGAGCTTCTCCATCCAGTTCAATTTGTCCAAGTGGTGTTATTTTGTTGATGTTTTTCCCTTTTATAAAGTCCATAGTCAGAATTCTGGAAGTTGAATAATCCATTACTGGAAGCGGAACGATGATTCGGGGAAATTCCTTAAGATTGTTTTCCAGTGTTATCAGGTTTTGAGCTTCCTGCAGGTAATCCAATTCCTGGGTTACTGCTTTCCGAAATTCTTCCAGCGTGGCATGTATCATCAGTTGCTTTCCAAGGTCTGTATGTTTTTCAAGGAATGCTGTTATATCCTGGAAAGCATCCAGATCGTTAAAAATCTGTTCCCGGATATTAGGCCTCTGAATTTTTACTGCTACAGGTTTTCCTCCTCGTAAGCGGGCAAAATGAACCTGCCCCAGTGAAGCGGATGCCATGGGTGTATAATCAAAGAAATCGAATGCTTTTGAAATACGGGTACCGAGTTCAGCCGTTAATACTGTTTCCATTTCATCTTCTGGAATCGGTTTTACCTTATCCTGAAGCCGGGTAAGTTCTGTTAGATATTGAGGAGGCAAAAAATCAGCACGGGTGGATAAAAACTGTCCGAGTTTTACATATGTAGGACCTAGTTTTTCCAAATCATCGGGTAAATCTTCAGCTTTCGAATCGTGTCCGGATTGTCGCTCAAAGTCAGGCTCCGGCAAATTCATTTTTTTTACAATATCTGATTGACCATACTTGTATAGTAGACCTGCCAGATCCTTGTAGCGTTTAATATGTTCAACTTTTTTATTGAAATTCATATTCTGAGTATGAGAATCTAAAACATAAACCAAATTGATTTTGTTTACTTTACATTAGTATCTGCTCCCATGTTTCGAAAAGTAGGGAGGGTGGGAATTGATTACTAAAATTTTGGAAATAATCAATTATAATCGTGAAACCGTGAATATAATAAGTGCTGTTGTATTAACACTTTCTTTGTTTTTTATTTACGCCACATTTATATCTCTTTTACGATGGGACTACTGGTGGGTTAGGGTATTTGATTTTCCACGGCTTCAAGTCAGTTTTTTATTGATTTTATCTGTAGGTGTAAATTATGTGGTTTTTGATTACACTGAAACCTGGCATTACCTTTTAACAGGACTGCTTTTGTTGAGTATTTTTTATCAGGGAAGAAAGATTTATCGCTATACCATCTTTACAAAAAAACAGGTGAAATCTTACAAGGGGGATCAATCGGTCAATACTTTTTCATTAATTGTAAGCAATGTATACCAGCCTAACCGGAAATATGAAAAATTGATAAATCTGGTGAAAAAAATGAAACCCGATCTATTGCTTGTAATTGAAGCAAATAAATGGTGGGAAGAACAGCTGGCTGTAATCGGGAGGGAGTATCCTTATACTATTAAAATGCCTCAGAATAATTTATATGGAATGATTCTTTATTCAAAGCTTAAATTAAAAGATGAGAAAATTAATTTTCTTTTTGAAGATGATATTCCTTCATTTGAAGTCAGGGTGAGATTAAGTGAGAAAGATGAATTTAAAATATTTTGTCTGCACCCGAAACCGCCTTTCCCGACAGAGAGTACTACTTCAACCAATCGTGATGCTGAACTTCTGGTTGTAGGAAAGAAGGTATTAAAACTGAACGAACCTGTATTAATAGCTGGAGATTTTAATGATGTTGCATGGTCAAATACAACCCGCCTTTTTCAGAAAGTAAGTAAGTTGCTGGACCCCAGGATTGGAAGAGGATTTTACAATACTTTCCATGCTAAATATCCCTTATTCCGGTGGTCATTGGATCATGTATTTCATTCGTCACATTTTAAATTAGTAAAGTTAAAACGGTTGCAAAGCATCGGGTCCGATCATTTTCCTATTTTTATAAAACTTCATTACATCCCGGAAGAAAAGAATACACAAGAAGAACCTGAGGCAGATGGTGACGATTTCCAGCTGGCAAATAAAAAAATAGATAATGCCACTTGACAAATCAATTAAACAGCAACTGGAATTTTACAGAAAGTATTAAAGAAATTTTTAATGTTGCTTAAATCCTGCCATTTCCGCACCCTTAAATCATTGGTTTATTTTTTGATACTTTTTCTTTTTAATCTAAATTTGAAAAGAGGATTGTATTATGACAACAGAGGAACTGAATAAACAATATAATGAAATATGCAACAATCTGGCAGCAAGAAGATTGAAGCCAGCTTTTGATTTAATAGGTAAACTTATATCTCAAAACAGCCTGGGGGAATATACCGATGAATTCAGGAACTTGGAAGAGACTTATCATTTTATGCTGAAATATACTGTAGAAGGAATTCGTGATCCTGAAAGGCAAAAAATATATCGTAAACTCCTTGTTTCGGTTTTCGAACTGACAGATAAAATAAATGAAGCCATTCGACTAAAATATTCCCCTTCAGTGGAATATGAAAAAAAACGCATGTTTAAAGATCAATACATCCAGGATTTCTCTAAATTCACATCCGGCCTGGAAGATTTTTATTTGCAGGACGACAGCAGTTCTCCTGAAGATGAAGAAACTGCCCTAGTTGCAGCAAAAAAAAATCTGGAAAATATGCGAAGGATGTTTTATCACATTTGGTTTCGAGACAAACTGGCACCTGAGGAATCTGAAGCAATCCGAACCTTTCTATTGAGACCTGTAATGACTATTCCTTATAAATCGTTTGTTGTTTCAGCATTGACGCTCAGTTTACAACGTTATTTCGATCAGGAAAAGTTTAACATTCTTTTCGATACGTACGATTCACAGGAAGTTGAAATTAATCAGCGCGCACTTGTCGGGCTGCTTATAAACCTTTACCATTTCAATATCAGGTTGCCTTTTTACCCATCAGTTACCGGTAGGTTAAAACTTTTGAATGAGAGCCCGCAGTTCAAACAAAATCTTGAGCGAATTATCGTGCAGTTTATCCGAAGTAAAGAGACCGAGAAGTTACAGCAGCGAATAAGAGATGAAATTCTTCCTGAGATGATTAAAATTAGCCCTAACCTTAAAGATAAAATCAATCTCGACAGCTTAATGGAGGAAGGACTTACAGAAGATAAAAATCCTGATTGGGAAGAGATTTTTAAAGATTCTCCAGGCCTTATAAATAAAATGGAGGAGTTTTCTGAACTGCAAATGGAAGGAGCTGATGTTTTTATGGGATCATTTGCCATGTTAAAATCTTTCCCGTTTTATAATGAGATGAGCAACTGGTTTATTCCTTTCTTTCCCGAAAATCCGGAAATATCTAGCTCCCTTGATGTTTCTGATGTGGTTAACAAACATTTAATTGATGTTGTCAGTAAAGCTCCTATATTATGCAATTCTGATAAATATTCTTTTTGCTTCAGTATGCAAAGTCTGCCAAAAGAAAACCGTGAATTTCTGGCTCAGGGAATAAACGCCGAAATGGAACAGTTGAAAGAAATAGAGGATGATGAAATGTTACTTGATGCTGCGAGAAAAGCAGAATTTGTTTCCAACCAGTATATTCAGGATTTATACCGGTTTTATAAGTTGTTTCCCCGCAAACATGATTTCGAAGATATATTCAAATGGCGGTTCGATTTCCACAATAAGATTGAATTAGGTAGTATTTTAAAGGAAGACCCGAAAGTTCTGAGAAACATTGCAGAATATTATTTCGCGAAAAACCATTTTGCTGAAGCTTCTGAAATCTTCAGTAGTTTGCTAAAACTTGAGCAGACAGGTGAACTGTACCAAAAGATTGCTTTTTGCTACCAAAAAACGGGTAATTTTGAAAAAGCCCTTGAAGGATACCTTAAGGCCGAATTATATGACATTAACCGTTCGTGGAATCTTAAAAAGATTGCGCTCTGTTACCGAAACCTGAAACAGCCTGCTGAGGCACTCGATTATTACCGGGAGGCTGAGAAGTTAGAACCCGATAATTTAAATAATCAGCTCAACATTGGGCATTGCCTGCTTGAACTCGACCAGTTTGAAGAGGCTTTAAATGTTTATTTTAAGGTGGAATATCTGTCGCCCGGAAATACAAAAGTGTGGCGCCCCATTGCATGGTGCTCCTTCCTTACCGGCAAGAAAGAGCAGGCAGAAAAATATCTGCTGAAGATTATTGCTAATGAACCCAATAAGCACGATTATATGAATATAGGGCATGTTCAGTGGAGCCTGGGAAAAAGAAAGGAGGCACTGGAATATTATCAGAAATCTATTTCGAAGGAAGGATTTACGGAGCCTGAATTTTTAGAGGTATTTGAAGAGGATTTGCCTTATCTGCTCAGGCAGGACATTGACAGCGAAGATGTCCCAATTATGCTCGACCAATTGCGGTACTTTATTGAAGAATGATTTTTTGTCGTCTCTGTTTTTCTTCAATGTGTAAGGGTGATGCCTCTCTGAGTTTACATAGGAATCGTTCAAATGGACAATGATTTCCAATATCACTATTATTTTTAAATTGAACTGCAAATGATTTAATAGCCGGTTATGACTCTGTCATTCCTCAAGGAACTAATTTTGTGCAGAAATAAATAGGGTAAATAGCTTCGGGAAGTCCGGCATGCTTGTTAGTCTGTAGTTACATTATTTTAATATTCTCTCAGGTAACAATTAAATTTTGTTCCTTCTCCGGGAGTACTTTCAATATTTATGTAGCCTCCATTTTTCTCGACTATCTCTTTAATGAGATACAAGCCAATTCCTGTTCCTTTGTTCTTTTCCGCTTTGATCTGCTGAAAAGGTAAGAACAATTTATCACCATACTTTTTTAAGTCTATACCTACTCCATTATCACTAACTGTTAACAGTGTGTAATCCTTTTTTAAATGTGTAGTTATATCAATGCAAAGAGGAATATCATCACGTCTATATTTTAAGGCATTGCTCAGAATGTTTTTTAATATACTGTAGAGAAAAACTTCAATATAATTTATGGTTGTTTTTTCAAAATTACGATGGATTGAGGCATGATGAACCGGATAATTTAATTCGGCCAGTATTTTATTCAGTAACCTGTCTACATTTAAGGCAGTTGCGGCAGTTTTATCGTCATTGCGCATGCGAAGTATATCGGTAATCCCCTGGATGGTTATATTTAGCTGGTCGGCCAAATCGCGAAACCGGTTTAGAAAGAATACTTTTTTTTCCATTGGCAGGCTGTCCATCAGGTCCAGAGCTCCATGCATATTGGCTACGGGGCCTTTCAAGTCGTGAGCAGATATGTAAAGCAGGTCTTCAAAAAGTTTATTGTCGTATTTAAGCTTGTTTTCGATTTCACGCTGGTGGGTAACATCGGTATTTGTGCCAAGCCATCGAATTATTGTTCCATTCTCGTCTTTTAATGGAACGGCCCGGGTAAGGAACCAACGGTATTTACCTTCCTTACTCCTAAGGGGAAAAAGCTCTTCCCATACTTCTCCTGTTTCAATTGCACGATTTTTATTTTGAATCACTCTGTCGATATGATCGGGATGATGTACATTTTTCCAGCCCCAGCCCTTCATTTCCTCAAAAGTGGTACCTGTATAATCGTACCAACGTTGATTGTACCAAAAAACCCAGCCGTCCTTATCCATCATCCAGGCGAGCTGAGACATATTGTTGGCCAGTATCCGCAGTTTTTCTTCACTTTCCCTTAATGCTTTTTCCGATTCAACCCGATCAGTAATGTCTATAAATGCACCAATTGCCCCACGAACCTCTCCTTGTTCATCATTAAGCGGCGCTGCAGAACCCTGTATGTTAAGCATTTTTCCACCGGGCAGAATAACATCAATTATTTGATTTAATATCGGTATATTTTCACTGGCTGCTAATTCCATAGGCAGTTCATTTGTATTCAGCTTTACTCCATTACGTAGGAAAGTACGTTTTGAAATTAATTTTGCAGCTACATTTTCTTCCGGTTCAGCTTCAAAAAGTTTATTTGCCATAGCATTCCCCCTCACGTGATAGCAATCCCGATCGCTGGAAATCCATATTGCTGCCGGCACTACATTCATCAACTTTTCATTTTCTTCAACTTTACGCTGCAGTTCTTTTTCAATGCTTTTGCGTTCCGTAATATCCATAGCGATACCGTAGGTTTTTAACGGGTCTTTTTTAAAATCACGTTCTGTTATTCCCCTGACATTCATCCAGCGGATAGTGCCATCTGGCAAAATAATACGGTGATCACTGCTAAACTCTGTATTGTTTGACTGGTCATAATGACGTTGTGCCAGATTAAGAACACTTTCACGATCATCGGGATGAACTGCACGGGGAATCCCATCTTTCATCGGAAAGGGTTCGTCGGGTTTCAAACCGAATAAAGAGAGTAATTCCGGTGACCAGTAATTTTCTCCTGTTTGCAGATTCCTGAAATAAGCACCTATTTTTGCAGCTGAAGATGCAATTTTATAATGCTTCAGAATGTTTTGTAGTGCTTCTTCTGTTTCTTTCTTTTCTGTTATATCTTCAATTACACCAATAAATGAATTAAATTTCCCATTATCATCAAAAACAGCTGACCCATTAAGTTTCGCCCACACAATTGTTCCGTCTTTCCTAATGTACCGTTTTTCCATGCTGAAAGAATCAATTTCTCCACGAAAGAGAGCTTCAGACTTTTTAACATCGGCTTCCAGATCATCAGGATGTGTAATTTCGTAAAACGTTTTTGTCAGGAGTTCTTCATTTGAATATCCTGTTATTTCGGAAATCTTTTTGTTTACCATTAGTAGCTTTCCGGTAGGATCAACCTGGGCTATTCCCACAGCGGCATTATCAATAATTAACCTAAAAAAGGATTCGTGAATCAGAGTTTGACGATTTACAGTAACTGCCATTTTTCGAAATGATTTATGAACTAAAATAATGATTTTTATTAAGAAGTACAGAATAAAACAAGTTCAGTCATCTTCATGTTGAATTTTTATGCCATTATTGACAATATTTATGAAGAGTCTGTTAATCCTTCATGTACTGTTGGCCGGTTCTCTGCAATACAGCTAATAGTTGTATATTTACCCCGAAAAAAAATAAAATAACTAATACGAATGGCAGAATTTCAATACCAGGAACCGTTTCCTATATTAAAAGACGAAACCAGATACCGTTTAGTCACAAAAGATTATGTGTCCGTAACAGAATGTGAAGGCAGAAAAATATTAAAAGTGGCCTCTGAGGGGCTAGAGCTGCTGGCTCGTGAAGCTTTTACCGATGTTTCATTTTACCTTCGGGCATCTCATCTTGAAAAATTGGCTGATATCCTGAAAGACCCGGAGGCTACCGATAACGACCGTTTTGTTGCCTATACCATGCTGTTAAACCAGGTAGTTTCAGCCGAAGGAGAACTGCCTACCTGTCAGGATACCGGTACTGCAATTGTACTGGGGAAGAAAGGTGAAAATGTTTATACTGGTGTGAATGATGCCGAATACCTTTCAAAGGGAATTTTTAACACCTATAAAGAGGAAAACCTGAGGTATTCTCAAGTGGTACCTTATTCAATGTTCGGGGAAATGAATACAGGGACTAATTTACCTGCACAGATTGATTTATATGCTACCAGAGGAAATAACTATGAATTTCTGTTTATAACTAAAGGTGGTGGTTCAGCCAACAAGAGTTACTTGTACCAGCAAACCAAATCACTGCTTACGGAAGAAAATCTGACCAAATTCGTAAAGGAAAAAATTAATGATCTGGGAACTTCTGCTTGTCCGCCATATCATCTTGCACTTGTTATTGGGGGAACCTCAGCTGAAGCTACTTTATCGGCAGTGAAAAAAGCCTCGGCCGGTTATTACGATCACCTGCCAACCGAAGGAAATGAAGGAGGGCAGGCTTTCAGAGATTTGGAATGGGAAAAAAGGGTTGAGGAAATCTGTCGCCAAAGCGGCATCGGAGCCCAGTTTGGGGGTAAATATTTTGTACACGATGTGCGTGTTATCCGGTTACCCCGTCATGCCGCTTCTTGTCCTGTCGGTTTGGGGGTAAGCTGCAGCGCCGACAGAAACATTAAAGCAAAAATTACTGCCGATGGTATTTTCCTTGAGGAACTGGAAAAGAACCCTGCGCGTTTTCTGCCAAAAGAAGCGCCGAATTTACAGCCGGCAGTTGATATAGATTTGGATCAGCCAATGGAAAAAATCCTGAGTGAGCTCGATAAACATCCGGTTAAAACCAGGCTTAATCTTAGCGGTACTTTAATCGTGGCAAGGGATATTGCTCATGCACAGATAAAAAAGATGCTGGATGAAGGCAAACCTTTACCCGAATATCTTAAAAATCATCCGGTGTATTATGCCGGCCCTGCGAAAACACCCAAAGGTATGGCATCCGGAAGTTTTGGACCGACTACCGCCGGAAGAATGGACCCATATGTGGATGAGTTCATGAGCGTTGGAGGTTCTATGATCATGGTTGCAAAAGGTAACCGCACACAGCAGGTGACCGATGCATGCAAAAAGCATGGAGGCTTTTATTTGGGTTCAATCGGAGGGCCCGCAGCCATTTTGGCCCGCGACAGCATAAAATCGGTTGAGGTTGTTGACTTTCCGGAACTCGGAATGGAAGCTGTTCGTAAAATAAAAGTGGAAAACTTCCCTGCTTTCATTATTGTGGACAACAAGGGCAATGATTTTTTTAAGCAATTGTAGTTATTCCTGAAAATAATTGAATACTGTCAAAGTATTTAAAGAAATTCTATCGTTAATTTTATATGAACGATGGAACTTTTTTTTTGAGAGTACTGACAAAGCGTGGGCTATTTTTCAGTAAAATGTTTTGCACCAATAAAATAAGAACGCAATAAATTGTTAACAGCATTGTCGGAATCATTCCCCAATTCATTCAGCCATATTGCAATATCCTCATCAATTTCTAATTGAACAGATACTTTTTTTTGAGGATATATGGCAGCAGCATCTTCCCAAAATTTATCATCTGTAGCAGGAATTTCAGAATAATTGATTTCCGAATCTTTAATATTATTTTTTTTACTATCCTCGTTTCTTAAATTTTTCATGATAAATACTCCTTTCAATTTTGTTTGCCTTCCGTGCTGAAATAATCCGAATATTTTGTTTTCTAAAAACAAAGACCACGACAACTATCCTATCGTTTACAATTCCAAGAACAATCCAGCGTTTTTCACCATAATCTTTTCTTCTGTCTTCTTTGGTCAAATATGGATTTTTAAATAATTGGATTACATCTGCAAAATCAATCCTATGTTTTTCAAGATTAGACAAACGTTTTTTATCATCCCATTCAAACAACATTAAATTTTTCTATCAAAATTAATCTATTTTACATTGAAAGCAAAATTAGCTATTCGCTCTAAAATCGAATCCCTCCAAACCGAGATTAAAAACCGCATAGTAAAACTCAATAAACGTTCGAAATTTTCTGCCGGGGTTTCAACACATATCGTTGCATTGTTGTCTTATTAGACCGGATCATTTAATCGGATGGCCGTTCGTTGTTTCCATGATGATAAATGATTGTGGGAAATTCTTTGCCAATCCATTTTACTATTTTGAATGCCGGATACAAAATTCCAATGGGACTTTTGGCTTTAATAAATTACTTCATTAAATTTTTCCGGCAAAAACTCCCAAAGGTATGGCATTATGAAGTTTTGGCCCAACTACTACCAGAAGGATGGACCCGTATGTCGATGGGTTTATGAGTAAAGGCGGTTCAATGGTAATGGTGGCAAAAGGAAACCGGACACTGCAGGTTACCGAAGCTTGTAAAAACCATGGAGGGTTTTACCTTGGAATTGGTGGTCCGGCGGCAATATTAGCGCGTGACAGTATTAAATCGGTTGAAGTGACCGATTTTCCAGAATTGGGAATGTAGGCTGTAAGGAAAATAAAAGTAGAGAATTTTCCAGCATTCATAATTGTAGATAATAAGGGCAATGATTTCTTTAAACAACTGTAAAATGTAATTTAATTGTTCAGGATTCTATTTTTAAAATAGCAATGTATTTAGCTAAAATAAAGATGGAATCCGTTTTGTGTTATTCACCGTTAAGTCCTAATTTATTTCCTTCAGAATCAATAAACAAGACAAAATATCCCTGACCTTCTCCATCAATTTTTGTTTTTGGTTTCACAATTGAACCTCCTTTTTCCTTAATCTTTTCAATCGTGGTATCCAATCTGCTGCCCACATCAAAATTTACTATAACCCCATCTTTTGAGGGTTTGAAACCAGGTGTGCTGAAAATTGCTCCTTCCCCGCTAGGAAAACAGGCCATTTTTTCTCTGCCACAATCTTTATTTAACTCGATACCCAGAATTGAATTGTAAAAATCAACCGCCCTTTGGAAATCTTCAGCGGGAATTTCAACCCATGATATTAGTTTCTTCATTTTTTCAACTTTTTAGTTCAACAAATTATAAAAACGTAAAGAACTATTGCAGAGGGGAGGGGCAGGAATGTAAATTTACAACTTTCCTTTAATTTAAGTGATAATATGTATCCTCTTGTTATGGATTTCTTTTTCACCCGGAAGTTTTCATCGGGATTTAACCCGTTTTTCATTTAAATATTCAAGTGTCAGGTTACTTAACAGTGAGTTCTGAAAGAACTATTACAATACAACAACTTAAAACTTAATTAGCCTGCTATTGTAACGTACTTCAATAATTTCGATGTTGCACCATGTCCATGGGCCTGAATCCAGAATCCACATTGCTTCCAATTTGGAAGGAATAGTGACACCGTTCCGTTGGGTATGTTCCTGTGCAGTAATAATCCATTCGGTACGTTTCGAATTGGTCGTATTACCAAAGTATCGCTGAGCAATGAATTTTTCAAAACGACCTTCTTCATCAAAGAAAAATGTACCTGAACCCGAAGTTTCTTTCCATGTCATGACTGCTTTGGCAGAACGGCTGTCAATCCCGGTCCATTCAATATAAGGGCTGATAGAGGCCGACGGGAACCAGACAATTTCGCCAAGGTATCTTTGTAAAGTACCTTCATCCATTCTTATCCCGGTTTTGTTTCCTAAGTTGATAAACCCATTCAGTTTCATTTGCATTTCACCTTTTCCTTCAGTGAATTTGTCTCGGCCAAGAACAGCAACAAAAGGAGCGATTTTTAAATGAACTTTCCAGATAAATGCCGGATTTGATATTGTAAACACTTGTTGTGCTTCGGCACGATACCATTTCTTTTGTTTAGGTTTTAGTTTCATCAGGAATTTCTGCCTTAAAAACACAGATGATATTTTTGTTCTGCCTACTGCACCTGAAATGTTTAGCCATTTTTTTACCGGTTCCGGTAAATGATCGATTTCATCGTCTTTTAGCACCTCCTTCGTGGGATAACCTTCAGAATCAAGTAATTGTGAAATTTCGTTCTGAATTTTCTTCTTAAAAGATTTCATATTTATATTGATAGTGATTTATGTTTCCTGTTGGCAATACAACGAATATGTTTCTTTTCCAGGTAATTGTTTCATGAAAATGTAATGGATTATTAATATTATGCAGTATTATACAGGTTTTTAAAACTCGCGGAAAGAATTATTAAAAAAACCGAAAGGAAGCCGATAAATTGAAATACTATGCTATCCTGAAAGCAATGTCTCCTGTTTATTGAGGCTGATATTTTAAAAGTTTGGCAGCAGCTCAATAAATCGCTTAAATAATTCAGGTCTTAGAATTATTGGAAAAATAAAGCCAAAAACCGCCCCCAGAAAATGGGCATCGTGGGCTACATTGTCTGCCTTGCGTTTACCCATCTGATAGGAATAAATGAGGTAACCAACCGCAAAAATAATTCCTGGAATGGGCACTATGGCAAAAAGATACAACATCTCCCACGGGTTGAGAAAAATAAACGTAAAAAGTACCGCTGATACAGCTCCTGAAGCACCTACTGCATTGTAATAGTAATCATTCTGATGCTTGTAAAGGCTCCAGGCGTTGGAAATCAAAATACCACCGAAGTATAGTATCAAATAGAAAAAAGTGGATTTGTTCCCAAAAAAATATTCAAAGTAATTTTCCACATGGCCACCAAAAAAATACAATACCAGCATATTGACCAGCAGATGTGTCCAGCCGACATGAATAAAAGCATGTGAAATTAACCGGTAATATTGTTTACGGTGAACGATTAACGCCGCATTAAACTGCAGCTTATCCATTAAGGCCGGATTCTGGAATGCCACATATGAAATTAGGGCAGTTACTCCTATTATAATCCAGGTTATCATTTAGTGTAATATTTTATATATCATTTCTTTTTGCAATTCAGAAGGGTCAGTCAATGTCGAACTTCCCATTCCTTTGCTTTTTAAATCGTATTCACGCAAGATACCTATAATTTCATAAAGTTTGGTAGGATTGTATTTTTTGGCTGCTGTTATTAATTTTTTGATGTAAAAAGGATGTCCGCCCATTTTTCTCATTACTCCCTGTTCTGATTTGTCGGCCATAAAATGAATCGCAAATAACTTGGAATAAAAGTTGAACAACGACGAGATTGTCATTTGTATGGGGTGCTGCTGCTGGTTTGATCCAAAATAGTTAATAATCTGATTGGCTTTTAAAATATTCCCTGCTGCCAGAGCTTCCTGTAATTCAAACTGGTTAAAATCTTTGCTTATTCCTATGTTTTTTTCGATATGGAGCGGGGTTATATGTGTGGTGTCTTTTACCGCAATTACCAGCTTGCCCAACTCGTTGGCAATTTTCCCAAGTTCTGTACCTAATGAATCAGTCAAAATCTGACTTGCCTGTGGTGCAATAGTATAATTGTATTGCTTAAGGAATTTTTCAATCCATGAAGGTATTTGGTTTTCGTACAATTTTTTTGTGGTAAGTACCACTCCCTTTGCTGCTATTTCTTTATACAGTTTTGTTCTTTTATCGAGGGTTTTATACTTATAATTCAGCACCAGAATGCTTGACGGCATTGGTTTAGATGCATAGGGGGCAAGCTCTTCAATATTTTTCAGGCTTTGGGCTTCCTTTACAATAATTACCTGTTTGTCACTCATCATTGGGTAACGCAATGCAGCATGTGCAATAGTGCGTTCTTCCGTATCCTTTCCATAAAAGATGGTTTGGTTAAAACCTTTTTCCTCCTCAGTAAGCACATGTTTCTCAATATAATTTGAGACCTGGTCAATGAAATAGGGTTCATCACCCTGCAGCAGGTATATCGGATGATAAACTTTCTTTTTTAGGTTTTGAAAGATGTTTTCAAACTCCATATTTAAAATTTTAAGTGTTTTACGGAAAGGCCATGATTTTTAATTTCAAGCAATGCATCGATACCTGCCTGAATGTGTATATCTACATACTCCATAGTTACCAGTTTATCGCTATCGCTTGTTTTTACACCTGCCGATATCATAGGCTGATCAGAAACCAGCAGGAGTGCCCCTGTGGGTATTTTATTTGCAAATCCCACTGTAAATAAAGTAGCCGTTTCCATATCTATGGCCATGGCCCGTGTTTTCGTAAGGTATTTTTTAAACCGGTCATCGTATTCCCACACCCTCCGGTTGGTGGTGTAAACTACCCCGGTCCAGTAATCGAAACCGCTGTTGCGTAACACATGTGATACCGCACGCTGGATATTGAATGCAGGCAATGCAGGTACTTCAGGCGGGAGGTAATCGGCCGATGTACCCTCGTTTCGAATGGCTGCAATGGGTAGAATAAAATCACCAAGTTTGTTTTTCTTTTTTAATCCCCCGCATTTACCCAGAAAAAGCACCCCTTTGGGCTTAATGGAGCTAAGTAAATCCATTACGGTGGCAGCATTTGGGCTACCCATTCCAAAATTAATAATTGTAATGCCTTCTGCTGTTGCATTTGGCATGTTTTTATCACTTCCCGTTACCGGTACTTCAAACCGTAAGGAAAACTTTTCAACATATCCCATGAAATTTGTAAGCAGAATGTATTCCCCAAAATCTTCAAGTTTTCTGCCCGTATAGCGTGGCAGCCAGTTTTCCACTATTTCTTTTTTTGTCTTCATTTACTCAAATTTACAGAAGAATGGTTTATTTTGTTAAAAATAAACAGGCATTCACAAAAATACATTTTTCCATGTGGCTTGCCAATTGTTGCTGTAAACATCATTAAAATAAAAACAGGGAATGCAGGAACTTAATTTACCGCGTTACGAATTTCGATTCACCATCAAAGGAAATAAGAATTATATTTTTGACAGAATTCGCAGGCGGTATGTGTTACTGACTCCTGAAGAATGGGTAAGACAGCACTTTATACTTTATTTAATAAGGGAAAAAAATTATCCTGAATCCCTGATGGCTGTGGAAAAACAAATTTCTATAAACAATGTGCTTTTTCGGTTCGATCTTCTTACCTATACAAAGGCAGGCAAACCTTTTCTTATTGCTGAATTCAAAGCTCCCGGCGTGAAAATATCTCAGGAGGTTTTTGATCAGGTGGTACGTTACAACATGGCCCTGAAAGTGGAAAGGGTTGTAGTTACAAACGGGATACACCACTATGCCTGCCAAATTGATTATATGCAGAACAGCTATACATTTCTTAATGAAGTGCCGGAATATTGATCTCAGACCATGATTTTTTGAAAAAAATATTCATCCTTCCAGCCTGTAGCTGTTTTTATCCAGTATTTTTTTACACCATTCATTTCAAATCCGGCTTTTTCGAATAAGTTAATACTTACTGTATTGTCTGCAGCTATGTTGGCAAACAGTTGTTTGAGCCCGAGCGAACTAAGTGCAAAATCAGCCAATGCAGCCAGTGCATCTGAAGCATAACCCCGGCCACGATCTTCACGGTTGTAAATCAATATTCCAACGCCTGCCCGCATATGGTAAGGATCGAAATCAAACAAATCAATAGCCCCTACAGCATGCTTTTCCCAATTTTCAATGATGAGGCGCAATTGCCTTGTTTCGTATATGTCTTTAGCTGAATTTTTAATGTATTCCGTTAACAGATATTTTGAGAATGGTGTGCGTGTATTGCTTAACTCCCAAAGATCCATATTATTCTCCCATCGGTAAAGTACCTCTACATCTTCAGGTTCGAGTGGCCTGAGAATTATTTTTCCATGAGTCAGCCAATTATTCATTAAAGGTCTTTTATTAGTATTTTTCTAGACGGAAACTTCAATTGAATCATAATTACTCTTCTTTCAGAAAGTGGGAAGGGTATTATATGTATACTGAATTTGCAGTTAGTTTGTTCATTAATCAATGCATTTTATTTATCCAGTTGCCGCCATCCTTTCAGAATAATTTCTGCATCGGAGAGTATGCTGTAGTTTCGGGCATATAAAACATCCAACCGGCTCAATGAGATATCTTGATTTAAATTCCGGCTGCTAATGTCAAACATATCAACCGGAGAAAGAATGCCAGGTTTTATAACCGGAAGTTCAGGGTTTTGGTTAACTTTTCCCGAATAACCCACCCAGGACTTTTCCCCTTTTAACACTCTAAACGCATTTCTTATAAATGCATTTTTATCCTTATAAAACCAGACAAGCACAGGACTGGCAAGTAACAATGAAAAAGCAGCAGTCAAATCAAAAAGCCTCTTTTTCCTCCGGTTTGCCGGTTTCGAAATGGAATTAATATGTACTACATATAAGTCTCCTGCCGTATGGATGGAATTGCTCCCAATAATGCTGATGCTCTCTGGGGGAGCAATTTTAAAATCCACATTAAGGTTGCTAAGTTCAAGCATAGCCCTGATTATATCGGCAGAGCTGATATTTTCAGCACAGAAGATAATTTCATCAATACGATGAATGCGGATTATTTCACTTAATTTATTTACTGACCCAATGTATTGGTTATTTGTTTCAGAATTATCAATAGCAATAAACCCTGCAAAATCAGCCTGGATTCGTGTTTGCCTCAGAATATCCCTTACCCGCATCGCTTCAGCAGCATGACCAGCAATGGCAATCTTTTTTGTTCGTTTGATATCAAGACCAAATGCCTTCCATTTCATCAGGTAAAATACAAGCCTGTAGATAACCAATGCAAAGCCGGCCCATAAAGTACCTAACAGAATGAGTGCCCGGGAGAACCGATATTCCTCATCGATGAGCGAATACACTAGCAAAATAACTACTGTACCCCACAAAATTCCGCGCATAACCTGCAGAAGGCTGACAGGTTTTTTATAACCTCCCGAAGAATATATGGATAACAGCCATATAATAATATAAACCGGAACTACAACCTGCAGGAAAAATGGAGGATAATAGGAAGGTTCATAATAGAACCTTTCCCACAAAGGAACGAGCAAAAGAAAACCTGAATAAATTATGAGTGCATCCAGCAGCGGAAGAATAATCCGGTTTGAGAACTGACGAATTATCGACAGAAAGGCGCGGAACCATATTGCCAGGTGCAGGAGGAATGAAAAGGTGCTGGCTTTTCCTGAAGAAAAATGTTTTTTGGCAAATATGATCATGGCAGTGTAAAAAACTTTCACATAATTCAGTGAACCTTTTTTTGTGCTTTCTCCTTTGTAATGGATTATCGTAGTTTCAGGGAAATAATAATTTTTATATCCACCCTTTGTTATCCGATACGACAGATCAATATCCTCTCCGTACATGAAAAAAGTCTCATCCAGCAAACCTACCTCTTCAATAGTTTTTTTTCGTAGCAGCATAAAGGCACCGGCTAGAACATCCACCTCATGTATCGAATCTTCATGGAGATAGGAGAGATGGTATTTTCCGAATTTTTTTGATTTTGGAAAGAGCGCAGACAACCCAAACATTTTGTAAAAGGCAACCCAGGGAGTGGGCAATCCCCGTTTCGATTCCGGAAGAAAATTTCCTTTTCCATCAATCATTTTTACTCCTAGTCCGCCTGCTTCAGGATGCTTATCCATGAAATTGATTACTTTGGAAAAAGTATCTTCTTCAACAACTGTATCCGGGTTCAGCAACAGGATGTATTTTCCGGTTGCATTACGGATAGCCTGATTGTTCGCTTTTGAAAAGCCGGCATTCGTTTGGTTCTCAATCAGGTAAACCCCGGGAAATTTTTCACGGACAAGTTGTGATGAACCATCAACCGAATTGTTGTCAACCACAAATATTTCTGTATGAATATTTTTTGATGCTTTAAACACTGAGTGGAGGCATTGCTCCAAAAAATGCTTTACATTGTAGTTTACAATAATTACCGAAAGTTCCATTTATTCAGCCTGGCTTTTATGGTTCAAATGTAATGATTCCGTTTAATATCGGAAAAAAACAGGATTCTGTTTTAATCCTGAACTATTTTCCCACAGAACTTTCGTATAGCACACGGTTTACCAGCGATCTTCCAAGAGTAATTTCATCGGTATATTCCAAATCATCTCCTACGGCTACTCCGCGTGATAATGTAGTTACCCGTACAGGCTTTTCCTTCAGTTTTCTGAAAATATAAAAATTTGTCGTGTCACCTTCCATTGTAGTAGGCAGGGCAAGAATAATTTCAATTATTTCATCCTCGCCGGCGCGATCAATAAGCGAATTGATTTCCAGTTCAGAGGGGCCGATGCCATCCATTGGAGAAATAATGCCACCTAAAACATGATACAACCCGTTGTACTGATTTGTATTTTCAACAAGCATTACGTCGCGGATATTTTCTACTACACAAATTATAGATTTATTCCGGGATGGATTGGAGCAAATCTGACAAACGTTGGTATCTGAAATATTATGACAAACCTGGCAATGTTTTATTTCATTACGGAGTTGTATCAGGCTTTGCCCAAACAGGAGTACATCCTCTTTATTCTGACGCAAAAGGTGCAAAACCATTCGCAGTGCTGTTTTTCGTCCAATCCCGGGTAATTTGGCAAATTCATTTACTGCTGTTTCCAGCAGCTTCGACGGATATCTTTCAATATTCATGTTTGTGTTTTTCAACTTTTATAATTAAGACGAAAACGTACATTTGATTCCTGTACATTATGAGAAGCATGATTTTCTTAAATTTTCTTTGCTTCTTTTCTTAAACCGAACAGTCCTTCTCAGGAATCTGATTTAAAAAAATATTTTCTCATTCACATAAAATAAATAAATTTACAAAATTCAGAAAAAAAAAGTTATTTAATCAATAAAAAAACAAATCATGGACAAAAAAGAAAAACCATTGGTCTCCCGGCGGAATTTCATCGGAACTACTGCTTCTGTCGTTGCAGGGTTTACAATAATTCCGAGCCATGCAGTAGCCGGATTGGGGCATATAGCTCCGAGTGACAAACTCAACATTGCGGGTATAGGTGTTGGTGGAAAAGGGAAAGTTAATCTTCGAAACATGCCTGGTCAGAACATCGTTGCTTTATGTGATGTGGATTGGGATTATGCTGACGGAGTATTTAAAACGTATCCTGGAGCAAAGAAATGGAAAGATTTCCGTGAGATGCTTGAGAAACAAAAGGATATTGATGCTGTAGTGATTGCAACACCCGATCATACACATGCTGTTCAGGCCATGATGGCGATGCAGTTGGGAAAACATGTTTACTGCCAGAAACCACTGACACATACAATATGGGAAGCACGTCAGCTTACAGAGGCTGCAAAAAAATACAAAATAGCTACCCAAATGGGAAATGAAGGCCATTCAAACGATGAAGTGCGCCTGGTTGCCGAATTGATTCATGCCGGTGTGATCGGCGATGTTTATGAAGTCCATGCCACTACCAACCGTCCTATATGGCCTCAGGGGCTGCATCGACCTGCAGAAGTACATAAAGTCCCTAAAACCCTCGATTGGGATTTATTCCTTGGAACGGCAGCTTACAGACCATACAATGAAGCATATCACCCCTGGAGCTGGCGGGCATGGTGGGATTACGGAACCGGCGCGCTTGGTGACATGGGTTGCCATGTGCTGGATGTCCCCTTTTATGCATTGAACCTGAATTACCCTGTAAAGGTGCAATCAAGCTCTACCCTGGTTAACACTGAAAGTGCACCCCAGGCTTCCCGGGTTGAATTTACTTTCCCGGCCAGAAAAAATTTACCTGATGTTGCGATGCCTGAATTAAAACTCATATGGTACGATGGCGGAATTACACCTCACCGGTTTGCCGATTTGCCCGCAAATGTTTCACTCGAGCAGATTAATCTCTTTGTAGGTACCAAAGGAAAAATTATCAGCGCAAATTATGGGGCTGGGTATAAAGTTATTTTGGATGATTATAAAACACCTCCCAAAACCATCGAACGGGTTCCTGACCATCCGCTGGGAGGTGGAAGGCATGAAATGGATTGGGTTCGTGCCAGCAAGGAAAATGCAGGTTCCAGAAAAGAAGCATGTTCGAATTTTAGCTATGCCGGGCCGCTTACAGAAATGGTGTTGATGGGTAACCTGGCAATCCGGCTCCAGGATTTAAAACGGGAACTGGAATGGGATGGCCAGAATATGAAGTTTAAAAATATTGGTGCCGGAGAAAAGATGAATCTTATTACTTCACATGTATACAAAAAGGTAAACAAACAGCCACAGTTTAATACGGATAGGGAAGAAGTGAATGCACTCGAATTTGCCAACGAAATGATAAAACATACTTATCGTGACGGTTGGGGGTGGTAATAATCCCATTTGTGGTTATGATAAAAAGCCTTCGTTGTTTCCCTGTTGCAGGGGCTTCGAAGGCTTTTTTCATTCATAAAGCTTAAATCGAATCTTACGTTAATTCCTCCTTATCGCGTACCAATTCTTTTCCCCCGACCTTCTCTCTTCCGGATGAATAAAGCAATGGTCCTGCCTGTTGATGGTATGATCACAAGGTTTTAATTTGGAATTAATTCATTACAACAATTAACCAGGGGTAAATTTAAACACCTGTTAAGTAAAGATAGCACCACCTAAGAAGCAGGGTTTGAATCATGAATAACTTCGTATTAAATTCGTATTAAATTCACAACAAATTCGGAACAAATTCGCGAATTCGCGAATTTATAGCGAATTTGTTCCGAATTTGTTGTGAATTTAGACAGGATCAGGTAGGAAGCAGAAGGGGTATATTAATTTTTCTGTATGTATTTTAAATATTACGATTGACCAGGATTTTCTATCTCTGGCTATTATTCTGGTTGAAGCCTACGTGTTCTGTCATAGGGGGATGAAATACCGGCAGGACAAATTTATTCAATAAATGGTTTCAGGTAAACTTATGCCGCATGTTCTATAGCGGGTACAACTTTTGCCTTTCTTTTCCGGTACCCTGGCACCTCAAGAATAATTACGGGGTCAAAAATTTAAGGAAATCCACTTGTTTTACAAACACAAATACGATTGAACAAAACCCTTTATAATATGGGAATTCACTGCCAGGATTTTTGAGTTTAGGTTTTACTACGCTTAAGGAACAGTTTGTGCATCCACAACAGCAATTGCAACCATATTAATTATTTCCCTGACAGAACTGTCGAGCTGTAGTATATGTACCGGTTTTTTCATTCCCATCAGGATCGGTCCGATAGCTTCAGCAGTTCCAAGTGTTTGCAATACTTTATAGGTGATGTTTCCTGAACTGAGGTTGGGAAAGATTAATGTATTGGCATCTTCATCACCCAATTTATTGAAAGGAAAGCGTTTATAACGCATTTGTCCGTTGAGGGCGTAATTTGCCTGCATTTCACCATCTACAATCAGGTCAGGAAATTTTTCATGGAGCATTTGAACAGCTTCCTTTACCCTCACCGGACTTCCCTCTCCTTTAAAAGCACCGAAATTGGAGTACGACAGGAGTGCAATTTTTGGCTGGATGTTAAATTTTTTTACTTCATTGGCAGTAAGTACGGTCGTATCAAAAAGTGTTTGGGCCGAAGGGTTCATGTTTACTGTGGTATCGGCTAAGAAAATGGGTCCGCGCTTTGTAATCATAATATACATCCCGGCAATATGGTTCGCTTCTTCTTTTACGCCTATAACTTGCAGCGTAGGTCGTATCGTGTCGGCATATTTTCTGGAAAACCCTGAAATAAACGCATCGGCCTCACCCGTTTCAAGCATTAATGCTCCGAAGTAATCATTGTTGAAAGTATTTTCTACAGCCTCATTGTAGGACATCCCTTTTCTTTTCCGCTTTTCATAAAGGATTTTTGCAAACCGGTGTCGCTTTACTTCTGTTATTGTATATGGATCGATGACGGGTAGGTGTTCTATTTCGAGCTGGTTTTCCCTGATGAGTGTTTTGATTTTTTCTTCATTTCCCAATAAAATTGGTTTTGCAATTTTTTCACGCGAAACAAACTGGGCAGCCTTTAATATTTTATAATTATTTCCTTCAGCAAATACAACGCGTTTCGGGTTCTCCCTTGCTTTATTACGAATACTCATAACAAGCTTGTTGTTAATCCCCAGCCGGCTGGTAAGCTCCTGCTTATAGGTTGTCCAGTTTTGTATGTTCTTTTTGGCAACCCCTGAATCCATTGCTGCTTTGGCTACAGCTGCTGAAACAGTTGTAATGAGACGTGGATCGAGGGGCTTGGGAATGATGTAATCCCGTCCGAATACAATGTTTTGTTTATTGTATGCTCTCGCAACCATTTCAGGAACATAATCTTTGGCCAGGCTGGCAAGGGCTTTGGCTGCTGCAATTTTCATGTCTTCATTGATGTGTGTTGCCCGTACGTCGAGAGCTCCCCTGAATATAAACGGGAATCCCAGGACATTATTAATCTGATTTGGATAATCGCTGCGTCCTGTTGCCATGATAATATCTTCGCGTGCCTCCGTTGCATCTTCATAAGATATTTCGGGTGTTGGATTGGCCATTGCAAATACAATTGGATTTTTAGCCATTGATAGCACCATTTCTTTCGAAACAACTCCTCCTGAAGAGAGACCCATAAAAACATCGGCATCTGCCATGGCTTCCTCCAAAGTATTTATTTTGCGTTTTGTGATAAATTCTTTTTTGTATGCATTTAAATCGTTGCGCGATTCATTCAGCACTCCTTTGCTATCGCACATAACTATATTTTCAGGATTTAGTCCCATACTTACATATAACCGGGCACAGGATATGGCAGCTGCTCCGGCACCACTGAATACCACCCGGATATTTTCTATCGATTTTTCGCATAATTCCAGGGCATTTAGTAAACCGGCAGCCGATATTATAGCTGTGCCATGCTGATCGTCATGAAATACGGGTATCCCAAGCTCTTTTTTCAATGTTTCTTCTATCTCAAAACATTCAGGTGCTTTTATGTCTTCAAGGTTTATCCCTCCAAATGTTGGTGCGATAGCTTTTACTACTTCGATGAATTTCTTTGGATCCTTTTCATTAACTTCAATATCAAAAACATCCACATCTGCAAATATCTTAAACAGCAACCCTTTTCCCTCCATAACCGGTTTTCCTGCCTCGGGGCCGATATCCCCGAGTCCCAAAACAGCTGTGCCATTTGTTATAACTGCAACCAGGTTTCCTTTGGCGGTATACCGGTACACATCCTCCGGGTTGTTTTTTATTTCAAGACAAGGTTGAGCAACACCCGGGGTATAGGCAAGCGATAAATCGTGCTGGGTATTGTATGGTTTTGTAGGTACAACTTCAATTTTTCCGGGCCGGTTTTGCTCATGGTAATTTAATGCCTCTGTGCGGTTAATTTTCGACATAACTTTTCTCTTTGGTTTTGCATAAAATTATAAAAAATAAACGAAACCTATGTCAATTAAAGTGATTTCTCAACTATGAAAGGGTTGGAGGAGTTAAAAAAATAAATTATGAGGGAAATGAATTCTGATATACTCCAAATGAATAATTTTGGACAGTTTTTTTCTTTGATTAATATGAAATCTGTTTACACTATTGTTTTACTGGTATTGTCGAATGCATTTATGACATTTGCCTGGTATGGGCATTTAAAATTCAGGGAATTTAAATGGTTTGAGGCGCTCCCGCTGATTGCTGTAATTTTTATCAGCTGGGCAATTGCATTGTTTGAATATTTTTTTCAGGTGCCCGCCAACCGACTCGGCTTTAAAGGTTCCGGCGGACCGTTTTCTCTTGTAGAACTTAAGGTGATTCAGGAAGTAGTTACCCTGGTTGTTTTTATGGCATTTACGCTGCTGTTTTTTAAAAATGAAACCTTTAGGTTAAATCATCTTATTGGTTTTGTATTTTTGGTTCTGGCTGTTTATTTTATTTTTAAAGCGTAACTGGTTGCCTACAACTGGCTGTTCTCCAACCAGCTTCCAAAAATCGATTCAATGGCTTTGGTTCGAAAATTAAAAATTTCATCAAGCTTTTTTCTTATAAAGAGATAATTTGCTGCTGAACCAAGTAATCCATAGGGTGGCTTATAGGATACAATATCCTTCATAATAACACCACCCTGACATGGTATAATGTGATGTTCGTGGTGCCAGAGAGAGTAAGGGCCCAACCGTTGTTCATCAACAAAATATTCGTAATCCTTTACATGTGTGATTTCAGTTACCCAGTTTGTATTTATTCCCCATAGCGGACTCACTTTATACCAGATAACCATTCCCGGGTAAATTTTTGCCGGAAGGTTTTGGGAAACAATATCAAAACCCATGTAAGGCGGGGTAATCTTTTTGAGGTTTTCAGGCGAGGAAATAAAATCCCAGACGTTTTCCCGTGAGGCAGGTATTTTTTGTTGAGTTATTAGCTGATAAAATCCCACGTTTTATGAAAATTTACTTTTTAATTCGATGTCTTTTGAAAACAGCATTGCTGTTTCTATCAGGGCAAGATGTGAATAGGCCTGAGGGAAATTTCCTAAAAGCCGCTTCGATTCAAAATCAATGTCTTCACTAAAAAGTCCAAGGTGATTACTGTATGTCAGAAGTTGGTTAAAAAGATCCTTTGCCTGTTTGTGTTCACCAATTTTATCCAGAGCCTGGATCAGCCAAAATGTGCAGATGGTGAATGAAGAGGTTGGTAATCCGAAGTCATCACGGTTTTTGTATCGGTACATAAGACCGTTTCGGCTCAAATCATTTTGTGTTGCTTTTACTGTACTGATGTATCGTGGATCTTTGGCATCAATTAACCCATATGCTTCCATGAGCAGGGTAGAAGCATCCAGATCGTCTGAACCATATACCTGAGTGAATGCCTGAACTTTTTCGCTCCATCCTTTTTCCAGGATGTCCTTCTTTATTGTATCGCGGAGTGGTTTCCATTTGTCGGCATAATCCTGCCGCTTAATTAATTCTGCGACTTTTATTGCCCTGTCAATAGCCGCCCAACACAACAGTTTTGAAAAGACAAAATGCCGTTGTTCAGTGCGGATTTCCCAGATTCCCCGATCGGGTTTCCGCCAGTTTTTTCTTACTGTACGAACTATGCTGCGGGTAATGGTCCATAATTCTTCACTGTTTTGTAAAGAAACCTCAAAAAGCTTGAATTGCTGGAATATTACATCCATCAGGATTCCATAGATATCGTGCTGCTTTTGTTTATAAGCTGCATTTCCAATCCTGACGGGTGCGCTGTTTTCATAACCTGCAAGATGTGTCAGGATGTGTTCCTTGAGGTTTTTTTCCTTATTAATGCCGTACATGATCTGAATTTTCTCGTCTTTATCCGATACAACATCGATAATAAACTTCAGGAAATTCTCCGCACTTTTCCAGTGGCCGATTTTAGTCATTATTTTGATGACCATTGAGGCGTCGCGCAGCCAACAGAACCGGTAATCCCAGTTTCTTATTTCACCCAGAGTTTCTGGTAAGGAAGTAGTTGCGGCAGCCAATACAGCACCTGTTTTTTCATACATTAGCAATTTAAGTACCAGGGCACTTCTTACAATTTCTTTGTTGTAGCTGCTAAACCGGTGGGTTTCTTCTGTCCAGTTGAGCCAGTAGACTTTGGTGCGCTGCAATTTCAGGTAAGATCGTTCAACATTCTGCCGCATCAGTTTTTGATTGTAACTGATGAGAAAATATTCATCTTTTGACAATTCTATTTCTTCACCATCAATGACCTTTTTTTTATCAAAGCTGGTATATAGATAAAGCGAATCGTAAGATCCCGTGGTTGTAAAGCTTTTAATAAAATCCTTCCTTTCTTCAGTTGCTGTATTTTTTTCTGCATATTCAAGCTTTGGATCGTAATGAACTCTGAAGCGCGGTTTACCTGACTTGTATTTGATATAACGAATAATGTCGGGTGGTGAATAAATTGATTGCCTTCCATTATGAAAATAATAACGGGGCATAAAATCAATCACCTCGAAGGTATCTGTACCATTTGAAAATTTAGTTGACAGAATATTGGTTTTGGGCAGGTATCTCTGAGAAATTTTATAGTCTTTGCCTGTTAAAAATTCAAAACTTCCGCCTTCCTTTTTATCCAGTATTTTTGCAAAAACAGAAGCGGAATCAAAAATGGGTAAACAAAGCCATTCCATTGCCCCTGTTTTTGAAATAAGGGCAGCACTGCTGCAATTGCCAATGATTCCGTAATCAAGGTTTGTCATTAGTTGTCGTTTTTTCTGTAACTTTGAAAGATGGTATAAAAAATTTTTGGCGAACAAATATAAAAAAACTATGAGTCGATTTCTAATAATTTCAAATAGATTACCAATACAATTAAAATTAACAAATGACAATATTGAAGTAACTCCCAGTGTAGGAGGGCTGGCCACCGGAATGATGTCAGTGAGCAAATCATTTAACAGTTTATGGATTGGTTGGTCAGGAATAGATAAAAAGGAACTTTCGGATGAAAAGCAAACCATGGTAAACCAGGCACTGGAAAGAGAAAGTTGTGTCGATGTCCACCTGAGTCAGGAAGATGTGGAGCTTTATTACGAAGGCTTCAGTAACAAAACAATATGGCCGTTATTCCATTATTTTAATCAGTTTGTTCATTACGATGAAGATCAATGGGAAGCCTATAAAAAGGTAAATCAAAAATTTGCAGATGTAATTGCAGAAAATATGGAAGGAGTTGATAATATCTGGATACACGATTATCACCTTCTGTTGTTACCCCAAATGGTGAAGGAGCGTTTTCCGGAGGCCACTATAGGTTTCTTTCTGCATATACCCTTTCCATCCTACGAATTGTTTCGCATATTGCCATGGAGAACTGAGATTATCAAGGGTATGCTTGGGGCTGATCTGCTAGGTTTTCATACCTTCGATTATGAGCGGCATTTCATGAGTGCTGTGAGGCGCCTGTTGGGATATGACATTAATATTAATGAAATAAATCTTCCCCGACGTGTTGTTAAAGTGGATAACTTTCCGATGGGTATCGACTACGATAAGTTTCACAGTTATGCACTCGAGTCACAAAAACGTTCGGTCCGTGAAAAATCGGAAGTAAGAAAGGAACTGGAACGCTATTACCTGCTGTATCCCGAAACGAAGTTTATACTTTCTATTGACCGGCTCGATTATACCAAAGGATTGATAAACCGGTTGGAAGCTTTTGAATATTTTCTGCAGCAATATCCTGAATACCGTGACAATGTAACGCTGGTTTTGCTGGCAGTTCCTTCACGTATAGGTGTGGAACAGTATCAGCAAATGAAAAGTGAGGTCGATGAAACAGTTGGCAGGATTAATGGGGAATTTTCAGCCATAAACCGAACTCCAATATGGTATTTTTACCGGTCCATGCCCTTTGAGAATCTGGTTGATTTATATAATTATTGCGAAATTGCCCTTATTACTCCTATACGTGATGGAATGAACCTGGTTGCAAAGGAGTTTATAGCTTCAAAAACAGATGGCAGAGGCGTTTTGATTTTAAGTGAAATGGCTGGTGCTTCAAAAGAGATGAGCGAAGCGTTGATAATTAATCCGAACGACAAGGCTCAGATTGCCCAGGCAATTAAAAAGGCAATTGAAATGCCACTGGATGAGCAAATTGAACGAAATACCATTCTCCAAAAAAGATTGAAGCGTTATGACATTGAAAAATGGGCGACCGATTTTTTAAATGCACTTGACAAGGTAAGACGCAATGAACAAAAATACCTTGCCAAAAAGCTTACTGAAGCAAATAAAGCTACCATGATAGAGGAGTTAAAATCATCAAATAACCGAATTTACTTTCTCGATTATGATGGTACCCTAACAAGTTTTAAAGACAACCCTCACCATGCAAAACCCGATTCTGAACTTTATGAATTGCTTGATAACCTGGCAGGAAATCCTAACAACAGGGTAGTGCTTATTAGTGGCCGCGACAGAAAAACTTTTGAAAGTTGGTTTGGCGATAAACCCTATACTTTAATTGTAGAGCATGGTGTATGGATTCGCTCTGCTGGAAGTGAATGGGAGATGATAGAACAACTTGATGATTCATGGAAAGATAACATACGTTCATCACTTGAATTCTATGTTGATCGCACACCTGGTTCTTTCGTGGAGGAGAAAAACTACAGCCTTGTTTGGCATTACCGTAAAACCGATCCTGAACTTGGACTTAACCGGGCAATCGAACTAAAAGATGAATTAACAAGCCTGGTTGCTAATCTGCATCTTGAAATTCTTGAAGGAAATAAAGTGATTGAAATTAAAAACAGGGGGATTAATAAAGGCAGGGCTGCTCAGAAGTTGCTCCAGCTAAATCCTGCTGATAAAATAGTTGCCATTGGTGATGACTGGACCGATGAATTTCTGTTCTCCGCAATTCCATCTGAAGCAATTACCATTAAAGTTGGTATGGCCAATACACTGGCCGGTTTTAAAGTGGAAAACCATGAGGAAGTGCGTGATTTGCTAAAAAGGTTTTCGGAAATAGAATAAATGGTTAGCCGAAGGTTTGCCGGTTACTTTTTTTGAACCTGAAATTTTTCACTTTCCTGATAAATTTGATCCATCAGTTGTTTTGCAATTTGCGGGCGGTAATGAGAGTTTTCATAATAATTGCGGTAATTGTTTGTAATTCTGTTAATTCCTGAAAAATCAAATACTGATTTTTCTCCATACAATGATTTGAGAAAATTTATATCCTCTGTTGCAAGCCTGACCTGGTCATAGAGTGGACTGATTATTATTTTATAGTTGGTATTGTGCTTGCTGAAAACAGCCATGATAGTCCGGAGCATTTGCTTTTGAGTTTCCCCGATGACCGGAGGAGAAAAGGATTCTGTCGAATCTCTGTTGAAAAAAACCTCCATAAGTTCATCCGTATAGTATTTATCTTTTTTGATAAGTTCTTCATAATAAGAGAACTGAATTTCATTGGTTTTATAGTCGTAGCTGAAAGGTCGGTGTTCTATTAAAAAACTCCTTGTCATATAGGGTTTTATGGTGCCTGAAATTCTGAAATCAATATAGGCATACAAAAATCTGAGGTTAAGGAATCCTTTAATGGAGGCCAGGTGGAAATTGAAAAAATTCCGGTAATTTTCCAACTGAGGGGACGATAACCCCAAATGGCCGTTTTTTTGTGAATCCTGAATCAATATATCGTAATCCAAAATAAGCAGTGCGTGTTTAATTGAAATATTCTTTTTGTCGAGGTATAGTATTTTTTTGTAAATGGAATACAATGCTTCGCCGCCAGACTCAAAATGATAGGCGGGCTCATTGTCGATATACTTTTGCCAGTCAGAAATTCTGTAGAAAAAAGCCCGGGAACTTCCAAAAATAAATGAATTGTATTTGAATTCTTCGTAATGGTTGTCGAAATTAGTGGTGCTTACATAATTGGTATTTAAAAATACACATCCAGTCTCCGAAGGATTGAAGTACGCATCATATTTATATAATACTTTAAAAGGGTCGAGAATAAAATATACAATTATGAAGAACAAAAAAGGCAGAAAAAATATTCCGGTTTTAAAAAGAAACTTTTTCATAATATTAAAATTGGAAATAGATAAATTGCTGCTCCTGGCCACCGGCCCAAAAAATGATAAAAACAATAGAATAATACACGGCGTAACGGATTGGTTTGTTCAGCCTTAGATTAAGGTCCGCAATAGCATAGGGTTGTTCTCTTCCCAACCATTCAACTATAAGGAATAAGAAAATAAGGATCATTACAGTTAATGCTTTTTTGGTATTATGAAATTCAGGAATGGATATTAGAGAAGATGAGAATATCTCATTAAGATAGCTCAGGGCATGATTGATATTTTCAGCCCGGAAAAATACCCAGGCTAATGTGACCATTGTAAAAGTGATGAGCATATGCATGGCTTCCTTAAGTTTTGGCAGGATTTTTCCCTTGGCTATAATATCTAGGTTGGTTCTGTTTTTATAAGTAAGCATCAGTGGTAAAAAGAAAAGAGCATTTAAACCTCCCCATACAATAAAAGTCCAGTTTGCACCATGCCAGAAGCCACTTACCAAGAAAATGATAAATATGTTTCTTATTTTCATTGCAGTGTTTCCACGGCTACCCCCCAGCGGGATGTATAGGTAATCGCGGAACCAGGTTGAAAGCGAGATATGCCATCTTCTCCAGAATTCAGCAATATCTCGTGAGAAATAAGGGTATGCAAAGTTTTGCATCAGGTTAAATCCAAACAACCTGGCAGTTCCGATTGCTATATCTGAATAACCTGAAAAGTCACCATAAATCTGAAAAGCAAAAAATAAAGCTCCAAAGAACAGGACACTGCCAGTATAAGTTTCTGAATTGTTGAATATTTCATTGGCAAATACAGCGCTGTTATCTGCAATTACAATTTTTTTAAACAATCCCCAAAGTATCTGGCGCAATCCATCAACGGCTTGGTTGTAATTGAATGAGTGTTTTCTTTTAAATTGGGGAAGCAAATTCGTTGCTCTCTCAATTGGACCAGCCACCAGTTGGGGGAAAAAACTGACAAAAGCTGCAAATGCCAGAAAGTCAGTGGTTGGCCGAAACTTTCTTTTATATACATCAATAGTATAACTAAGTGTCTGAAATGTATAAAAACTGATTCCTACAGGTAGTATAATGTCAAGAGTATTAAAACCGAGCACTACCTTGAGTCCGGGTGCTAAATCATATAAAGAATCCACAAAGAAATTAAAGTACTTGAATATGCCAAGGAGTCCAATATTTGTGATAATACTGGTAATCAAAAGCAACTTTCTTTTTCCCCGATGATCTAGATTCTTAAGACCAAGTCCAACGGAATAATCTACTACGGTGCTGAAAAAAATAAGAGATAAAAAACGCCAATCCCACCATGCGTAAAAAAAGTAACTGGCTACAACAATAAGCAGGTTTCTTAATCTGATGTTTTTACTTGCAACAAACCAATACAGGAAAAATACAACAGATAAAAAAATTGCAAATTCAATTGAATTAAAAAGCATCTTTTTGGTGTGTTAGCAGGAATTCATAAATTCAGTATCTTTAAGAAGTGCTGTACTTATAAAAATTGCTCTATAAATATTGTTCTTATAATTCAATACCAGTGATATTGAATATACAGTATTCATAAATTATTAGTTTTATAGACCTATAAGTTTTAAACTTATTAAGTAGAAAAATGTTCAGCTAATTCTAAAATTAGTGATATTGATTCTAACTGAAGAATTCTTATTCCCGGCGGTAGTTCTGAAAGTTAGTTCTGTAACAAGTTTTTTTTAATGAATTCCAATAATCAGAGAAAACATTAATTCAGGGTCAATCCGATTTATGTCTTTAATTTATAATTTTCAATTAATGAGTTTTTATAAATATCAATTAAAAAAATCAGCCCGGTTTTATGACATTTATATCATCGTTTTTTATCATTTTTTCCTTATCTGTCGCTCAATTATGGGAAATTTAATAATGAAAGGAATTATCAGGTCATGCCTGTTGTAAATATGTTAATACAAAAATTTGAAATCTTTTTATCACTTATTAATTTTATACACTCATTCCAAAAATGTGCTCTTTATATTCTGGGTTGTTCTCGAATCTGCCGAATAGGAGGTTTAATAAATTGGTGAAAACGATAAATTCAGAAGGATTTTCAGCAAATTATTGTTTTCTTTTTCGGGTTAAGCCCTTACATTTGATTACCTTTGCTCCTGTTTTATTAAAATGATAATTATGGCATTTGTAACCAAAATACTCGGCAAAATATTAGGAAATAAATCAGAACGTGACATTAAAGTAACAGCACCGCTTGTTGGTTTAATAAAAGAGGAATACAAGCGTCTGGCAATAATGTCAAATGATGAATTACGTGATGAAACAGATAAGCTTAGAAAAATAATAGCAGATAGGATCAGGCCGGAGGAAGAACAGATTGCTGAATTGCAGAAGGCTGCTGAAGAAGCTGAAATACAGGATAGTGAAAAAATATACGAGCAGATTGATAAGCTGGAAGAGACTATTTTAGAACAGATTGAAGATGTATTAAATGAAATTCTACCTGTTGCATTTGCTATAGTAAAGGATACTGCACGTCGTTTTTTTGAAAATGAGATAGTTGAAGTCACAGCCCGTCAGTACGACAGGGATCTTGCATCCACCCGTGCAAGTATATCCATCAAGGACGATAAAGCATACTGGAAGAACCGTTGGATTGCCGGGGGAACGGAAATTATCTGGGACATGGTTCATTACGATGTACAGCTTGTTGGAGGTATTGTGCTTCATCAGGGAAAGATTGCTGAGATGGCAACAGGAGAAGGAAAAACCCTGGCGGCTACCCTTCCAGTATTCCTTAATGCACTCGCAAAAAGGGGAGTGCATCTTGTAACCGTAAATGATTATCTGTCAAAACGGGATGCTGAATGGATGGGACCTATCTATGAATTCCACGGAATGACGATTGACTGCATCGACAAACATCAGCCTAATTCAGAGGCCCGGCGAAATGCTTATAATGCAGACATTACTTACGGTACTAACAATGAATTCGGATTTGATTACCTCCGCGATAATATGTCAATTAATCCTGAAGACCTTGTACAAAGAAAACATCATTATGCTATTGTAGATGAAGTGGACTCAGTGCTGGTTGACGATGCACGGACTCCTTTGATCATTTCGGGACCGGTACCAAAAGGTGAACATCAGCAGTTTGAAGAATTAAAAGGATATGTAGAAAAACTATATAAAGCTCAGCGGGACGAAGTAAATCATATCTTTATTGAAGCTAAACGATTGCTTTCAAAAGAAAACCTTTCAGACGATGAGCGCAAGGAAGGTGGGCTTTTATTGCTGCGGGCCTATAAAGGATTGCCAAAAAATAAATCGATTATTAAATTCCTAAGCGAGGAAGGCATGAAGAATCTCATGACTAAAACAGAGAATTTTTACATGCAGGATAACAATAAAAATATGCATATCGTTACCGACCCGCTTTATTTTGTTATTGAGGAAAAACAAAACTCTGTTGAACTTACCGATAAGGGAATTGATTTGATTTCCCAAGGTTTTGATGATCCTGACTTTTTTATATTACCCGATATGGGGGCAGTTATTGCAGAACTGGAGAATGCAGGACTCACTACGGAAGAACTACAGGAAAAAAAAGATAGCCTGCTTCAGGATTATTCCGTAAAATCAGAACGTGTGCATACGATCAACCAGTTACTGAAAGCCTATACCATGTTTGAAAAAGATGTGGAATATGTGGTTATCGACAATAAGGTAAAAATTGTAGATGAACAAACAGGCCGGATTATGGAAGGCCGCCGTTATTCCGATGGATTGCATCAGGCTATTGAAGCTAAAGAACGTGTGAAAGTTGAGGCAGCTACCCAAACTTTCGCAACAATTACACTCCAGAATTATTTCCGTATGTATCATAAACTGGCAGGGATGACAGGTACTGCAGAAACTGAAGCGGGTGAATTCTGGGATATCTATAAACTGGAGGTGGTTGTTATTCCTACCAATAAACCAGTTGTTCGCGATGACCGTGAGGATTTTGTTTTTAAAACAAAACGGGAAAAATACAATTCAGTAATTGATGAAATAGTTGAACTGAATAATCTAGGAAGGCCTGTGCTGGTGGGCACCACATCCGTTGAGATATCAGAATTACTAAGCAGAATGTTGAAAATCAGGGGTATTAAACACAATGTTCTAAACGCAAAGATGCATGCCCGGGAAGCGGAAATAGTTGCCGAAGCAGGCCGTTCGGGTGCTGTTACCATTGCAACCAATATGGCAGGTCGTGGTACTGACATTAAATTAACACCTGAAGTTCGGAAAGCAGGCGGATTGGCAATAATTGGTACCGAGCGGCATGATTCACGTCGCGTCGATCGACAGTTAAGAGGTCGGGCCGGAAGACAAGGTGACCCTGGTTCTTCACAGTTCTACGTTTCTCTTGAAGATGATCTTATGCGCCTTTTTGGTTCCGACCGGATATCTGGCATAATGGACAAGCTCGGCCTGAAGGAAGGAGAAGTGATTCAGCATTCGATGATTTCCAAATCAATTGAACGTGCTCAGCGAAAAGTGGAAGAGAATAATTTCGGTATTCGGAAAAGGCTGCTTGAGTACGACGACGTTATGAACTCACAACGCGAAGTAATTTATAAAAAAAGAAAGCATGCACTTTTTGGTGAACGTCTTGAAGTGGATTTGCTTAATATGATGTACGATGCAGTGGAGGACCTTGTAAATGAATATTATGGTTCCGACCAGTTTGAAGATTTTAATATGGAACTCATGAGACTGCTTTCAATGGAATCGCCTGTGCCTGAAGAAGAATTTAAAAGATTGACTCCGGATGAGATTTCTGAAAAAATTTATGAGAAGATGATCGATGGGTACAAGCGTAAAGTGGAAGCAATTTCAAAACAGGCATTTCCTGTAATAAAGAATGTGTATGAAACCAAAGCACAGGTTTATAAAAACATCGTGGTGCCTATTTCTGATGGTAAGCGCATTTTTCAGATAATATGTAATCTTGAAAATGCTTATCTGAATAAAGGAAAAGAGCTTGTAAAATCTTACCAGAAGCAAATTGTCCTGAATACTATCGACAATGCATGGAAAGAACAGTTGCGTGAAATGGACGACTTAAAACAGTCTGTGCAGAATGCCACCTACGAACAGAAAGATCCGCTTTTGATATATAAGTTTGAGTCGTTTAACCTGTTTAAAATAATGATTAATAAGGTAAACAAGGATGTGGTTGGCACGTTAATGAAAGGGCATATACCAATTCAGGACTCAGGGCAGGTAAGGCAGGCAGAAGAAAGAAAGCGAACAGATATGAGCAAATATAAAACGCAAAAATCCGATATGCCGGGTGTTGAAAATCCCATGAGGGGCGCTGTTACACAAACTGGTGAACGTGCCAGGCCCCAACCTGTCAGGGTCGAAAAAAAGGTAGGACGGAATGATCCGTGTCCTTGTGGCAGCGGGAAAAAGTTTAAACACTGCCACGGAAGGGGAGCATAAATAACTGCTGAATGCTGAGTTCCTAAAGATCCATTTATAAAAAAACTAATATGATACATTTTCTGAATTATATCCATTGGAATGTAAGCCCCGAAATTTTTAATCTTGGACCTCTTTCGATTAGGTGGTATGGGTTATTATTTGCCTCGGGCTTTTTAATTGCATACTACATTGGTGAAAAAATGTTTAAATCGGAAAATGTGCCACAAAAGTGGGTTGATTCACTTTTCTTCTATATTATAATTGCAACCATCCTGGGAGCCAGATTAGGGCATGTTTTTTTCTACGGATGGGATTATTATTCCCAAAACCCCGGAGAAATATTGAAAGTATGGCATGGAGGTCTTGCCAGTCATGGTGGTGCCCTTGGGATCTTTATCGCCCTGCTTATCCATTCAAAGAATGTTACCAGGAGAAATGTTTTCTGGACTATTGACCGTGTTGTGGTACCTACTGCCCTTGTTGCAGCATTTATCCGATTGGGAAATCTTATGAATTCTGAAATCTACGGCATCGAAACATCCCTTCCCTGGGGCTTTATTTTTGAACGAAACAACGAAGTTGTTCCCAAACATCCTACTCAGATTTACGAAGCACTTGCTTATTTGTTAACATTTGGTATCCTGATGTACCTCTACTGGAATACCCGTTCGAAGTATAAGCAGGGACTGCTTACAGGGGTTCTCTTCATTATGGTCTTTACCGCAAGGTTTCTAATCGAATTCATTAAAGAAGATCAGGAAGCCTTTGAGTCGGCAATGACCCTTAACATGGGACAGTGGCTAAGTATTCCTTTCATTCTTGCTGGTATATATTTGGTTTATAGAGCAATTAAAAATCCTGAGAAGCATTATAAGAACAAATTCTAGCTCCTTTAAATTACATCAATTTTGTTGCACTGCCCTTTTAATATGGGGTTGGTGTGCTATGGAATTTTGTTTTTTAAGTAACAAAATAAGGGATTTCAGAAAATAGAAGTAAAATTGTATATCAGGAATTGCCAGGTGAGAAAAATAAAATAGTTGTGTCTGCCCTTGCAAAAATGCCTGTCGGGATTTATTTCCTAAATATATTAAGGGAAAACAGGTCGGTATCAAAAAAAATAATAAAATATTAACCATCGGAATTTAGAGGCGTTTTGCTTATCTGTGAAAGGTTATTATGAGTTAATATATGGTTTAAGCCATTGAATATTAATAAATTTAATATATTCGTATAAAATTTAGGTTCATTTTGCAACACAATAAATGATTACTTTGTTTATTTAAATAATAAAAGACAAATAAGTGTTTTGTTCTGTCAGGTAAAATAAGTTACTTTGCAGTTTAAAATAAATATAAGATTATGCAGGAAATTTCAAAAAATTCGATGGTTACGTTAAGCTACGTTTTGCACGTTGAAGACGCAAAAGGAGAGTTGATAGAAAAGGCAACAGAAGATAAGCCGTTGCAATTTCTTTTTGGTGCAGGTTTAATGCTACCAAAGTTCGAATCGCATCTTGCCGGGTTAAAGGAAGGAGAGCCATTTACGATCCGTTTATCGAAATACGATGCTTACGGAGAAGTAAATGAAGATGCCATAGTTGAATTGCCAAAACATGTTTTTTTAGTTGATGGCAAATTCGATGACGAATTAATTTCCGTTGGAAACGTGGTACCTATGATGAGTAGCAATGGACAGCGCCTGAATGGGCAAGTCCTTGATATAGATGATGAAATAGTTAAGATGGATTTTAATCACCCGCTTGCCGGAGAAGATCTTTTCTTTACTGGAAAAGTTCTTGGGGTTCGAGAACCTTCCGAAGAAGAGTTGGCACAATATCTTTCAGGAGGTGGATGCGGTTGTGGCAGTGGTGGCTGCGGAGATGAGGAGTGTAGTTCTGAAGGCCATGATCACAATCATGGTTGCGGATGTGGATGCTAATGCGATTGTGATCGTTGCTGAGTATAATTACTATAAACCCCGTTTTCTTACTGTGAATCAGAGGAAACGGGGTTTTATTTATGAAGTATCTGCATCTCCGAAAGAATATTTCGGAGATTTGTTTAGTTCCATGGCATTGAAAACCAACAAAAAAGGAAAACATTTGTTACCATAATTATTAAAAGCAATTTGTGAATACATTTGGAAACATATTTCGCCTTACCTCATTTGGGGAATCGCATGGCAGAGGAATTGGCGGTATAATCGACGGCTGTCCTGCCGGATTGGAACTTGATATGGACCTTATCCAGCGGGATTTGTCGCGACGTAAACCGGGGCAGTCGAAAATTACTACCCAACGAATGGAGTCTGACCTGGTAGAATTTCTGTCGGGAATATTTGAAGGTAAGACCCAGGGGACTCCAATTTCGTTTATTGTGTGGAATAAAGATCAGCATTCGCAGGATTACAGCAACCTTAAGAATGTGTACAGGCCTTCGCATGCCGATTATACATATATTAAAAAATATGGCACACGTGATTACCGTGGAGGAGGTCGGTCATCGGCCCGGGAAACTATTGCCCGTGTGGTTGCCGGAGCAGTTGCCCGCCAAATTCTTTCCCTGAATGATATTACAATACAGGCGTATGTATCGAGGGTGGGAGAGGTGAAACTGGAAAAAAATTACCTTGAACTAGACCTTTCAAAAACTGAAGATTCCATAGTGCGCTGTCCTGATCCTGAAACAGCTGAAAAAATGATTGCCCGTATTGAGACGGCAGGACGTGATCATGATACTGTAGGGGGAGTTATTACTTGTGTGGTAAAAGGAGTACCTGCAGGTTGGGGGGAACCGGTGTTTAAAAAGCTGCATGCCGATCTTGGCTTTGCCATGTTGGGTATTAATGCAGTTAAAGGGTTTGAGTATGGTTCCGGTTTTGAAGGAACAAAACTAAGTGGTTCAGAGCATAACGATGTGTTTGTTTCTACCAGCGAAGGTGTTCGCACCAAGACCAACAACTCAGGAGGTATCCAGGGAGGAATTTCAAATGGTGAGGATATCTACTTTAATGTAGCGTTCAAACCTATAGCAACTCTTCTTAAAGAACAACGTACTGTAGATAAAGACAGCAACGAAACTACTATACATCCAAAAGGCAGACACGATCCATGTGTCCTGCCACGCGCCGTACCTATCGTTGAAGCCATGGCTGCATTGGTGTTGGTTGATCACTTTTTATTAAGTAAATTAAATTCAATATAATATGCCCAGAAAAAAAAGAAACAGGAGAATTCAGGTTCCCCCGGTAATTAAGGGGATGTCGGTTTATGGAGTGCGTGGACGTAAATCAAATGAAGTAATCCTTCGCCTTGAAGAATATGAAGCTATCCGTTTGCTTGATTATCAAAACCTCACGCAGGAACAGGCTGCTGTTCATATGGATGTTTCCAGGCCCACTCTTACCCGTATCTATGAAGAAGCCCGAAACAAAGTTGCCACGGCTTTTGTGGAAGGTCGGGATATAATTTTTAGGGGTGGAGATATTTATTTTGATGATAGCTGGTACAAATGTAAGAGCTGCCAGGCGAGTTTTAATAATTACGAGGAAGGGAAAACCAATTGCCCGGTTTGTAGCTCGGATGATGTAATTCAGCTGAATGAATATTATTCGAAATGATATTTCAGGTGGTATTTAGTACATTTCGCAGGTATTTTTAAAATTTCTGCAGATATTCAATTTACCCCAGGCATTGCTTTGTATCTTTTATAGAAATCGCATAAACACACGTATTCTTTTTTCCTGCCTCTCGTTTCTCATTTTTGGGGCTGGATTCAGTACTTATTCTTTGTCCGGCACAAAATCAAGTGAAACAGAATTTACACAGTGACGGGTATTTTTTGCTGTAAAACGTTCACCTGTAAATACATGTCCAAGATGACCGCCGCAATTACTACAGGTGATTTCTGTTCTCCGGCCGTCAGCATCCGGTGTTTGCGTTACTGCTCCCTCAATTTCATCATCAAAGCTAGGCCAGCCACAATTTGATTCAAACTTATCGGATGACTTAAAAAGAGGCGTCCTACACTGTTTACAAACGTATGTGCCTTTTTCCTTATGGTTGTTGTATTTGCCTGTGAAAGGGCGTTCGGTACCTTTTTGGATAATTACATACTCTTCAAATTCCGTTAATGGCTTGTATTGCTTCATTATCTTATCCTCCTCGTATTTTACCTTTGAATCTATGTCAGCCTTTGCTTTTACCTGCCCTTTTTCTTGCGACTGTGCGCATGCTGAAAGTGCAACCGCTGATAGTAATATGATTATTATTATTTTCATTTCGTAATTAAGACAAATTGGTAAAGTGATTGGTTTAGTAAATACAAAATTAAATAAAAATTCAGGAAAGTCCGGAAATCCAAATGGTATAGGAATTCAACTCGGTTCCTGTGTTCCTGTATCAGGTTTTGTTCATCTGCATTCTGATATTCCAATACCCGGTCTATCATGCAGAATTATTTTTCCATTTTTTATCTTAACTCCTTCATAAGGGTCGTTGGATATGAGAAGATTCCCGTCAAGGTCGGCCCAGTCGGCTTTTGCAGAAAGTTGTGCAGCAGCAGAAATGGCACAGGAAGTTTCTGTCATGCAACCTATCATTACTTTTAATCCCAAAGCTTTTGCAAGCAGGATCATTTTATAAGCTTCACGCATACCGGAGCTTTTCATTAACTTAATATTAATACCTGAATATACTCCTACAGCTTCCTGTACATCTGAAAGCCGCTGGACGGCTTCATCTCCGATAACAGGAAGTGGTGCTCTTTCTGTCAGCCAGGCATGATCGTCTTTTTGATCTTTGGGAAGGGGTTGCTCAACAAAATCAACTCCTTTTTCTTTTAGCCAATATATCATCTCTAGTGCATGTTCTCTGTGTTTCCAACCCTGGTTTACATCCACACAGAGCGGTTTTCCGGTTACTTTACGGATGGTTTCAATCATTTCCCTGTCGTTTTTTCCACCAAGTTTAACTTTTAAAATTTTATAGGGTTCCGCTTCCTTTACTTTTTGAATCACCACATCCAGTTTGTCAATGCCTATCGTGAATGAAGTGTTGGGTGTATTTTCAGGTGAGAATCCCCAGATTTTATACCAGGGCTGACTTATCAGTTTTCCTGTCAGATCGTGAAGAGCGATATCGATCGATGCTTTAGCTGCTGTATTTCCCGGGGCTGAATTATCTACATATTCCAGGATTTCATCCATTCGAAAAGGATCGGTAAACTGACTGAGGTTCAGCGATGATAAAAATCTATATGCTGTTTCTTGGGATTCACCAAGATAGGGAGGCATGGAGGCTTCACCACATCCGGTAATACCATTGTACTCAATTTGAGTCAGCATTACCGGAGTAACAATCCTTGAACTGCCTGCAAGGGAAAATGCATATTTCAGCCTTAAATCATAAGGTTTAAAAGTTAGTTTCAACCTTTCATTGGTCATTTTTCTTTTCATTTACGTAAAAAAAATCCCGGGTAGTTTAACTCCACCCAGCGTAATACTTTTTCAATCATTTTTTTGATTTACTGTAGACGGTTTTGTATGTATCAGACTCTTCCTAATTTTTTGCATGAAAACAAAAACGGGTAGTCCGTTAATATATTCCTCACTTACCTCAACAGAGTGTTAATAATTTATGATCTTTGCTCAATCTTTAATGTCACACAGGAAAGGCAAATATAGGAAACATTGTGCGACAGTTGATCTTGAATGAAACTATGGAAAACAATGTTCAGATACTATACCAGGATGAGCAAATAGTGGTGGTGGAGAAACCAGCTGGTCTTGCAGTGCATAAGAATGATTTTATGGCTCATGATGCACCTTATTTAACTAAATTGCTTGGAGAAATAACCAGCAAATGGATATACAATGTTCACAGGCTTGATTCCAAAACTTCTGGTGTGATGGTGTTGGCTTTTTCTCCTGAAATGGCCCGGAACCTGACCTTGCAGTTCGAGCGGAAGGAAGTACTGAAAAAATATATAGGTTTGGTACAGGGGAATCCCGGGGAAGGAACATTTAGCGATAAAGTTCTGGTAAAGAAGAAGACAAATTTTAAAAAAGCGGCCGTTACGCATTACAAAACATTGCAGGCAATAAATTCTCAAATTTCTTACAAGGAGAAATCAAATATTGTGATTAGCCTGGTTGAAATTCAGCCAGAGACAGGGCGATGGCACCAAATTCGCCAGCATTTTGCAAAAAATCATTTTGATATTGTAGGAGATGCCCATCATGGAGATTTTACACTGAATAAAATAATTACTGAAAAAACAGGCATCAAACGGCTGCTCCTACATGCTTCCGAAATAGAGTTTGTTCACCCTGCAACCCTCAAGAGGGAAAAGTTCCTATCGCCTTTACCGACAGAATTCCACAAGATTTTAACGTTTGAATTATAAGATTTGAGGCTTTAATTAGCAGGGGAATTATTATATATTATAAATTAGAAAACTCTTGTAAAGAGGTTTGCCGGATTAATTAAAACGAATTCATTTGGCCTGATGGATTTTGGTGTTCAATTATTCGGAATCAAAAAAACTTCTGTGTTTCATTTTTTTACTGCGACTGTGGATTTCTCCATTATAGACAATCTAATTCCTGCTGTTGTATATTTAAAAAGCAGGATACAATTGAGCACATTGTTACTTTTTTTTGAATGTTTGCCTTTATCAGTAGTCAATTTGTCGAAAATAATAGTATTTGTGCAGAAAAGGATTCATTTTTGAGTAACGAACCGGTGAGTTATTCGTCTTAAGTTAACAAACTGGAATTTTTAAATAATGACCATGAATAATTTAATAAATAGAATGGGAGTTAAGTCGAATACAGTTAATAACTAACAATTATAATGAGATGAAAAAAATATTCTTTCTGTCATTCGTTTTAATCTTTCTTTTTGTCTCATGTGACCAAAATAAAGATGTGACTAAAACATTTTCTAAATACAAGCTCAAAGAAGGGGTGACCTCCATAACTATTCCCGGCTGGGTTTTAAATTTAGCTGTCCGGTGGGGCGATTTGGAGAAAGAAGAACGAGACTTGTTGCAGAGCATTTCTAAAATTAAAATATTAACTATAGATGATAACAATTTAAATTCCCGCAGCAACTTACACCGGGAATTTTACCAGAGTGTTTCTGCTATACCTGGAATGGAAGAGCTCTTGGTTGTAAAAAATGATACTGAACAGGTAACTGTATTCGGAAAAACAGATGAGGGTACCATCTATGAGTTGTTTGTCCTGGTTGGCGGGGACGATAATGCAATGATTTATTTAAAAGGAAAGCTGCAAACGGAACTATTAGCCTCAGTTGTGAACAAATCCAACCAACACAGGCTATTTGCCTGGTAAATCCATCATGGAATAATACCTGTTTAATAGTCCTGAAGTAACCTGTTGCTGGTATTCAGGCAGTTTGCCTGTTCAGGCTAGCCATTACCATCCGGATCTCTCCAAAAGAAAAATCGTCACCCAGAGCATTTTTAATTTCACTGAGCGTGGCAGAATTTTCCCTTTTGTTGATGTAGTTAACGATGTTATCGTATTTTTTTGAATCGATGAGTTCAAAAATATCAAGTTCACCTTTACCTATAAAATAAGCCAGGTGAGATTCGATGGTAGAAATTGCCAGATTTCGTTTTTTTGCAATCAAAAGAGGCTGTAGCCCTTGTTTAAAAAGTGCCAGACTGGTTTCCCTGGTGTCAAGGCCGGCAAGTTCTACTTCCTGTCGGGCATTTGACGGAATATCCATTCCTTTTTTATTTCGGTAGGTTAGCACGAGCGACAGGAGTTCCTGTCCAAACCGTTCCATCTTTTTGCCGCCCATTCCTTTTATCATTTTCATTTCAATAGCAGTGGAGGGAAGTTTTTCTGAAATTTTTACCATTACTTTTTGCAGAAGTATCTTTGGCTCATCTATGCCCGTTTCCAAAGATTTGATATTTCGCCATTCCAATAATTTGCTGTAAAATTCAGGATGGGATAACTCCATGGCAGCGACTTTGGTCCGGACTTTTACCGACGGCTTTTCAATAGATGCCACTGCACGTGCAGCCAAATAATCCTTTACAGAGAATCCTTGTCCAATAGAATTCAAACAATTTTTTTTAATTTCTATCTCTGTTTCCAGATTACCCAACAATTCAGCTATCCTTTTTCGCAGTGCCTTATTATCCGTTTCGTATCCGGCATTTACCAGGTGATTTTCTACAATGATTTTTATTTTGGACAAGAAATAATCTGCCGCTTTCTTTAGTCTTTCCTGTAAAAGGATATTTTCATCAGCAGGTAATTCCTGGTTTGCCAGTTTTTCCATTTGAGGTTTAAATTTTTCAGCCACTTCTATTATTTCTTTCCGGATTTGCATCACCATTTCCCAAAGGTGTTTATTGAGGTTGCCCATTAAGGCAGAGCTGTTTTCATTCCATATTTTTTGTATATATGCAGCAGTACGAACTATCGGTTTAAAATCTATTAATTCATTCAATAATTGCAACTCATAAGTTTTTCGATATTTCTCCAGTTCTGCTATTCCCGGCTGATTTTGTTCTATATGATCAATAAATACAGTTACCGTGTTATCATTTATTACACTTTGCAGGTTAAGCGGTGTCCTTAATATTAAACCTTCAAGATTCTTGCATCGACTAAGTGCTACATATACCTGGCCATGTGCAAATGAAAGGTGTGCATCGATTATAGCCTTTTCAAAAGTAAGTCCCTGGCTTTTATGGATTGTAATAGCCCAGGCCAGTTTTAAGGGAAATTGTATAAACTTTCCAGCTACTTCTTCCTCTATCTCCGATGTTGCTTCATTCAGACTGTATTTGGTATTTTCCCAAAAGTCCGATTCAACAACAATAGGTTCCGTTTCACCCGGGCATAGTACCTCAATTTGGTTCTCAGTAACGCTTTGGACTTTACCAATTTTGCCATTATAATATCTTTTTTCGATAGAGGTATCATTTTTAAGGAACATCACCTGTGCACCGGCTTTAATTTCCAGCACTTCATCTGCAGGATATGCAAATGCAGGGAAATCTCCTTCAATTTTACAATGAAACCGATGCATTTGGGATGAAAGTCTTTGAAGATGTGTTTCATTTATCTGCTTCGCCTGGTAGTTATGGGTAGTGAGGGTTATGTAACTGTCATCATCGACCGGTGAAAATCCTGGTTTATACCTGCTGTTCAGTAACTGAAGATCATCTGTGTTCATCTTATTATCCCTTACCTTGTTAAGCAGGTCAATAAATTGTTGATCGCTTTGGCGGTAAATACGTTTTAGCTCAATGCCTGTAAATTCTGATTTCTGAAGGGCATGACTACTAAAAAAGAAACAGGTGTCGTAATATTTTTTTAATACCTCCCATTCATTTTCTTTTACCACTGGTGCCAGTTGTTGTAAATCACCAATCATTAAAAGCTGCAATCCTCCAAATGGCAGGTAGCGGTTTTTAAACCTGCGTAATGTAGCATCAATTGCATCCAGTACGTCGGCCCGTACCATGCTTATTTCATCAATCACCAATAAGTCGAGGCTTTTAATCAGATTGATTTTGTTTTTACTGAACCGGTTAATACGCCCGGAGTTCTGCCTGTCATTTTGGTTTGCAGGTGCATTAAAATTACTGGAATCCTGTGAAACCTGTGGCCCAAAAGGTAGTTGAAAAAATGAATGAATGGTTACCCCTCCTGCATTAATGGCAGCTACTCCTGTTGGTGCTACAACAACCATTCTTTTAGGTGAAATTCTTTTTAAACTTTTTAGGAAAGTTGTCTTGCCAGTACCTGCTTTTCCTGTTAAAAATAAATTTTGGTTTGTGTAGTGAATAAAGTTAAAAGCCAATTTAAGTTGGGGATTGTTTTCAAAATTTGACATGGGCATGGTAATTTGTTTGGTTTAATTCACCGAAATTAAGGATGTTAAATGAAAATTGCAAGAAAATCAGAATGGAATTTCATGCAATTCCTTTAATTCCTTTACCAATTGATTATATTGCCTGTTATCCAGTTGTAAGGAAGCAAGAACCGCTGGTTCATCATTCAATTGCCGGCAAATAACAATGCCTTTTTCCAGTAAGTATTTTTTTTGGCGGTTGGTTAAATATGTCAATACAGTGATTGGGTAGATTTTTTTCTTGTCGATAATGTCCTTCATGCCATTACCTGCAGGATAATCCCAGCCTAGCAGATGCAGTCCGCAACATTTTCCATAAACTATAGCATCTGATGAAAAACGGGTATTTGTAACCACCCATCCATGAAAGGAAAACCCATTGTAATCTGCAGATTCTTTTTGTTTTTTAATGATATCATCAATTCTTGCACGAACGTAAAGGGGAACCTGTACACTTACAGTCTTTCCCGGACTTTGACTGTATTTACATTCTACAAGATGTTCTTCTTTATCTTTTTTTGCTACAACATCCATTTCGTGAGTTATACAACAACCATTCATTACCAGGCCGGTCTCAGTGCTAAATTCCATAAAATTAAAGATTTTGGCAACAAAATGCTCAAAAGGATACCCGGTTGGCCCAAGTTCTAGAATGGCTTTTTTCAGTTTATACCGGGATGCCAGATGGTTTCTTTTTAGCTGCAGTAACCTGTATGCCCTTGCATAAATTTGCCGTGTAGTAATTCCATCGTAAACCCAGTTGAATATATCACTTAAAACCTGTTCTATTTCCTCCTGGCTGGCACCTGAGCTTTGCAGAGAGTAGATTAATTTTTCCGCTGCAAAAGGCTCTGATTCACCAGATGCTTTTTGCACAGTTATATTTTTAGGTTTCATTCCTGTTTAAATTATTTCAGTATTGGCAGTTCGCCATAGTTTTTTTTCAGGAATTGTAAGTGCCAATAAATTTTTTTATTAGTAAACCAGCAATGATTATAGTTGAATGAAACAGTAACTTTTAATCTATCTGGATTTAATACCAATCTAAAAAAATTCCTTAAGTCAGAGGTTGTAATTGTTCATTTGTTTCTCGTGGTGGTATCCTTTAGAAATCAGGTTTTCTATAAAGTCTCCTGGAATTGGCTTTACAATATAATCAATCACACTTTCGAAACTAAACGCTTCCTTCTTATCTTTTTTTAGTATCGAACTCGTTGTAATTATAAAATGAGTCTTATTTTTTCTTTCGGGAAAACTGTTTTCAAATTCCCTGATAAATTCAAAGCCATGGATTTCCGGCATTTTAAGATCGATTAGGATGTAGTCAGGAAATTTATCTGAATCAATTTCATATAATTCCTGAAGCTCCTTTAGTGCTTCATCGGCGTGCTCCTGGATGCTAAAATAGGATGAATTGGACGACCAGTTAATGACCATGTTAGCCAGTTCATTTGTAAATTTGTCATCATCTATCATCATCACACTATATTTTTTCATGATCTTCCGTAATTTGATTTTATATGGTTGTAATTCAATGGTTAATATTTATTTTAATGCGGTAAAGTTCGCAAAATAAATTAAAATTCAATACCTAAAGCTCATTTTATATTAATTATTCTTTTAAATAATTTTAAAAATTTTTTTCTTCTCCAGGCTTGCTATTCAATTCAATGCTTCCCCCTTTATATTCTACTATTCTTAGCAGAACATTTAAGCATATTCTCAGTCCACCCGCTTCAGGAGAAAACCGGTGAAATGATGAAAAAACCTTTTCCATGATTTCATTGCTTATACCAATCCCATTGTCTAAAGTTAGGTTATTATTTTATAAAATCAATAGAAAATTATATAGGTTTTATTTTTTGTAACTAAACTCTTTCTGAAAATTATACAAATGCCAATGGAATATTTCAAGCTTAAAGAAAGGGAGGGACAGGTTGCGCTTTTTCATCACATTTTAAAACCTCAGGCGAGTGAATAGGGGGTTTTAATTCCTGTTCGGGGAAATTTATAGAAGAGAACCTTTAAATAAAAGCGATTTTTAGGCTGTGTGGAATGCTATTCAGAAACGAATTGTCTGCCGTGGATGATGATTATTATAAAAAGTATCGATGAATGAAGCAACTGACAAATGAAACATCAGGAATTACGATATGATATAGCATTAAAAATACTTTTAATTTTTACGGTTCGGATGCGAAAGCGGAAATGTGAGAGAAGACATAATTTTTATGAAACAACAGCATTTTTTCCCCATTGGTATTTGAAAATTCTATAAGCAGAAGGAAAATTCCCTGATTATCTGTTGTTTTAAGATTCATCAAGGATTCATTGACAATTTTACTTCTAATTTTATAAACCATGTGTGGAAATACTGCCACTTTGAGTCGGGAATATATTCCACAAAACTATTAAACAGATTTATTCCTGAATTAAAGCTTTTCAGGCATTTTTTTAATTGGACGAAAAGGTACATCCTTGTTATAGTGTGGGTTTTATTCAGTTTTAGTCAGATTAACCCTCTTTATCTTATAATCCGTTCTTGCCTGTTTTGTTGCTAAACAGGAGTTGGCAGAGAAATTGGGTAATATGGAACATGAGAAGAAGCAGAAAAATGTATCTGGTAGCTGCGGGCCTTTATATGGATGATTTTTTACTTTTTTATTTTTCTCTTGCAGGGGTGCTTTTGAATTTTTATTATGGAATTCAAACTATTTGCCGTTTTCAGAAACCTGCAGAAAAAAAATCGTCTTTTAATTCCATTCATTTTTAGTGCCGGATATTATAAGGTAAGCAGCAGCACTGCCTTTTGATGCTTTTTTATAACGTATTTATAATTTTAATTATTAGATGGCATGAAGGGACAGCAGCGTGTAATTATAGAAAATATAAACCCGCAGGTTGATTGCGGAAAATTTCCTGTTAAACGGGTAATTAATGATACAATAAAAATTGAAGCCGATATTTTTTGCGATGGTCACGACGCTCTAAGTGCAGAATTGCAGTATCGTTTTAAAGATAATTCCAACTGGCATGTGCAGGAAATGCAATATATTATAAATGACAGATGGGCAGCAGAATTTAAATTGAATACTATCGGTTTTTATTTTTTCCGGATAAATGCATGGGTTGATCATTTTAAATCATGGCATCGGGATATATTGAAAAAAATTAATGCTGATGTTGATTACGATGTTGATTTACTGATAGGTGCTGAACTGATACAGAATTCCCTTGATTTATACCCGGATGTTTCTGAAAAAGAAAGAAAATTTTTGATGAGGGTTATTGGTGATTTGAAATCGGATGAAGTAGCGCCCGAGGATAAAACCGGATTCATTCTCAACAACCGGCTCTTCCAAACAATGATAAAATATCCTGTTAAAAACTATATTGCTTCAACGGAATCTGATTATTTAATTAAGGTGGAAAGGGAAAAAGCAAATTTCAGCAGTTGGTATGAAGTTTTCCCTCGTTCGCTGGGTATCGGTACTGAAAAGCACGGGACATTTCACGATTGCATTAATTTCCTCCCTTATGTGGCTGAAATGGGTTTCGATGTTTTATATCTTCCCCCCATTCACCCCATAGGAGAAACAAGAAGGAAAGGCAGGAATAATAATGTAACAGCTCTGCCCGGTGAACCGGGCTCCCCCTGGGCCATTGGCAGCAAAGAAGGAGGCCATAAGGCAATTCATCCTGAACTGGGGACAATGGAAGATTTTCAGCTCCTGATTCATAAAGCAGATGAGTTACAAATAGAAATTGCCCTCGATATTGCCTTCCAATGTTCTCCTGACCACCCGTATGTGAGCGAACATCCGGAATGGTTCAGGCACCGTCCCGATGGCTCGCTTCAGTATGCAGAAAATCCTCCTAAAAAATATGAAGATATTTATCCGCTCAACTTTGAAACCGATGACTGGAAAAATATGTGGGAGGAACTCAAAAGCATTTTTCTGTTCTGGATAAATAAAGGAGTGAAAATTTTCAGGGTTGATAATCCACATACCAAATCACTTAATTTCTGGGAATGGCTGATTGATGAAATCAACCGTGACCATCCTGATGTGATTTTTCTTTCTGAAGCTTTTACACGGCCAAAAATGATGAACAGTCTTGCGAAAAAAGGATTTACCCAATCGTACACTTATTTTACATGGCGCAATACCAAATATGAACTTACCACTTATTGTACTGAATTGGTAAAAACGAATGTAAGAGAGTATTTCAGGCCTAATTTTTGGCCTAATACACCCGATATCCTTCCTGAATTTTTACAGGTAACCAACAGGGCCGGATTTATACAGCGATTGGTTCTGGCGGCTACACTTAGCTCTAATTATGGGATTTACGGTCCTGCCTACGAGCTGATGGAAAATAATCCGGTGGAAGCAGGCAAAGAAGAATATTTAAATTCGGAAAAATATGAAATTAAAGACTGGAATTTAGAAGATCCACGTAGTTTAAAAAAGATTATCAAACTTATTAACCGGATCAGAAAAGAGAATAAAGCACTTCAGAATACGCATTCCCTGAAATTCCATGAAACTAATAACGAGGCGCTCATCAGTTATAGCAAAACAACCGATGATTTAAACAATATAATTCTTGTGGTAGTGAACCTGGATCCTTATCATACACATTCAGGATGGTTGAATTTCCCCCTCCATGAATTTGAAATGAGTGCAGACACCCCCTATCAGGTACATGATTTAATTGGGGGAGCCTATTTCTTATGGAGCGGTGAACACAATTATGTAGAATTAAATCCGGGAGTGATGCCTGTTCATATTTTTAAAGTGAGAAGGAAAATCCGCTCTGAAAAGGATTTTGATTATTTCATGTAAAATTATTAATTGTATGGATAAAAACAATTCGAAAAATTGGTATAAGGACGCAATAATTTACCAGGCTCATGTGCGGTCTTTTAAAGACAGCAATGGCGATGGTATTGGCGACTTCAGGGGCTTGATTCAAAAACTGGGATATCTGAAATCATTGGGAGTTACTGCAATCTGGATTTTACCTTTTTATAAATCACCCCTCAAAGATGGAGGGTACGATATTTCAGATTTTACCAGCATAAACGATGATTACGGAACCATGGCCGATTTTAAACGGTTTATTCGTGAAGCACACAACAAGGGACTGAAGGTAATAACAGAACTTGTGCTTAACCATACCTCCAGTGAGCACAAATGGTTTGAACGGGCACGAAACGCGAAACCAGGAAGTGTTTACCGGGATTTTTATGTATGGAACGATACACCTGATAAATACACCGATGCCCGTATCATTTTTCAGGATTTTGAAATTTCCAACTGGTCATGGGATCCCATTGCAAAAGCTTATTACTGGCACCGTTTTTATTCGCACCAACCCGATTTAAATTTTGACAATCCGCGGGTCCACGATGCCGTCCTGAAAGTTCTCGATTTCTGGTTTCAGATTGGGGTGGATGGTTTACGCCTCGATGCTGTTCCTTATTTGTATGAACGGGAAGGTACCAATTGCGAAAACCTGCCTGAAACACATCAGTTCCTGAAAAAACTGCGCCGTCACATTGATGAAAATTATGAAGACAAAATGTTACTTGCAGAAGCAAATCAGTGGCCTGATGATGCATCGGCTTATTTTGGTGATGGGGATGAATGCCATATGTCGTTTCATTTTCCATTGATGCCACGACTTTATATGTCCATGCGAATGGAAGACCGCTTTCCATTGGTCGACATTCTGGATCAGACTCCACCCATTCCGGAAAATTGTCAGTGGGCAATTTTTCTTCGAAATCACGATGAGCTAACACTGGAAATGGTTACCGATGAGGAACGGGATTATATGTATAAATCGTTTGCAAAAGATACCAAACAGCGCATTAATCTGGGTATCCGGCGCAGGCTTGCCCCTTTGCTCGACAACGATCGAAAGAACATCGAAATGATGAACATTCTGCTGTTTTCTTTGCCTGGGACTCCCATCGTTTATTATGGTGATGAAATTGGAATGGGCGATAATTACTATCTTGGTGACCGCGACGGTGTCCGCACTCCCATGCAATGGTCAGCCGACAGAAATGCAGGTTTTTCCACAGCCGAACCACAGCGCCTGTTTTTACCTGTGATCTTCAATCACGATTACCATTATGAAACCATAAATGTGGAAAACCATGAGCAAAATCCAACTTCCCTGCTTTGGTGGATGCGCCGGATAATAGCAAAACGAAAAGAATACAAGGCCTTTAGCAGGGGTGATATAAAATTTATCGATACAAATAATTCCAAAATACTTGCTTTCACCCGGAAATATGAGGATGAACAACTATTGGTAATTATTAATTTATCGCGCTATTCACAACTGGCTGAACTGGATCTGAAAGATTTTGCAGGATATGTTCCGGTGGAAGTATTTGGACGTAATAATTTTCCTGTAATCGATCAGTACCCGTATGTTTTTCCGCTTCAGTTTAAGAATTATTTCTGGTTTGAGCTTAAAAAGCAGGAAGAGGAGGAAAGACCCGACTATCTGTCTCCTGATACACGGCTAACCTTGTCATCAAAAGATTGGAATCAGATGAATGGGGATACTAAAAATGCATTGAAAGAACTCATGTTTGGTTATGTTCAGAAAAGCAGATGGTTCAGAGGTAAGGCAAAAAAAATCAAAAGCATTCAGTTAAAGGATACCATACCTCTTTCTACTGGAAAGCTGAATTCATATATTCTGTTTATTGAAATTATTTATATTGAAGGTCGTAATGAACAGTACATCATCCCGCTCTCGGTAAATACAGGGGAGAAGATATCTGAAAAAAAATATAAATATACAGAAGCATTAATCGCATTTATCGAAATTGATGGCCATGAGGGATTGCTTATAGATGGTTCATATGATCCGAATGTCAGGGATCTGTTCCTGAAGCTCATTATGCAAAAAGGAAAATTAAAACATAAAAAAGGAGCCATCGCCGGAATCCCGGGAAAAAATCTCAGTAAAAAAGTATCAAAAAATGAATTGCCGCTTCCATCGAGGGTGTTAATGGCTGAACAGTCGAATACTTCAATTCTGTATGATAATCGCTTTTTCTTCAAGCTTTACAGGAGTCCTGAAGAGGGAAACAATCCTGAGCTCGAAATCATTCGGACACTTTCTGAGAATACCAGTTTCAAAAACTTTCCAAATTTTGCCGGTGCCCTCGAATACCAGTCGGGAAGTACGGAAAATACCGGAATAGGCATACTGGTCGATTACATTCCCAACGAAGGCAATGCATGGGAATTTACCCAATCGGCAATAGACCAATATTTTGACCGCATTATTGAGAAAAAGGAAGAACTGATGTCTGCGGGTTATAGTGACAATATAGCCAATGCAGCCGGCAGGGAAAAAATGAAAGAACTGATTGGTGCCTTTTTTACTGAAATGATTGTGCTGCTTGGTAAAAGAACTGCCGAGATGCATCTTGCACTGGCTTCGGTTAAATCCAAAAAGGATTTTATCCAGGAGCCATTCTCATTGTTATATCAGAAGTCGTTGTACCAATCGTTCCGTACCCTGATTAAACGAACCTTCAGCCAGATGAAGTCTTCCAAAAACAGATTGTCGGAATATCAGTCAGAATTGCTTGAAGATGTTATTAAGAATGAAGCTTTGTTGCTGTCGACCATAAAAAATTCACTTGAGCAGAAAAAAATTCATACCTCTAAAATAAGGGTGCACGGTGATTACCACCTTGGACAGGTTCTATTTACTGGTAAAGACTTTGTAATCATTGATTTTGAAGGCGAACCTTCACGGTCAATGACTGCCAGGAAACTGAAACATTGCCCGTTTAAAGATGTTGCCGGGATGTTGCGTTCATTCCATTATTCCATTTATATGGGGCAAGTGGAAAACGAATCAAAAATGCCCGAAAGCACTGTTTTTTTGAAACCCTGGCTGGAAGCTTGGTATAAAACTGTTCAGGATATTTTTGTCGAAAGTTATCTTGAAACAGCAGGAAATGCTTCGTTTATTCCTGATGAATTGGACCAACTGCACGATCTGATGGCAGTTTATACCATAGAAAAAGCAATATATGAACTGGATTATGAAATTAACAACAGGCCCGACTGGTTACATATTCCCCTTTCCGGCTTGAAAATGATTATGGATGATTTAATAAAAAAAGAATAATTATCCATTTAAATATTAAATGTACCTATTATGAATGAAATTAATAATTTACCAGCAGGCGCGGGAACAAACTCAGAAGAAGGTAAGGATTATTCTTCAAAAAATGTAAGCCCAAACCTGATTTCTGAGTACGATATATACCTGTTTCGTGAAGGTAAACATTTCAGTCTTTATGAAAAGCTGGGCGCACATATTATAAACAATAACGATATCAAAGGTACTTTTTTCGCTGTCTGGGCGCCTAATGCCAAATCGGTTTCAGTAATCGGTAATTTTAACGGGTGGCATAAAGATGCCAACCACCTGGCGAACCGTGATGATGGATCGGGGATATGGCAGGGTTTCATTTCAGGTGTTGGTAAAGGAGAAGCATACAAATATTATATCGTTTCACAACATAACAATTATTCGGTTGAAAAGGCTGATCCTGTTGCAAATTATAATGAGGCCCCTCCGAAAACAGCTTCTGTGGTTTGGGAGCATCATTATCCCTGGAATGATTCGAAGTGGATGAACAAGCGTAAAAATTGTAATGCACTTGATAGCCCTTTTTCAGTTTATGAGGTGCACCTGGAATCGTGGAGGCGAAATCCTGAAGAAGGATACCGTTCGCTGAATTATCCTGAACTGGCTGAGGAACTAACTGCCTACGTTAAAAAAATGGGTTATACTCACATTGAATTAATGCCAGTTACTGAATACCCTTTTTCGGGGTCGTGGGGTTACCAGGTTACAGGTTTTTTTTCACCAACAAGCCGTTTTGGTAACCCTGATGAATTTATGTATTTCATTGATTACCTGCATCAAAATGATATTGGAATCATTATGGACTGGGTGCCTTCTCATTTCCCTGGCGACCAGCATGGACTGCACTTTTTTGATGGAACTTATCTTTACGAACACCAGGACCCGCGAAAAGGATTTCATCCCGACTGGAACAGCTACATTTTTAATTACGGGCGGAATGAAATCCGGAATTTTTTGATAAGCAGCGCTCATTGCTGGATGGAACGCTTCCATATAGATGGCATCCGCGTAGATGCTGTAGCTTCCATGCTTTATCTTGATTACTCCAGAAAAGAAGGGGAGTGGATACCAAATGAATATGGGGGCAGGGAGAACCTTGATGCCATCCGGTTTATGCGCGATTTAAATGAATCAATTTATGCAAAATTCCCCGATGTTCAAACCATTGCCGAGGAATCAACGGCCTGGCCTATGGTTACCCGGCCTGTTTACACAGGTGGTCTCGGGTTTGGTATGAAATGGAATATGGGCTGGATGCACGATACACTAAAGTATTTTTCGCATGAACCCATTCATCGGAGCTATCATCACAATCAACTTACGTTTAGCATAATGTATGCTTTCAATGAAAACTTCATGCTTTCACTGTCACACGATGAGGTGGTGCATGGCAAGGGAAGCCTTATTAACAAGATGCCAGGGGATCACTGGCAGAAATTTGCCAACCTGCGTGCTCTTTTCGCTTTTATGTTTGCCCATCCAGGTAAAAAACTGCATTTTATGGGAATGGAATTCGGGCAGTGGAGCGAATGGAACCATGATAGCAGCCTCGACTGGCATTTAATTGATTTCGACTACCACAGGGAATTGCAATTTTTTATGAAAGATTTAAACAGTGTATATAAACGATTTCCAGCTTTGTATCAAGTTGATTTTTCTGGCGAAGGTTTTAAATGGATTGATGCCAATGACTCGTCAAATTCTATTTTGAGCTTTATCAGGTATGGAAAAGATAGAAGCAAACCTGTACTGATAGTTGCAAATTTTACACCTTTACCCCGAAACAATTACAGAGTAGGAGTGCCTGATGACACAGTTTGGTATGAAATTCTTAATAGCGATGCCAAACAATACGGAGGCAGCGGAATGGGAAATTTTGGCGAAGTGGCCTCATCTCCTGTTTCTTACCATAATGAAGAACAATCAATAAATATACTCCTCCCTCCATTAGGGGTGGTAATGTTTGCTAAAGGCAGTTGAAATGCAATTTTATAAATGAAAAAAAGTGCCGGAATACTCGTATACCGAAAGTTGAACTCATCAATTGAGGTTTTTTTAGTACATCCGGGTGGACCTTACTGGAAAAACAAGGAGAAACATGCATGGTCGGTACCTAAAGGAGAACCCCACCAGGATGAAAACCTGTTGAAAGCTGCAATAAGAGAGTTCAGAGAGGAAACGGGCTTTTCAGTTGAGGGAGAATTTATCGAACTCAATCCGGTAAGACAACCCGGAGGCAAACTTGTTTATGTATGGGCGGTTGAAGCTGAATTTAACGCAGAAGCCATCGAAAGTAACACATTTCTTCTTGAATGGCCTCCCCGTTCAGGGAAGAAAATAGAAATCCCTGAAATCGATAAAGCAGCCTGGTTCCTGCTTGAAACAGCCTTTCAAAAGATACACAAAGGACAGGTACCTGTTCTTAAACAATTTGTCCAAAAAATAATAGGATGAATGCAGGTTTTCAGAAGAATACCATAAATTTCTCTTTCCTGTACGAAATTGAAATGTACTATTTAGAACCATATATTCACCATACATGGGCCGTATTAAATTCGCGATTATATGGTCAAATACTGGTGAAAAGGTTGCCTCACTCCCGTGAAGCAAGACTAATGCCTTCTTAAATCCGCTTTCAATGTTTACCATAAACAGAAAAACAAGCAGTTTTGCAGCTGATTCCTCCGATGTTTGCTTATCAATCCTCAGGTATGCATTCTGAGTTTTAGTTTGTTAGTTGCAGAAGACACAACTTAGTTGGTCAGGTGATGATAAATAAAAATGGGAAAAGCAGTTGCTTTTCCCATTTTACTTCTAACCAGTAAAATATTATACATTGTAAGTTGATGAAGCAGTAGCTCCCCCGCGACCGGTCCAATTGGTGTGAAAAAATTCTCCGCGGGGTTTATCGGTGCGTTCATAGGTATGTGCGCCGAAGTAGTCACGCTGTGCCTGCAGAAGGTTTGCCGGCAGGCGCTCGGTGCGGAATCCGTCGAAGTAGCAAAGCGCTGAAGTAATTGCAGGAACAGGTATCCCATTGGATAGCGCGGTAGCAGAAACCCTGCGCCAGCCGTCCTGTGCCAGTTCTACTTTTTCCTTAAAGAACGGGTCGAGCAGCAGATTTGGCAAATCGGGGTTGTTTTCGAATGCAGCTTTAATATCGGCCAGGAATACCGAACGGATAATACAGCCACCTCTCCACATGAGGGCAATACCGCCGTAATTCAGATTCCATCCGTATTCTTTCGCTGCTTCCATCATCAGGTTGTAACCCTGTGCATAGGAAATAATTTTAGCTCCATAAAGCGCCATTTTTAAATCATTGAGGAACTGCTCCCGGTTGCCATCAAATTTTGCTTCTGGTCCTGAAATTACTTTTGAAGCCTGTACGCGCAAGTCTTTTTGCGATGAGAGGCAACGTGCAAATACCGATTCGCCTATTAATGTGAGGGGGATGCCCAGGTCGAGGGCAGAAATGCCTGTCCATTTACCGGTTCCTTTTTGTCCGGCAGTATCCAGGATGAAATCCAGGGTTTCTTCACCGTTTTCATCTTTGTATCCTAAAATGTCGCGGGTAATTTCTATCAGGTAACTGTCAAGCTCTTCCTTGTTCCATTTTTTAAATACTTCGTGCATTTCATCATTGCTCATTCCCAGGAGATCCTTCATTATCTGGTAAGCTTCAGTAATTATTTGCATGTCACCATACTCAATGCCATTATGTACCATTTTCACAAAGTGTCCTGCACCGTCTTCACCAACCCAGTCGCAGCAGGCTTCGCCATTTTCCACTTTTGCGGCAATTGACTGAAAAATGTCTTTTACATGTGGCCATGCATCGGGTGAACCACCGGGCATGATAGAGGGTCCTTTTAAAGCACCTTCTTCACCGCCGGAAACTCCGGTTCCTATGTACAGAAATCCTTTGCTTTCAACATATTTGGTTCGACGAATTGTATCAGGGAAATGTGAATTGCCGCCATCAATTATTATGTCGCCTGGTTCAAGATGGGGCATTACAAGTTCAATAAAATCATCAACCGGTTTACCGGCCTTTACCAGCATCATCACTTTGCGCGGCCGTTCAAGAGAAGCTACCAATTCTTCAATAGAACGGGCTCCAATGAAATTTTTACCGGCACCACGTCCTTCCATGAATGCATCAACTTTTTCAACTGTACGGTTGAAAACTGCAACTGTGTACCCCTTGCTCTCCATATTCAATACAAGGTTTTCTCCCATTACGGCCAATCCGATTAATCCAATGTCAGCTAATTTTTTCATATTATTTTTTTTTGAATTACTATTTATAAAAACATATTCTATTTTCTTCCGGACTTTTTCAATCCTGCCTGTCATCTTATTTGTAATTACATAGAAACAGGATCGATTTCAATTATTATTGATTGTTGTATTTATTGTTTAAACGACTCATAACTTTTGTTTTTTGCACCTACTGATCTAATTTAAATCCGAGATTTCTAAGCTTCTCTACTACCTTCTCTTCCACATTTACTGTTTTTATCGTATAGCTCGAAAATTCCCTGCGAACAGGATATTCACCCCTTAAATGTTCAAACAACTGAGGGTTCACACGCAGTGCTTCATCATCATTCTCAATATCGTATGTAGACAGTATTGCTTCGGCCAGGATAGAAGATTCTCTTCGTTGAGTGCCATCAATTTCGATAACATTTTTTTGAGGTAATTCAATATTAACAGGATTCCAATTGTCAATTCCCAGGTTAAAAAAGCGGCTGATAGCACGCACACTCAATGCAGTGCCATTGGCTTTACCGTCTTTTGAATATCCGGCAATATGAGGAGTCCCGTAATCGGTAAGTTTTAACAGTTCCAAATCTATATTAGGTTCATTTTCCCAGCAATCAGCTATGAATCCCGATATGCTCCCATTATAAAGTGCCTTCTTAATGGAATTTGTTTCTGTAACTTCCCCTCTGCAAGAGTTAATGATTAGAGGATTTTTTTTAAGTTCATTAATGAATTTATTATCAACCATATGAATAGTTGCATCCTCCCCCTTATTTATAAGTGGAACATGAAACGTGATAATATCTGCCTCGTTTTTTATTTTTTCAAGTGATACAAATTTATCAAACCCTTCCTGCCGCTCACGTGGCGGATCATTAAGAAGTACTCTCAATCCAATTGTTTCACACAACTTTTCAACTCTTGAGCCTACTTCTCCAACACCCACTATCCCAATAGTTTTGTTTTTTAGATCAATTCGTTTTTTCATCGACCATGAAAACAATGCAGAGGCAATGTACTGGTTCACGCTTTCAGCATTGCATCCCCTGGCATTAATCCATTTTATACCTGCTTTACTGCAATAGTCTGTGTCGATATGATCGTAACCTATAGTAGCAGTGGCAATGAATTGCACTTTTGAATCTTCCAGCAGGTCTTTGTTGCATTTGGTGCGTGTACGGGTAATAATTGCATCGGCGTCTTTTACAACAGCTGCTGTTGTTTTACTTCCTGGCAGATAAACCACTTCTGCAAATGGTTCTAAAGCTCCCTGAATGTAAGGTATTTTATCATCAATGACAATTTTCATATAATTTCATTTCCTTTTGAAAATTATCAGAGAGTGAATTTCAACATTAAAATTATTCATCCCGATATATTCAATATTTTTATTCTCAGATATCTGCTTGCTGATTAAATTAATGCCTGTTGTAATAATTTTTTACCATTTCATCAAGTACCCAACTGGTTCTGGCTGCAGAAATTCCCGTACTCACACATTTGCCTTTTCCTCTTAATTCATCTACAACTTGTTGTACCAGGTACTGTGAAATATGTTTTGGATTTTTAAAACCCATTTTCATCAGACCATTTTCAGTTTTAATTGTAATTTTTTCATGGGTAAAACAAGGCAAAATTATTTCTCCTTTATCCCCGGTAATTGTGATTTTATCGGCTTCTGAGGATTTATCACCAACAAAACACCAGCTTCCATTACCTGTTATACCTGATTCATGTTCCCAGATTCCTGTTACCGTATCTTCGGCAGGATAAAGTCCAGCCTTATTGGAAGCGATTCCTGTAACCTTTTTTACCGGGCCGAATAAAAAATCAAGGTAATCAAACTGGTGTGAACCTAAATCAAAAAAATATCCTCCTCCGCTTTTTTCAGGGAAGACGTGCCAGTGCATTTCTTCCTTCTTCTGGAATCTTTCGGGCCTTGTTTTCTGAAGTAATATGTTTACAAGCAATGGTTTTCCAATAGCACCCGTTTCAATAAGCTCTTTCACTTTCAAAAATGCCGGCAGACTCCTGCGATAATATGCAACCCATAATGGCATTCCGGTTTCTTCCGAAACTTTTATCATTTCCTGGCATTCGGCATGATTCCTGGCCATCGGTTTTTCTACATACACTGGTTTTCCTGACCGCATCACTTCAATAGCATAATTTGCGTGTGAGTCGGGTGGGGTAGCAATATAAACGATATCTACCTCCGGATCGTTTATCAGACTGGTGGCATCGGAATACCATTTTGATACATTGTGCCTTTTAGCATAATCAGCAGCTTTTTCAGAATTTCGTCTCATAACTGCAACCAGCTGGGAATGTTCTGTTTTATAAAATGCCGGTCCGCTTTTTTTTTCAGTAACATTGCCCACTCCAATGATACCCCAGCGTACAGTTTCGAATTGTTTCATTTATATCGTAGTAAACTTTATTCTGCTTTCTTGTATATCGGTAATACAAATCTTCGCTGACAATAAGATTTCCGGTGTGGATGCCAGCGCATACCACTAAATTATTGAAACCGGTCTTTATAAGCCCACAGTCCAATAGCGGGATTTGAAATAAAGAAAATTTCTTCCCCGTCTGGTAACTTATTATACCCCTCTTTCATTTGAACAGGATTGTATTTTAATGTTATTTCTTCAATGTCGGCATAATTAAATCCTACACTTTCGATTTCCTGCCTGGTTAAATTTCTTTTCTCTTTTCCCGGACAATATGTAATATTAAATCGTCCTTCGGAAGAACCATGAATAAGATGTGCTGCTGCACTGAGGTTTGAACGAAGGTCTTCATTTTCTTTCACCATCTTTAATGTATGTGGAGTGCCAAAATATCCATATTTTCTAATAAGAGCATCGATTTGTTTGTCTTCGCCAAATTCAACAAGTGCAGGAGCCAGCACAATCAATTCGCCACCATCGGCAAGGGCCATGCGTGTACGGTAAATGCTTTTATTTCCAAGCCAGGTACTTTTAAATTCAGTTGGGTCAAGCCATACAAGCACTTTCTTCAATGGCTTTTCCACCATTTGGAAGTTTACCTGAAGCGATAAACTGGCAGCTTTATCAAATACACTAAAATCATCACCAATATATAGTCCATAAGTTTGAAGTTTACCTGATTCATTAAGGCCTACAACAGTTTGCACATACATAATAGGCAAGTGTTGGGCATAATGTTCTGAAGCATAATTGAAAATTCTGCGTACAGGAGTATCTGCTCTTCCCATCATTTTTTCCATTCCATAGGCAGCCCCTATGAAATGGCTTTTATTTATTCCTTCCGTACCACCTGTACCTACAAAAACGTTTTTATTGTAATTAGCCATGCCAACTACTTCATGCGGCACTACCTGTCCGATAGAAAGTATTAGATCAAAATCGCCTTCCACCAGTAATTTATTTACCTGCACCGGCCATGAATAATCAACAGCACCCTCCGAAACCTTCTTTACAAATTCGGAAGGAACGGTGCCAAGCGTTATCACATCATTTCGCCAGTCATGATTGCGAAATAAATGACGTGGTGTTTGTCCAAACATATGACTTATCTGCACATGTGTCATGGGTGAATGAGTTCCCAATGCCGGTAATATGTCGGTGAGCTTATCCTGATAAAATTGCCAGACAAATTCTGTCAGTTCCCCGGCCCGCGAAGGCAAGCGGGTATAATCGGGCGGAATAGCCAATACTTTATTTTTTTTGCCTATTTTTTCCAATGCCTGAAACAATCCCAGTTTCAGGTCGTCAGCCGTAAGATTGGCTTCTTTTGAACCGAATTCGTAATAAATCATTTTCTTAAGTATGTGGTAATTACCGTAAATGACATGAATTAACATATCATGTATCCGATCTTTACCATTTTTAATTTCTCAAATCAAAGTATTTGATTCCACAATTTTGTATCCCTTTCTATGCACAAGAGCTATTTTTTATTTCGGCATTATCCAATTTTGCCGAATTGCGAAAATCTTTGAGGAAACAAATTTTTTATTGAAACTTTATATAAATAAATTTTTGAACCCCTCCTGTTTCTATCGTCTTCTTTTTTTTATCTTGTTTTTTTCTGTCTTCACTTTGACTTTCGCTCCGGCTGTTACCTGGATCATCTCTTAACCCGCGCATTTCCTTTCCAGATACTCCACACCATTTCTTCATCGGCAGGCTGAGCATAATCTGTCAGGAAAGTTGCAGCCATGGCACCGGTTGCCCATCCAAACTGCGGCCATTTTTCAGGGTCCCAACCGCGGAGGATACCATAAAGCATACCGCCAACAAATCCGTCGCCACCACCTATACGATCAAGTACATTTATAGTGCGAGGTTCAATAACATGCCAATTGTCTCCATCAAGCATGATAGCACCCCACAGATGTTCATTCACACTTACTACTTCACGAAGTGTTGTAGCAAATATGGATGCATCAGGGAACGATTCCTTTACCCGCATTATCAATCCTTTAAAGCCATCAATTTTAGCTTTTATTCCTTCACCGCCTGCAGAGGGGCCTTCTATACCAAAACAAAGTTGAAAATCTTCTTCATTTCCTATAAGAATATCTGAAACGGAAGCAATTTCCGTAAAATTCCTACGAAGCTCCTCTTCGCGTCCTTTCCAAAAGGAAGCACGGTAATTCAGGTCGAATGAAATACGGGTATTGTATTTTTTTGCAGCCCTGGCAATTTCAAGGCAGAACTGGCTGGTGTCGGCAGAAAGAGCGGCAATCAATCCAGAGAGATGTACTATCTGAACGCCTTCTTCACCAAATATCCGGTCCAGGTCAAAATCTCCGGCATTTAATGTACGACCTACTTCGCCTGCCCGATCGTTATGAACACGTGGTCCCCGTGAACCGAATCCGCTGTCGGCAATATTAAACTGATGCCTGTAACCCCACGGATCACCTTGTTCCACTTCCGGTCCTTCGTAATCCATATGTCTTGACTTAAGATTACTTTTTATAAATTGCGCTATCGGACTTCCTTTTACAAAAGAGGTTAAAACCTTTACCGGCAATCCAAGATAAGAAGCGATACTTGCAACATTCGTTTCTGCACTGGTAGCCTGCATCATGTACATATTGCTGCTGTGTACCGGTTGCCCGTTTACGGGGGTGATCCTGACACCCATGCTGGTTGGCACCAGCATGGCATATTTGCTATTTTCTCTGAGTTTTAAAGCCATGATATATTATTTAATATTTCAATTCTATGCTCCTCTTGTAGGATGGGGTTTAATGTCTGTCAGTTCTTCAATTTTTACCGGTCTTTGCAGTTCGATGGATTTTCGGGCTGCTACCCCAATAAGGCATGACATTGCACCATCACGGGAACCTGCTGAATGCTTGTACGGATCAGCCATATTTGGATCACGGAAGATTTTATCCTGTAAACGGGAATCTCCTCCTCCATGTCCTCCCCTCGCTGCTTCAACTTTAAATATTTCATAATCCGGATTGAAATTTTTCATCAAAAAGATTTCATCATAGCGCACATTATCATCTCCACTCTGATTCATTTCTGCGGCATGACGCTGTGCCTGATTGATTATTTCCTGACGCCTCCATGGTATGTCTTCCCATGATTCAAGCCGGCCGTCTTTTCCATTGAAAGCAATACGCCAACCTTCATAAGGAGAATAGGTTGTGAGTGAATAATTAACCACTACATTGTTTGCGTATTTTATTTGAGCCGACATTTTATCATATATATCGATTTCTTCACGCCAGAGGCAATTGTCCCGGATGTAGCCGTCGTATTTTTCATTCTTTACATACAGGTCCATAGCATGCTTGTCTTTTGTAATATCCCAATAGTAACTACACTTATCCGTATAGGCACAATTGCGACAATTTGCTCCTCTGAAAGAATTGTTTTTTCCATAATGTTCAAGTGCACCATATGCAGCAACTTCAACCGGATCGGAATCCAGATACCAGTTGAGTAAATCAAAATGATGCGTAGATTTATGTACCCAAAGTGTACCGCCTTTTTCACGCTCCCCGTGCCAACGCCTGAAGTAATCAGCTCCATGGTATGTATTCAGGTACCAATGGAAGTCGACAGAAGTGATATCGCCTATTGGTTTTTTTTCAAGTTGTTCTTTAATTGCAGAGAACATTTTACCATAACGGTAAATTTAAACAAATTTGCATTTCTTCCCAGTCCGTTTTTCTGCTTCCAGAATAGCCTGGCTCTTCACTTCGTCAGTAGTCATTGGTTTTTCAGATATTACATCTGCACCATATTCCATTGATTTAATAATAAACTCATGATGCGTGGAATCCATTGTAGTTACGATCACTGTCTCTGGTTTAGTTTCCTTCATCATTTGATCGAAATCAGTAAATACCGGACATTTAACGTTCATGTGTCTTTTTGCCAACTCAAGTCTGCCGGGGTTAATGTCACTTAAACCAACAAATTCTATAATATCTCCGTAGTTGTCGACTACCCGTTTTCCCCAGAAATTAATTCCACGGACTCCAGTTCCAACCATTGCAATCTTTTTTTTAGCCTGACGGGTTATTGATGCTCCTACAGGACTTGATAGTAGGGATGCTCCAGCTGCGGCACCAGCGGTAGTTGCTATAAAATTTCTTCGTTTCATCGTATATTTGTATTTATATTAATGTTGTCAATTATTAAACTAAATATTCCCGTTTTTATTTTTAATTTTTGATACCACCCTTGCAATATTTTATTATTGTAGTTTATTGAAGGTTAAAGAAATGCTGCTTATACACCTCCAAAAGCACTATATCCTCCATCAACAGGAATAACGATTCCGGTAATAAAATTTGATACGTCGGAAAGCAGAAAAAGTGTTGCTCCCTGCAAATCTTCAGGTTCTCCGAACTTTCCCATGGGAGTGTTATCTACTATTTTTTGCCCCCTGGGAGACCAGCTTCCTGTTTTTTCATCCATTACAAGAAACCGGTTTTGATGCGTAATAAAGAATCCTGGTGCAATTGCATTCACCCTGACACCCATTTTTGCCAGATGTACTGCCAGCCATTGGGTAAAATTATTGATAGAAGATTTTGCTGCTGAGTATGCAGGGATTTTTGTAAGTGGTTTATAGGAGTTCATGGAAGAAATATTTAGGACTACTCCTTTTTTCTTTTGGAGCATATCCGTTGTAAATACCATGGTGGGCAGGACAGTTCCCTTAAAGTTTAATGCAAATACTTTGTCAAAGCCTTCCATTTGAAGTCCGTAAAAGGTATCTGACAAATCATCAAACTCCTGCATTTGTTCCAGTTTGGTGGTAGCTTGTGGGCTGTTTCCACCAGCGCCGTTCACCAGGATATCAATTTCTCCCAACTGCCGGTTAATTTCTGCTTTTGCCTGCTCCAATGATTCCCTGTCGAGGACGTTGGCGGCAACACCTATTACTTGTGAACCCGTTTCCGAAGATACTTCAGCAGCCACTTTTTCTGCTGTTTCCAGGTTGATGTCAGCAATTGCTATTTTCATTCCAACAGAGGCCATAGCTTTGACCATAGCACTGCCTAAAACCCCGGCTCCTCCCGTAAACACGGCTACTTTTCCTTTTAAATCGTTAAATGACATTGGCTCCATCATTGATCTTTTTTAAATTCTTTATAATAATCCACATTTTCCTTTGTAATGATGTCTATTGAAGTATAGTTTTCCCTGGCTGTTACTCTTTTTTGCACAACATGCCTGAAAAGCTTGTTAATTGCATTATAACCTTGTTCTTCAGGACGCTGGCAAATCAAAAAATGGACGATGTCTTTTTTAAGAAATGAAATGTTTTCTTTTATCAGATCATGCCCTATTATTTTCAAATCTTTTAATCTATACCTTTCTACTAATTGTCCCACGATGAATACTTTGGAATTTGTAACGAATATTCCCTTAATGTTTTTACTGAAAATAATTTCCAGCAAAGGTTGCATCCATCCTTCACCCTGAGTATCCGGAATTTCTATTGTATATAATTGATGTATATCCCGTTTATTTTTTCGATACCAGTCGTAAAAACCCTTTTCGCGTTGTACCAGGTGGTTTTGATTATCCATTTCCTTGGCAAAATGAATAATTAGGACATTTCCTTCTGGCAGTATCATATCAAGCAATTTTCCGGAAACGAGTCCGCTTTGATAGGAATTCTGACCAATATAACCAATTTGCCCTGCATCTTTTATTTCTGAATCGATAAAAACAAAAGGGATATGTTGATATTTTAATTTTTCAATAAAAGCGATGGCTTCTTTTTTATAAAAAGGAGCAAATGCCACCCCATCAGGCTTTAATTCAAGCACTTTTAGTGCATTTTGAACAAAACTGGCGGGTTCGGTTTGGCTAAATGTAAAAGGTTTTACCTGAACACCATACTGTCTTAACTCCATCATTCGTTTGTTTACGCCTACAACAGGTTTATTCCAGTAACCTTCAATTGACGGAGGTTCAGGGAAAAGGGTAGCAAATACAGCTGATTTTTTTGAAGCAAGTGTGCTTGCCAAAATATTGGGCTGGTAATTCATTTCCCTTACAATCTGAAGTATTTTTGTTTTCGTGTCTTCCGCTACTTCACCACGATTGTGTAACACCCTGTCAACTGTTCCAATGGATACTTTCGCTTTTTCGGCAATATCTTTTATCCGTATTTGTTTTTTTGTATCTATAATAAATTAAATATTAATCTCTTATAAAATGCTATAAGTTCTAAGGAGGCAAATTTAAAGAAAATTTCTTGTTTATCCGTGTTCGTACACGGAAAAATAGAAAGTTAGATGATCCATAACATTCATTCGTTGTTTTTTGTGATTTTTTTTAGTTTTCACATTGATTGTTGAGAATGTTCTTATGTGGGTCCATTGAATTTCTATATTTTTGTTTTCAAATTTAGAAATATATGCGTGTTAATTTTGTCCTGTTTATTTTTCTTTTTACTGTATTTTCCCCGGCTTTATCTCAGATAAAACCAGTAACATGGAACAATCAGTCAGGTAAAGATTTGAAATTAAGAGTATCAGATAATGGCAGGTATCTGGTTTATAGTGATGGTACACCATTTTTTTGGTTAGGCGATACTGCATGGGAATTATTTCACCGGTTAACCCGTGAAGAAGCGGATATTTACCTTGAAGACCGTGCCAATAAAGGGTTTACTGTTATTCAGGCTGTTGTATTGGCAGAATTGGAAGGAGAAACCCGGCCAAATGCTTACGGGAAATTGCCTTTAAACGAAAAAGATCCGTCACAGCCTAATGAAGATTATTTTAAACAGGTTGATTACATTGTTGATAAAGCCGCTTCGCTGGGTATGTTTATTGGAATGCTCCCCTCATGGGGAAATTATTGGAAAACCAATCCTGATAATGACAGACGGTTATTTACCCGTGAGACAGCCCGGATCTATGGAGAATTCCTGGGAAAGCGGTACAGTGGGAAACCAATTATCTGGATTCTTGGGGGAGATAATAATCCGGAGAATAAGGAAGAATATGAAATAATAGAAGCTTTAGCATTGGGGCTTCGGGCACATGGTAACAGTTCACAGCTAATGACCTTTCATCCGAGGGGGCCGGGCCGTTCATCCGATTATTTTCATAACGCTGTTTGGCTTGATTTTAATATGTTTCAATCATCACATGCTGCAAAGGGATTTGACAATGGAATTTTTGCTGAACTCGATCGTAAACTGACGCCAGTAAAACCTACAATAGATGGTGAACCCCGGTATGAACAAATTATAACAGGCTTTTATCACCAGGGAGCCCATCCAATGAACAGGTTTACAAATTATGATACCCGGACTGCTGCATACTGGTCTCTGTTAGCCGGATCATTTGGTCATACATACGGGAATAATAATATTTGGCAAATGTGGCGAAACGGAGAACAAAATGTTGTTGGTGCTGATATCCCATGGTATGAGGCGATTCATCATCCGGGTTCATATGAAATGATGCATCTTCGTAAACTTTTTGAATCGGTAAGCTGGGAGAAATTGACTCCTTCCCAGGAATTGATTATCGATGGTCCGGTTGATGGAACATCGAAAGTTAGAGTAGCAATTGCTTCTGATAAATCTTTTCTTATGGCTTATTCCGCTAAAGGGGAACCATTTACTCTAAATTTAGATTCCCTGTCTTCAAATCATCTTTCTGAGTCATGGTTTGACCCAAGGTATGGAAACCGTTTTATTTTTCGAAAAGGAATTACAAAGTCAATTAAAACTTTTACATCTCCTACCTCAGGAGAGGGTAACGATTGGATTCTTATAATTGAAACAGAAAAACGCTACTAGCAATTTTTGATTTTTCTTTTGTTTTGGTAAAATATTTTTTGAAAGAAATAACTTCCGACAGAAAAACGGATTCTTTTTCTATCCAAATAATTTTGCTGTCTGTCGTTTGGCAAATGAATTCCATCAAAAGGAAAAATCATTCTAAAACATTCATTTAATTCTGCTTTTCAGGAGAATTTAAAAATGCCTTCTTTAAATAGGACTTTTTATCCTGAAAAAATGCGAATCATCCAGGCCTTAACAGTTAAATCTATTATTTAGCCTGATAATTTTTCGATTGGTAAATTTTGGAAAAGGGGCTAAAACAAATTGGAACTGGCTGCTGTTTCTAATTTGAAAGATTTGATTGCTGAACAGGCCTCCCTAATAATTTGTTAAGTAAATAAAGAAACTAACTGATCAAAAGAAATCGATGTCAATAATGACATTTCCAATGACCAGTTTGTACGTTTAGAGTTTAAAAATAAATGCTGAATTTAAATATTTTATTCATCAATTAATTCGGTTATAAAATGATGAACAAATGTTATCTCTTGCCAAATTACAAGTTATGAATGCCTGTTCACTCAACAATTTTACAAATAAAATGCGTATTCATTTTTATAATATTTTGCCTGGATTGATGCTTTTCATCTGTATGATGTGTATTCAGTCATTATTGTCAAATAATTCTATTGATGCTGATATTCCGTATGATTTTTTTTCGAAAAATAAATATAAGTTTTTTTCGAAAAATGAATCAATTAAAATTCTCAATACGGATTCAGAAATTGATTTGAATTTTAATGAGCATCTTATTGTCAGTAAAACTGCTTCTCCCATGATATATAATAAGGTTGGGACTGAAGTAAGTTATCGTATTGTTGTTGAAAATGCCGGCAGTACCGTCCTTAAAGATATTGTAGTAACAGACCCTCTGATAAAGCTTGAGTATACAATAGACCGTCTTGTGAGGAATCAGGCTCAGGAATTTGTAAAATCTTATTTCATTACAGAGTCAGATGTCTTCCGGGGTAGCGTCAGTAATAAAGTTCTTGCTTCGGCCATTGACTCAAAAGGAAGTATTGTAAGCAGTGAGGATGAAGTTACCATATTATTTACTCAGATTGCCGGTTTGACCATCACAAAAACTGCTACTCCTGTGTCGTTTGCTGAAGTAGATGAGGAAATAAGCTATGTAATTAAGATAGAAAATATTGGAGACGTCACTGTTTCGAATGTAACTGTTTCTGATCCCTTAACCGGATTAAACAGGAACATTGGAAACCTGGCACCCGGTTCAGATGAAAGCGTTACGACAAGCCACACAATTACCCAGGCTGACATCGACCGTGGAAGTGTAAGCAACATGGCCACTGCATCGGGCACTGATCCTGAAGGAGCCTTGGTCACAGCTGAAGATGGTGCCACTATTACAGGTATTCAAAAGACAGGACTGACAGTAACCAAGAGTGCCTCCCCAACCAGCTACAATGCAGTTGGTACAGAAATCACCTACACCATTGAGGTGGAAAACACAGGCAATGTCAATGTTTCGAATGTTTCTGTTTCTGATCCTTTAACCGGATTAAACAGGAACATTGGAAGCCTGGCACCAGGGGAAGATGAAAGCATTACTACAAGCTACAACATTACCCAGGCTGACATTGACCGGGGAAGTGTAAGCAACACGGCCACTGCATCCGGCACCGGTCCTGGCGGAGCATTGGTTACAGCTGAAGGTAATGCCACCATTACAGGCACCCAAAATGCAGGACTGACGGTAACCAAGAGTGCCTCCCCAACCGGCTACAATGCAGTTGGTGCAGAAATCACCTACACCATTGAGGTGGAAAACACAGGCAATGTCAATGTTTCGAATATAACTGTTTCGGATCCTTTAACCGGATTAAACAGGAACATTGGAAGCCTGGCACCCGGTTCAGATGAAAGCATTACTACAAGCTACAACATAACCCAGGCCGATATTGACCGGGGAAGTGTAAGCAACACTGCAACTGCATCGGGCACAGGTGCCGGTGGAGCATCGGTTACAGCAGAAGGTAATGCCACCATTACAGGTACCCAAAATGCAGGACTTACAGTAACCAAGAGAGCCTCCCCAACCAGCTACAATGCAGTTGGGACAGAAATTACCTACACCATTGAGGTTGAAAATACAGGCAATGTCAATGTTTCGAATGTAACTGTTTCTGATCCATTAACCGGATTAAACAGGAACATTGGAAGCCTGGCACCAGGGGAAGATGAAAGCATTACGACAAGCTATACCATTACCCAGGCCGACATCGACCGGGGAAGTGTAAGCAACACTGCAACTGCATCGGGTACAGGTGCCGGTGGAGCATCAGTTACAGCAGAAGGTAATGCCACCATTACAGGTACCCAAAATGCAGGACTTACGGTAACCAAGAGTGCCTCCCCGCCCAGCTACAATGCAGTTGGGGCAGAAATTACCTACACCATTGAGGTTGAAAATACAGGCAATGTCAATGTTTCGAATGTAACTGTTTCTGATCCATTAACCGGATTAAACAGGAACATTGGAAGCCTGGCACCAGGTTCAGTTGAAAGCGTTACAACAAGCTACACCATAACCCAGGCTGACATTGACCGGGGAAGTGTAAGCAACACTGCAACTGCATCGGGCACCGGTGCCGGCGGAGCATCGGTTACAGCTGAAGGTAATGCCTCCATTACAGGCACCCAAAATGCAGGACTGGCGGTAACTAAAAGTGCCTCCCCAACCAGCTACAATGCGGTTGGTACAGAAATTTCCTACACTATTGAGGTTCAAAATACAGGCAATGTCAATGTTTCGAATGTAACTGTTTCTGATCCATTAACCGGATTAAACAGGAACATTGGAAGCCTGGCACCAGGTGAAGATGAAAGCGTTACGACAAGCTACACCATTACCCAGGCCGATATCGACCGGGGAAGTGTAAGCAACACGGCCACTGCATCGGGCACCGGTGCAGGAGGAGGTTTAGTTAGTGCTGAGGATAAAGCTATTGTTACTGGCACATTGAGTACAGGCATTTCATTAGAATTAAATGCTTCTCCATCTAGCTTTAATGAAGTTGGTGATGAAATTTCATATACAATCATAATAGAAAATACAGGAAACGTTACCTTGTCAGAAGTTATTGTTACAGATGAACGTACAGGTATTCATGAAACTATAGACAGTTTTGCCCCGGGGGCAAAACAAACCTTTACAGCTACCTATAATGTAATTCAAACGGACCTTAATATGGGAAGTATACCAAATACTGCTTCCGTTACAGGGAAAGGCCCGGGTGGCTCTATAATTAGTGATAATGATTTTGTCGAAATATCAGCTATTCAAAATCCACAACTGACGGTAAATAAAAATGCAACGAAGGAAAATTTTACAACTGTTGGCGAGGAGATTTCCTGGACCATTATTGTGGAAAATACAGGGAATGTTGTAGTTACAGATATTTTAATAACGGATCCTCTTGTTGGATTGAATGAATCCATTGGTAATCTTAATCCGGGAGAAATACGTAGTTATACCCCTTCCTATTTGATAACTCAGGTTGATTTAAGCAATGGCAATGTCATCAATATTGTGAAGGTAACCGGCAATTATCTTGATGAAAGTTTTGAGATAAAAGTGGATGAGACAGTAACAGCTTTGCTGCCGCCTGTTGCAAATGACGATGAAAGTTCAGACCATATCTCAGGGAATATTGTAACAATCAATATTCTTGAAAATGATTTTTTAGGTGATGGAAGCAAAGCATTGCCTGGTTTGGTCAGAATAGATTTAAATTCATCCGTCGAAGGCTTCCAGACTGAATTTGTCAAGAATGGTGAAGGTGTTTGGCGATACAACCCTCAGAATGGTCAGGTAACTTTTACACCTGAATCTGGTTTTACTACTGATCCTACTGAAATTAATTATATAATAACGGAAATTTCAACAGACCTGAGTGATGCTGCAACGATTAGAGTTGATTATAATGAAGGTGAGCCATTCGCATTTAATGATATAAGCTCAGGAAACATCCCGGGTAATGAGGTTGTTTTAAATATACTGGCAAATGATAAATTAAGCGACGGTTCACAGGTATTGGCTTCATTGGTAACTCTTGATCTTAATCCGGCGCAGGCAGGAATTCAAACGGAATTGATTGTCACTGGAGAAGGTACCTGGTCGCTTAACATTCAAACCGGAGATTTAAGATTTACTCCCCTGGCAGGTTATACCACCAATCCTACTCCGATAGTTTATTCTTTAACTGAAAATTTGACGGGACTGACAGATAATGGTACTGTGATAATCAGTTACGATGAAGTGCCGCCTGTTGCTGCTGATGATGTAAGTGCAGGTCATGAACCAGGTGAGATAGTTACTTTCAATATACTCTCAAACGATCAGTTAAGTGATGGCTCACCCGCATTGGCAGAACTGGTAACTCTTGACCTTGATTTATCTCTGGCAGGAATTCAGGATGATTTTGTGGTATCGGGAGAAGGTACCTGGAGATTGAATTCTGCAACCGGAGAGGTTACTTTTTCTCCAATTGCCGGGTTTACTGCTGATACAAAACCAGTTACCTATAGATTAACTGAGAATCTGACGGGTTTGTATGATACGGCATCCATTATAGTAATTTATAACGATGAACCACCGGTTGCTGTCGATGACTCAAGTATTGGCAATGAACCAGGTACTGAAGTGAGCATTAAAATTCTCGAAAACGATTTACTAAGTGATGGTACACCTGCATTATTAAAATTAGTAATTGTCGATATAGATCCACTTAAAGATGGGATTCAACATGAACTTGTTGTGCCGGAGCAGGGTATCTGGCAGTATAATCAGGGAAGTGGTACCCTGACGTTCACTCCCCAAATAGATTTTTTTAGCAACCCAACTCCTGTAATTTACAGTTTATGCAGTGTGTGGAATACATCATTGTGCGATGAAGCTTCTGTGATTGTAGAATATGATTTGGATGTGTTGCCAGCTTCTCTTGGTTTTATAAAAGCAGGAATGTATAATATTGAAGAAGAAATTATATATTATTCCTTCGAGATTACGAATACTGGAAAAATTCCTGTTTGGGATATTGTAATTATAGATGAAAGAATTGGTATTAATAATCTTACTGTAGCTCCCGATACCTTGCAGCCAGGTGGTACTGCTTTAGTTTCGGCAACTTATGAAGTTACTCAGGATGAAAAGAATGAAGGCAGTGTGACCAATTCAGCAAGGGTTATTGGATTCACACACAATGGTAAAAGAATTGAGGATATTTCAGGAAGTGCTATACAAAATGATGAACCAACAGTAACTCTTTTAGATCAAGTTCCTTCCATTTCTGTTGAAAAAGAGGCTGTTCTTTTTTCACTAAAAGCAAGTTTAAATGAAGTCGTAGATTTCAGAATAACAGCTGTTAATAATGGCAATGTAATTTTGGAAGAAGTTAGGGTGGAAGATCCCCTTACAGGATTCGAACAGGAGGTAGGCAGTTTACTGCCGGGTGAAACTGTTGTTTTACTAACAAACTACATTATTCAGCCAGAGGATGATTTAAATGGGGAATTTGAAAATACTGCAATTGTACGAGGTACTGCTCCGGATGGAAGTATTGTAGAAGACAGTCACACTATAACCATCGAAGTTGAATCATGTGGAATGGTAATTCCAACAGGTTTTTCTCCCAACGGAGACGGCATTCAGGATACCTGGCGTATTACCTGCCTTGATAAATATCCTGATGCCAGAATTGAAGTTTTTAACCGTTGGGGCAATCGTGTTTTTGAAAAGGATAAATATGGGAATAGTGATGTGCATGGAAGAACAGATGCGTGGTGGGATGGCTATTCAACCAATAAGGGAACATTCGGCAACAGCATATTGCCGGCAGGAACTTATTATTACATTCTTTATTTGATGGAAGGGCAGGAGCCAATTAGTGGATTTGTTTTCCTGAACAGATAAAATGAATATTAAATGGAAATGAAACAATTTAGGAAGATAAAAAAACAAAAGACAAAGTTCCTGTTGTTGTTGGTGCTTATGTTAGAATTGACACTGGGGTATGCCCAGCAGGAACCTTCATTTGCTCAATATAATTTTAATACTCAGATTATTAATCCTGCTTATGCCGGCACCTGGGAAAACCTTGGTTTTATGGCTTTAGGCAGAAATCAGTGGGTAGGTATGGAAGGAGCTCCTAAAACATATACCTTATCGGTTCAGTCTCCAACAAGATTCCGAAATGTATCGGTGGGATTTAATATTATGTCTGATAAAGCAGGCTTTGAAAATAGGATATTATTAAATCTTGATTATTCATATAGATTACAAGTAAATAACGATATGTTTCTGCGTTTGGGAATAAAAGGAGGAATCACAAGTTACAGAGTAAATTTTTCTGAATATATAGGCTATCCGGGGGATCCTGCCGACCCAATGTTTATGGGAGATATAGATAAGAAAATATTACCTAATTTCGGAATTGGTTCGTATTTCTATGGTGAAAGATATTATTTTGGTCTTTCGATACCAAAAATTTTGCAAAATAATATCGATAATAATTACACTAATTATTCTACTTCAGCAGAATTACGTCACTACTTTTTAATTGGAGGTTATGTTTATGATATTTCAGATGATGTTCAGTTCAAACCAACAATCTTAACCAGAATTGTTTGGGGGGCACCGGTAATTTTCGATTTGTCTGCAAATTTCCTGTTGAGAGACTACATCTGGCTTGGAGCCAATTATCGCCTTGGTGATTCATTCGGTTTTGTTGCTCAATGGATTTTCGATAATCAGCTAAGGATTGGATATGGAGTTGAGTTTTCAACTTCTGCTATGGGGTCACTTCACAGTGGAACGCATGAAGTGATGGTTTCATATGAACTGACTGGAAGAAGAAGATGGAGTTCTCCCCGTATGTTTTAAATTAAGAAACTAAATTGAATACTGAATAATGAAGCAAATACAGGCATCGGATTTTTATAAACATTTATTCACAGAATGAAAGTTACTGTTAATATTATAATTTTATTTATCCTAATCTCTACCCGGATTATGAGCCAGACGTTCTTCGATCGGCATAGATATGTTCCGGAACTACTTCCATTGATTAATACTGAAGAAAGTGAAATCTCACCAGCTATAATTAATGATGATTTATATTTTTCTGCTGTTCGCCAAGAACAAAGATCAAATCAACGGAATTTGTCATTCTATGATGTTTATTATACAGAAACCGATCTTAAGGGATATCCCCTGATATTAAGAAAACTGGTTCCGGGATTTGGGAATTTATACCATGAAGGACCAATTTCATGGTGCGGGAAAACGGAAGAACTTTTTGTTACTTTAAGCAATATATCGGGAGAGGACATCTTACGGAATACAATAAAAAATGAGCATATCAGGCTAAGGCTTGTAATAATGAAACAAGTTAATGAAAGGTGGACAGTTGTGGAAGAACTACCTTTTAATAATAATGCATATCATTTTGCTCATCCTGCTATTAGCAAAACCGGCGATACATTAGTGTTTACAAGTGATATGGCCGGTGGTTTTGGCAAATCAGATTTATATATGTCTATCCGAAAGGAAGGAAAGTGGAGTGACCCACAAAACCTTGGAGAAGTTATTAATACTGGTGGTAATGAAATGTTTCCTACATTTGGGCCTGGTGGATTACTTCTTTTTTCTTCAGATGGACATGCAGAAAATCATGGGCAGCTTGATTTATATTATACGACGCTGACTGAGAATGCGTCTGTTAGAAACCTTGGAAGTAAAATCAATTCTGAACAAGATGATTTTGGACTGGTTGTTCATCCTTCCGGAGAGTATGGCTATTTTTCTTCCAGCCGGATTGGTGCAGGTAAAGATGATATATATCGTGTATCTTTTATTTCCCTATTTGAAACTTTAGGAGGCGTGGTTGTTAACAATAATGGAGAGCCAGAGTCGGGAGCTTTGGTAAACTTACTGGACTGCAATGGGAATGATATCCGATCAACACAATCAGATTCCAGGGGCTTTTTTGAATTTGAGGTATTTAAAGACTCCTGTTACCAGGCTATGGCAATGAAAACAGGTTATCATGCTGACTTGAAGCCTTATTATTTGAGAAAATCAATAGAATTAGTTATTACTCAATTAATAAGATATAATATTTTGGTAGTGGATATAGAAAATAGTAGACCTTTAGCTGACGGAATAATATGGTGTGATGACGTGAAATGGATGACAAATGAGAATGGAAATGCAGATATTGATACAGACAAACTCAAGCAGTGTGATCTCCGGATAACAAAAGAAGGGTATTTTGATTTTATAATTGAAGCCGATCCCTACCGATTTACTCCTGGTGCTGAAATATTGGATACAGTTTTCCTTTTTAGGAAGGAAATAAATAAATCATATGTTTTTGAAAACATTAACTTTTTTCTCGATAGATGGAGATTACTTCCTGATTCAGAACAAGAACTGAGGAAATTAATAAAGCTGATGAACGATAATCCTAATTTGAAAATAGAACTGGCATCGCATACAGACAGCAGGGGAGAAGCTAAATACAATGAGTGGTTAAGTCAAAAACGTTCCGATTCAGTGACAGATTACCTCATTGAGAATGGAATATCAAAAGAACGGATTGTTTCTAAAGGTTACGGAGAAAGCAGATTAATTAACAATTGTGCCAATGGAATCCCATGTAGCGAAGCCGAGCACCTTGAAAACCGGAGAACAGAATTTATAGTTATAGATTTTTAAAAGATTAGTGGCAAAAGTAAATGCATATAGTAACCAAATTAAATATATGTTTTTTTTGATCTTATCTTCTACAGAATTATTCACCATAAAAAGGAGAAGGTTATTTTTATTATTGGGACAAAAGTGTAATCTTGTAAAGCAAAATTGAATTATATCAATCCTAAATTTTTCGCTATGAAAACATTGATTCTATTTAGTTCTTTCTCAGGAGTTTTTTTATTGAGTAATTGTACCCATCAAGTATCTGAAGAACCACCGCTTCCAAATATCTTATTTGCGATTAGTGATGATCAATCGTTTCCCCATACAAGCTTTGCCGGCAGCAAATTTATAAATACACCCGCCTTTGACCGTGTTGCACGGGAAGGAGTATACTTTACGAACTGTATTGCAGGTTCACCAGGTTGTGCACCCTCCAGAAGTTCTTTAGTAACAGGGCGGCATCACTGGCAAAATGAACAGTCAGGACAGCATGCTTCTTCCTGGATGAAAAAACATGTTCCTATCGTTGATTTGCTTGATTCCGGCGGTTATATTACAGGCCGTACAGGAAAGGGTGTCGGGCCTTTTCGTTATGCCGGGAACGGAAATGATTCTCTTTGGCGCTCGGACGATGCTGCCGGAACTGCTCATAGTAGTATTCAATACGAATCAGGGACTTCAGGAGATGAGCGGCCGGCAGGGTTTATAAGTAATGTTAATTACTTCGAAAATTTTAAATATTTTATGGAAAATATAAGGGGTGATAAACCTTTCTTTTTTTGGTATGGAGCAAGTGAACCACATCGTGCCTATGAACAGGATTCATGGAAAAGAACCAATAAGAAACTTGAGGATGTTGAGGTGCCAGATTTTTTCCCTGACCATGAAATAGTAAGAGGAGATATGCTTGATTATGCCGTGGAAATTGAATGGTTTGATTTGCATTTGCAAAGAATGCTGGAATATCTTGAAAATAATGGTGAACTTGAAAATACCATTGTTATAGTAACGTCTGATAATGGAATGCCTTTTCCACGTGCAAAAGCGAATTGTTACGAGTATGGAATCCATGTCCCGTTTGCTGTGCGTTATCCAAAGGAATTCCATGGAGGCAGAAAAGTTGACGACCTGGTGGGTTTTGCCGATATTGCTCCGACTCTGCTTGAAATAACGGGTATCAGTTCTGATGGAATGCTGCCCATCTCAGGGAAAAGTTTTCTGCACATATTAAGATCCCAGAAGGAGGGCAAAATTGATAACTCGAAAGATTACGTATATTCAGGCCGAGAACGTCATTCTTCATCGCGGTATATGAATTGGGGATATCCCCAGCGGGCAATTCGCAGCCACGATTATTTAATGGTTTGGAATATAAAACCCGAAAGGTGGCCAGCCGGTGCGCCTCAAAGATTAAAGCCAGGGACAAGGAATGAATTATTCCCGTTATATGGTATTGATGAGGAAGGTGTACATCATTCAGAATGGGCATTCACTGATATTGATGCAGCTCCTACCAAATCTTTTATAATAGAAAACTGGCAGGATGAAAAAATTAGACCTTATTTTGATTGGGCGCACAATAAACGACCGGAATTTGAGCTGTTCGATATAAAAAATGACCCTTTTAATCTTACCAATCTTGCTGGAACCCCTGAATATGTTTCAATTGAAGAAGAACTGAAAAAAGCATTAATGGAAGAATTAATAAGGACAAATGACCCACGAATGGTTGGCCCGGATAAAGAAATATTTGAAAGCTATGTCCGTTACAGCCCAATAAGGGATTTTCCAAAGCCTTAATTGAATTCCAAATCGTCAGGAAATTTTCGTCTGCCTGGGGGGCTGAATATCCTCTCTCAGTTTTGTATAGAAGTCCTAACCTGAAAAGTTTTTTATTATTAAGTGCAACCACATCTTTTATTTAATCATCTCCTGTAAAATGAACTCAAGTTGTTTTGCAATCACTGCTATAATAGTAGCAGGAACATCCAAAAGCTTGTACTGTAATGAGAAAAAGAGTCTTTGATTTCTCAGGAGAATTTAAAAATGAAGAAAAATAAACCAGAGTCTTATTACCAAATTCCTGAAAATAATTTATTATTTTGTCTCTGTAGGAACTTTACCGGTATCTGTAAAAGGTACATTAAAATGGCTGTAGTCAGCCTCCCCTCCTTCTGTCAGTCCAACCTGAGGAATAAGTTCAACTGAGACAATCGTATCATTAATAAGGTTAAACTTTGAAGCATAGGTTTTAAACCCAGGGCTTGATATTTCAAGATTTTGTCGCCCTCCGGTCAATAATAATCTGTAATATCCTTCACTATTCGTAATTGTTCCAATTCCGGATATTGATTCATATACTGTAGCATTTTTTTTCACCTCACCGTTAAAATGATTTTTAACGAAACCTGATATAGATAAATATTGAGCCTTCCCCTGGTGAGGAATAAGGAATGCAAAACAAAACAGAATGAGAAGAAAATTTGCTTTCATGGATATTTTTTAAAAATCATTAATTCAATGCTACTATAATTAGAAAGACGCACGACTGGATGAAAAAGTTGCGTCATCCAATTAAATATTTTCAATGATATCCCTAAAAAAATTGATAAAAATCATATTAACAGTTCTTATTTATAATTAATCTACTTTAGTATACCAAAAGTATGCTGAAAAACAGGCATGTTACACAACACACTATGTATATATTAACAATCATCTGCTTATTTTTATACATTAGTTCGCAGAACAATTATTTGAAACAAAATTTAAACGTTCTGCATTTGTAAAAGGTATTAAAAAAATAATATTAATCTGTTTTATAACTTAATTTTTGTCTATGAATCCCATACAATCTTTAATCAGAAATCTTGCCGAACAATACGGCAGGAACAGGGAAAATCTTCTGCCAGTGATGCAGGGGGTTGTACAACATGAAAAATTTCTGTCGGAATATTCAATGATTGAAATTGCGCGTGAAATGGATGTTCCTGCCGCAGAAGTTTATGGAACAGCAACCTTTTATTCGTTTCTGGAAACAAAGCCAGCAGGTAAATACATCATCCGGGTGTGCAAAACAATTACATGTGCAATGAAAGGGAAAAACCAACTATTGTTTGCCATTCAGGATATGTTGAAGATAAAAATCGGGGAAACAACACCCGATAAACGTTTCACCTTACTGGAGACCAATTGCCTTGGCTGGTGTCATAAAGCCCCGGCTATGCTTATTAACGATGAAGTTTATACTGAAGTCAGTCCTGAAAAGGTTAGGGAAATTCTTACAAAGTATATGAAAGAGAACAATTAAAACAGGGAAAAATGGCATATTCATATCAGTTAAAAAGAGTTGATTTCATTTTTAGGAATGAAAATGATTGGGAAAAAGTTCTTTCCACAACGATTAAAAAGAAACCTGAAGAACTAATCAATGAATTGATAAGTTCTGAATTAAAAGGTCGTGGAGGAGCAGGATTTCCCACTGGTTTAAAGTGGAAACTTGCCTCTGAATCAAAAACTCCGCGTAAATACGTCATCTGTAATGCCGATGAAGGTGAGCCGGGGACTTTCAAAGATCGCGAAATCCTTTCCAAAGTACCCTATAAAGTACTGACAGCAATGGCTGTTTGTGGATATGTAACAGGTGCGAAAGAGGGTTTTATCTATTTGCGTGGTGAATACAAATTTCTGGAAGAGGAACTAAATAAAGTCATCGATGAATTTCAATATTATTGCAAGGAAATTAACCTTGAATTCAAAATAAAGGTTTTTATGGGAAGCGGTGCCTACATCTGTGGAGAAGAAACAGCCCTAATGGAATCGATGGAAGGCCGTAGAGGAGAACCAAGAAATAAACCACCTTTCCCAACTCAGGCTGGTTACATGAATGCACCAACAGTAATTAACAATGTGGAGACATTGGTACATACCTGGACTATTTTTAAATACGGTGCAAAAAAATTCTATGACCTGGGAGTACAGTATTCACGTGGAACTAAATTATTTTCCGTTTCAGGTGATACACCAAAACCCGGCATTTACGAGCTTGAACTGGGAATGAGTCTTCAGGATTTTGTTTATGAATTTGGAGATGGCGATACCAAGGCAGTTCAGGTTGGAGGAGCCTCCGGTTTTCTGGTGCCACGGAAAAAATTTAAAGACACAGCTATTGGCTATGAAGGCAAGCTGGTTGGTATTTCTCTTCCGACAGGAGGTTCTATGATGCTTTTCAATAGTTCCCGCTCTATGTATAATGTACTTGATAATTATCTTGAATTTTTCAGGGAAGAATCCTGTGGTCAATGCACTCCCTGCAGGGTAGGTTGCCAGCAGCTTTTACTCGGAATTAAAGCTGTGAAAAGAGGAGAGAAACCGGCATCTTACCTCAATAAGCTGTTAAAACTTACCGAAACAATGCAACTTACAGCCAAGTGCGGATTAGGCCAGTCAGTTGCTAATTCCTTCTCTTCCATTGTGGAAAACTTTAGGGAAGAAATGATATATTAAAACCAATAAATGAATTGCAATGGAAAAAAAAATAAATATTACAATAAATGGCTTTCCTGTACAGATGGGAAAGGATAAAACCATTCTTGAAGCAGCAGAATCAACCGGTATTAAAATCCCTACTCTTTGTTATCACAAGGACCTTTGTGTAGCGGGAAACTGCAGGGTATGTGTTGTAGAAGTGGTTGGTCAGAAAAGGCTTTCCGCTGCCTGTGCCACCCCTTGTGAGGAAGGGATGGAAGTTCTAACCAATAGCCTGAAAGTAAGAAATTCAAGAAAGCATATTATTGAACTGCTTCTTGCCGAACACAATGCCGACTGTACCAAATGTTACCGTAACGGCAATTGCGAATTACAGGAACTGGCTTCGGAATATAAGATAATGACTCAGGATTTCATTGAGCTTGCACCGCTCAAAAACTACACTATGGATATGTTTTCTCCATCAATTATTAAAGATGACAGCAAATGTATCCGCTGCCAGCGCTGTGTAAGAACCTGTGCCGAGTTGCAGGGTGTTAATGCACTTACTGTAGCATACAAAGGTGACAGAATGAAAATTACCACCTTCTTTGAAAAGGCAATGAATGATGTGGTATGCACCAATTGCGGACAATGTGTCAACCACTGTCCCACCGGCGCTCTGGTAGAAAAAAACTACATAGAGGAAGTATGGGAAGCAATTTCAGATCCAGCCAAACACGTGATTGTGCAAACTGCTCCGGCGGTGCGTGTTGGACTGGGCGAGGAAATGGGAATGAAACCGGGAGAACGCGTTACCGGGAAAATGGTCGCAGCACTCAAACGATTGGGTTTTGATTCAGTGCTTGACACTGATTTCACAGCAGACCTTACCATTGTTGAGGAAGGAACAGAACTACTAACACGCCTAAAAAAAGCAATAGTTGAAAAAGACAAAGAGGTAAAATTACCAATGATTACCTCATGCTCGCCTGGCTGGATAAAATACATCGAGCATTTATATCCTGATAACCTGGAAAATTTATCCAGCTGCAAATCACCACAACAAATGTTCGGAGCTTTGGCGAAAACTTATTATGCGAAAGCCCGAAACCTGGAGCCTGAAAACATCGTCTCAGTTTCTATTATGCCATGTACTGCCAAAAAGTTCGAGGCTCACAGACCCGAAATGCACGATAGTGGATACAGGGATGTAGATTTTGTATTGACAACCAGAGAACTGGCAATCTTAATTAAACAGGCAGGTTTAGACTTTGAGAAATTGGAATCAGCAAAATTCGACCGGCTCATGGGTGATTCTACAGGTGCAGGTGTAATTTTTGGCGCTACCGGTGGAGTTATGGAAGCTGCCTTACGCACAGCCTATGAATTGGTAACCGGAAGAGATGTGCCTTTTGAAAACCTGAATATTCTGCCTGTAAGGGGATTGGATGGTGTGCGGGAAGCATCGATAAAAATAGAAGAACCACTTGAAGAATGGTCATTTCTAGATGGAGTAGAATTAAAATGTGCAGTTGCCCATGGCTTGGTAAATGCAAAAAAAGTGATGGATGCAGTAAAAGCAGGTAAGGCAGATTTTCATTTTATTGAAATTATGGCTTGTCCGGGTGGTTGTCTTGGGGGAGGTGGGCAACCTATACCTACCAATCCTGAAATTAGAAATAAACGGGCTGAGGCAATTTATGCTGAGGATGCAGAGCTGGCTATCCGAAAATCCCATGAAAATCCTGAAGTGCAAAAACTCTATAAGGATTTTCTCATACAGCCTCTGGGTGAACTTTCACACCAACTGCTACATACAAAATATACCAGACGCGAACGTTTTTAAATATTATATCAATCCGGTATCACTTTCGATACCGGATTTTCTTCCCTAAAAGATTATTTCTGTCCCACATTGAAAATATTCTTTGCTTTAGTAATCAATCTTCAGCTTAATTTTCAATATGTTGTAGATGTGGACTGAAATTTGAAAAGAAATCGATAATCATATTGCAAAAATTGGGAAGATAATAGTTAAATACTTTCTGCGTAAAATTCTTTTTTTAACAAGAAACATTTAGCTAGGGGTTGTCCTTAATCGGGCAACCTCTTTCTTTTAGTTAATATCCAAATTCAGAGAAAATTATTCCTGCATTGCATGTTGAAGTATATCTCCGGGTAAAACTCAATGTAATACTAAGTCATTCAGACACATCTTTAGTGGATTAAAGTAAAATAACATTAAGAAACCACAATTTCAATTAAATTTGTGAAGGTTAAATTCTTTTTGTTAATTATGGAAATGAAAAAGTTAGCTTTTATTATTGTATTGTTAATACCTTATACTGTATTTTCACAATCGATGAACATTATTTCTTTTAATATCAGGCTCAATACGCCAAACGATAGTATAAACGCCTGGCCGAACAGAATTGAAATGGTTACAGGTCTGTTGCGTTTTCATGAATCTGATATTTTTGGTTTGCAGGAAGCTTTGTATGAACAAATAACTGATATTGAAAAACAATTGCCGGAATACGAATGGTTCGGAGTTGGCCGTGATGATGGTCAAAAAGGAGGTGAGTTTTCTCCCATTTTTTATAAAAAATCTAAATTTACTTTATTGAAAAATGAAACTTTCTGGCTATCTGAAACTCCGGAAAAGCCCAGTAAAGGATGGGATGCAGCATATAACCGCATTGTAACATGGGGCATTTTCCAATCGAAAGAAACAAGCAAACAGTTTATGGTTTTTAATACACATTTCGATCATGTAGGTAAGGAGGCCCGTAAAAATTCTGCAGCATTAATAAAACAAAAAATTCAGGAGCTGAACCAAAATCAGAATCTGCCGGTTATTGTAACAGGCGATTTTAACCTGACGCCCGATACCGAGCCTGTCGTGCTGCTGAAGAAGTTTTTACGTGACAGCAGAGAAATATCGAAAGAACCTCCATACGGCCCGAAAGGGACCTTTAATGGATTCAAACTGGATGCCGATTTAAGCAGAAACCGGATTGATTATATTTTTGTACTCGGTACAATTGATGTCCTTAAATATGCTGCACTATCAGAAATTAAAAATAAGCGTTTTCCTTCTGACCATTTACCAGTGTTTGTAAAAGTACAACTCAAATAAAAATTTTTCTGGCTGTAAATTAAAATTACCTGGTAAAAAAATAACCAGACTCATAAGCAGTTCAGAGTGAATGGAAAATTCATGGCATCCAAATTAATAATATTCATATGCGAAAGGGAAGTAAATTATACATTTCATCCAAATAAAGGCAATTTCAAAAAATTGATATAAATAGTAAATATATAAAACACCTATAGTAAGCTATAGGGAGTGCTTCTTGTTCTTAATGTTAATTTTATATTTAAAAACTTAAGCAGTTAAGGGATTAAATCCTCGCAGAAATTAATGATATTTGTCGCTATCGCACAGAAAAAAAATTAAAAAACAATTCGAATGTTTAAAATTCAAACCTTAAATAAAATTGATTCTGAAGGATTAAGACTTTTTCCTTTAGACAATTATGAAATAGCAAGTGATATACCTGCCCCGGATGCCATAATCCTGCGTAGTTTAAGTATGCATGAATTGGATTTGCCCGAATCACTAAAGGCTGTAGCCCGGGCAGGAGCTGGTGTAAACAATATTCCAATAGAGAAATGTACAGAAAAAGGAATTGTAGTTTTTAATACTCCGGGAGCCAATGCAAATGGGGTGAAAGAATTGGTTATAGCAGGATTGCTGCTGTCTTCCAGAGACATTACAGATGCAGTAACCTGGGCAAAATCACTTATAGGAAAAGGGGATGAAGTACCCGCACTTATAGAAAAAGGTAAAAATAACTTCGCCGGTCAGGAAATACATGGTAAAACGCTGGCAGTCGTTGGACTGGGAGCTATTGGTGTTCTGGTTGCAAATGCAGCACATTCTATGGGAATGAAAGTAATTGGCTACGATCCATATATGTCCGTTCAACAGGCCCTTCAACTAAGTAACCAGGTAAAATTTGTTAAAGGAATACAGTCTTTGCTAAGCCAGGCTGATTATATAACACTAAATATACCTCTTACTTCTGAAACAAAAGGTTACATCAATAAGGAAAAATTCAGGATGATGAAATCCGGAGTTCGCATACTTAATTTTGCCCGTGGCGGACTGGTTGACTTGGATGCATTAGAAGAAGCTATTCACTCAGGAAAAGTAGCACGTTATGTTACTGATTTTCCAAATGAAAAAACATTGAAAATGAAAAATGTGATTTCAATTCCGCATCTTGGTGCATCAACAAAAGAATCAGAAACGAATTGTGCTGTTATGGCAGTGAAGCAATTAAAAGATTTTCTTGAAGATGGCAATATTAAAAATTCGGTAAATTTTCCCGAAGCACATGTGGATAGAAATGGTGGAGCCAGGATTCTTATAGCCAATCAAAATATACCAAATATGGTAAGTCAGATTTCTAGTGTATTGGCATCTGAAGGTTTAAACATCGATAACATGTTAAACAAAAAACATGAAAACATCGCATATAATATCATCGATGTAACACAGGGCACCATAGACAGGGACCTGGCACCAAAATTAAAAGCCATTAACGGGGTTTTTATGGTAAGAATTATTCACAGCAACCCTGTCTAGAAGGTTAAAACGCATGATGTATTCATAAATTTTCCTTATTGATTTTCTGAACTCCTTCCTATTTAAAAATATTTAAAAAATAAAATATGAACAAAAGATTAGAAACCAAGGCAGCTGACAATATACGTATATTATCGGCCGCCATGGTTGAAAAGGCTAAATCAGGTCATCCGGGCGGAGCCATGGGCGGAGCCGATTTTATTCACATTCTGTATTCCGAATTTTTAAATTACGATCCTTCAGATTTAAGCTGGCCTAACCGCGACCGGTTTTTTCTCGATCCGGGTCATATGTCACCAATGCTTTATTCTGCTCTTGCACTTGCGGGCTATTACAGCATGGATGACTTAACCAATTTCAGACAATGGGACAGTGTTACACCGGGGCATCCGGAAAGAGATTTGGAGCGTGGTATTGAAAACACTTCAGGACCGCTGGGGCAAGGGCATGCAATGGCAGTTGGAGCAGCTATTACAGAGCGATTTCTTGTTGCCCGGTTTGGAGACTGGACAGCACATAAAACCTTCACCTATATTTCCGACGGAGGTATCCAGGAAGAAGTATCACAAGGTGCCGGGCGAATAGCTGGTTTTCTTGGGTTAAGCAATCTAATTATGTTTTACGATTCGAACGACATCCAGCTTTCTACAGAAACCGATAAAGTTACCCGGGAGGATACAGCAAAAAAATACGAAGCCTGGGGCTGGAATGTAAAAGTTATTGATGGAAATGATCCTGACCAGATAAGAGGAGCATTGAAAAATGCCGTTGCCGAAAAGGAAAAGCCGACTCTTATAATAGGTAAAACCGTTATGGGGAAAGGCGCATTAACAGATTCAGGAGAACTGTTCGAAAGAAAAGTATCGACTCATGGCATGCCACTTGGTGAAGCAGGTGCATCATTCGGGAAAACAATCCAAAACCTTGGCGGCAATCCTTCAAATCCATTTAATATCTTCGATGATGTGAAGGAGCTTTATGAGAAACGGAAACAAGAACTCAAAAAAGTAGCAGCTGAGAGAAAAAAAGAACAATCTCAATGGGAAAAGGATAATCCTGAGCTGGCAGAAAAGTGGAATAAATTTTTCAATGGCAGTGGGACTGATTTTGATTTTTCTTCTGTGGAACAAAAAGCAAATATTGCCTCACGTGCTGCTTCAGGAACAGTCTTGGGTGCCATGGCAGGCAAAGTTGAAAACCTGATAGTTGCGTCAGCCGATTTATCGAATTCTGATAAAACCGACGGCTATCTGAAAAAAACTACCGCCTTTAGTAAAGGAGATTTCAGTGGTTCTTTTTTACAGGTCGGAGTAAGTGAGCTTACGATGGCATGCCTGGCGAATGGAATGGCTCTGCATGGGGGAGTAATCCCGGTCTGCGGAACCTTTTTTGTTTTTTCAGATTACATGAAACCTGCAGTCCGGCTTGCAGCTTTAATGGGACTTCCGGTTAAATACGTATGGACACACGATGCTTTCCGAGTGGGTGAAGATGGTCCTACGCATCAGCCAGTTGAGCAGGAAGCGCAGATAAGACTTTTGGAGAAGCTGAAAAATCATAAAGGGGAAAACAGTATGCTTGTATTACGCCCCGCAGATGCCAATGAAACAACGGTAGCATGGAAAATGGCAATTGAAAATATATCTACTCCAACAGCTTTAATTCTTTCACGACAAAATATTCCAAACTTGCCGGTAAAGGAAAATGCATATAACTCAGCTCTGCAGATTGAGAAAGGAGCCTATATTGTAATGAAACCTGAGAGAAAACCAGATGTGGTTTTGGTAGCCAGCGGTTCAGAAGTTGCTACTTTGGTAGCCGGAGCTGAGAAGCTTGCTGAAGATGGCATTCAGGTGCAGATTGTTTCTGCCCCGTCGGAAGGTTTATTCCGCAATCAACAGGAAGAGTATCAGGAAAAAGTACTTCCTGCAGAGGTTCCACGTTTTGGCCTTACAGCCGGGTTACCCGATACTCTGTCAGGATTGGTTGGCGAAAACGGCAGAATTTGGGGCATGGCATCATTTGGATATTCAGCACCCTACCAGGTTCTTGATGAAAAACTTGGATTTACTGGCGAAAATGTTTATAAACAGGTAAAAGATATGCTTCGCTAAGTCATCTGATAAAATTTTTGTTGTAAAAACCGGGTCAATTCACCCGGTTTTTTATTTCCTACCGGTTTACCGTTAACTTCGATTACCGGAGTAATTTCATTTCCCGTCCCTGCTACCATCAGCTCGTCCACTTCGTACAATTCATTTTCAAAAAGGGCACGTTCTTCAACAGGTATGTTGTTCTCAGCACATATTTCCAGAATTATTTTACGGGTTATACCTGGCAGTATAAGATTTGAAATTGGATGGGTAATTATTTTTTTACTTTTTACAGCCAGTACATTGGAATGAGTAGCTTCGGTTACTTTTCCATCACGAACTAAAATACATTCTACTGCTCCATGTTCAACAGCCCGCGTAAATAGCATGGTATTGGGAAGCAGGGCAACTGATTTTATGTCACATCGCAACCACCGGATATCCTCATGAGTAATAACTTTTATTCCATTTTCAATATTATCAGAAAATGATGGAAATGCAAAAGCAAAAATATAAACTGTGGGTTTGATACCAACCGGAAATTGATGCATCCTTTTATGGACCCCACGCGTTATTTGCATATATATGCCGGCTTGTTTACCAATTAACTGGTTGGCTTTAAGAAGATGCAAAGAAATAGCTTCAAATTCATCAATATTTCCAACTGAAACCTGAATTTCTCCGAGGCTTCTTATTAGCCTGTCTATGTGATCCTTATATCGTAAAGGTTTTCCATTGTAATATTTTATTACTTCATAAACACCATCAGCAAATACAAATCCCCGATCATTAGGTGAAATTAGAGCATCCTCCATTGTGAGAAATTGCCCGTTAAGATAAATCAGTTCGTTCATTTAATAAGTCTTTTTAACAAAGATATTTCTTCTGGCCACAGTTCTTCTTCAGGTGTTTCTAATATAAGAGGAATTCCATTAAAACGATCATCGTTCATTATGCATTCAAAAACTTCAAGGCCTAAGGTTCCTTTTCCTAAACTTTCGTGCCTGTCAACCCGGGAGCCAAATTCCTTTTTTGAATCATTCAGATGCATCCCTTTCAGGTATTTAAATCCAATTACTTCGTCAAATTCCCTGAATACTTTTTCGAAACCGTCTTTGGTTTTTATGTCGTATCCGGCCGACCAGGCGTGACAGGTATCCAGGCAAACGCCAACTCGGCTTTGATCCAACACCTGTTCGATGATTGTTTTTATCTGGTAAAATGAATATCCGAGATTTGTTCCTTGTCCGGCAGTGTTTTCGATAACAGCGATTACCCCGTCGGTTTGCTCCAGTGCAATATTTATTGATTCAGCAATCGTGGCCAGGCTAGCCTCCGGGCTCTGAAGATTTAAATGACTGCCGGGATGAAAATTTAAACGATCTAAACCAAGTTGTTCACAACGCTGCATTTCATCCAGAAAAGCAGTACGCGATTTTTGAAGAGCAATTTTTTCAGGGTGACCTAAATTAATTAAATAGCTGTCGTGCGGCAAAATTTGTGAAGAATTATATCCAAATTTCTCACAGTTTAACTTGAATGCTTCTATGGATTCAGGAGATAAAGGTTTTGCAACCCACTGCCTTTGATTTTTAGTAAAAAGCCCAAATGCAGTGGCTCCTGTTTTATATGCATTGGAGGGTGCATTTTCAACACCTCCGCTGATGCTTACATGCGGTCCAATAAATTTACCAGTCATAATAACTCATTTTCATAAAGATGAATAAGTAGGAACAGTTTTTGCAAAGATAAGACTCCAGGTGAAGATAAGACTCCAGGTGAATCTTACTTGTCAGTTTTAACGTATGAAGAATTAACAAATATAAGACATCAACAATATTAAAATTTAAAAACCATGAAAAATCTACTCTTCATTAATATATTACTTGTTCTTTTCGTTGTTTCATCAAGTGCCCAGACTTCAAAAAGCAGGAAAGAAAGCCGGACGGAAAAACAGGAACAAAAAAAAGAGGATATAAAAAACCTTCTTGAGAACAGAACATTTGTTTTTACTCCTACCCACGCCATGCCGCTTGGAGGTGGCAGTATTTATCTGAATCATTCGTTTGATGCTGAAGTTAAGGGCGATACACTCATTTCATATCTGCCATTCTTTGGAGTTGCCTATCGGGTTGACTACGGCGGCAGGGATGGTGCCTTTGACTTCACACAACCTCTTGAAAAGTTTGAACTTCAGGAAGATAATAAGGGTTATCGCATAAATCTCGAAGTGAAAAACAAGATGGATTACCTGACATACAATTTTCAGATATCCGAATTGGGATATGCTACACTTAGCATTACAAGTACCAACCGGCAGGCAATTTCTTATTATGGACATATCGAAGCACCTCAGGAACCACAATAACCGAAAGACACAAGGTTATCAAACAATAAAGGTTTTTACTTGCAGGAAAACCAGGAACAGACATTTTAGTCGTTTTTTGCAAGATTCTTTCATCACTAAACAATTATTGTGAGAAAAATGTTATTTTGCGGGATATAAGACATAAAGGTCTGAAAGTAATTGCACATGTATTTAGAAAAACCGGAAATAACTGCTTCCCTCCAAATGACAACTGAAAATTTTCTTAATGACTATTATCTGGCTTATTTAAGTCGCCAACTGAGTATATTAGGCCGGCGGGAGGTTCATAATGGAAGAGCACATTTTGGTATATTTGGTGATGGTAAAGAATTGGCTCAATTAGCCCTGGCAAAAACATTTAAAAAAGGAGACTGGCGTTCAGGTTACTACCGCGACCAGACTTTAATGCTTGCATTGGGATTGCTTCAGCCGGAAGAATTTTTTGCCATGATTTATGGGGATACTGATGATAATATAAATCCATCAACAGGGGGGAGAAATTTTAACAACCACTTTACTACCTCAAATACGGATGAAAATGGAGAGATAAAAAATCTTTCTGAAAAATTTAATTCAGCAGCCGACATATCTTCAACTGGGGGTCAGATGCCCCGGTTGTTAGGACTTGCCCATGCTTCAAAAATAGTGAGGCAAAATCCCGGGCTTAAAAAGTCTCTTCTAAACAATGTTACCGGAAATGAGGTGGCCTTCGGTACTATCGGAGATGCCAGTACTTCTGAAGGCCTGTTTTTTGAAACAATCAATGCAGCTGCTGTTATGCAGGTACCTATGGCTGTCATTGTTTATGATGATGGTTACGGAATAAGCGTTCCGGTGGAAAAACAGACAGCAAAAGCCAGTATTTCAAAAGCACTGAGTGGTTTTCAGAAAGAGAAAAATACGAACGGTATCGAAATTTACACCTGTAAAGGGTGGGATTATCCGTCGCTGCTAAAAACCTTTTCGGCGGGAATATCAAAATGCAGGGAAACTCAAATCCCGGTACTTTTCCATATTCAGGAACTTACACAACCGCTCGGCCATTCTACTTCCGGATCCCATGAACGCTATAAAAGCAAAGAACGACTCGGATGGGAAAAAGAATTTGACGGAATTAAACATTTCAGGAAATGGCTGCTTCAAACCGGCAGGGCAGATATTGATGCGATTACACAAATTGAAAATAAAGCTGTCAACAGGGCCAGAGAAGCCAAAAACAGTGCATGGAAAAATTATACGGACGGCTTTCAACCTGAAATTCCTCATCTTGAAAGAATTATTGAAAATATTGAAGCCAATTTAGATAAGAAAATAAAATTAGATGAACTAAATGAGATTAAACAACGGGTATTTCCTACACGAAGGAAATATTTGACATTTTCAAAACGTCTGTATTTCGATCTTCACCAAAAACAGGAAAATACCCCAGAGGTAAAGGAACTTAAAAAATGGATTCTGGATTTTGAAAATAAAAGTCGTGAACTTTACAATAAACAGCTTTACCTGGAAGGATCAGGTTCTGCTATCAAGATTAAATCTATCCCTGCCATATACAATGAACAGAGTATTGAAATAAACGGTTCGGAAATTCTCAGTCGCAATTTTGAAGTTTTATTTAAGAAACATTCAAATCTTGTAACTTTTGGACAGGATACGGGAAAATTGGGCGATGTTAACCAGGGAATGAAGGGAATGCAGGAAACATACGGCGAACATCGGGTATGGGATTCAGGGATAAGAGAGGCCACTATAATTGGGCAGGGCATCGGACTGGCGTTAAGAGGGTTCAGGCCTATTGCTGAAATCCAGTACCTCGACTATCTGATTTATGCCCATTCAACACTAAGTGATGATCTGGCAAGCATGTTGTATCGGACCAAGGGCAGGCAAATCGCACCGGTAATCGTCCGTACACGGGGACACCAGTTGCAAGGGATGTGGCACGCAGGTTCACCTATGCAAATGCTTCTTGGTTCTCTCCGTGGAATGCATCTGTGTCTTCCAAGAAATATGACAGAAGCTGCCGGCATGTACAATACTTTACTGGAAGCACAAGAACCTGCACTTGTTGTTGAGCCATTAAAGGGTTATAATGTAAAAGAAAAATTACCCGAAAACATTGGAGAGTTTAAAGTGCCCTTAGGAATTCCTGAAATTGTGAGGGAAGGCACTGACATTACTTTTATTACGTATGCCTGGAATGTCCATCATGCAATAAAGGCCGCAGCCTTACTTGAAACCAGGAATATTTCTGCGGAAGTGATAGATGTTCGAACGCTGTTACCGTTTGATGTTAATCACCTTATACTTGAATCGGTTAAAAAAACGAATAAAGTACTTTTTATTGACGAAGATATATCCGGTGGTGCAACCGCTTACATGATGCAAAAAGTTTTGGAAGAACAAAATGCTTTTGATTTTCTGGATGCAGCACCCCGCACCATTTCAGCAAAAGATCACCGGCCTGCCTATGGAATCGACGGGGAATACTTTTCGAAACCTAATGTAGAGCTTATATATGAAACCGTGTGGGAAATGTTCCGGTCTACTGACATTCGAAAATTTCCTGAGTTGTATGACATTTAAACAAAAATTCTCTGGAACTTCTTTTATTAGCTTTTCTTGCAAGTAAGAGTATAATAAAAGTTTTCAAAACCAGCAGAATGCCCGTTAACTCAGTCATATTGCTCGAAAGTACTGTTAATTGGGCAAAGGAGTGAAATCATTAACAGCATAAGAGTAAATATTAAAAATATTCAAATTATTTTCTGTTTAAAACAGGCGTAATTGGTCTCCCCTGACTTTTATCCGGTTGGGGTATTTGAAGCAACTCACTCAGAGTAGGTGCAAAATCAACCGCATTGTATTTCTCCCTTATAACCTGAGCCTTGATATCAGCTCCGTAAAATACAAGAGGAATATGCGATTGATCTGTGTAATTAACTTTTTTAAATTTATAGTTTGGCTGCCAGCCCTCTTTAAGCAGATAAAGAAAATCTCCTGAACGATTTTTTGCATACGACTTATATAGCAGTGAAAGCAGGCCATCGTTGGAATTTCCTTGTTCAAGCTGATTGGAAGTCATTGAAAGCTGCACTGCTTCAAACTGGTTTATAAAACCGGAGGCAGATTCTCTCATTTCATTCAAATCCATTTTCTTTTTCTTAATTAAATCATGATTAAGATATACCTGGTGATCCGTATAATGTTCAATCCAGTTTTCCTGTCCGTAGCTGATATTTAAAAATGAGGTAAGCAAAGCAATTGCGCTTTCCGGTGAGAAATAATCAACCGGCAAATGAAATTCTTCCTTCAGGTAAGGAACCGGATAAGAAGCCGAGGTATTGGCAGTAAGATAAAAAAGCACATTCTGAAACCCGAATTTCTTTTCAGCATAGGTTATCAGTTCTGCAATATATTTGTCGAGATAGAGATAGCTATCCTGCATTTCAAGTGATGGTGGCCCGAAAGAATTATTTTCATAATCCATTGATGAAAAAACAACTGTTATAAAATCTGTGAATTCATCCTGCCCGACAGATTCATTTTCCATTAACTGAATTGCAAAATCTTTGATGACCTGATTGGCATAGGGAGTAGTTTTGAAGGGTGTAAAATTTTCTGCCTTCCGCGTATATCTGCCGATAGTATGTGGGAAAGTATTCCATTTTTCAAAATAACCTTTTTCAAATGCATAATTATCGGGCAAACTTTCAGTATATTCCTTTTCCGGGAGCAGTGTTACCCAATTCTGAAAACTATAACGTTCTGGATAATTTTCGCTGTTAAAATTCCGTACCCAGTCTGGAAATACATTAAGATAGAATGAACTTGAGACCATCCTTCCTGATTCAGGATCAAACCAGTAAGCCCCGTCGGCAGCATGCCCGGCTGAAAAAACAGCTGATTCACGATTCATTGCAGCACTGTACACCCGGGCTTTCCCTCCTGTATAAATTTTCAGATTATCTGTGATGGTATTCGTGAGGAGCTTTTTTGGAGATGCATTCCCAAATTTCGAATCAGCCCCTACTGTAAAATAATAATCATCGTATGTACATTCCACTTCTCTGTTCCGTAACCGGTCATACCAGTATTTGCCAATAATGCCATGTGTAGAAGGGCTTACTCCTGTATAAAGTGTGGCAGTACCCGTTGCATAGGACTGTTCATGCTGGGTGAGGTTTATGTTGGAACACACAGCTCCGTTTGTATAAAGTTTTTTAAATCCACCGGATTCAAATTTATTCCAGTAACGCTGAATATAATCGGGTCGCATGTTTTCTATCACCAGACCGATCACTACTTTAGGTTTCCTTGAATCGTCGGGAAATTGACCCTGAACAGAAAGAATTCCTGAAAACAAGCAAAAAAGCAAGGTTGTTATTCTCCACATAGATGTAATAATTTGGCCGCCAAAATTAAAAAAGTAAACTGCGTAAACCAAGTAAACGAAAAGCAGTGCTAATTATTTTTTTATTAATGGGGAATCAGATTGTTTCTGTTGTACTCCGGCAGTAATATAGATTTTTGCAAACTAGGATTGTTAATAATGTGGTAAAATGAGAAATGATTTGAAAACGGAGTTTTTTTTAATTACTAAATAAATTAGTTCCTATTTTTCATAGCTTTTTAATTTAAGACAAAAAAATCTTTTCTTTGCACCAAATTAATTTTCAATGAAAAAGAAGCGAGTAAATGTGGTTACAATGGGTTGCTCGAAAAATCTTGTAGATTCGGAAGTGTTGTTGAACCAGTTGGAAAAGGGAAAGTTCGAGGTGGTTCATGACTCTTCTGAAACCGGTTTTGATGCAGTTTTTGTTAATACCTGCGGATTTATTCACGATGCTAAACAGGAATCAGTTGACATGATTCTTGACTATGTTGAGGCAAAAAAAAGAGGCGATATCAATAAATTGTATGTGATGGGTTGTCTCTCTGAACGTTATCAAAAAGATTTGGTACAGGAGATCCCTGAAGTTGATCGATATTTTGGCAAATTTGATCTGAAAGCCATGGTAGATGAACTGAAGGTTACCTACCATCCTGAATACATTTACGAACGAAAACTTACCACACCCTCGCACTTTGCGTATCTTAAAATTGCAGAAGGCTGCAATCGCTCCTGTGCCTTTTGTGCAATCCCAATGATGACCGGCAGGCATAAATCAAGGACAATAGAAAGTCTGGTGAAAGAAGCCCGTTACCTTGCAAAAAAAGGAGTACGGGAAATTCTGCTGATAGCACAGGAATTATCTTATTATGGGATAGACCTGTATGGAAAAAATCAGCTTCCTGAACTGATAGAAAAAGTTTCTGCTATCGATGGAATAGAATGGATTCGGCTTCATTATCTATATCCTTCCAAATTTCCCTATGATATCCTGGCTGTGATGCGTGAAAACCCGAAGGTATGTAAATACCTCGACATGCCTTTACAGCATATTGCCAATCCCGTTTTGAAAAATATGCTCCGCCATGTTACACGTGAGGAAACAGAATCTCTTATTCGAAGGATTAAAAATGAAGTTCCCGGTGTTGCATTACGAACTACGTTGCTGATTGGATTTCCTGGCGAAACGGAAGCTGATTTTCAAGAACTGAAACAATTTGTTATTGAAACCAGGTTCGAACGCTTGGGTGTTTTTCCTTATTCCCATGAAGAAGGCACGTACGCATCAAAAAAGTTTAATGATGAAGTTCCGGAAGAGGTAAAAAATGCCCGGGCGAATGAAATTATGGAAATTCAACAGCAAATTTCTGCTGAACTGAACCGGGAAAAAATCGGACAGACGTGCATGGTTATTATCGATCGGAAAGAGGATGGTTATTATGTTGGCCGTACAGAATTTGATTCACCTGAGGTTGATGGTGAAGTTTTGATTAAAACAGATTATAGATTAAATACCGGTGATTTTTATCGGGTTAATATTACAGGTGCTGAGGATTACGATTTACTGGGTGAGGCCATTTTCTGAGGGTTTAGTTTCCAAACAGGTAAATGATGGTCAACTGCTGTTGCTGGTCCAGGTCATTCCAGTCAATAACATGAAATGAAAGATTAAACCATCCCCGTACTTTATCTTGATTAATAAAATGCCAGATAACATCGGTTCTCCAGTAGTTATCCAGACGGTAAAACAAATCACCGTAGGCAAACCGGTGGCCTGCTCCTGAATGCAAGACTGATTTTACACCATAGTTGCGCCAGCGCCCATTCATTTCCGAATAGAAACTAAAGGCATTAATAAATCCTCCGGTCACACTTCGTTCACGAAAAGATGAACCTAAGACACCAGCTTTTATATTTCCATTCAACAAGTTGTTCTCACGTGTCCCTATCCCCCCCAATAGGGTAAAACTCAGGTAATCTTTTATGTGATCATCCGGAATATTAATAGCCGGACCTGCATCATGGAAAAGCAGCATATAGTTTTCAATAAACAGGTTTTTATGAAAAACTCTTCCTGAAAAGCCGGCCATAAAATTTTCACGGTTGATATTGGTCTGGCGGCTTACCCAATCAACGAAGCCGTTTTGCCAACCCCAATCCCAGTGAACTTCACCAAGCATCCCTTCGATGTTGGGCCGGTAATAGAGCAGGGTATCAGTGAGCATTGCCAGCGGAAAATGGATGCGACCACGCCGTGGAAATGAACCAAACAGAAAGTCCTTCTTTTCATCGGAATATTCGTAATAAAGTGTCAGCCTGGGCTTGTGGTAGTTCAAGTCGCTTCCAAATTCGAATAAATGGCTCAATCCACCCCGAATCCGGTGGTTGCTTGATTCAACACCCAATTCAAATGCCCCACGGCTTCCCAGAATTGTTTGAGACATTGCCTTTCCGCTGAAATATTCCCGGTTATCGCCTATCCCTTCAAATAATACCTGGTATTCAAAATTCTGTCCAGTTACCCAAATGGGTGAAAGGATTAAAAGAAAATAAGCCAGTTTTTTCATCTGTTCAGTTTTTCAGAGGCGAAATTAATAAATCATTCGTTAAGCCGGTAAAATAATGTTTTCAATAAATCTTTTTAATTTCGGGAAATAAAACTAAGAAGTTATGGCTGTATTAAAATTCGACAATGTTCCTTATCAAATAGTGAAGGAAGGTCTCCGGCGGAAAATAATTCATACGGAGAAGCTCATGTGTGTCTTAATTGACTTCAGCAACGGTCCATGGGATGAACCAGAACCTCCCCATTCACACCCACACGAGCAAACATCGTATGTGGCTGAGGGTGAAATTATTTTTTACTGTGAAGATGAACCTGATCAGCATTTAAAAGCCGGTGATATGTATGCCATACCACCCGGGAAGAAACATACGGTCAGGCTGCTGACAAAAAATGTACGTCTGATTGATAATTTCACTCCTCTAAGAGAAGAGTTTTTAATTTAAAATTGAGAAATTGCCTTTGGGCGAATCTTATTAAAAAATAATGAGATAAAGATTTCGTTTTTTCTGGAATGGGATGTTATTTCCATTGAATTGCTTTTATCCTTTATTTCAGAATGTTGGTGCTCTTTATCCTATGCTTTAAGGGAAAAAATGCCAGAGAAATTTTTTAATAAATTTTTTATTCTATACGATCGTTTGCTATTACCAGATCGTCAATCCAGAAGGTCTGGTTATTGGGTGATCCATTCCCCAAAAAGGGTGCCACTATAAACTGATTAAAGAGCATATCCACATGCGCACCGGTTCTGAAAACAACATTTTCATGGTTAATAATTAAGGAGCCGTCGAGCCAGTATTTTATCACTCCATCTTGCTGCCCAATACCGTTTGAAATGGTGTTCAAGCTAAAAAAAACTTCGACACGATGCCATTGGTTGAGCTTAATTGATTTTGACCCGGCTGGAAAGATTTTTCCATTCCAATACAGGCCACCTCTCCTGTAACAATTGCTGTTTCCCAAACCGTCAGAGTCCCCGTTGCAACCTGCAACTGCCCGGTTTTCACTAACTCCAGTCAGATTGCTTCCTATTTGTGACTGATCAATGTTCTTGCCATCCTGAATTGAAAAAACAGGCTTGAGATCATGGTTTTCTATGTATACAGTTAAAAAGGTAAAAGCAGGACCGGTCCAATGGCCATCTTTATTGGTTAGAAAATGAAATTCATGATGGCCATATCCTCCGGGTTGCTCCTGCCAGTTTTCGCTGTACTTTACACGATAGCTGATATATACAGAAGCAGATTCATTAAAAACTCGTCGTATTGAACCGCCTGATTCCGGTGAGGTAGCTCCCTTTGCAAAATGAAATTCAGCACTTGATGTGCCTGAATGGGCTTCAGCTTTTGTAATGTTGAAGTTGGTGTTGTCATACCATCCCCTGTCAGCAAAGTCTGTATCCTCGAAATCTTCTGTAAAGAAGATTGTTTGTGAGCTGTTATTTTTCTGGAAACTTTCTGAAACATCTGTGCTATATGAGGCAGTGACGCTATTGGTATCCGGGAATTGGTACCCGGGATCGTTTACTTTGATATCTTTGACAGATGAAACTTTCACATCCTTCCCATAAAAACTGCCCGAAAGGATTATGAAGCATAATACTGGTAAAATTTTTAACGTCATTTGTATTTTAATTTATTTGGTACAGGTATTTTTTTTCGGTAAAGCTTTAAATTCCACTATTTGTAGCTTGACTCATATGGAGGAATTAGCCATTTGTTAAGAAAAGGAAGTAATAATGTACTATGAATCTGCATAACTATCTTTTTTTTAAATACCGCATAAAGTTATCCAAATAAGTTAATTAATAAACCAAATACCACAGCACCGATTAGAGCAAATGAAATATACATTATAAATATTTTTTTTCGTACAATTCCCCATACAGCAACTATTGCCGGCAATGTTGTAACAGGTCCTGATATCAAAAATGCCAATGCTGCTCCTTCATTCATTCCCGATTCCAAAAGGACACTGATGAGTGGTAAAGCTGTAATATTACTGGTATAAACCGGTACACCGGTAATTGCTGCAAGAATTACTGAATAAAAACTGTCTTTGTCTGTTAGGCTCGATATAAAATCCAGAGGCACGTAAAATTGAATTAGCGCATTGAGTAAAAAAGCCACCGACATAAATTTCACCACTAAAAACAATGCCTTTCGTGTTTCATTTAATAGCTGTCTGTAAAATGAAATTTCTGAAGGTTTGCAAGTAGTGTTGCATCCATTAATATTTTCTGTTGTTGAAACTTTTGATTGTACAATGTGGCTTTCAACCGGAACACAACATTCAATACCTGATTTATTTGTTAACAAGATGACTTGTAACTGAACCGGTACTTTTTTCGGGACATTTTTAAACCTAAAAAGTCTTTTAAACTGTGTTGAAAATTCTGATGTGAACTGCTGTAATGACCATTTGGTGTGTGAAGCCTTATTTTCTTTTAATACATCTCTTCCCAGGATACCCTGTTGAATTGCCAGGTGAGTCAGAAACCCTGACAGGAGGCTAATTGCAAAGGTAGCTGCAAGCCGCCAAACAGACAATTTCCACCCAATGGTAGCAGTGCTAAGAAAAAATATTTCAGGATCCATTGATGGTGAAGCAATCCAAAATGACATAACAGGACCTAAAGGCACACCTCCTATCAATAATGATGCAATAACAGGTATTACCCCACAGGAACAAAAGGGACTTATTGCCCCAATCAATGTTGCTAATACTATTGATACGAAGGGGTTTTTCCCAAATGCTTTATTGATGAACTTAGCGGCCCCTGTAAGTTGAACTGCCACTGCCAGTGGGATGGTAATTAAAAGGTACGGCCATATATGAATAAATGAATCTAAAATGAATCCTGCAATTTTAAGTATTTGTTCCATTTTTTTTAAATTTTAAGTTTAACCATTTTGCTCTATCTGTTATATAGACGAAATGATTAAAAAATGGACGCAGAAATAATTTCAGGAAATTAATTGTTTTGCTTTATTTCTTACAGCAACAACAATTTGCAACGGAAATATTAATAACTGTACCATACTTGTCAAATTCATAATGGCAGCAGTTCATCAGTAAGTCTTTTAACATTTTTCGTGCTCTCTGTATGCGGGACTTTGCTCCCGAATACGAAATGCCAATTTTCTCGGCGTACGCTTTTTGGCTTATACCTTCCAGTTCTGTCAGACAAAGTGCTTCGCAATATTCAGGAGGCATATCACTCATCATCTTTATCATGTCTTCCAACGTTTCGGTCATGAAATCGTCAGGAGATTCATCATCAATACTTTCAAGAGCATGGGTTTTAATCACATGTTCTTTTTGTAAACTCCTGAAATGATCAATGATTAAATTCCGGCAGATTTGAAAAATCCACGACTGTAGCTTAGTACTATCTTTCACTTTGTGGATGTTATTGTGAATTTTGATGAAAACTTCCTGCAATATATCTGCAGCGACAGATTCATCATGTACTTTTGACAAAATAAAAGCACGCAGTTTATCTTCAAACTTTAACCAGATTTTTTCCATGATTTACTATTTGATTACATTGGGCACAGTTAATGGAGGCCCAACGACCTTCATGTCATGGTCTGCAAAAACCTTTGCAATATTTTCTTTTGAAGGAGATGAAACCATTTTGTCAGTAACAGCAAAGAAATCTTCCATTTTGCCTGCTGGTATATAGGAAACTATAGCCCTTCCTTTTTCACTTAACTGGATAAAGGCATGTTGAACATTTCGTGGTAGAAATATCGTGTCTCCGGTTTTCATTTGGTATCTGACTTCACCAACCTGAAATAAATATTCTCCTTCGAGTATATAGAACCACTCATTTTGATACGGATGAATATGCAATGGGGGGCCTCCATTCGGAGTTAAACCCGTTTGTTCAAAAACAGCTAAATCATTCTGAGTATCTTTCCCTGATATTTTAATGTCCAGTGTATTTAAGGTAATTCCCTTCATTTTATAGTGCACACCGTACCTGGCTTCACCAGAATTTACTTTAAATCCTTTTTCTGCCCTGTTAAAAACAAAGGTTGCGATTTTTGCAAATAGAGATAAGGGATAAAATGCAATTGTGGTTAAAATAAATTTTCTCCGTATCATAAAATATTTAGTTTCATCCAAAAAAAAACAATTTATTTTCTCATTAAGTTTTTTTGCTTAATAAAAATCTTTTTAGCAAATAAATTTAAAAAATGAGCTAAAAATAATTCGTCAAATTTAATAAGATGAAAAAGAAACTATTTTATATTAGTACTTTTATCTTTATAATGATGGTGGTAACTAATCTTCATATCCCATATACAGCGAAATTTAGCTTTAATGACTCATGCAAATGGGGAACAGAATTTACCTCGCGAATGTGGGGACAGAGTGCAATACAGATGTTATGCATATGAATACATGTGTGCAATATTTACATGATCCTGAGGTGCAAGACCCACCGCTTCATTATAAAAATAATATACCACAAAATTGTGATTGTTAGTGTTATAAAAATTTCTACCTTTCTAATTTTTCATATGCCAAAAACTTTAAAGTCAAAGAATATGAAGAATTTTGATTTATATTTGATTTTTATTTTTCTGTTATCTTATACTTCGTGTGAGGAAAGACATAAAATAATTAATGCTGAGGGAACTATTTTAGAATTGGACGTAAGTAATGTGTTGGAAGAAAAGGAAAAGGATGTTTATGTTTCTCAATTAGCACAAAAAATTCATTATATTCCGCTTGAAACAAAAGATTCCTGTTTGTTAATCTCTGTCAACAATATTTATTTGGCTCAAAATAGTATTTTCGTTTCTGATTCAAAAAAACTTTTAAAATTTGATAAATCTGGTAAATTTATTAAACAGATTGGAGCTTTTGGAAGAGGTCCTGGAGAGTATGATTCTTTAATCAAATTTGCAATTAATGAGTTTCTTAAAGAAATTTATATTTTAAGTCATATGACAAGAATAATGCTTGTCTACGACCTTGAAACAGGAGCATTCAAAAGAAACTTTAAAATAAATATTGATGTTTCTAAATTTGATGTTTTCCCTCACGGTAATATAGCTTTCCTAACGAATGATTTGCCGGTTGGAACTGGATTACATTCAATTGATGAGGTGCAGGTAACAGATAATGAAGGAATGATAATTGCTACTGGTCAGAACGATGAAAGAAATAATAATAGAAGTACTACAATAGGATATGCAAATCTTTATAAGATTAAGAATGATGAATTTCGATATATATATAATTTCGGAGATACACTTTATTCAATAACTAAAGATTATATTAGAAAACCTCACATTGTATTTAATCTTAACAATAAAATCAAAAGAGAGAAGCTAATGATAGATCCCTTTAGTGATGAGATTCAATTTTTAGATTTTATTTCAATTCCCAGAATTCTTGAAAATAATAACTACATTTTTATTACTTTCCAAAAAGGTATTGGCATTGGGAAATGGCATTTTATTAATGTGATATATGACAAAAACTCAGAAGATTTAATACCTGTTTCAAATTTTATAAATGATATAGATGGAGGAATTTCTTTTTGGCCTAGGCATTCATTTGGTAATATCCTCATCACATCGTATGAAGCAATTCAGATCATTGATTATTATCATTCTACCCTTGGAATTATATCGCATTCCGAAGAATTTACTTCAATGGTTAATAAATTAAAAATCAGTGATAATCCAGTTTTGGTTTTTTTAGAAAATTGAACGACCTGAATTAAAATAAAAGATTACGAAAAATTTACTTCTGTACAATTTTATTCTAAATTAGAATCTATTTTTTTGATGACGTCAAACCCAATCTGCATGCCAGGAAATGTATGGTTAATTTATTTGGTGTGTTTATAAAAAAGCACATCCGTCTGCTTTTACAAAAATTTTTAAAACCTGTATACAAGGGCTATCCCTTTTGTGGTTTTATTGCTAAAGGGAAGGATATCGAGCCGTTTCAGATGTTCGTTGTCCCATTTATATTGATGGGTGAGATAAACCAGTTCGGTTGATAGAATTCCCACTCCGGCACCCATAAGAACATCTGGGAACCAGTGTGCATTTTTTGCCATCCTCAATATTCCAACAGCGGATGCACCTGCATATGCTCCAATGCTGAACCAGGGGCTCATTTCTCCGTATTCCCTGTGCATAAAATGGGCAAAAGTGAAAGCTGTAGAGGTATGTCCGGAGGGGAAAGAATGCACCTCGAAATTGGGTCGGGAAGCATTTATCCATGTTTTCATCCTGTAAGTAACAAAACTGCTCACCAGGATACTTTTTACAGCAAGGGCGGAACGGTTTCCGAAATTATTTTTTCCCCGGAACCCTGATAAGTTCAACAGGTATACGGCAGCCAGCGGTGCATACTGTATGTAATCGTCCAGCCTGCCCTGGTAGGCAAGGTTTGTCTGCATAAAATCCCGGATGTTTTCTTTAACCGCCGGCATATAATGAAGCGTGGTTCCTCCTGTAATGAGCAGGGTGGGAGCAACCCATGGCTTTATTCCTCTTTCCTTGTCGGCATATCTGAAATTAAGCTGATGAGTGGAGTCTTTATGGTATATTGATTTGACTTCGTGGTAAACTGAGCAGTTCGATTGTAAATCCAATAAATTTTTTTCTTTCGGAATGGGCAGGAAAGCATAGCTGTTAGCAGAAATTGATATAAACACAATAAATCCCGCGATGAAATAGATTTTTCGCAATTTCATGAACCCGAAATGCTTTTAATAAAACGGATTGAATGTTGATTGAAGACATCAGGCTGGTCAAGATTACATACATGGCCGCTGTTTCGGATCACCTCAAGTTTCGAATTAATATGTTTTTTTACCAGATCGGTTACCATTGGAAGGAACATATGATCGCGTTCTCCCATAAGGTAGAGCACAGGTGCAGAAGCTTCCTTTACAATAAATTCCTGCAGGCTGTTTCTTATTTCTCCTGACATTAGCAACCATTTTTTAAATTCTTTTTCACCAAGTTTTATGGCTTCCCGGATAAATAATTTTCGTGAATGTGCATGTTTTTTTGAAGGGATTAGTATCCATGCATTCAGCCGGTAAAGCCACATATAGGGCAGGATGGAATTCAGCAGCCTGGCAATGCTAACCAGTACATTTATTCTTTTGTTGAATTGCACCACGGCACCTCCCAAAATTATCGAAGCAGCCCTTCCCGGTGCCAGCTTATCGATAGTACGTATAATAATGCACCCAAGGGAAATCCCAACAAAATGAGCTTTTTCAATGTGAAGGTAATCCATGGTTTTGATTACATCCAGGGCAATCTCTTCAAACCGGTACATTTCCTCCTTAGAGTAATGTGCCTTTGATTTGCCATGTCCGCGCAAATCGACAAGCAACACATTAAAATGCTTTTTGAAGTCACGCAACTGCCTGAACCAAATTGCATTGCTCCCGCCTGCACCGTGTACAAACACTACCCACGATTTGGAAGTTTTATGACTGAATATTTTGTGATACAACATGGTGCTAAAATAGTTATTTTAACTTCAACTTCAAACAGCATTTTTATTTTGAAAGTGATAACAATCACTGTACCGAAAAAATTCTGTGGTGACTGTAACAGGATTATGACTGTATTTTTTTTGCCTGACTTTAAACAAGTCCAACTTCAGCTTAACTTTGGATTAAACACATAATAAATTCGCTACAAATTCGCTACAAATTCGCAAATTTGCGAATTTGTAGCGAGTTTATAGCGAGTTTATAGCGAATTTGATTATGCTAATTCAAGAACAGAGAGGCCTAAAAATGGTAACTTTTATAGCATTCGGGCAAAATTTCTCTGGCAGTTGGATGTAGGGAGGATTGATTCTAAAAAAGGCAGTTCCGGATTCCGGAACTGCCTTTTTACCTAAGCACCTGGTTCAATAAATAAATAGCTATTATTAATAATTGGTAAAGTCCCATTTACCACGGTATGGACGTCCTACCATCAGGTTGGCATAGTTGTCGCCTTCAAATTGCTCGCGTTGAGGATTCCACATCAATGGTCGACCCAATTCATAGGCGATGTTTATTATATTGCAAACAGAAGCGGTACGGTGGCCAATTTCCACATCGGAAATAGGTTTTGTCCGGTTTTTCATTGCATTTACCCAGTCCTGGTAATGGTTATCGCTGAAATAAACTCTTTTGTCTCCGGATTTTATTTCTGACTTTGCCAGCTTTTCATTGGGGAAGGTACGCAGAAATCCCCTGCTGACCTCAATTCTACCTTCGGTGCCTATAAACTGTACTGCATTAAAATCGTCCTTTGTTCCCCACTGCTTGTGGTTCATTCGAACTCCGTTTTCATAAATCATGGTTAACCCGGTTTGAGGATTTTCCCCTGCCGGAGGTATATAATTAACAGGGCTTGAGTTGTCCATGCCAAGTGCCCATTGGGCAATATCAAACATATGGGCACCCCAGTCAGTAATAAGTCCACCGCCAAAATCACGGTACCCACGCCACCATGCCCAGGGACCATCTGCGGTAAGGGGGGCAAGGTCTTCGTGGTAACCCCTGTAAAGCGATGGTCCTATCCATTCGTTCCAGTCGAGGCCCTGCGGCACGGGTTGAGTAGGCAGGTCACACTGTTTTACAGGTTCGCCTACGCTTACATTTATTTCCTTTATTTCTCCGATATAACCGTTTCGCACCAGTTCAACAGCATGGCGAAAGTCGCGCCACGAACGTTGCATGTTTCCGGTCTGGAACACACGATCGTATTTGCGGGCAGCATTTACCATGGCGCGGCCTTCGGCTACGGAAAGGGCCAGCGGTTTTTCGCAATAGATGTCCTTCCCTGCTTTTGCAGCATCAATAGCCATCTGGGCATGCCAGTGGTCGGGCGTTACAATTACCACTGCATCTATATCTTTGCGTTCGAGCATCTCACGGTAAAAGTGGTAAGGCTCTACTTTTACGTTAAAACCTTTCGATGAATTGTTTTTATTTGCAGACTGCACAAAATTGTCAAGCTTGCTTTTAAAAACATCGCAGCCTGCAACCACTACTGTTTCTTTCACCCTGCCGATACCGTTCAGCAGGGTTGGTACTTGTTTCCCGGTTCCGATATATCCCAGGTTAATCCGGTCGTTGGCAGCAACAAAACCATTTCCTCCCATTACATGACGGGGGATGATTGTAACAGCAGCTGCTCCGGCTGCCGCTTTCCCGATAAATTTTCTACGGTCCATTTTAATCATTTTTTAAAGATTCAATTGATTTATACTGTTATCTATTGTAATTATTTTCTGTATTTTAATTTTATTCGCGAGGCGGGGTTTGGGCACAACGGAACCCGGTATTAAAAAGTGAGGTTTCCTGGGAGTTCATTGATCGCCCGCTCACTGTAAAACTATTTTCCCCGTTTTGGTCGAAGAAAAAGGATCCTCCCCGGATTACCTTCAAATCCTGATTGACCCGGTAGGGTTCCTTGCTGCCGGGATAAGGCCTGTACGCATCGGCACACCATTGCCAGACATTCCCTCCCATATCGGTCAGCCCGGCCTCATTTTCACTAAATGCGCCAACTGGTGATGTGAACAGATACCCATCATCTGTTTCGGGAGAATTAATAGTTCCCTGCCAGGTATTTGACTGGTGTTTTCCGTTAATGGTAATTTCATTTCCCCAGCTGAATTTGGTGCCAGTGTTTTTACCGCTGCGGGCCGCATATTCCCATTCTGCTTCTGTGGGCAGGCGTTTTCCAACCCATTCACAAAAAGCCTTGGCATCGTTCCAGCTTACATGGGTAGCCGGATGATTATCTTCTGCATCGGGACCTGCTGGCCCGAATGGTTTTTGCCAGCTTGTACCAGGTAAAAGTTCCCAGGTCTGCTTCTCAAGGTTGAAAATTCCGGAATCACCAAACTTTTCTGCTTCGGTTTTGAATCCTGTTGCTTTGATAAAACGGCGAAATTGTGCAACCGTTACAGGATGTTTGTCGATATAGAAGGGATCAACTTTTACCTGGTGAACAGGACGTTCATTGGGCAATCCCGTTTCAGAACCCATTAAAAAGTCTCCTCCTTCGAAAAATACCATTTCATTTTCGGTTGCATAAATGTCTTTCGTATTTGGAGCGGGTTTGATTTTTTCTTCTGATTGTACAGGATTTTTTATTTTGGTATCCGGGGTTTTACCTTGTCTTTTTTGGTCTTTTTTACCAGTACAGGCTGCTGTAGTATAAACTACAATGAAGAGTATAATAGTCAGTTTGTTCATCGTTTGAATTTCGTTCTGTAAAAATGGGTGTTTTTCTTGTTTCTTCAAAATGTAGTTCCATTTATCCTTAAATTGCATGAATTTTTTATTTATACTCACCTTCTTGTATATTTTATTTTTAACTGAAATGGTATTATCTTGTTGCCTGTTTTTAAAACCATAGCCTGAAATGATGAAAGAAACTTTCCTTATTTTATTCTTTGCTGCTGTCAATATTTCTTTTGCCCAGACTTATAAATTGCAGATCACTGTTAAAAACCTTCCGTTTAACAAAGTCGTGGTGGGTGAATTAAAAGGTGACAAATTTGTATTCTCCGACAGCCTGGAAACCCGCAATATTCTTACAGCTAAAGGTCCGGTAAAAACAGTCTCCTGGAATTTTCCGCCGAAATCTCAACCTGGCATGTACCGCATTATTTTTGGGCAGACTACTTATGCCAGGGTGATGGATGAACCCCCTCAGCAACTTGATTTTTTATTTAATGGAGAAGATATTCGCTTTGAAACCGACTTCAAGGCACCAGCGGATAGTTTGATCGTGCTGGATTCAGAAGAAAATATTGTTTGGTTTTCGTTTTTAAAAGAGGAAAAGAAACTCAGGGAAACACTTAAGGAGCTGGAAACGGAAGTAAATTATTGCCAAAATAAACTTACGGATAAAGCATCAAATCCTGATAAATCAGAAATGGACGGTTGGGAAGGAAAGTCAGCAGAGGTAGCCAATTCATTAAACCAGTTACAGATGCAAAGGGAAGCTTTTATCCTGGAGACTGTGCGGAGAAATGAAAACTTATTTGCAACCAGGTTAATAAAAACATATCGCGAGCCCTACCGCGACGGGTATCTCAACCAGGCAGAGCGAAATGCCTCCTACCAAAAGGAATATTTTAGGTACATCGATTTTGCTGACGAATTCCTGGTTTATACTCCTGTACTTACAGATAAAATTTTTAATTACCTGGTAACCTACAATCACCCGAATTTAAATGCCGGGCAGCGGGAAAAAGAATACATTAAGGCAGTGGAATACATAATGCAGGCTGTTACAAAGGAAGCCGGACAGGGAAGTTCAGTTTATGAATTTGTACTGGCTTACCTGGTTGATGGTTTTGAGCGGTTGAATATGACCAAAGTGCTGGAATGGATTTCAGAAAAATATACTGTCCATGTATGTGAAACGGAAGGAAAAACGACACTGAAACGTAAACTGGAAGCACAAAAAATGATCATCGGTTCAGTTGTTCCTGACTTTACAATAAATGACCTGACGGGAAACCCGGTTACATTTTCCAAGGTTTTAAAAGATCGGAACCTTCTTGTGTTCTGGGCAAGCTGGTGTCCTCACTGCCACGATTTTTTGCCAGGGATAAAATCGCTCTGCAGCGGGAAACGGGAATTTGAGGTAATTGGTATATCACTTGATAAATCAATCGACGAGTGGCAGAAAGCTGTGTCTGATACAGGTTTTGATTCGTTCATAAATTTGTCTGACCTGAAGGAATGGGATGGTCCGGTCGCTGAAAATTATAATATTTATGCTACTCCGACTCTTTTTCTGGTCGATGAAAACCGGAAAATTTTGGCTAAACCTACTTCGCTGGCAGAGCTTTCTAAAGCACTGGGCAGTTTTTGAATGCATTAATCAAATTGATTTAATCAGGTTACAGGCATTAAAAGTTTGTTTTCAAACAAATTGGAAGTTATAGTTACGGAAATTAAGATAAAATGGAGATCTAAAAAGAACCGGCCGGACAAGCAATTCTTTTATTAAAGATACTAAAACATTAAAATATGAGTAAAACATATAACTGGGCAATATTGGGATGCGGTAAGATTGCCCGGAAGTTCAGCAGCGATTTAAAGCTGCTTTCCAATGCCCGCCTGTATGCAACTGCGTCACGTGATTATGAGAGGGCTTTAGAGTTTGCATCGGAATTTGGATTTGAAAAAGCCTACGGGAGTTATGAAGAAATGGTAAATGATCCGTTGGTGGATGCAGTGTATATTGCTACTCCGCATTCATTTCACAGGGAGCATACTCTACTTTGCCTTAAAAGTAAAAAGGCAGTTTTATGTGAGAAGGCATTTGCCATTAATAAGAAGGAAGCAGAAGAAATGGTGGATTGCGCAAAGAAAAACAATACATTTTTAATGGAAGCCTTCTGGACCATGTTTCAGCCAAGCTTCATGAAAGCAATGGAAATTGTTCGCTCAGGTGAACTTGGCAAATTGAAAATGGTTCGTTCTGATTTTGCTTTTAAGGGGCCTTACGATCCGCAAAAAAGGTTGTACAATGTTGCACTGGGGGGAGGTTCCCTGCTGGATATTGGCATTTATCCGGTTTTTGCTGCCCTTACCGCCCTGGGAAAACCGGAATCATTAAAAACCATTGCCGATTTTAGTCCCACCGGTTCAGAGGAAAGTATTGGGATGCTGTTCAGCTACCCTGGAGGGGAAATGGCATCTCTGGTTTCAAGTTTTGCATCGTATTCACCTGTACAAACAGAATATTGGTGCGAAAATGGCTACCTTGTTTTAAATACAAGATGGCATGCACCCACAAGTATTTTGGTTAGTAAGGCAGGGGAGAAGATACGCACAATACCTTCCATGCATAAAGATGGGTTTGGGTACCAGTATGAGGCTGCACATGTAATGAATTGTCTGGATAAGGGTAGAATTGAAAGTGACAGGATGACCTGGCAGCTTAGTCTCGATATTATGGAAACGCTCGACCGAATCAGGAAAGATGCTGAAATAATGTATCCACATCACGATGATTGAGTACTCGTTCTGCTATCTCAATAAAATGAGCATTGAATAGCAAAACTTGATGTTTCTTTGGGTAACACCAGGCTGTTCAACAATCACTTAAAAGCATTAGTGAGTAAATAGTTGCACCGGCAATCAGTATCATACGGTATCATTTCGGTGTGGAAAATTTAACTTTACTGTAATTGCAGAAACTGGTTGGATATTCTAATATCTGAAAATAATGAATCATCCACGGTAAAAATAATAACCTTGATGGTAAATAAGAATCAGTAAGCAGAAAGGATAAACAATCGGACTCCAGTGATTCGGGAAAATAAATATGTTTCTTTAATGCTGTAAATTATTTCTTTGAACATAGGAATTATTATAAGTGGGTACGGATGAGCATCAAAAGCGATAAATACCTTGGGACATTAAGCCGTACCCCTTTTCTAAGGCAGAATATTCTGGATTCAAATTTTAAAACTGCCTGTAAGATGGGTATTAATATGGATAAGCTGATATGGGGAGGAAACTTAAAATAAGGTTTCCGATTTTAAATTTGAGTTAACAGGAGTCTCTTTTTATTTAAAGAATTAATTCTTTAATAAATTTTTTGTGTATCTTTAAAGTGAGTTTAAATGAAATGATTTAAATAATTATAAATGGATTATCGGGGGAGAAACAGACAAAAGAAACAGGCTTCAGAGCCAACTCTCAGGAGATTGCCGGGTTATTTATATTACCTGGAACAGGCAAAGGGATCGGGGGTGCTGAACATTTCAGCTCCAACAATAGGTAAGGATTTAAACTGCGACCCGACCCAGGTTGTAAAAGATTTGGCAGTTACCGGCATCAAAGGAAAACCCAAGGTTGGTTACAACACATATGAATTGATACATGCACTCGAAAATTATATGGGTTTTAACCAGGTAAATGAAGCTTTCCTGATAGGGGCAGGTAACCTGGGATCGGCATTAATGGCTTACCAGAAGGAACAGGCTCTTGGAATGAAAATAATTGCAGCTTTTGATGTTGACGAGAATAAAATAGGACAGACTATCAGTGGAATCCCTATACTTGAATACTCTAAATTATTTGGTTTGGCAGGAAGGCTGGAGGTGAAAATTGGGATTCTTACCACTCCCAACAAAGTAGCACAGGTAGTTGCTGAGGATCTCGTAAGCTGCGGGGTAAAAGCTATATGGAACTTTACTTCGGCCAATCTGGACCTGCCTGAAAATATTATTATTCAGAACACATCCATGAGTTCTTATGCTGCAGTTTTATTGCGGCGGTTGAATGATACAGATAATAACCACTAAAAAGCAGTAATTATGAAAACCATTAAAAATTTTTTTACCTTTTTGACAATTTTAATAAAGAATAAATTCTTTAAAGTAGAAAAGATAAAACTTTATCCCGGGTGTACTTTTCTTCGGGAGCAGGATTTGCTTTCTCTCAACAAGAACGAAGCATCAGACACAGAAGAGTATTATACAACTTACAGGGGCACCACGCGGTGGCAAACACTTTAAAAGCAGTTGCATATAAAAAGCATGCATGAATTTTTATAAAAACAGTAAGTAAACCGACTGCCTGGATAGTTAGATGATTTCACTTTTTATTCATTCTGAAATGAATTTATTCACTTCCCCTGGATTTTATCATGTTAAACCAATGTGAGGAAAAATATCCACAGCATGAGGATTTATTTTCCTCATGAGTTTTAATGTTTGTTTGATTTTCAACGATTTATGTTTTGGTTCAATTATTTCTGATGCTCAGGAAAGAAATCAATATAAATTATTTACCAGTAGAAAATAATTTGAAATGAAATCCGAAAAAGAACAGAATAAATTAAGCCAAAACGATGAATGGAAAATAACATACAATGAATGGGACCCGGAGAAACATCCATTGCGGGAAGCTTTATGTACTCTGGGGAACGGTTATTTTGCCACACGTGGTGCAATGGAAGAACTCAAAGCAGAAGGTATTAATTATCCTGGAACATATCTGGCCGGTGGTTATAACCGTGCGATTTCAGAAATAAAGGGGGAAAGAATTGAAAATGAAGATTTGGTAAACTGGCCAAATTGGTTATACCTTACTTTCAAAATTGAGGAGTCGGAATGGTTTAATATTTCAAACACAGAAATTATTGAGTACAACCTTTCACTTAATCTTAAAGAAGGTGTACTGGAGCGCAATATCCGGTTCAGGGACGATGAGTTCAGGGAAACCTCCCTTATCAGCAGAAGGATTGTAAGTATGGACAATCCGCATGTGGCAGCTATGGAATGGATTTTAATACCTGAAAACTGGACGGGTGAAATTACCGTACGATCGGGAATTGACGGTGATGTTCAGAACCACGGTGTGGAACGATATAAAGAATTAAACAGCAATCATATTGATGTGCTTAAAACGGGTGAATTGCAAAAAAAGGGAATATTTTTAACAAGCCAGACAAAACAATCGAAAATACTTATGACCCAGGCGGTTTGTCTGAATGTATTTATTAATGAAAAAGAGCTGGTAACTTCTCGTGAAACAATACAAACTGAGAGAGCTGTTTTCCAGGATGTACGCATAAACTGCACCAGGCTACAGACAGTCCGGTTGGAAAAACTTATGGCAATTTATTCCTCAAAGGATACTGCAATCAGCGATCCTTATACCGAATCTGCCACTAAATTAAACCAGCTGGTTTCATTCAATCAGGTTTTCCAGGAACACCGGATAGCATGGTCATACCTTTGGGGTCTGAGTAATTTGGAGCTTTTTACATCGGGCAATGAAATTTTATTACTCAGACTGCACATTTTTCATCTTCATCAAACAGTATCGGATAACAGTATTGGTCTTGATATCGGTGTCCCTTCAAGAGGCTGGCATGGTGAAGCCTACAGGGGGCATATATTTTGGGATGAACTTTACATATTTCCTTTTATAATTTTTCATTTACCCCATCTGGCCCGTTCATTGCTCATGTACCGTTATCACCGGCTCCCCATGGCACAACAGGCAGCCAGAGACAGAGGTTATAAAGGAGCTATGTTTCCCTGGCAAAGTGGAAGCAATGGCAGGGAGGAAAGCCAGGAAATCCACCTGAATCCGAAATCAGGAAGATGGATACCGGATAATTCAAGGTTACAGAGACATATCAGCGCAGCCATTTCCTATAATGTGTGGCAGTATTACCAGGGTACCAATGATAAAGATTTTCTGGCAACATTTGGGGCTGAGCTTATTCTAAATACAGCATTATTTTGGTCGGATATAGCTGAATACAATGAAGAAACGGAACGGTATGAGATCAAAGGTGTGATGGGTCCCGATGAATACCACACCAATTATCCCGGTTCCGCTGAACCTGGCCTTAACAACAATGCATATACAAATTTTATGGCAGTCTGGAATATTCAATGTGCATTGAACCTGCTTGAATTATTTAAAGGGGAACAGGCCAGAAAGCTTGCGCAGAAAGTTGGTTTTGATAAACAAACCATTGCGCATTGGAAAGACATTGTAAAAAAAATGTACATTCCCTTCCTGGAAAATGAAATTATTTTGCAATTTGATGGATTTGATAACCTGAAAGAACTTGATTGGGAAAAATACAAAAAGAAATACGGTGAGGTATTGCGTCTCGATCGCATTCTTGAAACAGAAGGAGACTCGCCAAATAATTACCGGGCCAGTAAACAAGCTGATGCATTAATGTTGTTTTACCTCTTTTCGGCCGATGAACTTGTTTCATTATTTAACCAGCTGGGTTATAAGTTTAAACCTGAAAGTATTCCAGGGAACATTGAATATTACAGGAAAATCACTTCACACGGTTCCACATTAAGCCAGGTTATATATTCATGGATATCTTCCCGTTCTCACCGAAAACGATCGTGGTATAGTTTTAAGAAAGCCTTGTTAAGTGACTTCAGTGACATTCAGGGTGGAACTACGCCTGAGGGAATTCATCTCGGAGCCATGGCCGGCACTGTCGACATAATCCAGAGATGCTATACCGGAATGGAAATCAGGGAAGATGTATTGTGGTTTAATCCAAGATTGCCCGATGAAATTGAAGAATTGAGGTTTCAAATCCGCTATCGTAGCCACTGGATTAAAATCAGGTTGAATCAAAAAAAGATGTGGATTGATTTTGATAAAGGATGGGCTGAGCCTGTTAAAGTTAATATTAATGGTAAAATTAAAATTTTTGACAGAAATGATTCTGCCGAATTTGATTTTACGTAAATTGATTTTATTTAGCAATAGCTGAGAAAGGGTATTTTGGAGTTTGGGTCGTTCTGGATATTTCATACAAATTTATACAAAATTGAAAAAAATATTAGTTGTAATCAATTTAACATCGGGTTTAGGTACTGCCAAAGCTTTTCATGCCAGGATAATGGAAATTGCTCAGAAGAATGATTTCCATTTCGATATATATCAGACAACCGGTGAAGGTGATCGCATGGCAATCAGACGCCTTATTAAAGATTTTAAACCGGATATAGTTTATGTGGCGGGAGGTGACGGTACAATAAACACAGTTGCATCTGAACTCATAAATTCCAGTATTGCATTGGCGATTTTTCCTGCCGGTTCGGCTAACGGACTTTCATATAATTTGGGAATTTCGAATGATGTGGAGACTGCTTTATCGCAATACCTGAATACAACTCCCATAACCATGGACGTTATTAAAATAAATAAGGAGCATTATTGCTTTCATCTTGCCGATATTGGGGTAAATGCCCGGATTGTTAGCCGGTTTGAAAAAGAAGGTTCAAAGGGAATGATGGGCTACGGGAAGCAGCTTTTAAAAGAGATGGTTGATAAAAAATCATGGTTTTCTTTTTATATTAAAATTCCGGGTCAGCATCGGAGAAAAATGAAGGCAGAAATGCTTGTTTTTGCCAATGCTAAAAGATATGGTACCGGTGCTATAATAAATCCCACAGGACTTCTAAACGATGGGAAATTTGAAATAATAATCCTTCGGCCTTATCCCTGGTGGTTTGTTTTTAGCTTTATTTACGCCGTTTTTACAGGAAATCTGCACCGGATGAAATACATAAAAGTTTTTTCAGCATCAAGCGCCAAAATAGAACTTGTCAGGAAACAAGAACTACAGATTGATGGTGAAATTTTTTCGGAGATTCAGACTATTGATGCTGAAATTCTTCCGGGAGCATTAAAAGTGCTGCCAGGAGATTCAAACAGGACCGATTTATAGGCCTGGATGTGTTACAGGGACAGTGACAATTTATTAAAATATGTTTTAAAGTATAAGCATAAATCTGGAAAAAAGAACTTCTTTTTGTAATTTGCGAAACTTTTCACAGTATTAATAAATAGCTGCAGAATTAATTAAATAAAAGATATGCCTATCCTCAACAAACCCTATACAGAATACAGTAAAATCAAAGCTTTTTTTCACAAGTATTTGAGGTTTAAATCGTCAATTTACGCCCGTGTAATATATATCATCGCCATTCTGTCTTTTGTTCTTTTTATCTCATTCGGGGCAATTTTTAATTCTGTTTATCAGGAATATCTTGATACTATGATTCGGCAAAGAGGGAATGATGTCGGTTCTATTATTGAGGGATCCCTTTATTATTCGATGTTAAAAAATGATAATAATGCCCTCCAAAGTACCCTTGACATTATTAATACCATTTCGGGTGTGGATGAAGTTAATTTATACAATCATGACAACGAGTTGGTATATTCTTCGCATTTTGCTGACACCCTCCATCACAGCAATCCAAATTGCATAAGCTGCCATCTCGATTTTAACACCATGTTTCCACATAACGAAAAATCTTACCGGATCATAGATTTTGAAACTGCCTGCAGTATGAGAGGGGATGATAAGGGGCATCGACAGTTGCTTATTCGCTCACCTATCCTCAACGAAAGCTCATGTTATACCAGTTCCTGCCATGCTCATAGCCCCGACGAGGAAGTTCTGGGGTCTCTCATTATAAAAGTTCCACTTGAATCACTCGATGCTGCTGTGGCAAAATCATCGACAGAATTTTTCCTTACGGCTGCACTAATAACCTTAATTCTTGTTTCTCTTTTAATTTTTTTTACAAATAAAAAGATTAGGATGCCCCTGAATGCTATTGTGTCTGCCAGCGAGGCAGTCTCAAGCGGAGACAGGAACCGACGATTGGATATTAAGTCGAACCTGCTTGACGATATGCGAATGGTTGCTCTTGCATTTAATAATATGCTTGACAATCTGGATGCTGCCAACAAGGAACTTGAAAACTGGTCTCACCAGCTTGAGTATAAAGTTCAAAAGAAATCTGAAGAACTTTCAGATATTCAAAACGAGCTGATTCATATTGAACGCATTGCTTCTTTGGGCAAATTATCTTCCTCAGTGGCGCATGAGTTGAATAATCCACTTTCAAGTATATTAACTTATTCCAAGCTCGTATCAAAAAAAATTAACCGTCTTGATTTACACCCGGAACTTACCCAAAATCTGCTAAAGCATCTGAATGTTATTGAAACTGAAACAAAACGGTGTGGTGAAATTGTAAAAGGCCTTATGGATTTCTCAAGAAAAGACCAGGAAGATTTTAAAACCATCAAGCTGAACCCGGTTCTTACAAAAACCTATGAATTGCTGGAACATCAGATGAAAATGGCTAATATTAATTTTTATACCGAATTAAATGCTGCTAACGATTGGGTTAACTGCAATGAAAATCAGATTAAGCAGGTTTGTGTTGCCTTGTTGGTTAATGCTTCGGAGGCGGTTACCGAGCATGGAGAAATTCTTATAAAAAGTACGAATCCGGATGATGAGCATATCAGAATTGAAATTATTGATAATGGTGTAGGCATTTCATCTGAGGATTTGCCACATATATTTCAGCCATTTTTTTCTGCAAAGCAAAAGGCGAGTGGCATTGGGCTCGGACTGGCAATCGTTCATGGTATTGTTACAAGCCACAAAGGAAAAATAGAGGTAGATTCGGAGCCGGGAAAAGGGACTGTTATGTCTGTTATCCTTCCTCTGGTTAAGAAAGAAAATATTATACATTCTCATCCCGCACAAATTAATGAAGCTTAAATCCAGGAACTAAATCTGATTTTAAAAATGATAAATTCAATTTCACTGTTAATCGTTGATGATGAAGAATCTGTCAGAGATTCTCTTTATAACTGGTTTATAGAAGATGGATTCCATGTAGCTTGTGCTGAAAATGCAAAAGAAGCTCTCATGGTACTCGAATCGGGGAGTTTTGATATTATTCTTGCAGATATTAAAATGCCTGGTATGGATGGTCTGGAGATGCATCGGCGCATTAAGCTGCTGAATCCGGAAGCGATAGTAATTATAATGACTGCATTTGCATCGGTTGAAACAGCTGTTCAGGCTTTAAAAGACGGAGCCTATGATTATATTACGAAACCTTTTGACCCCGATGATCTTTCTCATTTAATCAGGAATGCAGCCAACCAAATTGAAATGAAGGCTGAAAACAAGGCATTGAAAGACCACATTGTATCACTTGAGAATATAGAAGATATTATTGGTACCAGTGATGCAATGATAAAGGTATTAAAAGAGGTTGAAAGTGTGTCGCAGTCTAATTCCTCAGTTATTATTACCGGCGAAAGCGGGACTGGTAAGGAATTAATTGCAAGAGCTATACATGCAAATTCATCCCGAAAGTTTTTTCCCCTTGTTACAGTCCATTGCGGGGCATTATCGGAAGACCTGCTTGAGAGCGAACTTTTTGGACATGAAAAAGGCGCTTTTACCGGCGCCATGTTTAACAGGAAAGGACGTTTCGAAATTGCCGATGGGGGTACTATTTTTTTAGATGAAATAGCTACTATCTCTGGAAAAATGCAGATTGAACTGCTGCGAGTTCTCGAATCTAAAAAATTTGTACGTGTTGGAGGAAACAAAGAAATACAATCGGATTTCAGGGTCGTTTGCGCAACAAACCGTGATCTGAAGAAGATGGTTGAAGAAGGTAAATTTCGTGAAGATTTATATTACAGGCTGAATGTTGTTAATATTTCAATACCCCCTTTGCGTGAACGGGCCGGTGATATACCCATGCTGGTAAATCATTTTATTCGTAAATATTGTACATCAATGAGCCGTGATATGGTAAGTATTGAACCTTCTGCACTAAAACGACTGGAACAGTATGATTTTCCCGGTAATGTCAGAGAACTTGAAAATATGGTGGAACGCGCTATTGTTGTTGGAAACGGGAAAGAAATACGATTGAAAGATTTACCTTTTTCATCTGTAGTTACAAATGAGACGGCCGATAGTCTGCATGATCTGGAAAAGAAACATATAATGCAGATCCTGGATAAATTTGACTGGAACATCAGCCGCTCGGCAAAAACTTTGAAAGTTGATCGTGTGACACTTTATAACAAAATTAAAAAGTACAACCTTAAAAAAGGAAAAGGGAAAAAGTAATCAGGTAATGACTTCCGGCATTTAAAAAAGGTTTGAGTTGAATAAACAACGCATAGTAATAGTTTCTTTCGGGCAGTTTGAAAAGGAATTTCTGGTTAAAATTGCTTCTGCAGTAGAAGACCGATTTGGGATAGATGTGGACATTAATATAAGTTACAGCGACATATCACAGTATTACGATCCGGCACGAAGACAATATGATGGCAACAAATTGCTGAAACATATCAATTCCGAATATTCTTCAGACCATATAAAGACTATTGGTCTGTTTCGTGTCGATTTATTCATTCCAATTCTTACTTACATTATAGGTCAGGCTATATATAAGGGTAACGCAGGTGTGGTTTCACTCTTTCGGCTTAAAAATGAACTCTATGGCATGAAGCGAAACGATAAGCTGCTTTATGAACGATTAAAAAAAGAAGTTATTCATGAATTAGGTCATATATTTGGATTAACACATTGTTTTTCACCAGCATGTGTCATGCGATCAAGTACCTATATAGAAGATGTTGATCAGAAAAATTCAACCTTTTGCTTTAAATGCTATGAAAAACTTAAGAATCAATAAATGTATTCAATTTTTGAAAGCTAAAGGCGGCAGGGATTTATTTGATTTGTCTTGCCGGGATTAATCAAGTTTATATAAACAGAAATGCTTTTGTGTTGTTTATAATCTTGAAATTTAAATCTTTTACCAAAATGAATTCTGATCTTTCTGCTGCAAATAGAAAAACCAAAGTAAAATCTGTCGACTCGTTTTCAGATGAAATTCTGGAAACAATATTCAATAATGTACATGAAGGCATATTGCTCATAGATTACAAAGGAAATTTATTGAAGGCAAATCAGGAAGGTATTAACATTCATGGACTGGAACATAAAGATAAAGATATTATTCTAAACCAGCCTTTCACCTTTAACAAGGTTTTTAACCTGCATGGTCAGGAAATTCCTTCTTATATGGGGCCTGTAGAGCGATTGTTGAATGGGGAGTCGTTTAAGAACCAACGGTATGTTGTCAGGCAGGAAGAAAATGGGTCAGACAGAAGCATAATTTACAGTGGATTTCCTCAATTTGATAATGATGGAAACTTTTCTGCAGGAGTTTTATTTGCCCGCTCTGTTTTTATAAACAAGGGAGAACCACAATTTGCCAGAGAGGTATTCGAACAGGAGGAACAGTTTAATCAATTGGAATCATATAAACAAAAATTAGAAAACGACCAGGAGCTCCTGCAGACCATCATCGATACCATACCGGTAATGATAACCATTTACGATAAACGTGTTCAGTCTTTTATCATGAACCGGGCCTTCGTCAACGTTACCGGATGGACAAACAGTGACATTGCTAAAAGCAACATAATGGAACTCGCTTATCCTGATCCAATATATCGTAAGGAAATTTATGAATTTATGCAGTCATTGGCATCTGGATTTAAAGATCTGGTAATACGAACCCGCGATGGACGTGACATAGAAACCAGCTGGGCAAATATTGAAATACCGGATGGACGACAGGTTGGAGTGGGAATTGATATTTCAGAAAGGAAACAACTTGAGAAACAACTTACAAAAGCACGGGAAAAAGCAGAGAAGGAAGCACGGATTCAGTATGCTTTTATTCAGAACATTTCTCATGAGGTACGTACACCAATGAATTCAATTCTGGGATTTACCGAGCTTCTTAAAAAAGAGATAACCAGGAAAAAAGAAGCTGAGTTTCTTAATGCTATTTCTCAGAATGGAAAGCAACTTCTTCGTTTAATAGATGATATAATTGATTTCTCTCAGCTTGATAACAATCAGATCTCAATCCAAAAAGGTAATACAAATCTCAGTGATCTTATGAAACAGATTGAGATGCAGACTGAAGGCATGAAGAAATCCTACAAAAAAAGGCACCTTAACCTTTATGTGAAATATCCTGAAAAGAATGTGCGGGTTATTTTAAATACGGATGAATTGCGTTTGCAGCAGGTATTGTTAAATCTGGTCGACAATGCTATTAAATATACCGACAGGGGTACTGTAGAAATTGGATTTGAGATTCGTGAAGAGCATCAGGATATACTATTCTATGTTAAAGACACAGGTATTGGTATAGATGCCAGTAAACGAAAGAAAGTCTTCAGACGATTTAACCGTTTGCATGATACACATAGAAAGGAGTTCAGAGGAACAGGATTGGGCCTGGCAATTTGCAAACATCTTGTAGCCTTGCTTGGCGGAAAAATCTGGTTTGAATCAAAACCCGATGTTGGTACGGTTTTTTATTTCAATCATCCCTATTTTACAGTAAATGAAGTCATACAGGAATCAGAGGATATTACTGTTGAATCTGAAGTGGTGATTCCGGATGTTTATGTCCCCGATTTAAGTGAAAAGGTTATATTAATTGTTGAAGATGACAGTTTCAGTTATATGATGATGTATCATATGCTTGAAGAGACAAGGGCATTGATTCTCCATGCAGATACCGGTCACAAAGCAATTGAAATTTTCGACAAATATAAAATCGACCTGGTGTTTCTGGATATCCGTCTTCCTGAGATTGATGGTTACGAAGTTTTAAAATACATGCACCAGGTCAACAAAGGTATTCCGGTTATAGCTCAAACTGCCAATGCATTGCCTGAAGACACAAGAAAAATCAAAGAAGCAGGGTTTAATCATCATATCACAAAACCTATTTCCCGCGACAGCCTTTTTTATGTCATGAATAAGTTTTTAACTTAGTTGAGTTGTATAAATAGTAACTGTTATTTTCATACACATTTTATGGAATCCAATAGTACCGAAGCATGAATGGATTTTTTATTAACGGCATTAGTAAGTACATCAGAATGATCTTTCATAGTAATTTTCTGATATAAGTTCAATTGGGAGGTTTCTCATATTACTAAAAAAAATATTAATGGTTTCGCATCCGGCCAATTCTGGAATCAAGTGCCATTTTAAGTTTGTCTGCTGCACCTGCAACAGCTTCAATGTAGCTTTCTGCAAAATCAGTAACTGCAATAGGCTGTATGCTTTCCATTCGTGCTTCAAGCAGGCAGCGCTTGTCGTTTGGGCCGCTTTTTCCACTGTTTTCATCCGAAAGATGTACCTCCAGCCGTGTAACATGACTATCAAACCTTTTTAGTGTATCAGATAATAAAGAAATTAATGTATCCCTGAATTTTTCATCTCCGTTAACATTTTTATCAGTATTGAATTGTATTTTCATATTTTTTTAAATTAATTGTATTATCTAATTAAACAGCATTCCTGGCTTTTTGTTAGACGCTGTTAAATGGATGCAGAAAAAAATAATTTATATAGTTTCTCTGGTATAGTTGGTGAAACAATATTTTTATATCTCTCGGGCAAAGTTGATATACCATGCTTTACAGTAGGAATTGTAAAATTTTATCTCTCCCAAAGAATATCTTTTCTAATCAATTTGGTTAATTTTGACAGCGAAAAAACTGAAAAGCAATTAGCATAATGACACCCGTTATTATTTCTGCCGAACTGAAAAAAAAAGTGCCCCGATTGGTCCTTTCGTGCATCGAATGCAATGTTACTGTTCAGGCCGGAAATAATGCGTTATGGAATGAGATAACAAAGAAAACAGATGAAATAGCTGAATCACTTCAAGTCAGGGATATCAGCCAATTACCTGCTGTTGCTGCCTCCCGTCAGGCATATAAATCATGTGGAAAAGATCCGGCCCGATACCGGCTGTCGGCAGAAGCGTTATTGCGAAGAACTATTCAGGGGAAAGGACTGTATCAGGTAAATAATGTGGTTGATTTGCTAAACCTGGTATCCCTTTCATCGGGATTTTCTATAGGAGGTTACGATGCAGAAAAAATTAAAGGGGAAGTGGTGTTTGGTATCGGCAGTAAAGATGAACCTTATGAAGGAATTGGGCGCGGCAATCTGAACATTGAAAACCTGCCGGTATTTCGTGACAGGAATGGCGCATTCGGCAGTCCTACCAGCGACTCGAATCGAACTGCTGTTACATATGAAACACATCGGTTTCTTATGATCATTCTCGATTTTGGTTCACCCATGCTGTTAGATGGTGCTGCCGATTTAGCAATAACTCTTCTAGTGCAGTACGCCGGGGCAGAAAACCTTGAAACAGGTAAGTTGTAATGGGAAGGATAAAACCGAAAAGATGTTTGCTAAATACGTAATCTGACTCAGAGAAAATAAATCGTTAAGATTGTAAAAGATATGAAATACATTTGTAAATACATATTGAAGATATTGGGGTGGAAATCACGGGGTTCTATGGTTTCACACCCAAAGTGCATTTTGGTTGGGGTTCCCCATACCAGCGGCTGGGATTTTTTTATTTCCTGGATATTTTATACTTCACTTGGCGGTACTGCAAATATTGTAATAAAGAAAGAATTTTTTTTCTGGCCAATAGGTTGGATTCTGAAGAAAATGGGCGGTATTCCAACTGACCGCTCAAAGGGTGCAAATGTGGTCAGACAAATAATCCACCAGTTTAATGAACGGGAATATATGCATCTTGCCATTACTCCTGAAGGTACCCGTAAACGAACAAGAAATTGGAAAGCCGGGTTTCATACGATTGCCCGTTCGGCTAACATCCCGGTTTACCTGGTTAGTTTTGACTGGGGGCGAAAAACAATAACCATTTGGGGAGAATTTGATTTGACCGATGACTACAAAGCGGATATAAGACGAATGAAAGATTTCTACCGGGAAAAGGGTGTTCAGGGAAAACATCCTCATCAGTTTTCTACCGAATATTGAAGCATAATTCCGGTGTTCTTTTATTAAGTGAATTTAAGTTATTTTTTAAGGTTTCTTATCATTTGAGTCTCCAATTAAAAAACCAACGGGCTTCAGTCCTGAAATATGAGCCGATATAATTTTGAACATAGCAAACATAGGGACAAATAATATCATGCCTGCCAGTCCCCATACCATTCCGCCTATTACAATCATAATAATAACAACCAATGGGTTCAACTGTATCTGCTTTCCCATGATCAAGGGTTCAAGTACATAACTTTCAATTAACTGGATAATCACGACTATGATAGCAAAAAATATTACTTTTTGCATATCTTCAAAAAAAACAGCAGCAAAAAGTATTGGAAGCAAACCACTGGCAAGCGGTCCAAGGTATGGAATTATAGTTATCAATGCCCCGAAAAGGGTTAATAAAATTGCATAGGGCAAGTCGAAAAGGAGAAAGGTAATAATATACAAGATGGCAAGGATTCCCATTACCTTAATACGCCCAATCAGGTACTGGTAAGCAACGCCTCCGGTTTTATGAAGAATATCCTTAACTTCTCGCTTATCTTTATTTTCTGAATACATCATTGCAAATTCGGTAAACTTTTTTCGGTAAAGCAACAATAAAAATACGTAAATCAGCATCAGAAGAAAACTACCCAAGGTGCTAAATATACTGCCTAAGAAACCAGCAACATAGGGTTCAATTGATTCCATTACACCTTGTGATCGTTCTTCCCAGATTTTCTCCTGCTCACTTTCTGAGATGTTTGTAATGGAAGCAATTTGTTTCTGAATGTTGTTTACGAACGACTGTATCTGTTCATTTGATTCGGAGAAGTCTGAAATAAATTGATTGATCTGGTAGATTAGCAGGAAAAGGAGACTTCCTGCGGTAATAAATAATGCAAGTGTACTTGCCAAAGAGGCCAGGACTCTGCCTGTTTTTAACTTGTTTTCAATGAACCTGCTGAGAGGTGTAATCAAGGTAGTGAAAAAAATGCCGAATACAAATGGTATTAAAAAAGATGAACCCAGGTAAAGAAATACAAACAGAAGTGCAATAAATAACAATACCTGGTTCATATTTCTGAGACTTTCCATAAAGTGTTATATTCGTTGTTTACATTATTATTTTTTTTCTGTCTGGTTTTTCAAATTTTGTTAAAAGCACTGTTTAAAGGAGTAAAAAGATAAGTTGCTGTATACTAATTACAAACAAAAGATGAAATTGTTTGCAGTTGATGTGTTTATCTTTTCTGATTGCATAGCCTCCCAGGAAAATAACGATGGTTTGTTTCTCAGATTAATATCTGGAATAAGGCAGGCTCATCATTTAGATATTCATAAACAAATCCATTAGCTTTCATTCGGTTTACAAGTTCGTAATAATCTTCCTTCTTCCTGACTTCAATACCAATTACGGCAGGCCCTTTTTCCCGGCTGGTTTTTTTTGAATATTCGAAATAGGTGATATCATCATCAGGTCCCAATACCTGGTCTACAAAAGAACGAAGAGCCCCTGCACGCTGTGGGAACCTCACAATAAAATAATGTTTAAGCCCTTCATACAACAATGAACGTTCTTTTATTTCTTCCATACGTGTAATGTCATTATTGCTTCCGCTTACTAAGCAAACCACGGTTTTCCCTTTTATTTCTTTCCTGAAGAGGTCAAGTGCAGCTATTGAAAGAGCACCTGCCGGTTCCATAACAATGGCATCCAGATTATACATTTCGAGTATCTTAGTACAAACCTTGCCTTCGGGTATTGTAATCATACGATCAATTACCTGTCGGCAAATTTCAAATGACAGGTCACCAACTCTTTTTACGGCAGCTCCATCAACAAATTTATCAATTTCATCGAGCTCAATCACTTTTCCTGCCTCTATTGATTTTGTCATGGAGGGTGCACCCTCTGGTTCTACACCTATTATTTTTGTATGAGGACTAACCTGCTTAAAATAGGCTCCTACGCCAGCTGCCAGTCCACCTCCGCCAACAGGAAGAAATAGAAAATCAATTGGTTTTTTTGTATCCTGTAATATTTCAAGCCCAATGGTAGCCTGCCCTTCTATGATCTGCATATCATCGAATGGGTGAATGAAGGACAGCTTCTCCCGTTTGGAAACCTCCCACGCTGCCGATTCGGCAGCATCATATGTATCTCCGATAAGTATTACTTCTACCTTATCCCTTCCAAACATTTCAACCTGCCTTAACTTTTGTCTGGGTGTGGTTGCAGGCATATATATTTTTCCATGGATGTTTAACCTGTTGCAGGCATAGGCAACTCCCTGAGCATGATTTCCAGCACTGGCACATACAATGCCTTTTCTTGTTTCACTCGCAGGCAAACACGATATCTTATTGTACGCACCTCTTATTTTATAGGATCGGACTACCTGTAAATCTTCCCTTTTAAGTAAGATAGATGACTGATATGCTTCCGAAAGATTCACATTGTATTGCAGGGGCGTATGCATTGATACTTCTTTGATATTTATTTGTGCCTGAGCAATGTTCTGGAGTTTTGGAAAATGTTTTTCTGAGTGGTTCATATTTTTTTATAATTAACCTTGATGGTTGTATATTAATGCAAATTAATAGGTTTCATGCTTCTCCTGATCCTGCCTGACACTTTGATCAATTTTCCGGATAAAATTAACAAATCATTGTTCCAAATCTCTATGGCTAAATATTATCCTGGTTATTGTCACCGAACACTAAAAGGTATCTTAATGTTTACCGGGTAATAAAAGAATTTAATTTGTACTAATAAATAACAGGAGTAAACAAGTTACATTCTGAAATGAACTCAAAACATTGAATTTTTTATTGAGCCAGATAGGAGGGCAGGGATATAAATTCTTTTCTATCCTATGGTTATGTATTTGAACAATCCGGAGTAATTGGATGTATAAATTAAAGTGCAAATTCAAAATCACATAAAATCATGAAAAAGTTAATGAGCAGGAAGATATTAATATTAGCTGCAATTTTTTTGGTAGCTGTGGCTTTTGGTTGCAAAGATGACGACGATGAGAAAATTCAACCAGGTAATGAAGTACGAATGAGTTCAGGTGCTTTTATTCCCGCTAATCTTACTGTCCCGGCAGGTACTACGGTCAAGTGGATTAATAACAGTACAGTTGACCATACGGTGACCAGCAATGATGATTTATTTGATCAATTAGTGACTCCCGGTAATGAATTCAGCTATACTTTTTCAACTGCAGGTACATTCAGTTTTGTATGCACAATTCATCCCGGGATGACAGGAGCCATTGTGGTTGAGTAATGGAAAGCGGTTGTTTATCTAAACTTAATCTGACTTTGCTTGTCTGCTATGCCTTTTTTATGATAATGAATGAATTTTGTCTAATTTAAAATTCTATCATTATGAAATTGAGACTTTTACTATTATTTATTATTTTCCTTGGATTGTTTTCTAATGCAAATGCTCAGTTACAATTGAACCTTGAGCTTTTTGCATCGGGGTTAAATTCTCCTATTGGAATAGTCAATGCCGGTGATGAGCGGTTGTTTATTATTGAGCAACGTGGACAAGTACATATTTTAGATGAAGTAGGTAATGTTTTAAAGGTTCCTTTTCTCAATTTGTCGGATGTGGTAAGCCAGTCGGGGTTTGAAACAGGGCTGCTTGGATTGGCCTTTCACCCTGAATACAGCGAAAACGGTTATTTTTTTGTCAACTATACACGTCAAGCGGATGGAAATACAGTGGTCTCACGATTTTCCGTTGACCCTAATAACTCAGATCATGCCGACCGGGAAAGCGAGGTTCAGATGTTTACTGTAGAACAGCCCTATTCCAATCATAATGGAGGTCAGCTGCTTTTCGGGCCTGACGGTTACCTGTACATTGCCCTTGGAGATGGGGGTAGTGCTGGTGATCCCCACAGCAATGGGCAGGATCTGACAACTATGCTGGGTAAAATGTTACGCATTGATGTCAATGCAGATAACGATTCTGCTTATGTTATTCCCCCGGATAATCCATTTATTAATGAGGAAAATGCACTGGATGAAATATGGGCCTATGGATTGCGGAATCCCTGGCACAACAGTTTTGACCGGCATACCGGCGATTTCTGGATTGCTGATGTGGGGCAAAACGATTTTGAAGAAATTAATTTTCAGCCTTCCAGCAGCAGTGGGGGAGAGAATTACGGTTGGCGCTGTTATGAGGGGAATGCACCTTTTAATGCTGAAAACTGTGAAGGTGAAGGAAACTTTACATTCCCTGTGTACGATTATCCTCACGAAGGAGAAGGATGTAGCGGTTCTGTTACTGGCGGTTATGTTTACCGTGGTGCTTTATATAATGGAATGTTTGGCGTTTATGTGTTTGCTGATTTCTGTACTGGAAATGTTTATACGGTTACTTCAACTTCAGAAGGCTATGAAGGAGAACATGTTGGTAATTTTGGCAGGAATGAAATTACTGCTTTTGGTGAAGATTATTACGGCGAACTCTACGTTGTCATGCAAGGTTCAGGGGAAGTTCACAGACTGGTTGAAACAGGCGATTGTAATCCGGTAGCAATGATTAATGCAAGTGATACAGCTCTTGTCATCGAGCCAGGCAGTAGTACGAATATTCAGGCTGTTTATAACCCTGCTTTGAACTATCAATGGTATTTAGCTGATGAACCCATTACCGGGGAAATACTGCATGAACTGGAAGTTACAGAAGAAGGCAGTTATTCGGTGCAGGTCACTAATCCTGAAAATGGATGCTTTAATATTTCTGAATCTGTAGAAGTTACCTTCGTTTCAACTTCCGTTGCATTACAAGAACTGAGCAAGGTGAAAATTTATCCAAATCCGGCAACAGATTTACTTCATATTGAAGGATTACCATTGGCAGGCAAATCACAAATTATACTTGGCGATTCTAAAGGCGTTTTTCTTCATAGTATAACCGCAGTTAGTCAAGGGAAAATCGATATACCAACCTACGACTTGCCTGCGGGTATGTATATTTTGCAAATTACCTTTGGTGGAGAGGTTATACATAAAAAGGTTTTAAAAAGTGTTCAATAGTTTTATGGCAGTTTTTATATAAATCATAAAATCCTTCACGTAAGGAAATAATACCTTCCAGGCGATGAGGGATTTTTTTTTAATTGATTGTGCTTATATTATTATAGTTTTACTTTTAGGTTTGGCTCAGGCAGAAGCCATTGCTATAGGCGGTTTTTTTTGGATACTTATGAGCATCTTGCTGATAACAGACTTTTGTGGGGCATTTATGTAAAGGATGCAATTACTTATCGGCACGTATATCCTCCATCTATTACCAATTCACTGCCAGTCACAAATTTAGCCTCATCAGAAGCCAGGTATACTATACCATATGCAATATCTTCAGGTTTACCTACGTTTCCTATCGGGTGAAGGCTGTCAAGTTTTTTTCTGTATTCTTCAACACTTTCCCCCGATTCTTTAGCCATAGCTTCAACAAGGGGCGTCCATATAAAACCAGGGTGTACTGAATTTACCCTGATTTTATCTCCGGCGTAGTTTAACGCATCGGTTTTGGTCATTAGCCGTACCGCTCCTTTGGAGGCATGATAGGGTGGAATATCGGGTGCTCCTACAATTCCGTAAATTGATGAGAGATTAATAATGCTTCCGCTAAAGTTTTCACGCATATAAGGAACAGCATGTTTGGTACATAGAAATACGCCTTTAACATTGATGTCCATCACTTTATTCCATTCTTCCTCAGAAATTTCATGCGTTGGTTTATTGGTTCCTGAAATGCCCGCATTATTTACAAGCACATCAATTTTTCCAAATACCTCTTTGACTTCAAAAAATACTTTCTGCACGTTCTCTTCATTGGAAACATCCATATTCCAATATCTGGCCGTACCACCTTCGGATGTTATTTGTTCCTCCAGTCTTTTACCTTCCTCATCCATAATGTCAGTTATTGCAACTTTTGCTCCTTCATTTGCCAGTGCAATGCAAGCGGCTTTCCCAATGCCAAGCGATCCTCCTGTTACTAATGCTACTTTTTCTTTTAATCTATTCATGATAAACGGTTTTTAATCATTTTAACCATAAATGTGCCAGTATTATCGTAATTTCCAAAAGAATGGCAATTGAAAGATGTATTCCCCGGCACTTATTTTTTTGATAAATTCATAAGCGGCTTGCATTCTATAGTGATGATGAAGACAATATTCATTTGTTTTGCTATCAGTACCAAAATATCACCTTGCAGTTATCTGTCAGAAATATGTGATTTAAGTGTGGAGCAAATGACACATTGTAGAGAATTTTCATCAACATTGATTAAAAGCTATTGGCATTATTTTATAATGACCCGTAATATGGCTTAAACTTATAATTGAAAAACTAATTATATACTATTGCTCATTAGTATTTTACAACCTTTTTCAATAAGTTCTTTTTTTATGTTTTCGAAATTATCTTTATCGATAGGCTTTGTAGCATCTTCTATAAGAGTTGCAGAAAATCCTTCTTTAATGGCATCTTTAATAGAGAAATATACACAAAAGTCGGCTGCCAGTCCGCAAAAATACAGTTCGGTTGCTTTTCGTTCACGAAGATAACCTGCAAGTCCGGTGTTTTTTAGATGCTTGTTGTCGTAAAATGCACTGTAACTGTCGATTTCTTTATCCATACCTTTCCTGAATACAGCTTCAATTAGATTTACCTGAAGTTGGGGATGAAATTCAGCGCCTTCTGATCCTTGAACACAATGGTCGGGCCATAAAATCTGTTCAATTCCTCGCCAGTTTATTTTATCCAATGGCTTTTTGTTTTTATGATTGGAGGCAAAGCTAATATGATTCGGTGGATGCCAGTCCTGAGTGGCAATTACCAGTTCGAATTTTTCCTGAAGTTCGTTAATTACGGGTATGATTTCATCACCATTTGGAACTGCAAGTGCACCTCCGGGTAAAAAATCAAGTTGTATGTCAGTTATTACCAGTGTTTTCATTATTAAAATATTTAAATACGAGACAGCTAAGTTTCAATTCGGGTTTTAAAATTACATAATATTGACTGCCTCTCAAAATGAATCCATTTGATAATGTATTCTATATAAAAAAAAACCGGCAGCAGCCCATGTCGTTAGACTGCTTGCCGGTAGTGTAGGGTTTGTTTTTTTTATAAACCTTTTAGTACAACCTTATTGGTATGTACATTTAGAATGTAAAAGCAAGTATTCCACCCAGGGCAGAAGCTCCTCCTGATACTATTGCAGCAATAAAGAACCACCAGGCAGCTGCCGCTGCTGTTTTTCTTGTAGCTTCTGCCTGCTCCAGTGCCTGCTGTTTCAACTCGTTCATCCGGATAGTTACCTGTCGCTCAATTTCTTCTGTCTTCCTGATTACTGAATCACGTGCTTCTTCTATTTTAGCTACTGTTTTTTCAGCTTGTTCACGGGTTATCCTTTTGTTATTGCTTATAAGTGCAATAAGTGACTCACGGTTCAACCTGCTTAGACGATTTCTCAAAATTTGGGGTGCTGCTTTCGGATCGTCCAGCATCTGTTCCACATCCTGCTTCAGTCGGTCGTATTCCAATTCCGGCTGGTCCATTCTGTTGAACCACTGCTCAATAGCCTGTTCAGCCTTGCTTTGTCGTTCCATAAACTGTTCCCGTGAATCTTGTTCTAATTTATTTCCTTCGGCACTTATTATTGTTTTACTTTCTTCTGTAACCGTTTTTATTTGCGTAAGTACTTCTTCCGCCTTTGACAAATATTTCTCCGCTTTATCCTCTTCTACACCGTTTGAAGTTAATGCAGTTTTTATTGTCGTACGATCAATCTGACTTGCGCGTGCCTGTACAATTGACGGTGCAGCCTTCGGATTGTTGAGGATTTTATTTAAATCTTCCTTTAGATTATCCGGGTTCAATTCCTCTTTATTTGTTTTGCGAAGATACCGGACAACTTTTTCCCGGTATTTTCTTCCTTGCTCTTCCCCGCCGGGTACTAATTTTTCAGCTAATGTGATGGCTTTATCAGCTCTTGTACCTTCTTCCTTCATAACTTCCCTGGCCTTATCAAAAGCGTTTTTAAGTTTTTCCTTATCTCTGGCTGAAATACGTGGCTGCTTTTCTGCTACTTCCAGGAAGAGACGTTTTGTAGCTTCGGGATCCTTGGGAGTATATTGTTCCTTAATCTCAATTTCATGCAGCAATTCTGCAATGTGTTCATGTAAGTCGTCCAGTTCAAACCTTTGTGGTTCTAGTTTATTTACGTATTCATCGAGCTTATTTTGAAATCCCGAAAAATCATACTCCTGTTTAATCTCATCGTGTATAGCTTTCACCGTTTCCTGCGCAGTAGCTTTTATCCTCGATTTTTCACTGGGACTAAAAATATTACCAACGGTTGAAGCTCCAGCCGATAAGGTATCCTTAATCGCTCCGAGAATCGAACCTGTTAAGGCACCAATCAGCTTTGAGTCAAGATAAATGCCAATCAGAAGCGTTCCGGCCCATATTACCATTCCTAAAGTAAATCCTATAAGGTTACTGGTCAGCAAGCTCAGTTTAACTGCTATAAGGCTTGCAAAAAACAACGAAACGGATAATGTTACGAGCATAAATACTCCGGCTCCTGTAAATATTTTTACACCTATTGGTGTTGAATCTTTATCATCGGAAGATGATGATGAAGAACCTGAATTATGCCTATTAAGTTTTTCTCCTTTTTCACGTACATCACCAATTGCTGAAATGCCAAGTGCTACAGCAAGATTGGCAAGTAAAAACTGAAAAGCAAAGGCCAGCACTATACCTGATATTATTGCAATAAAAAAGCTTCCGGTTGCACGGTTAATTAACAACGCTGAATCCTGAGCATAAACAACTGTTGATCTAAAAATAATTATGAAAATCAATGAAATTTTAAAAACTGTTCTCATGGGGTAAATTTTTATGTGTTTGAACCATAACACAATTTTAAAGGGGTAGGTTCATTTTGATTTGAAGAATAAAAAAGGATGGCAATCGAGATTTTGATGCCATCCTTTTGTTGGACCTTAATTTTTGGACCGTTATTTTATTATCAGTTTACCTGATTGCAGTGCAAGATTCTTGTCAAGAAGTCTGTAAATATAGATTCCGTTGGTCAACAGTGAAACCGGTACTTCCATTCCTGAATGGATCTGCTTTTCAAGAACTTTTACCCCTGTGGCAGTGTACAGTTCGAGTGATAGCTGATTGTATCCGTTCCATGTGAAAGTGACATTTTCTGTAGCAGGATTGGGATAGGTGGAAACAAATGTCCTGGGTATATCTCTAACACCTGTTGACGTTTCATCGGAGTAGAAAAATTGAGTTCTTTCACTCAGGCTCCATTCTTCTTCGATCATTGAATAAGTGTTTATTTCTGAAATTGCATTGGCTGGTGTCATCGATGGTTCGTTAATTCCCCAAAGCTGAAGATAATTTGGAAACTTAACCTCAGAAAAGCTGGTAGTGCTGTATGTATATTCATCTTGTTCATACTCAGCCCATTCTCCTGAATCTGCATCCCAGATAAAAGATGTTTCAACAGAAACATCGCCTGATTCATTGTATTCGTACCCGGTGCGGGAACTATTTTGAAATAATAATGTGCTAAGATTTACAACTTTTTCTTCACTTGCTGACAGTCTGCCTGAATTGTCATAGAAGTACCTGGTATCTGAATATGGATATTGAACGTCCCCTTCAAAAATATTTATATTTACAATATTTATTTTACCTTCATCATTGTAAAAATAAAGATAAACCATTGATATAACATATTCCTCTCCTTCATCCTCCTCTACAGCGGTTAAGTCCATTTGTACCAATTGACCCGCTTCATTAAATTGATAAGTCTGTCTTGCTTCCACAACTGAAGGATTCCCAGCCTCGATACCGTAATGTAAAATGGAATCAAGCCTTCCTTCGGCATTGTAATATGCCTCTGTTCTACTTTCTAAAACCATTTCACCCCAAGTATCATCGGCATAATACATCTCCATGACATTTACCTGGTCATTTTCGTTGTAAGTAATTTCGGTACGACTTTCTTCCTGCCACATGGAAGATGATTCATCCCATTTCTTTTCTGACCATACGGTATTGTTCATCCTTGAATCGTAGGAGTATTCATCTTTCGAATCGTTTATCCAACTATCGGTTTCGGCTGCATAAACTTGATATAATGCGCTGTCAAGCTTTTGAACAGCCAGTGCATTTTTCAAAATCGAACTGTAATCGAAAGATTGGGAAGAAGATATGAAGCTCTTTGATAATTTATCTGTTCTATTCAACAAATAGAAGTAACTCTCCTGCATATTATTGATTTTTAATTGCAGTGCGGTATTATCCTGGCCACTTGCTATAATGGTGCTGATAAGAATTGCTAAAATAAATGTAAATTTTTTCATGCGCATGTGTTTTTAAGTTAATAATTAAGAACATAAAGCTGTTCAGAAAAACAATTGATTTAAGTAAAAGTTTTCTGTCCTCATTATTACTTCAGGGGTTTGTGGTTATAGTACTGGTAAAGGAAAGAACCAGGTCGTATTTTAATCAAACACTAATATCACTCTGTCGCCGGAATTTGGAATGACCCCAGATTTGTAACCTCGTAATCTGCCATAGTAAACCGGGTGTTTGTATGTTCATCGATACGGGTAACCTGCATAAAGGATTTTTCGCCTGTTTCTTTTTCCAGAGTAGTAGTCTCCATCATATATCCCCAGGGAATGCCATGTGAATACAAGCTGGTTTTGAATAACGTGCTGAAAAAATCCTGAGTATTCATTTTAAGATCTGTAGTAATCCATATTTCTGATTCCGATTCTTCATCACTGTATTTATATTCTTCACATTTATAACCTGCAATGGTTTTCGTCCGGCCTGTTTTTGATACGTTAGGATTAAGCAGGTAGGATTCGGGTGTTTCCTCAAATGCTTCTTCCTCATATGCTTCTCCTATTGTGGAAAAGAATGCACCCATACCATAAACCAATCCTGTTTTTTTTCCGTTTTCCTCGCTTAAAATAATTGTAGCTCCATTTTCAGCATCAATTATGAACATACCCTGCCCGGCTTCTCCCATATCACCTGAAATCATCTGATAAGCCATGCTCTTAGACTGAGGATTCAAATGAGTAATAAATTCACCTTCACTCTCTTTTTTGCCATTTTTATCGAACGATTCTATATGCATCTGGATAAGGTAGGTAAAAGTGTAGTTGTCTGCTACCGGCACCGGCTCTCCTGACATTCCAATCCCATTAAGCAGGTTCTGCATTCTTGCCTGTCGCTCGAGGTTTTTTTCCTCACGGGTAGTTTGTTTACCGCTGCTTTCACCCTGATTGTTCTCAAGTGATTCCTCAATCTTATCAAGCTGTTTGTCTATTGCCTCATCTACTTTCCTTTCAGCACGCTCTTCAACCTTCTCTTCGACTCTTTCCTGAACCTTATCCTGTAATTTTCTTAATAACCTTTGGCTATGTGCCGGATTTATTATTATCAGAGTAAATAATAACAAAAGAATAATTTTGAATGGAGCTTTCATATTAACTATTTTTTCTGTTAGAGAATAATTCTATCTTAACAAAATTCGGTTAAAAAAATGAAATACACAAGGGATTTTAGGTAGTTAACTGAGTTTACAACAGGCAACATTTATTATGTTTGTAGAAAATCCTGACAGTACAGGATGGTAAATCCTTCCAGGTAAATTTATTTTGACTGTCACATGAAAAAAAAACAATGAAAACAAATCATTTCTTAGCATTCGACATAGGAGCCTCAAATGGTAGAGCCATATTAGGCACATTGATAAATAATAAATTAAAACTTACAGAAGTACACCGGTTTAGAAATGAAATGGTTCGAATACATGGCAGTTACTTCTGGAATATATTTAGCCTGTTTGAGGAGTTAAAAACCGGATTAAAAAAATGCATCAGGGAATTTAATGTCCATCCCCAGTCTATTGGAATTGATACATGGGGAGTTGATTATGCACTTATTATGCCAGATGGTAAACTCTCAGGTTTACCTTTCGCATACCGTGATCACCGGACAGATAAAGCGATGGAAGAATTTTTCCGGATATTATCCAGGAAGGATACCTACTTTTTGTCGGGTAATCAATTTATGCAGTTTAATACCTTGTTTCAATTGTTCTCATCTGTCAGAAAGAATGATCCTACGTTAAGTGTAGCTGAAAACATGCTTTTTACTCCCGATGCTTTGAGTTATTTGTTTACCGGAATAAAAAAGAATGAATATACCATAGCCAGCACTTCCCAACTTATAAAACCAGGTAAGCCGGAATGGGAGAAAAAGTTATTTAAAGCAGCAGGAATTCCTGAAAAGCTTGCTTGTGAGATTGTTATGCCGGGAACCATTTTGGGAAACGTGCTTTCAGAAGTTGATGAACAAACAGGTTGTGGAAACATTCCCTGTGTTGCAGTTGCCTCGCATGATACAGCCTCTGCTGTAGTGTCAGTTCCTGCCGAAGGTGAAAACTGGGCATATTTAAGTTCCGGCACATGGTCCCTGCTTGGAATAGAAACACCTGCACCAATTGTTTCAGAAAAGTCGCTGGAAATGAATTTTACAAACGAGGGAGGCGCTGAACTTCAAACCCGGTTTCTGAAAAATATAATGGGAATGTGGCTTATTCAGGAATGCAAACGTATGTGGGATAATGAAAAGGAATTGACATGGCAGGCAATTGTTAATATGAGCAATGCTGCTCAGCCTTTTGAATGTTTTATTAATCCCGATTCTTCTCTTTTTCTGAATCCTGGAAACATGCCTGAAGCCATTCAATCTTTTTGTCGCAAAACCAATCAAAAGGTTCCTCAAAGCAAAGCACAAATTGCCCGATGCATTTACGACAGCCTGGTACTTAAATACAAATATACTCTGGAACAAATAGAAAATGTATCCGGAAAGAAAATAAGCAAATTACATGTCATTGGTGGCGGTGCCAATAATGAGATGCTAAATCAGTTAACTTCAGACGCAACAGGTATCCCTGTTGTGTCAGGTCCCATTGAAGCAACTGCAATCGGAAACTTACTGATGCAGGCAAAAGCACTGGGAATAGTTGATTCACTGGCTCAGATAAGGGAAATCGTAAGAGAATCATTCGAAGTGAATACATATTATCCCGACCGTAATCCTGTATGGGAGTTAGCTTATGAAAGGTTTAAAAAAATTACATTATTTGATTCACATTAGAATTTTATTTGTTTATAATTTTAAATTTTAACTTTAAACAAATTTGCTTTTATTTGTGTTTTTAGGGTAGCTTTTTTAAATTTGAAAAAAAATAAAGCCAATGAAACATATAGGCTATTCTATTAAAGATCTTGAAGTATTGTCTGGTATAAAGGCACACACTATCCGTATATGGGAGAAAAGATATAATTTGCTTGAACCTGAACGTACCATTACTAATATTCGCTATTACAGTGATGACGATCTGCGAAGAATGTTGAATGTATCACTTTTAGTGCGGAACGGGTATAAAATTTCGAAGGTTGCCAAATGGGATGAAAAATCTGTTAATAAAGCTGTTTTGGCGCTTTCTGAAACAAAAACTTCGGAACCGGATTACATTGAAAGGCTCATCATTTACACAGTTAATTTTGATAATTCAAATTTTTATAATCTCATCAGTGAAATAATTGAAGAAATGGGATTGGAGGAAGCAACTGCAAAAGTCTTCTTTGAATTCTTTGTAAAAGTAGGACTTTATTGGCAGGTTGGATCCATATTCCCGGCACAGGAACATTACGTAACCAATGTTATCAGACAAAAAATAATTTCAGAAACGGATAAATTAGGGGCTAGCTACAGGAGGCGATCATCTATCCTGTTCTTTTTGCCTGAAAACGAGTTGCATGAGCTAAGCCTGCTTTATTATAATTATCTGGCCCGATCACTTGGGTACCAGACAATTTATCTCGGACAGAATGTTCCCTGGGACGATTTGATCAGAATTCAAAAGCAGGTAAAAATAAATACTATTTTCACTGCCTTCATTAATTCAATGCCTAAAGAAGAACTTGAAAATTACCTGGAATCTTTAAAGGAGTTATTCAGCGATCAAAAAATTTTTATTACCGGTTGGCAGTTGCAGAGCCATCAGCCTGCTGTTCCCCGGAACGTGAAAATAATTAAAGATTACAGGGATTTCAGGAAATTTTTCAAATGATTCCATAATTAAAAATAATTTATCTGGCAAGAAGTATACGTTAATTTGATTTTACAGTATGGAAATACATTAAAATGAATGAAGCCTTTACATTAACTACACCTGCTTTGCTGTTTTCAGCTATATCACTCATTCTGCTGGCCTACACAAATAGATTTGTGGCTTATACCACAGTAATCAGAAATCTTTACAAACAGTACAAAGAAAGTCCAACCTCAGTCCTGAAGGGGCAGATTGAAAACCTGCGCAGGCGACTGTACCTTATCCGCACAATGCAAATATTTGGTGTGGCCAGTTTATTCCTTTGTGTTGTAACAATGTTCCTCATTTTTGTAGGTTCAAAACTTGTGGCAGCATATATGTTTGGCATAGCGCTGGTTTTGCTTTGTATTTCACTGGCCATATCCCTGCGCGAAATCCAGATTTCAGTAAAATCTATGGAACTGCACCTCAGCAATATGCAGGAAGATTAGAAATAGCATCTGTTTTTGAATTCGGTATATAGTTTCAATTTGTTTTTCGGTATCGCCAAATAGCCATACTTAAAAAAGCAATACCCAATATTGTCAGTCCTGTCAATTCATTCATCAAATCAAAAATGCCTGAACCTTTTAAAATTACCTGCCGCATAATGCGCATAAAATAATACACTGGATTTACATAATTAATTGTTTGTGCCCATTCCGGCATACTCTCCACAGGGGTGAAGATCCCACCCATCAGAATAAAAACCAGCATGAAAAAGAAATTCATAAACATTACTTGTTGTTGAGTATGCGTTACAGTTGAAATAAATAAACCCAATCCTAAGACGCTAATAAGGTACAATCCTGCAAAACTGAACAAGAGAACTATGCTTCCGGTAACCGGCATCCTGAAAACAATCCATGCTATGGTTAGTCCAATTGCCAGTTCAATCAGTCCTATAATCCAAAATGGCACCAGCTTGCCTATTATAAAATGATGTTTTTTAATGGGTGTAACATTTAATTGCTCGATTGTCCCAAGTTCTTTTTCACGTACGAGGTTCATCCCCGACATAAACATTCCGATAATTGTAACCAAAACTGATAAAATTCCCGGAGCCATATACCATTTGTAGTCCAGGATTTGATTGTACCAGTAGCTTTCTGTAATTTGAACCTGGAAAGGTGCTTTAAATTCGGGCATTCCCAAATGCTCTGCTACCAGGTTGCGATTAAAATCGCCTATTATCTTAGATGAATAAGAATAAATTAACTGAGCCGAATTACCTTCCATAGCATTAATTAAAAGCTGAAGCGGGGCTTTATCTTCCCGAATCAGTTTTTGCTCAGTTCCTGCAGGAATTACCAATACAAAATCAGTGGTTCCCTTCAGTAACAGTTCTTCACCTTCATCTGTTGTTTGCACTGCATGTTCCAGGTGATAGAATGGGATTGCGTTAAATGTGGCAATCAGCCGGCGCGAAGTTTCTGACATATCATTGTCTGCCACGGTCATATCGATTTTTTTCATATCGTAGGTGGCTGCAAAAACCAGAATGAGCATCTGCATAAGTGGTACCCAGAAAATCATGGGCAGCAGTGTTTTGTTTCTGAAAATTTGCCTGAATTCCTTCTTTAATATATGCAGAATAATTTTCATTTTTGTTTTTATTTCTAATTCTGTCTGCTTATTTCAAATTAATATTTTTTGAATTCTATTCCAATCCTTCACCGTTCAAAAGCTTATGTGTATTCTTTTTCTTCTTTTTTACATTATTCCAATCTTACTTTGAATCTTTTAATACTGAATACAATAAAAAACAAAGTCATACCAATCAGAACTAATGTTTCCTGCCAGATATAGGTAATGCCCACTCCTTTTAACATGATCCCCCTGATAATTGTAATAAAATACCTGGCAGGCATAATATGGCTAATCCACTGCAACACCACCGGCATGTTTTCTATCGGAAAAATGAATCCTGACAATATAATGGTTGGAAGCATGAGTGCAATTAGTGAAATAAACATGGCTACCATCTGGTTTTTTGCTACTGTGGAAATAAGTATCCCCAGGCATAAAGCCATTGTTATAAACAGAATTGTTTCGAGCATCAGTAAAACAAAGCTTCCGGTAACAGGTACACCAAAGACCAAAAGGCCGGTTAAAATGATGGTGAATGCATTTGCTACAGAAAGAAGAAGATAGGGCAGTACTTTGCCAATAATAATCTGTACCGGTTTTAATGGAGAGGCCAGCAGGATCTCCATGGTACCGGTTTCTTTCTCGCGCGTTATTGAAATGGAGGTCATCAGCGCAGAAACCAGCATCAATATGAGTGCCATTGTACCCGGTACAAACTGGTAGGCGCTTTTCATTTCTTCATTGAAAAACATCCTTACTTCAGGCTGGATTTGCAGGGGCATCTGCTTATCCGGGATTATCTTTTTGATATAATCATTAATAATACCTGTTGCATAAGTTGTTACTAATCGTGCCATATTGGGATCTGATGCATCCGAAATAAGCTGTATGGCAGCTGTACCTTCTTTCCGGAGCTTTTGTCCGAAGCCATTTTCAAAAATAATTACAAGTTTTACATGCCCTTTTCTGAATATTTTGTCGATGCCGGCAGTGTTTTCAAGATTCTCATTTAGTAAAAAGTAACCCGAAGAAAGTATTTTGGAGCTGATTTCATTGGTAACTTCATCTTTCGACTGGTCATAGATAGCAATTGGAACGTTGCTGATTTCACTTTTGATTACTGTTCCAAAAATTAACAGCTGAGTGATTGGAATGCCAAACAGAATTAACATGGTTCTCACATCTCTGAAAATGTGATAAAACTCCTTTCTTATAAATGATTTTAACTGTTTCATATCTTAATGGCTTCATGTTGCCGGTCTAAAACAGAATGCTTTTCGTGTTTCATTCGTAAGGCTTAGTGCCGGTTGCTTTTGTTGTTCATTTATCTGGCAATCTTAAGGAAAACTTCATCCATATTTGCTGCAGCATACTTCATCATAAGATTTGCCGGGGTATCAAGGGCTTCAATTATACCGGCATCCATAATTGACACCCGGTCACAGTACTCAGCCTCATCCATATAATGAGTGGTTACAAAAATTGTAATCCCACTGGCAGCAGCTTCATAGATTAAATCCCAAAAACGGCGGCGTGTAATAGGATCAACTCCCCCCGTGGGTTCATCCAGGAAAACTACCCTGGGTTCGTGCAGCACTGCTACTGAAAATGCCAGTTTTTGTTTCCAGCCTAATGGTAGCCCCCTTATAAGTTTCTTTCGGGCATTTCCCATTTCAAGCTTTTCTAAAAGTTCTTTTTCTTTTTCTTTTCTTTTATTCCTGGAAAGACCATAAATTCCGGCATAAAACTGTATGTTTTCTGTAACAGTTAAATCTTCGTACAATGAAAATTTCTGGCTCATATATCCTATGGTTTTTTTAATTTCTTCAGTCTCCCTGTATATATCAAAACCTGCCACTATTACTTCTCCGGAAGTGGGAGCAGAGAGGCCGCTTAAAATACGTATGGCGGTAGTCTTGCCTGCACCGTTTGCTCCCAAAAAGCCAAAGATTTCACCTCTGAATACATCAAATGTCAAATGGTCGTTGGCAGTAAATGAGCCAAATTTCTTTACAAGATTCTTTACTTCGATAATTTTTTCCATCCTAAAAATTATTTAGCATTTCCACATTTTTCAATTTTTATGTCAGTATCAATTCAATAAATTCGCATCAGTAAGTCGTAAACTTTTTTTGTATGCCATTGATTTCTTTTACAGTGGTTTCGTTCTAATTTTTAGTTGCATCTATTGGTTGGCCTGCCATTGCAACTGATTATCTCTCATCAGGCCCATAAAAACATCTTCAATTCCTGGTTTTATTATTTCCGTTTCAATATTCCGGTGTTTAAGTTTTGTCAGGTAAGCAATTAATTCATCAGGTTCTGCACTGTCATTGATTCCTGTGAAATGCACAAACTGACCGAAAGCGAAAACAGATTCAGCTTTTTTAAATTTGCGTAAATCAATTATCAGCCTGTACATTTCTGCCGAACGTATACGGATTATTTTACGGGGAAACCTGGTTGTTATTCCCTCCGGTGTGTCTATTTCCAAAACCTGGCCGTTTTGAATAAGTGCAACACGATCGCACAGGTTGGCCTCATCCATATATGGAGTAGAAACAAGGATTGTAATTTCTTTTTTCTGAAGCTTCTTCAGCATTTCCCAGAATTCGCGCCGGGAAACGGCATCTACTCCTGTGGTGGGCTCATCGAGCACCAGAATTTTGGGATGGTGAATCAATGCACATGATAATGCCAGTTTTTGTTTCATTCCTCCCGACAGTTTTCCTGCCCTGCGGTTTTTAAAAGGTTCAATCTGGTAATAGATATCCTTTATTAAGTCGTAATTTTCATGGAGAGTTGTTCCAAATACGGATGCAAAAAAGTGAAGGTTTTCTTCAACGGTTAAATCCTGATAAAGTGAAAACCGGCCAGGCATATAGCCTGTTATTTTCCTTATTTCCCTGAAATCTTTTATTACATCCAGTCCGTTCATTCTGGCATGCCCTGAATCCGGAAGCAATAGAGTCATAAGTATGCGCATCAGGGTTGTTTTCCCTGCACCGTCAGGTCCGATGAGTCCGTAAAGTTCACCTTGTTTTACTTCCAGTGATATTTTTTTCAGTGCTTTTACTTCTGAATAGGATTTTGATATCTCATGAATTTCAACCATTTTGTAGTTTTCTGAATTTCGCGATCGTTGAGAATACTTTATTATTGGAATGCTTTTGAAATTTAATTGAAAAAAAGACCATTTTCTATTCTGTCGAAGAGGAAAGATGTGGTTTTTATTCCTCTTCTTTGGCAGAGTTTCAATTAACTGATACCAGCCTGATCTCTCCCGGCATTCCAATTTTCAGGGTACCGTCGTTTACAACAGCTATCTTAACAGCATATACCAGCTTAACACGCTCTTCTTTTGTCTGAATTATTTTAGGAGTAAATTCTGCCTCAGGAGCGATCCATGTGACCTTTCCCCGAAACGACTGGTTATCGGTTTCTGATTTATCAACCAGTACTTGCACTTCCTGTCCTATTTTTACATGGGGAAGTTGAGCTCCGGATACATATACCTTTAGAGAAAGCTCATTAAGATCAGCTATTTTAAACAGTGATTTTCCCGGAGTTGCCAATTCTCCTTTTTCAATATACGTTTCAAGAATGGTACCCGAAACCGGAGCGGAAATCCATGATCGTTGCAGTTGATCCAGGTTCACTGCGCGTTGTGCTTCCAGAACATCCAATTCACTGTTAATCTGAATGAATTGTGTCCGGACATTTGCTATTTGCCTGTCTGCCATGTTTATTTCTCCCACCAGGTCATCCAGTTGTTTTTGTGTGGCAGCACCATCTTTGAGCATTGCTTCGATACGCTTTCGGTTAGTCAGCAGATTGATTTTCTGTTCTTCGTATACTGCAATCTGTGCCTCCACCGATTTTCTTCTTGCCCTTACAGTTGCAAATTGTGCTTCAATCTGCTTTATTTTCAGGCTGGCCTGTGTGGTATCAATGAGAGCCGCCAGGGAACCTTCTTCTATTTGCTTTCCCCGTCGGGCCGGGAGCTGGAGTACTTGCCCCTGGACTTCTGAAGCCACAATTACAGCATCGGCTTCAAAAACACCGTAAGCATCCGACTGATTTTTGTTTCTGTCGCACCCGGTATTCAGTATGCTCAGAAGAACGATGATTATTATGAGTTTCATATTCTTTTTTATATTAAGGTAATTTGCTAAAATCGTCGATAATAAAATTTTATTTCTGTTTCTTCTTTTTTGGATGCTGCCTGAGCCGCAGTTGTTTCTTTGTAATAATTATTCTTTCCCTTTTAAAAGGTTGTATTTTTCGTAAGCTTGGTTCAACTGTATCTTATGCAATTCATAATTAAGTTTTGCAATGGTTTCGGTCTGCAATTCCCTGATGTATTCGGAAGTTGTGATGGTTTCATTTTCAAGTCGCGAGGAAGCAACCTTTATAACCTCACTGCGAAGTGCAACCAATTCCTTATCAGTTTCAAGCATTTTTTTTAGTTTATTAATCTCTTCCTGCTGATGTGCAAGTAAAATACTGATATTTAGATTGAAAGTTTCCTGCTGCGCCAGAATACCTTTCTGCTGCAATTGCAGCACCTGCTTTTGTCGGGTATTTCTTTTCCAGTCAAATACATTCCATGAAATTCCTGCTCCAATCAGGTAAAAACTGTTGAACTGATCACTGAGCATGTTCAATCCCGGACGTCCGTATCCAGCCTGACCGAAGCCGAATATTTTCGGATTCCTGCTTTTATCGAGTAGTTCCATCCGGCTATCAAGTTGCAGCCGCTGGCTTTCAAAAAGGTGCATTTCAGGTCTTAAAAGTGATCTTTGTTCAGCGTGTGGTGATCCATTAAATATGAATTCTGAATCACTGCTAATGTTTTTCCCCGTGAGTAGCGAAAGCATTTGAGCCGAAGCATCCCTGACCGTTTCGAGCTGAATCGTGTTTTGATCAAGGTTCAGTATCTCCGCCTGAATTATCAATACCGATGTTTTTTCTGCAGTACCATGCCTGACCGCCGATTCAGCGGCTGTCTTCTTTTCTTCCAGTACTCTTTTTTGTGCATCAAGCACTTCCAGCTGTTTTTTAGCAAACAGTACTGTAAAAAATGCCTGCGATACCTGCTCATTTAACTTGTAAAGTTCCACTTCGAGTTCATTCAGGTGGGTCCGTAAAAGGGCATCCTCCAGCTTTAAGCTGGATGAAGAAATGCCTCCGTCCCAGATGGACTGACGGATTTCAGCATAAAATTTATACTGATCCCTGGCAGGCCTGGGAATTGAAATGCCGGGTAGAGAAATATCAAGACTTGTTACTTCTGACTGATAAGTTGCCTGCCCGTTCAAGGCCACATTGGGCAGAGAATTTGAATGGATGTTTTCTTTTTGCAGTATTGTTATTTCATTCAAAATCCCAGCCTGCTCAAGGTTAGGATAATTTTCCCGCGTATGCAAATAGCAGCTGTCGAGTGTAACTTCATCCTGGGAAAAAAGTATCCCGGGAAAAGCCAGATAAAATAGAATGAACAGTAAGTTTTTCATTTTACCAGAATTGAATTAAGCACAAATTCTTTGACGGTTTCTTTTCGGTTAACTAAAAAATTGCTGTAGCCCTTTTTGTCGTTGTTAAAAAACATTATCTGCAGGAGCGGCCGGGCTGCAAAAGGAAAAATGCTAAGCCCTAATATGTTAATCATTAATTCACGCGGATCCATTTTTTTGAGACGCCCGTATTCCATTTCCTTTTCCAGAAGGTTCAGGATATCGTCCGGATTAATACCCTGTTTTTTAATTACGGAAGCCAAAAATTCAGGATCCCGGTTCACTTCTTTCAGTATAAAAGAGGGCAGGAAGGGATTTTTCATCAACAGGTCAATGTATTTTTCAATAAAAATTCCAAGCTTCTCAATAATCGGTTTGTCTGAGTAAAGCATGTTTTTTATGTCGGGAAAAATTTGGCTGAATACCTTGTTGAAAATAGCCTCAAACAGTTTCTGCTTGCTCCGGAAATAATAGTGTAGTAATGCTTTATTAATACCTGCTTCATTTGCAATTTCCTGCATCCGTGTTCCATCCATACCTTTTTTAACAAATACGGATTGTGCAGCAGTAAGAATTTTTTCTTCCGTATTGTCTTTTTTAATTTCATTCATTCCTTTATATTTTTAACTGTTTTGTTTAACCAATTAGTCAAAGGTAAAGAGTTTTGTAAATTTGAACAAATTTTTTATCCAAAAAGTTTAACCAGATAGTTAATTATTATTAACTGAGAATTCTTTTTTATATATCCATTATAGTTTTTTATAATATGGACTGATCCTGAATTGGACTATATTTTCTCCGGTAAAACGCGAATTTGTTCTGGAGAAGGTATAGGGAATGTATTGTGTTTGATCGCTGTTTCAATCTCATAATCAGCAAAAATTACACGATTCTGATTTTTTTCTGTTTCATTGAAAATGAAATGCTTTACTTTTATTGGAAGTATTTAATATTCATAATAGTGCCAAATAGCATGTATTTGTAATGCATGGCACCAGGTATCCTTTAAATTAGTTTTTAGCCTGATTAATAAGCAATTTGTAAGCAGGGCTTATAAAATCAATTATTGTGGCAGGGGGATATTCTGAATTTAGCGTTTCATGGTTTCTATACCTGAACGGTTTTCTGCCAGATTATTTTACTGCTGTCAGGGTAATGCTGTAAATGCCTGTAGCCGAGTTTTTAAACTTTTCAATTTCTTTTTCTGAAAGATAATTGGCCAGCACCTCATCAGGAATTGTTATAGATTTTTCCTTTCGAATTGTAATTTCTGTAAACCCATTTGTTTCAATTATCTTTAGGTATTCATTTTTTTGCAGGGCACCGGAAACACATCCAGCATACAATTCAGCAGCTTCTTTAAGCTCCTGGGGAAGATATCCGGAAATCACCACATCTGAAATGCAAAAATGGCCACCAGGTTTGAGCACCCTGTATATTTCTGAAAATGCTTTTTCTTTGTTGGGTACCAGGTTAAGGACGCAGTTACTGATAACAACATCGTATGTGGAACCGGAAAGAGGTAATGCTTCGAGGTCTCCATGTATGAATTCCATATTTGTGAAGCTTGTTTTGCTCAGGTTTTCCTGCGCTTTTAAAAGCATTTCTTCCGAGAAATCGACACCGGTTACCCGGCCCTCCTCTCCAGTTAGCTGGCGGGCCACAAAGCAATCGTTTCCGGCTCCGCTTCCCAGATCGAGCACTGCATCTCCTTTCCTGATATCTGAAAATTCGGTTGGGAGGCCGCAACCCAGACCCAGATCTGCATCGGGCATATACCCTTCAATATTCAGGTATTCATCACCTATCATGCTGAATTCAGTGCTATCACAGCAGGATGTAGTGCCACAACAGCCTGTTGAGCCGGAATTCAACCGGGCGATAAGGCTGTACTTTTCCTTTACGGTTTCTTTGATATCTTTTGTATTCATTGTAATCCGGGTTTAATTTTTTTCTGGTATAAATTATGGAATGCTTCTTTTATTTCATCTCGCACACGGTAGTACTCGCTTTCAATGAATTCGGGAGTTCCGGTAGCATGAGACGGATCATCGAATCCGATATGCAGACGGTTTTTAACCTTCCCTAAAAAGGCGGGGCATTTTTCGTTTGCACCTCCACAAACGGTAATTACATAATCCCATTTGTCGTCCAGGTATTTTTCAACTGAATCGGAGGTGTGGTGGCTGATGTCGATACCGGCTTCTTTCATTACTTCCACTGCTTTATGGTTCAGAATTCCTGAAGCTTCGGTTCCGGCTGATTCAACCTGCAGCCTGCTGTCGAACGATTGCAGAAATCCGTGGGCCATCTGGCTGCGGCAACTGTTCCCGGTACATAAAATCAGTATTTTCATTTTTTGTAATTTTTAATCGTTTCGGTATATAAACATATGGGGTTGCTAAAACTTCCTTTTATTGGCAAAGGCAACAAGTGATAACATGACAGGGACTTCAACCAGCACACCTACTACCGTTACCAATGCTGCAGGCGACTGCAGTCCGAATAATGCAATGGCAACAGCTACTGCCAGCTCAAAGAAATTGCTTGCCCCGATCATTGCCGCCGGGGCACATACCGGGTAACTGAGCTTTAGTTTTTTGCCTCCATACCAGGCCAGGAAGAAAATAAAATAGGTTTGGATTACAAGGGGAACGGCAGCCAGGAGTATTATCAAAGGGTTGCTGGTGATGTTTTGTCCCTGGAAAGCGAATAAAAAGACCAGGGTTACCAGCAGGGCAACAATACTTACCGGCTTAAGTTTGTGAAGAAATTCCTTTTTAAACCATTCTTCTCCTTTGGATTTAAGCAATACCCGCTGAGTGATTACTCCGGCAACAAGCGGTATAACTACGAAAATAAGCACACTGGCTGCCAGTGTGTCGTAAGGAATTATCACGTCTGTAATGCCGAGCAGCAGGCCAACTAAAGGAATGAATGCTATCAGGATAATAATATCATTGACAGAAACCTGCACCAGGGTATAGTTGGGATCTCCGTCGGAAAGGTAGGACCAGACAAAAACCATTGCTGTACATGGGGCAGCTCCCAGGATGATAGCGCCGGCTATGTATTCGCCCGCCAGTTCCGGATTTATCCACGCTGCATAAATTTTTGAAAAAAACAGCCAGGCAAAAAATGCCATTGTGAATGGCTTGATAAGCCAGTTAATGATTACTGTCCATACCACACCACGGGGTTTTTTTCCAATTTTTTTTATGCTGCTGAAATCAATCTGGAGCATCATGGGATAGATCATCAGCCAGATGAGTATGGCTACAGGAATATTTACCCGGGCAATTTCAATGCTGCTAACTACTTCAATTTTGTCACCTGCAATATATCCCAATGCGATGCCTGCCACTATACACAATGCCACCCACACGGTGAGGTATTTTTCGAAAAAAGCAATTGTTTTTTTCGGTTGATCGGTGATGGTTACCTCTTTAATGGGATCGTTCATCTTTTAGTAAAGAAAAATTAGTTGGGACTGTTTCTTTATCTATTCGAAATTTTATTGCTCAGGAGCAACCACACTTCCCCTTACCCGTAACATTACCATGGCGTTTGCTGCATTCGAATTAACAGTAATTGATTTGTTGAAATTTCCGGTAATATTGGTATTGTATTTAACTTTTATCTCACCCGTTTCGCCCGGTGCAACAGGTTGCCGGGGCCATTCGGGAACGGTACAACCGCAGGATGCCCTTACATTGCTTAACACTAAAGGTTTTTGTCCTTTGTTTGTGAAGGTAAATACTGAAGTGCCATCACTTCCTTTTTCAATAGTGCCATAATCGTGGATGGCTTTATCAAAAATGATGGAATCATTTTTTGAATTTGCAGTTTCCTGCGCATAGAGTGAAAAGGAAAAAAAGCCAATTACAGCTAAACTTAAAATTAATTTTTTCATTATTCAAACGGTATTAAAAGAATTCTGTTTATTCTGAATTATTAATATTAAAATCATTGAAGTTAAGGAAGCGGACTTCCAACTGGAATATCACACCGGTGCCATGGCTGGCCATGAGGTGGATTATTCCGGGGTTTGGTTCCTGTAGCAGGTTCAGATGTACTTCGGGTATTCGATGGGTTCATCCGGTTGGCATTTTCTATAGTTGGTGCAGTAGGATTATTTACGATTGCCTTTGCCGGTTCCGGAGTTGGTTTGGCAACTTCTGTCACTTTAGTTGCTGGAGCCCCGTTTAGCGGATTTCCAACAGGAATATCGCACCTGTGGCCAGGCTGTCCGTGCGGGGGATTTAGTATAATCTTTTCGGCTGTCTGTCCGGATTGTATTGATTCAGGGGTTTCTGTTGCCGGAATCGATGGCGATACTTCTTTTACAGTATTTTGCTGCGTCTGTTTATGTTGCCGGCCGGGGTTTTCTGTTTGTTGTTTTGAACCATCCTGTGCCGGGGTACAGGATACTAAAGCAAAAAGGATTAGTAAAGTAAAACTTACAAGGATTTTTTGCTGACTAAAAAATTGATTTTCTGAAATTTTCATAATAAGGGTATTAATAATTAAGTTTGACGATGAATCGATCTGCTGTTTTCTGTTTTCGATTCGTTTATGCATATTGCATCCGATGCACCTAATGGATCGAAAAAAGTGTTAAACATAGCAATATACGATTCAATTACGGAACTGCAAAGGCAATAGTTTATTTTAAGTCCGTCAATGTTTCCCTGGATCAATCCGAGGTCTCTGAGTTCTTTCAGGTGTTGCGAAACAGTGGTCCGGCTGAGTGGGAGATTGTCTGAAATATCTCCGGTAATGCAAGTCCTGGTTTCTGCCAGGTATTGGAGAATTGCCAGCCGGGCCGGATGAGAAATTGCTTTTGCAAACCGTGCAAGTTCCTGAAGATTGTTATTGAATTTTTCTGATTTATTCATAACACGGATGGTTGAGATTTCATTTCCATGTATCCTATTTTTCTATTGTAACTAATAACGCAAACATACGACATTAAAACATCAAATACTAATATCTGGTTCAGAAAAATAATTCTTTTAATGTGAGATATCCATTTTGATTCATGCTGTTTTATCATAAATTCCTGCAATCAATTAATTTACAGGTCTTCGGGGATGTTTGAAAGCTTCGTAGGGGAGTTTTCTTTCTTTCCACGCTGTTATACCACCGTCCAGATTGTATACATTGGGAAAATCATTGTTCATAAGAAAGTGGGCAACACTCGTGCTGCGAATTCCTTTTTCACACATAAGGATAAAATTTTTATCCTTTGGCAGGGAGGGCATCCAATCAGAAATCTTCCACATTGGATGAAACAAAGTGTTTTCAATATGTGCCGGATAGATCTCATACTTTTCCCGCACATCAATAATAACAGCTTCATTATTTTGTTGAGCTTTCAGGGCATCCTCAGGAAGAATATGCTTAACTCCTTCCAGATGAAATTTCTGAATTTTGGGTTTATCAGTTGTTTTCATATGCGATTTTATTTTTTTGAATTTTGATTTCTATAAACTGGATTTTGAATTGAATTTCATATTGCCTGTTTTTAAAATATACAGTATTTCTTGTTATTTTTTCTTTGTTATAAAATAACATATTGTCGTGTTGTTTGATTAATCATTAACAGGATTTATATGAAGCAAGGGAAATTACTTATATTTCTGCTTTGTTTTATTTATTGAAGTACTTTTACAGAACGAATTAATCATCATATACAATTAATGGATCGGAAAAGCAACAGCCGACATACATCAGCAAAAGGAAATCAAAAGAATATTGATTTAACGGTTACTGAGAATACACTGCTGATGGAATTTTTAATGAAGCAAATGCCTCATAAAAGCCGGAACAACATTAAATCACTGCTTGGTCATAAACAAGTATTAGTAGACGGAAAGCCAGTATCACAGTTCAATTATCAGCTTGTTGAGGGTCAGAAAGTTGAAATAGGAGGAATCCGGGTTGCCCCGGAACAGAAGTTTAAGGAATACACTATAGTGTATGAAGATCCGTATTTAATTGTAATCGACAAGTCTGCAGGTCTGCTATCGATGGCTACTAAAAATGAGAAGCGTGCAACTGCTTTCAGTTTATTAAGCAAACATGTAAAAAAGCAGGACAGGACAAATAAGATTTTCATTGTCCACCGGCTCGACCGGGAAACTTCGGGACTGATGTTGTTTGCCAAAAGCGAGGAAATTAAAAACAAGCTTCAGGAACTTTGGAATGAAACGGTTCTTGAAAGGACTTACTTTGCCTTGGTGGAGGGTATAGTTGAACAACCGGAAGGAACAATCACATCTTACCTTTCAGAAGACAAAATATACAAGATGCATTCATCACATGATCCATCAAAAGGGCAGAAAGCTATTACCCATTATTCAGTAATCAGGCAAAATGAATCCTTTTCCCTGTTAAAAGTCAACCTTGAAACCGGCCGCAAAAATCAGATAAGGATACACATGCAGGAAACAGGCCATTGCGTGGCAGGCGACAAAAAATACGGGGCTGTAACCAATCCCCTCAAACGATTGGGACTTCATGCTCAGCAGTTGACATTTATTCATCCGGTATCGGGCAAAAAAATGAATTTTGAAACTAAAATACCAAGGTCTTTTTTGAGGGTGCTTAAAAATCAAAAAACCTGATTAACGAGTCATATGAGTACTCAGCTCCCGTGCAGAAATAAAACCGTATTTCCTGAAAATTTCTCTTCCTTCTTTATCCAGAATTAAATGGGTAGGTACAGCAGATATCCCAAAGTATTTCATCACGTTTATGCTGTTGGGGTTCATCACATTCAGTACAGCTACATTGACTTTTTGATTGCGATTGTTTTTAACAATTTCAAGTTCGGGTTCCATCTGTTTGCAGAGGGTACATCCGGTTGATTTAAATTGAATAAGGGTAAATTCAAAATTTTCTTTGTTCTTGTTATAGTTAAACAAAGAATCAACCCACTGCTGTCCTGATAATATTGTTTCGCTGCCAGCCGATTCCTGCATTTTTTCTGAAATGAAATTGTTCAGGTTATCTTTATTCAGGTAGGCAACCAGCAATATTATTACCAGCATGGCTGAGAGAATAACCGGAATGTTTTGCCTGCTCATTGTTAATTATTTAAGCTCACTGCAAATATATATGTTATACTCTTTTTTATATAATCTTTCATCAGAAAGATACTTTGAATGATTGATTAAACAGTTTGGAAAAATGATTGAATCAGTTTTTAATAAAAAGATACACTGCTGACCGATAAAATAACATTTCGTACCGATTCTACCATTATTTTGTCCCTGACGGGAAAGTTCGTCTATGGAGTTAAAATGGGTAATTTTAAAATTAACTCCTATTATAATATTTCGTCCCGATGCTACCAATATTTTGTCCCTACGGGACAGTTTGTTTACGGAGTTAATTATAAACCCAGATACCATGTAGCAATGGAAAAATAAATAAACACACCTGAGATATCGGCCAGCGAAGTAATCAGGGGCGCACTTGCCGTTGCCGGGTCAAGCTTCAGCATAGTAAAAATAAACGGCAGTGAAAGCCCGAGAATACATCCCACAATTACTGTAAAAATCATAGACAATCCCACTACTACTATGATTTCAGGTGAGCGGAAACTGGCTACAAGTCCTACAGCAACGGCCATGGTAATTCCCAGCAGCAGGGCAACAAACAATTCCTTACCCATAAGTTTTAACCAGTCATTCAGTTCCACATCACCGGTTGCCAGGGCGCGTATCATCAGGGTTGCCGATTGGGCACCGGCATTTCCGCCGCTGCCAATGAGCAATGGCAGGAAGAATACCAGGGCTACCATGGTTTCTATGATATCTCCGAAGTAGGCGAGGGCAGCACCCGAAAAAACATTCATGAATACCAGCACAACAAGCCAGGTGATACGTTTTCTGTAAAGCAGTGAAATTTTTGCTTTCAGTGGATTGAAAATCAGGTCCTGGATGGAACCAAACTTATGGAAGTCCTCAGTGGCCTCTTCTTCTTCCACATCCATTATATCATCGAATGTTACTATACCAAGAAGCATACCCTCGGTATTGATAACCGGCAATGCAATCCGGTCGTAGTCATGGAATGCACTGATGGCTTTCTCCTGATCATCGAGCACATTGAGCGATACGTACCGGTTGTCCATAAGATCGGCAATGGTTTGCTCCGGACGTGCGAGCAGGATTTCACGCAACCTGATTTCATCTATCAGTTTCCAGTTTTTATCAATTACATATACTACATTCAGTGTTTCAGAATCTTTTCCAAATTGTCTGATGTGATCAAGCGCCTGTTCAATGGTCATCTGTGGTTTTACGGCTACATAGTCGGGAGTCATCAAACGGCCGATACTGCTTTCAGGATAACCCAGCAGCTGGATGGATATCCGTCGTTCTTCAGGCGACAGCAGCTGAATGAGGCGTTGGGTAACAGGGCCGGGCAACTCTTCAAAAAGCGCAGTACGGTCATCGGGTGCCAAATCGTTAAGTAGTTCAGCCAGCAGGTGTTTGCGATCGGCAAGTCCTTCCAGCAGTTCTTCCTGCTTGTCGTAATCAAGCCGGAAAAAGGTTTCTCTGGCTGTTTCGCGCGGCAGTAACCTGAACAGAATAATATCGTCGCCTTCTCTTTTAAGAGTTTCAATTACTTCTGCTATTTCTGCAGGGTCCAGTTTTTTAATTTCTTCTCTCAGTTTTTTCCATTCACGATGGTCTATCAATTCCTGAAATTGCTGAACCGGAATCATAACATCTTCCATGCTTTTGTTTTTTTTGGGTACTACACTGTTGTGATATCAAATTGCAACCCAACCGGGTGTATGGGCTGTACAGGGCATGTAATGACTATACCTCAGTGGTAGGTATGCCGCCGCAACAAAAGCAGGTACAACGGAATGCGTATAATCCGGGCTGATGAATAAAGTGTAAGCATTTTTTGCCTCCTTTCTTGTTCTCAGGAGGTGATTTATAGAGGCCTCCTGAAGTCAGTTTTGAATTAATCTGTTACTATAACACGGGCCTTCGTCCATGATTTGTTTTTTTTAAAATTTGCTGAGCAAAGATATTATTTTTTCCTTAAGCTCAAATGTTCAACTCAGGAAGCTGTCCTGTTTTTGCTATTTTTGCATACTTGTTAAACCTTCAGAATTTTCCATAACAGTAAATAACCGTCAAAAGTTCAATAGGTTCCTAACAGTAAAAAAGAATCAGACAGGAATGGTAAATCGCAGTGAAACAGAAGAACGTAAGTATTTAGAGAAAGTAAAGGGCATACTGTCAAAGTCGCTTGATTCCATTGATGAAAAAGTTTCGGGATACATCAAAGATTTGCAGGAACAAAAAAATTACCTTTATGAAAACAAAACAGGGATGGACCGGCTTGAGAAGGTAGCGGTCAGGCAGTCGGTAACTGCAGCTGTAGTAACCGGTGAGGCTGCACTTGAACGTAAAAAGCGAATACAGAAGTTATTGCAGTCACCTTATTTTGGACGATTCGACTTTTTTGAAAAGGGGTATGAAAGATCCTTTTCTTTTTACATCGGAATTCATGCTTTTTATGACGAAAACAAAAAGATTAACCTGATACACGACTGGCGTGCCCCTGTGTCTGCACTTTTTTATGATTTTGAAAACGGTCCGGCCTTCTATGAAACTCCTGAAGGCAAGGTGGAAGGCAATATCTTTTTAAAACGGCAATACCGTATTCGAAACGGAACAATGGAATACATGCTGGAAAGTTCATTAACTATTCACGATGATGTGTTGCAGCGGGAATTAAGCAAGTCATCGGATAGCAGGATGAACCATATTGTGGCCACTATTCAGCGAAACCAGAATGCCATAATACGTGATGAACTATCGCGGGAATTGATTATACAGGGTGTGGCTGGCTCGGGGAAAACATCTGTAGCCTTACACCGCATTGCCTTTTTACTTTACCGCTTTCGGGAGGAGATTTCATCGCAGGATATTCTGATTTTATCACCAAATAAAGTTTTTGCCGATTATATTTCCAATGTTTTGCCAGAGCTCGGGGAGGAAAATATACCTGAGATGGGGATGGAAGAACTTGCTGACAAACTGCTGGAAGGAAAATTTAAGTTTCAGTCATTTTTTCAACAGGTGGCTTCCCTTCCTGAGAAGAAGGATGAAGCGTTACGCGAACGCATCCGGGTAAAAGCTTCGTTTCAGTTTATTAATAAGCTGAATGAATACTTCATCTATGCCGAAAATAATTATTTTAAGGCCGAAACCCTGATGGCCGGACGATATCCGCTACCGGCAAATTATATTGAAGAGCGGTTTAAAGCGTGGCACCGTCTGCCAATTTTCCAGCGTTTTAATAAGATAGTTCAGGACATAGAACGGGATCTTCTTTATTACAACAACTATGAGATTTCAGGAAAGCAGCGGAACGAATTACGTAAATCGGTGAAAAATATGTTCAGGATTACCACTTTGCGGGGGCTTTATAAAGATTTCTACGACTGGATGAATCAACCTGAAATGCTTAAAATGGCACGAGGGAATACGTATGAATATGCTGATGTATTCCCGCTCATTTACATGAAGTATAAATTCGTGGGCATAAATTCTCTCAGTAAGGTAAAACATTTGCTTATTGATGAGATGCAGGATTATACTCCAATCCAATATGCAGTGCTGGCACGTCTGTTCCCTTGCAGGAAAACCATTTTAGGCGATGCCAATCAGTCAGTAAATATTTTTAGTTCATCATCTTCCGCAGAAATCGCAAAAATCTTTCCCGGCGCTGGTGTTGTTAAGCTGAATAAAAGCTACCGTTCAACTTATGAAATCGCAAAATTTGCCCAGACAATCAGTCCCGACAGTGAGATGGAGGCTATGGAGCGACATGGGCAATCTCCTGAACTGATTTCATGTAAAAGCCATGCGAAGGAACTGGAACATATCAGGCAACGGATTTTTGAATTCAATCAATCGGGGCACTATTCTTTGGGAATTGTATGCAAGACGCAGAAGCAGGCTAAACAGTGGCATCATCAGCTGATTGCAGAGTTCCCGGAAGCTGTTTTGCTGACTGAAGACAGCGCGGCTTTTTCAATTGGCCTGGTGGTTTGTTCTGCTCATATGTCGAAGGGTCTGGAATTTGATGTCGTTGTTGTTCCGGATGCCGATTCTAAAAATTATCATGAACCCAACGACCGTAATTTATTGTACATTGCCTGCACCCGTGCCATGCACAAACTCTGCCTGACCTATGTGAAGGATAAGTCGCCTTTTCTTTAACGGCATTGTTAAGGCTGGCGCTGAACCGGGTTGTTTATGTTCTTAGGCAATCGGCGCATAAACGAATTTCAGGCCTTATTTTCAACCGTCCTAATGGTATGGGTTTATGACATTGAGTGCAGATACCATAACCCGGTTCATCTATCACCTGAGCAATTTTTTGTAGCTGATTCAGGCGAGTTTGCAGATTGCGCATACTTGTCTCCACAATACTCTTGTTGTTAATGGCATCCATTCGTGAAATACGACCTATGGCACAATCGGGCTCAATCGGTGCAGTAAATTCCTTGAGTTCAATTATTTTTCTTGTGAGTTTTTTTACCTCACGATCAACAATTGCACTAAGTATTTTTCTTTCTTCCCGGGTCATTCATTCAAATTATTCTTAAAGGTAAAAATTGTGCACGGTTAAGGAAAACGGTCGTTAAAGATGTGGACTGCCGGTGAAAACAATATCCCGGATAAATCGGGCGTATTTTTGTTATCCGGCAATATCATTTATCTGAATTCACGGTTTTATCTTGAAATATAAATCTAGCAATTTACTGTTAAGAGTATTTCTGATATCCTCCTCATGTTCTCCAATAGGTTTTACCGGAATCAGGTCCATCACTTCTGCTGGCGTGATTCCTGATTTATAATATAAGTCAACAGCACGCTTTAAAGTAAAATGTATTGCTTTTTGTGCTTCTTCAGGCGAAAGTTCGGTTTGTTGTGCAATGTTTTCCAATTCCTGCAACTGAAACCAAAAATAGGTTGGCAGCATTCCTGAAATGATGGCATAACCTTCAAGTTTGATTTCTTCAGTCACTAATAATTTCCCCAGTGGTTTGAACAACTTTTTAATAAACTTTTTTTCTTTTTTGAGCATTGTATCATGAAATGCTACCGGATTGTAACCTTTATTGATGTATGAAGTGGCGTTTGGTATCATACGGATGATGTTGGCTATTTTTATTTTGTCCTGAATTTGTTTGATAGTTATTTTGGGAGCCAGCGAAACCAGGTAAGTTTTTTCATTTACAGTTCCCGCAATTTTTTCAAGAATTTCCATAACTGCCGGCGGATGAACGGCTATTACAACCACTGCTGCCTTTGCGGCATCAGCAGGATTTTCAGTTCGTTCCACTTCGGGGAAAACAGACATAAGGGCTTCCATATTTTCAGGATTATGGTCGTAGACTTTTATTGATTTGAAGTCAACTGATTTATTCTTAAATCCCTGGAGGAAAATTCTGGTTACCCTTCCGCCCCCAATAAATGCTATTGTTGTTGGTTTCATAAATCATTGAATATTTTAATTATATAAAGAATTATGTTTCTCATTGATTTCCGGACAGTGTTGTGGAAACCCAACCAACAAGTTACATAAAAAATTTCTTATAGAAATTATTTCCTATAGCATGAAACATTTAATAATCAATTTAACGAATCAACTTAGCTATATCCTGAGAAATTAAAAAAACAGTTCATTTGCGGATATGAAAGGTATTAATTCAGGTTTTTTTTCCACATTTGCACCTTTGAAAAAAAGTAATGGATAGATACATACGACTGCTAAAATCATTAATATCAACACCTTCATTTAGCAAGGAAGAAGAACAGGCAGCAGAACTGATACGTAAGTTTTTGACAGACGAAGGTATTCCGTATAAAACTAAAAAGAACAACACCTGGGCCTTAAATAAGCATTATATTAAAGGCAAACCGGTTTTATTGTTGAATTCTCACATCGATACTGTTCGGCCTGCAAAGGGATATTCATACAATCCGTTTTCTCCAATAGAAGAAGGGGATAAATTATACGGACTGGGCAGTAACGATGCAGGTGGGCCTTTAATAACGCTACTGGCAGTTTTTATACATTTTTACCAAAGGGATGATTTACCCTGGAACCTTGTCTTCGCAGCAACTGCAGAAGAAGAAATTTCTGGAAGGCAAGGCCTTGAAATCGTATTGCCAGAAATTATGCCCGTGGCATTTGCGGTTGTTGGGGAACCTACCCGTATGGAACTAGCCATTGCCGAAAAAGGTTTGCTGGTGCTCGATTGTTATGCGTATGGCAAATCGGGCCATGCTGCAAGGAAGGACGGGGTTAATGCACTTTATAAAGCAATTGATGATATCCGGATATTACAGAACTATGAGTTTAAAAGGAGATCAAGTCTTCTTGGTGAAGTGAAAATTACTGTGACACAAATTGAAGCCGGCACTCAGCATAATGTTATTCCCGATGTGTGTCATTTTGTTGCAGATGTCCGTACAAATGAATTTTATCCGAATAAAGAGGCTGCCAGGATTATTACAGAGTTGATTGAATCGGAAGTGAAACCCAGATCGTTCCGATTAAACTCTTCGGGAATCAGTGTCGATCATCCATTTGCGCGGAAAGCAAAGGAAATGGGTATAAAAATATACGGTTCACCCACTACATCCGATCAGGCTATAATGTCTTTCCCTTCAATAAAAATGGGACCAGGTGATTCTGCACGATCGCATTCGGCCGATGAATTCATTTATAAAAGTGAAATCACTGCAGGTTATCAATTATATATTCAGTTAATAGAAGGGTTGAAAATTTAATGTCCGGGTTACTTTATTTTTCTGAATCATTTTGTAGTTTAAATGTTATTAAATTAACCGTATCTGAAAAGATTTACCAGAAAATCAAGGTTATATGACACAGCCTAATAATCCATTGCATGGTAAAACACTTGAAGCTATTCTGCTATATTTAGTTAGCTATTATGGCTGGGAGAAATTGGGTGAAATAATTCCAATTAATTGTTTTCGAAAAGAACCAAGTATTAAATCGAGCCTGAAGTTTCTGCGCCGTACTTCATGGGCTCGTAAAAAAGTGGAACTTCTTTACATGAAAACCGTTCATACTGAACTGTAAACCTGGTTGGTGGTTTTATTCGATAAAGGAATTCATACAACCCGTTAAAAGCGATATAAAACACAGGCATCTGAGGTGGAATTCTGTATTTAAGTGTATTGTTTATCTGATAATTCTGGATATATAGATTGCTGGAATTACTCTGTAACTCAAATCTTCAAAATTTACAGGAATAAGTTAAAGATTCTGATGGTGTAGCTGGTATAACGCTGATGTTTTTAAAAAGGGGTTATTTTATTTCAAATGAATCCATTTTAAAACGGTACTGTCAAATGATTTCAGAACACTTCTTCAATTAAATTTTTTCTGTAACTTATACGTAATTCTGTCAATAATGCCGATGGGTTCTGGTTCAGTTGATTGGCACAAAATTTGAAAAATAAATTGTTAAATTAGCGTTGAGTTTTCATCTGCCAGTTGAACAATTATGCTGACGGTCAAACTTTCATATAAAGGAGAAAAAGCAATGAAAGGGCAGGAGTTAATAATTTTTTTCCTGGCTGTTTTATTGGTGCTTATATTCCCGGAAACGGTGATGTCACAGTATTTTGGCAGAAATAAGCCGGGGTACAGAACTTTTAATTACGATGCCATTCACACTCCTAATTTTGAAATATACCATTATCTTAAAAATGATACTTTTATTACCCGGTTTGCTGAATGGGCTGAAGAGTGGTACGCCATGCACCAGGAAATTTTCAGAGACACTTTTCAGCAGAAGAATCCATTAATACTTTATGCCCATCATTCCGATTTTCAACAAACAACGGCTGTTGGCGGTATTATCGGAACTACTACCGGTGGAGTAACCGAATCATTAAAAAACAGGGTAGTAATGCCGGTAGCAGCAACACTAGCTCAAACTGATCATGTCCTTGGTCACGAACTTGTACATGCTTTTCAATTTAACAGGCTTCTGAATAAGGATTCTATCAGAGGATCATCGCTGACTAATATACCGCTTTGGATGATAGAAGGTATGGCCGAATATCTTTCTATTGGCAGCATTGACCCAAATACTGCAATGTGGATGCGGGATGCGCTGGTGAACGACGAATTCCCTACTTTGAGACAATTATCCACCGATTCGAGGTATTTCCCTTACCGGTATGGGCATGCTTTCTGGGCAATGGTAGGAAAGACCTGGGGTGATTCTCTTATTATTCCTGTTTTTATACATACCGCCAAATATGGTCTCGATAAAGCGCTCGATTCACTTCTGGGTTTCGATTCAAAGATTTTATCCGGACTTTGGAAAAATGCCATGGAAACATATTATGGAAAGTTCCTGAGTGATTCATCAGCTACAATTGCAGGAAAGAAAATTATTTCAAAGGCCAATTCAGGCAGAATGAATTTGTCTCCATCTCTTAGCCCCAACGGAGAATACCTCGCTTTTTTTTCGGAGAAAGATATTTTTACACTCGACCTTTATCTGTCAGATGCGAAAACAGGAAAAATAATTAAAAAACTCTCAAGTGTTACCCGCAACCAGGATATTGATGATTTTAGTTTTAATGAATCGGCCGGCACCTGGTCTCCCGATAGTAAAAAGTTTGCATTTGTCGTGTTTCAGAAAGGAAAAAACCGACTGGCAATTGTTGATGTCAAGCGTGCTAAAATTACAGAGGAAATAGAACCTGGAACCATTGCTTCTTTTTCAAATCCTGAATGGTCACCCGACGGCAGGTACATTGCTTTCTCCGGTCTTGTGGAAGGCATCGGAAATTTGTTTATATATGATTTAAGAACAGGAGAGGTAGTTCAACTTACAGAAGGCTTTTCTTCAAAAATACATCCTTCATGGTCACCTGATGGGAATTATATTGTTTTTGTTGATGAGGAAATCAACACCAACAGAAAAGCCAAAAAGTTCAGTACCAGTTTAAAAATTATAAATATTCATACCAAAGAAATAGAGGAATCAGGCATATTCCCGGGAGCCGATAATTTAAATCCGCGGTATTCATATGATGGAAAATCCATCTATTTTCTTTCAAACTCCGATGGTTTTAGAAACCTGTTTTCCTGGGTTCCTGATTCAGATAAAGTCTTTCGGCTTACCCGGCTAAAGACTGGCATCAGCGGATTAACACCTTATTCTCCGGCGATGAGCGCCTCTGTTGGCAGCGATAAGATTGCCTATACCTGTTACTACAATAATAATTATGAGATTTATACAGCGACTTCTTCTGATTTTCAATATGAAGAAGTGGATAAAGCAATTGTAAATTTTGAACCAGGAACTTTACCTCCCCTGAATCACAACTTTAGCAACATAGTGGATGCTGCCCTATATAAGCGCTGGTCGAAAGATACCATTCTTCCAAAGGATTCAATTAAACAAATACCTTACCAGCCGAAATTTAAACTTGACTACATTTCAAACACTGCCGGTATCGGAATTTCAACAGGCAGATACAACACAAATAATATGTCGGGCAGCGTGACTATGATATTCAGCGATATGGTAGGAAATAACCAACTCTATTCAATATTGGCATTGAATGGTGAAATTTATGATTTTGGAGGACAGATGGCTTACATTAACCAAACCCGGAAATTTAACTGGGGTGTATCCGTGTCTCATATTCCTTATCGTGCAGGAGATATGTTTCTTAAACGCGATACGTTGTCATTTCGCTCAAGGGAAAATGATGAAGTATATCAGGTGCCTGTTACCGATCTTGTTTTGGATTATATCAGAATGTTTGAAGATAATGTATCATTATTTACCTACCATGCGCTTTCCCAGACACGGAGGATTGAAGCCGGTGCCTCAGCAGCCTGGTATTACTACCGCATTGACAGGTATCATAGTTACTACGATAATTTAGGATTCCCTGTAGCATATAGCAAGGAACGCATGCCTGCACCCGACGGAAACAACTACCAAAGGCTGGATATGGCTTATGTTACCGATAATTCATTTTTTGGAATGACTTCTCCGATGCGCGGAAGACGTGCGCGTTACCAGGTTGAAAAATATTTCGGTGCTGTTGATTTTTATGCCGGCCTTGTGGATTACCGGAAATATTTTTTCATTAATCCAATGACGCTGGCATTTCGGTTTTATCATTATGGAAGGTATGGTGCCGGTTCGGAGACCAACCTTATTTCTCCAATATATCTAGGCTACCCCTGGCTTATAAGAGGATATGAGAATTTGTCGTTTTATGGTAACTGGAATGATAATACAGTTGGACTAAACTCATTAAACTATTCTTTTCTTAGCGGTAGCCGGGTAATCGTTGCAAATGCTGAATTTCGGATTCCACTTACCGGTCCAAAGGTGCTTGCACTGATTGGTTCAAAGTATTTTATGACTGACCTGAATCTCTTTTTCGATGGAGGCCTTGCATGGAACAGGGGAGACAAACCAGAACTCACATGGGAACAGGCGGCCTTTAACCAGAGGGTTCCGGTGTTTAGTACAGGAGCTTCCTTCAGGGTTAATCTTCTTGGATACCTGATTCTTGAACCCTACTTTGCTATTCCGTTTCAAAACGGAGGGTGGCAAAACAGAAATTTTGGGTTGAATTTTGTTCCGGGGTGGTAAAAAGAGCAGTTAAATTGCCAGGTTAACCAAAGTAATTCCTGCACCGCCAAAATCTACATGTTCGTCTTTAAAATTCTTTACCATTGGTTCTGATCGCAGGTAGTTTCGGATAGTCTCCTTCAAAATGCCATGTCCTTTACCATGCAAAATGCGTAATTGGGCAACTTCGAACATGATGGCTTCATCTATAAATTCCTGTATTTTGGGTATTGCTTCCTCAGCCCTATGTCCCCTGACGTCAATCTCCGGTTTAAAACTAAGCCGTCTTTCTGAATAATTACTTAACAGACTTCTACTTTCAGTCCGGTAGGTATTACCCATTTTTTTTGCTTCATTCTTGCTGATTCGCTCTACCTGACCACGTGGCATGGTGGTAATAAGTTGCCCGAATGCCACTACTGCATTTTTTTCATTTAGTTCCAAAAGCTCGCCAATATTATTCTGCCCGGCAATACGGACTTTATCTCCCGGTTTCATCTCGAATTGTTTGTCTGGTTGCTTTTTGGTACCTTCCTTATTTGATTCTGCCGGCCGACGTTGATTGCGTTTTTCTTCCCTCTGACGTAATTTTTCTATTTTTTTATCAAGGTGTCTGTCTTGTTCGCCCGTTCCTTTTTTTATTTCTGTCTTCAATTCTTCCAGATACTGTCTTGCCAGTTTTGTTTTTTCTTTTTCAGCCTGAGCTTTCTTTATTTCAAGGATTGTATTTTCTATACGTTTATTTACACCGGCCAGAAGGGTTTCGGCATCTTCACGTGCTTTTTTCATATATTCCTTTCGAAGTTTCCTTGTTTCCTCCAACTCCGACTGATAGGCTTCGGCCAAATCATCAAGCGTTTTTTCAACCCTTCTTATTTTTTGTCTTTTTATTTCCCAATATCTCTGGTCACGGTTTATCTTTCGCAGGTTCCGATCGAAGTCGATGTGTTTTTTACCTACCTTTTGAGTGGCTTTTTCCAGTATCTCTTCCGGGAGGCCTATTTTTCTTGCAATTTCAAAAGCAAAGGAGCTACCCGGTTTGCCTATCTCCAGCTGGAACAATGGATTCATATTTTGTGCATCGTAGAGCATGGCCCCGTTTACTATTCCCGGGGCAGATGAGGCAAAATGCTTAAGGTTGGTGTAATGGGTGGTTATTACTCCATAACTATTTTTTTGGTTAAGGCTGTCGAGGATAGCTTCAGCAATTGCCCCACCCAGCATTGGTTCGGTACCTGAACCAAATTCATCAATCAATACCAGTGTCTTTTCATTACTGGTTTTTACAAAATGCTTCATGTTGAGCAGGTGTGAACTGTAAGTGCTTAGATCGTTTTCAAGCGATTGTTCATCACCAATATCAATAAATATCTGTTCAAATATTCCTGTTTTACTGCCTTCTTCCATGGGTACCAAAAGTCCGCATTGCAGCATGTATTGCAGTAATCCAACAGTTTTAAGACAAACAGATTTTCCACCAGCATTCGGCCCTGAAATAAGGAGAATATGGTTATCCTTATCAAGCAGTATGTTCAGTGGCACAATTTTTCTTTTTTCTTTTTTTAAAGCCTGTTCCAGTAAAGGGTGCACTGCATTTTTCCATTGAACCAGTGGTAATTCCTGCATTTCCGGAACAATGGCATTAAACTCTGCAGCAAGTAAAGCCTTGGAACGGATAAAGTCAATTTCACCAAGAAAATCGTATGAGAAAATCAAGTCGGAGAGGTAAGGCCGTATGTCGTTCGAAAAAGAAGTAAGAATACGAACAATTTCCCGGCGTTCAGCATGTTCAAGCTCCCGGATTTCATTGTTCATTTCTACAATTTCATTTGGCTCAATATAAGATGTCTTTCCAGTGCCCGATTCATCGTAAACGATGCCTTTTATTTTTCGTTTATTTGCTGCAAGTATAGGTATAACTGCTCGGCCGTCGCGGATTGATACCGAAGCATCGTCATCTACCAGTCCGTCCTTCTGGGCTTGCTTTAAAATTGCATGTAACCTTTTTGACATATTGGAATGCAGTGACAGGATATTTTTTCGTATTTGTGCAAGCTCAGTTGAAGCATTATCCCTGATTCTGCCAAATTTGTTAATGATGGCATCAATACGATCGTATATATAGGGAAAAATCTGTACACGTTCTGTTTTCTTTTTCATTAAGGGGAAAACAGTATCTTCCTGTTTCCTGAAAAACTGAACAATCGCACGTACCGATTCCAATGAACGCTTTAAATCAAACAATTCTTCCGGTTCCAGGAATCGGCCTTCAACTTTAATTTTAGTAAGGGCGCTGCGCAAATCATAAAAATGGCTGGATGGAAAACTTTCCATTTCCCTTACAATACGCAGGAACTCATTTGCTTCACCAAGTTGATTGGAAATTAGGTCAAATTGATGTCCGAAATGCATTTCGTCTACCCGTTCCCTACCCATTGTGCTGAGGCACCTGTGGGACAACATGTCCCGGATGCGTTCAAATCCAACTTTCTCTTCAAAATGTTCCGGAAAAATGTATTGCATTGTTCTGTTCAAAAATCTGTTGCAAAAATAGGGAAAGATGTTCAGAGTGTAAAGCAGAATGTGTTCATTGCAACTAAAAGATGAAATTTTAATCCTGCTGGAATTAGTGAAATCTTTAATTACCGAAAGCGGATTATAATACATGTAATTAACACATTTTTCAAACTTTATTTGTCTAATCCACAATGAATCCATGACCTTGTTTACTGAAGCAGCAGGGAGATAATTATTCATGCTAAAAAATCTTTGTTATTTTTGCATCGGGTTTCAGATAAAAAAAATATGAGTGACTCAGAAATACATGCAGTTGTTTATTCCAGAAATGTGGTAGAGTTTGTGACAGTTGCCAATGAATTTTGCAATCTGATAGAAAAAGTAAATCAGAGTCCTGCAGCACAGAGTCTTCAGTATCTGAGAAAGATTTTACCATTGCTCTACCTGAAGGCAACATTACTTCCTGAGAATGAAAAAATACTGGATGAAGAACTCGAGAAATTTGTAGGGGAATTCGAGTACAACAGGTTGCAGCAACGATGGCTGACACTTTTGGGGGAGCACGATAGCTTTTATGAGGTATTTGATCCCGAAATACAATTTGGCGAAGAAAAAGTAACTTCGAGTATTTCTGAAAATCTCCTTGATATTTACCAGGATTTAAAAGATTTTGTAACTTCATACAGCCTTGGCAACGAAAGTGTAATGAATGATGCCTTAAATGAATGTGTGCAACATTTTGAAGATTTTTGGGGACAACGGCTGGTAAATGTGCTCAGGGCAATTCATAAGCTCGTAATTGATAAGGTTCAGTTTGAAGATGAAAGCAGTGCAGGAAGCACTGATAATATACAACCGGGGACAGGGAATCCCGAATGGCTTGACAAGTTTTGGGGAACCAGTTTCGATGATGAAGATTGAAAGAATGTTTAAAGAAAGTATTACAAAAGAGGAATTAACTGATTTGCCGCTGAGGTGGTTTGAAGGTGAAATTCAGGTTGTTGAAGAACAGGAAGGGGTGGATGAAATTGTTAAATTCCTTGCTAAGCAGGAAGTAATAGGGTTCGATACAGAAACACGTCCGGCTTTTAAAAAAGGCGTTGTAAATAAGGTGGCACTTTTACAACTTTCAACAAACGATAAGGCATTTCTATTCAGAGTGAATAAAATGGGCGTTCCGCCTAATATTATAAAATTATTATCCAGTAGCAAAATTATAAAGCCAGGTGTGGCCATACGCGATGATATCAAAGGGCTACAGGCCATATCAATGTTTAAGCCACAGGGTTTTGTTGAATTGCAGGATCATGCAAAGGAAATGGGGATCCAAAATTTCAGTCTTAAAAAACTGGCAGCAATAGTTCTTGGCTTTCGTATATCCAAATCACAACAGCTTTCAAACTGGGAAGCTCCGGCTCTGACCGAGGCACAGCAGGTTTATGCTGCTACCGACGCATGGGCAGCCCTTCAGATTTATAAATCATTGTTCAACAGTTAATATGACGGAACAACTTACAAAAGTAGTGTTGAAATCCGGAAAAGATCAGTCTCTGAAAAGATTTCATCCGTGGGTGTTTTCCGGTGCAATTAAGAAAATTAAAGGGCAGGTATCGGAAGGTGATCTGGTTGCAGTTTATTCCAATCAGGATGAATTTTTGGGAATCGGACATTATCAGATTGGTTCTATTGCGGTGCGTATGGTTTCGTTTCAGCAAACTGTTCCCGATTTTGATTTCTGGAAGGAGAAAATACTGAAAGCATGGAAGTACAGGCATAAGATTGGTTTTGAAGGCAAGCCGGATAATAATATTTTCCGGCTCATCCACGCTGAAGGCGATGAATTACCTGGTTTGATTGTTGATTTTTACAACGGAACAGCTGTAATGCAAATGCATTCGGTGGGAATGTTTCTTATTCGCAATCTATTGGTAAAAGCCCTGCAGGAAGTATTAGGTGATAACCTGAAAGCGATTTATGACAAAAGTGAAAAAACATTGCCATTCAAAGCAGGACTTGACGCAAAAGATGGGTTAGTTTATGGAAAGTCTGAAACAAACCTGGTAGCCGAACATGGCCTGGTGTTTAAGGTGGACTGGGAAGCTGGGCAAAAAACAGGCTTCTTTATCGATCAGCGTGAGAACCGCCTGCTGGTGCGGAATTATTCTAAAAACCGGGATGTGCTTAACATGTTTGGCTATACAGGAGGGTTCTCAGTATATGCTCTAAAAGGTGGAGCCCGGATGGTTCATTCGGTTGATGCATCAGCAAGAGCTATTGATCTGACAAATGAAAACATAGGATTAAATTTTTCATCGGAAACCTGTCATGAAGCCATTACTGCTGATGGATTTGAATATCTGAAAGATATTAAAGACAAATACGACCTGATTGTTCTTGACCCGCCGGCTTTTGCCAAACACCGGAACACACTGCCCCAGGCCTTGCAAGGATATAAGCGGATTAATACAAGGGCTTTCGAACAAATAAGGAAAGGGGGGATTTTGTTTACTTTTTCATGTTCGCAGGTGGTATCAAAAGAGCGGTTCAGGGAAACCGTGTTTTCTGCTGCAGCAATTGCAGGACGGTCGGTCAGAATAATGCATCAGCTTTCCCAGCCGGCCGACCATCCGGTAAATATTTACCATCCCGAGGGAGAATATCTTAAAGGACTTGTGCTGTATGTTGAATAAGCTGATTGTACCAGGTTTTAGACTTTAAATTCTGACAATTTTTATATTTGCATGCAAAAGACAGGAAAAAAACAAAAGTATGAATGGACAAACAGCTGCGCAGCAGCTTACTATTGAATTGAAAGGAAAACCAATTTCTGAAAAACTTCAGTATCTATGCCTGCATTACCGGGAAAAAGTTGTATTTACTACCAGTTTTGGATATGAAGACCAGGTGATAACGGATATGTTATTTAGCAGGAACCTGCCGGTAAAGGTTATTACCCTTGATACTGGCCGGATGTTTGAAGAAACTTATAAGGTTTTTCGAAGTACTATGGAAAAATACAATAAGAAAATTCATGTTTATTTTCCTCCGGCTGACAAAGTCGAAAAGCTGATGACGGAAAAAGGTCCGTTTAGCTTTTATGAGTCGGTAGAGAACCGAAAAGAATGTTGCTTTATCCGTAAAGTTATCCCGCTACAGCGAGCACTTAAAGAGCATGATATCTGGATTACAGGATTGCGTGCTGAACAATCATCTAACCGAAGTGCTCTGCACGAATTTGAATGGGATGAGAGCAATCAAATTTTAAAATTCAATCCTTTAATTGACTGGAGCCTGGAGCAGGTAAAGCAGTATGTAAAAGACTATCATGTTCCATACAATATCCTGCACGACAAGGGTTTCGTAAGCATTGGCTGTGAACCCTGCACCCGTGCCATCAGACCAGGAGAGGATTTTCGCGCAGGGCGCTGGTGGTGGGAACAAAATACGGGAAAAGAGTGCGGTTTGCACGATAAATAATTCCTGCCACTTAATCACTCTACCGGGTTTTTATTTCCGGAAATTCAGTCATCTCTGCCAGGTAACCTGTTAATTCTTCGGCTGCATTTGTAAGATCTTTTTTTACTTTAGTTAAAAGAAACGGGATTTGTTCTGATTGCCTGTTTTCGGCCAAAAGCTGGATTTGTTTCAGATTATTTCCGGTTTTTTCCATCATGAAAATTAATACGGACGATTTAGCTGTGTGTGCTTCTTTTGCAAGATTTTCATTGTCTTTATCGGAAAAGAAATCTTGCAAGTTTGAAATAAATACCGGAATCTGATTTAAAAATATCCCAATAAGCTCTTGCTGGAAATTGGTGTCGCCACCCGATATTTCTTCGAGATAGCTAAGGTTTACGGTTTTGAAACGGTTGTTCATATTTTCTGGAAAATAGAGCTGCAAGTTAATGAAATAATTGAATTTCCAAATCGTTTAAACGATGATATAATTCATGTCAAAAATTTTGCTTAATTCATAATTTTGCATGTTTAAATAAAGAATAAATGAAGGTAACTGCTTTAAACCCGGTGCATAAGGCAGCCGGAGCCAAATTAATGGAATTTGCCGGGTATGAAATGCCTGTTGAATATAGTGGAATAAAGGACGAACATCTTACGGTAAGAAACAGTGTGGGTGTGTTTGATGTTTCACATATGGGTGAGTTTTGGGTTAAAGGTCCCAATGCGCTTGCTCTGGTAAAAAGAATTTCGTCTAATGATCCAACTGTTCTGCGGCCCGGTCAGGCTCAATATACCTGCCTTCCCAACGGGAAGGGTGGTATCGTAGACGATTTGCTTGTTTATTGTTTTGGACCAGAGAAGTTTCTCATGGTAGTGAATGCATCCAATATTCAAAAAGATTGGGATTGGATTAACAAACAGAATACTCCCGGGGCCGGACTTGAAAATGTATCTGATCAATTTTGCCTGCTCGCAGTTCAGGGGCCTGATGCAGTTAAAGTTTTGCAAAAGCTTACCCATGTTAACCTTGCGGAAATGAAATTTTATAGCTTTACCACCGGTGAACTGGCAGGTATTAATGATGTTATAATTTCTGCAACAGGATATACCGGCGCCGGAGGTTTTGAATTGTATTGCAAAAATGAGGACGCAACCCATTTGTGGAAGGCTGTGTTTGAGGCCGGGGAGGAGTTCGATATTAAACCTGTAGGATTAGGAGCTCGCGATACCCTTCGTCTTGAGATGGGATATTGCCTTTACGGAAACGATATTGATGATACCACTTCACCAATTGAAGCTGGACTTGGATGGATTACAAAATTCAATAACGGACGCGAATTTGTCGATCGTGATTTTCTTATGATGCAAAAAAACGAAGGTGTTAATCGCAGGTTAAGAGGATTTATACTTCTTGAAAAAGGAATCCCTCGCCACGGCTACGAACTAACCGATTGCCACGGGGTGGTTATTGGAAATGTTACATCAGGTACTCTTTCTCCGTTGATCGGTAAAGGCATAGGACTGGGTTACATCGCACGTGAATATGCCACTACTGGAAATCATATTTATGTGAAAATCCGAAACAAGTCTGTTCAGGCAGAAATTGTTAAGCTGCCATTTATTTAAATTTGTTGAAATTTCTGTTGTTTTTTTATCTAAAAAAGAATATTCTTTTGCGGAATCAAATAAATTTGTAACATAAGTCAGGAAGTAATATGCATAGACTATACAGGTTATTTCAAAAAAAAAGGTATGAAGGCAAATTATCTGTTTTTTAATTAATCTAATTCATTGGATTGGTAAAGTCTTGATTTATCTGCAGGTCTCCTGTAATTTATGTATATTTAACCCGGGTGTTGCATTAAACGGTATTATTAATTCACCTATAAATTTTGTTGGAATGAAAAAACACAATTTTTACGCAGGGCCTTCAATCCTGCCTGAGTTTACAAAGGAAAAAACGGCTGAAGCTGCTATAAATTTTGCCGGTACAGGCCTCTCCGTTATGGAAGTTTCCCATAGAAGTAAAGAATTTGTTGCTGTAATGGAAGAAGCAAGGTCGTTGGTGAAAGAAATGTTACAGGTTCCTGAAGGATATTCCGTGCTTTTTCTTCAGGGAGGCGCCAGCCTGCAATTTTTGATGGTGCCCTATAATCTGATGGGAAAGAAGGCTGCATACCTCAATACTGGTTCATGGGCTTCAAAAGCGATAAAAGAAGCCAAAATGTTTGGTGAGGTGGCCGAAGTTGCAACTTCAAAAGATGCAAATTTCAATTACATTCCAAAAAACTATGAAGTTCCTGCTGATGCCGATTACTTTCATATCACAACTAACAATACCATTTTTGGAACAGAATTGCTTTCCGATCCCGATGTTGGCATTCCTTTGGTGGCAGATATGTCGTCCGATGTATTCAGCAGACCAGTAGATGTATCAAAATACAACCTGATTTATGCAGGTGCACAAAAAAATCTTGGTCCCTCAGGCGCTACCCTGGTTATCGTTAAGGAGGATGCCCTCGGTAAAGTAAACCGCCCAATACCCACCATGCTCGATTATAAAATTCATATTGGGCAGGATTCCATGTTCAATACTCCCTCTACCCTGGCTGTATTTGGATGTTTACAAACACTTAAATGGTTGAAAAATGCCGGTGGTCTGGAAGCTATGGAAAAAGTTAACATTGAGAAAGCCACTATTCTTTACAATGAATTGGAACGGAATAAACTGTTTGTTCCTACTGTTCCAAATCATGAAGATCGTTCACGGATGAATGTTACTTTTGTTATGGCACCTGAATACACTGAACTGGAAAAAGATTTTCTGGATTTTGCTACTTCCAAGGGAATGGTAGGAATAAAGGGCCACCGTTCGGTAGGTGGTTTCAGAGCATCAATCTACAATGCCATGCCTGTTGAGAGTGTGAAAGCATTGATTGAAGCTATGCAGGACTTTGAAAAAAATAAATAATAAAAATGCAGGGATACCACCTGCATTTTTATTTGAACTAAAACACCATCGATGATGAATAAAGTTTTAATAGCAACCGAAAAACCATTTGCACCCGTAGCTTTAAAAAAAATCAGAAAGATTTTTCAAAAAGCCGGTAAAGATTATCAGATTGATCTGCTGGAGAATTATACAGACAAAAATGAATTGATTTCTGCTGTTTCTGATGCCAATGCATTAATTATCAGAAGCGATGTTATTGATAAGCAGATTTTTGATGCTGCTGCAGATCTTAAAATTGTCGTCAGGGCAGGAGCAGGATACGACAATGTGGATTTGGAGGTTGCAACTGCCAAGGGTGTTGTCATAATGAATACTCCGGGTCAGAATTCAAATGCTGTGGCTGAACTTGCCATCGGGTTGGCTGTTTTCGGGTTAAGGGAGTTATTCAGCGGAAAACCGGGTGGTGAATTACGCGGTCGTACACTTGGCCTGCATGGTTTTGGCTATGTTGCCCGAAATGTTTTCAGAATTGCAAGGGCATTTGGAATGAAGGTAATTGTTTATACCCGTTATAGTAAAGGTGCTGCTGCCGCTATCGGGCTTAAAGTTACCGGTTCACTGGAAGAGCTTTATTCAAAAAGCGATGTGGTTTCAATCCATGTTCCTGCACGGGGTGAGCACATAAAATCAGTCAGTTACGAAATATTAAAGTACCTTAAAGATGGTGCGGTAATTGTAAATACAGCGCGCAAAGAGGTAATTAATGAACCCGATCTGGTGCGCATTATGGAAGAAAACCCAAAAATCAAATACATGTCGGATATTACTCCCGACAATGAAAACGTGTTTGTCGAAAAATTTAAAGACCGTTACTTTTTCACACCTAAAAAGGCCGGGGCACAGACCACTGAAGCAAATATCAATGCAGGTGTTGCTGCTGCCGAACAGATCGTGTCTTTCTTTGAAAAAGGAGACGTTACCTTTCAGGTTAACAAATGGTAAACCTGTTATAAAACGGTTTAATTAAAGGTGATGTATGGCTTCCTCCCTGCATTAATGTATTATTAATAAACAAGTAATTTCATGTCAATAGTAAAACCATTCAGGGGTTTACGACCACCCAAAGAGGTAGTTACCGAACTTGCCTGTCTCCCATATGATGTAATGAACACGGAAGAAGCTGCCCGGATGGCGGAGGGCAAGGAAAAATCGCTTCTCCGTATTACCCGTGCGGAAATTGAATGCCCCGGGGTAGGGGATATCCATTCCGAAGCGGTTTATAAGAAAGCAGTTGATAATTTACGGAAATTTCGTGAAAAAGAATGGCTTGTGAAAGATAACGAGCCAATGTATTACGTTTATGCGCAAACCATGAACGGCCGGACACAATATGGTATAGTTGGCGGTGCTGCCTGTGCCGATTATGAGAACGGCATTATAAAAAAACATGAACTTACCCGGCCTGAAAAGGAAGAAGACCGGATGATGCTTACCCGCCACCTGAATGCCAACATTGAACCGGTGTTTTTTGCCTATCCGGCAGTTCCTGAAATTGATGCAATCGTTGAGGAAGTGATTGCAGGTGAACCGGAATACGACTTTACTGCCGAAGATGGTTTTGGACACCATTTTTGGGTGGTGAATGATAAGTCAATAAATGAAACCATTGAAAAGCTTTTTGCAGAAAAAGTGCCTTATACTTATGTAGCCGATGGCCATCATCGTACTGCTGCTGCTGCCAGAATCGGGCTTGAGCGAAAGAACCTTAATCCGCAACATACAGGTGATGAGGAATACAATTTTTTCATGGCAGTCCATTTCCCTGACAACCAGCTGCAGATTATTGACTACAACCGGCTGGTAACCGATCTGAACGGACTTTCGAATGAGGCTTTCCTGCAAAGACTTGAAGATTCTTTCTTTTTGGAAAATAAGGCACCAGAAACTTTCAAACCTGAAAAACTTCACGAAATCAGCCTCTATCTCTCAGGCAACTGGTATAAACTTACCGCCAGGGAAGGAACTTACAACGACAACGACCCCATTGGTGTGCTCGATGTAACTATTTTGTCAAACAAAGTGCTTGGGCCTTTACTGGATATTACCGATCTTCGAACATCGACACGCATCGATTTTGTAGGAGGTATCCGGGGATTGGATGAACTAAAAAAACGTGTCGATTCAGGTGAAATGAAAGCAGCCTTTGCATTGTATCCGGTTTCTATGCAACAGTTGATAAACATCGCCGACAGCGGAAATATAATGCCGCCTAAAACCACCTGGTTTGAACCAAAACTACGTTCAGGGCTGGTGATTCATACGCTTGATTGAACATGAATTCAGAGACCAGGTCACGCCGTTTCATTGGGACCTTCCTATTTACTTAACCTGATCTATTCACGGAAATGGCTGCATTAAGAAAATTGTCTGGCACGATGCACATCCCGGCATTCTCCAACCTAATATAATTGCACTCATATTAACCGGCCTGATATTTTTCTGAGAAACTCAACAGTATCTGTGCAGTATGCATCCAATGTTTCCGTCTGCTACAAAGGATTTTTTTTGTCTATTGTCAATAAAGTAAGATAAAATAAAAAAAATTAACCTGCTAAATTTAAAATGTAGAAGTAAACAGCTGTTCCACACCTCTGGTTGTCACTTTGTGATTATTTGTGATGAAGTCTTATTTATTCTGGAATATCTTCGAACAAATTCGGTACAAATTAACAATTATTTCGTTCCGGGTAATTGCCGATAAGACAATTATAGTTTTTGTTTTTCCTGTTTATTGGAATGATTTAAATGCTTGTTCAGAAAATCAATCATTGCCCTGTAAAACTCAAAGCGGTTTTCTTCATTTTGAAAACCATGCCCTTCATTGTCCTTGACCATATATTCCACATCAATTCCACGAGCCTTCAATGCATTAACGATCTGGTCCGATTCATCCTTATTCACCCTGGGATCATTTGCACCCTGAGCTACAAAAAGTGGCACCTTTATTTTATCGACATGAAATGCCGGCGATACTTCGGCCAGTAACAAGCTGTCCTTTTGAGGATGGCCAACCATTTCATACCACATTTCACGCATTGGTTCCCAATATGGCGGGAAGGTATTCATAAAAGTGAACATATTTGAAACCCCTACATAATCTACACCTGCGGCATAAAGTTCAGGTGTTCGGGTAAGTCCAGCCAGGGTTGCATATCCACCATAACTACCTCCATATATTGCAACGCGTTGCGGATCGGCAATACCTTGCTCAATAAGCCAGTTAACCCCGTCGCTAATATCATCCTGCATGGTTCGTCCCCATTGTTTAAAGGAAGCTTCCCAGAATGCCTTCCCATAGCCTGTGGAGCCTCTGAAATTCATTTGCAACACTGCATATCCATTATTTGCCAGAAACTGGACTTCAGGGTTGAAGCCCCAGTAGTCCCTATACCAGGGGCCTCCATGAGGATTAACCACTACCGGGAGTTTTTCAGGTTTAACTCCAACAGGCAGAGTAAGGTATCCGTGTATAGTTAATCCATCCCGTGATGAATAAGTAACAGGCTTCATAACAGCCATTTCATTTTCATCAAGCCATGGAGTGAGATCCGCCAGTTTTATTATTTTTTTTGAATTTTTGTCATAAAAGTGGTAGGCTCCTCTTGTTTTGTCATTGTATGCTCGGATCATGAATTTGTCTTCTGCCTTATTTTTACTGCCAATAGATATTTCATAACCCTTTAGTTTAGCCTGCAGTTCATTCTTTAAAGCTTCGGCCTCAGCATCAAAAAAATGTTCTTTGGTCTTATCAGTAGTCCATATTACTGAAAGTAGTTTTTTGTCTTTTCTGGAGAAGGTGACATTTTCAATGTCAGCCTCATCCGTTTGAAATAGCACCTTGTGCTCGCGTCCATTAGCCAAATCAAATTCCACAAGAGCGGTTTTGTCTCGTTTTAGATTTGAAAGAGCGTATAACATTTTATTATCGAATGTAAACAATGCGGGTGTAACTTTTTCCTTAAAACTTGTTGTTAGTACAGGTCTGAAAGTTTCTCCCTCTGTATCACGGTAAAGGATAGTAGTGTTAAGACCATCTATTGTCATTGCCAGCCTGAGTTTTCCATCATGGTCGGTCATCCACCACATAATGTTTCCGGGGTTTTCGGCCAGCATCTTAATTTCTCCTGTAAGCACATTAAGCCGGTAGGGGTCGAAAACTGTAGCATTGCGTTTATTCAGTCCAATGATCACTTCTGCTTCATTCTCTTTTAAATCATCGATGAATATTGTACGAACTTTTTCGAAAACGGTAAGACCTTTAAGATTGCTTCCATCTGCATTCACACCATACAACTGGAAGTTTTCATCTCCTCCTGTATCTTTAAGGAAAAGAATACGGTTGTTACCTTTCCAAAGATAACCTGCTATGTCACGATCAGTTTCAGATGTGAGACGCAAAGAGGTGTATTCTCCTGTTTTTTGAACAAAAACATTTAATCTGTTTTCCCAGGGAGCCAGATAAGAAAAATATTCCCCGTTCGGTGAAAGTTGGAAAGCGGTTTTCTCAGGATTGCGAAAGAAGTCTTCAACGGGAAGGAGTGGAGCAGTTTGAGGACCCTGTTTGCATGCAATCAGAAATACTGCCATTGCCAAAAGGTTAAGAATTTTTTTCATTTTTTTCGATATTAAATTTGAATAAAAGTTACGAAAATTAATCTTTTAGTGTTAATTGTCAGGTAAATAAAATGATTGAAAATTTTTAATATTTTTGACTTTTGTAATATATTTTTCTAAACCACCCCGACATTTTGCAAGTTTGCAAGAAGAATTTATTAATAATATTTTTCAATTTTACCTGGGCCATTTAAAATTCACATTGTTTCATAGAAAAAGCATTACAGTGGTTTAAGTAAATCATATGTCTCCTCTTTCCATTATGTGCCATACAGCAAACAAAAATGTTAGTTTTCCATCAACCATGATATTATGTCTTTGAATATCCTGTTGGAGTCATTATCCCAGAATAGTGAATGATAGCTTTGAGGATAAACAATTAATTCAGCATTTGCAGTGGTTAAATTTTTTTCCAGGTAAAACGAACCTTTTATATTCGCAATTTTATCTTTTCTGCCATGTTGAATAAATACCGGTACCGGGAGCAACGCAAATTCAGATTTTTTTTTCACTGATTTTTGCATTTTGCGGATTTCCATCAAATAATCAGCACATACATAATGTAATGCCAGACTGTCGCTTTTTCTTGAATGAATCCAATCCTGGTTAATGGAAGACATTTCCAATTTTTTGCCATCAATGTGTATTTCTGTCTCTAATTGATTAAATAGCATAAACCACAGGAACTCCAGATTGCTGATTCGAAATATTTGAGATTTGTGAATTTTTAATGCAGGTCCAACAAGGATTAATCCCGATAGATCTGTATAGTTTAAACCGCTGAGTGCATATCCCAACACATACAACCCACCCATACTTGTTCCCAACAAATAGATTTGTGCATTTGGATTTTCATTTTTAATGATGTTTACCATGTTATTAATATCGGTAAGAACCATTTCATTCGATTCCAGAGAACCTTTTGTTTTCCCGGAAAAACCATGTCCTCTTAAATCCATTGCATACACTAAAATATTGTATTTGCCGGTATAGTTTAGAATCTTCCTGAAAGGAAGACTGTGATAACCAATTCCATGTATAACAAGCACTACTTTCCGCGTTCCTTCATTCTTCAATTCTCCCCATTTTCGGTAAAATAATTCATCTCCCTGACTTGTGAAGTAGTAGGAAGAATCAAATCCGGTGAATTGGTGTTTATGTACATAAAGTCCGGTAGCCGGTTCATAATCCTGAGCCTGTGGGTTCGCCTGAAGAAACAGAAAATATGAATGCGATTACAATGAATGATAACAGCGTTTTCATTTCGAACATATCTAAAATAAAGTGAAGAACATTATTTCGATTTTTACCTAAGCTCCGAAACCCGGAAGCTATAATGCCCCGGTTACATCATTTTTGCTTTTTTTATGTCAATATGCCTTGACTCAATTTGTCTTTGATGATATTCACTCACCTGGTACATGAATGCTTCGAACCGGGTGTCGAGCCCGATATTATCGTGTCCATCCCAGGCAAAATTTTCCCATGGAAGTCCATTGTTATTTTTTCTCAGGTTGTTTGATACTGTGCAATTAATTGTGCCCGGCATACAGGTAAACGGCAGAATGTTCACGACTCCTGAAATTTGATTTTCAGCCAGTAAAATCGCTGAACCAATTGCCAGCGGCGGATCACCGTCATAGTCTTTGTCAATGTATTCTCCACAACTTTCAAGCATTTCTTCTACTTCAATTTCCGGATAAAGGTCATACATGTTGTTTATACTGCCTGTTATTTTTTTTTCTATAGTTTTTTGCAGGAACAACTGGATTTTTGCCCGGATAAGGTTCCTGTAATTTCCTTTCCACCGGCTGTCGCGTATAAACCGGAGGGTTGAATAATTTACCCATTCAGCAAAAGGTGCCATCATAGTCTCGGCGCCCAGGTCTTCCAGTCGTTTTACCAGGAAATTGGAACAAAAAGGGTTGTCGCGCATGAAAATTTCGCCTACAATTGAAACAAGTGGTTTGCTTCTGAAGTTTTCAACTGGTATGGACATAAAATCGCGTGTGGCTTCTGCCAGTATTTTTGTTAGGTTTTTGCAATTTTTTTCCACAGAATGGATCAGATTCTGCATGCTTTTTTGGTAAACAAGGTCTGTATCGCCCTTATTGATTTCATAGGGCCTGATTTGTTCGAGCAATTTACGCATTATGTCCAGTGCAACAATACCCCGCCATGAATTGCTTCTCCATCTGACAGAATGACCAGGTGCAAGGGTTGCATAGGCATCTTCATTGCTTGGGTGAACAATTTCAGCATCTGCATAGCCAAGATTATCGAAAACATGCCGGTGCAGCTTATTGTATTCGCCAAACCTGCAGGGGCCATTATGGTCGGGCATAAAAAAACTTACTTTCTTCGGATCAGTGTCCGGATCCTTAAGTTTGCTCAAAAAGCTCCCAAGGGTGCAAATAAAGGGAAAACATTCCTGTCCGTTCGTATATTTTCTGCCCAGTTCCAAATCTGCCTCATTTGCCATAGGAAGTACCTCGCTTGGAATTCCGCAGCTTCGTGTTGCAGCCGAAAGAATATGTACCGAGTCGCGGGCGTAGGGAAAATAAAGGGTACGTGAATATATATCCATGTTCCCGTTGGTATTTTTTAATTCTGCTTTTTCAGGTAAATTAGTTTGATTGGCTTTCCAGCCTTTCAGGCTGTCGAGAAAAGCTTCAAGTCTGGTGACCAATCCGGCATCTGCACTGTGTTCATCCACCTCAAGATGCAAAAATGGTTTGTCCTTCATCTCTTTTTTTACGAAATGCAGCAAAAAAGAATCTGGTCCGCACCTGAAATTACTTAAATACACTGCATATAAGTTTTTTGTCCTTGAAACAATTCTTGCAGTCTGTAAAATTTTCTGTCCATTTGGCCAATACATTCCCGGATATTCATCAAAAATATTTTCCTCTTCAACAGACAGAAAATCGAGTGGAATTGAAAGCACATTTAAATTTTGCAGTTTTTTCACTAATCTGAGGTTTAATGAAGGATCTGTGGTGTTGTATGGCCTTCCTATAATAACAATGTTCCACCTGTTCTCGTCCAGGTTGCTTAGAACCTCCCTGCCTTTTATGCGTACTTTCTTTTCATAAAGCTTTTGCTCAGCTTCAGCGTGTTTCACTGCATTCAATATCTTCTGTTTAGACAGGTTAAACTTCCCGGAAAAGAATTGTTGCAGTTCTTTTTTTAAAGCCCTCTCGAAATAACGGAAATGCAGGCTGGGAATTAATAATTTATTGGTGATATCCTTTTCGTGAAATGCTGCTTTAACCAGATAGGGATGAGACTGCACCCAAGGGCAGTTGCAGTTATTGGTAGGATTATCTTCGGTACCCATTGAGTTTACGATAAAGGGTAAGAAGATGTAATCCACTTTTTTATCCAGCAGGTTTAAAACATGACCATGAATAAGTTCCACCGGCAAGCATGTTTCTGAAACCATGGTTTCAAGAGAGTCAGTAATAATTTTCCGGTCGGTTTCGTCTGACAGCACAAGGTTGAACCCCAGGTCGGAGAAAAAAGTTCTCCAGAAAGGGAAAAGCTGATAATAATTTGTTAAACATCGCGGTAAGCCGATGGATATCTTATCTGTGCAGGTTTTATTTTCAAAATTTCCTGCCAGTATTTTTTCCTTCTCCTGAAAAAGGTTGGGGATCTTTGTTTTTGCACGTGCACGTTCACCGATTTCATATTTTTCGCAGATACCGCCGTAATATAAAGGTTTAAAAGCTCCTTCAACATCAACCCGTTTTATTTCACAATGGTTTACGCATGCATTGCAAATAAAATTATTGGTTTTATATTCGGTCTCACTCACTCCAAAACCTTTAAACTTTGTTTTGTTTCCGTTATTCATAAAATTACGTGCCTGGATTGCAGCTCCAATTGCACCTGTTATATCAAAATGGGGAGGCACAATAATGGGTTTCCCGGTAACAGCCTCAAAAGCCGATACCACTGCTTTATTGTTTGTAACTCCCCCCTGGAAGAAGATTTTATTTCCAATGGGTTTGTCACGTACAACCCGGTTCAGGTAGTTATATACGATTGAGTAAGCAAGCCCGGCAATCAGATTATTTACGGGTGTGCCTTTTTGCTGGTGGGAATTCAAATCGCTTTCCATAAAAACAGTGCAACGTTCTCCAAATTTTGCCGGATTTTCTGCTGACAATCCACGTTCACCAAACTCTTCCACTATTTTTATCCCCAGTTTATCGGCTTGCTCTTCAAGGAATGAACCGGTTCCGGCGGCACACACTTTGTTCATTTCAAAATCTACTATCACCCCGTTTGAGATGCTGATGTATTTCGAATCCTGTCCGCCTATTTCAAAAATCGTATCCACTTCAGGGTTAATATTGATTGCAGCAGTTGCCTGGCAGGTAATTTCATTCTGAATGGTATCGGCGCCAATAAAATCGCCGGTAAGATACCTTCCCGAACCTGTTGCTCCGGCAGCAACTATTTCGATTCTGTGTCCTATTTCATCCCCGACTTCCCGGAGGCCTTTTTTAATTGCCTCGAGCGGGTTGCCGGCAGTGGGCAAATATCTTCTTGCCAGTACATTGTTTTTCTCGTCAATAACGGCAACATTGGTGCTGAGCGAACCCACATCCAGTCCCAGCCATGCTTTAACATTTTGCTGTCCGTTGAGCTTCCAGGTTTCTTTAAACAATTTGTGGTTTTTCTCTTTTAGCGGGGAAAGACTTTGGGTGTCATTTGAACCCGATTCCAGGTATTCTTCCAGTTTTTGAAGTGATATTTTATCATCTGAAATTTTTCCTGATTCGAGTACATAAAGAACAGCACCAATTGCGCCCATTGAGGCATGATGCTTAGGAATGATGAGTTCGCCGGGTTGAAGATTGTAAATTTCGGTGAAAGCCCTGACCATTCCTGCGTTTGCTGCAACGCCACCCTGAAAAATAACCGGTTTAATCAGTGGTTTTCCCTTGCCTAATGTACTTTTATAGTTACGTGCTACAGCAAAACATAATCCGGCAATAATATCATGACTGGGAGTGGCCACCTGTTGAAGATGAATCATGTCGCTTTTGGCAAATACCGAACACCGGCCTGCAATGCGCGGGGGATTCTCCGATTTTAAAGCCATTTCCCCAAACTCATTTTCAATTGAAACGCCTATTCGTTTTGCCTGCTGATCAAGGAATGACCCGGTGCCTGCTGCACAAAGGCTATTCATGGTAAAATCCGAAAGCTTAATGCCGCCCTTCACCTCGTTTTCTTCAAGGAAAATAAGCTTTGAATCTTCTCCTCCCATTTCAATGATTGTATGAACATCCGGGTAAAACGCAATTACTGCTTTTGACTGTGCAATAATCTCATTCACCGCATAACCGTTTAATAAACGCGATGCAAGTTTGCTTCCTGTTCCGGTTAGCGCAATGGTACCCATCAAATCACTGTGTTCTGAAAGGATTTTTTTTAGCCGATAATTCAGAGCATCAAATGGTTTTCCATGACTGTAATCGTAATATTCCTCAATGACTTCTTTTTGCTCGTTTAGTAAAACAGTGTTTACAGAGATTGAACCAATATCAGACCCAATGTATTTCATAGTTTTTTGGTTTAATGATTGTAGAAAGAACTAAATACAAGTTAATAATTATTTATAGATTTTAGGTACTGAGAATCAGATTATTTAATCTGTTTTAGGTTTATTGATGCCATAAAGTTACTCTGCCTGGAGGTGCTTACTAGCTTCATGGGGTGAAAAACCGAAATAATTAATCTCATCAAACAGAATACCTGAATTACCGCATTAATTTTTTTATCCTTACCTTGCATATTTATTAATTGTATAATGTTTTTAAGATTTGATGACTATAAATTATTGCTGTGAAAGTTCAGATACAATAGCTGGCATGCTGAATCCGATTTTTTCTGCCAGGCATGCAAAAGCTTGCTTAATATCATCAACACTGATGGTACAGTGTCCGTAAGTATCAACATCGATGCGGCATAGTAAGTCGCTGCTATTAGGATGAATTTTGGAAGCATATCCCTCCTGATGCCAGAAAGGCGTTACATGATCGATCGTATGAATTATAACCAATGGCACTGCTATTCTGCCGGATGTTTCATATTGCCTTATAAAAGCTTTTTTTTGCTGGTAAGGGTGATCGAGAATTCGCTGTACACCTGCATTAAGCACATCATCATTCAAAGAGCCTTCATATACCTTTCCCACATTGGTATAGGGCACACCTTTCATTCTTTCCATAACATCATTTGTAAGCATGATGTTATACCTTAGCAGTTGGATTATTGCTGTTACAATGGCAACAGGATCGGTCATATCAACAGTTTCAGTGGCACCGAGAACATTTAGGAGTAGAATTATTCTGTTGGGAAAATTGTCACTCTCCAATTCGGTTGCCAGAAGACCTATGATTATATCCTGCAAGTTACCATATTTCCAGGCTTCCATGGTACTTTCAGGAACTCCCTCCGGACTTCCAGGATCAATTCCCGTGGTTAGCTTCAAGTATTCCAGTTCAGGTTTGAAAAAATAGTTGAACAGTACATGGAAATCGCCGTTGTATTGCAGTTGATCGGCAAAACTGCCAATGGGACCACAAATGGAAATGGCACCGTCAAATAACTGCGGGTATTTCTCAATGGTTTTTACAGTCACCAGTCCTCCTTCAGAAGGTCCGCCGAGAATAAGCAAATCGGGTGGCAGGTACTCGGGATGATCCAGAAAGAATTTTTTTACAACAACCGACAATTGTTGTATGTCCTGTACGGCATCCAAAACAACCAATCCGTTATCGCGATAACTTGTAGTAGCATATCCCATTCCCATGCTTTTAATAATGTTTTTGACAGGTATTCCTCCAATAACATCAGCGAGAGGTTTTATGTCTTCATAAGGATATGGATCGACCATCCCATGGGCGTAAAATACCATAATCCTGGGCATTCCCATGATTTCTGTGTTGTTCCATAAATGTGGTTCAGGCAAAGATATCTGCCAAAAACCTCCTTTGTAATCTCCACACCAGTCTCCGGCATCGCACCAGGTTTCATTGCTTTTTAACAAAGATTTTTGCTCTGCATCAGGAAGAGGATCAGGTAATGTCTCGTCTTGCCGGCACGATATAACGGTCATCAACAAGAGAGAAATTAAAAGAAGAAAATCTCTTTTAATAACAGAAATGGTTTTTTTTTTCAATGTTTTCCATAATAATCGTTTTTTGGGTTAAGTACACGTTGCTGATAAGGTAACGAACAAGGTAAATACAGGTATTCGAATATATTATACATTATTTGCCAGGTACAATTGGAAATGCTTTTTTTAATCCCGAATTATTTTAATTTTTCCCTAATGCAGATTGATTGGGTGGAAGAATTAAAAGCAGGCATAAAAAAGAAAAGTATTTTTTTTACGACAAAATTTTTTTAATTGATTTTTAATAATATAAGTTACGATGAAATTTTGAAAGTTGCATAATTTTCCTTAAAAGAGTGTGAAAATTATTTTGTCACCGGGAATGTATTTTTGGAATGAATAATCATCAGTTGCAATCAGGATTTCGTATGTATTATTTTCTTATGCGGGAAATTCAATTTTAATTAGAAAGCTTTAATTCGGTCTCTGCATGAAGTTGCTTTCTTACATCTCCGGGTGGAAAACCAATATGGTCGTGAAAACATTTGTCGAAGTAGGTTACACTGTGAAATCCGCATTTATAGGCAATATCTGAGATGGAGCAGGATTCATTTTTCTTTAGGATTTCAATTGCCTTATTAAGTCGGGTATGGCATATAAACTGGCTGATGGAACTATTGAATATCTTTTTAACCTTCCGGTGCAGATTTGAACGGCTCATACCCATTTCCTGCGACAGTTTCGATACGCCAAACTGGTCGTTATGCATATTAGCTTCTGTTATTTCATTCAACCGGTGCACAAATTCTTTATCGGATAAAGTCATTGAATGAGTTTTATTTCTTTCCGGAACCCCACAATTATTAAACTCTACTGTGTTTCAGCAGCATGATGTATAAAGAATCAGATCAAAGCAGTAGTTGCCATATAACTTAATTATCTCTCTTTTTTTACATTCTTGAGATTAAAGGTCGGATAAAGCTATATGTATGTCCAAACACTTATGTTGCAAAGGATTTAAACTTTGAAGATATTATTTCAATTTATGTTGCAATGGCACATTGTCCTGACTTTCATTTGTTTTTTCGAGCTTTGTTGGGTTTTAATTTTCCTGCGTTTTGAATATTTTTTTCCTGTTATAATTTAGGATGATGATCTCAAGCGGCAATCCCTGAAAGAACATATTTCCACCTATTGCCCAGCAACCCAAACCCATTGGGCTGACTTCAATGCCGGACCTGCCTAATTTTCTTTTTTCCATGATTTTGATTTTTTACCACATATCCCATGCAGTGATTAATTCACAAATTTGAACCTGGTTATTTTTATCGATGTATTTTTCTGAGAATCTGCCGTCAGTCATAACATCTTCATCCATAAACGCTGCAACGGGTTTGGCCACAAAAACGGTATGGTCGCCGGTAACAAGCTGGTCGATTACCTTACATTCAATATTCAAAAAACACTCTTCAATCATTGGAGCTTTAATCTTGTTTGATTGCATTGGTGTTAAACCCGAATCGGCAAATTTGTCCACTTCGTTGCTGTGTGTTGTTCCCACCTTAAGTATGGCTTCGGTAAGTTCCGGTGTTGGCAGGTTTAATCCAAATTCTTTAGTTTCATTAATCAGTGCGTGGCAGGTACGATAGGAATCTTCGTCAGTTTTACCATTTCCTATTGATGCTGTTATTAAAAGCGGTTCATGAGAGGTAGGCGCCACCCAACTGGCTGTAATTATGCCATTGATGGATTTTTCAGAGTTGCAACAGGTTAGCATTACTACCTGCCCGTTACTTAACAACCATGATAGTTTCATTAAATCTGGTCCTTGTAAATCAAACTCAATTTTTTCCATGATTTTTGATTTTTACAGTTTTTTATTATTCAAGTTACGCCAAATCAAAAAGCAATACATAGCACATATGTTGCAAAAGGTTTAAACTATGTTGCAAAAGCTTGCACTTATGCTGCTGGAGTTTTTTTTTGTTTTTTGAGAGAAAATCGGGACTAAATGCACCTGTGGCAACAACCTTAAATCCTTTTTTTATAAAGGCTCATGTAAGCCGATATTAGCATTGCTAAGTTCTTTTAAAATAGTTAGTGCTGTGAATATTTTTGTCACTGAAGCAATTTGGAATATACTTGAATTAGTCATTTCAATTATTGTCTGTGAATTAGCCAGACCAAAGCTTTTTTCATAGACTACCTTATTATCATTTATAATGGCTAATGCAACTCCCGGTATTCCCGCTATTTTCATTTCTTCCGTGATTGCCTTATCTATAGCAGTAATTTGCGTTTGAGTCAAAGTTTGAGCCTTCAATACATTGAAATCAATGCAGATTAAAACGATTAAGAATGTAATTGATAAGGTTTTCATGAATTGATTAGTTGTTTTATTTAAATTGAAACTACATTTCTAAATTTTTGGTTTATAATAAATACAATATATAAAAACTGATTCTGGTATCCACGAATTTTCAAGTAAATCTGTTATTGGTTTTGCAGCTAAAATTTCT
>JAWLGR010000065.1:0-12918 GCA_041684965.1 Mariniphaga sp.
TGAAGATATAAAAGATTGTCTTTCAGTGATGTTGATATCTCGGTTAGTTGTTAACAAAAAAAAATGAAGTTCGGTTTTTAGACAGTCTGACGGTTGGTGTATGAAGCGTTGGGCATTTCGAAGCTCCTACCTTTCACGTTACCAAACCTTTTATTAAATGTTATGTCATTCAAATACAGCAATTCCTGCCCTATGTTTTTTATTGCATTTTGTAGGGCGTTAATCTTTGTCATAAAATATTGATTTTCTATTAAAATCAGTCTTAGGATAAATACCAGTTTCTTTAAGTTTTTTAATTAAGTTTTCACCTCCATTTTCTTTTGCCCATTCAAGCTCATCAGCTGTAATTCCAACAATCAACAAGATGCCATATTTTTTTCTTTTCACCTTAAAGTTGGCATATTGAGAAAAAATCAAAGCCTTTATATCCGAGTTATCCAAAACAAAATTTCCACCTAAATCCATTGTCTCTCCAGAGTTCAAAGAAGATTCAAGAGTTTAGAAATCAAGTTTGCTCCCCAGTCTTGCGTTTTAGAATGACAAATCATTAATTCATAGTTTCCAATCGAATTCTTTGCTTGTTTTTTTCCAATTAAATCAGTGGTCAAATAAACTACTCCGTCAATATGATTTTTGAAAATATAAATATCTGCTCTACCACCAATATCAAATCCCATTTCGAAGGGAACAGGTGAATGTAAAACTGTGTCTGAATGCTTACCTAAAATTCCTTCAATTTGTTCCTGAATCTCGGAACTATAGAAATCAAGTTTTTGTCCATTTGAATTTAAGATTGAAAAAATTCCCATAATTATTAAAATTATATTTTTCATTTTCATTTTTTGATTGTCTCTAATGCCCTACAACGGTTGGTGCATACGACGTGCGACGTCTAGGAGCATGGTCGTTATGCACTTTGTTAGCGCCTCGCCTTCTATTTTTTCAATTGTTCTCTTTTTAATTTAGCTTCCGATAAAATATAATTTTTTATATCGTTAATTTCACTTTCATCTAACCTATCCCCATAATTAGGCATTCCTAAACCAAGTAATATTCCTTCACCAACAATTTGCTGGAACGATTCAAAAATTTCCGGACGAGAATAAGTCAAATCCGGAATTATTCCCCCACCATGGCATTTGCTACAGTATAGTCCAAATAATCTTCCTCCATTTTGTATTTGATTTTCAGTTGCTTGAAACTCTAAATCGACAAGAACTTTTTTCGGTGGGTCTGGGTAATTTGGGATTGATTCATTTTTTCCCAAAGCAAAGGTGTAGAGCGTCCCTGGGTTGTTTTTTTCAGATGGGGAAAACGGTTTATGCAGACCCAAAACACCTCCCCAACCTACAAGAATGGAAACGTACTGAATGCCGTCAATTTTATAGGTTATTGGAGAAGCAATAATTCCACTCTCTAAATCAAAGGTCCATAGCTTTTCTCCGGTTTTGGCATCATAAGCTGCAAATTCTCCTTCGGCATTTCCTTGAAAGACCAAATCATTAGTTGTTAATACCCCTGCATTCCAAGATGATTTTTGCCAAACACTCCATTCCTCTTTTTGAGTTGTTGGATTCCATGCAATTAATTTTCCAAAGTTTCTTCCTGCCAAAGAATCTGTATGTGTTTTATTGTCTGAATTATAACCCAATGCTTGATTCCATGTCCTCGAATCATCAACAAATTCCCATTCTTTGGGTTGTCCATAAAACATACCCCCTTCTCTTGCGGGAATATACACTAAACCAGTTTTGGGATTAAAAGCCATTGGTTGCCAATTATGTCCACCGCCTGCTGCAGGAGCTATTTGAGCATTCATATTTGGATAACGAGCAAATGGTGATTCAATCGGACGACCAGTTTTTTTATCAATTTCTTTCGCCCAATTGGTGTAAACATATGGTTCGGCAGAAATAAGTTCTCCATTTGTTCTATCTAATACATAGAAGAATCCATTTTTTGGAGCTTGCATTAATACTTTTCGTTCGATACCGTCTATTTTCATATCTGCTAAAATGATATGTTGAGTTGCCGTGTAGTCCCATGAATCACCAGGGGTTGTTTGATAGTACCAAACTAATTCTCCATTATCAGGATTTAGTGCTACAATTGAAGACAAATATAAATTATCTCCTCCTCCAGGACTTCGTAAATCTCTATTCCAAGGCGAACCATTTCCAGTACCCACATATAGCAAGTTTAAATCAGGGTCAAAAGCCATGGCATCCCAAGGTGTTCCTCCTCCCCCGAATTTCCACCATTCACCTTTCCAAGTTTTGGCAGCAACTTCCATCGCCTTGGATTCAAATGGTTCACTAGGATTGCCAGGCACACAATAAAACCGCCACTCTTGCTTACCTGTCATTGCGTTATAGGCTGTTAAATATCCTCTTACACCTAAATCAGCACCACCATTCCCTATAATTACTTTTCCTTTTACAATTCTTGGAGCACCTGTTATGGAATAAGGTTTACTTTGGTCTACCGTCAACACCTCCCAATCTTTTTCTCCTGTTTGAGCATTTAATGCTATTAATCTTCCGTCAAGCGAACCAACAAATATTTTGTTTTGGTAAATAGCTACTCCTCTATTCACGACATCGCAACAAACTTTTTCTCCCCACTCTTTGGGAACTTGGGGGTCATATGTCCATATTGTTTCTCCTTTTCTGATATCTACAGCATGCACTTTACTCCAAGTACTTGTGAAATACATAATGCCATTTGCGACAATTGGAGTTGCCTCAATTCCTCGTTTTGTTCCAAGATTAATACTCCATGCTAAGCCTAAGTTATCAATGGTTGTTTTATTAATTTGGTTGAGCGGACTATGTCTATTTTCTTGATAATTCCTACCATAGCTTAACCATTCAGAAGGTGTCCTATCGGCATTTAATAGTCTTTCATCAGTGATTTCTGTAGAAGTTTCAATTTGATTAGAACAACTCGCTAAAATTAAACCCACAAGAATTGAAAGAATACTACTTGAGCTGATTTTCATATTTGTTGATTTTATCATATTTTCAATTTTGGTGGGCGCTAACGGTCAGGTGCAAATTATGGGCGGGATTTCAAAGCGAAAACCTTTCATAAAAGTGATTACACCCGCCTTAAATTTGCACTTTTGTTAGGGTGCGTATTCATTTAATTTTTAATCTTCTTTTCCGAATATGATTTATTATTAATCCACCAAATAATCCAACAAAAATTCCAAAAAAGGCGATTTGGTCAAAAATCCCATCTTCTCTTTCTAAGACAAAGGAAAAGAAAATACTTATTATTGCAATTCCTGCAAACATCCATTCTATCATGCCATAATTATAGTCTGCTCCAGATTTTAGCCACTTTAGGTACAAATCATTATCAGGATATTTTTGCGTCAAAATTTTAAAATCGTCATTAGCTTTTATTCTGTTTTGTAATTGATGATTTACAAATCCCCGGTTGAAGATTAAAGCTTCATACAAAGGTTCAGCCCATAAATCTTTAATATTCTTATCTGATTCAAGCCATTTTATTGCTCTTTCTAAATAAGGTATTGATTTTTTATAATATCCAGTATTTGCGAGTGAAATACCATAATCAGCAACTATTCTGGTTAACTTCGGATTCCTTGAAGCATTATTAAAAGTATTAATCACTGATAAATCAGTTTCAATTATTTGAATGAATTTTCTGTCATTCTTAGTTGATTCATCTGTGTAAGCTTTATTGTAAAGTTGTTCCAGCTTATCGTTCATTTTTTTTTATTTGTATATAATTAGTAGGTAGCAACATGCTGAAGTATGCACCCTAGTCGAGTCGGAAAGGGGACTTTCACCCCTTCCCTCTCACAGAACCGCACGTGAACCTCTCAATTCATACGGCTCTTCATGTCTAATCACAAATGTAGGTTTATCCTACGGATGTACCAACCTCCAATGTGGAAACAAATTGGGCTTCTCATTGTATTTGGTCTTCAAATACCTGATTGCTGCCCTTGTTGACAAGTCTTTCTCCCACCTTACCCACTTTGTGAGTCGTATGTTTAACCGATGCCAGATTTCGTGCGTATGTCCCGACCAAAACTTGCAGTAATAATTCATTAAGCCCCTGACTACTGGTGTCAGAATTTTAGACAGTCGTTCTATGTTTCCACGCTTTTTGTGCAACTGCATCGAACTGAACTTATCCAAAATGGCTTTCCTGGCTTTGCCACTTATTACCGATGTGGTCATGAGCTTTGCCCCTACTTTCGTTTGAACTAACTGTAACCGGATGGTAAACCCCAGAAAGTCTAGACTACGTGGGTATTTTCGGGTCGCTTCGCCCCGGAAGTGAACTACTTTGGTCTTGTCGGGATGCAATTCTAATTTGCATCTTCGCAAACGCCTTTCAATTAATGACTTTAAATATAAAGCCTGCTTTTCGGTCTTACAATGTATTATAATATCATCGGCGTAGCGCTCGAATGGCTTTTCGGGATGGTTTTTCTCCATCCACTTGTCAAACGCAACATGCAGAAACAAATTCGACAACAAAGGACTAATTACCCCGCCCTGAGGCGTACCATTCAGTTTGCTTCGTGTTTTACCGTCTGCTTGCATTATGTCTGCTTTTAGCCATCGTTCGACATACATCAGAACCCAATTTTCATTGCAGTAGTGTTTCACTGCCGTCAACAATAGTACATGGTCAATGTTATCGAAAAAGCCTTTGATATCGAGGTCTATTGCCCAATGGTTTTGCAAGGAATTTTGTGTGGCTTTCTCAACCGCCTGATGGCAATTGCGCCCTTTTCGATACCCGTACGAGCTGTCGTGAAACTGCGGTTCGAATATCGGCTCTAAATGTGCCCTTACTACCTCTTGTGCAATGCGGTCGAGAATTGTGGGAATGCCTAAATTTCTTATGCCTCCGTCTTTCTTCCTGATTCCGACCTCTTTTACTGGTGGTGGAAAGTAACTGCCCGAAGAGAGCCGATTCCATAGCTTGTAAAGTAGAGGGTTGCGATTTTTATCCATCGTATCCCAATCCATTTCATCTACGCCTGCTCCTGCTTTATTAGCTCTTACTTTCCAATAGGCTTGCCAAACCATCACCCGGGTTATTGGCTGTGATTTTGTTTCGTAATAGTTCGTCATTCCTTTTCAGGTTGTGAATAATTTTGAAACTTGACATGTTAGCCCCTTCGCTCCTCCCGGTTTCCCGGGATTCATCACTACTACGAGCTAATCCGCCCCTATCGTCTCGTGCCATCCTTGCACGTTTGCGTCCTTTTACCGTTTACAAAACGACGATAAGTTCTCTTGTTCCGTACAAAAGCCTGTGCATAGTTCTTGCCAGCTTTGTCCCGGATGCCCTGTAACCAGTAATCAGATCGTCTGTTACAGTCTGTCGCAAAGGAAAACGTTACCCCTTGCTTTCGACATCGTCTAACCGCTATCGAGACCTCTGTCGCTGGTTCACTCTATTCAACTCCTATGCACTTACTTGCAAAAGTCTTACTTTCGCTTTTCCTTATCGTTCACCACCGTACCAGTTTCCGGGCACCGCAGCATAAGGTAGTTTGCATACTGCCCCTGACGGCCGTATGCGGAAGGCCAATTCCTTTGTTTGATGATAATGATTCCTTTACCAGTTCGCTCGGCTCCAGCTTTCGTTTTATCACCTCGTAAGGGCTTCCATCTTCTGTACAGCATTCAACCAACTTGCGTTGGTTGATTCAAGACACACACGATTGACAATATGGCCAGTAAGGGATTGCAGGTGATTTCCTATCAGGTTACACGAAAAGTTGTAGCGGGCTAAAAACTTTCGCATACCACTAAAACCCTTATTGGCTATATTGTGTGTTGGCAACTGGTGTTCCTTGTCTTGTGTTTTTAAATCATTGTTGATGTTAACTTCTGTTGGTATTGATGTTTTTAAATCCATTGTTGATATTTGAAATAATTAAATTCATTTTACATCAAATAAGAACATTAAAACGGTTCCAAAATCCATAATTCCGTGTAAAATTGCAAAGTAAATGAATAACGATGACCTGTAATGAATTGAAAGTCCTATTAATATGGAAAATGGAAAAAATACCAGGGAGCGATAAATTATGAAATTTATATCCGGAATAAAAGGTAAGGTGCAATGTTGAATTGACAGAAATATAACAGGCAATAAAACAGCTAACCATTTTGCATTTAATTGTTCTTTTAGTTTTGGCATAATGTATCCAAAATAAGTAGCTAATTCTGCAAATACAATTGTTACCGGAAAAAAAAACAATAAAACATAAATTAAACCTTTATCGAGCGTCCCGAACATCATCAGCGTTGGGACATTTACGTCATTCCAAAGTAATAAACTTAAAAAATAACCCGATGCAAAAACGATGGGAATTGTTAAAATTGTGATTCCAAGAAAAATAAAGATGTCTTTCTTTATATTCGTCTTATTGAATTTGAATAAACTAAAATAATTTCTTCCTTCTGCTCTGAATATCAATAATAAAAGCACAATACTGACAATATTTGTCAGGGTTGCTGACAGCAACCAATATTTCTCGGATACACTCCACACTGAAGCATGCAGAGCAATAACAATTTGAAAAAACAAAAATAAGATAAGTCGGCTTCCAAGCAATGCAATTGGTAATTTGCTTGATATTTTTTTAGTTGACATAGATGTGCTAAAACAGTTTCATTTCCTCTGGATTGATTCAAATTGATTTCAGAACTTTCAGCTTCATTCCTGATTCAAATTATTCGACTAAACACCTAGCCAAATTTGCTTTACGAATGCATGTTAGGAGCTGGAAGTAGAAGGTTACTCGCATTACAAAATAGGTCCTTTACCCACCTCAAATATACCCTCATAATATCGTTTTCTAATCTCGGCGGCTTCCTCTATCCATTTCTCTACACTATGAAGTTTCATTCGACAAAGATTATACACTTTCATATTGTGTGGAAATGCTGCCCCAAGTTGAGTAGGCATTAACATTTCACAAGGAAACTCATCACATTCATAGCAATAAGTTGCTCCTTTTTCCTGTACACAGTCCCAGGTAGCACAATTCTTACTTTTTACAAATTTGCAATGGCCTTTCTCGTCTCTACAGCCTTTACAGGGAGTTTCATCCCGTGGTATTTTCAAAAATTCAGAAACACGAGTTTTATATTCTTCTGTAATGTTGCCTTTGTATGAAGGACAGTTAAAGCAATCTAACCCACAGGGTGCTGTCAATGTTGTTTTATTCATTTCTAATTTTTTTGTCCTTGTCAAGCAGTTTATATTTTGTTAAAGTTCAATTTTCTGTAGGTAAATCCTTTAAATTCTCATTATCAATCACCTCAGATTCTGCGTCGGTTTGCATTGTATCATGATTTTTCGATTCATTTTCGCTATACATTAAATGATAATCTCCATTCAAATAGAAATCTATGTCAGTTGCATTTTTCTCGTAAAATTCATCCGCTGGAATACCATCAATTACGTTAACTCTACGAAATTTCATTTTTTCACCAACAAAGTATGACTCCTTAATGAATTCACGTCCGTTTTTATCTTTATGAATCTTTTTTTTCTTTTTCATTTATCCTTAATCCTAAATTATAGCACTATGTTTTTTGCATGCGGTATAACAGTGGCGGTATTTTTTTTGTTGCCGACTTCGGAGCACTGTCAAACCGCAATGAAGTTTGAAGCGAGCCACAGCCGTTGATTTCAGAACAAACTCGGCAATAAAATATCCGCATGTTGTGCTTAGTACTTATTTTTACTTATGTCTTTTTTGTAATTCTTAATCATTTTCCCAAATTCTTTATCTTTCTTGCGTCGTTCTTCAACTGTTGTTTCAAAATGTGCTTTTTCTCTTTCCATCCGCAGGTAATTTTCGAAGGTGCTTATTTCTATTTCTCCTTTTTCAACGGCTTTTAGAACTAAACAACCAGTCTCAGTTGTATGGGTGCAATCTTTGAATTTGCATTTATTAGAGAGACTAATGATTTTGTCAAAGGTAGTTTCTAAGCCATATGCAATGTCTGCAATTCCTACTTCTCTCATTCCGGGATTGTCAACAAGAATTCCACCACTTTCAAGCACAATTAATTCTCTATGGCTCGTTATATGTCGCCCTTTACTGGTACTTTGACTAATCAAATCCGTTTTCATTATATTTCTGCCAGAAAGATTATTCAATAAAGTTGATTTTCCAACTCCTGAAGAACCAAGCATACAATATGTTTTTCCTTTTTCAATAGTTTTTCTAATAGTTTCGTATCCGTTTTGAGTCTCGTTACTAATAGCAATAACTGGAACATCTTTAATTCGTAATTTAATACTTTCCAATAGCTCATATAATCTTTGCTCATCAATAAGGTCAATTTTATTGAGTAAAATTAAAGGGCTAACATTTGATGAATAACAAATAGTCAGGTATCTTTCAAGTCTGTTTATATTGAAATCTCTATCAACTGCTTGAACTAATAAAGCGTAATCAATATTTGTCGCTATAATTTGAATTTCTCCGAATTGACCAACCGCTTGTCGTTTAATAATTGAGAACCTTGGTAATATTTTATGTATTATCGCAGAATCTGAATCATATGTTGTCAAAGCAACCCAATCGCCTACAGCTGGAAAATCTTCACGACTAACAGCCGAAAATCTCATATTTCCAGTAATTTCGGCTTCGTATTCGCCTTGTATTGTTTTTACCGTAAAGCGTTCCTTTTGTTCTGTGATTATTCTTCCTATTTCAAAGTCATTTAGTTTTTGTTCAATTATAAATGCTTCAAACTTTTTATTGTATCCTAATTCTTCAAGTGTCATTTTGTTTCTAATGATTAATGTCAATTTTAGGTTTGCCCTTCTCTTTTTTTGGAAAAAGTTTTTCAAACTCATTGAGTTCTTCTTCATCGATCTCAAATGCTTTGTCTTCATAGAACTTACCGCTTACGGTTAACAAAGCATTTTGATGTAATTCCAAAGCCATAAAAGGTTCAAAATTCAATCCTTCTTTTGTGGTAATTCCGTATTTTTGCGCATTAACAAATCCAAAACGCTGATAATAATCGGGGTGTCCAAATAGTATCATTCCCGAAAAACCTATTTCTTTGGCAATAGCTATTGATTCATTTAAGAGTGTTCCCCCTATCCCTTTTTTTTGAAATTCAGGAAGAACCGAAATGGGGCCAACACATAAAACTTGATGTTCATGGTTTTGCTTGTCTACTACCTTAGCTTTTGTAGTTATAATATGTCCTGTTATTCTATTCTCCCATAAGGCAACCCTATCAAGGCTGGATATATAAGAATTACTTTTTCTCAGGTTATGTAAAACCAAATGTTCATCGCAACCGGATTTAAACAAATTCCAAAATGTTTCACGAGTTATGTTTTCTGTGATCAGAAAATCATTTGTTTTTGTTCTACGAATAAGTACTTCCATAAATATGTTAATTTATATATTCTCTATCAATCTACAGGAGTTTTTTTGTGTTAACCACAAGAATAAAATTTCGTTTCACTTCCTAAGCCATTTTCCATCTAAAATTGTTTCAGTCGATAAATCTACCTTCCCTTTCCAGTAATAGGTTGTTGGCCATTGCCTAAATGATTTTACAAAGAGGGTGAATAGTTGGAAGCTTACTGGTAAATTTTGGGGAATCCACTTTCGAGTTACCTTTATGTGAACCTCAACATTATCGCTGGTTTTTAGCAAAATTGTATTACCCCCTGTAATTACCTGGTCGTCTATTTTGTATATCCATGTTCCAGTATATTTAACTCCATCTTGTAACTCGTAAAGGTTGACCATCCCCTCTGGAAATTCTATCGAAATAGTTTGGCCATTATATTTCTTTGACATTGAGTTCACCCTGCCGTTTTGGAGTTGCAATAGCATACCCTCCACTTTTGTTATGCCGGAATCAAATGATTTGAACATTAAGGGCGATACCATAGGAGGGTTTATAGTTCCCACCAATGGACTATTTGAGTATCTGGCAAAAAATACTTTTTCGCCATTTCGTGTTAAGGGGAAAAGACTTGGTTTTAGGTCACGATTACCAACCCTTGCATAAAAAAAGGTGCCTTTCCTAAGCACAAAGTCAAAATCTTCCATAAAGGCAAGGAACAGTTGCTTTGGGCTCTTTATATCGTTACCTACTGGCGCAAGAAATTTCATTCGTTTTTTGCTGGTACTACCTTCTTTTATCTTCATCTCAACAATTTCGCCATTCTTATCAGTAAATGCTATGTGAAGATTTATGCCGTCCTGGTCTATCTCAAATATGTTAGGTTCAATTGTTGTTTCTTTAAGCATTCCTATCCCAGCACCAATGCTAAAGGTTTCCATATCTACCTTTACGCCCTTTTGGTGATAAACATCTACCATTTTATCTGTTCTGTAGACAAGCACTCTTAAACCCTTCCCGTTAATCTCATCATCAAAGAGTTGAGGTTCTATTGCTACGTAAGCAGAATCGTTTTGAAAGTCTGCAATAAGAAGTCTTTTCATTGGCTCAATGCCAAGTTTAAAAGAAATAGCAAATTTACTTAAAGAGTTAGGGTTTACCTTTGAGGCTATATTTAGTTTCTCCTTTTTAGTATCGTCCATAATAATTCAGATTGTTATTTGATACGAATATTTGGGCCATTAAGCCTTTTGAACTCATCAACTATATTTTCTAACGATAATCCATTGTCTTGCAATGTTCCGATGATATTATTCTGTCTATACGCACTTTTAAACTCATCTGGGCCAATTCTATCGATGATATGCTTGACAAAGACTCCCGAGATGCTGTAGTTTACCATAGTGCTAAAGAAAAAATTGTTTGTAGATAAAACCAGTTCAGGGGTAAGCAAATGGACATTCTCTTTGAATATTTTTAAGTCATTTTCGTAGGCATCACTACTGAAAAAATAGTCGGTGTACTGTCGGAAACCCTCATCGAAAAAGGGATTTGGATTTTTACCTACCTTACTGCCAATGATACTATGCCCAGACTCGTGTTTAAAAATTCCCAAATCCAAATGCATTATGTGGTTAGTGTTCCCAAACGATTTACCGTAAACAGTTTGATTGCTGTTTGCAGCAATGAATAGCTGTAAATCCTCTCGGTTTGAGTATATATAAGTGGTTACTTTCGGTATGCCCAATGTATCAACCTGCAAATAATTGCATAAGGCTATCACAAATCTATCAAGTTCACTTGCCAGAGAATCCGCATTTATTGAGGGGTAGCTACAGGCAAAGTGCAGGTCGAAAAATTGGCTGCTGATTGTCTGACAGAAGTACTTAGCCCGAAATCTATCCATATCATTTATGTCTGGTGCTGAACCATCGCCTTTATCGAAACCAGATATAATGATGCTACCCCCGCTAAAAACGTAGAGTTGGTAAACGCCTCCCGCCAGATATTCATTGTAAACTAATGGGAAATCATCGCTGTTACGACAAGTATAAATGCGGTTAGCATCCTTATTCATATAGTAGAAGGAATCCTGGGGCTTAACGAATTTTCTTCCCTGATATGAGAATCCATTGTGTTCAACCTTAAAGGGGGCGAAAATTTCCGTTTCAAACAAAAAAGCTGGCCCAAAGAGCTGAATATGTTGAGCCTGATCATCGGTTTTTAATGCCGATTCTTGCTTGTAGATGTAAACAATGTTCTCTCTCCAGAATGCGAAGCTTTCAATAGATTTTTTATCGTTTTGCTTTACCTCGGAGCCATTGGGGGTTACCACAATTATTGTATCGGTATTGTAAAAATTGAGTAGCTGCTGCATCGATTCGTCCATAGGTACAAACCCGCCAACCTGTGCACTGCTTTTAATGTATGATGCCAAAACCATTGCACATCCGAAAAGTATTTGTTTCATTTTAGAAATTTTATTTGTTTACACTATTTAAATGCAGCTTAATCGTTCCCACTCCCTCCATACTCTTAGACTTCAACTTCCAATTTCCTGCAATAGCTTGATATGAAACTAATGATGGGATTCAAACAATAACGGGAATTCCTGACGTTGTCTATTTGCAGAAATACCCATGGACTCTTTATTATCCTTGAGTTAATGTTAGAGGTTGAATGCCATTTCAAATAAACCTAATGCAATGATGATGCAAATAAGAAGTTTCAGGAACAATTCATTTTAATAAACCTGGTGCAAAGTTGTATTTTAAAAGTAAGATGTAGATGAACCCATGTTCATAAATCAGCAGACAACAATCTTTTTTTTATCCGGCAAAGAGATTGAGGCTTAATACCCAAAAATGAGGCGATATGGTATTGTGGTATTCGTTGAATGAAATCTTTGTTTTGCTTGATTAACTTAATATAACGCTGTTCGGGGCTTTCAGTATAAAAGGAAACAAGGTGGTTTACGGCAGCAGCAAAAATATTTTCAACCAATAAACGTCCAAATCTTTCGCCATGGGTAACTTTTTGATAGAAAATTTGTAAGTCGTTTTTGGAAATAAGGTATATCACACAGTCTTCTAATGTTACAATACTTTTTGTGCTTGGAGTTCCTTTTATAAAACTTTCAATATCCCCAATAAAATTACCTTCATTTCTGAAAATGAAGTTACGGTCTTCCCCATTAATATTTGATGTATATCGCACCAATCCCTTTGCAATAAACCACAATTTGTTGCATATTAAACCTTCCTGATGTATGATTTGATTGACTCTGTATTCTTTTTGTTTGAACAACGAATTAATAATCTGGAAATCGGCATCGCTTAAGGATATATATTCTTCTATTTTGGCAAACAGCAATTCTTTCATGATCTATTAATATATTTTTGGCAGGGATTCTTTAACTTGTTGCCAACGGCAGTCTGTCTAAAAACTAGTTTCTACCTTTAGTTTCCGGATTAAATATAGCTGTTTTAAGCTTTTAAACAGAACTGCCTTTTTAATCTTTAAC
>JAWLGR010000066.1:0-12866 GCA_041684965.1 Mariniphaga sp.
TCGTAAAATCCAACAGGTGGAAAGGATTTTGGAATGAATTTTCTGAAAGGTATTATACAAAATTAACTGCGTAATATGAGAACTGCACCCTTATTTAATAACCGGTTAAGAGGAACTTTTGATACCTACTGGTCAAATACTACCGATTTGCTTTTAAGTAAATCCATTTCAGATGTTAACGGTACCGGTTCTATTATTCAAAATATTGGTGAAACATCTAATAATGGCGTTGAATTCCAACTGACCTCGGTGAATATAAGTAGCTCTGATTTTATGTGGACAACAAACTTCAATATATCCCATTATAATACTGAAATTGTTCATGTTGGACTAACCGATGATGAGGGAAATTACGTTGATGATATTGACAGCCGTTGGTTTATCGGAGAACCTGTTAACATAAATTATGACTACGTGTTTGATGGCATTTATCAGGAAGATCAGGAAGATACACCACAGGGAGATGTTGTTGCAGGAGAAATACATTATCTCGATGCAAACGGCGACGGTAAAGTTTCTGCAGACGACAGGCAGGTTATAGGAAGAAGGATACCTGATTTTATAACAAGCATGACAAATACATTGAAATACAAAGGATGGACACTAAGTTTTTTCTTAAATGCAGTGAGCGGTGTAACAAAACGTAATGAATTACTGGGTACAAATGATAATGAAATGCGTTTGAACAGATACAATGTATATTTTTGGACACCAGAAAATAACAGTAATGAATACCCAGCAAATAAAAGAAGTTCAGAAATCAATAAATTTGGCATGGATTTTTATCGCAGTGCAGATTTTATCCGTTTGCAAGATGTTACGTTAAGCTATACTTTGCCTAAAGTATTTGTGAATAGATATAAACTGGATAATGTTAAATTATTTGTAAATGCTAAAAACCTGGCAACCTGGACAGAATGGATTGGCCTTGATCCTGAATTTTCTGATCAAACAGCAGTACCACAAACGAAATCATTTCTTTTTGGGGTAAACATTGGTTTGTAATAATTAAATTTTAAAGACAATGAAAAAACAGATAGTAATATTAATTATAGGCTTCATTTTTATTTTACAAGCGTGTAATGAAGAGGAATTCTTAAGAGAAGATCCACGTGATGATATTTTTGCAGAAAACTTGTTTGTTAATTATGATGGATTTGTAAATGGACTGAATGCAGTATATGCACTTGTAAGAGACCAACGTGACGGAACACAAACTGCAAGCAGAGATGAATTGTTTAAATTAGGGACAGATAATGTATTTGTTGCCAATGGGGGTAAGGTTACTGATCCTTTTAATGACTACGCTGATCTTAACTCTCAAAATACTTTAGTTGACATGGCATTTACCAGGTTGTACGAGATTATTAATACTACAAATCTAATTATTAACAGGGCAGAGAACGATGAAGTTGACTGGCAGGGAAATAGTGAGCAAGAGGATCTGGTTGTTAAAAACAAGGTGATTGCCCAAGCACAACTTATAAGGGCCTGGTGTTACCGACATTTACGTTATGGTTGGGGACCGGTGCCTTCCAGTCTTGATGAAATTACCGGAACAACTTATCGCAATGATTGGGAGCGTACTCCTGTTGAACAGATTCAGCAACAAATGGAGGAAGATTTACTGTTTGCCCGCGACAATCTGGACATGGTTGAGGAATCAGGCACGGTTAACAGTGCCATTGCCAGCACCTTACTGGCAGAATTATATCTTGATATGAATCGTCCGGATGAAGCAGCAGATGAAGCTTTGAGGGTAATTAACAGTGGGGAATATGAACTGATGACGACAAGATTCGGGATTAATGCATCTGAACCGGGAAATGTATTTTCCGACATCTTTGATAACGTAACACGAGAAAGTGGTAACAACGAAGTACTTTGGGTTCTAAATAATGCTTACGATGATGTAGTTGGCAGTGCATATCTGTCCATGAGAAATCTTTGGCATTCGGACTACCGGAAAGATAGTAAATTAAAAAAAGTTGATGACCTCAATGTTTTGTACACCTATAATGGAGGAAAGGGAGCTGGACGGCTATCTGTATCCGATTCGGCTTTTGCCTGGTACGAACCTTTTGATGACAGATATTCTGAGCATGTCGTAAAAAAGTATTACATCTATCCGAAGGATGAAAGTACTACTGAATTTGACACCTTGCGCTATACAAATATGGATTATGATGAACCTGACGATTTGGAAGATCATTTTTTATGGCCATGGGTGAGAAAATGGGAATACAATGATCCCTATATTCTTGAGAATGCAGGACGAGCAGGACAATATGATGATCAGTTGTTTATGCGTTTAGCCGAAACTTACCTCTTGGCAGCTGAAGCGCTGATGAAGCAGGGTGAGAATGGTCTTGCCGCAAACTACCTGAATGAATTAAGGGCACGTTCAAATGCATCTTCAATATCTGCCTCTGATGTAACTCTTGAATTTATCCTGAAAGAGCGTTCCAGGGAACTGGTAACAGAAGAATACCGTAGGCATACACTGGTAAGAACAGGTAAGTTCTACGAATGGACAGTAAAATATAATCCACGTTTGGATGAGAGTAAGGTTCAGCCTTACAACGAATACTTTCCAATACCCCAGGGAATTATTGATGCCAATACTGGAGCAGTTATGGAGCAAAATCCAGGTTATAATTAGTTGTCATAGGTTAAATGATATGTTTGGTAATGTCAGGCGTTTATTCTGAAAAACGCCTGATATTAATGAGAGTATAAGCTACACCCCATGTTGTAACATGTGTTTGTACAATATCGCCGTGTGGTATAATCACGTAACGTCTTAAAAAAATATTGAAATGAAAAATCAATCAAACAGAAGAGAATTCCTTCAAAAATCATTTATATCTGCTGCGGCATTATCGTTACCTGCAGTTTCTTTTGCCGGTAATCCCGGCACTGCCAATACCATTGCGCCTAATAACCGGAAACCCTTCAACATGAAACTGGGTTTTATGTCGTCTATGGCGCAGGACAAAACTGTTCTGGAATTGATAGGCATGGCCAAAAATTATGGATATCAGTCTCTTGAATTCAGACCTGAGTGGAAACATGCCCATGGAATTGAGTTGTCCATGACAAAGTCTCAGCGCAAAGAGGTACGTAACCGCTTCGCTGATAGCGGGATTGAAATTTCGGCCATTTCCCCGGGCGTCAAATTTCTCAGGGATGACCGTGACCAACAGTTGGAAAAAATGTTTCAATACATTGACCTTGCCGCTGACCTCGGTGCGCCTAATATTCGTTTCTTTGCCGATAAACTTCCGGAAGACCCGACAGAACGCAGCGAAAGCCGCAAGGTGCAGGCCGGTTACCAGGCACGTGCCGCCGAAAAAGCCTGGGAAGCGGGCGTTATGCTTGCGCTTGAAACCCATGGTAACAGCATTGGCGTTGATACTGGTGAAATGATGTTTTTGGCCGGACATCCACCTGCCTTCAGAGTAAACTGGCACCTTTCACATTCGCTGAAAAACGGCGAAGACGCCGACACCGCCTATCGTCACATTAAAGGGCGTGTGGTACATGTTCATTGGAGTATTCCCGAAGATGATGAGGCCAAAATGAAAGCTATCGAACGGCAATTCGAATTATTGCTTTACGACGGTTTTGACGGCTCGTTCTCTGTTGAAATCATAAAAAAAGGCGACAATACAAATTTATTGATTGAACACGCCAAAATGTGGAAGCAGTTGAAGGCAAAATTTAACGTTTAACCTAAAGAAACTAACAATGAAACCAATACAACGAAGAGATTTTTTAAAATCTTCCGCATCGGCGGCAGCAGGGGCATTCGTGGCCCCTGCATTCATCAAAAATATGATTACAAACAGCCCTGCTGAAAGAGTAAACGTTGCTGTAATTGGTATTGCCGGAAAGCGTGAGCGTGTGAGAGGCATCATAAATGGAAGAGGAATTGTGCACATGCAAAATTATGCGAAAATACCCAACGTAACGGTTAAAACAATTTGCGATGTGGATGAACGCTTGTTCCCCGAAAATGTAAAAATTGTGGAAGAGTTGTATGGCTCGAAACCACAAACCGAACCCGATTTCCGAAAGGTACTCGATGACAAGGATATTGATATTGTTTCGCTGGCAACACCCGACCACTGGCATGCACTCCAAACGGTTTGGGCATGTCAGGCTGGTAAAGCGGTTTATGTTGAAAAACCTGTTAGTCACAATGTTTCCGAAGGCCGGAAAATGGTAGAGGCTGCAAAAAAATACAACAGCATTGTTCAGTCTGGAATTTGCTACCGCAGCAGCAAAGCCGTAAAAGAGGGTATAAAAATGATTCACGATGGTGTATTGGGAAAGGTGTACATGGCCCGTGGAATTACTTACAGGTACCGCGAACCTATCGGAATTTTCGCCGATAGCAATGTTCCTGCGGGTGTGCACTGGGACATTTTTTTGGGCCCGGCACCGTTTCGGCAGTTTAACCTGAACCGGTTTTTGTACCACTGGCACTGGTTTTGGGATACCGGCACAGGTGAAATCGGGAATAATGGCATTTACAGGATGGACACCGCCCGCTGGGCGTTGAACAAAAACACCCATCCAGTAAAAATTCTTTGCACCGCCGGATTATTTGGCCGCGACCAAAAGGAACAGGAAACGCCTAATATTATGGATGTTTCGTATGTTTATGACGACGGAATGATTATTCAAAATGAAGTAAGGTGCCTTCCTACAAATCCTGAAGGTATGCCGGAAGACTCGGATCTTCGGTGTTTTGTTTATGGTGCTGACGGATATATGGTAATAAGCAGCAGAAGCTTCAAAACCTATTTTGGCAGACGCGATGAACCCGGTCCGGCAAAATCAGACGATGATTTGCCACCTGAGGAGAGAAGCAACGGCTGGGATAACCTGGTAGCCTGTTTGAGAAGCGGAGGAAAACAAGACCTCGACAACCCGATAATTGAAGGGCACCTCTCGGCTTCGTTGTGTCATTTCGGAAATATTGCCTACCGGGTAGGTGAAAATCAACTCACTTTTAATCCGCAAACAGAATTGTTTGTAAATAATCCGGAGGCAGATCAATACCTGACACGGACATACCGTGAACCTTATGCTATGCCTGAGAAAGTATAGTTTAATACCGGGCTTTATTTCTGGCCTAATAGGATAAATTGCAAGCACGGTTAATTCTTTAAAATACAGAATGGGCTGAATTTTTACTGCATTTATTCACACTATTAAATGCATTCTAATTTTTAAATTAATACACTATTATTTATGAATTCAAAAATTATGGTAGCCGGAATAATGCTACCTCTCATAGCCATAACGTTTTCCTGCACAAACCCACAAAAAGCAAAAGAGGTAACAAAAAAAGAACTTCCCAATATCGTCCTGCTTATGGGCGACGACCACGGCTGGGACGAAGTGGGTTACAACGGCCACCCGTTTGTAAAAACCCCGATATTAGACGAGATGGCAGCAAGTGGATTGCGTTTCGACCGGTTTTATTCAGGGCATCCCACTTGCTCTCCAACACGAGGCAGTTTGTTAACTGGCCGGCACCCCAACCGGTATGGCACTTTTGGCCCAAACTGGTCGACACGCCCCGAAGAAATTACCATTGCGCACCTATTAAAAAATGCCGGTTACGCAACCGCCCATTTCGGGAAATGGCATGTGGGGCCAATTAAAAAAGAATCGCCCACCAGCCCGGGGGCCATGGGTTTCGATGAATGGCTTTCGCACGATAATTTTTTTGAAATAGACCCGGTATTATCCAGAAACGGAGAAACACCACAGAAAATAGAAGGCGAAAGTTCTGAAATCCTTATCGATGAAACCATTAAATTCATTCAGCAATCGAAAAATCAAAATAAACCGTTTTTAACAGTAGTTTGGTTTGGTTCTCCTCATGAACCTTTTCAAGGGTTGCCCGAAGATGTTGCTCTTTATAAAAACCTTCCAGATAGTTTGAATAAAAGAAAGGTACGCCTAACATCGCTCGAAACAGGCAAAGGTTTATCGCGCCCACTTGGCGATGTTTTAAAGGAACGATATGCCGAAATCACAGCAATGGACAGGGCAATTGGTAAACTGAGGACCTTTCTCAAAGAAAATAACCTGAAGGAAAACACCTTGTTTATGTATGTGGGCGATAATGGCACTCCTGGTAGCGCCGGACATGCCGGAATGACGCTTCGCGAAAGCAAAGGAACCATGTACGAAGGGGGTATCCGGGTTCCGGGTATAATGGAGTGGCCTGCTGTAATAAAGGAGCCGGCTTCTACTTCGGCAATATCAGTGACTACTGATTACATGCAAACACTGGCAGAAATAACCGGACAACCACTTCCCGAAAGACCGCTCGATGGGAAAAGCTTGGTACCTTTTTTAAAGAACCCTTCACTACAACGAAGCCAGCCCCATTTTTTCTGGCAGTTTAACCGCGATTTGTTTGACGATAATTGTGAACCATACATAAACCCGGAACTACAGGAAGGCACTACGCCACTTGCCAAAATGATGGACGGAAAATATACCCGTACTTTCAGGAATTGTAAGTACTCAGATATTTCAGAAGAGGATTTTCAAGGTGCGCGGGTTATGATGGGCCATCGATATAAACTGATCGTCGAGGGAGATACCCCCAACGAAAAAGGATACGAATTATATGACATTCAAAATGACCCGGCGGAAACGACAAACCTTGCTGATGAATTTCCTGAAGTAGTGGATGAGATGGCGGTTGAATTGCACAAATGGCAGGAATCGGTACTGAATAGTTTAACGGGGACTGATTACAAAAAATAACAACATTCTAATATTTCAATTATGTATAAACGAAATTTTAGGAAATTAAACCCTTTTGCTAAAGGGATAATGACAATTAAACCGCTAATTATCTTTTGTATTCTATTTATAACCACTCTTATTTTAGTTTCCTGCCAGCAGCCGAAATCGATAATGGTTAATGTTCGCGAGAAGGATACCAATAAAACAGGTACACGCTATTACGAAGACTGGAAAAAAATGGAGGTGCAAACCGTCGCCACGCTAAACCGTTACAGACAAAAAAATATCCCCATAGGACGTTATAATGACCGGACAGATATCAGCCTCGAAAAAACCGGTTTTTATTATACAACACAGTTAGATGGCAAATGGTGGACGGTCTCACCCGACGGACATCCGATGATTAGCATTGCAATCAACTCTTTAAACCTGAAAGCTTCAGACAGGGTTTTGTTTACCTACAGTGTGAAATACGAAACAAAGGACAAATGGGCCGATTATGCTATTTCGCTTTTGCAGCGCTACGGTTACAATGGAGCCGGCTCCTGGGCAGATCTAGAACAAATAAGGGCGTATAACCAACGAAATGATGAACGATTTTCGTATTGTGTGATGCTTAGCCTGGTAACAGATTTTAAAAGTACACTCGATGAATCTGCGGGTTATAATGAAAGTTCAAAACTATTCCCTGTTTTTGACAAGGGATTTGAGACGTATTGCGAAATGCGGGCAAGTGAGCTGGTGGAGTTTAAAGACGACCCTAACCTGTTTGGTTATTTCTTCGATAATGAATTAAACTTTGCCCGCGATATGCTCGATGGTTATTTAAAACTGCCTAAAACACAAGAAGGATATATTGCCACAATAGAATGGCTGGGCAAAAAAGGACTAACTGTGGACAGCCCGCTAAACGATCAGGTAAGAGATGAGTTTCGGGCATTTTTAATGGATCGTTATTATAGTGTTGCATCCAATGCGATTCGCAAGGCAGACCCCAATCACATGCTGCTTGGAAACCGTTTTTACTGGAACGACAGGATTTACTTCGATGACAATCAAAGCGGGATGTTCACCAATCCGCTGGTTTTTCAAACTGCCGGGAAATACCTGGATATTTTATCGTGCAACTACTACTTTCGCTGGACTCCGGTTTCAGAAGAAATCAATGCCTGGACCGAATGGTCGGGTAAACCATTTATGATAACGGAATGGTACGTGAAAGCCGATGATACCGGACTGCCCAACATTACAGGGGCAGGAGCCATTGTGGGTACACAAAAAGAAAAAGGATTGTTTTATCAACACTTCGCTCTGAAATTATTAGAGTCACCAAATTGTGTCGGTTGGCACTGGTTTAGGTATATGGACAAAGGAGAATGGGGGAAAAGACGCAATTCTAATAAAGGAGTTGTGGATTATGATTTTAAACCCTATTACAACGCCCTCGACGGAATGTATGAATTAAACAAACAGGTATATAGCCTAAGAGATCATTTTTAATTTGAGTAAAGAAATATCGGATGAGAATAACAGCTTTTTTCTACGCATTTATATTAATGGCGTTTGTTACACATACAAATGCACAGCGAATCAATAAAACCATTAATTCAGGCTGGCTTTTTCATAAAGGGGAAATCACCTTAAGTAATGAAATAAATTATGAACAATGGTTACCTGTTAATATACCGCATACATGGAACAACGAGGATGCCTTTGATGAAGAAGACGGGTTTTATCAGGGGCCAGGGTGGTACGCAAAAGTCCTCAGTATTCCTGATGATTGGAAAGAAAAGCAGGTTTTTCTTGATTTTGAAGGCGCAAACCAGGAAACGGAGGTGTATATAAACGGAAAGAAAGTGGGCAAACATATTGGTGGATATACGGCCTTCCGTTTTAACCTGTCTTCGCATCTCGGGTTTGGTGAGAACAATCTGCTAACAGTTAGGGTAACGAATGAACACAATGAGGATATTCCCCCACTTCGGATGGACTATACATTTTATGGCGGAATATACAGGAATGTGAGGTTAATTGTTACGGACCCGGTTCATTTCGATATGGATAATAATGCTTCCGACGGGGTGTTCACCAAAATAAATACTGTTTCTAATGATAAAGCGGATGTTTCGCTTTTCGGAAAGATTGTAAATACATTAAATCAAAACCAGAGTATTCGCATTGAAACACAGATAACCAATCATAATCAGAATGTAGTCGTTTCTGAAAACCGTGAGGTAACTCTTCCTGCCGGAAAAGCCTTTGATTTTCAAATCGGAAATATGGTGATACAGAATCCGTCCCTTTGGTCGCCCGAAAATCCATATTTGTACAATGTGATTACGCGGATCTACAGCACGGGTAAAAACGAAATGCTGCTTGATGAGGTGGTAATCCCCTTGGGATTGCGCTGGTTTGAATTTGATGATCAGAACCGGTTTGTTTTGAATGGAAAACGGGTAAAACTGGTTGGTGCAAACCGGCATCAGGACATGCCCGGGAAAGGAAGCGCCTTGTCGGATGAAGATCATCGGAATGATTTTAGGCATATCAAGGATATGGGTTTCAATTTTGTCAGGCTGGCCCATTATCCCCAGGGCAAAGCGGTTTATAACATGTGTGACAGGCTTGGTCTGCTGGTTTGGACTGAAATGCCGGGAAACGTTGGGATTACGCAATCAGAAGCATTTACAGAAAACTGTCTGAATATGCAGCGCGAGCACATCCGGCAAACACGAAATCATCCAAGCGTTGTGTTCTATGGATACATGAATGAAGTGATGATCCAGTTGTTTAGCAGCGGTAACAGGAACATGGCTGAGGCCGAACGGCGTCAAATTGCGGATTCCACAGTGGAGTTGGCCAAAAAGCTGGAGGGGCTTTCCAAAAAAGAGGCTCCGGACCGAAAAACGGTTATGGCGGTTCACGTCACCAGCTACTTTGAGGATGGATACAACAAATACGGATTAACTGATGTTCCGGATGTGCTCGGATGGAACCTCTATTTCGGCTGGTATTATGGTGACAAGGAAGACCTCACTCCGTTTTTAACCGAACAGAATGAACGATACCCCAACCGGCCGCTGATTGTTTCAGAGTATGGTCCCGGGGCCGATGTGCGAAATCAATCGGAGTCACCAAAACCTTGGGATTATACGGAAGACTACCAGGTAATTATGCATGAGTCCTACTTGGAGCAGATGATGAACATGCCCTTTCTCTCAGGATTTGCAGCGTGGAACTTTGCCGATTTCGGGTCCGAACGAAGGGGCGATGCCATTCCTCATGTAAACCAAAAGGGACTGGTGAATTTTGACCGGTCGGAAAAAGCAGTCGCTAATCTCTACCGGGCCTGGTTTTCTGACAAACCTGTGCTCCATATTGCATCGCAAAATTATACCCAACGTGCCGGAATTGAAGATGATGCCGGAAGCGATGTATGTACACACGCTGTCAAAATTTTCTCTAATTCCGGTAATGTGGAATTGTTTCTCAATGGCATTTCATTGGGAACGAAAAAAGTTTCTGCACAAACAGTCGTTTTTGATGTTCCGTTTAAAGACGGGCACAATGAGTTGAAAGCAATTGATGATAATGGTATGGAAGATAGAATGAGAGTTAATTTCGAATTATACTCCATGCCGCTGAAAGCAGATGATCAAAAAGCAATTGCTGTGAATGTAGGTGCACACTGGTCATTTTATGATCCATCTTCCAAAGTATTGTGGATGGCCGACAGAAAATATACGCCCGGGTTATGGGGATACGAAGGTGGTGCTCCGCTAATAAAAACCGGTGGCCGGCAGCCGAAAACCGGAATATCGAACGATATTCTCGGTACCGAAAACGACCCGCTGTTCCAAACCTTTAACGAAGGAATTGAAACCTATCGATTTGATGTAAAAGGAGGTCTTTACGAAGTGGAAGTCTGTTTTGTTGAGCCGAACCGCAATACCAGAGAAGAGGAACTCATCTATAATTTATCAGCAGATGAAGAAACAGAAGTCAAAGAAGGATCCCGTGTGTTCAGCATGGAAATTAACGGGGAGTGTGTATTGGACAACCTTAATCTTGCAAAGCAATATGGGCCTTTGCGGGCAGCTACCTATAAATTTCAAATTTATGCAAAAGATAACGGAGGGATAAAGGTTAAATTTTTACCGATAGAAGGACAACCGGTTTTAAGTGGTATCAGAGTAAAACCAATTTAGTATTTTATAATCATTAAAATAAACCACTGATGAACATCAAAAATTCAGATTTCCAAACAGTAATGCTAAGTACCAGACGGGAATTTCTTTTAAAAGGTGGAATTCTTGCAGCGGGATTTGCGTCTATGCCAGGAAAGTTTCTTTTCGCTGGTTCCCTTTCCAAAAAACATATTATAAAAAAAGTCAACATTGACAAAACTGTTGTGATTGAAACGGAAGATGGCACTGTTGGGGAATTTGAAGGCAGCCCCTATCAAAATATGGAGTTCCTGAAAAAACACCTTCCGGAAATCCGTGAACTTCTGATAGGAAAAGATCCGCTGGATAAGAAGTATGATGGCGAAATGATTTGGGAAACCATTCTTCCCGGCAGAGCGAAGTATTTTCTGCATGGCAGAGATCCCATAACAGGTGAGGTTATTGCTGATAAAATCAGGGAAGAAGGGAGACTTTCCAGCACGGGGCGGATATTTATGGCTTTCAGTACGGTGGACAACTGCCTGTGGGACTTGCGCGGAAAGTTGCTCGGCCAGCCTGTATTTAAAATCATGGGCAATTCAGTTCGCGAAGAAGTTCCCGTGTATTGGCGTCCGGGGGAGGCAGATAAAGGTTTGGATGAAGCATGCAAAAGGGCAAAAGATGCTTATGATAAGGGATACGTTTATCAGAAGTGGTACTGGAACAAATCTGCAAAAGATGGTAAAAAAGGATTTAAAGAGAATATCGAATTGGTTAGAAGATTGCGTGAGGCAATACCTGAAGGGCATCTCATGATTGACAATCACAGCATCCGTTATTATGATGATGTGGACTACTCGGTTGAGCTATGCAAGGCTGTTGCAGAGTACAAACCATTTTGGATAGAAGAACCCATTTGCCCGGAGCATGTGGACGGATACGCTCGCATTAAAGAAGAAACAGGAGTTCCGATTGCAGGAGGAGAACACTGGCACACACGGTGGCAGGCAAAGGCCTTTCTGGACAGAAATTGTGTTGATTTTATACAGTCAGACCCCGTGTGGTGCGGCGGAATTTCAGAATGGTTAAAAATTTGTGAAATGGTAAAGGAATATCCCGGAGTTCAGGTTGTTCCGCACATTACAAGGCCATGGAGGGTTGCACCACATTGCGTTGCTTCACAAAAAGAAGAATTGTGCCCGCTCCTTGAATTTAATTTCCAGGGTGGAAAGGAAACTTTGGAAAAAAGAATGACTCTGTCTGAAAATGGCATCATGTCCATGAAAATGCCGGAAAAACCTGGTATATCTGTTTGAATCCATCATGTCGTCAAATTTGTTATATAACTTTAGAAGTTAAGGTACCAGTTCTGGAGCGGTTGTGTCTATTTTTTTATAATCTTCTAATAAATACATTTTGTTCGATCACTCGATGGCTCCTAACTTCATCCCATGCGAAAAAACAAAAAACCTGACCGGTAACTGACGGGTTTAGCAAAGAGGAGACGTGCCCGGCCAGTTGACGCGTGTACCCAGCCATGGAGCTGTGGCAGGAAAACGGTTTATCCCGGTGAAAGTATCTGGTGACAGAACGGCAAAGGTTTCAGATGGAGAATATGGCCGGATAGAAGTTTCATTCCCTAATGGAGTTCAGATGAGTTGCCCGGTTAGGATTGATATTGGCCAGTTGATAAACCAGATAACATTTTAGCCCATGTTCGCCCTGTCATCCGAGAACCGGTTACATTTGTTCAGCCAACCAACCGACATGCGTAAAAGCTTCGATGGTCTGAGTGGCCTGGTGCAAAATACCCTTGGCCGTAATCCCTGCAATGGCGATGTGTTTATTTTTATCAATAAGCGCCGCGACAAAATCAAACTGCTGCACTGGCAGGGAGCCGGTTTTATTCTGTATTACAAA